>JAJEIE010000028.1 GCA_022827625.1 Candidatus Poribacteria bacterium | reverse complement strand
GTAGCTCAGTGGTAGAGCTCCACCTTGCCAAGGTGGAGGTCGCGAGTTCAAATCTCGTCTCCCGCTCCATCTTAAGGTGGCGTAGCCAAGTGGTAAGGCCAGAGTCTGCAAAACTCTTATTCGTCGGTTCGATTCCGACCGCCACCTCCATTACTATCTCTCCAATAACGGGCGGTTAGCTCAGGTGGCTAGAGCGTTTGCTTGACATGCAAGAGGTCACAGGTTCAAGTCCTGTACCGCCCATCCTTCTCTTCCAACTCCCCTGTACCAGTCCCGTCCCTATACCGGTTCTGTCAGATTTCACTAACGCTCGTTCGTAGTAGGGCAATTTTGCGGCGTACTCGCCCCGGGGAATGCCGTTAAGGCATTCATACCGTTGATTCATGCGGCGTGCATTATTGCCCGTTAACCAGCAAGATATTCAACAATCCCGAAAATCCTGATCCAGCAATCTTCCAGCCTTCCAATCTTTCACCCTTCCATTCTTCCTGTAGGAGCGACCTTTGGTCGCGACGCTTACTTTAACACCAATAACTATTCTGCTACCGGGCTGCGAAAATAATTGGCATTTCGCTGTCAGATGGTGTACAATAATTTAGACGTAAACAGTGTACGAAAAAAGACGTTAAGTCTATTGTCAACAATTTTTTTATCCTACATGAATTGACATAATGAGAGTAGATCACAATGCGTGAATCCAATCAACCTGAAGACTATTTACAACGCCTACGCCATTCAACCGCGCACATCATGGCGTATGCCGTTCAACAACTTTTTCCTGATGGTGAACGGACCGTTAAACTCGCAATCGGACCCCCGATTGAGAACGAGTTCTATTACGATATGGAGGTGCCACGTCCCATTACACCTGACGATTTCCCGGAGATCGAAAAGCACATGAAGGCGATGATTAAAGCCAATGTGCCTTTTGAACAGGAAACCTGGACCTACGACGCAGCACGCGAATGGTTCGGCGAACGAGACCAAAAATTCAAACTCGAACTAATCGACGGAATCTCTGATCGGGAAGTCAACGCAAGCGATGAAGGGGTCGCTGACGAAGGTGTTTCTATCTATCACAACGGTGAGTTCACTGACCTCTGTAAAGGACCCCACGTCGAAAAAACAGGCGAGTGCCGATATTTCAAACTGCTCCGCGTTTCTGGAGCCTATTGGCGCGGTGATGGCAATCGCGAGCAGTTACAACGCATTTATGGCACCGCATGGGAGACCAAAGCCGACCTTCAGGCATACTTAACACAACGCCAAGAAGCTGCCAAACGCGACCATCGCAGACTCGGACGTGAATTAGAACTTTTTCAGATGCATCCTGAATCGCCCGGCAGTCCTTTTTGGCTTCCCAAAGGCGCGTTCATCTACAATCTTTTGTCTGAAAAAGTCCGCAAACTCTATCTCAGTGAGGGGTATCAAGAAGTTCGGACACCGCTCCTCTACGACAGTAGTCTCTGGGAAACCTCTGGACATTGGGAGCACTTTAAAGAAAATATGTTCCTCATCGAAAGCGAGGATGGTGGATCAGTAAGTGCCTTGAAACCGATGAACTGCCCGGCGCACATGCTCATCTATAAAAGTACCCGGCACAGTTACCGAGATTTGCCCTATCGCTTACACGACCAAGGCGTGTTACATCGCAACGAAGCCACTGGCACGCTAACCGGCTTGTCGCGCGTCCGTCAAATGTGTCAAGACGATGCACATAACTTCGTCACAGAAGATCAGATTGCTGATGAATATGAGCGTATCCTTGCGCTTTTCAGTCGTATCTATGACACGTTCGATTTGCCGTTCCGTTGTGATTTTAGCACACGCAATCCTGACAAGTTTATGGGTGACATTGAGGTCTGGAATCGCGCCGAAACGATGCTTGAAGGTGTGTTGAAAAACAATCAGGTTGAGTATAGTATTGATCCGGGTGAAGCGGCGTTCTACGGTCCCAAACTCGATTTTCAGGTTCGCGATTCACTCAACCGAGATGTACAATGTGCCACTGTTCAACTCGATTTCCAGCTCCCTGAGCGGTTTGAACTCATCTATGTCGCGCCAGACGGATCCGAAAAACGACCCGTCGTTATTCATCGCGCCCTTTGCGGGAGTTTTGAACGTTTCATCGCGATGCTCATTGAGCATTATGCCGGTGCTTTTCCAACGTGGCTCTCTCCCGTCCAATGTGTTGTGATGACCATTAGTCAACGTTTCGTTGATTACGCCACAAAGGTCGAGCAGCTCCTAAGCCAAAAGGGATGCCGTGTTGTATTAGATAACACCGATGATAAGATTGGTGCGAAAATCCGCCTCGCACGTTTGCAACGTGTCCCCTATATGCTAATTATCGGTGGACGTGAACAGGAAAACCGTACCGTCAGTGTCCGAAGTCGAGATGAAGGCGACATCGGCGCGATGGCACTTGATACCTTTGTTGACAAAATTGTGCAAGAAACCGACTTAGATTTCTAATGATGAGTTATCGGTTTTCAGTTGTCAGTTGTCGGTTAAAAGCAGTTTAATACGCCTGAAAACCTGCTTTCACTGAAAACCGATACCCGAAAATTGACTCTTACAGCAAGGAGCACTCCTAATGTATAAAATTCTGGCAGCTAAGACTGTCACATATAGCCCCTATAGATTGACAATCTTCGCCATATTGCTTGGAATAGTAGCTTTCAGCGGTTGCAGTGCCTCTAAACAGGTCACCCGTGTTGATGCTGACACCACGATTGATTTGTCGGGACGTTGGAACGATACAGATTCGCGTATGGTCGCCGACGAGATTATTGGGGATTGTCTGAGCCACCCTTGGATTAACGACCACGGTATAAATACAGGTGGAAAACCCGTCGTGATTGTTGGGGGGATCCGTAATAAGAGTATGGAACATATCCCTGTAGCAACATTTATAACCGATATTGAACGTGCATTTATCAATTCCGGCAAGGTTCGGACGGTCTCCAGTGCCAGTGAACGTGGCGAAATTCGCGAGGAGCGCGCCGATCAGGGCGAATTTGCCGCACTCGAAACCATTAAACGAATGGGACGTGAACTCGGTGCAGATTATATGATGACGGGCGAAATCAACACCATCGAAGACCGTGAAGGCGGCGATCAGGTTGTTTTCTATCAAACGGATCTCACACTCACAAATATCGAAACGAACGAGAAGATCTGGATCGGAAACAAAAAGATTAAGAAATTTATCGGGCGCGACAAGTTTAAACTGTAGAGGCGATCCCAGCGCGTCATCGTTAGATCCGTGTTTGGGCGGGCTCCCGTGTCCGCCCACTATTATCCGTCTAAAAACTACGAAAATACATGATCAAAATACTTCCTATCCTCCTTATTATCTCTCTACTGATAGGGTGTGGGGGTTATAAGTTTTCAGAAGCTATAGAACCTTTGGAGACAGGACAGCCAGAGGCTGCCTATACCTATCTTCAGAAACACGCACCGAAAAATTCTGATATTCCTTTTCTGTTTGAACTTGGACTCGTTGCGCATTATGCCGACCACTTTGCTGAGAGCAGCGCAGCGTTGGATCAAGCCGGAGATATCGCAGAGGATCGCTATACCAAGAGTGTTTCAAAAGAAGTAACTTCCTTGGTTACTTCCGACAAATTGCGTCCGTATGCTGGAACCCGATATGAACGGCTTTTGAGCCACTACTATCGCGCACTCAACTACCTCTACCAAGGTCAGTTAGACGGTGCCTTGGTGGAATGCCGCCGCGCTACGGCGCTCATCGACTACTTCAAGAGCGATGATAAGTACGACTTCTTCGGTGCTGGGTTTCTCGCTTACTTCTCTGGGACGCTTTTTGAAGCAGCAGGCGAATGGAATGATGCCTACATCTCTTACAAGCAAGCCGCCGAGTACTACCAAAAGGCATGGGAAAAAACGGGTGTGGAGATGCCAAACGACATCGGAAATTCACTCGCGCAATTGACTCGCAAACTCGGATTTACTGATGAGTTTGAGCGTTATCGAAATCAATACGGTGAACCGCCACTGCGTCCTGAGAATACCGGTGAGTTGATTCTCTTTTATGAAAGTGGCTACGTGCCACCCAAAAGTGAAGAGGCTTTAACCTTTCCGATCCTCAAGACAGACGATGTGGAGGATGAAGAGTTTGTGCCAACGCTTATCGGGCGCGAAGGAAGGACCTATGCAGATGTCAAATTGGAATATATCCTGCGCGTTGCGATACCCACAATCGGCTCCCATCGTCCCCACTTCGGAGGTGTTGAGGTGGCAGTAGGGAACGATCAAAAGAGAGGCGTGCTTGTAGCAGATGTAGAAAGCATCGCAATTGAAACCTTCAACGCGGAGCGTCCTATCATTCTCTTACGAACCTTAGTCCGCGCTGTAGGGAAGTACTTAATCTACCGAAAGGCGAACAAGGAGAATGAAGCCTTAGGGCTGCTTGTGAACCTTGCGGGTGTTGTAACGGAACAGGCGGATACACGTTCGTGGAAAACACTACCGAATCAAATTTTTATGGTACGGATGTCGCTTCCCGCAGGCAACCACACACTTAATCTCTCATTTTTAAATGCAAACAGGCAAGTCAACCGCCGAGAATCCGTGCCAGATGTTAAAATTAATCCGAATCAAATAACCTTTCTGAACTACCGAACTTATGAGTGATCTTCTCCAGATCGCGACGGACACAAAAAAACATGCAACGCATCTACTTAGACTACAACGCAACGACTCCACTCCGTCCCGAAGTCCGGGATGCCATGATGCCCTATCTCACCGAGGCGTTCGGCAACGGTTCGAGCATTCACGCCTACGGGCGCGAAGCACGCACCGCGATTGACACCGCACGCGAACAGGTCGCCGAACTCATCGGTGCCAAGAGTCCAAGTGAGATTGTTTTCACCGGCAGCGGGACTGAAGCAGATAACCACGCCATCAAAGGTTTAACCGAGTTGCAAAAGAGCCGAGGTAAAGGGGACCATATCATCACCTCGTCTGTGGAGCACCACGCCGTTTTGCATACCTGTCAGTATCTGGAGCAACGCGGGTTTGAGGTAACCTATCTCCCGGTGGATAGATACGGACGGATTGGCGTTGCGCAGCTCCGTGAAGCAATCCGGGATACTACAATCCTCATCTCCATCATGCACGTCAATAACGAGAACGGCACCATCCAACCGCTCGGAGAGATCTGCGAAGTTGCACAGGAACACGATATCCCACTCCACACCGATGCCGTGCAATCGGTCGGCAAATTAGAGATGAGCGTTCAGGAACTCGGTGTCAATCTCCTTGCGTTTTCTGGACACAAGATTTACGCACCCAAGGGCATTGGTGTCCTCTATATCCGTCGTGGCACCCGACTCGCCAACCTCGTCCACGGCGGTTCGCATGAACGCAACCGGCGCGCCGGGTCTGAAAACGTCCCTGCTATTGTCGGGCTTGGGGCTGCTGCCGATCTTGCCAAACAGGAACAGGCTGCTTATGCCAAACATCTGAATGGATTAACGCACCGCTTGCGTGAAGGGTTGGATACCCACATCAATCGACTCCACTACAACGGACATCCCGATCACTGCGCACCCGGCACCCTGAATGTTTCCTTTGAATCTGTCGAAGGCGAAAGTCTCATCTTGCGCTTAGATATGGAGGGTATCTGTGTCTCGACGGGTTCTGCGTGTACCTCTGGTTCTATGGAACCTTCACATGTCCTTGCTGCACTCGGCTTACCGCCGAGATTAGCACAAGGCACCGTCCGTTTTTCGCTCGGTAGAAACACAACCGAAGCCGAAATCGATGCCGTTATTGCCAAGTTACCGAAAGTCATCCAACAGATGCGCACCCTTTACAGAGGATAGATTCTCTTACTGTAGGAGCGATTTCCTAATCGCGACGCTTCTTTGCTGGTGAGGTTCCCTAACCTCGCCGATCCTACATTACATCAACCCGTTTATAGAGATTTAAGAACAGCCTTTTTTGTGCAGTCTCATGCCCCTTTTTGTGCAGCTTAACCCGCTAAACCCACAGATTTCCCCCACATCCATCCGTTTTTAGCATTGGCACGGAAATTGCGCTTACCTTCGTATCAACAGTTTTACGCTTTGGAGGTAAAAGATCAATGCGTGGCAAAGTAACCTCATCTTCTTTTATAATTGCGTTGTTAATTCACGTAATTATTGTTCTTGTTGCTGGGATTTATTTCGTTACACAAACGGAGCGGGTTAGAGATATAATAGGTATCGAAGTGTTCCGCCCCAAAGTACCACCGAAACCTATAGTAGGCAGATCTCTTCTCAAACCTGTTCTTAAGCCGACTGTCCCGATCCGAGCGACTGTCATTGGACAGACGCAAATCCAACCCCGTGTAGAAACTATGTTTGTCCACAGGTCGGATTTCCAATCTCGGGCAGTCCTCAGCGTTTCAAACCAAGCCATCAAAGTGAATCCACCCATTGATTTGGACCTTCCAAGAGTCGTTCCATCAAACTCAGCAGTGCCGACAGATGTAATACGTACTGCCCCGCTGGACGCTGATGCTCCAAATGCTTTGGCATTTTCTTCACCCGTTGTAACCATGCTGTCCGTTCCGGAGAAGCCGATTTTCCGGGGTATCGCTGGACAATTAAAAGTCGCTTTTGAGCGTCCACCGGGGCTTGCAATGGTTGACAACGTTGGTGCGGCACGCGACGCACTCGATGATGTCGTTGAAAACATCATCCTTTCTAAGCACACAGTCCTACCGCTACCCAAGGGGGAACCCGGTGGACGGGTCATTGGTAAAGGTAAGGATATCCGCGGCGTATTCCGTTTCGCACGGATCCGCCACAATCTTTCTGACTGGTGGGCTGATGCTTCTTCGCTCAACGCATTGACGAAGTGGCTCAACGAGCGTACCAAAATCAAAACCGACATGAACGTTGAAGGGGGTGGGTTGAAACTCACAGATACTAACCTCTTCAAAACACCGCTTACCTTTATGACAGGGCATGATCCGTCCCTCGCGCTTTCTCGTGAACTTTTCGGGAAGGGGCATAGAACTGGTAAAATAGCAGGTCGATTCACCGAGACTGAAGCCGCTGGTATGCGCCGCTACCTCGTTGAAAAAGGCGGATTTCTTGTCTTTGACGACTGTGGTGTAAATGCCCCCGCACAGGCTATGGTACGACTCTTCCTCGCACAGATGCGCTATGTCATGCCTGACTATCATATCGAGCGAATTTCCAACAATCATGAAATCTATAATAACTTTTATGAAATGGGGGGTCCCCCTATCGGATACGACGTCTTCTGGTGGGGCACACGTCCACCGAAACGGAACTTCCTTGAGGGTATCTCCGTCGGTGAGAAACTCTCTGTTATTGTTGTCCGTCGTGACTACATGTGCGCAATGGAGACTATTAGTCTCGCGACCCGTAGTATCCACTATTCACCCGGTGTGTATCGTTTCATGACGAACGTTGTGGTCTATGCCCTGACGCACGGCGGAATTTCTGACTATTCCGGTTATGTGCCTGAGTCTGTCTTGGGCAAAAAGGAAGTCCCGACACGTCCACCTGCAGCGGCAGACCGCATCGGTTTTGAATAATGTTCGGTTTTGTGGATTCACGCGAAGATCAGAATTCTTGTAGGAGCGAGCTCCCGCTCGCGACGCTTCTTTGCTGGCGAGGTGTTTTTGCTTGGGTGTTTCCCTCCCAACCCCGCCAGCCGCCCTAACCTAACTATCCCAATCTACCCCGATCTCCCTACCAACAACCAATAACCGAAAACAAAATGCCTACTACTGCCCTCTTTTTCTATTGACAAAAAAAGCATATTCCATAAAATAGGGGGCATATTTCTTCTATGACTTTCAACTTTAGCAAACGCAGTCACGAATTGACCAAAAACCTGCCCGTAATGAAATTGTGAGTGATTAGCGAACAATTTGTCTTAGACTTACATTTGGAGGGGTTTTTGCTTGGGCGTTTCTTAGACCAGGAGCAATAGTTAAAAAAATGGAAAAGACACATCTATTTCATGCCCCGCATCTCCACGCAATTTCACGCAACATATTCGTTGCTGCGGGGGTCGCACGGCACATCGCAGAGGATGTCTCCGAAATCCTTCTCAACGCCAACCTCGCTGGACACGATTCCCACGGCGTACTCCGTATTCCCGCCTATTTGCGCGGCATTGATGGCGGATCCTTAAAGCCAACAGCCGAACCCAAACTCCTCGAAGAGACCAAGAATACCTTGAGCGTTGATGGTCAAGGCAGCTTCGGACACTACACCTCACGCTGGTCTATCAAGAAAGCCGTTGAGAAGGCAAAAACCGCTGCCTCTTGTTCTGTCAGCATCCGCAACACCGGGCATATCGGACGTCTCGGCGAATATGCTGAAGAAGCAGCAAGAGCCGGATGTATCTCGCTGATCACTGTCGGTGGCGGCGGTAGAGGCAGAGGACCAACGGTGCCTTTTGGGGGTGCGGAAGGTGCTTTCGGAACAAACCCGATCGCTATCGGTGTACCCACCGGAGATGACAGTCCGTTTATCGTTGATTACGCCACGAGTATGGTCGCCGAAGGAAAAATTCAGGTCGCTCGAAGCAAGGGCATCGACTTACCTGAAGGGTGTATCCTTGATAAAGACGGGAATCCGAGCGTCAAACCCGCTGATTTCTACGATGGCGGCTCGCTCCTGACGTTCGGAAAACACAAAGGCTACGCACTCGCTATGTTTACATGCCTCCTCGGTGGATTGGCAGGAACATTTGATGTGGAGCAAGGTTCAATGAACGGCATTTTCATGCAAGCCGTTGATGTCAACGCCTTCACACCCGTCGATGAATACCAGAAAGGTGTACGTGCCTTCTTAGATGGCATTAAATCCACACCACCCGCCCCCGGCTTTGACGAAGTGTTAGTTCCAGGTGATTTTGAATACCGATACCGAACCCAAAGGTTAGTCGATGGTATTGAAATACCCGATACCATTTACAATCAACTCCAGGAGTGTGCGGACAAACTCGGCATTTCTATCGGTGAGGAGATAACTGAGGCGGCGGACAAGGCGCGCTATGCGTAGTTTTGCAGGAGGCAATTCATCATGAAGAGGCATATATTTGAAGCCGCGGCACTCCAGGCGTTCACAAGAAACCTGTTTGTCGCAGCGGATACCCCACGGCGTATCGCTGAGGATGTCGCCGAGATTTTGATAAAAGCCAATCTTGCTGGGCACGATTCACACGGTGTGCTGCGTATCCCATCTTACCTTGAGGCGATTGAGAACGGAGGTATCCGTCCAGCCGCTGAACCAGAAGTCATCCGCGAAACCGATAACACACTTCACATTGATAGCAGACGCGGTTTTGGACATTATGCGGCGCGTTACGCCGTCCGTCGCGCCATCGAGAAGGCGAAAAGCACACGGACCTGCTTCGCGACACTCACGCATACCAACCATATCGGCAGAGTCGGTGAATATGCACAAGAAGCCGCTGAATCGGGTTGTATCGGTATGATCTCTGTCGGTGGTGGATCAAAAGGCGGCGGACGTATCCTCCCGTTCGGTGGCGCGGTCGGCGCACTCGGCACAAATCCTATCGCTATCGGCGTACCCACAGGTGACGATAGACCCTTTCTCATCGACTTCGCAACCTCTATGATTGCAAACGGCAAAACCTACGTCGCTGACAGCGAAAACCGTGATCTGCCAGAGGGATGTGTCGTTGACAAGCACGGCAATCCCACCGTCAAAACTTCCGAATATCGCGATGGGGGACACCTCCTCGCCTTCGGGCGGCATAAAGGCTATGCGCTCTCCCTCTTCGTCTGTCTCCTCGGTGGATTGGCAGGAACTTTTAACGTCGAGGCTGGACAAATGGGGGGTCTCTATATGCAGGTAATTGATGTCAACGCTTTCATACCCCTTGAAGAATACCAAAAAGGGGTACGTGCCTTTTTAAACAGCATCAAGTCAATCCCACCCGCACCCGGCTTTGATGAGGTGTTAGTTCCCGGTGATTTTGAGGTCAATTCCCGCACACACCGCCTCGAAAACGGGGTTGATCTACCCGATACCATCTACCAGCAGCTTCGCGAGTGTGCCGAAGAGTGGGGTGTCCCTATGCCTGAGACCCAACGATAGAGACCTGAGATTAACCTTGACAATCTCCTTGAATAGGTGCTATAATTAACGCAAGAAAGTGGGGTTGTGGCGGCGACCCGTAAAATTATGGAAGTGAGTCAAAACGGGAGCAGAGAGAAAAGCATTAAACCCGCACATATCCCCGGTTGTCTCGCGATTTACCAGACACCATCGTTTTTTAGCTTATCTACCTCTGAGCATCACTCCACTACGTTTCGTGATGGTTTCTGGTCAATTTCAACGGGTCTGAACCCCGTAGGGGTGAAATGTCTGTAGAGGAGCGATGCCCAGGAGCCTATAGTTAAAAAATGAATCTCGGACTCACAGATAAAATAGCAGTCGTAGGCGCGTCAAGCAAAGGACTGGGACGCGCAATTGCCCTCGGCTTGGCACAGGAAGGGGCGAAGGTCACGATCTGTGCAAGAAATAAAGACGAACTGGAGACAACAGCAGACGACATTCGTAGCCAGACAGGTTCTGAAGTGTTGGCGGTACCGACCGATGTTAGCCAACCAGAGCAGGTTGAAACCCTCATTAGCACAGCGATTCAGCACTTCGGTGGTATTGATGTTTTAGTCAACAACGCTGGGGGTCCCAGAGCCGGACGGTTCGACGACCTCGGCGCACAGGATTACCAAGACGCTGTTAATCTAAACCTAATGAGCACGATCAACCTCTGCCGCGCTGTCGTCCCGACAATGCAGGCGCGCGGCGGCGGACGCATTATCAATCTCACTTCTGTTTCTGTCAAGCAACCTGTAGACAATCTCATGTTGTCGAACATGGCACGCACAGGCGTAATCGGCTTTGCCAAGACTCTCGCAACCGAGTTAGCACCAGATAAAATTCTCGTCAACAATGTTTGTCCGGGTATTATCTTCACCGATCGTATTCAGCAGCTTGCAACAGTCCGTGCGGAAGAAGCAGGGATCACATTCGATGAGGCACTCGAAAGGATGACAGCAGACATCCCACTCGGCAGAATTGGAGACCCCGCGGAATTCGCAGCGTTGGTTGTTTTTCTCGCATCCGAACGCGCAAGTTACATAACCGGGACAACGATTCAAGTAGACGGCGGTATGGTGAAATCACTGCTCTAACGTGCTTCGACGGAGGTGTGATGAACGATGTTAGTGTCCGTAATCATTCCTGCGTATAACGAAGAGCAAACAATTGGGCAGGTCTTAGAGGCACTTCGCGCACTACCCATCGAAAAACAGATTATTGTCGTCAACGACGGTTCCACCGATGGCACATACGACGCACTTGAGTGCCTCCGGGCAAAACATCAATTAACCGTCGTCCATTGTGAGGAAAACAGAGGTAAAGGGTACGCTATCCGAAGCGGGCTTCCATACGTAAAGGGTGAAGCCGTGGTTATTCAGGATGCAGACATGGAATTATCCCCGACCGATATCTCTGAACTCTTGCAACCGCTGGAAAAAAAGGACGTGCAAGTTGTTTACGGCTCCAGGTTTCTCAACGGTCGTGGGAACGCCAGTCTGCATAACTTCCTTGCCAATCGTGTGCTCGCGACGTATACGAACCTGCTCTATGGGTGCCGGATTACCGATGAATCTACGGGTTATAAAGCCTTTTCAGCGGAATTGATAACACGTTTGAATTTAACATGTGAAGGGTTTGAATTCTGTCCAGAGGTTACAGCGAAAATTTTGCGCGCAGGCTATGGCATCCAGGAGGTACCGGTCTCCTATTTCCCGCGGACAAAAAAGGAAGGCAAAAAACTCCGATTCTGGTCAGACGGCATCTTGGCTGCCTGGACGCTCTTAAAATACCGGTTTATTTCAAAAACTAAACTTTTCAAAAACAGTGCGCACGATGAATAGCGTTAATCAATACTTGGGGGTTAAATTCGTTAATTATGCTTAAAAAAGTGGTTTATTCCGCGCTGATTCTCTTATTAGTAAGTACGATCTCTACCGTTGTATTTGGACACGGCGATCTCCCCACGCTTTTAGAGGATGTCAATAAAGATAGTGTCGTGAACATACAAGACCTGGTGCTCGTCGCCACTGCTTTCGGACAACCCAGGGATCGCAATGCCGAACAGGACCCTGATGTCAATCGCGACGGGATCGTTAATATCTTAGATCTGGTTCGCGTCAGTAACAGTTTTGGACAGACTGCACCCGATGAAAATTCAGCGTATCACGATATCCAAGAGTACATCTTTGATAAAAGTTGTGCGAACAGTGCCTGTCATGCAGTGCCTGCGAATGCGGGTAGTTTAGATCTCACCTATGGTCTCTCTTATGAAGATTTGGTCGCCGCGGTGCCACAGAACCCAGCCGCTGCGGCTGCGGGTATGAAGCTTGTTGATCCGGGCAACCCGGAGAACAGTTTTCTTTTGGCGAAATTGATGGGACTCACAGCACCAGAACAAGGGGCACGGATGCCCTTTGGTGGCGGCGTGCTCCACGATGGAAAAATAGAAGCAATTCGTGCCTGGATTGCGGCTGGCGCGCCACAGACTGGTAAAGTGATAGGGATGGGGGACCTTGCAGTCTTACGCGACCCTGAAGAAATCTTTGAAGCACCCGCGCCACCCCCACTCGGTGAAGGATATCAACTTCATTTGCCACCCTTCAAAATCGAACCCGGCACGGAACGGGAAGTATTTTATACAACGCAAATCAAAGATGAAAATGGAGCGCCAGTAGCGGATGACATCTTTATAAATAAATATGAGATTTTCTATCCTGTGGGCAGCCATCACTTCATCTTATATCGGATGACCGATGCCGCAATCTCAGAAGGGATCCTTGAGACTGGCTTAGTGCCCGGCATCGGTGTTGATCCAGCAGATGCTTTCCGAGAGTTAGACCCAGCCGACCCGCAGGCACTTGGAAACGTTGGAATTCATCGCTTCTTCGTTGCCGGAACGCAAAGCGAAGACTTTTCCTTTGCATTTCCAGAGGGCGTTGCACTCCGGCTTGCCGGGGATACTCTCTTTGACCTGAATTCTCACTTCATTAATTTATTAGGGACCGAAACCCTAATTGGTGAGGTTTATATCAATCTTTACACACTTCCGCCTGATGAGGTCACGCATGAGGCAATTGAGATTTTCGTCTCTAACACAGAGATTAACGTCCCGCCCGGGCTGACCCGTGTTGCCAGAATGGATTGGTATATTGCAGATGAAATGGAACTACAAGGCATAGATCCAGGGACAGCATTGAACGTAATGGCGCTCACATCTCACATGCATAGACACGGCGAATTGTTTGAAATCTTTCAAAAATCAACAGGGGAATTGTTGCACCGGAGCGTCGCTTATGATGACGCACCGATAACCTTTTATACCCCGCCGCTCGCGCTTGATGCAACCGATGGGCTCAGCTTTCAGTGTACGCATAACAATTATGATCGGGATGTACCTATTGAATTCGGTCTTACATCCGAAGACGAAATGTGCCTTATTGTCGGCTATTATTTTGTGCCAACTATAAGTATTGCGAACAATAATTAAATAGAGCGTGCAAAGCGCAAAATCAATTGTGTTACCAAACAAATTTGGAGGTTGAATTGTTAATTATGATAAAAAAAACAGTCTATTTCACATTCATCACCTTGCTGATGGGCAGTTTCTCTTTTTTTGCCGTCGGACACAGTGATCTCCCTACGCTTTTAGAGGATGTCAACAAAGACGGTGTGGTAAACATCCAAGACTTAGTGTTTGTCGCTACTGCCTTTGGACAACTCAGGGATCGCAATGCCGAATACGACCCTGATGTCAATCGCGACGGAATCGTTAATGTGCTTGATCTGGTTCGGGTCAGTAACAGTTTTGGGCAAACCGCGCCGGATGAAGGCTCAGCATATCACGATATTCAGGAATATGTCTTCGATAAGAGTTGTGCGAACAGTGTTTGTCACGCTGCGCCTGCGAATGCGGGTAGTTTAGATCTCACCTATGGTCTCTCTTATGAAGATTTGGTTGGACAGGTCCCGCAGAACCCAGCCGCTGCGGCTGCGGGTATGAAGCTTGTTGATCCGGGCAACCCGGAGAACAGTTTTCTTTTGGCGAAATTGATGGGACCCACAGCACCAGAGCAAGGGGCACGGATGCCCTTTGGCGGCGGTGTGCTTCATAGTGGTAAAATAGAGGCAGTCCGCACATGGATTGCGGCTGGCGCACCCCAGACTGGCAAAATTGCAGGTATCGGGGACCTTGGTGTCTTACGTGATCCTGACGAAGTGTTTGAACCACCCGCGCCACCAGCCCCTGGTGAAGGCTATCAACTCCGCCTGCCACCCTTCAAGATTGAACCCGGTACGGAACGCGAAATCTACTATGCAACCCAAATCACTGATGAAAATGGGAATCCCGTAGAGGGCGACATCTTTATTAATAGGGTTGAAATCTTCTATCCCGCTGGCAGCCATCACTTCATCTTGTATCGGTTCACCGAAGAGGGGTTAGCAAACGACGTTCCAAGCAGAGGGATCACGCCCGGCATCAGTGTCGATCCGAGTGATGTATTCCGTGAACTGGATACGGAAGACCCGCAGGTGCTTGGCAATTTTGGTGTTGATAGACTTTTCGTCGTCGGCACGCAGACAGATGATACGCTCTTTGAGTTTCCTGAAGGTGTAGGGTTGCGAATGCCGGGAAACACCGTTTACGACCTCAATTCTCACTACATCAATTTGCTTGGGGACGAAACATTGATTGGCGAAACCTACGTCAATATCTACACGATTCCTGAGGAAGAGGTCCGGTACGAGGCTGTTGAAATCTTCGTTTCTAACAGATCCATTAACGTGCCACCCAAAACAACGCGCGTTTCCAAAATGACGTGGTACGTTGAAGATGAACTCGAACGCCGAGGGCACGACCCAGGAACGGAATTAAGTGTCTTCTTGCTCACATCACACATGCACAGACACGGTGAGTTGTTCGAGATTTTTCAGAGGTCGTCGGGGGATTTACTCCATCGGAGCATCGCTTATGACAATGCTCCCATTGACCTCTTTAATCCGATTCTCCGCTTAGGTTCAGACGATGCACTCAGCTTCCAGTGCACCCACAACAACTATGACACGAATGAACCCCTCATATTCGGACTTACGTCTGAAGATGAGATGTGTATTATCTTCGGTTATTATTATATTCCGACTGAAAGTGCTGGAGAGATCATTAAATAGGGACTATCTCATACACATGGAGAGGCGCGCTTCATCGGCGCGCTTTTCTCTCTTAGATGGCTACGATTTTAAAAAAAGACAACTTCATAGATACCCTTACGCGTCAGATTTTGGTGTGTGATGGTGCTATCGGAACGGAACTCCGTAAACAGGTACCAGCGTATCTACAATGTGTTGATGCTTGTAATATCTCTACAGAACATGCCGAGAAGGTAGCAATGGTTCACCGTGCCTACGCTGCTGCCGGTGCCGATGTTATTCAAACCAATACCTATCAGGCGAACAGAGAAGCGTTAGCTGTTCACGGGTTGGCTGAGCAGGTTGAAGAAATTAATAGAAGCGGGGTGAGACTTGCACGTGCTGCTGTGCCGGAGACTTGCTATGTAGCCGGTTCCGTTGGACCGATCGCTTTCCAAACCTTAGATACCACACTGCCCTCAACAAAGGCAGTCCGACGCATCTTCAAAGAGCAAATGGATGTCCTTGTTGATGAAGGCGTTGATCTACTCGTCCTTGAGACTTTCGTTTCTCCCAAACAAGCGGAAATCGCCACGAAGCAAGCACTCACTTACGATGTCCCTGTCGTCGTTGAAATTAGTGGCGTTTCAGGCGGCACAGTCGGTGCCGGGGTGGATGTCCGTGTCTTTGCCCAAGAGCTTGAACAACTCGGCGCACACGCAGTCGGGGTCAATTGCCGCGGTCCACACGACTTGGTCGAGGCGATGGAGCTCCTTGCCCCTGTTATCAAGGTGCCTATCGTTGTACAACCTAACGCTGGTAATCCGAGAGTAGAACAGGGCGAGGTGGCACTCTCTTATACAGTCGAGGCAGAAGTTTTTAGTGACTACGTCGGAAAATTGATTGAACTTGGCGCGAACATGATTGGGGGTTGCTGCGGCACGACCCCCGCATATACGGCGAAAATCCGTCAGGTTGTTACAGAACGTGAACCTGTTGAACGGCAACAACGCATCTTCGTCCTTCCAAAGATTCGCGCAACGTCGAAAGTCTTGACGGATAATCCTGTGCAACAGGTATTTGAAACGCGCGCCCAGATTGTAAGTGTTGAGATGCGTGCCAATACATTTCCACAATTTCGAGCCTTGTTGCGCGAGGGGAAAAATCTCGCTGCCATCGGTGTTGATCTGTTTGATGTAACTGACAATTCCGGGGCTGCCGTGAATATTGGAGCCGTCGGGACGGCGTACCGACTTCAGCAGACAACGCAAATCCCGACGCTCATCCATTGGACAACCCGCTCGCGGAATCTCATTAGTATGCAATCGCATTTACTTGAAGCGGAGGCGTTGGGTATTCGGGGCATTGTTGCGCTATCTGGCGACCATCCAAAAGCAGGTCCCTATGAAGCGGCGAGCCTCGTCCCAGATGTCCGCGGTGCCGTTCAATTGATGAAACTCATTGCACGTCTGAATCAAGGTGAACTTGCTGACGGTTCATCTATTGGTGATCCGTGTGGTTTCTATTACGGCGGCGGTTTCACGGTTGCTGAGAACCTGCAACCCCACGTCAAACATCTCACAAATAAGGTGAAGCAAGGCGCAAGGTTCGCCTATACGCAACCCGTCTGGACTTATGAAGATATCGTTCGGACCCAGCAAGCAACGGAGCATCTCGGTATAAAGATGCTTTACGGCATCCTACCGCTCACCAGTTTCCGCAGTGCCTCCTATCTACGCGACAACTTGGGACTCTACATCCCTCAGTTTATCGTTGACAAATTCCGAGACCTTGGAGATACTGCCGCACACGAACTCGGTATCCGGTTGTGTTTGGAATTAATTCGGGACATCCGTAATCAAGACGCATGTAAAATTGACGGCATCTATCTCATCCCACCTGCTCGCATGAATTGGAAAAACAGAGCCAGCGTCATCTCAGAGATCGTTAAAACCTACCGTTTCTTTTAAACTATTGAATCTGAGCACCGCTTCACTACGTTCCACGGTGGTTTTCGGTCAATTCCAACCCACTCCAAGTGCTCAAAGGTTTCTAACTTCACCAGACACTATCGTGAAACGAAGTGGAACGATAACCAGAGTTAATAGTTAAAAAAATGCAAACTCGTGAAGCCTCCATTTCATCCGCACGCGTTACAGTAAGATCGCTTCTCTTGGGAGTCTTATTCATCCCTGTCAATGTCTATTGGATGACGCTTGTTGAAGTGAAGTATTACTCCCTTGACGGTTCATGCCTCCCGCTTTTTATCCAACCCGTTTTCATTATGTTCGTCTGTGTTGTCGCGAACACACTCTTGAAACGTTTCGCGCCGCGGCAGATGCTCCAACAGGGGGAGTTGCTCACTGTCTACATCATGGTGGCGATCTCGTGTACGTTTGCTGGACATGACACGATGCAAAATATGTTCGGGAGTATTGGGCATGCGTTTCAATTCGCAACGGACGAGAATGAGTGGCAGACGCTTTTTTTCCGGTATCTACCCGCTTGGCTTACCATCTCGGATACCCAAAGCCTCCAAGGGTTTTACGAGGGTGAAGCCACCTTCTACACGAAACATAACTTCTCGATTTGGCTAAAACCGCTGGCGTTCTGGGGACTCTTTTTCCTCATTATGATGTTCATGATGCTTTGCATCAACACAATCGTCCGAAAGCGATGGGCAGAGCAAGAAAAACTCGCGTATCCAATTATACAACTACCGTTACGGCTCTCCGAAGATGGCGGTATCAGCCTCCTCAAGAATCGGATGATGTGGGTAGGCTTTAGCATCGCATTCGCCATCGGGGTCATTAACGGAGTCCACTATCTTTTTCCGCAGTTTCCAGAAATCCCTTATATCAAGCGGACGGCTGTTTTCCAAAATATTTTCACTGACCGCCCATGGAACGTCATTCGTGGCACCCGAATTTCCGTTTATCCTTTCGCAGTGGGGCTGGCGTTTTTCTTACCGTTGGACCTCTCGTTTTCGTGCTGGTTTTTCTTTGTTGTACGCTTAGCGGAATTCGTCATTGGCGCAGCACTCGGGACGCGCTATTTTCCTGCCCTCAACGAGCAGGCGTACGGTGCTTGGATCGCCCTTTTCCTGCTTGCTCTTTGGGTCACGCGACAACATTTGGCGGAAGTGATGAAAAAGGTGTTTGGGTTTGAATCGCGTCTTGATGATTCCAACGAACCGATGCCCTATCGTGCCGCTTTTTTGGGAATTCTCGGATCGCTTGTTGCCCTTGCGGTCTTTTCCTCCATGGCTGGAATGGCACTATGGGTCGCGGGTCTTTTCTTTGGCGTCTATTTTTTGCTATCGTTTGCGATCACTCGTGTTCGGGCGGAACTCGGCACGCCTCATGAAATTTACTACGTCAATCCGCATGACATGCTCGCGACAGTTGGTGGAACCCGGCAGTTTGACACGAGCAGTCTCACCATTATGTCGCTTTTCTATTGGTTTAATCGGGGTTACCGTAATCATCCGATGCCGAATCAGATTGAAGCGTTCAAACTCGCCGAGTCAACAGGGATGGGCAACAGACGTTTGTGGATGGCGATGTTGATTGCAATTATCGTCGGGATTTTGGTGACCTTTTGGGCGAATCTGGACATCACCTTCCGTAACGGTGCTGACGCGAAAGCGGGGGGATTCAAAGACTGGGTTGGCAGAGAATCGTTCAGTCGGCTCCAGCGGTGGCTGCATAACCCAACGGAACCGAACATGATTGGTGTCGGTTTTATGGGGATCGGCGCGCTCTTGACGTTTGTGATGATGTATATGCGGATGCATTTCTTGTGGTGGCCCTTCCATCCAGCCGGTTACGCACTTGCCATCAGTTTTGCGATGGATTATTTCTGGTTCGCTTTCTTCGTGGCGTGGTTTCTAAAGTTAATGATTCTTCGGCACGGTGGCTTGCGACTCCATCGTCAAGTCGCACCGCTCTTTTTAGGGTTAATATTAGGCGACTACGTCATCGGCAGCACCTGGGCAATCATCGGACCGGCATCTGGCTTGCGAACCTACAAAATTTTTATCTAAAAAAAACATGAATCTACCTGTTGGGAAACTCAAACACGATTTTTTAAAAGAACTTCTACCGACACACGATGGAAGCAAAGGCTTAGTGGTTGGTCCACAACTGGGTGAAGATGCCGCTGTCATTGCGTTGGGAGATAACTATCTCGTTGCTACCAGTGATCCGATCACATTTGCGACTGAAGATATTGGGTGGTATGTCGTATGCGTCAATAGCAATGACATTGCAGCGATGGGTGCCGTGCCGAAATGGTTGTTGGTAACGCTATTATTACCCGAAGGCGCGACGACACCCACGATGGTTCGCGACATCATGACACAACTCACGCAAGCCTGTGCAGAATTTGACATCGCACTCTGTGGTGGACATACCGAAGTTACACCCGCGGTAACGCAACCTGTTGTCATAGGGCAAATGCTGGGGATTACGCATAAAAATGCCCTGTTCACTTCAGCGGATGCCGGCGTAGGTGACGCATTAATCCTCACAAAGGGAATCGGTATTGAAGCGACTGCAATTATTGCCCGTGAACGTGAAGCGCAGTTGCGTGAAAGGTACGACGATCTCTTCTTGGAACAGGCGAGGCACTATCTCACGCATCCCGGCATCTCTGTACTAAAGGACGCACAAACTGCAATCGCCGCAGGTGGTGTACACGCTATGCACGATGTCACAGAAGGTGGGGTCGCAACGGCGGTCTATGAATTAGCAACCGCAGCCGAGTTGGGAGTGGTTGTTTATTCGGATAAACTTTTAGGTTCATCAAGACTGTATGGAAATATAACACAAACGTTGTGTGATATGTTTCGGCTCAATCCGCTCGGTGTTATCTCATCGGGTGCGATGCTAATTGCATCGGATCCGGAAAAAGGCGAAGCAATTTGCCAAGCCCTCGCTAAGGAGGGGATCAGTGCCGACATCATCGGGGAGTTTTTGCCTTCTGAGGGTGGATTGTGGTTGGAAGATGCCGCCGGTACACAACAACCCCTACCTGTTTTTGAGACAGATGAAATCGCTAAACTTTTTATCGGCGATGCTAAAGATAAATAAGCACCCTTCCCGGGTAGGCGAGGTCCCCTAACCTCGCCGATGTAGGTTGGCAATGAAAACCCGACTGCAAGACTATCCGCTAACAAGTACTATCATTAAGTTGAAAACTGGGCGGGTCCAACTCACGCTTATAGAAGACCCCGATTGGTTTCTCGAACAACTCAGTCGGGAAGACAAGGAAGGCAAACTCTACCTCCCCTACTGGACCTACCTCTGGGAATCCTCGATTGGGCTCGCTCGCCATGTGGAAACAATAGGTCCGCAGCTAAAGGACGCACGTATCTTGGAGATTGGATGCGGGTTCGGATTGGCGGGAATTGTTGCCTGTCAGATGGGTGGGCGTGTGGTCTTCACAGACGCGGAACGGGAAGCAGTCCGTTTCGCACAGCATAACGCCGATCAGAATAGTGCCGAAGCGAATGCAGATTTCGTTCAGATGGATTGGAACACGCCCTGTTTCAACTGCAAATTTCCGTATATCCTCGCCGCCGATGTCATTTACGAAGAAAACCATTGGACACCGATTTTGTCTCTCCTTCAGAACCATCTCTCTCCTGATGGGATTGCTCTCTTTTCCGAACCGAATCGGGGCAACGCTATAGGATTTTTCAAATATATCATGGACAACGGCTTTACCTATCAAAAATCTACCCTTCCTGTTACATTAGATAGACAGACTTCCCAGGTTTCTATCTATACCGTCCGGCGAAGGAACGCGTAAAAAGCGTTACCGTGTTAATACCTTCCAATTGTTCTCTTTTTCCGTATTGCCCAAAAAATAGGAAAAAATGTATGCTTCCTGCTAAAAAAATAGGCAAAAGTGGGCATACGCTGACTGTCTCGCGAAGTTATCGTTTGACAAAAGCCTTGTGGGTGTAGGTGAAACCTGTAATTCGTACTTTTGGCAAGGTTTTTGCTAATAGCATATTAAAGTCGACGCTCCTCGTTAATTCAGGACATTTACGTGAAATTGACTTGAGAAGGGTGGAGGATGGAAACAGACACTTCAACGCCAAAGGTTTTAATCATTGATAACAATCAAGAGCGAACAACTACATTAGTCCGAATCCTGAAAGCAGGACGGTACGAAGTTGCTGCACAGCTGCGTTTGCAAAGGGACTTAATAAGTCAGGTCTCACACTTAAAACCCGACATCATATTGATAGGCGTTGACTTTCCGGGACAGACAATACTCGGTTGGGTTGGTTCTCTGCACGCAAGTTATCCGTGTCCGATAGTCATGTTTTCGCGCGATGAGCGGTCAGAGACGATTCAGGCAGCAACGCGGGCGGGTGTTTCTGCTTATGCTGTTGGAGAACTCACCGGTGCCAGAGTTAAAACGATTATTGAGGCGGCGGTCGCTCGGTTTGATGAATTCCGCGCATTGCAGGAGGAACTTGAGAAAACTAAGACCAGCCTCGCCGAACGTAAAATCATTGAGCGCGCAAAGGAGCTCCTTGCACAGCATCGCGGCTGTGACGAGGCACAGGCGTACCAAATTTTACGGAAAATGGCGATGAATCGCAGAAAACGCCTTGCGGAAGTCTCACAGGAGTTGTTATCTATGGCGGAGGTATTGACGAACAAATTATAAAAAATTCTTGGTTAAGAGTTATAAATTAAGAGGCTTTCCGTAACAATTCACCTCTTACACTTATAACTTATAACTTATAACTTAAAACAAAAATAGCCCAAACCAAAGGAGGTTTGGGATCAGACACAGGTGTCTATTGGGTTGAGCTTTCGGTGTAACTTGTGAACCGAAACTATATGCTCACCGGTAGATACCTTTTTTGTTTTTTCAGTCTTCAGTTTCAGTTTTTGAAGGAGGATTTATAAAGTGAACCGATCAGAAAAGAGGGGTATTCCTGCAAACCGAAAGGTGCGTTCAGCGCCGAGTTTGAAGGCACCCGCAGCTGCAAAAAAACGGAAGTCCAAGATAAATGCTGCCGAAGCACTGAAGCGAGAGAAGAATGGACTTGAAGTTATCAATGATATTCCAACTTACATCCGAGACGGATGGGAGTCGATTCCAACCAACAAACGCGACCGCCTCAAGTGGGTAGGTATCTTTTACCGGAAGCAGACACCGGGGGCATTTATGATGCGTCTCCGCATGTCCAGCGGTTTTTCTAATGCCGACCAGTTTCGCGCGATTGCTGAAATCAGTGAAGCATACGGAACCGAATTTGTAGACCTCACGACGCGTCAACAGATTCAGCTCCGTGGTTTCGCGATTGAGAACGTCCAGCATATCTGGAATCGACTTGCGGCGGTAGGCTTGGATTCACGCCAAACCGGTTTTGACAACATCCGCGGTGTCATCGGATGTCCCGTTGCTGGGTTGACACCGAATGAACTGTTTGATGCTTCGCATGTCGCCAGAGAATTTACGAAACTCTTCGTTGGGAACAAGGAATTTACCGATATTCCGCGCAAGTTTAATGTCGGTATTACAGGATGTCTGGATAACTGTACCCATACTGCTTCGCAGGATATTGCCCTTACGCCAGCAGTAAAGGAAATTGAGGGTCGAGAGACAAACGGCTTTAACGTCGCTGTTGGTGGAAAAATGGGATCTGGTGGTTACACCGTCGTGCAACCGCTTGATACGTTTGTTGTTCCTGAGGAAGCCACTGTTTTGTGTGCTGACATTGCCCTGATTTTTCGAGACCACGGACCCAGGACGGCTCGGAATAAATCGCGTCTCGCTTTTCTGATTCAGGAATGGGGTATAGAAAAATTCAGAGAAGAAGTAGAGAAGCGGCGGCACAGAAGACAGCCGCTCCTGACTGCTGGAGAGGATATGCGTGGGAAGAAGAAAACCGACCACACCGGTATCTTCTCTCAGAAACAGCCACACCTCAACTATGTCGGACTTGTTGTGCCTGTCGGACGGATCACGACAACACAACTTTTCGAGGTCGCACGCCTCGCAGATGAGTACGGGAACGGTGATATCCGTCTCACACAGGGACAAAATCTGATTATCACCAACGTTCCTGACGAGAAAATTGGTGCCTTAACCGCAGAGCCACTCCTGCAGAAACTCCGTTATGATCCCTCGGAAATCATGCGCGGTATGGTCAGTTGCACAGGCATCGACTACTGCCACTTTTCGCTTATTGAGACCAAGGAACGCGCCATGGAAGCGGTCCGACATTTGGAGGCAAAACTCGGCAATATCAAACCACTGACTATCCACTGGTCGGGATGTCCGAACGGGTGCGGTAATCACGCCGCCGCAGACATCGGACTCCTTGGTAAGAAGGTTAAGATTGATGGTGTCGTTACCGATGCCGTAGATGTATTTGTCAAGGGAGATGCGGGTGCTAACCCTAAAGTTGCACCGAAGTTATTGGAAAATGTGCCTTGCGATGACTTACCGCGAGTACTTGAAGGTCTCATTCCTTACCTTTCACGGAGGTCTCTTTAAAGGAAAAATTTAAAAAATGGATATAAAAAATAAAGCGACACAAATAAATCTCTTTAGCTTAAAAACGATCCAGATGCGTACCTTCCATACCACATGGTTCGCCTTTTTCTTAGCTTTTTTTGGATGGTTTGGTATTGCCCCTCTTATGGCGATTATCCGTGAAGACCTAATGCTAACAAAAGCAGAGGTGGGTAATACCATTATCGCTTCCGTCGCAATCACAGTCCTGGTGCGGCTCTTAATCGGACCGCTTTGCGACAAGATGGGGCCTCGAAAGGCGTATACGTGGCTGCTGATTCTCGGTTCATTACCGGTCATGGGTATCGGACTCGCTCAGAATTACGAGACGTTTCTCCTCTTTCGACTCGCAATCGGTGCAATCGGTGCCTCGTTCGTTATCACACAGTATCACACTTCGGTGATGTTTGCCCCGAATTGTGTCGGCACGGCGAATGCGACAACAGCCGGATGGGGGAATCTCGGTGGCGGTGTCACGCAGATGGTCATGCCGCTCATCTTTACGGCTATTCTTAGCTTCGGTGTGGACAAATTCCTCGGATGGCGGTTGGCGATGATTATTCCCGGTGTCGCGCTATTTATCACTGGGTTCGCCTATTACTGCTTTACCAAAGATGCCCCGGATGGCAACTATAAAGAACTCCGTGAATGCGGTGCGCTTGAACCCACGCAGGGCAAAGGCATGGCGTCTTTCATGTCGGCGGTTAAAGACTATCGCGTTTGGGCACTCTTTGTTATTTATGCCGTCTGTTTCGGCGTGGAACTCACTATTAACAATATCGCTGCACTCTACTATCACGACCAGTTCCAGTTAGATGTCAAGACCGCTGGACTCATCGCTGGATTGTTCGGTTTGATGAATATCTTCGCGCGGACAGTTGGCGGTGTTTTCTCCGATTTCTTCGCGAAAAGGATGGGACTCCGTGGGCGCGTCATGTTCTTATTTTTTGTTTTGTTAGGTGAAGGGATCATGCTAATAGTCTTTTCGCAGATGGCGGTGCTTGTGCTTGCTGTTGGCGCGATGATAGTCTTCAGTCTCTTTGTGCAAATGTCCGAAGGCGCGACTTATGGAATTGTCCCTTTTATTAACAGAAAAGCGTTAGGCGCTGTTGCGGGGATTGTTGGTGCTGGTGGAAACGCTGGTGCCGTTGCTGCGGGTTTTCTGTTCCGTGCTGAGAGTATCACGATGCAGCAAGGCTTATTGTATCTCGGTGTGATGGTTACAATCACCTCGTTTGCTACGGTATTGGTGAAATTCTCCCCGGCAGTCCAAGCTGCAGAGAAGCGGGCATTTGATGCTGCGCTCGCCGAGAGGCAACGTCTGAAGACTGAAGCTGGAGTGCTATCTTAGTCCTTGGGTAGTCGGGGTTTCCTAACCTTGTCGGTCCTAACGTATCAGTAATTGTAAAATCTACTGTGCCCGATTTTAAAAACAGAAAAATCACAACAGAAACGTGGTCATTAAAAAATGCAAAATTCGACGGGAAAAGCAGTATGTCCTTATTGTGGTGTCGGTTGCGTCATCCGCGCAACCGTCTCTGATAACAAGATTACAAGAATTTCAGCGGACGACGATGTCGCCCCAAATTACGGTATGCTCTGTCCAAAAGGTGCACATCTCAAACAGGTTTTTCAAAACCATGATGGAAGGCTCGCGTATCCAATGATTCGCGACCGTCGCGGTGAACCGCCGCGTGAGGTCTCATGGGACGAAGCGATTACTTTCACGGCAAACCGGCTTCACGACGTTCAATTGGAGCACGGCAAGGATTCCATCGCGCTTTACGGCTCTGGGCAGTTGGATACAGAAGCCTCCTACGTTTTCAACAAGTTGTTCAAAGGCTTCCTCCGGACGAACAACGTAGATACAAACAGTCGACTCTGTATGTCTTCAGCAGTCGTTGGTTACATGCAAGCGTTCGGTTCAGACGGGCCGCCTACCTGTTATGAAGATATTCAGCATGCGGATGTATTTCTGATTATCGGTGCGAACATGGCGGTCAATCATCCTGTGCTTTTCCAAATGATTCGGAAGCGGCGAGCACTTGAGCCAAACACACGGATTATCACCGTGGATCCACGCCGTACCAAGACAGCCGACTTCTCGGATATCCATGTCCCCCTTGCCCCCGGCAGCGATGTTGCTTTTCTTCAACTCATTGCCAAACGCCTCCTTGCGATGGGACGCGTCAATGGACGCTTTATCCGTCGGCGAACGGAAAACTATAGTGCTTATGAGAACCATTTAAAGAGCCTTGACGAAGACGCACTTCTCACCGCCTGCGATATTCATCCTGCGCGTATTGACGAGATCGTCGAATACCTTTCTAAGCCGAGTCGTCTGCTCAGTTTTTACTGTCAAGGCACGAATCAAAGCACAAGCGGCGTTGACAAGAATGTTGCGCTCATCAACTTGCATCTCCAGTTAGGTGAAGTCGGCGTAAGGGGTGCGGGTCCTTTTTCACTGACAGGACAACCGAATGCGATGGGTGGAAGAGAGGTCGGTTATTTGTCGCACCAATTGCCCGGTTACCGCGTCGTCACCAACGACATGCACCGCGCCTACTTGGAAGGTGCGTGGCGAGTGCCACCCGGAAGCATTGACCCGAATCCGGGGTTAACAGCGATTCCGATGTTTAAAGCCGCAGCCGAAGGAAAGGTTCGTGGACTCTGGATTGCTTGCACGAATCCTGCCGTCAGTATGCCCGATACAAAGGTCTCGCAAGCAGGACTCCGACGCGCAGATCTGGTCATCGTCCAGGATTGCTACTATCCAACGGAAACAGCAGAATACGCTGACGTACTGCTCCCCGCTGCACAGTGGGGTGAAAAACAAGGCACAATGACGAACAGCGAACGGCTCGTCGTACGGAGCGATCAATTCCTTACACCTCCCGGTGAAGCGATGCCGGATTGGTGGATATTCGCACAGGTCGCAAAAGCAATGGGATTCAAGCGAAATTTCGACTTCTACAGTTCTGAAGAGGTGTGGGATGAATATCGGCTGTTGACGGCAGGCACACCGTGTGATCAGATGGGCATGACGAATGAACGGCTTGCGAAAACGTCCTTACGTTGGCCCTGTCCACACCCACGGCATCCGGGTACCGCTCGCCGATACACCAGCACGAAGTTTTTCACTGCGTCTGGAAAGGCACAGTTCAAAACGCCTGTCTATCGCCCGCCTGATGAGGAGGTAACTGAGGCGTTCCCACTCGGATTGACGACGGGACGTGTTGAGAGTCAGTGGCATACACGTACCCGAACAGGGAAAGTGCCGCAGCTGGTGCGTAAAGAACCCGAACCCTTTGTGGAAATCCATCCGGACGATGCAGCGGAGAACAATGTTCAAGATGGTGAGTGGGTCTACCTTGTCGGAAGGCGGGGAAGGTGCTATGCGAAGGTACGTATCACCGAGGCGATTCGGCGGGGATTGCTCTTTACGCCGTTCCATTGGGGGGATCTCTTTCATGCGGAGACGAATTCAAATTATGTGACGAATCCTGCTTTCGATCCAGTTTCTAAGCAGCCGGAATTGAAATTCTGTGCTGTGCGGATTGAGGCTAAAGATTCATAGGTGTGACTTGATCTCTAAAGGAGGCTAATCAGAATTCTCTTTTGACGGGAGTCCTTGCACCACAGGAATAACGTAACTCCGAAGCGTCAGTCCATCTATCGTCTCCGTCTCCGCTCGCGGCTCCGGCACCTCGCGATGATCGAACACCACATAATAGCCTTCACTTACGCCTTCCGTTGACAGATACGCCGCCAGTTGTTGCTTCCCTTGGGTATAGGCACGGTCGCTTCGCCATATCTTTGTTTCAACGATGTATTTTCTTTCGTTATGCAGGATAAGCAGATCCATCCTGCCGCGTCCAGTTGGGACTTCCATATACATCGCCCCATTCACGCTAACAACGAACTGGTCAAGATAGGCAAAGAGGAGATGTTGACCAATGAATTCTTGAGGTGTTTCAGGGACTTGTAGAATCCTGAACCCCACGCGGGCAATAAAGTCTCGGAAGTTATCCAGGAGCCGTTCCATTTGAATCTGTCCGGTATCGATGAGGTACTGAAATTCATCAGTATCTTCGGGGAAGTAGTCGCGCTCTAACCCATTAACTATCGGTGTGAATGCCTGTATGATGCGATGCAGGTAAATTGGGTTGACGATCTCACACTTTCTGTCGCTACCTCTTGTGATGATTCCGTACGTGACGAGTTCATTGATGATGTCGTTATCAGTGTTGAAGCGCACGCTGTCCTCATAAGAGACGATCTGCATCAGGAGGGTTTCAAAACGACGGTCTTTACGGATGTTAGTCAGCAGATGTTCAATATTGGTATTGCGTTCGTCAAGGAGTTGGGTATGTGCCGTTGCGAAGTGCGCCATCCTAATCATTTCAGTTTTCGGGATGTCCAGTTCCTCGGTAAGTATTTGCGCGTATCGGTTAACAAGGAAGGGTTGCCCACCTGTCTGTGTGTGAATAGATTCAATGACTTCTGGGGCGAAGGCTTGACCGACTTCAACAGTATATTGCCCAAAAAGTTCTTGCACTTGGGCAAGCGTAAAATTAGCCAAACTGAATTCATCTTGGATATTGATGGGGGAGACAGAGCGATCGTAATTAAGTTGTGCGATGCTTTTTACACCAACGATGCCAAGACTATGAGGACATCGAGGCGTGGCGTGAGAAATATAAATATGTCGAAACGCGTGTAGAAAACCCTTCAGCGCAGATCGGGGGATACCATCAAACTCATCGATAATGAGGACAATCTGTGCATATTTTAGAAGCTCTTGAAATTGTTCAAAGAACTCCATCATTGACAAATGGTTGGGTATCTGTATATTAGCTAAGAACTGCTTTAAGGTTTCGTCAAGTCCTTCTCCACGCCCTTGGAAAACCCGTTCAATTTCCTTGCGAATTTGTTTCGCGAGAGAGTCATAAAATTCAGAACGCGTGCAGTCTTCATAAGTTTCAAAATTCAGTTGAATGGGAAAGTAGGTTAAGTCGTCGGCAGTGAGTGCTTCAACGGCGCGTTGAAAGAAAGTCGTCTTTCCCGTCTGCCGGGGTGCAGAGATGACTATGTAGCGTCCCTCTTTAACGCGCTTGATGAACTCAGTGAGTTCGTCAGTCCGAGCGACAACATAATGCTGTTCAGGGTTCACGGGTCCCTGTGTACCAAACCTTCTCATATCTATTTTTTTTTTCATCACATAAGGAAAAGTATAGAAAAACGGGCGGATCTGAATGACCTCCGCCCGCATAGGCTTGTAAATCCAGTGCTAAATGCAGATGCCTAAAATCCAAGCTGCTTATTCACAACATTCCGTAACTCTTCACCCTTTAGATACCGCTCCAAGTTATCCAAGAAGAACTCTGTGATACGGCGCATGCGGTGCTGGGAGCCACCCGCAGAGTGCGGCGAAATGATAACGTTGTCAAAATCCCATAACGGGCTGTCTTCCTGGAGCGGCTCGACTTCAGTGACATCCAAGCCAGCTGCAGCGATTGTACCGGCACGTAGAATCTCAATCAGATCAGGCTCGTTGACAATCGGACCCCGGGCAACGTTAATAAAGAACGCTGTTGGTTGCATCACGGATAGATTGTTCTTATTAATAAGACCGCGCGTCTCTTCCGTCAACGGACACGCAATCATAACAACATCCACCTGACTCATCATATTTGAGAGTTGATCCATCGGGAGTAGTTCATCGACAGTATCGGGCTTATCTGTACGGTAGGCATCGACAGCCATGACGTACATATCGAAGCCTTTGGCGCGTTTTGCCATCTGCATCCCGATACCACCCATGCCGACGATACCAATCTTGAACTCGTCAATCTCGATCATCGGCATGCTACGTCTGCCACCCCATTGGTGTTTGTCCTGATTCCGAACGGATTCGTGGATGCCACGTGCTAAGCCGAGTAGGAGCGCGAATGCCTGATCGGCAACGTGTGTCGCGTACAATCCTGCAGCATTCGTCAGAATGACATCACTGTTACGAAGTGCCGGGTACATGTGTCGATCCATACCAGCACTGGAGGATTGGATCCATTTGATGTTCGGCAGATGGGGAAAAATATCCTCGCTGCAGTAGCCGTAAAAAATATCGACATCTTTGCCCTCTGCGATAAGTTCCTCTGTTGAACTCGGGACAACGTAGGTGTGTTCATCGCCAATGATGCCTTCCAATCTTTCAAGAAGTGCACCTTCAAGACCTCTTTGAAGTAGAATTTTCATAGATTTCCTTTCCTAATCTCCTGTAACGCAAACTGTGGGTTTGCGCAGCATACGACACAAACTAACAGTTTGTGCTACATTTATTCTTTTTACTGCCACGGCGGGGTCTCTGGCAACAATTCCTGGAATTTGTCAATTAGAGCGGTCTCATAAGCACCGGCATATTGTCCGTTGAAAAACTTTTCCATCGCTTCGTCAAGGAAGAGTTGCCACGATGCATCCTCAGAACCGGGATTGACAGGAAAGAACAGTGCGCCGACATCTCGCGCCGCTTTCAGATCACCCGGAGAATCGCCGAGCATCAGAACACGGTTCTCCGCATACCTGTCTTTCGTGGTTATCGTAAGGTGTTCCGTTTTTGTTCCCATCTCCTGTCCGGCAATCACGGCGACATAAGTATCAATTTCGTGTTCCGCCCATTCCCGTTGGAGTGCTTCATCGGGTGTAGCGGAGACAACAATAACATCCGCTTTATCCTGAAGGCGTTGTAGGGTTTCGCGTACCCCAGGAAACGGTGGCAGGTTATAAACAATCTCTGCGACACTTTCGTTCACACCGAGACTCCATTCCATAACTTGATTCAGTTCATTATGCCGCTCGCCGGTTGCGTTATCGATTGCCGATTGGAGTGCTGGATTCCCAAGTTTCGTTTCGGTTTCAGACCACTCCCTTAAGTAAGGGAGTTCTGGTACCGCAACGCCCATGTTTTGCACGAGCGGCATCTCGCGTAAGAAATCGCACACCAGCAGAATTGCCTTAAACCGATTTGTGCCGCGCGTCGTTGAATAGAGATTCACAAAATCCCATGCCTGATGAACTTGCCGTGAAATAGATGCCAAGCCGAAATGCTTGACGAGATTTACGCTGAAGCAGTCGTTGTGCTTGACCTCCATACTATTGAAGACACAACCGTCCGAGTCGATTCCGACAAAGAACTCGTGCTGTGATTGAAAATCGTGTAATGCCTGTTGTGGTCCGTGATCCATGTATTCTCCTTAATCAACAGTGACTTCTGGACGACCCTCCAGCATCCATTCGGTATGGAAAACTGTCGGCTCTCCGTCTTTTCCGAGGATCGTGTTGCCATCTGCGTCTAATTTATGGTAGGTATGCGCCCCGAAGTAGTCGCGCATCGCTTGAATCAGGTTCGCAGAGAGTCTACCGTTACGGTAGCTATCAAAATATGCTAAAGCCGAGCTGAACGCCGGAATCGGGACACCGAGCTGCGTGGCTGTGCTGATGACACTCCGCCAGTTGGGTTGTGCTGCTTCAATGACACCTCGGAAGTACGAGTCGAGCAATAGGTTCGGCAGCTCAGGATTCCGCTCAAACGCCTCCGCAATCCGGTGTAAAAATTTTGCCCGAATGATACACCCACCCCGCCAACCAAGACTAATCTTGCCGAGGTCTAAATCCCATCCGAACTCCGCGCTGGCTTCCCGCATTAAAGCGAAGCCTTGCGCATAGGAGCAAATTTTCGCGGCGTAAAGTGCGTCGTGAATCGCCTTTAGGGTTTCCTCACGATCGCCTTGGTATGTCCCAGAAGGACCTTGGATGACCTGTTCCGCTGCGACGCGTTCACTTTTGATCGCTGAGATACAACGCGCAAAGACCGCCTCCGCGATCGTCGGTGCGGATATACCGAGATCCAGTGCCGAGATACTTGTCCATTTACCGGTTCCCTTTTGTCCGGCTTGATCCAGCACGACATCAACAAAAGGCGTACCGCTACTATCGAGTTGAGTGAAAATATCAGCCGTAATCTCAATAAGGTAAGAGTTTAGTTCACCGCTGTTCCATTCACTGAAGACCTCGTGCATCTCTTTGGCATTCATGCCGAGGACACCTTTCATCAGCGAGTAGGCTTCACATATCAGCTGCATGTCTCCGTATTCGATACCGTTATGCACCATCTTCACGTAATGCCCTGCGCCATCCGGGCCGATGTAAGAACAACACGGTGTGCCGTCTACCTGTGCTGCGATCTTCGTAAAGATTGGTGCTACGAGTGCATAAGCCTCAGCTGAACCGCCGGGCATCATCGCCGGTCCCTTGAGCGCGCCTTCTTCTCCACCCGAAATGCCTGTCCCAATAAACAGAATATCTTTTTCGGCTAACTCGGCGTGCCGCCGGACGGTGTCGTTGAAGTTTGAATTCCCACCATCAATAATAAGATCGCCTTTTGAGAGGCGTGGTACTAATTGCGCAATAAACGCGTCAACGGGTTCTCCCGCTTTCACCATTAGGATAATTTTTCGAGGGCTTTCCAGTTTCTCAATGAGTTCTGGGACCGAGTGTGCCCCTGTGATATTTTTACCGTTTGCAGCACCTGCTATGAAAGCGTCAACGCGTGAAACTGTCCTGTTGAAAACCGCCACTTCAAAGCCTTTGCTTTCCATATTCAGTGCGAGGTTTTCGCCCATCACTGCTAATCCGATGAGTCCAATATCTGCAGCCAAATTTGTGTTCCTCCTATGATAGAGTTGGTCTTGAATATGATAAACTGCAGAGGAAATGGTGTCAATATATTTTTATCGTTGTCAGTGGTCGGCTATCGGTTGTCGGTTAAAGGTGTGGAAACAATCCACGCTAACTTGGCGTACCCCAAGAAATGGTAAATTGTTACGTCGAAGCCTCTTAACGAACAACTCATAACTGACAACCCTTAAAACTTGATTAAACACATCGCCAAGATTTACGTCAAAATATAAAGATAAAAGACACGGCGCGCGGCAAGATACACTCGCCGGAAAGGAGTCCCACCATTCGTAGTTTACTCGGTCTCAAGAAGTATATCATTCGGTATAGATACGCCATCATAATCAGCTTCTGCCTCGTGATTGTGACGAATGTGCTGCTCCTCATCAGCCCAAAGATTCTCCAGATGGTTTTTGATGAGTTGGGGCAGGCTCTCAGTGACCCAAACTTTACGGTGTCTCCGGGACGAATTCTCTTTTTTGGTCTCCTCATTTTTGGGGTCGCCCTCTTTGCTGGTATTCTACGCTTCGCTCAGCGGCGCATCATCCAAGGCGTCGCACGCCAGATGGAGTTTCACCTGCGTGCCGACTTCTTTCTCCATCTCCAAAAACTCTCCGCTGCGTATTACGATAACGTTCGCACTGGGGATCTAATGACACGGGCGACCAGCGATCTGAACGCCATCAGAATGGTGCTGAGCAGTGCTGTGATGTATACTGCCGATGCGATAGTGTTTTTCGGGTTCGCACTTGTCATCATGCTCCAGATTGATGCGACTTTGACCGTTGTTGCTTTGCTCCCGTATCCAATCCTTGCCGTTTTAATTCGTTCCCTCGGCAAACGATTGCATGCCCACTACGAGGGTATCCAAGAGGCGTTCTCAACGCTGAATACCAAGGTCCAGGAGAATCTGTCGGGTGTCCGCGTCGTCAAAGCGTATACACTTGAGGAGAGCGAAATTGGGCACTTCCAAGAATTAAATCAAGAGTTTGTCAATCGTAATCAACGCCAAATCCGGCTGATGACCTTCTTTTTCCCACTCTTCCGATTTCTACCTGGTATTGGCGGTGTCGTCCTTCTTTGGATGGGTGGACTTCATGTAATCGAGGGGAAAATTACCCTCGGCGATTTTGTTGCTTTCAGTGCCTACCTTATGATGCTCGTCCGCCCGATGATTACCCTCGGTTTCATTGTCAACACCTTTGAGCGCGGTGCAGCATCTATGGGACGGATTCAAGCAATCCTTGATGAAAAGCCAGAAATCTTTGATAGCGAAGACGTGAAATGGGGAATTAAAGACATTGAAGGCGAGATTGAGTTTAGGCACCTCAACTTTGCGTATCCAGACGGAACGCCTGTGCTCAAAGACATTAACCTCAAGGTTGAACGCGGAACAACGCTTGCGATTGTCGGTGGAACTGGATCCGGAAAATCCACGCTTGTTAACCTCATTTCGCGCATCCGCCAAGCCGAACGCGGTACGGTCTTTGTCGATGGGGTTGATATTCAGGATATACCGCTGAATGTCCTCCGTTCCAATATTGGGTTTGTTGAGCAAGAACCCTTTCTCTTTTCGGACTATCTGCGGAATAATATCGCCTACGGTCTTGAGGTAGCGAACGATGAGGCTATAAGAGATGCAGCACATACCGCCGATCTGCTTGATCAAATTGAAGAGTTTCCCGACGGCTTGGAGACGTTCCTCGGTGAACGCGGGATAACAATCTCAGGGGGACAACGCCAACGGAGCGCACTCGCACGCGCAATTATCATTAAACCCAAAATTCTTATTCTTGACGATGCATTTGCGAATGTCGATACCCAGACCGAAGACACTATTCTCAGTCGGCTTGACGAAATTATGAAGCACCGCACGACGATCCTCATTTCGCATCGTATCTCTACTGTTAAAAATGCCGACCACATTATCGTTCTCAACGAAGGCAGCATTGTTGAGACTGGCACACACGAACAACTGCTTGAACAAAATGGGATTTACGCGAATATCTACGAAACACAACTCTTGCAAGAGGAACTTGAGGAATTTTAAAGCGTTAATATAATCTACAGTTATTGAGCTACTATAAATTCGGTGCGGTTAGAAACCGCATCTACCATAACTGGGGACGTAAAGAACCTTAAAGGAGGACCCGCCTGTGTTTGGCATGGGAGGCGACTTATACGAATATAGCGATGAGGAGCAAGACCTCGGAAAAGTCTATGACCGGGTACTGATGAAACGGCTCTTGGCGTACCTGAAACCCTACAAATTCCAGCTGCTCATCATCGGATTTCTCATGGTTGGGAATACACTTGCCCGCTTAGCTGGACCCTATCTACTGCAGCGTGGTATTGACGAGCACATTACCCCGGGCATATTAGACGGATTAAGCACGATCGCGATTTTTTTCGTAGTGGCGTTGATTGGCGAGTTCGTGTTTAGTTACTTTGAGGAATACCGGATGCAGATGATTGGACAACACGTGATGCATGATCTGCGACAAACGCTCTTCTCGCATTTGCAACGCTTGGACGTCCAATTTTTTGATAAAAATCCGGTGGGTAGGTTGATGACCCGCGTTATGGGCGATGTTCAGGTTCTGAATGAATTGTTTGCCTCTGGTGTGATTACTGTCTTCGCGAATCTGCTCCAGATTTTGGGAATCATGGTGGCAATGCTCCTTTATAACTGGAAACTTGCCCTTGTGACGTTCACGGTCATACCGATTATCTTCGGTGCAACGCTTGTCTACCAAATCTATTCGCGCCGTGCGTTTCGGGAACAGCGTAAGCAGCTTGCACGCATCAACGCCTTTTTGCAGGAGAACATCGTCGGTATGACGACGATGAAGCTTTTCGCACAAGAGCGACGAAGCCATCTCCGTTTTAACGAGCGCAACCGGCGGTACCTCGCTGCCAACCTTCGAAGTATCTTCTATTTTTCAATTTTTCACCCACTGATTGAAGTGACGGCTTCTCTTGCGATAGCCGTGATTATCTGGTACGGGGGTGGACAGGTTGTTCAGAATGCCCTAAGTTTCGGCGTACTCTTAGCATTTATCCGTTATGCTGAACGCTTCTTCTGGCCCATCCGAGAGCTCAGCGAAAAATATACCATCTTCCAAAATGCCATGGCATCCTCTGAGCGCATCTTCCAATTGCTTGATACGCAGCCGACTATCGCTTCTACTGTCCCTAAAGGTCGTACTAAAGGTCTGAAAGGTGAGATTGAATTTCGGAACGTCTGGTTCGCCTACAACGATGATGACTATGTGCTGCGGGATGTCTCGTTCAAAGTGAAGCCGGGTGAAAAGGTTGCGTTTGTTGGGCATACCGGAGCCGGGAAGACCTCTATCATCAATCTACTCTGCCGATTCTACGAGATTAACAAAGGTCAAATCCTGATTGACGGCGTGGACATCCGAGAGATGAACGTGGAGGAACTGCGGGAAGCAATCAGCATTGTGCAACAGAACATTTTCCTCTTTTCTGATTCAATTGAGCGGAATATCAGTCTGGGAAATCCATCAATCTCTTCTGGGCAGGTCGAACGCGCCGCAAAAGATGTACATTTAGACCGCTTTATTCAGCGAATGCCTCAGGTCTACGGTACTGAGATTAAAGAGGACGGTGGTGGATTATCCGTTGGACAGAAACAGCTGGTCGCCTTCGCCCGTGCTTTAGCGTCTGATCCGAGTATCCTTATCCTTGATGAGGCGACCTCCAGTGTTGACACCGAGACCGAAATCCTGATTGAGGATGCGCTGAGGCGTTTGATGGAAAATCGGACCTCCGTTGTTATCGCACATCGGCTCTCAACGATCCAGAATGCGGATAGGATTATTGTGATGCACCGCGGGGAAATTCGGGAGAGTGGCACGCACAACGAGTTGCTACAAAAGGGGGGCATCTATCATCGGTTGTATCAGTTGCAATACAAAGGACAGGAGAGAAACGCGAGTTAAGGGACATTATGGGAATCAATGCCAGACAATATAGGTCGGCATCTCCAGTACCAACCCGATCAAGCTCCACACACATCCAAGCGTATAATCTCCCAAGATGAGTCCTAAAAAGAACGGCACCGCCTGCCGATAAAGTTTCACACCCCCTATCTTTAGCACAATCGCTTTTGCCAACCAACTCAGGAAGATCGGAAACCATAAACCACTCATCCCTGTTCCACTCACAAGCACGTAACCACCCGGATGCAGGGGCCACCAGAGAAACCGGATCTTCATAACCATCAGGAATATCGTGAACAGGAAACTGCTGCCGATAACACTAAGTTCCGGGACGCTCGTCTCTCGTGGACTGACGAGCCACGTTTGCAGGCGATTGAACGTCTCCCATCCCATATAAACAATCCAGCCGCGTGCTTTGCTCCCCGCGCCCATATCGTAAAGGACGTGTAGATATGCCCAGAACGTTATCAGGATACCGAACACAATTGCCAAGATCATCCCGATGAGCAGTTGCCGATACCCGATACGGCTCCGTTCTGCCAAACGGAACGCCTCCAATTCACTCGGTGTCGGATGCGCGCGGAAACAGCGGACAAATGGATAGAGAAACGTGAGTCCCGTGAGATTAGCCGCACCAAGGCGACGCGTGCCTAATGCCAGAACCATTGTCCGTCCCGGATCGACAAAGATGAGCTGATGCAACGGCGGTCCAATCTCGGCACGAATACGGGTGATACCGATAACCAATGGAAAGTAGAACAGAAAGAATAGCCCTATCGCCCAGAATGTCATTCCCATCTGGTAGCAGAAGAAGAAGAGAAACAGCATCCCAACGGTGAACAGACCCGCTGCAGTCCGATAGCGCATCGGTTCACCGGAGTCGTCAGGCGCGGTTTCACCACGACGTTGTGCAATACCGAAGACTTTACGGATAATGCGTCCGTAGTGTTTCCTCCCTATCCACAACGGAATACACCCAAACGCTATCCACGCCCCCGTCTGTTGTTCGAGATGATAGATGTTCCGCGCCCCAAACGCATCTGTTACAATCAGTTGGATGCGGGTGAGAAGCCAGAAGAACCAGCAGGAGAACGAGAGATCCAACGGTGTGAAGAACATCAACCCGATGCTAAATGGATAGAAGGAGATACGGATGGGTCCCATCGCACTCCACGGCTTTGAACTGAATTGTCCGATTGTTTTGCCTTTGATGGGCAGCGAAGGTATATCGGGGAACAGGTAGTTCAATCCATTCAGTAATTCCGCACTCCCTGCGAGTGCGAAGCCGAGCCACATCCACGGCGAGGTAAAAAAACGTTTCGGGTTGCTCGTCAGTGCTAAGGGGAGTTGGACGATCGGATAGTTCAAGCGTTCGTTTTCGGTCCACTGCTTTCGGAGAAAGACGGTTACCGCCAGCAAAGTCAACCAGAGTGCGATAACAAAACTCGACCACGCCAGGACGGGGGGTATCCATGCATCTAAATTGGGAGAGATGTAGAGTGTAGCATCGCCGTTATAGAAGCCGTCCAAAACGCGCGGGCTTTTAACGGCGATCCACGTCGGGATGTGGTGTCCAAAAAGCGGGATCCACTCATTTTCTGGCGTTGCGAACTGGAAGGCGTGCGCGAGGACGGGAATAAGATAGCCCATCATCGTGTGTCCGCTGATGGTCGTTAGCATCACTACCATCACGTAGATGGTTTGCAAATCGGCTTGCGACATCGCCAGACGTGGCACGAACCTTTGGAACAGTAGGTTGACCAGTACAAAAATCAGTAAAGTGAAAACGGCGTTGAAGAACAGAGAGGCGATTGTCAGCTGCGTAGAGTGCCATACCTCCGTCCCCATCAGACACCAGTAACTATTGAAAGCGACAAGCACTAATCCAATCAACAGGATGTGAGGTTTGACGAGTCGTTTAACCTGCTTGGGTTTATCATTTCTATTGGTTTCCATTCCCGCACCTGCTGATGTGCTGTAACGCTTTCTTCAACACCGCTTCGTTACTATATCGTGCCACAGTGTCTGCTGCTGTAGAATCACTGAGACCTCGAATCTCTTCGCACAATAGTGGGAGTGTCCGTACGACGTTATCCACGATTGTAATACTTGCCTGTTGTGCTGTCCGGGACATCGGGTTCAGATCGACCGTCACGACGGCTTTACCCATCTTTCGGAGTGCTTCGCATCGGTCTCCGTCTTCAAGCGGCACGAAGACGACATCGGCTTTAAAGATGCCGTCTGGATGCACGAACTTTCGATTGGAGTCGATATAGGAGAGTTGCGCCTCGGTTGTCGGCATAAGTACGTCGGGTGCCCCGTGCTTTAGGAGATACTCCCGGATTCTCTGTTCGCGTCCGGTTTCTGTGTGGAAGATATTCACCTCTAACGGTGCGTTCAGGACTTGTCCCAACTCAATAAGCCCATCCGGTACCAATGCTGCCACATTCCCGTTGACGGAGATGACCGGATGTTCAGCAAGATAGAGCATCGCCGCAGCAGCATGGATCGCCTCCGTTGCGAAGGGTTGTGTCGCTTCTCCGATGAGGTAATCGAAAGCCTCGCCGCGTCCGTGCGCGATGAGTCCGTGGACGGAGGTTATCCCTTGCTCCACACCTGCAACAATGGTGTCTCGGAGGGTCAATGAGAGGTATCGGGGATGTGTTTTGGGAACGTCGGTCAATTGCGTAGCACCTCAGCACAAGTTTCCGTCTATTATACTGCGTTTTGCATAAGTTTGCAAGCGGAGGTGTGTAGCCGAATTCTGGGTCAGATTTGACAAATTCAAGCCGTTGTAGTATATTTAACCCAAGTTTAGGACGTTTCAGTGAGAGCTTTTAGGCGTTTTCGCCGCCCCTGGTTCATGCTATAAGGCATTCATACCGTTGATTCGGGAGTGATATATCTATAGAAATGGAATGTAGGCTTAATAAAAATAAAAGAGAGAAAAAGATGACACAAACAACGAAAGACCCTGTTGACGACGCGGCAAACGTTAAGGAGAGAGCGAGCAGTGTTGAGGCTGTGAGTGATGTAGAAAATCAGCGCCAGCTCAACGATTTACGACGTGAATATCTTGATGGTCGGTTGGATACCGTTAATCAATGGATGGTTGTTATCGGTTTAGTTCTTGCCTTTTTTGCGGTTGCAATTCCGATTGTAACGGGTATTGCTGCTTATGTTGCCTACACCCAGTTTCAGCGTATTGAGTCCGAGGCAGCGGAATACCTTGAGGAAGCGAAGGGGTACGCCAGCGAAGCAGCGATATATCTTAAAGAAATCAAAGATCAAAAGCAAGTAGCAGAAAAAGTTGTATCGGAATTGACCAGTCGAGACATCACTAAACTCGTTCAACCCGGAAAATCTGAAGTATCCTCAGAAGTTGAGGCCATACTACGATCGCTTCAACTGGAGCCTGGAACATCCCTAATAGATAAGGCTATCGTTGAGGCGGTCAGATTGCAGCAAGCGGGGAAAACTGATGATGCTATTAAGCAGTGGAGCTCTATTGCGAATATAGCAGAGGGGATTGATAACGATATAGCCGCGGCGGCATTTTTTGCTCGTGGTGTAATCAACATTAATTTAGAAAGAGATGAGGAGGCGATTTCAGACCTTAATGAGGCAATCCGTTTAAATCCAAATTATGTTGAGGCATATGTTCTTCGTGGACTATCCAACAATAATTTAGGAAGACGTGAAGAGGCGATTTCAGACCTTAATGAGGCAATCCGTTTAAATCCAAATTCTGCTCAGGCTTATTTCCTTCGTGGTACTGTAAAGGGGAACCTTAGTAAATTAGAGGAGGCAAAGGCAGATTATCAGACGGCTCTAAAAATCGCTGAACAACAAGGAGACGAACATCTCAAAACGACTATTGAGGAAGTGCTTCAAGGACTCAAGGACAAAGAATAGCCTTACGTTATCACGAAACACTACTCCAGGAATTGAGCACCTCAATGCCACACAATATACGTTGGTATCTCCAGCACCAATCCGATGAGGCTCCAGATACATCCGAGCGTATAATCCCCTAAGATTAGCCCCAAAAAGAAGGGTATTGCTTGTCGGTAGAGTTTCACGCCGCCAATCTTTAACACGATCGCTTTTGCCAACCAACCCAAGAAGATCGTGAACCACAACCTCCCCATTCCGGAGCCACTGATTAACACATAACCTGCAGGATGCAGGGGCCACCACAGGAACCGAATCTTCATAATCATCAGGAATACCGTGAACAGGAAACTGCTGCCGATAACGCTGAGTTCCGGCACGCCCGTCTCCTGCGGACTGACAAGCCATGTTTGCAGACGATTAAACGTCTCCCACCCCATATAGACGATCCAGCCGCGTGCTTTACTTCCCGCTCCCATATCGTGGAGAACGTGTAGGTATGCCCAAAAGGTTATCAGTATCCCGAACACAATCGCCAAGATCATCCCGATCAGGAGTTGCCGATACCCGATGCTCGTCCTTTCCGCCAACCTGAACGCCTCCAGTTCACTCGGTGTCGGGTGTGCGCGGAAACAGCGGACAAACGGATAGAGGAACGTGAGTCCCATCAGATTGCCTGTGCCTAAGCGGCGTGTGCCTAACGCCAAGACCATCGTCCGCCCCGGATCGACAAGGATGAGTTGATGCAGTGGCGGCCCAATTTCGGCGCGGATACGGGTGATACCGATAATCATCGGAAAGTAGAAGAGAAAAAAGAGTCCAATCGCCCAGAAGGTCATCCCCATCTGAAAACAGAAAAAGAAAAGGAACAGTAATCCCACGGTGAACAGTCCTGCCGCCGTGCGGTAGCGCATCGGTTCACCGGAGTCGTCAGGCGGTAGTTCGCCACGACGTTGTGCGATGCCGAAAACTTTACGGATGATACGTCCATAGTGCCGTCTTCCCATCCACAACGGGATGCATCCGAACGCAAGCCAAGCCCCCGTCTGCTGTTCAAACCTGTAGATATCGCGTGCGCCGAGCATATCTGTCACAACCATCTGAAGACGGGTCAGTAACCAGAAGAACCAGCACGAAAAGGAGAGATCCAGCGGCGTGAAGAACATTAATCCGATGCTGAACGGATACAAGGAGATACGGATGGGTCCCATCGCACTCCACGGCTTTGAACTGAATTGTCCAAGCACTCTGTTCCTAATGGGTAGGGAAGGGATTTCTGGATACAGGAAACTCAGTCCATTTAGGAGTTCAGCACTCCCTGCAATTGCAAATCCGAGCCACATCCACGGTGAGGTGAAGAAGCGTTTCGGATTGCTCGTTAGTGCTAAGGGGAGTTGGACGATCGGATAGTTCAGGCGTTCGTTTTCAGTCCACTGCTTACGGAGAAAGATCGTCACGGCTAATAATGTCAGCCAGAGCGCGATAACAAAACTTGACCACGCCAGCACGGGTGATATCCATGCGTTTAGCGTAGCAGAATTATAGAGTGTAGCATCGCCGTTGTAGAACCCGTCTAAGATACGCGGACTTTTGATTGCGATCCAACTGGGGATACTGTTTCCAAAGAGCGATAGCCACTCATTTTCGGGGGTTGCGAATTGAAATGTATGCGTGAGAACGGGGATGAGGTACCCCATCATGGTGTGTCCGCTGATTGTGGATACCATCACCACCATGACGTAGATGGTTTGCAAATCGGCTTGCGACATCGCCAGACGGGGCATAAATCTTTGGAACAGTAGGTTAACAAGCACGAAGACGAGGAGGGTGAAAACGGCATTGAAGAACAGCGAAGCGATTGTCAGCTGCGTAGAGTGCCAGACCTCTGTCCCCATCAGACACCAGTAGCTATTAAAAGCGACGAGAGCCAACCCAATCAGTAGAATATGAGGTTTAACAAGGTGCTGCGTCCTGTTTCCGTTGGTTTCCATTCCGGTTCCTGCTGAAGCACAAATTTGCGCCTATTATACTGTGCTTTGGGTAAGTTTGCAAGCGGAGATGTGTTGCCGTGATTCTGCGGATAGGACCGGGTTATCCAGTTTTCGATGCTTGGTCTATGTATTTAGTGTCCATTTTTTCTAGCTAACCGGGCAGGTGCGGATTTTTCCCACGTAGCGGTTTTCCACTGGGATGAGAGTGGGTCAATTTCAATGATGGCTGTTTTTGTTTCTATTGAAGGTCTTCCTCAGTATAGTCTATACGGTTTCAAGCGGATATGAAAAACGGCTCAAACCAAATTATTATTCGGTTCAAGCCGATTGAGAAAATGTCTGGTATTCGCGTTTAGCGGATGTTTTTGAGACTTCCCCATGTGGTTGCGAGCTTGGACCTGGGATCTACGGGAAAACTATCATCGCCGAAGAACTCAATTTCGCCGATTTGAAAGTACGCCCCAGCCGGGGCCGATGCGGTGTCAAAAGTAACATGCCGGAAAAACCGATACCCGGTTTTTTGCACGTCGTAATCTTCCCCTGCCTCGAAAAGGACGACTTGCAGTCGCTGATCCCAAAAGCTTTTCCCGTCGTGCTCATAGATGGTCTCGAACTTCTTGCCGTCGTTCGACCCTTGAACCTCCCACACTGTCGGGTCCCTCGCAGGCACATCGTTCGCTGAAGACATGGTGAAGTGTGTCAAGGCATATTGCTCCTCAAACTCAGCCATTATCCATAGCCCTTCCTTCGGAATGCCGCCTGGCTTTCCGCAGCACCATTTGTCATTGATGGGACCCAGGCGGTTATCGAAGACATTAAACGAAAATTCGCCGCCCCCGAACCCGGGTTCCTCGTTGGATGAGAAAATGGCATCGTACCGCTTGTCTTCATCAGGTTCACCATCGTCTTCTGGGTCGGTGAGGTCTCCTCCGAGGAGTGACTCTGTTCCTGTTCCTAAGACTTCCTCTGCCTGCGCTATGTCGCTGGTGCTGATAATACAAAAGGCTATCATCAACACAAATCCTGCTAATACTAACGTAATTTTCATATCGTTCAACCTTCTATAGAGTTATTGGTTAAGAGGTTATAAGTGGTTGGTTAAGAAAGAATCTTCTTAACCGAACTCTCTTAACCAATAACTTTTTTCTCCTCTAACTTATGCCCTTTACACTATCGGGCGTTTTTGAGACTTCCCCATGTGGTTGTGAGTTTGGCTTTAGGGTCTACGGGGGTCAAGCCAGTTTCGCCGAAGAACTCAATTTCGCCGATTTGAAAGTATGCCCCAGCTGGGTTTGATGCGGTGTCGAAAGTAACATGCCGGAAAAACCGATACCCGGTTTCTTGCACGTCGTAATCTACGCCTGCCTCAAACAGGACGACTTGCAGTCGCTCAGCCCAAAAGCTTTCCCCGTCGTGAGCAAAGATGGTCGTCCAATTATTGCCGTCGTTCGACCCTTGAATTTCCCACACTGTAGGATCCCTTGCAGGCACATCGTTTGCTGAAGATACGGTGAAGTGTGTCAATGCGTACATTTCCTCGAACTCAGCTGTCACGTGTAGCCCTTCCTCCGGAATGCCGCCCCCAAGTCCGCAGCACCATTTGTCGTTGCTGGGACCAAGACGATTGTCGAAGACGTTAAACGCAAATTCGCCGCCCCCGAATCCGGGTTCATCGTTGGCTGAGAAAATGGCGTTGTAACCACTATCTGATTCAGGATCGCCATCGTCCTCTGGGTCGGTGAGGTCTCCTCCGAGGAGTGACTCCGTCCCTGTTCCCAAGACTTCCTCTGCCTGTGCTATGTCGCTCGTGCTGATAACACAAAAGGCTATCATCAACACAAATCCTGCGAATATAAACATAATTTTCATGCCGTTCAATCTCCTAAAAAAATGAAGCTCACTTGGACGTGAGTTTCGCGTTAAGTTACGTAAGTTTGTGCGATAGCATCTACATGCTAAAGCGCGGGTTTCGGTTTTACCGCCTCTGAAAGTGGTAGACAACACCTGCAAAAGTATGCAGGGTCAGAGCAGCAAATTAATATAGACGTTCATATCAAGAATAAAGTTTAGTTTTTTCTCTAAAAACTGGGTCTAACACACAAGATCGAGACTGTATCCGTGCCATAAATAGTGAGACTTCCATGCAGATGCTCAAAGCGGTTTCCCGAAACACAATACATACTCGTCATAATCCTTAAGTTCAAACGCACGAAGACCGTCGTCGGTATCTGTGAGCGGTTCGTGGAACTTCAGTCCACGCGACTGATATTCAGCAAACAGCGCATCAGGATCGGAAACCAGAATAAAAGCGTCCCATCTCGCCCACTCGTGCCGGGTATGGTTCGGCACTGGATGAATAGCTTCAGTAATATGTTTGAGAAGGATCCGCACATTATCACGAGAGACAATCGCAAAGAATGGGTCATCTTCTGGGATAAGGAGGTCTGTCTCGAAACCGAGTTTTTGATTGTAGAAGTCGATTGACAAATCGAGATTTTTGACGATGAAAAAGGGATAAATTCTCTCAAGTGTTGCGTTGTTTGCCATTGTCCATTCTCCTGTCTTTCTTTTCCTAATATTCTAACAGATTTCTGACCAGTATTCAACACAGAAAGGTCTTCCCGGTTTGTAGTAGTGCGATTCATCGCACGTTTTGAAAGTGCAACGGGCAATAAATTGCCCTACTACGAACCAATTAACTCGCAAAATGGAAAACTGAATACCCCTAAGGCTTGTAAAAGCACAGTTGACAAATCTAAGCCTTCAGGATATACTAACAGCGATGACCACACTCTGACTTGAGAGAGGAATATTTCATGGCAACGCTCAGATGGGGGATCCTCGGTTGTGGGGATGTCGCTGAATATAAGGGGGGACCGCCGCTCTACGCCGTTGATGATTCGGAACTCATCGCTGTGATGCGGCGCGACCGCGCCAAAGCGGAATCCTTCGCCGAAAGACACGGCGCAAAACGTTTCTATACCGATATAGACGATCTCCTCGCAGACGACGAACTCAACGCAATTTACATCGCAACACACCCATACCTTCATTGCGAACACACGCTCCGTGTGGCAGAAGCAGGTAAACACATCCTCTGTGAGAAACCGATGGCGATGACGATTGAGGAATGTCAACGCATGGTGGATGCCTGCCACAATGCGAATGTCACTTTAATGCTCGCCTATTACCGAAATTTCTATCCGAATATTGTGAAGATGAAGGCGTTGATGGACGAGGGTGCTATCGGTGATGTGGTGCTTGCGCGGGTCAACCATACCGGTTTCTACGATCCGACTCGGCATGACCTGCACAGTTGGCGGGTGGATCCAAAAATCAGCGGTGGCGGTGTTTTGATGGATCTCGGTAGCCACCGTATCTCGTTGCTCCAGTATCTGATGGGGGAGGTTGAATCTGTCCAAGGATATGCCGAGGTGGTGCATCTGGATATCGCGGTGGATGATTCAGCCGTGTTTACGCTCCGTTTCGAGAGTGGCGCGCATGCGGTTGCGAATATTAACTGGAACGTTGGCGTTTCGATTGACGATGTGGAGGTCTACGGCACGGAAGGTTATTTGCGGTGTTCACCGTTGAATTCGGGAAACCTGACGCTTGAAACGAAATCAGTCGGACAAGTTGAGATGAATCAGACCCCGCTGCCGCATACACATACCGGTCTTGTTGAAGACTTTATCAACCATCTCAAAACCGGGGAACCGATCCGATGTTCCGGTGAGGCAGGATTGCAGACGAACGCGATTATCGCGCAAGTTTATGGAGACGTGCGATGAATCGCACTACTACAAACGGTTTTGCTTGTGGTAGTGCGATTTATAGGGCGTTGCAGAACTGTCTGACTACTACAAACGGTTTTGCTTGTGGTAGTGCGATTTATAAGGTATTCCAGAACTATTTGGTTGAGTTGCGCGCCTACTATTTTTAGGGATTAATTAATCCGATCAGATTCCAACGTTAGCCAATCCCAGTATGATCTTGGCATCTCTGCTGGCGGTTCGAGTCCAGATTCCGCTCGCCACCTTAGCAACGGATGTTGCCGATCGGGTTGTGGAAGGCTGACGCGTGTCCCATAAGCCGCCGCCTCAAAAATTCCCATCATCATCTCAATAATGTGTCGTCCTTCTGTACCGCTGCACTCGTGCGCTCTGCCTTCATCCAAGGCGTTGACGTATTCCTCCACGAACCAGTAATCCGCTTCCGATGCGCTGCTTTTTGGATTGTAATGTTCAGGATAGATGAGTTCTAACGTTTCCCATTGGTCGTGTGTGCCATCGGGGACGTAGTGCGGTGTGGGTAGCCACCATGCACCGCCGCTTTTCCAGAAGAGCCGCCCCTCCGTGCCGTAGAGTTCCATCGAATATGCATCAGTGTCCATCGTGTGAAACCTGTGTTGGAGCAGTGTACCCGTAACATTGCCTTCATATTGTAGGGTCGCCGTGATATATTCGCCTGCGATCGTCCCCATTCCGCTTGGCGAGGGCACAACATCTGTAGACGTAATCGGTTTGCCACCCGTCGTTAGGTGTGCAACAACGCTCTCGCAACGTCTCCCGAAATGTAGCATGTTATTGAGCATGTGCGTGCCGATGTTCATCAAACCGTAGCCGCCGTAGTAGCCTTTCCCACTCCCGTACATATAGCGCAGTTCGCCGATTTTTCCGGCATTAAAAGCGCGAGAGAGTGCTTGCATAGAGGCACCGACCCGCCCCTGATGATGCACAGCGACCTGCACGCCTTTTGCTGCCGCTTTGGCGATAACGGCATCCGCTTGCGCGAGATCCACACACATCGGCTTTTCTACTTCAATGTTGACCCCGTGTTCCAGCACACGCATACACAAGTCGTAGTGAAACTCTGTGCCGGTGGGAATCGCGACAATGTCGGGTTGTGTTTGTCGAATCATCTCATCTAAATCGGTAAATTGTGCTGTGACGTTGACTTCATCTCCCAAAGAGTTGAGGCGTTCTTCGATCAAGTCACAGAGGCCGACAATCTCCGTGCGAGGATGGGCATGGTATGCTCGTGCTGCTGCTGTGCCGCGTCCTCTGCATCCCAAAATTCCGATCTGATATGTCTCCATCGTTCGCTCCTTTTTAACGCTGGATTGTCTTCAGGTCCGTCTATGCTGTTGGTGTTGTTCATTCTATCATAATTCGTTTATAGGGTCAATGCGTTTGATTTTTCTTGACTTTACTTCTTAAATGTGTTATCTTTTAGACATGATAAAGGCTATTTCCGAATTTCTGTTATTAGAGGTGGTTTATCGTGAATAGCTGGATAAAATTCGCATTTATCTTGATTCTATGCTTCTCCACCGTTTATACTCAATCTGCTGTAGCTTTCGAGCTGATAGAGACCTATACGGTTGCTGATGGTCTTGCAGGACCTATTGTCCCCGTTATTTTTCAGGACAGCCGGGGTGCTATTTGGTTCGGTTCCGATAGCGGCGGCGTGAGCCGTTTTGATGGCAAAACGTTCGTACCTTACTTGGCTTTGCTGGGTGCTTCGCAAGAGGTACCAGGATATGGCGTTCAAGCCGGAGCACTGCTCGGAGAGACGCTACAAATCGTTGAGGATAAGTGGGGACACATCTGGTTTCTGACGCGCCTGCCTTCGGAAGATGAAGGGCGGGTGAGTCGATTTGATGGCACCTCAATCAGTCTGGTTGGCAATGGAAACTCCCTGATTGTTGATCGACGGGGTGACGTGTGGGTTGGCGAAAATCAGCGACTGACGAAGTACGTTGCCCCGGATAGGCAACGATCGCCGCAGGCACAACCCAACGAAATCGTGGGTGAAGATCTGCTACGTTCAACAGATTTGACAATCAACGTTATCTTTGAAAGTGAAGACGGGACGCTTTGGCTCGGCGGCAGTGAGGGTGAAGCGGAACAAACCGGTGTGATTCTCAGTTTTCGTGAGAGTCGTCAGGTTGGCAACACTGATAATGCGGGGAACGGCACGGAGATCAGGACACGGCGCATTCAAACCAGGATTGGGTTCGCGCGTTACGATACCTCAAACCTTGATGTAAGCAGTGTTATTCAGACAGTGGCAGAGGATGCCGCTGGAAATCTTTGGTTTGGTGGCTATAATTTGCTGCTCAGGTTTGATGGAGCAACCTTTGAACAGGTCCTCCCTTTACGTATGGAACAAAGTGAAGTGCCGCTGTATGCGTCTCCCGGGCAAATTTCAATCCAGCGGGACACAAAAGGACGCCTCTGGTTTAACGATGGGCGTATCACGAGGTGGTGGGACGGTTCACAGCTCCAGACCTCCGAAAACGTTCAAGGTGTTTTTGAATTTGAGGACGCATGGGGGAATCTATGGTTTACTAACGAGGCCGGCGAGGTCCACCAATACGACGGTTCTACGCTTGCGTCAATTCCTTATAGTGCCGAGGGTGGACTCGGTATTGACCAAATTCAGACGGTTTTTGAAGCGATTAACGGTGATTTGTGGTTCGGACATGAGAGCGGCGCGACGGTATTTAACGCGCAACCCGCAATTCAGAATCATGGCACTGGGCTGGGGAGTGGCGTTAGAGGGAAATCCCGTTTTGCATTGTGGAAAGACATTATAAAAATATTTGAAGTTGAAGGTGATATCTGGTTCATTGACAAGCCGATATTCGACGGAGATGCGACACAGTACACGTTCTTCCGCTACCGAGATGAGCGCTTTGATCAGGTTTCTATCTTTATCAAACCCAAAACGAGGTACCACAGGATACGCGCCGAAAGAAATCCGAATCTGTTTGTTACTGACGGAGCGCACCGATGGTTAGCTTTTGGTGGACATATCTTCAAGGCAGATACGACAGGATTATTATGGCTTACAGACCGCTTCCAGAGGATCCCCTTTCAAACAGACTTTGAAATTGATCACGCGCCGTCTCCTATAAATGGCTTCCACACAGATGTCAACGGCAAATTATGGGTGCTTTTTGAAAGCGGAAAGGTACAGGCATATCCAGAAACGATGGATCCCTCAACTGCTGAGGATATTGAACCAGAGACCCTTCCACATCTGATTAAGGTAACAAAGATGTTAGATGTGTCATCGGGTGCCAAGTGGTTCTACAACGCTGTGACAGAAAAGTTGATACGCTGGAATGCCTCTGATCCAAACAGCCCGATTGTGCTCGAAGGGAATACTGCCACTGCCCCGCTTGCAGTCTGGCGGCACACAGCGGAAAGAAATGCAGAAGCCACTTTCCTCTTTCCCGATGTACTCAAGAGATATTATGACCATCGGTTGGTCATAACGAAGGAGGTTGAACTACCACCCGTCAGAGCGTTCTTAACTTCCCAAGAGAACATTCTCTGGCTCGCAACATCTCGCGGGGCTGTTCGTTACGATGGAAAGGAGCTTACAAGATATACGACTAAAAACACGTCTCGGATTTCCAGAAAAGAGGGATTCCTTGTCGACAATGTCCGCGATGTGATTGAAGATAGTAGTGGGAGTATATGGTTCGCTACAAAGGGCGGGGGCACTGTCCGATACGACGGTGGGACCTTCGATTCCCTCACGACAAAAGACGGTCTGGCACATAACAACATCTCGAAAATTTATGAATCCTCTAATAAAGATATTTGGTTTGCGACTGAAGGCGGCGTTACACAATATACACCGAGACGCGGTGGACTTCCTTTTTATCGGTTAACTGCACTACAGGCGGATCAAGCTTACACCGACCTCTCCTCTAATATTATGCTACCGACCCGTGGAAACAAGCATATCACCTTGTATGTCCGAGGGATTAGTCCACTCCAAGAACGGCTCTCCTATGCGTTTAAAATAATTGGGTTAGATAGTCCGGGCTGGACGGAGCTTTCAGCGGAGGAGTTCTCGCTTTTGCCTACGGGTTCCGGGGCTTCATTTAACAAATGGTTACCCGCATCCACATTGGCGACCCAACAGGCGACACACACGAATGGGGTTCAACAGGAACTTCAAAACCAGAACGGCGTGCTATGTGTACGCTATACAGGTCTCAAAGCGGGGACCTACAGTTTCATCGTCAAAGCCTTTCGCAAAGACTGGCCCTATACGCAACCGCCTGCTGTGATTGACTTTACTATTCCAGCACCTTTCTGGACGCAGTGGCGGACAAATCTCCCGACCCTTATGTTCCTAATGCTTGTTCTCGCGCTTATTACCCGTTTGATCATCAACCGAAGGCACACGGCGCAGCTTCGCAATGAAATGTTGGAGAAGGAGGAGGCAGAAATACAGCGAATCCGAGCTGAATTAGACGAGGCGCAAAACATTCAAACGAGACTACTACCTGTAGAATCACCGGATACAAAGGCGTTTGATATTGCCGGGATGTCGGTACCCGCGACGCAGGTCGGTGGAGATTTTTACGATTATGTAACCGTCTCAAACGGGCAAACGGCTGTTGCGGTCGCAGATGCTGCAGGTAAAGGACTACGCGGGGCGATGAATGCTGTGCTCACGAACGGGATGCTCCATGAAGTTGCACGGTTCAGGTCCGAGGCGGATGTCATCCTCACTGACCTCAATGCAGGATTAGCACCCCGAATGTACGGTCCCAATTTTATTGCGCTTAACTTGGCAATTCTTGATGAAGCCGAAAAACGTGTTAACTACGCCAACGGTGGGCAACCCTATCCGATTCTCAAAAGAGGTGCTGAAATCATTGAAATTGAGGATAGTGACTTGCCGCTCGGTAGTATGAAGAGTGTCGAATACGAATCTGTCGCTTTCGATTTAGATGAGGGTGATATCCTTATCTTCCACTCTGACGGTCTCATTGAAGCCCTCAATGCTGACGAAGAGATGTACGGAGATGAACGCTTAAAAGCAGTCGCTTCTCAAATGCCGAACGAATACACGGCTGAGGAAGTGATTCAACACCTCGTTGAAGACGTTAATCGGTTTGTTGAGGAAGCAGAGCAATATGATGATTTGACACTTGTTGTTGTTAAACGTCTGTCCGCGGCTGAATAGAGGGCATACTGACGTGACTGTTTCGAGGTGTTTCCGGGAGGTCGTCTACTTTCGACGGGATAGGTACGCAGACAGGGCGTAGTCAAACGGCGTTGTGGTATCCATCTGAACGTAGTCAATCTGACTTGCGCCGCAACCACGGCGATAGCTTTGGATAAACTCGTTGAGTTTCTCAAGATAATCGGCTTTTAGCGTATCCGCTTGCGTTGAGAGCGTCTGTCCTGTTTCCATGTCCCGAAAGACGACGGAGCCGGTGTAGGGGAAGGTCCGTTCGGCAGGATCGAGGAGGTGGAAGACGATAACCTCATGTTTCTGATGGCGGAGATGTTTCAGGGCAGAGATGACGTGTGACGGTTCGTCAAGTAAATCAGAGATAACGATGACTAATCCGCGTCTCACGATCCGTTTGGCGAGTTCGTGGAAAAGACTGCTGAGTTTTGTCTCTTGACCCGGGGTCGCATTTTCCAAAGCAGACATAATCGCTCTTAAATGCGTCGCAGCACCTCTGGGTGGAATGTATTGCGTAATGTCTGTGTCGAAGAGTGCCAGTCCGACGGAATCCCGTTGCTTCAGCATAAGGTAAGTAAGCGTTGCTGCGAGGTAACAGCCGTATTCAAACTTCGTTAACCCTTCCGCTGCGTGCTTATAGTTCATTGATGCACTCTTATCAAGAAGGATATAAGCGCGTAGATTCGTCTCCTCTTCAAATTTTTTGACGTAATACCGATCGGACTTCCCATAAACCTTCCAATCAATATAACGAATTTCGTCACCAGGCATATATTGCCGGTGTTCGGCGAATTCGACGCTAAATCCTTGATATGGGCTTTTATGCAAACCCGTGACGAACCCTTCAACGACGAGTCTCGCAACAAGTTCCATGCCCCCGATCCGAGAGAGTGCAACAGGGTCTAAATATTTATGAGATGTTTGCATGGAATTCGCCTCCTAAATCTTGAAACTCAATTATAGCAAAAATCTGGCTAAATATCAAGCAATACGCAAAAGATATGGAAGAATTAATTTGCATTCTAATAATAATTAATGTATAATTACTTAATAAAAAAATAATTTAGTATAAAGAAAGGAGTAAAACGAATGGGCAATCCTGTCATGCATTTTGAAATAGCAGGTAGGGATGGTGAGTCGTTAAGCAAATTTTATAGTGACGCCTTTGGTTGGAATTCCAGCCCGGATCCCAGTGGCATTTATGAACTGGATCCGGCAGCCGAACAAGGAATAATGGGACACATACTCCCGACAACAGACGATATGCCGTCTAACTATGTGACGGTTTATATTCAAGTTAATGACCTTCAAGAATCGCTTGAGACGGTTGAAAATCTTGGCGGTAAAACCTGTGTGCCGCCTCAGGTCCTTCCAGGAGACATCGGTTCCTTCGCCATGTTCCTCGATCCGAGTGGTAACTGCGTGGGTTTGTATCAACCTAAGGCTCAGTAATAACAAAAAAAAAATAGGACGGTGGATGGAACTTTACCGTCCTATTTCCTTTAATTATTAAGGCAGTTTTACATCAGCAGTGGTTTTAGCCAACGTTTTGCCGTTTCGATATCCATACCCGTACGTTCCGCGTAAGCCACAACCTGATCTTCTCCAATTCTACCGATGCTGAAATACCGCGACTCCGGATGTGAGTAATACCACCCACTCACAGACGCTGCGGGGAACATTGCCAGACTCTCAGTGAGAGTGATACCCGTATTTTCCGTAACCTTCAACAAGTCAAACAACACCCGTTTTTGATTGTGGTCAGGACAGGCAGGATAACCGGGTGCCGGACGGATCCCACGGTATTTTTCAGCAATTAAAGCTTCGTTATCTAACACTTCTTCATCAACCGCATAACCCCAAAGCGTTGTGCGGACGTGTTGATGCATCCGCTCCGCGAAAGCCTCTGCCAGTCGGTCTGCCAACGCCTTCGCCATAATGCTGTTATAATCGTCTTGCTGTGCCTCAAACTCAGCACAAAGTTCGGGGACCCCGATACCCGTTGTCACAGCAAATGCCCCGATGTAGTCCTGAATCTTTGTGGCTTTAGGAGCAATGAAATCCCCGAGGCTGAGGTTCGGTCTCATAAAGGGTTGCTCCGTCTGTTGACGTAAGTGAGGCAAGGTGGTGACCGCTTCCGTTCGTGCTTCGTCTGTGTAGATTTCGGTATCTTCACCGACACCATTCGCGGGAAAAATCCCGACAACGGCACGTGCCTGAAATGTTTTCGCTTCGACGATAGTATGGAGCAGCGTTTCTGCATCTGTAAGGAGTTTACGCGCTTCCTCGCCGACTTCTGGATTCTCCAATATATTTGGATACTTACCCCGCAATCCCCAGGTTGTAAAAAATGGGTTCCAGTCGATATAGTCAACGAGTTCTGATAACGGATAGTCGTCAAAGACTTGAGTCCCTACCAAATTCGGTGTAGGCGGTTGATAATTTCGCCAGTCCAGAGAGGCACGCCGTTCTTGTGCAACAGCGAAGGGGAGTAGGTTCGCCTGTTTCCGATTTTTGGCGCGGCGTTCCCGAATATCTGCGTATGCTTCGCGTGTCTGCTGTGTGAATACCTCTTGTTTTTCGGCGCTCATCAAATCACTAACGACACCGACGCTTCGGGAGGCATCTTTGACGTGAACCGTTAGGTTACCGCTGTACGTAGGTTCAATCTGGATGGCGGTATGTATTTTTGATGTCGTCGCGCCACCAATGAGGAGTGGAATCTGAAAGCCTTCGCGTTCCATCTCTTCAGCAACGTTTACCATTTCATCTAACGAGGGCGTGATAAGTCCACTCAATCCAATAATATCAGCGTTTTCTTTGCGTGCCGTTTCCAGAATATCTTCCGCTGGCACCATCACCCCAAGGTCAATGACTTCGTAGTTATTGCACCCAAGTACAACACCGACGATGTTTTTCCCAATGTCATGCACGTCGCCTTTCACTGTCGCCATCACAATTTTGCCTCTTGACTTGGCACCGCCTTCTGCCTGTTCTTTTTCTATATAGGGGACGAGGCGTGCAACCGCCTTTTTCATGACCCGTGCACTTTTGACGACTTGGGGGAGGAACATCTTGCCGTCCCCGAAGAGTTCCCCAACGCGGTTCATACCGTCCATCAAGGGGCCTTCGATAACGTGTATCGGACGTTCGTAATTTTGCCGCGCTTCCTCTGTATCGGCTTCAATGTATTCAAGGATGCCTTCGACGAGTGCGTGCCGGAGGCGTGCTTCAACCGGCAATTTTCGCCATTTTCGACTCACGCGCCGCTTTTTTCCTTTCCGTTGTAGCGTGTTCGCAAGATTAACGAGTCGATCCGTGGCATCCTCTTGGCGATTAAATAGTACATCCTCCACCGCTTCCAAAAGCGACTTTGGTAGATCGTCATAGACGGCGAGTTGCCCGGCGTTGACGATTCCCATATCCATGCCCGCATTGATAGCGTGGTAGAGGAAGGCTGCGTGCATCGCTTCTCTGACGATGTCATTCCCTCGGAAAGCGAATGAAACGTTACTTACACCGCCACTCACCAGTGCGTGTGGACAAGTAGCTTTGATTGCTTCGCATGCCTCAATGAATGCTTTCGCGTATGCGTTGTGTTCTTCAATGCCGGTCGCAACGGCAAAGATATTTGGATCAAAGATGATATCCTCAGGCGGAAACCCGACCTCTTCCGTCAAAAGTCGGTAGGCTCTACGACAAATCTCGACCTTCCGTTCATAGGTGTCGGCTTGCCCTTCTTCGTCGAACGCCATGACGATAACGGCGGCACCGTATCGACGAATCTGCCGTGCCTTTGCTAAGAAATCTTCTTCCCCCTCTTTCAAACTAATTGAGTTGACGATTCCCTTTCCTTGGATGCACGCTAAACCCGCCTCTATCACCTCCCACCGACTCGAATCCAGCACAATAGGCACTCGGCTAATGTCCGGTTCTGCCGCAATGAGATTGAGGAACTTAACCATCGCAGTTTTGGCATCTAACATGCCTGCATCCATGTTAATGTCGATGAGTTGGGCACCGTTCTCCACTTGATCGCGTGCGACCCCTAAGGCGGTCTCGTAATCTTCGTTTTTTATCAGCGTCGCGAATCGTCGGGATCCTGTTACGTTTGTTCGTTCTCCAACGTTAACAAAAAGAGAATCGGAGGCGATATTGAACGCTTCTAAGCCGCTGAGTCGGCAGGCGCGTTCTTGTAATTTCGGGGTTCGCGGTGGGTATTCAGCAGCGACCTTTGCAATCGTTTCGATGTGTTCAGGTTGGCTGCCACAACAGCCGCCGACGATATTGACGAACCCGTTTCCAGCGAATTCGTGCATCCAATCCCCCATCTCTTCTGGGGACTGTGTGTATTGACCGAGTTCGTTGGGGAGTCCAGCGTTTGGGTAACAGATAATGGGTATGTCAGCCATTTTCGCCATCTCGGCGAGGTACGGACGAATCTGTTGAGAACCGAACCCGCAGTTCAACCCGACAGCAAGTAGGTTCGCGTGCCGAACGGAGTTCCAAAAAGCTTCGACTGTTTGTCCAGAGAGGTTTCTACCGCCGCCACCGCTTCTGTCGGAGGAGACAATGAGCGGAATTTCGGTATTTCGTGTTTCGGAGAGGGTTTGTATGGCGAAGAGCGCGGCTTTACAATTCAGCGTATCCATGACGGTCTCGACGAGGAGGAGGTCGACACCGCCGTCAATTAAACCCTCTGCTTGGGTGGTATAGGCGGAAACGAGTTGTGAGAAGGTAATATTCCGATACCCTGGATCGTTCACATCTGGGGAAATTGAGCAGCTCCGATTGGTAGGTCCCATGCTACCGGCAACGAAGCGCGGTTTGTCCGGCGATGCCCATTTATCTGCTACCTCGCGGGCGATGCGTGCAGCTTCGTAGTTAACCTGATACGCGATGTCCTGAAGTTGGTAGTCCGCCATTGATACAGATGTGCTTGTGAAGGTGTTTGTTTCGATGATGTCCGCACCCGCACTGCAGTAGTTGGCGTGTATTTCTCGCACGATGTGTGGTTGCGTTATGGAAAGCAGATCGTTGTAGCCTTTGAGTTCACATGGGTGATCGGCAAACTGGTCACCACGGAAATCTGCTTCCGTGAGTCGATAGGTCTGCAGCAGCGATCCCATTGCACCATCAAGGATTAGAATCCGCTTCTTCAATTCATTTTTAAGATATGTTATTCGTTCAGAATCTGCCATGGATATATTAGGTCCTCTCTATGATAGATACACAGGTCCGCATTCCCTAAACCGCGGGCGTTCCCCAATTCGGCGTGCAGTATAGTATACCATGCGAGAGACTGCTTTGTCTATTTTAAAGTAGAACGACATGCAAAACCGAAACAAAGACCCTCAACGTTCCGAACATGCCCATAAATACGCTATCCATTTCGATATTCTTCCAGAGATTTCCTATCTTAATGCGGAATTAGTGCTTTTGATCGCCGACTTCTTGCCTGCTTTCCGCGGTTTTCCAGAAGGTGTCCAGATTGCAGAAAAATGGGTGGACGAGGGTCTCGATTTTTGTAGGGTCGTCTTCTGGGTATCCGCGGACTCTCCAGATGCAATCAAGTCTTTTGCTAATTGGTTTCAGGCAATATTCCGAGAGGTGTCCATTGCCGAAATATTGGAGCGTCTTGTCGTCTGTGCTTTAGACGAACCCGACGCTATTGAGGTTATCCTGTCAGACTGGACGCGGTTAGCGAATTAAGCGAACTTACCAAACAGCATCTGTGTCTAATTTCCTCGTCCGTTGCAGTACCCCGAGACACAATAAATTACATTCCAACAAACAAAATTGTGTGTTGCTATTGATTAATTTAGCAATTGACATGCAAACATAAATTGTGTTATACTATTCAATGAAATTGGTTTTCAAATGTAAGTTTGGTAAGACAGGAGAGCGTGATGATCCGACCGACCTATCGGAGCGCAACTTTAGAGACCTTTTCGGGTTTCCGAAATTTATTGTTAGCAGTTATAATTCTTTCAGTACTCTTTGTTAGCCACGCACATCCACAGACTGTTGATGAGATTTTTCATAATTTCAAAACGGCTTATGAGGGGTCTAAAAATTTCAGTGCGAACTTTGAGGAGACGACGCTGTTTGCTAATAAGAAGAGCGTTGCTCGTGGTCGGTTTATATTTGGCAAACCGAATCTGCTCCGTAAGGAATACGTTGACCGGAACGATGCCGCAAAAGTCGTTCAGCTCACCGTCTTGGACGGTGAATATGGTTGGACGTATACACCGTTACTCAACCAAGTCAATAAGATGAAGTGGAACAACCCGGAACGGCGAGAGCTACTTCCCGGGATTGGTGCGTCGCTCGAAGATGTTCAGAAAAACTATGATATGGCACTTATCCCTGACGAATTTGCGAATCCCAAGGGTGTCCATCAAATTGAGTTGCAGCCGAAACGCCACATGGTCAGTACAAACGCCAAGGAGTCCCTTCAAATATGGGTGCAATCTGGTGAGTGGTTGCCCGTGCAATTTGGCTATAAAACCGAATTTGAGGATGGCACCCGTCAGAGTGTAATTGTTACGCTCACGCAGATTGAAAGAGATAAAAAACTTGCACCGGATCTTTTCAAGTTTGTGGTGCCTGAAGATGCTGAGGTTATCGATCTTTCCGAAAATTAGAAAGGTCTCCAACGATGAGAGGCTTCTAACATTTCGCTCTATATTATGGATTTCAGTACCCTGTTACGGTTAGCAAATCTCCTGACGCTTTTACGGTTGTTTCTGATACCTCCTTTCATATTCTGTTTTCAGGCGGATATGATGGTCCCCGCGCTCGCTATCTTTCTTCTCGCAGCAATCACAGACAATCTTGATGGCAGAATCGCACGAAGACAGGGCGAAACCAACTTCGGAAAATTTATGGACCCCCTTGCAGACAAATTGTTGATCGGAACTGCTTTAATCTGTCTCGCGCTTTTTAAACACCTTGAGGGGGGACTCATCCCTATGTGGATGGTTATTGTCATCATGGGGCGCGAAGTCCTCGTTACAGTTTTACGAATCGTTTTTATTGCAAAGTATGGGCAATTTGTTTCGGCGAGTCAATGGGGAAAATATAAGATGACTTCACAACTGGTTGTCATCGGGATCGGCTTGGGGTTGCTCGCGTTTCAAGGGGCGTTGAATCCTGCATTTATTTTGCAAACCCACGGTCCTATCTATTTTATGATGCTGCTGCCGTTGCTGCTCACAGTTGTATCGGGGCTGGAATTTCTCATCAACAACCGCAAATTTTTATCGGCACTAATTCATCTAACAAGTTACGATCCGAGAACAGGTGCGTGATGAAAACAACTAAACCGGAGACGCTTCGCTGTTTCGTCGCAATTGAGATACCGCAACCGATACAAGCGTTGCTGAAAAACGTACAAACGCGCCTCCACTCTGAGATTCGTAAGGCTTCATGGACGAGATCTGGAAACTTTCATCTCACCTTAAAGTTCTTGGGGGATGTTCATTCTGAAAGGATTGATGATGTGAGTAAAGTAATTCAGGACGTGGCAGATGTACAGACTCCCTCTCCGATTGCGTTCGGTGGGATTGGGGCGTTTCCAAATCTTTATCGTCCACGTGTGCTTTGGGTAGGTGTAAAACAAGGTGCGTCAATTGTGTCGCGGCTGGCGAAATCTGTGAATCTTGAGTTAAAACATCTCGGTTTTCCAACAGACGCTCGCTTTCATCCACACCTTACACTTGCACGCCTCAGAACACCTATGAATCTGGAACCGTTAAAAAATATGCTACGTCAATATGATACAATTGATAGGGCAGTCGTGAACGTGAAGGAAATCACACTCATGCGGAGCGAACTTCGTCCGAATGGGGCGGTCTATACACCTTTGAAAATATGTCATTTTTCTGCGTAATCCAAGAATATGTAAAGTAACCATTTCGGCAGTAGATACCATAAAGGAGAACCTTAAAACATGCAAGATGAACAAAAACAGAAAGCCATTGACCAAGCGATCTCACAAGTAGAACGTGAATTCGGCAAAGGTGCTATCATGCGCTTCGCTGGCGATGAGATTGTCCCCGTTGAAGCGATTCCAACTGGCGCACTTTCTCTTGACCTTGCGCTCGGTGTCGGTGGTGTCCCCCGCGGCAGAATCATTGAAATTTTCGGACATGAAGGTACCGGGAAAACTACCTTGGCACTTCATATTGTGGCGGAAGCACAAAAAATGGGCGGTACTGCCGTCTTCATTGATGTTGAACACGCACTCGACACGACTTATGCCCGGAACATTGGGGTCAACATGGAAAACTTGTTGATTGCGCAACCCGACGCGGGAGAACAGGCGTTAGAGATCGTCGAAACGCTCATCCGCAGTGGTGCGATTGATATCGTTGTCGTCGACTCTGTGGCAGCCTTGACACCTCAAGCGGAAATTGAGGGCGAGATGGGGGACGCACACGTCGGCTTGCTCCCGCGCTTGATGTCTAAAGCACTTCGTAAATTGTCTGGTGTCACCAATAAATCTCGCACGTGTGTTATCTTTACCAACCAAATCCGACAAAAAATTGGAATCATGTTCGGTAATCCGGATACCACACCCGGTGGACTCGCTCTTAAGTTCCATGCCTCTGTGCGTTTAGAACTCCGCCGTGGTAGCCAAATCAAAGATGGCACCGAAATCCTTGGCAGCGGGGTTCGCGTCAAAGTCGTAAAAAATAAAGTTGCACCGCCTTTCAAAGAAGCAGAATATGACGTTACCTTCGGAAAGGGAATCTCTAAAGAGGGAAATCTGTTAGATATTGCTGTTGAGAAGGAATTTATTCAGAAGAGCGGTTCTTGGTTCTCCTATAACACTGAGCGAATCGGTCAAGGTAGAACCAATGCGAAGAGGTACCTGGAAGATAACCCTGAAATTGCTGTGGAAATTGAAGCGAAGATACGGGAAGCGCTGAGTCTGACACCAGAATCAACTGCGGGTGCGATTCCTGAGGACGCGGAAGATGAAGATAGCGATGCTTAGGCTATCGGCTGCCGTCTGATGCGTTTAAAGCGTTAACCTTTCGGCACACGTTTTTGTTCTTGGAATCTCTGATTCACATCGCTATAAAATCTTTTGACGGTAGTGATGAAACAAAAGCTGTAACTTTTTCTTGACACAATTTTTTTCGATGTGCTATACTCTAATAAATAAAGATGTTGGGTTGAAACCTGAAGCCTAATCAAGGCGGGTTATTCGTGCACCCGACCCTCATTGTTACCAGTGAGGTCGAAAAATCGTTTTGGAAAGTGAGAACTTCACGTATGGCTATCAAAAGAGGAAATTCCAAAGATTCCTTTGAGGAGCAAGAAACATTTGATGTCGTCTGGTATCAGCAGCAGATCCGTACACTCCAAGGGACGATTGATATGCTTCAAGGTGAACTCGAAGGCATGCGGCAGCAGCAGCGCGCAATCTATATCAAAGACCTTGAAAGTCGGCTCTATGAGATGCAACGTGAGTTGATGACAGCACACCGTCGGAACAAGAAGTTGACAGGGACACTCCAAGAAGCGAAAGAAAAACTTCAGATCCTCAAGGAGAAAGTCGAACAACTCAGCGCGCCACCGAATAATTATGGAGTTTTCCTCGGCGCAAACGAAGACGGGAGCATCGATATTGATGTCAGTGGTAGAAAATGGCGCGTCAATCTTGACCCAGGACTCAAGGCAGAGAACCTCTCTATTGGGCAGGAAGTCATCGTCAATAGCGGGATGAATGTCGTTGGTATCAAGGCTCCTGAAAGACACGGTGATGTCGTCAAGATTAAAGAGCGGATTGAGGATGAACTCGCTATCGTCAGCCTGCGCACTGATGAAGAGCGCGTCGTTAGAGTCGCTGCGTCTCTTAAAGATGAGTCTTTGAAAATGGGAGATAATGTCCTCCTCAACCATACGACAAGCATGCTCATGGAAAAACTTCCGAAACGTGAAGTTGAGGACCTCCTCCTCGAAGAAGTGCCGGATATCGGCTACGCCGATATCGGTGGACTTGATACACAGATAGAGGCGATTCGCGATGCGATAGAGATGCCATATCTTTATCCCAAGGAGTACGAAGAATTTAATCTTTCACCACCGAAAGGGGTCCTTCTCTACGGACCGCCGGGATGTGGTAAGACCTTGATAGCCCGCGCTGTTGCGAGCGGTATCGCCGAACGCGTCCGAAAGCAGACGGGTAGAGCGGAAGTCCGCGGCTATTTCATTAATATCAAGGGACCGGAACTCCTGAATAAGTACGTTGGGGAAACTGAACGGAAAATCCGAGAAATCTTCCAAAAGGCGCGTGATAAGTCGAGGGAAGGTTTTCCGGTTATTATTTTTTTCGATGAAATGGACTCGCTCTTCCGGTCCAGAGGCATGGGTATTTCATCGGATATGGAGTCAACGCTTGTGCCGCAATTTCTCGCTGAAATTGATGGTGTGGAGAACCTCAGGGACGTGATTGTGATTGGCGCAAGCAACCGTCAGGATCTGCTGGACCCAGCCGTTTTACGACCCGGTAGGCTGGATATTAAAATTAAGATTGACCGCCCCAATTTGGAAGGTGCCAAGGATATCTTCGCTATATATCTCACTCCCAGTCTTCCGTTTGCTGAAGAGACTTGTCAACGGTTTAATGGAGATACCGAGGCTATTTCAGAACATTTTATCAATGAAGCCGCGAATGCTATGTACGCAATGACCGATGAAAACCGGTTCATCGAAGTAACTTACGCACGTGGAGAACGCGAAACCCTCTTTTTCAAGGATTTCGTCAGCGGTGCCATGATTGAGAACATCGTTTCACGCGCGAAAAAGGCTGCCATCAAACGGTTTATCGGTTCCGACGGGTCGGAGAAAGGGATGTGTCTTGAGGACCTCAAGGCAGCAATCCGCGAAGAATATCAAGAAAACGAAGACTTACCGAATACCACTAATCCTGATGATTGGGCAAAGATTTCCGGGCGGAAAGGCGAAAAGATCGTCAACATTCGCGCATTAATTAATGAACCGACACGAGAGCAGAAGCCGAATGTCCGTGTAACCCGCGGCGGCACTTTTCTTTAATAGATGTCGGTCGTCGGTACGCTTCGCTTTCGGTTGTCAGTTAAGAGGTTTTTGGTAACAGCTGACCTTAGGAATGCTCCAAATTTGGACGGATTGTTACGATCCACGCTCTTAACCGATAACCAGTAACCAATAACTGATAACCATAAAAAATGGAAATACCTATAATAATGGGAACAGAGACTGAGTATGGCATCTCAGTCAAAAATGCGCGCGAACAAGACCCAGTCGCTGCTTCGACTTTGGTCGTTAACGCTTACAAAAGCTGCAGAGGCGATCTGCCGAGTGCAACGACTGCTGTCACTTGGGATTATGAACAAGAAAGTCCGTTGATGGACGCACGCGGTTTTCAGGCGGACGTCGAAACGCCGATCACTGAGGCGGATACGAGTAGTGCTGTCAACGACATCTTGGTAAACGGTGGGCGTTATTATGTAGATCACGCACATCCTGAGTATTGCACGCCGGAATGCACTAACCCACGCGACCTGCTCCTATACGAGAAAGCAGGCGAATTAATATTGGAGGTCAGTAGACTCGCAGCTGAACGTCTGCTGCTTGACAACCAAGAGATTATCATCTATAAAAACAATACGGATTACAAGGGGCATAGTTACGGTGCACATGAAAACTATCTGATGTCCCGAAAAGTCCCTTTTGAGACTATTGTGGATGGGCTTATACCGTTTCTTGTCACTCGCATTATCATTACGGGTGGCGGGAAGGTTGGGGCGGAAAATACAACTGACCCCGCTGATTATCAGATCTCCCAACGTGCTGATTTCTTTGAGCAAGAGGTCGGGTTGAGCACGATGGTGAATCGACCCTTAATTAACACACGCGATGAACCGCATGCGGATGATAAACTCTATCGGCGTTTACACGTGATCGTCGGTGACTCGAACATGTCTGAATTCAGCATCTATCTCAAGGTCGGTATGACCGCCATCGTCCTTCAACTTATTGAGAAAGGCGTTGTTGAAGATCGCTTTCGTTTGCAGGACCCCGTTGCAGCGATAAAACAGGTCTCGCGTGATCTGTCCTGCAAGAATCAGATAGAACTCGAAGATGGAAAGTTCCAGACACCCATAGAGATCCAACGCGCATACCTTGAACTTGCACAACAGCATCTAACACCTGAAGAACGGACACCCGTAGTTGAGGATGTCCTTGAAAAATGGAAATATGTGCTTGATAACTTGGAAATCGATCCGAGGCGATTGGGTCAGCATCTCGATTGGATTATCAAAAAGAAATTGCTGGATGCCTACCGCAGGCGGCACGGATACCAATGGGACGATTCTCATCTACAGATGCTGGATTTGCAGTATCATGATATTCGTCCAGATAAAGGACTTTACATTAGGCTGCTGAAAAATGGACACGTTAAACGTTTACTGAGCCATGAGGAAATTGTACATGCCATGCACTATCCGCCTGTGGATACGCGCGCATATTTTCGAGGCACCTGTTTACGGAAGTTTCCAAAGCACATTTACAGTGCGAGTTGGAATTCAATGATCTTTGTAAGTAAATCGGGCGGACTTGACAAAATTATGATGGATCGTCCCCACTTCGGGACACAACAGATCGTTGGCAAACTACTGAATAACTGTACAGCGGAGGAACTCGTTAAGGAAATCCGGAACGATACTTCAAAATAGTTGTCAGGCGTTGGCTGTCAGTACAGCTTGGTTTGTGGCATTCATGTAACGCATAACTGCCACAAGTCTTAACTGAAAACTGATAACTGACAACCGATAACCATTAAAGGAGAAAATAATGTCAACTGAAAAGCAACAGGAACACCTCGATCGTCAAGTCGATGAGACTGAAGAGATTCAACCTAACGTTGAACATGGGGAAATCGACGAAGAATTTGTCGAGGATTTAGACGCGCTTCTTGATGAAATTGATGAGATTTTGGAGGAAGATTCGCAGGAATTTGTTGAAAACTATATTCAGCGCGGAGGGCAGTAGGAGTGCTTGACCTCACTGATTACGGCACCTCCAACTTCTTTCAGATTCTCAAGCGTCGCCATCCCGAATTATTAGCGGCGCTTCATTCGTCTAATGCCCCGTCGAATTCTACTGTAACAGAAGCGTCATTCCATCAATATGAGGGTACGACTGTCCTTGCTGTGGTCTACGATGCGGGTGTCGTTATGGCTGGAGACCGGCAGGCGACAGAGGGCTATCAGGTTGGCGAACGGCGGATTCAGAAAGTCTATCCCGTTGATCGGCACTCTGCAATCGCCGTCGCTGGTGCTGCGGGTCCCTGCATTGAGATGGCAAAGCTTTTTCAAGTTGAAGTTGAGTTTTATGAAAAAACTGAGGGGATGGCGCTCAGCTTGGAAGGACAGGCGAACTTCCTTTCCCACTTGGTGCGCGCGAACCTCGGACTTGCTATGCAGGGATTAATCGTCTTGCCCCTCTTTGCGGGTTATGATTTAAAGCAGCAACGCGGTAGAATTTTCAAATATGATGCCGTCGGCGGTCGTTATGAGGAAGGCGATTATTATGCCATTGGCTCCGGCGGTAAAGATGCCCGCGCAACTCTTAAAAAACGATATAGCCTTGGAATCACCCGTCAGACTGCACTCGAAATCGTCGCTGAGGCACTTTGGGATGCTGCTGATGAGGACATAGCCACCGGTGGTCCCGACCTTATCCGGAAAATCTTCCCAATACTTTATACCATTACGCAAGAAGGGGTCTCCGAGGTGCCAGAGGCGACCGTTGAAGAACTCTATCGTGAACTCATATCGCGCTTATAGTGCCTAATCCAACCGAGAACGTATAAGTATCAAGGTTAATTGTGAATTGATCATATATATAATAGCCAACCGATACCCAGACCCACTTACAAAGTCATCAGAAATCTGCCTGAAACGAAGTGGAAGGGTGTTGCTTATGTGTTTCTTTAGCCCAGGGGTTTAATAGTTTAAAAAACATGTCCACACCGTATTATGTTTCACCCGAACAAATTCGCCAAGATAAAGAGGATTTTGTCCGTCGCGGCATCGCACAGGCGAAAGAGGTTGTCGTCTTGGAGTACCGAGACGGACTCCTGATGGTCGCTGAGAACCCGCGGAAAACGATCTATAAGATTTCTGAAATTTACGATCGGATTGCACTCGCAGCCGCTGGTAGGATTGCTGAATATGAGGCGTTACGCGTCGCCGGTATCCGAGAATCTGAGATTAAAGGCTTTCGCTACTACCGGGAGGATGTCACAGCAAAGTGGTTGACGAATCTCTATTCACAACACATGGGGGCAGTCGCACAAGCATGGGATGCCAAGCCGCTCGAAATTGAACTCCTGGTTTGTGAAGTCGGGATAACAGGTTCCGAAACGGCATCCGGGCTACAGCGTAACCAAATTTATCACATTGCCTTTGACGGTATTTATTCAGAAGAGGAGAAGTATGCCGTTATCGGTGGACGTGCCACGGCGATAACAGAGATGCTTGAGCAGCGTTATACAGATGGATTGGAGATGCGAGCAGCACTCCGCCTCGTGACGGAGACCTTTCAGAATATTGAAGCCGATACGGATACTGAAGATGGTTATGAAATCGCGCCGGACACAATAGAGGTGGCATGTCTTGAGCAAACTGCTGAACGTCGGAGGTTTCGGCGACTTTCTACTGACGAAGTGACAGCGTTGTTGTCCTGATTTTTTCATAAAGATGCTTATAATCCAAACAAGATTTGCATTTACCGAATACCTGCTTGAAACGAAGTGGAGGGGTTTTTGCGAATCAACACGGAATGCGCGTAAATCAACAGTATGAAGTCCGTGTGGGTTCCAAATCAACGGTATGAAGCCCGTGTGGGCTTCACCGGGGCATTCCATGGGGTGTTTCTTTAGCCCAGGAGCAATAGCTTAAAAAATGAACCGTAGAATTTACGGATTAGAAACTGAATTCGGAATTATTTGGACCCCTGATGTTCCGCGTAGAAAGACGCTCACTGTCCAGAACGTCGTGATGTACCTCTTCCGCGAAATCGTTGCGGGGAGAATGTATCCAGATGTCTTCCTCGAAAATGGGGCGAGATTTTATCAAGATATCGGGTGCCATCCAGAATATGCTACCCCCGAATGCGATGATGTCGCTGAACTCGTCGCTCACGATAAGGCTGGCGAACGTATCATTACCCGTTTGGCGAGTACGGCAGAAAAACGCATGCACAATGACGGGTTCCATGGAAAGATCTCTATTTTCAAGAACAATTTGGATACCCCCGGAAATACTTACGGGTGCCACGAAAACTATTTGATGGAACGCCATGTTGACTTCCGGCAATTAGCAGCGCAGTTGATCCCGTTCTTTGTGACGCGGCAGGTCTTCGCAGGCGCAGGAAAAATTAAGCCTAAGCATCGTGGCTATTACGCAATCTCGCAACGCGCTGAGCACATCCGAGAGGAAATCTCCATCGGAACAACGACGGCGCGCGGGATTATCAATACACGCGATGAACCGCATGCGGATCGTGAGAAGTATAGACGCTTACATGTCATCGTTGGGGATTCCAATATGTCCGAATTTTCGACGTTTTTGAAGGTCGGAACGACGGGCATTATCCTGCGTATGATTGAGGACAATTTCATTGAACAACGCTTCGCACTCCGGGATCCCGTCAAAGCCATCCGTGATATTTCTGACGATATTACGTGCAAACACCTCATTGAGCTTCAAAACGGCAAACGTCTCTCTGCGGTTCAACTGCAATGGCAATATTTGGAATGCGCGAAGCGATACCTTGAGCAAGCCGAATCTGATGCCACAACATCGCAAATTATGGCGCGCTGGGAATATGTCCTCACTTGTTTAGAGAGTGATCCGATGCAGTTAGACCGCGAATTGGATTGGGTGATTAAGTGGAAATGGCTGCAGGCGTATCTTACAAGGCGCGGTTTTGACTGGGATGCACCGCAAGTGAAACACTTGGACTTAAAATATCATAATGTGCGTCGGAATGAGAGTCTCTATTATACGCTCGAAAACCGGGGTGAGATTGAACGGATTGTCAGAGATGAGCAAATTCAGCACGCCGAACATTTTCCACCTGAACGCACACGCGCCAAATTCCGTGGTAAATTTATCAAGAAAGTCAACGAGGGCAAGGTCCTGTGTGGTGTCAATTGGAGTTATATTCAACTGTATGAACCATACCAGATCCTTTACCTTTCGACGGATCCTTTTAAACCCGAATTTGATGAAGCAAGTCGTACGATTTATTCAATTTAAAATAGCTATCGGCTGTCGGTCATCGGCTATCGGTAAAGAGATGTTTGTAGCATTAACAAATATCGCAACTGCCACAAAAGCCTACTGACTGCTGACTGCTGATGGCTGATAGCCAATAATAGGAGGCTTTTGATGCCACAACCGAAGTATGTTTACTTCTTTGGAGGCGGTGAAAGTGAGGGCAACGCCACAATGCGGATGCTGCTCGGTGGTAAAGGCGCGAATCTCGCAGAGATGAGCAATCTCGATATACCTGTTCCACCCGGTTTCACTATTTCCACTGAAGTATGTAAATTATACTACGAAAACGACAAACGGTATCCCACCGGACTTGATAAACAGATTGACGAAAATCTGGTGAAATTAGAAAACGCACTCGGCGCAAAATTTGGTGATACCGAAAACCCACTCCTCCTCTCTGTCCGTTCCGGTGCCGCTGTTTCGATGCCGGGTATGATGGACACGATCCTCAACCTCGGCTTAAATGATGATGCCATTAAGGGACTCATCGCCAGATCCGGAAACGAACGTTTCGCTTACGATGCATACCGCCGTTTCGTACAGATGTTCGGCAACGTTGTACTTGGTGTTGATCATGACGAATTTGAGCATTTACTCGAAGCAAAGAAAGACGCAAAAGGCGTTACATTAGATACTGAATTAGAAGCCGCTGATTTGTCGGCACTCGTCACGGAATTCAAGGCGGTCGTCAAGCAGCAAACGGGAAGAGACTTCCCTGATGAACCGCGACTGCAATTGGATATGGCGCGGGATGCTGTTTTTGAGTCTTCTGGGAACCCGCGCGCGATTACCTATCGCCGTCTCAATGATATTTCTGAAGAACTCGGACGCACTGCTGTTAACGTTCAAGCAATGGTATTCGGGAATATGGGTGGCAGCTCGGGAACAGGGGTCGCCTTCACGCGGAACCCATCGACGGGCGCAAACCAATTTTACGGTGAATTCCTCATGAACGCGCAAGGCGAGGATGTCGTCGCGGGTATCCGTACACCGCTCCCGATCGCTGAATTGAGAAACATCTTACCGGATATACATGATGAATTGGTCAATATCGGTTTGCGGCTTGAAAAACACTATCGCGATATGCAAGATGTGGAGTTCACGATTCAAGATGGCAAACTCTACATGCTCCAGACCCGTAACGGAAAGCGTACAGGTCAAGCTGCAGTCCGCATTGCCGTTGAGATGGTTGAAGAGGGTTTAATCGATAAGCAGACCGCTTTGACGCGTGTCCCCGCCAACGATTTGGATCAGTTGTTGCATCCGAGTGTTGATCCGGCAGCTACGGTCGAGGTTGTAGCGCAAGGTTTGCCTGCCTCTCCGGGGGCAGCTGTTGGCAAAGTCGTCTTTACGGCGCTTCGCGCTGAAGAGATGGCAGCCAAGGGCGAAAAGGTTATCCTTGTCCGTGCTGAAACTTCACCGGAAGATATTGGGGGTATGGATGCTGCTGAGGGAATCCTCACGGCGCGCGGCGGTATGACCAGCCACGCCGCTGTCGTCGCACGGGGTATGGGCAAATGCTGTGTCGCTGGGTGTTCTGCGCTGTTTATTAATGAAGAGGCGTTGGAATTTTACGCTGAAGGCACACGCTATGCCGAAGGTGATTACATCACGCTTAACGGATCAACAGGCGATGTTCTCAAGGGGCAAGTGGCACTTATCCAACCTGAATTGAGTGGACAATTCGGAACGCTCATGGAATGGGCGGATGAGGTGCGATCCTTAGGGGTTCGCACGAATGCGGATACGCCTGAGGACGCTAAAAATGCCCGACAATTTGGCGCAGAAGGCATCGGTCTCTGCCGTACGGAACACATGTTCTTCGGCGCAGGGATTGACGCTATTCGTGAGATGATTCTTGCGGATAACACGGAAGAACGCCAGCAGGCATTGGAGAAACTGCTACCGCATCAGCGTTCGGACTTCATCGGCATCTTCGAGGCGATGGCGGGCTACCCGGTCACTATCCGTACCCTTGATCCACCGCTCCATGAGTTCTTGCCGAAAAATGAAACTGAGATTCTCGAGCTCGCGGAACGGATTGGTGTTGATCCGCAAAAATTACGTGAGCGCGTTGAAGAATTGCACGAGTTCAACCCGATGCTTGGGCACCGTGGATGTAGACTCGGTATCGTCTATCCAGAGATAACCGAGATGCAAGCCCGCGCAATCTTTGAAGCCGCCGTTGATGTCTCGAAACGCGACATATCGGTGTTGCCGGAGATTATGATTCCGCTCGTTGGGCATATCAACGAATTATCTCTGCAGCGTAAAGTTGTTGTTGATACGGCTGAGTCCGTTTTTGCAGAGCGTGGAACGCGTGTCGAATACCTCATCGGTACAATGATTGAACTGCCACGTGCGGCACTCACGGCTGACAAAATCGCTGCAGAAGCTGAGTTCTTCTCGTACGGCACCAACGACCTCACCCAAACAACATTCGGAATGAGTCGTGATGACGCTGCGAGATTCCTTGATGACTACGTCAGAAATGGTGTCCTTGAGTACGATCCCTTCCAGGTGCTCGACCAAGAGGGTGTCGGTAGCCTCTTGCAAATCGGATCTGAAAAAGGACGAGCGACGCGTCCCGATCTGAAAGTCGGTATCTGTGGCGAACACGGCGGAGAACCGCATTCCGTGAAGTTCTGCCACGGATTAGACTTCGATTACGTATCGTGTTCCCCGTTCCGCGTCCCGATTGCACGGCTCGCCGCAGCGCAAGCTGTTATTGAGGCTGAAGATTAGGACAAGCGGAGTGCAGCATTATTGTTAGGTATGGCGCGCCTTGTGAGCGCGCCTACCTTGCTTGCAACGGTCAATTGTTACAAACCCACTTTTTAACTGACAACCGACAACTAATGACTATTCAAAGGGCAACAAAAAATGCTAATCGCAGATGTAAACGAAATGGAAGGTCGTACCTATCCCGCCCGTAGACGCACCAAGAATCTCGTCGGCGGTGCATCCCCGATCCAGATAGGCGAATTCTGCATGGGGTTTGTCGTTTTAGAGCCAAACGGTGGTCAAGTACCGTGGCACAACCACGAACAGGAAGAAATCTACTTCATCGTCGAAGGCGAAGGTGAAATGTGTCTCGGTGAGGAACGTCAAACCCTCTCTGCAGGTCAGACCGTTTTTATTCCCTCATGGGTTTTCCACCAGTTGACGAACACCGGTGAGACCCCGATGCACATGGTCTACTGCTACGGACCTGCAGGCGATGTGGCACATTGGAAGCAGGAACTCACCGGCACGCTCCCAAAAGCCGGTGTGGACGCACCCCCACTCCCTGAAGGTGCAGCTCCCCAATGCACTGATAAACCTTAGACCAATCCATCCTTTTTCACGTGGATTGGGCATAGAATAAGGAAGTAAAATTAATAAAAAATGCGTAATACGTATCCGAGAGAGGTAGAAATCTACCGTTCTCGGAATGGCAGGGAACCTTTTACAGAATGGTTGAACGCAATTCGAGATCAGAAGACGCAGAGGCGTATTCGGACACGGCTTGCAGCTCTTAAATTAGGTAATTTTGGAGATTACAAATCCGTGGGTGCCGGGGTTTTTGAGTTACGTTTTCGTTTCGGGGTAGGTTATCGAATTTATTTTGGTGAGGTAGATAACACCGTTGTTCTTCTGCTCTGTGGTGGTGACAAATCATCGCAGACGCGTGACATCGAAAACGCGAAAGCCTATTGGTTGGAGTACAAGGAGACACACCAATGAGAAAAATGAGAACGTATCGCGAATACCTTATTGACATATTCACTGATCGCGATGAAGCGATTGAACACCTCCAAGTCGCGCTTGAGGATTACCAAGCTCACGGAAATATAGACATATTTCTATTCTTACTGGAAACCGTTGTAGAAGCCCAAGGTGGGATTGCTAAACTTGCCAAACAAGCTGATACCAAGCCACAAGTCCTTTCGGATGCTCTGACTGGTGATGGTATCCCGTTGATTGATAGACTTGGAACCGTTCTTAAAGTTCTCGGATACCGGCTTTCTATTCAACCCTTAGAATTGGAAAACCCCAACCTTGAAACTACTACTATGACGGGACAGGCTGCAACGGCACCCCCGGCAGAAAATCAAAGCATGTCCTGACAAGCAGTTAAATAGTAGGAGACCCATGACCTATCAGAATGAAAAAACGCACCGCGTCGGCATCATCATGAACGGTGTCACCGGCAGAATGGGAACAAACCAACACCTTATCCGATCTATCTTAGCAATCGCCGAAGACGGCGGTATCCCCATCGGTGATGGCGAAGTTATTATGCCTGATCCGTTTCTCGTCGGTCGAAATCCAGCGAAACTGGAGGCGTTATCCGAAATGACTGGCGTTGAGAAATGGAGCACTGACCTTGACGCTGCCCTCGCTGATGACGCTTATTCTGTCTATTTTGACGCACAGGTTACGTCACGTCGTGTGGATGCAGTCCAAACCGCAATATCCGCCGGTAAGCACATCTATTGTGAGAAACCGACTGCTACCACTACCGCCGATGCCTATAGCCTCTATGAACAGGCAGCCAGAGCGGGGCTTAAAAACGGAGTCGTTCAGGACAAACTCTGGTTACCCGGCATTCAGAAGTTGAAACGTTTGATAGACGCTGACTTTTTCGGAAAAATTATCGCTGTTCGTGGCGAGTTCGGCTACTGGGTGTTTAGAGGCGATGCGATTCCGACCCAACGCCCGTCTTGGAACTATCGAACCGAAGACGGCGGTGGCATTATCCTTGATATGTTTAGCCACTGGCGATACGTCATTGACAACCTTTTCGGTGCTGTCAAAGGCGTTTCTTGTATTGCTGCCACGCATCTCCCGCAACGCTGGGACGAAGACGGCAAACCTTACGCATCTACGGCTGAAGACGCTGCTTATGCGACCTTTGAATTAGAGAACGGTATCATCGCACATTTTAACTCGTCCTGGGCGGTCAGGGTCCGTCGCGACGACTTATTGACGATACACGTGGACGGTTTGAACGGTTCCGCTGTCGTAGGTTTGAGGGATTGTTGGATTCAACCGCTCTCCGGGACCCCACGTCCCGTTTGGAATCCTGACATCGAGCAACCGATCAAATTCTTCGAGGGATGGCTCAAAGTTCCGGAGCAGGAAGACTATGAGAACGCATTTAGGGCGCAATGGGAGTTGTTCCTTCGACACGTTGTTGCTGATGAACCTTTCCCGTGGACGCTGCTTGCGGGTGCGAAGGGTGTCCAGTTGGCAGAGAAAGGTATGGAATCATGGCAGACTCGGAAGTGGGTCGAATTGCCGGAACTCTCAACATTGTAGAGTTTGTAAGAAGGGACGGGACACTAACCTGTCAAATTTATCATGGCACAACAAAGCATAACCCTCCAAAAAATAGACGAATACCGCTGGCGCATCCCGAAAAGTTACATGAAAGGCATGCGCGTTGACGGCATCGTCTATGCCAACGAGAAACTCCTTGAACAGACCAAAAGCGAAGAGGCACTACAACAAGTCGCAAACGTTGCACACCTCCCCGGTATTGTCAAGCACTCCCTCGCAATGCCCGATCTGCACTGGGGCTACGGCTTCGTTATCGGTGGTGTCGCTGCGACAGACCCACAGGCGGATGGTGTGGTCTCTCCGGGTGGCATCGGATACGACATCAACTGCGGGGTTCGCCTTATACGGACGAACCTTGATGTCTCGCAGCTTGAGGGGAAACGGAAGGCACTCGTTGCTAAGTTGTTCGAGAACGTTCCGTGTGGTGTCGGTTCAAGCGGCAAAATTCGGTTGACTGTCCAAGAGGAGCGTCGGATGTTGGAGAAAGGCGCGCTTTGGTCGATTGAGCGGGAATACGGACATCCGGGGGATCTCGACTTTACCGAAGCGACTGGGTTTCTCCAGCACGCAAACGCCGATGCTGCGAGTCAACGTGCCTTAGAACGCGGCAAAAACCAACTCGGTACCCTCGGATCCGGCAACCACTTTCTTGAAGTCCAAGCGGTTGACCGCGTTTTTTACCGGGAAGCCGCTGACGCGATGGGGTTAAGCGAGGGCAATATCTGTGTCATGATTCACACGGGTTCGCGCGGTTTCGGCTACCAAATTTGTGATGAACACGTCAAGAGTTGGGTCAAGGTTGCTGAAAGATACGGTATTAACCTCCCCGATCGGCAGCTCGCTTCTGCACCGATTAACTCACCCGAAGGACAGGACTACATCACGGCGATGGCGTGTAGTGCAAATTATGCGTGGAACAATCGGCAGTGTATCATGCACCTCGTCCGTCAGACCTTCATGCAGTTTTTTGAAACGACAGAGGATGAACTCGGCTTAGAACTCGTTTACGATGTCGCACATAACATTGGAAAGTTTGAGAAACATACCGTTGATGGGAAGGAGCGTGAGTTGTTTATCCATCGCAAAGGCGCGACCCGTGCATTTCCAGCGGGACATCCAGAGATACCTGACAAATATCAGAAAATCGGACAACCCGTTTTAATTCCCGGCGATATGGGCACGGCCTCTTACGTGCTTGTCGGCAATCCGAGGGCGATGGCAGAGACATGGGGTACAACTTGCCACGGTGCCGGTAGAGTGCTCTCACGGCGGAAAGCGATCGCTTTGACAAAAGGACGTTCCATCCAGAAGGATTTGGAGGCACAAGGTATCTATGTGCGTGCAGAAGGCAGGCGCACCCTCCAAGAAGAAGTCCCTGAAGCCTACAAAGATGTCGATGAGGTCGTCCGCGTCGTTGATAAAGCAGGACTTTCCCGGCGTGTCGCCCGCCTCCGTCCTATCGGTGTTGTAAAGGGTTGAAGCGGATTGGTGTCTATTTTTTTATCAGTTTTGTTCGTGTGTGTTCAAAAAATAGGCAATCTTATCCCGTAAATCGCCTGAAATAGCCACTTTTCGATTGGCACGAAAATTGCACATCTCTATATAAGCCTCCTTGGGTAAGCCGGAGCCATAATTCCTAAAAGGTGTCGTTTGCAAGCCGCTGTTGTATTTGTGAGTTAGGTTAGGACCCTGAATGTTGTAGCACCTATTAGGAATATGGTTCCGGTTCCTTTTTGCTACTTTTACGCTGGCAACCTCATCGAATCAATTTCCGCAAGGTCTGAATCAGCGTCCCCTCCGAGAACCATTTCCCTGCCACACGCCACGTACTGCTCGAAAATGTCGGATAGACATGGATCATACCACTCAGTTTCCGCAACGGAATCCCCGCTTGCATCGCCAAAACGTACTCATGGATAACCTCCCCCGCATTGGCTCCCACAATGTGTACCCCTAATATTTTCCCGCGCCATCGACTCGCAATAACTTTTGTGAAACCTTGCGTTTCACCTTCCGAGACGGCTCTATCGACATCCGTTTGGTCGAGTGTAAACACGTCAACGTCTCCATATTTCTCGCGAGCCTCCGTCTCCGTCAATCCGCAACGTGCAACCTCTGGATCGCAGAAGGTCGTCCACGGCACAACGGCATAGTTAATCGTTTGAGAAAGCGGAAAGAAGATATTTCGGAGGAGCAGCTGCGCTTGAAATGCTGCAACATGCGTGAACAGATAGTGTCCAATCACATCACCTGCGGCATAGATGTTTTTGACACTCGTCTGAAGTTTGTTGTTCACCTCGATCCCGCGCTTGCTTACCTGCACTCCGATTTTGTCGAGTCCTAAGCCTTCAACGTTCGGTGCGCGTCCGGCAGCGATTAGAATGTTATCAAACGTCTGTTCTCTGCGTCCCTCTTCACTACTGCTGAGTACAACCTTTGTACCTTCTCCGTTTTGTGTGACCTCTGTTATGTTAGTGTTGCGTCGGATAGTGATCCCCTCCCCGCGGAGGTAACGCAGCATCTGTTCAGAAACATCGGTATCTTCTTTGGTTAAGATACGTTCACTCCGCTGTGCTATCGTCACATCAGTGCCAAGACGATGGAACGCCTGTCCGAGTTCCACACCAATTGGACCCGCACCGACAACCAACAACCGATTGGGGAGTTCTTTTAATTCCCAAACCGTCTCACTATCCAGATAACCACAAGATTCCAATCCAGGTATAGGGGGCGCAAGCGGACGAGAACCGGTGCTAATTACAAATTTTTTGCTTTTGAAGGTACGTGTCTCGCCATTTTCAGCGTCTGCTACGACGAACGTATCAGCCGATTCAAAGTGTCCGTTTCCGAAGATAACATCGACTCCCATCTCGCGGAACCGTTCGGGATTGTCGTGTTCCTCTTCAATCGTGTGCTGCGTACTTTGCACGTATGCCATCACCCGCTGCCAGTTAGGTGTACCCGCTGTGGCAGCAACGCCGTATTTCTCTGCGTTCTGTATATAATTCGCTACCTTCGCTGCTTTCAGGAGTGCTTTCGACGGCACACATCCAGTCCAGAGGCAGTCCCCGCCGATCCGATGCTTTTCGACAAGTGCTGTCTTTTTCCCTAACTTCGCGCCTGCCACGGCGAGCACAAGCCCCGCACTGCCACCTCCGATGATCGTCAAGTCATACATATCCACGATTCTCCCCTCCGTACTGCTTTATCACCGTTGTTGACGGAGTACCTTGCCAGGCAATTGTCCCGTCACATTTCCGTCTTTGACAACTGGAACACCGTTAACGAGTACCCAATTTACGCCAACAGGAGATTGCACCGGATCGAACCACGTAGAGCGGTCTGCGACAGTCTCCGGGTTGAAAACAACGATGTCTGCGGCAAGCCCACGGCTAATTCTGCCGCGATCGGACAGTCGGAAACGTTCCGCCGGGAAGCCGCTCATTTTATAGATGGCTTCTTGGAGAGAGAGCAGTTGGCGTTCGCGCACAAACTTGCCCAGATACTGCACGAAGCACCCATAACTCCGAGGATGGGGGTGTGGGATATTGTAGACCCCGTCGCTGGCAATCATCATGCGAGGATGGTTCGCAGTGCGATTCAAAATACGTTCATTTTCTTCAGGCGGTGTTGCCCACGGCATCACAAAGGTTTCAATGGCGGCTTCTTCACAGATGAGATCAAAGGCGAAGTGTTCATTAGACTTACCGACACTTCTGGCGGCTTCAGCGAGCGTCATACCGATAAACCTACCAGAGCGGTTATATCCGACAATCTGATTGCCTTGGCGTAATTCGCCGCTAAGGTGTGTGAGAGATTTTTCTCGAACTTCAGGGTCTTTGAGATTTGCTAACATATCGTCAGGCGCGCCGGTCTGAAATTCCATCGGAAGCATCATGGCGAGATGGGTCATGCCTGCAGGATAGAGATAGGATTCAAAGGTCAAATCTATCTGCTCTCTTTCGACGCGTTCGAGGATTTCAGCGGCTTCGTCGTCGACGCGTTCGTGTGAGATGTGGACAGGAATCCCGGCGCGTTTTGCAATCTCGATCGTCTCTTCCCACGCCTGTTTTCTACCGAGAATACGGTAGCGGATGTGCGCGGCGTAGATGGCATCGTAACTCGCAGCGATCTTTGAAAGGTGAACCAACTCATGCAAATCAGCATTCGCCGAGGGTTGATAATCGAGACCTAAGCAGAGACAACAGGCACCCGCTTCTAACCACTCGCGGGTGATGTATTCCATCACTTTGAGTTCATCTGGCGTTGCCGGACGTGGGTCCCACCCCATCGCATTGAGGCGGACAGCACAGTGTGGGACCTGTGGATAGAGATTCGCGGGGATCCTCCCGTTGAACATACGCAGATATGCGTCTGGCGTTTGCCAGTTAAGCGGGACTTCATCATCTCCATAAGCGAATTGCGTGTAGTGCCACATTTCCTGTGCCTGTTTTGGTGATAACGGTGCCCATCCAAAACCGTCTGGCGCGGCTAAATGCGTCGTTACACCTTGGCTAACGGCTGCAAATTGATCGCGTCCACCGAGTAGCGCAATCTCAGAATGAACATGCACATCAATGAAACCGGGACAGACGACCTGTCCCGCCGCGGAAATCCGATGTGAGGTTTCTGCCTGCCCAAGATCGCCAATCGCAGCAATGTGATCGCCTTGGATACCGATGTCTGCTACAAACGGTTCTTGTTTCCCTGTTCCATCAATAATATTTCCGCCAGAAATGATTGTGTCAAATCTCATAAACATCTCCTCAATTATCAATCTTCCCGCCAAGACCCCATGCTTTAGCTTGTGGGATGTAGGCGGGCGTTGGATTTAAAAGTCAAAAAAGACTTGACTTTTGCACTAAATTCTGGTATAATTAATAGTATCAAGTTGGCAGACATATCGAGCGCAATCGCAAGGTTGCGTGTCTGCCTACCCACTCGATAGGGGTTAAAGACTTGATACTTGATATACCATGAAAACCTATAAATACCCACTGGGGAAACAATCGAATACAATCCGCATTGGCAATTTGCTTGACGATATGTGGCAAGTGCATAAGTATTTTCACGAATGGCAGCGTCAACGCTATAAAGACAGACTGCCTTATGCGAATTACAATGCTATGGATGCACACTTCAAAGGGTTGAAACGGACGACGCACCCGCATTGGAATTTGTTGCCAAGTCAAGCGGTGCAACAAGAACTTATGCGTATTGATAAAACTTATGATCGTTTTTTTAACAAACTCGGTGGCAGACCAAAAATTAAAAGGCAACATAAATTTAAATCTATCACATACCCAGGGACCGCTGGATGGTCTTTGACAAACAATCGTATTACGTTGACTTTTCGTAAATGGAATCGAAAAACACGTAAATGGCAGTTTGATAGGATACCGTACACCTTTCATAAGCACCGTCAATGGCATGGGACAATTAACCAAGTTACGATAAAGCGTGATAGTTGCGGAAACTATTGGCTTTGTCTGACAACCACCTATAAAGATTTTAGACCGCTGCCGACAACAGGTAAAAGCGTTGGGGCAGATTTCGGCATGAAAGACGCATACTTGACACTTAGCACGGGTGAAAAGATACAACACCCGCAACCCTTGAAACACTCCTTGAACGCACTTCGGTCTCTCAACAAAGCATTGAGTCGTAAAGTGAAAGGTTCTAACGGTTGGTGGAAGTGTGTTAGACAAATCGCACGCCTCTATCAGAAAATTAGTAACCAACGTAAAGATTTTCACTGGCAACTCGCAAGCAAGTTCTGTAAGAAATTTGATATGATTGTCCTTGAAACGCTGAACCTTGACGGTATGAAACGCTTGTGGGGACGCAAAGTCTCTGACCTTGCTTTCTACCAGTTCGTTGAGATATTGAGGTATAAGTGTAGTAAACATAAGCGTCTTTTGAAAGAGATTGATCAATGGACTGCGACAACAAAGCCTTGCAGTGATTGCGGTTTTCATAACGAAAACCTTACATTAAAAGATAGACAGTGGAGATGTCCCGAATGTGGTTCAGACCACGATAGAGACGTAAATGCTGCGCTAAACATATTGCGGGCGGGGATAGCCGTTACGTAACGATATGCCTGTAGAATCCTACAGGGAAACGCCCGCGGGTGGAGCGAAGATAAGACGGTGATCTCTTTGAGAAAACTGCAGTCGCTATGAAACCGAAGCCCCTACCTTTAGGTAGTGGGTGCTATCACTGGTTTAGTCTATCATTGGGAAAAGGGTGTGTCAACGGAAAAACTGCTGCAGAAACGATCTCCGAGCGAGTTACTTTGACAAAAAATCTGATCTTTGGTACAATAACAGTTAGGATTTATTGCCAAATTAACTCGGGTATTTCTTAGACTACGATAGGAGGAGAACGCATGCATCACGCCTACGCTTTCATTAGAGTTTTGCTCGCAAATCCGTATGCCGCATTAGGGATAACCTTGTTGCCGTTGATGGTTGTATTGATCGGTTGTAGTGAGACTGCTTCTGGTGGCAGCGGTTTTACGGATGTAGGACGCGATGAACCGACTATCATTGATTCTGTTTTGGCAATTAGCGTTTTTGATGATAGACCCGATGGTATCACGACGACCTTTTCTGCTGAGGTCAATGACCAAGTGTACCTATGGATTCTGTGGGGGAACATCACAGAACAGCATACGGTTGAAGTCTCATGGTTCTCACCAGAGGACGACTTGGACGATCCGCCGTTCTGGAGCGAGGAAAAAACCCTCACCTCAACAACTGGCGATAAAATTACGTGGTTTTACATAGACCTACCCGATGATACAGGTGAGTGGTTCGTTGAAATCTATTTTGATGGTCTCTTCGAGCGGAGCCATATTTTTTGGGTAGAATAATACAGGTAAACTCCTATCTATTACAGGCGGAGGGAGAAAACCGTGGATAAACTCAAAATCGCGCATATCGGTACAGGTAGACGCGGCAGTGGAACCTACCTACCTATTATCTCAAAATTGACAGACGACCTCGAACTCGTCGCCGTTTGTGATCAACAAGAAGAAAGCGTCACCGAACAGGGCGATAAATACAACGTCCCTGCTTACACAGACACTGAACAGATGTTAGACAGTGTAAAGCCTGATATCTGTGCAATCGTTATTACACCGAGTAATAATCACATCCCTGGACTCCTCTGCTCCGAACGTGGGGTCAGTTATTGCACTGAGACACCTATTGACACAGACCTCGGATGGGCAGACAAGATGATTGCCTCCGCACAAGCCAACGGAACGAAGTTGGAAGTCAATGAAAACTATTATCGCGTGCCTACGGAACGGATAAAACGGGAAATGATTCTCGCGGGGGTCTTTGGCAAAGTCAATGTCGCATACAACGACTTCCGAGGACACGGATACCACGGTATTGGACTTATCCGTAGTTACGTCGGTTTTGAAAATGAACCGGTACGCGTTTACGGCTTCCGAAAAGGGTATGACGTCCAGAACCACGTCTGGCGGCAGGGGCAACCCGAACGAAATACTGAGGATTGGCAGCACGCCGTGATTGAGTTTGAAGACGGTGCTGTCGGTATCTTCAACTTCAGTGGTCTGTCTTACGGTTCGCCGCTCCGTGGTTTTAACGGCTCAAAGTTCTACGCAGCGCGCGGCATGTGTTTCCGAAATGAGGCGATCATCTTGAACGAAACTGCTGACGCGCAGCGTCCGATTAACATTTCACGGAGAACCAACAACGTCGGCGGCTATGAAACACTATCTGCACTCGTTGCCGATACAGAGCCTGAAGTCGTCTGGGAAAACCCGTTGCAGAATTATCCGCTCAGTGATGGTGAAATTACCGTTGCATCGGAGTTGATGAGTCTCGCGAATGCGGTTCGGAACGACACAGAGCCTGAATATGGCGCCTACAACGGTCGGAAAGACCGCGAGATTGATGTCGCTATGGCGCGTTCATGGGCAAATGACGGTGCACCTGTCTCTTTCCCGTTTGAATACGAGAAACGTTGAACACGGTTTTCGCGCCTGGGGAACGTGTTTCGTTTTCCTTGTTGTTTCCAGTAAAGTTCTGTATACTATTTAGATAGATAATTGGAAAAGTAAAAAATTTTGGAGGAATACCATTGTGAAAAAAATCCGGTCTATCCTCGTTCTATTACTCGTTTTTGGTTGCAGCACGACCTTGATGGGAAACGAATGGGCGAATTACTACTTTCCGGATGCACTCGGAAGTTACTGGGTCTACGAGGACCAGAACGGCGACGAATTGACGCGATACGCGATAGAACCAGAGGATGTTGATGGCGAGACCTATCGGGCTTTCACTTATGATCCCAGCTTGGAGAATTGGGCGGACTTTGAGCATTACATTCACCCGTATTATTATCAAGTCGGAGACGATTGGGTGGCGTTCTTCGTTGGGACTGAAGTCGAAAACGCAGTCAAGGCATCAACAATGCAACAAATGGACGAAGCAATCGTTGTGCTGCGTCAGGCGATGCAAGACCAGATGCCTGAGGGATTCAACATCTCATTTGACTTAGATTACGAGGTAGATGTGACATCCCAAGATTACTTCTACTGCCTACCGACGCCTGCGACTTTTAATGAGGAGTGGACGGCAATTGAAGTCAATGCGGTGCTAACCTTGACGATCGATCTCAAGGGACTTCCTGCGGAAATACCCGGTGGTTCAACGCAAACTGTGACAACCTACACCACTTACGCGGAGATCGGAAACGTCACGGGGACAGAAACAGTGGAAACGGATGCTGGCACTTTTGAAGACTGCTTGATCATTGAATACCGGACGGACGCGTCAACGGAAACTACTGCGTCTATGGAGATTCCGGGGCAATCCGACATACAAGAACAGAAAGGTACATCCCTCACAACGCTCTGGTTGGCGCCGAACGTCGGTATCGTCAAACTAACACAGGAACACGAACGCGACGAAGCATCCGAGGCACTCGGATTGGAACCTCCAGAAGATAAAACTTTTGAATTAATCCAGTACGAAATTAAATCTTCAGGTTCAGACAGCGAATGAGTACCTTCCCTATCTACCGTCCAAGACGACTTCGCGCAAATGAAAATTTGCGGCGACTGGTTCGCGAAACAGCACTTTCTGTTAATGACCTCATCTACCCGATGTTCGTCGTTCACGGGCGTGACACGGCGACCGAAATTTCCGCAATGCCTGGGTGCTATCAGTATTCAATTGACAATCTCATCAAAGCTGCGAAGGAACTCGCCGCGCTCGGAATCCCCGGCACAATTTTGTTCGGAATCCCGGCATCAAAAGATCCTTTCGGGTTGGAGGCTTATGCCGACGATGGTATCATTCAACAAGCGGTTCACGCCATTAAAGATGCTGTACCTGACCTGCTTGTGATGACGGATGTCTGCCTCTGTGAATACACGGATCACGGACACTGTGGGGTCATTGAGGCGGGTGAAGTCCAAAACGATCCGACCCTTGAACTCCTTGTGAAAGAGAGTCTTTCGCATGCGCGTGCGGGGGCTGATGTCATTGCCCCGTCGGACATGATGGACGGGCGCGTGGGGGCAATTCGTACGGCGTTGGATGAAAACGGATACGAAAATATACCGATTATGGCGTATGCTGCCAAATATGCATCTGCCTTTTACGGTCCCTTCCGCGAAGCGGCGGAATCTACACCTCAGTTCGGAGACCGGCGTTCTTATCAGATGGATCCAGCAAACGCTGAAGAGGCGTTACGAGAAGTATCACTTGATATCGAAGAAGGGGCGGACGTTCTCATGGTAAAACCTGCGCTTTCCTACTTGGATATTATTCATCGGGTCAAAACAGAATTTCAGGTGCCTGTTGCTGCTTACAACGTCAGTGGTGAGTACGCTATGGTTAAAGCGGCAGCACAAAACGGTTGGATTGATGAGGAACGGGTCGCGCTGGAACTGTTAACCAGCATTAAACGTGCTGGTGCTGATATGATTTTAACCTACTTTGCCAAATCCGTTGTGGAATGGCTATAGTCTGGCTGTCAGTGGTCAGTGGTCAGCGGTCAGTAAGAGGGCATTGGTTTATTAGAAAACCTCTTTACCGACTGCCGAAAGCCGACTGCCGAAAGCCACAGAAAATTGGAGGAAATGCTTTGGAGGACAGTAAATCCTTAGCTGCATGGCAGAAATCACAACAATTCATCCCGGGTGGCGTTAACAGTCCCGTCCGTAATTTTAGTAAAGTCGGTAGTCACCCGCGTTTCATCGCCCGCGGTGCAGGCGCGAAAGTCTACGACATCGATGGAAATGAATATATTGACTATGTTGCCTCTTGGGGTCCCTTGGTTTTGGGACACGCGCATCCGAGTGTTGTCGCGGCTATCGGTGCGGCAGCAGCGAACGGCACCAGTTTTGGTGCGCCAACAACGTTGGAGACGGAACTCGCCGAAATTATTGTTAATGCGGTACCTTCGATCGAACAGGTCCGCCTCGTCAACTCCGGCACTGAAGCCACAATGACGGCGATTCGTGTTGCCCGCGGGTATACCGGACGCGATAAAATCATTAAAATTGACGGGTGCTATCACGGTCATGTCGACTATCTCTTGGCAAAAGCGGGTTCAGGCGTCGCGACTTTTGGGCTTTCTGATAGCGGCGGTGTCCCCGAAGATTTCGCACGCAATACCCTCACTGTGCCATTTAATGATCCGGATGCTGTCCGCCAAGCCATAGCAGCCAATCCGGACGAAATTGCATGTCTCATTCTGGAACCGATTATGGGGAATATGGGGATCATCCCTCCCAGAGACGGTTACCTCAATGAACTCCGTGAGATTACGGAGGCACACGGTGTTGTCCTGATTTTCGATGAGGTCATCACTGGGTTTCGAGTTGCTTATGGCGGCGCGCAATCTCACTATAACGTCACGCCAGACATGACCTGTTTAGGGAAGATTATTGGGGGTGGTTTGCCTGTTGGGGCTTACGGCGGAAAGCGAGACATCATGCGGTGTGTCGCCCCGGAAGGCGATGTCTATCAGGCAGGAACGCTGTCAGGGAATCCGTTAGCGGTTACTGCAGGCATAACAACGCTTAAGAAACTCGCTGAGCCAGGGGTTTATGAAAAACTTGAGAACAGTGCCGCTGCCCTCGCTGATGGACTCGCCGAGGCGACCGAAAAGCACGGAATTGATGCATGGCATAGTCGTGTCGGCTCGATGCTCATGCTCTACTTCACACCGGAAACCGTCACAGATGCCGATGGCGCGCGCACAGCCGATACTGAACGCTTTCAGCAATACTTCTGGGGACTCGTAGAGCGAGGGGTCTATGTCGCACCTTCCCAATTTGAGGCAGGCTTTGTCTCTTTGGTCCACTCCGAAGACGATATCAACAAAACCGTTCAAGCTGCAACGCAGGTATTGGCTGATCTTTCTTAGGAGTTGTCAGTTGTCAGCGCGGTTTTTCTGCGAAAAACCTTTCAGTTACCAGGGGAACAGTTATCAGTTTTCGGTTATCGGTTAATCTCCTGTGGCGGTTGCTATTTCTGTCGAAACCACGAGAAACCTCTTAACTGACGACTGACGACTGACAACCATTACATTATGTCCAACTTTGATCAAATCGTCCAATTGATTGCCGACGACCTCGCTGCTGTTGAGGCGAGACTTACTGAAGAGACTGCAAGTGAATATAGTTTCGTTGACATGGCAGTTCAGCATGTCGTTGAAGGGGGTGGTAAACGTCTCCGTCCGATCCTCGTTGTCCTTTCTGCCAAAGTCTGTGGATATGCGGGCAGCGACGCACATACGCTCGCTGCTGTTGTTGAACTCATACATGTTGCATCGCTTGTTCATGACGATGTGCTTGACGAAGCTGCCATCCGCCGGGGGCGCGAAACTTTACATGCCAAGTGGGGTAATAAGGTTGCTGTCCTCGTCGGAGATTACCTCCATGCCCGTGTCCTCTCTATGCTCGTCTCCCGTCGTGCCGATGACCCTGCTATGGCGATCCTCGCTGATACCACACAAGCGATGTGTGAAGGTGAAGTCATACACGCATACAAAAGTGGCGATTTTGACATCTCCGAAGCCGAATACCTTAAAATTATTAGTTTCAAGACGGGTAAACTGATTACTGCTTCTTGTACCCTCGGTGCGCATCTCGGCACAACCGATCCCAAGCAGATTGAAGCACTTACCGTCTACGGACAACAAATTGGAACCGCCTTTCAGATTGTTGATGATGTGCTGGATTTTGCAGAAAACCCAGATAAATTGGGAAAAAACACATTCGGGGACCTCCGTGAAGGAAAGCTCACTTTTCCAATTATTTATGCTCGAAGTGTCTGTAATGAGGATGAGAAACAGATGCTGGAAAAAGTCCTGAATCCCAACACAGATGAAACAGAGGCGATTGCCTTTGTCGAGTCGCTGTTCCAACGATATGGTGTCGAGAACTACTGTTTGAAAGTTGCACAAGGTTACGCCGACCGCGCCAAAGCGGCATTAGCAATTCTACCGCAGACCGATGCTCGCCTCGCGCTACAACAACTCGCAGATTATGTCGTCTCACGAGAGTCATGAGGAATATGTCGTCGGTTAAGACGGGCATGGTTAATTAGAACCCTCTTTGACCGATAACTGACAACTGATGACTGACAACTCATAAAATGTTTTATCCAGCATACGTAAATCTTCAAGATCGGAAATGTCTTGTTGTCGGTGGCGGCACCGTTGCCGAACGAAAGGTCGTTGCCATGCTCCTCAGTGGTGGTGATGTTACCCTAATCAGTCCCGACGCAACGGAATTGCTAACGTTCCTCGCACGTATCGGCACGATTCGTTGGCACAAGCGGCAGCTGAATGCAGGCGATACAGAGGGCTATTTCCTTGTCTGCGCTGCCACCGATTTCACCGATATTAATACAGCTGTCTTCGTAGAAGCACACGAAAAAAATAAAATCCGCTTGGTCAACGTCGTCGATGTCATTCCACAATGTACCTTCGCTGCTGCCTCTGTTGTAACCGACAGCGAGCTGATGCTCAGCATCTCAACAAGCGGTAAAAGCCCGGCAACGAGTCGTCGTATCCGTGAGTATTTTGAGACCCTCCTAAACGCAGATTCGTTATACACACTCGGTTATGCGGCTGGAAAACCTGTGCCAATTAAGAATCAAGGGCTGCCCTATCCGGTTTATCTCCTATTGGGAAATCGAAAATGTGTTGTCTTATGCGAAGCAAAAACACCTGCCATTGAACGCCGCATCTCGCTCTTACATCAGTGTGGTGCATCCGTTGTGTATATGGCATCCGACACCGTAGATCCCCATTACCTTGAAGATGCGTTCCTTATTATTGCGGAGAAAACAGCTATGGTGGACGCGTCGTGTGAAAGTGGAGACAGATTCATTCGGGAGTATCTTGATGAACCGAGTGCCGGGACCCATTTTACACCGCATCTTGTAACAGATGATAACCTAATAATTAGCGTCGCTGCCAGAAACAGCACGGGTATTGAGAAGGTAGAACGTCTCTGTAAAAAACTCGCAAACCAGTTTGAGAACAACAGTTACGGCGCATTTATAGAATTCCTCGGCGCGCGCCGTTCTGAAATTCTTCAGTCTTTTCCGATCCCTAAGAAACGTGCAGACTTTTTCGAGGTGCTTATTGACAGCGTTGAAATGGATAGCGGACAAACCGAGACCTGTTGCCTTGGACTTACAAACCCTGGATGTTCTGCCGAATGCCTTTTCAACTGGGTTCGGAGTGGAAGACTGGAACATGCTAATAATTTTGTATCGGATCTTTTAAAAAGACTGTCTATAAATCCGAGTTAATTTTTTCAGAGCTATGAGCTTTTTGTTTCTTTTAACCGTTTTGATATACTTGGCTGCCAGTATTTTTCAGGCACTCTTTCTCGCGACCGGTGCACACTCTGGCGCGTCAACCTTGCGTCCGAAAATCGCGTCTATAGCACTCTGGAGTACTATCGCTGGGTTCGCGCTGCTGACGTTTTTTATCGGTGTCTGGGTTCTACAGCATGGACATTTTCCAATGACTTACCGGACACACTCCATCGCTTTCTTCGCTTGGGCAATAACATTGATTTACCTCATTATTGTCCATTTGACAGATTTGCGCGCATTGGGGAGTTTCGTCGTTCCGGTTGCGTTTATTGCCATACTTATTTCTTATAATTTTGTCACAGATGTCGCTGCGCTTCCCGAACCGTTGCAGAATTACTGGCTTCTGGCGCATACGACGCTTATCTTTCTTGCGTATGCCGCTTTTATCGCTGCGTTTGGGTTTGGACTGATGTATCTGATAGCAGAGCGGAAGATTCGCCAAAAGACAGACACGCTCTTTGATAATATTCTGCCCTCTCTGGGTATTTCGGATGAGCTCGGGTATCGTTGCACAATCTTGGGTGTGATTTTGCTCACAATGGGCGTGATTGTCGGAAGTCTCTGGACCCAATATATCCGGGATGTCCCTTGGAGATGGCTTGATGCGAAGGTCATCTCGACTTTGGTAACGTGGTTCATCTATGTCATCCAGATCGGTTTCCGACAGTTTTGGGGATGGCACGGGCACAGAGCAGCGTATGCCGCAATCCTCGGTTTTGCTGCGGTTCTCTGCACCTATGTTGGCGTGGACCTCTTTTTGGACAGCATGCATACGTACCGGTAATGTAGAGCAGGTGTATGTGGATAGACTGAATTCTAAATTTGACACGACCTATAATATGTGATATAATTTATTCAATGTACGAGTGTTCACCTTTTTGGATTTTTCTTGAGGAAAAATGAACCAACTTGTCTCCGTCGGAACCAGCCATCATGTGGCTCCCATTGAATTCAGGGAAAAATTGGCGTTTTCCGAAGAACAACTGATTGAATCTCTTCAACGCTTGCGCGAATCTGATCAGGTTCAAGAAGCTGTGATTCTCTCTACCTGTAACCGGGTAGAACTTTATGCGATTGCGCATTCGGTGCGAAATGCTGATGCAGCCGCCAAAATGCTTGTTGAGTTTCTTGCCCAATACCATCAGATGAGCGTTGAATCGCTCAAGAAGTGGTGCTATCTCCACCATAATTTTGGGACAGTTCAACATCTCTTCAGAGTAACGGCAAGCCTTGATTCTATGGTCGTCGGTGAGTCCCAAATATTGGGGCAAGTCAAAGCCTCTTACAACCGTTCGCGTGCGGCCGGTGCCGTGGGCACAGTTCTCAATCGGCTTTTCACCAAAGCCTTCAGCGTTGGTAAACGTGTCCGGTCCGAGACAACAATCACCGCTGGTGCTGTTTCCATTAGCTACGCCGCTGTTGAACTCGCTAAGAAAATTTTTAATACGCTTGAAGGCAAAACTGTCGCGATTCTCGGAGCGGGTGAAATGAGCGAACTGACCGCCAAGCATCTTGTTGCGAATGGTGTTTCCAAGGTCATCGTTGCAAACCGCACTTATGCGCGTGCCGTCAAAGTCGCCGAGAAGTTTAACGGGACACCTCTCGCTTATGACAGCAACCTTGATTTCCTCATGGAAGCAGATATTGTCATCAGTTCTACTGATGCCCCGCATTATCTCATCAATCGACAACCCCTCGCGGACATCATGCGCAGACGCAGGCATCGGTATATGTTTCTGATTGACATCGCAGTGCCACGCGACATAGATCCGGACGTGAGTAAGGTTGATCACGCTTTTCTATACAATATTGATGACCTTGAGGCTGTTGTCGCTTCTAACCTCCAGGACAGACAGCAAGAAGCAGTCCAGGCAGAGCGGATTGTCGCTGAAGAAGCCAAACGGTTCTACAACCAATTACAAGTCTTTCAGGTTAATCCTACAATTAAGGCGATCCATCAGCAGTTTCAACAGGTCGCTGATACCGAATTGCAAGCGTGCTTCTACAAAACAGCACTCTCCGATCAGCAGGAGGCTGCTGTCGCCTCTATGACGCAGGCCATTGTTAAAAAACTGCTCCATCATCCCATGCAAAATCTCCGATGTGCTGTCAACGATGGTGATGCCGACCATGCCCAATATGTCCAAGCCTTACAAGAACTGTTTGAACTGGATGTTAACGATGATAATTCGGAGTTGTAGGTAAATCTATACCTCGGTCATTACACACCCCTTTCAGTTACAAGGAACTTTGATGCAGAACTCGCTTACAATCGGCACACGTGGTAGTCAACTCGCGCGCTGGCAAGCACAATTTGTTAGAAATCAATTGGCGTCCCATTTTCCGAAGCTTGAGGTTCACATAGAGGTTATCAAAACCATTGGGGACACCAATCCAGAAGCACCGCTCACTGGGCTCGGTAAAGGGGTATTTACCAAGGAGATAGAGGACGCGCTCTTGACGCGGGACATTGACATTGCAGTCCATAGTTTGAAGGATCTTCCGACAGAGCTGCCACAAGGCCTCTGCATTGCGGCTATTCCAGAGCGGGAGGATCCACGAGATGTGCTGATCACTGCCACGGGATTCCCTTTGGAAGATTTACTCGGCGGTGCAAAAATCGGCACCACGAGTCCACGTCGGAAGGCACAACTTCTCGGTATACGTCCAAATCTGCGGGTCGTCGATGTCCGAGGGAACATTGATACGCGGTTACGCAAGCTTCGTGAAACTGATCTTGACGGAATTATACTCGCTGCGGCGGGAATCAAACGCCTCCTTGAACCCGAAATTATCACCCAATATTTTGATATAGAACGGATGGTCCCTGCTGTCGGACAGGGTGCCCTTGCGGTTGAAGCACGAGAGAGCGATAGTGCCGTCAAAGCGTTGCTCTCGCCTCTTAACCATTCGCGGACGGTTGCTGAGGTTACCGCTGAAAGAACGGTATTGAAAAGCCTCGGCGGTGGCTGCCAAATCCCTGTTGGTGCGCATGCTTGGCATGTTGATGGTGAACTTTCGCTTATTGCCGCCGTGTGTCACCCGGAGGGGATCCATCGTATCGTAGAAACTGCCACCGGAGCACCTGACGCAGCAAAGTATTTGGGCGAAATCGTAGCCGAAAAACTTCAAAATAGTGGTGCAACTGAACTGTTGAGGTTATAGAGGAACTCTTGATGAACGCATCTCCAGATAAACCGGACACCGGCATTGTTTATATTGTAGGTGCGGGTCCAGGTGATCGAAAACTGATTACACTCAAAGGTGTGGAGTGCCTCCGACGCGCAGATGTTGTCATCTACGATTTGTTACTGAACGATGTCCTCTTGGAACATTGCCCGGCGCACACCGAGAAAATCCAAGCACCCGACCCAAGAATCCGAGCGACGCGCCAAACTGAACTCAATCAGATGCTTATTGAACATGCGAAAGTCGGTAAGGTGGTCGTTCGTCTCAAAGGCGGGGACCCTTATATCTTTGGGCGGGGTGGCGAAGAGGCTGTCGCTCTTACCGAGGCGGGTGTTCCCTTTGAAGTTGTTCCGGGGATTACTTCCGCGATTGCCGCATCCGCTTATGCGGGCATCCCGGTCACGCATCGCGACTACGCTTCGTCGGTAGCGTTTGTTACAGGTCATTCCGCCGCATTGCGTCCCGATTCAAACATCAATTGGGAGCATCTTGCCACAGCGGTAGATACGCTTGTCGTCTATATGGGGGTTGCCCATCTCCCGCAGATCACTGAACGACTCATAACACACGGCAGAAACCCACAAACCCCTGTGAGTTTGGTCCGAGTCGGAACCACACCGCAACAGGAGATCGTTCAAGGCACCTTGAAGGATATTGTTCAAAAAGTCGAGGTAGCCCAACTGAAAAGTCCGGCAGTTATCGTCATTGGTGAAGTCAACCGGCTGCGTGAACAACTCCGATGGTTTGACACCAAACCGCTTTTCGGGAAGCGGATCCTCGTTACACGCGCCCGCGCCCAAGCAAGTCAATTCGCAGACCTCTTGGAAGCGAACGGTGCAGAGGTTATCCAATTCCCTACTATAAAGATTCGACCTATTGAGAATGTGAATGTACCTTCTCCCGACCAATACGATTGGATTATCTTTACAAGTGTCAACGCCGTAGAAATCTTCTATGAACACTTGAGGAAGAGAGGAAAGGATACACGCGCATTCGGCGCAAGCAGAATCTGTGCCGTTGGACCAAAGACCCTTGATGCGCTAAACCGCATTGGGGTCCATCCCGATTTTGTACCATCGCACTCCCGCGGTAGTGTTATTGCTACTGAAATAGAGGACGTGAGCGGAAAGAAAGTCCTCCTACCACGAGCGAAAATTGCCGCTGCCGATCTGCCCAACGGGTTGCGTCAGAAAGGGGCACTTGTCGATGACCTACCGCTCTATGATACTGTCAAAGTGGCAAGCGAAAAATGCCATGAAATTGAAGCCAGCCTCTTGAACGGCAAGATTGATCTCGTCACGTTCACCAGTTCTTCAACGGTTATGAACTTCCTTGAGATGTTTCCCGTACACGAACCTGCGGTGTTGCTCGCTGATGTCAAGATCGCCGTGATTGGTCCCACAACGCAAAAGACTGCGGTGGCGAATGGTGTGGAAGTTGATGTGGTTGCAGAGAAAGCTTCAGTAGAGAGCCTCGTAGAGGCAATTGTTGGAGAGTATCAAAGGGCGTGAGATGTGGCAGTCCAATCTTGCGAGATATGCTATCGCTGGGGTAGAGACAGTTATCCGAAAAAGAAGGATTTCAAGAAGGCTGCCACACCAATGAGAATAGAAGCGACGATTCCGGTTATTTCCAACGTTCACTTTTGTCAGTTTTTTGTTCCTGTATATGGGCAATGAGTCCATCAAGTTTCGCTTCAACTCTTGCCTGACTCACGCGCTGGTCAGCACCCTCTTTTCGGAGCTCAATCATCTCCGTTCGAGTCTCCTTCAGTTCAGACTCTATCCGAGTCAATCGATGTTCTTGTGAGTCGTTCTGGACTTTCTGGAGGTCGTCACGTGCCTTCTGTGCGGCATCAAGTGCCTTTACATCCAGCTCAAGGTTTGTAAAACGCTTCTCTATCTCTTCCAGTTTTTGGAGGATCTGTTCATTTGCCTGCATTGGATTCCCCCTATTTGCGAATGTTTAAAAGGGCGTAGCCAGAAGTCATCTAATCTTCGGGCAGGAAACCCAAGTATTTATGCTTGGGAGGAATGCCCGTTCCTCTATTTTTTTCTTGACAGAAAGTGTCAAAAAGTGGTATAATAACCTTACCAGTTGGCAGACATGTTTAGGCTTGCTTCTCGGCAAGTTGTCTGCCTACCTACTAAACAGGGGTTAAAGACTGGTAGCTGGTGAGCGTTATGAAAAAACGAAAGCGGAAACAAAAACGGGCGCGTCGCACCTATAAATATCCGATACGCGAACATCCGAAGAACATGCGTTTGGGCAACATGCTCGATGACCTTTGCGATGTCCATAACCACTTCTTGAAGTTGGAAAATCGGTATTACCGCCGCTATGGTAAATATGCCGGTCGCTATCGCTTGCAACCACACCTGACGCAGTTGCTCCAACGGACAAAGCAACACTGGGCATGGATACCGCGCGATACGCTTGACGCTGTGATTATCCGACTGCACATCGCTTGGGAACGCTTTTTCAACATCGCTGGCACGGGCAAGCCTAAGTTCAAACGCAAGGGACGTTATCGCTCTGCGAAGTTTCAATCGGCTTACACGCTTGAAGGGGGACGTGTCCGCTTGTCGTTTAAGTCGTGGAACGTTGCTTCGCAGCGTTTGAAGTTCGACAAACGTTGGTTCGCTTTCCATCAGCACCGCGATTGGAAAGGAAACGTCCGTTATCTTCAAATCCTTCGCGACGCTGTTGGCACGTATTGGCTTTATGTCGTAACCGATGATACTTCCAAAGAAGTGCTGCCTGCTACGGGTGAAAGTGTAGGCGCAGACTTCGGCATGAAAGACGCATTTTTGACATTGAGCAACGCAGAGAAAATACAATCTCCACAATTCTTGAAACAGTCCTTGACT
>JAJEIE010000014.1 GCA_022827625.1 Candidatus Poribacteria bacterium | reverse complement strand
TATCGCAAACTGTATGAAATTTCAGAAAATAATTTGGTAATAGACGGGCAATGAATTGCCCTACTACAAACGGGTTTGTTCGTAGTAGTGCGATTTATCGCACGTTCAGAAATTACTGAATTAATAAATTAATCTTCATATAGTTTGTGCTACAACGGAACTCGCGTAATATTAGATTTTGCGGAAGTTTGGCAAAAATATCGTGTATTCTATCTTCCAAACCTCCAACTTTCCAGTTACTTATCCTCAAGCGCATAACCAAATTTTTGGGAAAACTCGTTATGAACCATCTGCTCATAACCCGTCGTCTCCGTGATAGGCAGTGAAATTGGGGTCATTCCCAAACGCGAAGATTCATAGAGCGCGATACACATCTCCACATCTTTCCGACCTTCAACCCCATACTCCGGGGGTTCTCCTGTGAGGGCTGCCCGCGCAATCGTCATAATCTCTTCCGCCGTCCCGACGTTCCAATCGTCTATTGCGTACGTTCTGAAAGGATTCTCGTAGACAATTTGTGGATCGGTATGGACGACAATCCGTGATAGGACATCCACACCGTCGACCTGATGCCGTTCCGTCTCAATCGGAATATCCTTCATTTCGCCGTTGACAAGCGCGCGGAGTAGAAAATCTGATGTCCAATAGTCGGTATCAAATATCACGCCTTTCGTTCCCATAATCTGTCTGTACTTGATAGTCTCCTCCCCGACTTGAGAGGTTTCATAGACCCCAACAGCACCACTCTCAAATTCAATCAAGGCGTGTCCCCAATCTTCATATATCCTGTCAGGACTCGGAGCGAACTGCTTGGTCGTTCCGACGATTGTTTTCGGTTCGCTTTGGGCATAGAACCGAATTTGTGACATTCGGTGTACACCCATATCAATACAGACACCGGAGTGGGAGGTAAACGTTGATATAGGGGATTCTACACCGCGTGGCTTGCCGGCACCATGGACAAATGGTCTACGGCCAAAAGGCTCGATAAAATGCACGCGCATAATATCGCCAAGTACGCCTTCCTGAATCAATTTTATAATGATCCGATCTCCCGGCATCCGAAAATAGTTTTCGGCGACCTCAAAATGGACACCGTTTTTCCGACTGCTTTCTATGATTACATCACAGCAGGCGAGTGTAGGTGCCATCGGCTTTTCAACGATCGGATGCATCTTACGCTCAGCGGCGCGCCTTGCCACCGAATGGTGTTCATAATCGCCGGTGGAGATGTCTACGACATCAATATCGCTGTGTTTGTCGAGCATTTCCTCGACATCCGTATAATACGGCAGTCCATATTCCTCACCTGCTTCACGTGCTGCATCCGCATCCGCATCACACACAGCGATGTAATCTAAATCCCCTCGCTTTGTCAATTCAGCGATTGTTGGCAGGTGCCAACGTTTTGCTACCCAGCCACAACCTACAGATGCAATCTTGGCTTTTCGCATTCAATCTATCTCCTTCGCGTGGATACACCTAAGTTACACTAATTCTTCCAGTCAACTCATCGTCGACAGTGATCGCCAAATGCCCCTGTGGACCCACCATCTTATTGACCATGACCGACTCCAGTTCCCGATGCTCGAGTTCCGTTAGTTCATCTGCAAGTGAACTGTGGATAAAATCTTTATACGGACGGCTGGTGTCCATAAATGGCATGATAAACATTGGGATAACGGCTTGGAGCATCGCGGCGCGTTTATGTGCTGTTCGATTCACGCCAGCGCGATGCCAGATCCGAGAATCGTAGACGATGTAACTTCCCGCTGGTGCTTCAACGACATCAGCCTCTGGTCCGGTATAGGGTAACCCTTTGCTCTCGCGAACCCCTTCCTGCCTTGAGGTGTTTCCGTTTATCCACTCTACAGGTGGTCCTTGACCGAATGTATGGGATCCGAGTTTGAAGCAGGTTGCTCCATTTTCCTTGCGAAATTCTGAGACGCAAAGATTGCGTTGTACCCCCATCACCAATCCATCGACTTTGTGAACCGGTATGCGGTTAACAGTTTCACTACCAGCGATACCCCAGAGATACGGGAAATCTGAATGCCAGCCTTGAACCCTCCGTTTGCCATCGTCTGGCGAGAGTATCGCGAACCCCGGTGAGTGCCCAAGACGGATTTCGCGCGTTTTCATATATTGACGCATCAGCCACAAGGAAACCGGCTCTGTAATGATTTTGGCTACTGCAGCGGTCTCATTCAGCGGTGGCACCCGTCGCTCATAAGTTTCCGCTTCCCAACGACCCGTGCAGCTTACACGTTCCAACTCTTCAACAATATCGGGAGCGACGATTGACGGAAGACAGACCCAGCCGTTTTCCTGGAACGATTCGAGATACGCAGAGGGTAGGTGTGCGGGACCGTGTCCAGCCGAAAATACAGCACCTTCACCCCCTACACTGCCGTCATTGGCGAGTAGATTACCTTGATACCGGAGGTAGCAGCCGTTTTCAGCATCAGCCGCTTCGACTTCAAGTTGAATTCCCGTGACGATATGGCGATAGGCATTCTTGCCTCCAACTTTTTCCCATATTGCCTTGTCGTCAACATAATCAAAGACTGAAAGTTCGTTGGTGTCAGATGTACTAAGAAATTCCCCATTAGGCGCACGGAGCAATGTAAAGTGTGACGACGGCTTTTCGACCCGAACAACGCGTTCCTGAAACATTTCGTCTTTTACCATCAGTAGAGCCTCCTGAATAATTTAAATCCCACATTTGCACACGTATCAATGAACAACTCCCACCTCAGCGAGCCACGCGTCGAGGAGCTGCATATTACCCAGTGTATCATCCCAAGACATCGCCGGTGCTTGCCGATTCGCAATGTGGTTGGCTACTGTATCGGCTTCGTAAGTAAAGAGGTCCCGATCGACATCAACGGTAATCTCTTCCCGGTTTTGCTGAGACTCAACGATAATTTTTGTTGATGGGAAGACTGTATCCAGTGGCAGCGGTTCTCTCGCGTGACGGCACGGCGAAGAGGGCAGCCAAGGGCTTGGAATGGTGATTGAACCTTCTGACCCGAAAATAAAAACACTACTGCCGAGGCTGCACTCAACGGCAGCAATTATTTCGCCGATGATACCGTTTTCAAACTTGAGTGTTGCCGCTGCGATATGATCAACACCTGTAGGACCGACTTTGCCGTTCCCTTTGACCTCAATCGGATTCAGGAATAGTTTGTTTTCAGCAGCACCCGCCATTTTCCGAGTCATTGAAGCCGTGTAACACCCGATGTCAAGGATACCGCCACCGCCCATTTCCCGATTGAATATTCGGCTTTGCGGATTAAAATTTGACCGGTAGCTGAAGGTCGATCGGATGACGAGGACCTCACCGATCGTGCCGTCTTGTATCAATTCGACCACCTTCGCTATTTGTGGGTGGCAGCGATACATAAAGGCTTCCATGAGAAACACGTCGTTTTCCCGCGCCGCTTCGACCATAGCCGCGGCTTCGGCACGGTTCATGCTGATTGGTTTTTCGATGAGGAGATGTTTCCCCGCTTCGGCACACTGTATTGCCCACTCCTCATGCAGTGGGTGGATTGTTGCAATATAGACGGCATCGATATCGTCATCGGTCAATAAGCCGTCGTAGTCATTGTATTGGCGAGGAATGTTGTAATCGTTGGCGAGTCTATCTATACGCGATTGGGTTCGACTCGCGACGGCGAGGATCTGCCCGGAGTCTGTAAAACGCATTCCGTTGCAGAAGACATAAGCGATGCCACCTGCTCCCATAACGCCCCAGTTTAACATTATGTCGTCTCCTTCTGCTAACTGCTTTTTTTCTTTGCTGCTGCACGTCTACTTGCAAGCGGGTGCATAATACCGGCACCGGGTGGCCAAACGCCTGGATCTGCCTTAATCCATTCACACAATTTCTGAGCGTGTGGGGTGAGCGTTTCCCATATCTCATGCGGCATAATCCGACTAAAGCCGTGCTGTGTGCGCCACGGTGCGGCATATTCGACGTTCGGTAGTGCGCGGATTTCCTTTGAGAGATTCGGCGTTGCACCGTGCCATGCCCGATTGTCTCGGAATACACCCGAACCCGCAGTCGCGCCGACGAGTGTTGAATGTTTCATCCAGTCGGGTTCGTCCCCTGGCGGCGGTGGGTTCTGTTGTAGCGTATGTGTCCCTGGAATCTGGCGAATCGGGCCGTTTTCCCATGTTAGATCGCACATCACAAAGTTAATCGTTACGGTCGGCGGTGTCATCTCCATAATCATCTTTTGTGTTGGGACAGTTAGATTTCCATTATCGTCCCTATGGAGTTGAACCCCGACTAATTCGGCTTGCCGAATGCGTGCTTCGGAAAGGTGTTGGGGGTCTCTGCCATCGGGATGCAAATGTTGGTACTCGACTGCACCGGGGAGACAGAGGTCACCACCTGAACCCCAGACTCGATAATCTGAAGAACCGAAGATTTCTGTGACGAGAGGGGTTGTTGTGGGCAGGTCTATCATACTTGCCCATGCGGAATGGTGTAGCATCTGCCTCGAAGCGGAGGAGGTGCCGTAGCTATACCGGTGCGGTAGGCGTCCGGTTTCGGTTGTGTATTTTCTATTTTCGGGTCCGGGTATAGAGAGAATATCGCGGAGTGCTTCGGCACATCCGGCTCTCCAACGTGTGAGCTGCTCGGCATTGAGGAGGTCTTTGACAACGACGAAGCCGTCACGATGAAAGATGCGAGCGATCTTCTTAACTTCATGGGGTTCGCAGATTTCGAGGCCGCGGATGCCGTTGTGTACGCGTAGTTTTTCACGTAGTTCTTCGACTTCTGGATCGTCATAGACTCTACGTTTCGGCGAGTTGGGATCTGCGACACCGAACCCTCTTTCGCCGGAGAAAAGATTTCCTTCAGCGTCGACGGTTTCATTGATGGGCGTATTTTCATCCCATCCGACCCGCGTTTCACCGTAGACTTCCAGCTCTTCGAGTTCTGCGGTTAAGGTATGTTCGTTGTTTTCCATTATGGTTCACTCCTTTAAAGGTCGTTGTTTCGGGTATTAGCGAGTTATGCGTGGAGCCGTTCCAACTCAACTTCTACTTCCTTTCTGCGTTGTGCTTCTGCAGCTGCGAGTGTCTCTGCTTCGTCTCGCCGTTTTTCGGCTTCCACTCGAAGGTGATGCGCTTCCATGGAATCGGAAAGAAATTCAAAAATAGTCGTCGGCACCGCACCTTCTGCCCAGGTATAAAAACTTCGCCGCTGTGGATATTTATCAACACCAAACACAACATAAATATCGGGAGCAACGAATTTGGTGATGTCGCCTTCACGATAATAGATGAAATTGTCAATACCGATGTAAATGTCGGGGTTGATCGCAAAGTAGCGCAAAAGTTGTTCGGAAAAGATGGAAATTTGGTCGGCGTGAAAACCTGTTGCTGCCATAGGTTCATCGTCCTCAGAGGGGTAGCCTTCGATGTAAACGGTCGGTTTTCCGCTCGCCTTTGGAAAGAAAGGTATGTATTTTCTTTGCTTGAATTGAAAATCGTTTGGAGCATTCATAATCGCCTCCGTATCAGGACAGGAACGTCCCTCTCAACCGTTTTTTTACGTTTTTGAAAGGTATTCTATAATTTTAGCAATATCCCCGTTTTTTATCAAGTAGAATATGGAGGCGTTTTATGATGAATTCTGTTTGAAAATATATCGGGAATTTGGTATGATATTCATACTTTATCCTTAACATGCGTTTTGAAATAACTCATAAATCACTATGAAAATTATACACACTGCGGATTGGCACATAGGACAACGTCTCCACGAACGTTCCCGACTTGACGAACACGAACAATTCCTCGATTGGCTCTTTGACACGATTCAAGAGCATAAAGTAGAACTCCTCCTTGTTTCAGGCGATATTTTCGACACCTCTCTCCCATCAGCCGAGGCAACCAATCTCTATTATCGGTTCCTCTACCGTCTTTTTAATGAAACCGATACCTACACGGTAATCACTGCCGGTAATCACGATTCAGCGCGACATCTGGAGGCGCCACGAGCGTTTCTGAAGATGGGTAGGATTCATGTCGTCGGTTTGGCGACTGAAGTCTCTAAATGTGTGTTACCCTTTCCACCTGACAACCCACGTGTAATGGTTGCAGCTGTCCCTTACCTGACTGAGGCGGAGCTGCCACATGTCTCTTACGAAACGGAGATAGAGCGGAACGGGCGGTATCGAGAACGCCTCAAGTCTTTCTATGCCGAATGTGTTTCCGAGATGCCAAGGGAACTGCCTAAAATTTTAATGGGACATCTGTTTATTCATGGTGGAAAAGAGAGCAACTCTGAGCGAAACATCCAGATTGGCGGTGCGACGGCTATCCACACAACGGATTTTCCAGACGGTGTGGATTACGTTGCCTTGGGACACCTTCACAGACCTCAGACAATCAAAGGGACCGATTACCCTATTCGCTATTCAGGTTCACCGATCCCGCTGAGGTTCAACGAAGCCGGTTATAAGAAAAAGGTGTACCTGTTGGAATTATTTGATGACGGAACGCTCGTGAAAAATAAAGCTATTGAGATTCCTGTTTTCAAAGAGTTGTGTACAGTCACTGGAGATGAGGAATCTGTTCTCTGGGACGCACGGACACAAGCGTGGGATGGAAAGTATATTCAGGTTAAACTGAAATTGGACAAACCGCAAACGGGGATTAATGATAAAGTGCGCCAAGCGTTTAGTGAGCGCGGTGGCGATGTATTGAGTGTAGAAATTGAGCTGCCAGAGGTAAAGCAGGGACCGACAATTCCTTCTGAGGATATATCGCGCCCCGAGAAAATCTTTGAACAATTTTATAGGACAAAATTTGATGGTGAATCACCCGATCAAACCTTGACGCAGACATTTAGTGAATTAATCCAGATGGTTGAGGGTGCCGAATGAAATTATGTAAACTCAAGCTTAAGAACCTAAACAGTTTTCGTGAAGAAATAGATATTGATTTTGAAGGTCCGTTATTAGGGAACGCGTCCCTTGTGGCGATTACGGGTCCGACAGGGGCGGGAAAAACGACCTTGTTGGATGCGATTTGCGTCGCACTCTATGGGAACACACCGCGCTTGAGTGGAAGAGGAAACCAGCACCCGAGGCATCTTATCAGTCATGGCGAAAAGGAAGGATTCGCTGAAGCACATTTTACAGCAAATGGAACCGCTTACATTGTCTCTTGGTCTCTTAAGCGTGGAAGCGCCGCAGAGGTCCGGTTGTCTTACAAAACGGATAACAAGTTAATCAGCGATAAGCTGAGCAATATGGGCAAGGCTCTCGGTTCAAGCCAGAGAACAGTTAGTGAAGAGGTCGAATCTATTTTAGGGTTGGATTTTGATGCGTTTAGACGATCCGTCATGTTAGCGCAAGGTGAGTTTGCTGCGTTTTTGAAGGCGGATAAGGAAGATCGACGCACAATTTTGGAAGCAACTGCCGGTATTAGTATCTACGATGTCCTGAAAGATAAGTTAAATGAAAAGGTTACTGAGGTCGAGAAAGCGACCGCCGATGTCCTTGCGGCAATAGAAAAAATCCCGGAAGCCTCTCAGGAACAGCTTACGGCAGCCGAGACGGTGCTTGATGAGTTGAAAAACGAAACCAACCTCTTAGAGACGCAAAGCCAGGAAATTCAACATGAGAAGGATCGGGAAACAAAACGCAAAGAGGACTTTGAGAAACTCCAATCCTCAGAAGAACATCAGGCAGAGCTCTCAGATCAACAGCCAAAGATTGATGCCCTTCAAGCGGAATTGGAAAATGCCCAACGTGCCGAACGTCTCCGTCCTGAAAAACAGGCATATAGCACTGCAAAATCCGATCTTGAAACAGCAAAGGAAGCACTTGATACGGCAACCACTGAGAAAAAGGATGCTGAGGAACAGGTCAAAACCGACCAAGCCGATTTTGACAAAAAAGAGGAGGCGTACCAGACAACATCAACTGAACACACAGAGAAAACGGAAATTTACACCGCTGCTAAATTAGATGTAGCGCGCGCAGCAGATCAGTTTGCCGAAGCAGAGAAGCGGACTTCAAGATTAACAGATTTGAATGATGAGATTGACACACTTTCGGACGAGTTAACCGATAGCAAATCTGAGCAAACTGGGTTGCAGAAACAGATTAATAAAGCGCGAACGTTTTTAGATGAGAATCCGCTTCCGTCAGATCGGCAACACCGTCTCACGCAAGCAAATGTTCTGTTGGCACAACTCGGTTCAAAAGAAAATCAATTGGAAACGGCATTGGCAACCAAAGTCCAACACGAAAAAACCGTGGTGTCGTCAAAACGTAAAATTAAGGAATTGTCTAAGGCACGCGAAAAAAGACTCTCGGAAAAAACGGATGCAGAAACTACATTAGAAAATGCTACTGCTGTATGGAATACATTGTCGAAGGATGGAACGCATGAGCAATGGACAGAGCGAAAACAGCAAGCCGTTAAAGCGCAACCTATCGCTCAAAAATATGAAACAGTACGAGACGATTTGACAAACACTGAAAACCATCGCGATGCTTTAGAGAATGCGCTATCGTTGCTGGAGATAGAACTTCAGCAGATTGAGTCTGAATCGGTGGCACAAGCGGAGGCGTGTCAACACGCGACGGAAGTTGTTCGACATTTTGAAGATGAACTGGCATCTGCACGTTTGGCAAACCCAATTAACCAACTCCGACAACACCTTCACACTGGAGAGCCGTGTTTGGTCTGTGGGGCAACTGAGCATCCTTATGCCGATAAGGTCGAATCTGAAGATGATGACCGACTGCAGAATGCCTTAAAAGACGCAAGAACCGAGGCTAAAACTGCACAAGATCAGCTGCAGGCTTTGAAGGTGAAACAGGGGCAAATACAACAAAATAAACATAATACGGATCAGCAAATTAAGGATTGCGGGTCTGAAATAGGGACGCTGCAGGACGAGAAAATAAAATACCTCGCGGCGTGGCAGGAGATTTATCCAGATGCCGATGTGTCGTCTGAGTGGGTAGCTGCGCAGATTGAGAAAGCAGAGACTGCTGTTGCAGCACTCAGCGATGCCGATCAAGTATGCACACAAGCATCATTCGCTTGTCAAACGGCGACGCAACAGTTTGATACTTGTGAAGACGACCTTGCGCGCGAGGAGAAATCTCTGGAAGGTATTGAGAAACAGTTGCAAGAGGCAAATGATACTATCACGGATTTGCAAGCGGACATCGCGTCTACTGAGGAGGGTTTTTGGGAATTCTTACCAGAGGTTTTTCACAGTGTTGCTCCAGACGTGGCAGTAGATCAGTTTGATAAAAAGATCGAGGAAGTCGCGACGCGCAAGGACAAACTGGATACTGCTGAGACCAATCTTAAACTGCTTAACGCTAAGATTGAAACGGACCAAGGCAGTCTTGAGACCTTACAGAATAACCGTGATGACTTGCAAGATGAAATAAACGAATACCGACGTGAAGTGGAGGCATTTCTGGATTCCGTTCGTGAGAAGACTGGTGGGTTGGAAACGGAAGACGAGATTGATGGCACTCTCAAGCAATTAGAGACGGATCTGAAGACGAAAGAACAAACGCGTGATGATGCTCATAATCAGTTACAGCAAAGTCAGAATCTCTTGGCGCAAAAGCAGACAGCTCACGAGCTTTCCGAAAAACATCATAAAGGATCTAATGAAAAGTTTGAGATGGCACAAAGTGCTTATTTTACTAAGTTAGCAGACACAGGATTCGATTCACCGGAAGCACACGACAACGCCTTTCGAGACGAGACCAAGACACTGGAACTCACTAACCGGATTAAGGAACATGAGGACGAAAAGCATCGACTTGCATTAGAGATTACCGAACTGCGGACTCGCTTTGAGGAAACACCGTTTGATCCAGAGGCGTTGGAGCGGATCGAGACGCAAATGAAGGAAATCCAAGCACAACTTGAAGAAGAACTGAAAGGCATCGGTACACAACAGAAGGTAATTGATGACTTGAAAAAACACCTTGAACAACGAGAAGCACTCGGTGAGGAAGTCGCTGCAGCACAAGCAGAATTGATACGTTGGAAAAATCTACAGGACACAATCCCTGCGAATAGTTTGCGCGACTTTGCTTTGGAGATTATGTTCAAACAGATGGGGGTTTTAGCCAATGTGCAATTGGATTACCTCACTTCGGAACGCTACCAACTTAAAGTCGAGTCTATCGGCAATTTGACTGTCATTGATCGCTGGAATGCGAATGAGGAACGTCCGGTTGAGACGCTCTCCGGTGGTGAATCATTCCTGACGAGTCTCGCACTCGCACTTGCCCTGGCGGATCTGAGTCGCGGGCGTGCGGAGCTCCATTCACTGTTCCTTGATGAAGGGTTCGGGACGCTTGATGCTGAGACATTGGATACCGCAATCGCGGCACTTGAAGGACTCCGTATGCAGGGACGCAGCATCTTTCTCATTAGCCATGTTCAGGAGTTAACGAGACGTATACCTGTCAAAATTAACGTTAGAAAGCGCGGGAACGGTAGTTCTTCTGTGCAGATTCAAGGGTGATCTGGCATTTTTAATTTAACAAACTACGGCACTCGGAGCGTGCCTGCTACTTTTGGAGGTTTCATAATGAAATTTGGTTTTATGTCGTCTGTATGTCCGCCGCTTACATTGGCGGAATTAATTGACAAAGCGAAACATTATAACTATGAACACTTGGAACTCCGTGTGGAGTGGGATCATGGACACAGTGTGGAATTAGATTCAACGCCTCAGCAACTCCAAGAGGCACGCGCCCGGATTGCAGATAGTGGTATTGAACTTTCCTGCATTGCTACGGGGTGTCGGTTTATTGATCCTGATGCCAATAAGCGCGCCGAACAGGTGGATTTGCTCAAGCGGTATATCGATTTATCCGAGAAGATGGGTGCGAAGAATATTCGGATTTTCGGGGATCGGGTGCCGGAAACACCGGTTGAAGTGTCTCAGACGCTGGATTGGGAAGCGGAAGGGATTCGCGCTTGTGACGGTTTGGCGGGTGATGCTGGCGTTGCACTCTGTCTGGAGACACACGGCAACCTCATTGGCAGTTGGGTTACGGAAACCATATATCGGGCAGGGGCAGAGAACACCTTTGTGAATTGGCACGCAGCGCATCACGTGCGTCATGGCGAACCTATAAGTGTCGCCTATGTGCATCTACGTGGCAAAGTCCGACATGCACACGTCAACTTTGGTGACAGTGGACCGCTGCCAGACACGGAAAGGGATTCGCTGACACTCCTTGCACAAGATGGATATGACGGATTTGTTTCTATAGAGGTTATCAATCCGCCGGATTCGGATGCTGTGCTCCAACGGCATGCGGAATTATACAAGACGTTGGAATAGTTTTCAGTTGTCGGTTATCGGTTGTTGGTTAAGCAGATTTCCTGTAACAATTCACCATCTGTTGGTGTTCACTAAGCAAAGCTGAATTGTTACAAAATGCTCTTAACTAACGACTGAAGACTGATAACCGATAGCCAGTTAAACGTTAAATGACTCGCCGCAACCGCAGGTATTCTTTGCGTTCGGGTTCGTAATCTTGAACCCTGAATCCATCAAGCCATCATTATAGTCAAGGACCGATCCGGCGAGATAGAGCGTGCTCCTGGGGTCAATAAAGACCTTCAAACCGTGAAATTCAAACACCTTGTCTGTGTTTTTTGCTGTGCCGAATTCAAGATTGTATTGGAAACCTGAACATCCACCCCCGACGACTTGCATGCGTAAACCGAGGTTGGATTCGGTATCATTGCTATTAATAAGTGCGATGGCTTTTTCTGCTGCAGATTCTGTGACGCTAATCATGGTAGTTATCCCTCCGTTTCAGACATAAAATTGGCGATTGCCGTTTTTAGAACTTCCTCAGCCGCGTCGGCGTAACGTTGTTTATCCAGTGGCAGGCCCCCTAATGCATCAGAAAGACGTGCGGCGGTAATCTGAAATGCCTCTGGAATGTGGGTCCCTGTAACCATTTCGGTAAGGACGGAAGCACTCGCGATAGCCGTTGGGCATCCAAAGGCTCGGAACTTTGCCGCAACAATCACGTTGTTGGCTACTTTAAGTGTCAGTTTCACCATCTCACCGTTGGCGGCAGAACCGACGGTAGCTGCCCCGTCAGCATCAGTGATCGTACCGACGTTGCGCGGGTTTTCGTAATGTTCGATTACCTGTGGCGTATACATTGGACATACCCTCACATCCAAGAAGACAGAACCTACCAGCTATTTGAAAGAAGTCTGTTTTTGCAATTATACAACATTTTCAGATGCTTGTCAAATTTTTTCAGATTGCAATTTCATTCAAATTCTGTTAAAATAACCCAAGTTGCTACTTACAAGATTTTAGGCATGTAGAACCCTTTTTTAGTGAAAGTGATTCATTAGCACCAGAATTTTGTACCGCAAACTGTTAGTTTGCGTGCTTTCTCAGACAATCCAAAAGGTTCTACAGCAAAGGTGGCAACTTGCGTTAAAATAATAAAAAAAGGAATGTGGAGGGACTCACGATGTTTCAGAGGTGCTATTTAACACTCGGTTTAACGATCTGCTTTTTGCTGATGCAGTCGATTACGAGTTTTGCGGTAGATGAATTTAAGGTTTCTCAATATGCGAAAGGTGAACAGATTTGGTTCGAGGCGGAAGCCTTTGATGAAAGGGATTCTGAGGATGTTTATAAATTGGGTATCGCTGAAAAAGCGAAAAAGCCTTCGGATGGTGCCTACGGCGATATTGTTACGAATGCCAGTGGTGGGGCAAAAAAAGGATGGCTCCTGTATAGGTTTGACATCAGTTTCGCTAAGGGAAAAGCCGGGGACTGGCGGTTTATCGGACGAGTCATTAACCCGAACAATCACTCAGATTGGTTGTGGGTTTTGGGAGATGATGGCAATAAAATTCCAGAAGTCGAACCTGCTTTTGTGCGACCTGATGACATCATCTTTGAAGAAAATATCCCTGTATGGACGTGGAAGATGACGGGTGATTTCGGGAAGGATGCCGGTACAATCAACGAGCTACAAGACGGTGAGAATGTCATGATGATATGGACGCGAGGGAGTTCACTTGAAGTCCAGTATGACGTTTTCTGCTGGTCCAGCGATTTAGAGTATCAACCCACCGATGAGGATTATGAGAAGGCAGAGGAGAAAACACTGCCGGTGAATCCAGAAGGGTTATTGACAACAACATGGGGTCGCCTTAAGCAGTAGGTTCATCGTTTGCTTCGGTTGTTTTGGGTTCTAACTCCGCTTGACATTCCGCACAGTGACCGATGATCTCATTACGGAAACGTACTGGTTTAAATTGGTGCGCTTCGCACACCGCCTTTTGCAACGCGTCAATCCGCGGTTCTTTAAATTCAACAATCTGATTGCACCGAAGACAGATAAGGTGGGCGTGTTCTTGGAGGGAATGGATACTTTCGTAGCGAGTATTCTTCTGGGCGTCAATGAATTCCGTCAATAATCCACTTTTTACGAGCAGGGGCAGCGTCCGATAGATCGTTGGACGGGACACCAAGTATCCGTTTCGACGCATCTGAACCAAGAGGTCTTCGGTTTGGAAGTGTCCCGGATAATCAAAAACTTGATTTAGGATATCCAATCGCTTTTGTGTTAGACGGAGTCCACAGCTTTTAAGATAATCTTCAAACTGCGTTATGAACTGAGGATTCAGCGTGGATTCGTCCTTAGGAGACTGCATTTTTGGACCTTTTCAGTTAGCGTAATTGGACCTTTTCAGTTAGCGTAAAAAGAGATACGACGACACGGCGGTGCGAGGTTATTTTTTACCGCGTACTTATAAAAGAGTTCCATGCCTGCAATTGTATCTTCGTTCAGATCGTATTTGATGCTATCTTGCAAATAGGCGAGACAAAGTCTTTCGGGTAATCCCAATTTTTTCGCCTCAATCCGTGCGATTTCCGGTATTTGTGCCGTCCCACGTTCTTTTGATTCAAGGAGTACCTGCGGTAAGTCTCCCAGATCCACCGCCTGCCTCGCAACCCAACAGGCGTAAACAAAAGGTAAACCCGTGAACGTATACCACACCTTACCAAGATCAACATTATACGCTGTCGAACCGAGATGCCTCAGTGCTGCGTCTCCGATGAGAAGGACTGCCTCAAAAGGTGGGTCTTGACGGTTTTCAAGAGCCGTGCTTGGCGTTACTGTCGGCGCACACGGGATGAATGCTGGTGAGATACCATACTTCTCAGCAAGTAGGATTTTCAAGAGCGCAACAGAGGAGCGCGAATTAGTGTCGAGTGCGATGCGTCGAATTTCCTGAACCGGCACACGACTAAACAATTGAATACTTCGAACGTTATCATGCGATGTGATAGATATATCCGGTAGAATGCAGTAAGGTGTGTCCAAAGGATTCGCGCGAAAGTATTCGACAATCGGAATCAATCCAACATCCAGTTCACCTTTACTTAAAAGTGCTGCGACACGACTGGGGACATCAACACTGAGCACAATATCCGTTTCGATCTCTTTGTTCAAAAGGGGATAAATAAGGGGTTTGGTGTTCAGGAACGAGACTGCACCTACCCTTAAGCGGCTTTTCTGTACCACTGATTCCCCTCTCGAATAATTTCATTGTAAAGTGTATCGCGCTCAACAGGCACGAAGCCGGCTTCTTCAATGAGGTGTACGAGCTGCGAAACGGCGACAGCCTCTGGCGTGTCCGCACCTGCCATGTGTGTGATTTTTTCCTCGGTTACCGTGCCGTCAATGTCGTCAGCACCGAAACGGAGTGCGACCTGTGCCGTCTTCAAACCCGTCATAATCCAGTAAACTTTGATATGCGGGATATTGTCCAACATGAGGCGCGCAACGGCAATGTTCCGAATGTCTGTTAGGCCTGTTGTTGAAGGCAAGTATGACATTCGACTGTTTGCTGGATGAAACGCCAATGGAATGAAAGTCACGAAGCCGCCGGATTTATCCTGCTGCTCCCGTAGCCTAATGAGATGGTCAACCCTATCCTCATTTGTCTCAAGGTGTCCATACAGCATTGTCGCATTCGTAGAAATGCCGAGGCGATGGGCAATATCGTGAACCTCCAACCAACCCTCTGCGCTTAGTTTCCCCGGACAAATTTTCTCGCGTGTCTCTTCGGCAAAGATTTCGGCACCGCCGCCCGGCAGCGAATCCAAACCGGCTTCCCGTAGCTGCGTTAGGACTTCTTCTATTGACATCTTAAAGATGCGTGAGAAGTGATGAATCTCCACAGCAGTGAAAAATTTGAGGTGGACCTGTGGCATCCGTTCTTTGAGACCCCGGATGATGTCGAGGTAGTAGTCAAAGGGCAATTTCGGGTGTAAGCCCCCAACACTGTGAATCTCGGTGCATCCATGTTCTATAGAATACATCGCTTTATCTAAAAATTCGTCAACACTCATTTCCCATGCGCCTTCGGTCTGCATATTTTTTCGGGCGAATGCACAGAAATGACACCGGGCGTGAAGGATACAGACATTTGAATAATCAATGTGTTGGTTGATATTATAGTAAGCGACGTTCCCGTTTAAGCGTTCACGCACATGGTTTGCAATAAATCCGACACCGGTAATGTCTGGGCTTTCATAAAGCGATACGCCTTCTTCAAAAGAGAGACGTTGTTCTGCCTTGACTTTTTCATAAATGTCAGGCAGTTTAGGATCAGTAAAGCGGCTATAGTTCTCCATTACTTTTTATTCCTGATTCAGTCCTCAATTTTTCTGCTTCAACGCAGCCTGCAGCCTCAAAATCTTTTCTAAATCAGCGAAGACTGCAAGCCTGAAATTTCCATCCGTAGTAAGATAAAAAAAACTTGACACTTGTCTAATAATAAAAGTATTATAGCATAAGAACCTTAAAAGATGCAAGTATTTTAACACGATTTACGAATTTCGCTGAGGCTGTTCCGAGAGAGAGGAAGAAGAATTTATGTCAAAATTAGGGCTTATTCATTATAACTACGCCAGCAAATCGCTTGACGATTTTCTGAAGTTCACAAGTGAAACGGGATTCGGTTACGTTGAACTCCAGATAGGAGACGTTTGGAGTTCAGAGATCGCTGATCCCGAAAAGAATGCCGAAGCCGTCCGGGCACAGGTTGAAGGTTACGGTTTACAGGTCTCTGCGCTTGCTGCTGGAAACGATTTCGTCGTGCTGGACGAGGATGCTATCGGTTCTCAAGTCGCACGAATGGCGCGTATCGCCGGACTCGCTAAACGCCTTGGCTGTTCAGTTCTCCGCACGGAGGGAGGTGCTGCAAAGGATACCGTACCAGAAAGCCGTTGGGTTGAAGCAATGACGGGCTGCCTCACGCGATGCCTCGAATTTGCGGAACGCGAAGAGGTCTATTTAGCGGTTGACAATCACGGCATTGTTACGAACGACGGTGATTTGCAGGTGGAGCTCTTTGAACGGGTCGGCTCCAAATATGTCGGTGCGAATATGGACACAATGAACTACCGCTGGGCAGGACACGATTTAGAGACCGTGGGTAGGTATTATGAAATCGTCGCACCTTATACACTCCACACGCACCTGAAGGACGGAACGGGTTCGCGCGCTGACTATCGCGGCGAGGCTCTCGGTGAGGGTGAAATAGACCTCGCAAAAGCAATTCGGTGTCTGAGAGAAGCTGGCTATGACGGGGTCTGGTGCTGTGAATATGAGGGTAGAGAGAACGACGGAACTGGACAACGAAAAAGCTTTGCCTGGATGCAGGAAAACCTCTAATCCGATGAACAATCCGCCTCGCATTATTACCTTAACGACCGACTTCGGCATAAGCGATGCTTATGTCGGGGTCATGAAAGGGGTCATTTTAGGTATTAACCCGAATGTGCAGATAGTTGACATCACGCACGCTGTGCCACCGCAAGACATTCATGAAGCCGCCTTCTTAATCCATTCAGCGCACCGCTATTTTCTCGAAGGCACGATTCATACTGTCGTCGTTGATCCGGGTGTAGGAAGTGATCGACGAGCAATCGTCTGTCAAACAGACCGGGCATCTTTCGTCTGTCCTGATAACGGAATATTGACGTATCTGCTACAAGAAATTGAGAACGGAGGCGAACAGCCAACGCGTGTCGTAGAGATCGAAAACAAGGATTACTTTTTGCCAGCGGTGAGCAATACATTCCACGGTCGGGATATTTTCGCTCCCGTTGCGGCGCATTTATCGCTTGCTGTACCACTTGGGGACATTGGTCCACCCGTGCAAAATCTCGTTCGACTTCCAATACCAACGTTCTATGTTTCTGACCATAAATTGACAGGTCAGATTATCAAAATTGACGGATTTGGCAATGCGATAACAAACATTCCAGAGGACGCGCTTCCAACAAGTATGTCTACTTATGAGATTCAGATAGGTCAAACGTGCCTTACGCGAATTAATCGTGCTTATGCCGAGTCTGAAGTTGGTGAACTTCTGGCGATTATCGGGAGTTTTGGGATGTTGGAAATTGCCGTCAATGGTGGAAGTGCTGTGGAACGTTTAGGATTAAAACGTGGGGATTCTGTTATTATTCGTAGGCGTTGAATGTTGGGGAATTTAGGCGGTGCTATTGAGAATCGCTGTCTATAGTAGGTCTTGACATTCACCGATTTTTTGGGTATACTTAACATATATCTCTATCAGGACACTCAGAAAAGGAGAAATATTGGCTGAAGCAGAAGCGGCACGCCTCCGAGAGGAACTCGCCCACTTAAGGGAAGACACGTAACAACAGCACCCCGCAGCCTAAAAAGGAGTATATATCGCATTGAAACAGATAACTTTAACCGGAATCAAACCGACAGGACAGCCGCATATCGGGAACTATCTCGGTATGATTAAACCGGCACTCGAACTCGCAGAAACATATCAGGCACTCTACTTTATCGCAGATTATCACGCACTCACGACTGTCCGGGACAAGAAAGAGTTAGCGTACTTAACCCATCAAGCGACTGCGACGTGGTTGGCATTAGGGTTAAACCCGGATGAGGTGATTTTCTATCGTCAATCCGACATTCCAGAGGTGTTTGAGTTGTCGTGGGTTTTGTCGTGTTTTACAGCAAAGGGTTTACTCAACCGGGCGCATGCCTATAAAGCGATTGTTGATGACAACATCGCCGAGGGACGCGAAGCGGATAAAAACATCAACTCTGGACTTTTCACGTACCCGGTTTTGATGGCGGCAGACATTTTGCTCTACGGTACACACATTGTTCCTGTCGGACTCGACCAGCAGCAACACCTCGAAATTACGCGCGATGTCGCACTCACCTTCAACGGAAATTACGGTAACATCTTGACGATTCCAGAAGCCGTTATTCGGAAAGAGGTGATGACTATCCCCGGCATTGACGGCAGAAAGATGAGCAAAAGTTATAACAATGTGATCCCGATTTTCGCACCGTCGAACCAAGTGCGCAAAGCCGTTATGCGTATTGTAACCGATTCCAAACTGCCAGAGGATCCGAAAGACCCGGATGAATGTAACGTCTTCGCGATCTATCAGCATTTCGCTGATGCGGATGCTGTCGCTGCGAAAAGGGAACTTTATCTCAACGGTGGACTCGCATACGGTGAGATGAAGAAGGAGCTGTTTGGGTTGTTAGAGACCACATTTTCTGACAAGCGCGATCGGTATAATGATTTAATGGACAATCCAGATGAATTGGATAAGATACTCGAAGAGGGTGGAAAAAAAGCGCGCGATATCGCGGTTCCGATTTTAGCGAAGGTGCGCAAAGCCGTTGGCGTAATCAAGTAGAAGGCGAGACAGTATTGCCTCGCCTTTATAGCAAAATAGAGGGCGAGATTAGGAGCCCTCGCTGACTTACTATATTCTACTTGCGTATCAACATCTTCCGTGTAGCAGTAAAATCACCTGCCGTTAGTACATAGAAATAGACACCACTGGCGACCTGTTCGCCGAATTCGTTCCTACCATCCCAGTGTGCTGCCCGGCTCCGGGTTTGATATACACCTACCGCCTGATGTCCCAATTCAAGCGTTCTAACTAATCCTCCATCAATGCCATAGATGGTTATAACAACATTCGCGGGTGCTGCCAACTGGTAGGGAATCCACGTTTCAGGATTGAACGGATTGGGATAATTCGGTAGCAGCACTGTCGTTTTTGGTGCTAACGTTTCCAAAATCTGCTCGAGTATCAGAATCCCGCGTTCGTAAGGGACTTCACTCGGAAATTTTGCGGTCTGGTTCAGTTGAGAAACTTCGCGCTTGGCAAGGCGCAACCACTGTTTCACCTGTGCTGTTGTAAGGTGCTCACTGGCGTATGCGTCCGTCGGCGGTGCGGCTGCGGCATTTCCTAAAGCGTTCGCGATTATAGCCAGATCCTGAATGTCAACGACCCCATCTCCGTTGAGATCTGCCTCACTCTCGGTCGTTTCTCCGAAACTCGCTGCAATTAAGACGATATCTTGAATATTGATGATACCGTCTTTATTCAGATCACCTAAGATTTGTGCGAGAATTGCATCAAGACTCGGCACGGTTGGAGATGCCCACAGCAGGACAGTACCGTCGACACTTCCACTTGCGATGGTGTTCCCGTCTGGACTCACCGCGACGCTCGTGACAGAATATGTGTGTCCATCGAACACCGCCAGCTGCTCTCCGGTGGTAATGTCCCACAGACGGATGGCTGCATCGTAGCTGCCTGTGACAAGGGTGCTACCATCAGGGCTGAAAACGATGCTCGTGGCGTTTGCGGGATTCTCAGCGGGGGCATCTTCTGCCAATTCATCTACTTCCGCTGCCTCTTCAGGGTCAATAGGTTTGCTGAAAGTTTTCTGGAGTTTAGCTGTAGCGACATCCCATAAAGAGACTTTATCATGCCCACCACTTGCGAGTATCTCACCATCTGGACTGAAGGCGACTGTCCAAACATCGTCTTCATGTTCGGTGATGGTGTGGAGTACGTCGTATGTTTCGAGGTCCCAGAGGCGAATCGTATTGTCTCTACTTCCACTTGCGAGCATACTACCATCAGAACTGAAATCTAAGGTTTCAACACCCGCTTCGTGTTCCCAGAGGGTTCTTATACCTGCTCCCGTGGCAACATCCCAGAGGCGTATGCTATCGTCCTCACTGCCGCTGGCAAGTATGCTGCCATCAGGGCTGAAAGCAAGACTGATGAGGTAAGAGTAATGCCCTCTCAGGGTCTTTAGGTGTTCGCCTGTAACGGCATCCCATAGACGAATGGTATTATCTTGGCTGCCGCTGGCAAGTGTCCGTCCATCAGGTGCGAACACAACCACATCCACATCGTCTTGGTGTCCAATAAGTGTATGGTGCAGTTCACCGGTATCGGCATCCCAGAGGCGGATGGTTTTGTCCCAACTTCGAGTAGCCAGAATGCTACCGTCGGCACTAAATGTAACGCTGGCGACGGCATCTGTATGCCCGGTGATGGTTTTCAGATGGGTTCCCGTGATAGGTTCCCAAAAACGTATAGAAGCGTCCCATCCGCCGGTGGTGAGTGTGTTTCCGTCAGGCGTGAAAGCGATGCCGTAGATATCAGCGGTGTGATCGGTTATCGTTCTCAAATGTATACCTGTGGCAGCATGCCATAAGCGGGCAGTATCGTCCTCACCGGCACTCGCCAGGAGTCGTCCGTCAGGGCTGAATGCTACCTCGTAGATCGAAGACGTATGTCCGATGAGTGTTTGCTTGATTGTCCACGTTGTGGTATCCCATAGATGAATCACAGCGTTTAGGTCTCCACTGGCAAGCGTCATTCCATCCGGACTGAGTGCGAGACTGGAAACGTTATCCCGATGCGCCAGGAGAGGGTCTTGGGCTTCACCTGTGGTAACATCCCATATACGGATACTATCGTCTCGACTCCCACTGATAAGCGTGTTCCCATCAAGACTGAAAACCAGACTGCTGATCCCCGCCGTGTGTCCTTCAAACGTATTCAGGAGCTCGCCTGTTTCCGGATTCCATAGGTGGATCGTATCGTCTCTACCGCCACTTGCGAGCATAGACCCATCACGGCTAAAAGCGACAGCGCGGACGCTTCGTCTGTGTCCCGTGAGCGCGTGTAAGACCTCACCCGTTTCTGGGTTCCACAAGCGCACAGTGCCATTCAAGAATCCGGCGGCGAGAACGCTCCCGTCAGGTGAATACGCCAGTGCCGCAACACCATATCCGTACCCAGTAAACAGGGCAGTTTCTTCATAGGTTGCTGTGTCATACATCCAAACGCCGAGTGTCCCTGCAGCGGCAAGTTGGGTGCCATCAGGCGAATACTGGAGGTCATACAACCAGCCTTTACCGAGACGCGTAGTCGCACCTTCGGGCAGATGCCACTGTGGAGAATCTTGGGCAGAACCGACCGCTGTCAACACAAGCGAAGCGATGAGTAGTGTCAAAAGCACAAAAAGTCCAGATGTAGATTTGAAAGGCGTGAATGGAAATAATTTTTTCATTTAAAATTTCTCCTTTTTTGTAATGAGAATCTAAGTTGTTGCTCACAGTTTTTTAAGATAACACAAAAGGTATGAAAAACTATAGAAAATAGAATTTTGTTTACATTATCACAAACGCCAAACGGCGGTGTGCCTCACGGAGTGCCGCTTCAACCGCTTCCGGTGTTTCGGCACCCGCAAAGATAAAACCGAGATACCTCGCGCCTTCCGGTAAGGGAATAACCTCACCACCAATAGGGATCGTGATATTGACTTCCGTAACACCCTTTACCTTGCGCGCTGCGGATTTGCCTTGCACCTCTCCTAATATCCCTGCCTTCGGAACAGGTATCATCATCACCCCCGCTGCCTGTTGTTCCCGATGGAGCCTCTCCACGTGCTGCCCGATTGCGTGTCGGATTACAAGTTCTTCCAACGACATGCCGGCGCCAAATCGCAGCGTGCGGGAACATAACCCACCAATCGTCCGAGCAGCGATTTCAATAAGGTGGGCACCCTTTGCATTATAACGCAATTCAGCGTGGATGGGACCGTGACGGAGTCCTAATGCAGCCGCGGCTGCTGCGGTCGCGTTTTGGAGTTCATCCTGCACCTCAGACGTTAGGCGCGAAGGTGTGATGTAAAGGGTCTCCTCAAAAAACGGTCCTTCAAGTGGGTCGGGTTTATCAAACAGTGCTAACGTCTTAAGTTCCCCATCTAAAAGGATCCCCTCAAGTGCCACCTCTATACCGGCGATGTAATCTTCGACCAATACCTCCGAATATGAAGACGCAGCGTTTGGGCCTGCTTCGGTTTCCAAAGTTTCGAGAAGTACTGTGATGCGCCGGAAAGCCTCGGTAAATTCACACGGTGTGTCGGCTCGAATGACCCCGCGGCTTGCCGATAGGGAGAGGGGTTTAATCACACACGGAAAATCAACGTTTTTACCGATTTCAGTCGGGTCGTCATGAGTCGAGAAACGCCTGAACTTTGGACATGGAACACCACCCTTTGCGAGTGTCTGCCGTAAGCGGTACTTATCGCGCGTGGCTTTCGCAGATGCAACAGGGTTGTGCGGAAGTCCGAGTGACGCTGAGGCGATTGTAGCGAGTAAGGTGGTATCATCATCAACACCGACGATTGCAGTGATTGGACGTGTTTCGGCAAATTCGGTGATCGTCTGTGTTGCGACGATTGGCGTGCTGAAGTCGAGCACAAGTGAATCACGCGGCGAGGCATCTGCGGTTGTCGCGGCTTCCTCTGAGGCAACGACGACTTCTACATTGAGTTTCATAGCGGCGGCGAGAAAATCGGTTGCTCTGTAGGTTCGCGTCGGCAGTAAGAGAAGGATACGCGGTTTCTCTGAGGCGCGTTCTGACATTTAGAGACCTCGGGGCTATAGCCTCGCTCGTAGCGCCTTTTGATACTCGGCATGTGCATCCTGCGGACCCAACTCACCGTCCAAGACACGCCGGAGGCATTGTACGAAACTCACAGGTGCGTCTTCACCGAAAATCGTCCGCCCAAACAGGATGGCGCGTCCACCGTTGCTGACAACGTTGTGCGCTAAGGCAAATGTGCTACGTGCGTTCTGTCGGGGACCCCCTAAGGCACCAATGACCAGCGTCGTATCAAATTGACACAACTCACTCCAAACCTCGGATGTCGTGTAGGCGGTTTTGATAAAGCGTGGACGCTGGTGTTTGCGTAGGTAACTCATCGTGCGAACAATGGAGTCGGCGACGTACATGCCGCGCTTCTCATCGTCCATCCCGGGTAATTTAATGTTTGGTAAAAATACCTCTAATAGATGATCAAACCCCTCGATCTCACCGACGACGTGTGCGAATTGCACGTACGCCTGTAACATCCGCTCATCAGCGATCGGGTCGTTATTGAGTGTAATGGAATAGAGTCCAAGGTTAACTCGGCATTCGAGTGCGGGCCCGATCAACGCCTCACAATAGCGTTGCATGTCTTCAGGGAAGACCGTCTGAAACGGCATCGACAACCGTGAGGTATAGACCCCGAACCGTGGGTTCCAGATAGCTGTTTCAGAGTTCATTCGGACGATCGGGGTAATCGGTGTGCTTTCAAACAGGTTTTCTTCGAGTGCGAGGGTTTCTGCATCAGCCGGTGTCATCAAGAGTCCATCTAACTGTCCATCTGCGGCGAGGTCGCGTTGGAGTTGCAAAAACTCAGCGTGTGTTCGGTAGTGAGGTTTCGGGTGCTGCACTTGTCCGAGTCCTTGAATCCCAGCAGAGGCGAGTGGATCCGCGGCGAAGACGAGGATCGGGCTGCGTGCAAGCAACTCCGAGTCGGCGAGTTTATCAAATATCCGGTTGCCCATTTATAATTAATTCCTTTTTTAATAGTTGTCGGTTGTCAGTTATCGGTTAAGAGATAGCTGGGGACAATCCACTCGCACTTGGAACATTCCAGGGCGTGATGAATTGTTAAGGTGTCCCTCTTTAACTAAAAACTGATAACCAATAACTATCATAACGTATTTGTTGGATCGATGTCAATCACAAGTTCAACTGCGTTTGATTTGATTGTGACTGGGGGTTCGTGTGTTAGGTATCTAAGAAGTTGACTTATCTTTTCTACGGCTTTGCTACGGAGCAAGAAATGCCACCGAAATTTTCCCTCAATTTTCGAGAGCGGTGCCGGGGCAGGACCGAGAATTTCTACAGGATGTGCGCCTGCTTTCTGATCCGTCTGCCAACTTTCGAGGTGCTCCTGCACGGTGTGTGCAGTGTCTATGACCTCTTTCTCATTTTTACCGCGGAGTAAGAGCGTTGCGACGTGTGAAAACGGTGGGTATCGGAAAGTACTCCGTGCTTCGAGTTCCTGTGAATAAAAACCGATATAATCGTGTTGCCGCGCCGCTGCGATGCAGTAATGCTCAGGCATATAGGTCTGTATGACGACTTTGCCTTCGAGTTCGGCGCGCCCAGAACGTCCTGCGACCTGCGTGAGTAAACTGAACGTCTGTTCACCCGCTCGGAAGTCAGGCAAGTTCAGTGCGGTATCCGCAGCGATGACCCCGACAAGTGTAACGTTTGGGAAGTCTAAGCCTTTCGAGACCATCTGTGTCCCTATGAGGATGTCTATTTTCTGACCTTCAAACGCCTCTAAGATTTGCTGGTGTGCGTTTTTCCGAGCCGTCGAGTCGGCATCAAACCGTTCTATAGTGGCTTTTGGAAAGGCTTTCCGTACCTCCTGTTCGACAGACTCTGTGCCGAGCCCAAAATAGCGAATGGCTGGACTGCCACACTGTGGACACGTCGTCTGGTTTGGACGCTTATCGCTGCAGTGATGGCAGATAAGTTGCTTGCTCTCAAAGTGAAACGTCATTGAGATAGAGCAGTTGTCACACTGTTCGACATACCCACAGGTTCGACAGAAAACGTAGGTAGAATGTCCGCGCCGATTGAGAAACAGGATGATCTGTTCTCGCCGGACGAGACATTGTTCCATCGAACTTCGGAGCAGATTGGAGAAGATCGTGCGGTTGCCATTTTTCAATTCCCGTCGCATATCGACGATGTGGACCTCGGGCATCTTTCTATTGAGCACACGCGTCGGCAGATTGAGGAGGCGGTAATGTCCATTTTTGGCGAGATGGAAACTCTCAAGGGAGGGGGTCGCACTTCCGAGTAGAACGGGACAGTTTGCGAGTTCACTCCGTTTCTGTGCGACCTCTCGGGCGTGATAACGCGGTGCGGTATCGGATTTATAGGAATCCGAATGTTCCTCATCTATAATCAGTAATCCGAGATTTTTGACGGGTGCGAAGACAGCAGAACGCGGTCCAATCACAATACTGGCTTCGCCTTTCTGGATACGGTGCCACTGGTCATGGCGTTCGCCGTTGCTCAAGCGACTATGGAGGACGGCTACCTGTTCACCAAAACGTCCAACGAATCGGGAGGCGGTTTGCGGGGTCAGCGAGATCTCTGGGACCAAAACGATGACCGATTTTCCGTTCTTGAGGATATCTGCCATCGCCTGCATGTACACCTCCGTTTTTCCGCTGCCGGTCACGCCGTGCAGGAGGAAAGTCGGCGGATGTGCCGATTCACTCTGCGTTTGTAGTGCGAGGGCATGTCGAATTTCCAAAAATGCCCTCAGTTGCTCTGGACTCAGCAGTAAGGGTTGGGTTGGTGCAATCGGTTCAGCGTTTAGGGGATTGCGGACGACTTGCGCAGGTTTAATGTGGATGAGTCCACGTCTTTCAAGCGTACGGAGTGGGGATGTACTGGTATTTACGCGTTTTGTCAGTTCTGCTGTTGTTAAGGGGACACCTTCATCAAGAAGGAGTTGCAAGATCTCGGCGCGTTTAGCGTCAGCAACGTTCTGGCGGTTACCGGTAGGCGATGTGGACATACTGTCATTCGTGTTTGCTTGGCTCTTAAGTTCGGCGATCTCTGCTTTAATATCGGTGTCTGGTAAGGCTAAACTCGCGACTTGGGTTACTTGCGTCGTCGCTTTCGGTTTGTGAGTAACACGAACATCAATAACGCCTTTTTCACGGAGGGCAGCGATCCTTGGGCGGAGTTCTCGCTCGCTTAAGCCGGTGCGACGGGCAAGTTGATGCGGTGAGAGTTCGCCCTCTGCTTCCAAGGCAGAGACGAGTGCTTTTTGGATTTTACCACGCGGTTTTGGTGTCTCAGATATGAGGCGTACGCGTTGCTGCCTTTGGCTACGCACTGCGGCTGGCACGGCAGAAAAAAGGGCTACACCCCATGAAGAGACGTAGTAATCCGCCATCCATCGGGTAAGGGTGAGCATCTCAGCAGAAAATGTCGGGGTCTCATCAAGACAGTCGGAGATGTTTTTGATAACGTTCGGGTCAAGGTCTGTTTCCTTGATACGTTCAACGACGACCCCTTCCTCATGGGTGCTACGAAACGGTGCTAAGACTCGGACACCGGGTCGCAAAACCGTATCAAGCTGCGACGGCACGCCATAGGTAAAAACCTGATTGACTGATAGCGGAAAAGCAACGTTCACGTAGTCCATATTTCTTGTCCGATGCTATGCCTGTTCCAGATGCGCCATTACCTTTTGAATGTCTTCCCATACTTCGCGTTTAGCACTCGGATTCCTCAGGAGGTACGCTGGATGGTAAGTCGGCATAATGACCGGCGGCGTTCTGTGTGGCGGGACCCGCAGTCCAGGAACATTGCAGGCATGGAATTCACCACGAAGTCTGGTAATACCGGTTTTTGTATCCAGTAACATCTGCGCGGCGAAACTACCGAGTGCCATGATTACCTTGGGCTGGACGAGTTCTATTTGCCGAATTAAGTAAGGACTGCAGGTTTCGACCTCAACGGGTTGCGGATTCCTGTTCCCCGGTGGACGGCACTTCAGCACATTGGCGATATACACCTCTGAGCGTTTGAGCTTCATGCCTGCCTCAATAATCTGAGTCAGCAATTGCCCGGCTCTCCCCACAAAGGGTTCGCCCTGTCTGTCTTCATCCGCGCCGGGTGCTTCACCGATGAACATGAGATCGGCGTTTGGGTCTCCGACCCCGAAAACGACCTTCGTCCGTGTTTCGTGTAACGCACACTTTACGCAACTCTCAGCATCGGTGGTCAACGCCGATAAGTCGAAATCCGCATAAGGCGAATCGTGTTCAGGTTCGTTTTGCTCTAATTCTGTGAAACCGAGTTGAAGTTGTTCTTCCACGTATTCCCTCACACTTGCAATGAGTTGTATGTAATCTTTTCTAAAGTCATCTCTATCCATTTTTTGCCTATGTGTAATTCGGGGTTGGAAACCCCTCCTACAAGAAGAAACATGAACTATCTGTAATTAATTCCGCAGATCGTGAATTAGAGAGATGCCATCAAACCAGGTGATATAGAGAAAAAGCGCAATCAGGAGTACAATGCTAACCTGTTGGACGATCTCTTGCGCTTTGCGAGGCATCGGTTTACCACGGATCTTCTCAACGGTGAAAAATAGCAATTGTCCGCCATCTGCGATTGGAATCGGTAAGAGGTTAACAATGCAAAGGTTGATACTAATAAATCCGATGAAGAAGAGAACGCTGCTTAAACCGACCCTTTCAAACATGCGGCTCGTTGCGTTTGCGATGCCGATCGGACCGGCGAGGTGTTTTGGTGAGACTTCACCACCGACTAACTGTCGCAGCGTTCTGCCTACGGTTGTAACGGTTAGCCATGTTGCTTCGACCCCTTTCCCGAGTGATGAGAAAAATCCGTATTCTGGCAGTGGTGGTGTTTGCGCCGTGAATTGCATGCCGCTGAGAGCAGTTTGCCACGCCAACCCAAAGAGCGGCGCGTCTGGGTCTGAAACTTGAGAAGTCTCTACAAGGGACACTTCTATGAGGTTTCCACCGCGGATGAGATTCAGAACAATCGGTTCATGCCGCATTAGATTGAGCTGCGCATAAAGCGTGGCGTTGTCTATCGGTTCGCCGTTAAGGGTGGCAAGTATATCTCCGTTCTGAATCCCGGCTTTTTCAGCGATACTGTTCTCTTGAACGCTTGCGATGACACGCCAATGGACGGGCATTTCGATTGTCTGTACTTCATCACCCCGGCGAATACCGAGCATCACAGACTGTTCGTTTTCATTGATGTGTTGATAGAGTACTTGACGTTTTTCGGCACTCCAGTCTGCAGATGGATGCCAGACCCCGTAGCCGAAGTATGGCACGTTATGGATCGGTTCGCCATTGATGCTCTCAATGAGGTCCCCGGCTTGGACACCGGCTTGTGCAGCGAGACTGCCGGCGGCGACTTCCCGAACGACTGTCTTATCTTTAGCACTTACTTTAATGAGACCTATGTCGCCCCTGACACTTGGCACGGCTTCAGGTGTGACGTAAAGGGTGCGCTGTACACCGTCTCGTTCCACAAGGACTTCCAATTCTTTATCGGCACTCGTCAAGATGCGGGTGTGAAACACTGACCAGTGTGTGATGGCATCGCCATTGACAGCAAGAACGATATCTTCGGGCATGAGTCCCCCTTTCGCACCTGCGCCTTCAGGCGCCATCCCACCGATCTGGATGGGTTCTTTTGTCCCGAGTGTTTGTCCTGTCAACCCACCGATCAACCGTGCGGAATCCGAATTGATCCCCGTAGCAAAGACGAGCCAGTAGACGAGTATGCCGAATATGAGGTTAACCGCTGGTCCCGCAGCAACAACGAATGCCCGGTTTCCGAGAGATGCGCTCGCAAATTCACCTTCCGCGCCAGTCTGTTCAGTCGGACTCTCGCCTTCCATCTGGACGTAGCCGCCGAAGGGTAGCAAGGATATCCGGTATTCCGTCTCTCCGCGTTGAATCCCGATGAGTTTCGGACCGAAACCGAGGGAGAAGGTATTTACCTTAATTCCACACCGCTTCGCTGCATAGAAGTGCCCGAGTTCATGAATAAAGATAATGAACCCGAGCGGGATTATTGCGAGAAAGATCGTTTTGATGTACGGGAGTATTGAAAGGAAAAGGTCGATGAAGAATTGCATGATGTCCATTGCCCCTTTTTTGGTGTCTTATTATTTTTTTTATTGTCCTTTATTTTTTATCACTGAACGTGCTGTCGATTTTGCCCAACGATCAACCTCAAGGATGTCCGAAAGCGTTGGATTTGCGATTACAGTATGTTTATCCATCACACGTGCGAGGATTGCGGGTATATCCATAAAACCGATATGCGTGTTAAGAAAAGCCTCGACTACGACCTCGTCTGCGCTGCTCAACACAACGGGGAGTGTGCCACCGACTTCAGCGGCGTTGTATGCGAGAGAGAGACACGGAAATTTCTCGAAATCAACGGGTTCAAAATGTAGCGTGCGGGTCTCCTGTAAATCCAAGCGTGGCACAGGTGCGGAGAGCCTACGCGGATAGGTGAGTGCGTATTGAATCATAATCCGCATATCCGTGGGTCCGAGTTGTGCGATTGTGGAACCGTCTGTCCATTCGACCATGGAATGAACGATACTCTCCGGATGGACCACGACATCAATTTTTGAGAGTTCTATATTAAACAACCATTTCGCTTCGATGACCTCCAGTCCTTTATTCATCATCGTTGCGGAATCAATAGTGATTTTCTGCCCCATTTTCCAGTTCGGGTGTCGAAGTGCCTGTTGTGGTGTTACGGAATAGAGTGTCTCCGTAGGGGCTGTCCGAAAGGGGCCACCTGATGCCGTAATTAGGAGTCGATGGATCTCCGCCTGTCGTTCCCTTGCGCCTTCCAAGCACTGGAAAATGGCACTCATTTCACCGTCAATGGGTATCAAGTTAACGCCGTTTGCTTTGACAGCGGCGTTGACGAGTGCCCCCGCCATCACCATGACCTCTTTATTGACGAAAGCGATGTCTTTGCCGGCATCAATCGCTGCGAGTGTCGGTAGCAAGCCAGCACTCCCGCCCATCCCGTCTAAGACTTGCGCGGCTTGCGCCATCGTTGCGACGGCTTGAAGTCCTTCAGTCTCAGTGAGTACCTGCGTCCCATTGAGGTCCCGAATACGTTCGCGAAGTTGTGCTGCTGCGGTCGGTTCATTTAGGGCGACTAATTCGGGACGGTAGTGCCGGATCTGCCGTTCAAGGGTATCGACATCTCGGTTCGCAGCGAGACCGACGACCTTAAATTCATCAGGATGTGTGTCGACGACACTCAGGGCATTCTTCCCAATAGACCCCGTGCTACCGAGTATGGCAATCTGTTTCATGGTTCGCTTTAATGGTTAATGGTTAATGGTCGATGGTTCTCAGTTAAGAGGGTTACCTTCAAAGGACAGGCTCTTAACCAAAAACGAATAACCAACAACTATAAACCAATTAAGCCAAATGTCCCGTGAGTTTTAGATAATAATAGAGGACGGGTGCACTGAAAATCAGGCTGTCACACCTGTCAAGGAACCCGCCATGCCCTGGAATCACATCCCCAGAATCTTTAACACCGGCGGTCCGCTTCATAAGCGACGCGCTCAGATCACCGAGTTGTCCCAAAACAGTCAACAATAACCCGATGATTGCGGCGTGTCCCAAAGAGATTGTCCCTTTTAGGAGAATTGCCCCGAGTCCGAAACCGACGAGCGTGCCTATAACCAACCCCCCGATAGTCCCTTCGATGGTTTTCCGTGGGCTGAGTGGTGTGCCGAGTGTGTGTTTGCCCACCGCTCTCCCAACGAGATACGCGCCGGTGTCCCCGCACCAAATCGTCCCCGCCAACAGAAAGCAGAGATGCATGCCGACGGCTTCTGAATTTCGGAGCAAGATGAGATGGTAGCCCAACGCCCAACCGATTGTGAGAATGCCTGTCAATTTCAGTGTGACGGTGAGTAATTCACCGGCGACCTGTCCTCTAAAGACGCTCTCGGCGAAGCTGTAAATCAGCAGAAAGATAAAAAAACTAAACATTACCGTCGAAACGGATAATGTTTTTGTCAAGGTCGGCAAAAAATACGCCAGTAGACAGAATGTCACCGCCAGGAGTGTTGGCATCACAACATTCAACTTTTCAGAGAAATGCTGTGCCAGCCGACAATACTCAACTTGCATCATCAGGACGGTGATAGATATGAGGAGCAGGTAAAGCCAACCGCCTTGGTAAACAATAAGGAGGACCAGCGGGAGCAGGACAACGACGCTCAAGGCTCGCCGCCAAAACATAGTTCTGTATCCTCCTTGAATAGGTAGCGATTAAGTTTCTAACAATTCCGATTCTTTCGCCGAGACGAGTTCGTCGATTTGGTCGATATAGGTATCCGTGAGCTGCTGCACAGGATCGGCGTTTGATTTACCGCGTTTTCTATCGCCGCCGCGTCCGCGGCTTTTACCACCGCCGCCCCCAGATGAATCGCCGCCATCAAGTTTTTTGACGGCATCATTGGCATCGCGACGAATGTTCCGAATCGCGACTTTGCCTTCTTCTGCTAATTTACGGACGACTTTCGTTAGCTCGGTCCGCCGCTCAAGTGTGAGTTCGGGGACTTGGATTCGGATCACATTCCCGTCGTTGTTTGTCGAGAAACCTAAATCGGAAAGGGCGATTGCCTTTTCAATTTCTGTAATGAGTGTTTTGTCCCAAGGTTGGATGACGATGAGTCTTGGTTCAGGGGTTGTAATTGTGCCGACTTGACTGAGCGGATTTTTACTACCGTAATAGTTAACGCTCACCTGGTCCAAGAGTGCTGGCGTTGCGCGTCCTGTCTGTACATGTGACAGTTTTGTCGCAGTCGCTTCTACAGTTTTTTTCATCCGGGATTCAGTCTGTTTAATAATTTCTTGCATCTGAATTTTCCTTTAAGAGTCCGCGACGCTCAAAAAGCCGCAGTGGTGTAAGGCGTGTGAGTTCCTGACTGCCCACTATTTCATGCCGTCGAAGCCGCTCCCTACCGTTCGGAGACTCGATTTCGGTTTTAGGGGACTTCTAACTGACGAATTTTCAGATTTTGCGCAATAACTTGCTGAGTCGGGTGTGAAAGTTAGGGGGCATGGGAACCGGCATCCGAAGAATTCGGTTACCCAGAGACCACCGGTTTCACGACGCTATCTCTTTACTGCCCCAGGACATAAAGCACGAAACGCTTAACGACGATATTCTCACCCAATTGGGCGATTGCGTCTTTTACGAGGGTTTCGATAGTCTTATCTGTATCACGAATATAGGGCTGCTGTAGGAGACAGGTTTCTGAATAAAATTTAGAGATACGTCCCTCGACGATACGTTCAGCGATATGTGCGGGTTTACCTTCTTTTTCAGCCTGCGCCTTCAGAATCGCTTTTTCAGCGTCAAGGTCTTCCTCGGGTACGTCTTCTGGGCTGAGATATTTCGGTTTAGCCGCTGCGACCTGCATAGCGATGTCTTTACCCAACTGCTGAAATTGCTCCGTCCGCGCGACGAAATCGGTTTCACAATTCAGTTCGACTAACGTGCCGACACGGCTGCCAGGGTGAATATAGGAGATAATCAATCCCTCTTTTGCTGCCCGACTGCCCTTGAGTTCGGAAGCCCGCAAGCCTTCTTCACGCAATTTCTGAATTGCTTGGTCGATATTCCCGTTCGTTTCTGTGAGTGCCTTTTTGCAGTCCATAATACCGGCACCGGTGCGCGAACGGAGCTCGCTAACCATTTTTGCTGTGATTTCCATTTCGTTTCCTCTTGCCGATTTTCTGATGAATTACGGGCGTGCCGCTTTCCAAAAAAAGGGCGCGCCCGTTGTGCATTTATTGAGATTGTTGGCGAGGTGATCTACCTCTTCTACGTTGACGCGGTGGACGCGTACGCTGCTCGCTCTCGCCGATGGCTTCAGGCTCTGCGGACAACTGTGTTTCTTCAAGGATTGCCTCGCTTTGTGCCGCGCGTCGTTCAGCGTCAAGCATTACATCAAGCTGCTGTGGCCTGTCGTCGGTTTGTCCAGCATCCTCTGCGGCTTCTGCACCCTCTAAGGCACTGCCGCGCCCTTCAATTACTGCCTCTGCTAAAACAGTGGAGATGAGACGGATCGAACGAATCGCGTCGTCGTTGCCCGGAACGGGTAAATCAATCGGATCGGGGTCACAGTTCGTATCGACGATGGCGATAATCGGAATGTTCAGTTTATTCGCTTCGGCGATAGCAGTATGTTCCTTACGGGTATCCGTCACAACGAGGACTTCGGGAATATTTTTCATTTCTCTGATACCGCTGAGGTTGTTATCCAGTTTACTCTTTTCACGTCGTAGCGACATTACCTCTTTCTTGGGCATCTGTTCAAATACACCGTTTGCTTCGTCTGCATCGAGTTTATCGAGTCGGCTGATACTGCGACGGATCGTCTGGAAGTTGGTCAGCATACCGCCTAACCACCGATGATTGACGTAGTACATACCGCACCGCATCGCTTCCGCACGCACGGCTTCCTGAGATTGCCGTTTTGTGCCGACAAATAGGACGGTGCCGCCTTTTGCTGCAACATCTTGTACGTATGCGACTGCGGTCTCAAGCATCCGTAACGTCTTTTGCAAATCAATTATATAAATCCCGTTCCGCTCGGCGAAGATGTATTCCGCCATCTTCGGATTCCAGCGACGGGTCTGATGTCCAAAGTGAACTCCGCATTCAAGGAGTTCTTTCATTGTAACTGCCAAGGAAAACCTCCTGGGGTTTGTAGAAGCGTCGCTGCCTCTACAGGGTTTCCACGTCCACCTCCTTCACATCTGCATCAGACTCCCAACATGAGAGAACCCACTGTGCAAATCGAGAGGTGTGTCGTATTCATTCTGACTACGCTTTATACGTAGCGTGAATTCCAGATGAACATCTGTTCACCAGATTAATACATATATATTACCACAGAAACGGTTGAATTTCAAGTTTAAGTTTTATAGCACAGGTTTTTGTTTATGTCAAGCCTAATTTAGCCAATAGCGGTTAGCAAATAGCGAATAGCAGGTTTTTCAGTAGAATGCAATCGGTATCTGTAGTATAATATAATAGGAGGAGATGACCTTGCAACATCTGATTGAACCTATTGCCACTCATTTCGAGACAGCACCTGAATCCGTTCGACTTGGACCGATCCAGCACGGGACACGATTGCGCCACAATGTGTGTTCCGTGAATGTTGATGCCGATAGATACTTACTCAAAGCACACGACATCAAAACCGCTGTCGTTGAATCGGGATACACACCGTGCCAAATCGAGACCGAGGTCCTATCCATTTTACACCGTAATGGCTGTAAAGTTCCACAAGTCGTTTGGAGTTCAGCGGCACTGCATGCGTTGTTGTTAGAGTGGTGTGGGGAACAGACGCTTGATGCTGTAGCACAAGGTGCTGAGAACCCACCTAACGACCTTAAACCACTGCTTGAGAAAATTCTTCGAGAATTCTGCGAAATCGAATCTTGCTTCGCATTGCGTGCTGAGGATTTCGCGCCTTATATTTTTCCTTTTAACGCACACGAGAACCTAAAAGATTTATTGGAACGCGGTGTAAAGGTTATCGGGTATCTCTCACATCTCGGCGAAAAACCGATGGCATCCGCACAGGCGGATGTGCTTATAGAAAAATGGAATGCGCTCGCGATTCGGCTACAACTTGCCCCAACAGCACTCGGCGGTCTGGACAACAATGCCCGGAATATTGTCGTTGCGGAAGATGCGCCAGTCTTCATTGATTTCGCCAGCATTGGCTGGAATTGGCAAGAGATACGGCTCGTGCAGTTGTTTAACAGCATCGGTGCCTTCTTATCAACGGAGGCTGAAAGTGCAAACTTCGTTTCACTTTTAGACGCGGAACTTGTTAGCACCTACGCCGAGTGGGTATGCACACACCGAGAGACCAGTTCAGCAGCAGAGATCGCCGCCCGTGTTGACGCACACCACCTGCTTTTTTACCTGTCGGTTATCCATCAACTGATACAAGCCATTGCACAACCCGAAACCACAGAGAGCAAAATGCTACTCGAAGCTTGGGGCGATGCCAAACCGAGATTCCAGTGTGCCCTCACGCAGATTATTGACGCGGATTTAAGTGATGATACGGATACGGCAGAGATTCGGGCGATGATTGGTGAGTTTCGCGCCTAACGCTGCGGGTGTCACTCCTTGATAGTATCCCTAAGAATTGTCTGGCGAAGCCTTTCGAGAAATGCCTCTACCTCCGGGGTCGCTGGTTTTTTCGTATAGAATTCGGTCTGATACGACTTTAGGACATCGTAAAGTGCGGTTAGATTGGTTCGGCGACTTCGGTTCGCTTCTCGCACATCCGCAAATACCGTGACTATCTGTTGTTCTGAGATACCGTCGGGTCGATTCTCCGATTTTTTAAGGTGTTTCTCGACCCCGTTGAGTGCGCGTTCCGCCATCCAGTAGCGAGTCCCTTCAACGCCACCGACGCGCCGGTAGACGATACCGCCTGCAATCAAACAGACCCCTACGACTGCCAATAAAAAAATGAGAACTCGCCTGTAGCAGCCACTTAATTTTTTGTTTATGTTTAGCATGGGTGTGTTATTAGTTGTTGATTGTTGGTAAGAAGAGAACCTGTTTTCTTACCGACTGCCAATCGCTGTCGATTTTAGATTTTTCCTTTGCGTATTGTTAATTCTGTCTTTAACTTTTTATCACCGATAAACTTCGTTCCGTGTGAATCAAAGTATTCAAATTGACCTTCGAGTACGTCAAACACGGCGACATCGGCGACTGTGCCAACCTTCAGATTTCCGATCTGATCTTCACGCTGGATCGCTTTTGCGGCACTAAATGTCGCCTTCTCAATCACATCTGCGAGTGGGAGACCTAAGTGCATCAACTTTGACAACGTTGTCGGCAGATCGTAGACGGGGCCGTTGATGTTTCCTGTGTGGAGATCTGTGCTGATGACATCGGAGATGAACCCCTGCTCCATTGCGCGTTGTGCGACCTCGTAACGGAAACTTCCGGCACCGTGTCCGACATCAAAGATAACGCCGTCTTCACGTGCTTCCCACGCTTCAGGTATGATTCTGCCTTTCTCGTCGATGATATTATCACCATTGCCTTGGAAACAGTGGGTAATCACATCGCCCGGACGGAGAAGCCCCAAAATTTCTGGGAGCGGGACCCCCGCACCGATATGACACATGACGGACGTTCCTGCGCGTTCAGCGGCTGCAATAGCGAGGTTCAAGGGTTCAACGCCATTATCGCCGACCTGCATTTTGCCCTGACGCACCTTGACTCCAACGGTAATATCCGGATGCTGTTGTAAGGTGTCAGCGACGCGCTCCGGGGCGGCATAGGCGATGTCAATCATCTCACCTATGGGTCCGTAGACGAGTCCGATTCCAGAAATATGGATGTAGGTAAGGATATTTGTCTGGGCAGGTTCGGCGATGAATTCCCGAAAACCGGGAAAGGTCACCCAACTCGGGCTGCCAGCATCCACAACTGTGGTCGTTCCGGCAGTTGGGCAGACCGCATCGGCTCTAATGCCCCAGGTGGTTACACCGTAATAGACGTGGGTGTGGATGTCGATGAGTCCGGGTGTGACGTATCTATCTTTAACGGAGACGGTCTGTGTTGCTGCGCGTTCTGGAATATCTGATTCAACCGCTGCGATAACTCCGTCGGCAATAGCGACATCGCGGGGCGCATTCAGGTTCTGCGCGGCATCAATGACAGTGCCACCTTTTAGGAGAAGATCATATTTCATTGTTGGTTATAAGTTATAAGTTATAAGTTATAAGTGACCTGTGTCGTGCTAAACCTTCGTGACTGCTACAGGATTTAACTTATAACCCAGTTGATTCAGACCCCGCGTGTATCGCCCCATATATCTACGTGTGTACGCGGGGAGTAACGGTAACCGTTTTCCTTACAAAGTTCGACCAACCATTGTTGTTTCTGCTGTAGGGCGGCAGGCGTTACACCTTGCGGCATGAGCAGAATTGTCTCTGCGGGGATACCGATTGCTGTTTGTAACGCTTGTATCTCCGCCAAATCTTCGGGTGTATCGACGACAAACTTCACTTGACACGGATATGCATCTAAAAATTTTCGGATAACGTCAGGACAGATGCGTTCGCGCGCATGGCGTTTGGAGAAGCGATTGTCAGTCGGCGGATTGGAGTTTCGCAATTTGGGACTCATTGAAATAAGGTGTGCCGCTACCTCCGCAAAGACCGTCGCATTCGTTTCGATGGTAATGTGGTGTCCTCGCTTCTCCAATGCTGCGCAGAGTTTGATCAGTTCTTTCGTCTGAATAAAGGGTTCGCCCCCGGTAATGACGACGTGTTTACACTGGTATTCTGAAATAGCGGCAACGCTTTCGGCAACGGAGATGTCCCGGTTTTCGGGATTCCAAGATGTGTAAGGTGTATCACACCAAACACATCTCAGATTGCAATAACTCGTTCGGAAGAAAACAGAGGGGACACCGATAAGTTGTCCTTCTCCCTGAATTGTATAGAAGAGTTCGCTGAATTTCATGTTTTTGCCCTCGCCGAACGTTCAGTCGGGCATATATTATACCGATACACGCTGATAGCTACAGAGAGGGCTGCGGCACGAAGCCCTTGCTTAACACGGTTGATCGGGACGAGGTAGCGATTTCTACGAACGCTTACGCTTCAATGAGTTCGATCTGAACGTTGTCGGGTCCCTTGAAAAATGCCATCATGAGTCCTTGGGGTTTCAGATCTTCGAGCTCGGCACCTTTGGCTTGAAGATCGGCGACCGCTGCGTCAAGGTCCTCGACGGTGAAAGCGAGCTGGTAGACCCCGTAGCGTGGATTGCCACTGGTCCCCTCTACCTCCATGTCGCCTAATTTAGGTGAGAGGAAGATCCGTTCGCCGCCAATCTCCATACGAACGATTTTTAGCCCGCGGACATCGACGGTTTCTAAGACTTTTCCGTCAAACATCTTTTCATAATAACTGACTGCGCTGTCCAAGTCTTCACAACGAACATGGACGTGATGAAATGTAACTGCCATTCTTAGAGTTTCCTTTCCTTAGAAGAAGCGCGCCTGACACGCGCATTGAAATGTGATAAAGATATGCTATTATCACATAACCTTTTGATTGTGTCAAATAATTTTTCGCTGTTGAACTTCAAATTATGGTAAACCTTAGAATTAATTGGACACACTGAATTGGCGAGGTTAGGAAACCTCGCCAGCGGTAGCAGGGCAGCCAAATAATTTTTCGCTGTTGAACTTCAAATTAATAAAAAAAAACGAACTTTTTTGGTTTAAAATCAGACTAAGTAAACGAATATCGAAAAATGACGTTTATTAATATTGAACGCTTAAAGAGTAACACAATTAAAATTCACAATGTTTTCTAAAAAACAGTAGGAGAAAAAAAATGACAACGCAAATTCGCCAGCAAAATGGCATTTCGATTTTGGAACCCACTGGAAAGATTGTAGGAGACTCTGTATCGGAATTACGGGAAGTCATCTTACCGCAGATAGAGACTTCTGATACGCCTCGCATCCTCATCAATTTCGGGAATGTCAGTATGATTGACAGTTCAGGACTCGGGACTCTGATGGAGGCACGCGCTGCTGCGACTCGCAAGAACGGGCGTATGGGTGCGATCAATGTCGGGAGAAACATCAAGAACTTGGTCGTGCTGAGTCGGGTGGTCAACCTGTTCGAGCATTACGACGACGAGGACACCGCGGTTACGGCACTGTCTGCCTAAAATCTGAAATTCAATTAAATCCGAAAAAGGGGACTGGTTTTACCGGTCCCCTTTTTTTGAAGGTGTGATAGCATGTCGCTTGAGGAATGGACGACTGTCCGAACTGAACATATCCATCAACTCTCACAAGAACTGGCATCTGGGAAGCTGCCTGTCATTGATAAACTTGAACCGGTCGCTGATTTTGAGGAGCTCTATACCTTCGCGGCAGCGAATCCGACACCGGTTGTGTTCTCACCGCAGAACCGAGTGTGGCAGTCAGAGGCGGTTGCGGCGCGCATCGTCGAGGGGGTTGCAGTCGCTGCGCATGAACCGCTTCTCGATGCGGGTTACCCAGAACTCGCGCGTGTTTTGCTGGAACACGCCGAGTACCTCTATACCTATCCAGAGGGTGAACCGCGTCCGAGACTCGAAGCCGGCAGCGCGTTGGCATTGGCAGGCTGCGTTTGTGCTGCATTGCCACAGTCTGAACTCTGGCGGCTTGCTGGATTCGGACGGGTTTCGGCTGTCCTTGCCGAGATCGCGCCTACCCCGACAGATGATCACCTTACGCGCCCTCTTGATGTTGCGTTCTTGTTGGCAAATGAAAGGAACCTCCCAATTCTGGAGAGCGCGGTGACTGCCTATAATACCGTTCTCAACCGCAATCTCACGCCTAACAACCTATACAAATTACCGCTGAACGACAGCAACTTCTTTGATCTGCTCAACTTGGATTTTCCGGGAATGGAAGCCGTGAAAGCGGCGGTATTGGCAGCGGATATACCCGCTGCGAAATCCGAATATACTGCTTTTCGGCGATCGTTCTTGGATTCAGAGATTGAGCGAAAAGTCGTGAATCTATCGGAAAGATCCGATACATACGCCACTGCAAAAACCTATCTTCAGTGTCTGCTTTGGTTGTCTATCCATCCGACTCCTGCGATCCAAGCGGCAACGGACATCAGTATTGCTGTACCCTTGTTTCCTGAATTCCGTCACAGTGAGGCACTGCTTCTGTTAGCATTGCGTCGCTATCAGTGGATTGTTGAGACGTTTTTCCACTCGGATGGATTCCACAAGGATCGGACACTCCGTTCCCAAGTTGAAGCGATCGCTGATTTTGACATATTCCTCCGTTTTCAATCCGATTCACAAACTGGAGCCATACAAGCGTCGCTCAAGAAGCAGATAGAAGCGTGTATCCATTTAAGCCGGCCTGATTTTTCATTTCCACCGCTGGGTGATTTACCTGCACCGAATTTTGATGCCCTCGAACTCGGCACGATTGTTGATAGTGGTTTTCGGCGTGAGGATTTTCCGTATCCTGATACTACCTCGCACGCGCTGCCTGAGACTGGCTGTTATGTGATGAGAGACAACTGGAAGCCGGATGCCCAATATCTCTTTGTGGATACCCATCCGCAAGAAAAAACGAACGCCGCTGACCTATCACAGCTTTCACTCTATGCCCACGGGCGAGAACTGACGAGGGGTGCTGTGCGTGTGCTTGACAGCGTGCCGTTGGGTGGCGATGGGTATGGGACGCAGTGGATAACGACCTCGGTATTTGATTGGCTTGAAAGATGGTATGCGTTAGCTCCGAAGTCCGAAGACCCGCAAGCCTCAGATATTCATCACAAGCGGGCTATCTTCTACCTCAAGGGTGAATACTTTATTTTGCACGATCTTGTTCTTGGTGCGGCGGCGGAAGCACTGGCGCAGGATTTCTGTTTCGGTCGCGGGACACCCCTTCACGTCTCAGCGGATGCGGGATATGCATGGACGCAGGAACGGGACAGGAGTAATCTTTTCATTGGTGCGACTGAGACAAGGGATCTCACGGTAGCGTTAGATGGAGATACTGTTATCTACCGGCGGAACAGTGAATCACCGATGGTGCTGAACACGCTTCTGTTTCCGATGCGACCTGATACTAACATCCATCCGACGCTTACAGACCTCCCTGTACACACGGATGCGGATGTCTTGGGGACGGGTTTTACGCTTCGGTTACGGGACACAACGGATACATTCCTTATCTCTGACGATGGTTTGGCGGAGATGTCGGCGGCGGATATTACGTTTATTGGGGAATATCTGTTTTTACGCCAGGGTCCTGCTGATGCTAACTTTCGGTTTGTGATGCTGAACGGTCGGTTTCTGCAAGTCGGTTCGCGGGTGCTTGTTGATTTGGCGGAGCCGCGCGAGCATTATGTGCAGATGTAATAAAGATTCCTTAGGTCTAATTGCCGCATGGTTACGCCTCGTTCAATGAAGGACGCTCCTGCATTACGGGAATAACATAACTCCGAACTGTTACACCGTCGATTCTCTCTGTTTCCACACGTGGTTCGGGGTCATGGCGATGGTCGAAAACAATATAGTATCCCTTCGTTGTTCCTTCTAACTTCAGATATGCCGCAAGTTGTTTCTTTGTTGAAGTCTACACCTTCATCACGTTCCATAATGTGCATCAGGAGTCTTTCAAAGCGCGGCTGCCTGCGGATGTTTGTCGTCAAATGCTCGATGTTGGTATTCCGTCCACGAAGTATCCGTACATGTGCCTCTGAAAAGTGTGACATTGTAATGGTTTCTGTTTTTGGGATGTCCAGTTCTTCCGTGAGAATCTGTGCAAAACGGTTGACGAGTACGGGTTGTCCGGCGGTCTGTTTATGGATAGATTCAATAACATCCGGTGCGAAGGCTTGTCCGACTTCGTTTGTATATTGTCCGATTGAGGTGGCGGTGTTGTTCGCTAACCGTCCGCTTTGGGTGGTTCGGATAAGGCTTTCTGGGTGCCTTCGAGACGCTTCACGTTTTTCGGCGTTATGTCCTCGACTTGTCGGCTTGCGTTGAGTGCGTTATGTGCGAGGATGGTTTTGAGAATTTGGTGTGCCGAGTTTAGGTGTTTGGTAGCTTCTTTTGGACTATCACCTTGAAAGAGGCTATTGTGAGTCGATGCGAAGGCACAATCTAACAGATTTGCGGCGTACTCGCCCCCGGTTCATGCCCCGGTAAAGCCTTTATAGGCTTTATACCGTTGATTTATGCGACGTGCATCATGCTACGACTATTATGTCCGTTGATTGGTTACGGCTTTGAACACGGAATCGACTGCCCCAAATAGGGTCGGTAGATTAGACAAGGCAAAGTCCGTTCTGTTTTGGGTGAAGGTATCACCAATCAGTTGTCCAAATTGCCATAATGTCCCATCGGTGACGATGCCGTACACGGGGAAGGCAGCACTGCCATTCATATTTTTGGCATTTATCTTTTGGACGGCGACCAATTCCGCCAGACATTGTCCCCACCCCTGCTCAAAGTCGTTTTTCTTTGCCTCAACGAAAAGTATCAACGGGCTTCCGACAATGGTTTTGCCTAATTCAGATCTCGTAGAAACAAAATAGTCTGGGGTCCCATTCAAGATGTCGTCATAAGCGATGGATTGCTTTATCCAGAGTGCACATTTATCGGCGTAAGCTTTATAACTCTCCTTTAAGATAGGAAAGATAACAGCCTCACACCGCGCGGCTTCAGATCCGAACACATAAATATGTTCCCGGGTAAATTCAAAATCGCGCAAGAATTCCACTGAAGGGTTTGATGGTTGGACCTCAATAAAATCGGCATCAGCGTATGTGATTCTGAACTTCTCTTGAACTTCGGAGATTGTTTTGAAATCGCTAAATGCCATAATGGTGTCCCTCTGTCAAACCAATGGAGTGTGTCAATTATTATATATTATCTTAGCGAACGATAAGATTGCAAGGCTTTAATCTGTCCCCAAATGAGACTCAACTTGCCGGTTGGTTGGACTGCTAAGCCCTGTGATTCAAAATTCTGTTCGACTTCTTCTAACGTCAACGCCTTCTTATAGATGCGCACTTCGTCCACTGCGCCTATCAAGTACTCAGCTGTGTTGCCGTTTTGAGCGATGTACCAGTTCGTTCCGCCGCCCCCTATATCGCCAGCCATCGCCTCTTCCTCTTTGACAAGAACGCCATCGACGTACAACTTCGCCACATCGGCTTCGCGGGTCGCTATCACATGGTGCCATTTGCCATCGGCATAATCAGCATCGGTTACCCACGCTTTCCTGACATTGTTCGCTTGTTCCGTATAGTACCGAAGTTGCCCAGTATTCTGATTAAAACCAAGTCGAAAGAAATGATCGTTGAAATCCGTCTTATTTGTCAGGAGATATTGCCAACCGATGCGGCTGTCGGGTTGTTTCAAAAACCATGCCTCATACGAGGCTGGACTCTCCCCGATGTTGAAAATGCTCGGTAGCTCCACACACTCGGGTTGTCCACCGAACTCGAGTGCCTCGCCGAGATGCCCTTCAATAGCCTTCGGCTGACCAACGATTGTTCCATCCTTGTCACCTACAACATCTTTAACAGTATCGCCAGCGATGTCGTCTTCATCAAATCTGTAGTAACTCACTAACCCATCTGGGACATAAGCCTCCACTGCGATAATTGTGATGAGGGTACAGATAAGGGTTACGCCTATTTGAACGATTAGGGGTTGGGACTTCATAGTCTTCTCCTTATAGTTTTCGGAATTCTGTGAATAAGTTTCAATCCAATGGAAACAGAGGTCTTCGGAGGTCATGGTATTCAAAATGTAACGGATTCACGGCGGTCAATCCGGGTGTGTCTACCTCGATAATGTTTCCTGCGATCAGTTCGTAGGCGGCACGGTAAGCGACGGCGGCTTTGACGACGATCATCCGCATATCAGATGGGTTGATGCCGAGACTGAACAATTGTTGTAAGCTGAAGGGTGTCTGCCGTCTACTCGTCAAGACAACCAACGAATTCCCGACCTCAATAACAGTCGTTAGCCCCTGATTGTGGTAGCGTTGCCCGCCGTGTCGGGGTTCCGTCTCGATGTATTGACCGTCATGGATAAGACGCACCTTGCCGTTGATTGCGACCGGATCGCCGTGCCGATTGTCCATCTTCCCACCGACTTGGAGCGAGACGGCTTCACCGACACCCGCCTGAACGGAGCTTTGCACGCCTTCTGGGTCATAGACGACAACGACGAATCCTGACGCGCCTTGCTGGAGCAATTCCGATAAAATGAAGGTGCTGTCTCCCGGTGAACCGCCCCCGATGTTATCCCCCATTTCAACGAGAATAACAGGGTGTTGAGAGGAATCAAGAGAGATGGCTTGCTGTACGGCTTGTGCGGCATCGGGTAAGTCGAGTGTGAGTTGATCGCGGATTCCCCACAACATATCGGATAACCGGTCGGCTTCTTCCTGCGCGAGTTGCGGGTTGTTATCGGTGACGACGACGAAGGAAGGTCCTGCCTCATGGACATCGGCATACGGGTATCCGACGGCGACGTTGGCAACGAGGACGTTAGGTTCTTGTTCTAACGCTTTTGCGGCGTTCAGGATAGCGTTCATCGGTGCCGCGCTCGTGACGTGATACCGGATATTGAGAAGCATCGGCGGTTTGGCGAGCACTTGCGTAGGGGTAACACCGTCCTTGCATATCCGCATCATGAGTTCTGCGGCTTGTAGCCCGCGTTGCCGTTGATCTATGTGTGGGGTGGTCTTGTAGATGACGAGTGCTGTCGATTCGGCGACCATCTGTTCAGAGACGTTGGCGTGCTGGTCGAGGGTAACAACGATAGGTAGGTCTTGACCAAGGGCATCTCGCAGTCGCCGTAGGACTTCACCATCGCCGTCAGGATAACTCTCGGTGACCATTGCGCCGTGGAGTGCGAGCAGAACCCCTTCACAGTTCGGAACGGATTTGAGGTGCTGGATGAGCATATTGGTGAGTCGGTCGAAAGCATCGTCCGTCACGCGTCCTGCGGGCGTCGCGGAAGCCATCATTGTCGGATAAATCGTATAATTGTAATCGGTGGCGCCTTGAATAAACCCACTTACTTCGTGATGTGCTTCTCCCCATACCTTAATTATATTGCTGGCGAAGGTGTGAGAGAAGGCTGCATAATCGGTAGGTGTGTCGCTGAAGGTATTCGATTCGTGCATGATGCCGCCGATGGCGATTGTGGTCATGGTGGGGTCCTTTTTGGTTTTTAGTTATAACCTATAAAAATCTATTGACGGGTGTACTGGAAATAGTGTATCATTTAACCATATTTATAGTAAAGTCGATAATTGTTTACAAACAGGAATTGGAGTCAGAACGTCGAGCATGACGCAAAATGGGACTCGGAAGAACCAGATTGAGGAAGCGATAGAAGTTGCTGCTGAAGCGCATCAAGGTCAGTATCGGAAGGGGACCCGCACGCCTTATATTACACACCCTTACGCTGTCGGACTCATCTTAATGGAAGCCGGATGCTCAGCAGCCGTGATTGTTGCGGGTATCTTGCACGACACGGTGGAAGATACCGATCTGACGTTGGGATTTATTCAGGAACGTTTCGGCGAATACATCGCGAACATCGTTGACGGCTGCTCGGAGAACAAAGCGTTGCGGTGGCGGGCACGCAAGACGGAACGCATTGAGGCACTCAGGCGCGCGAGTCCCGAAGTCTGCACGGTAACCTGTGCCGATAAACTTCATAACCTACGGACGATTATATCGGAATATGATGTGATTGGCGATGCTGTCTGGGAACGGTTTCACGGCGGTGTCGAAGATCAGGCGTGGTATTATTGTAGTGTTCTTGAGGCGATTTCCGAAGATACTGTAAATCCCCAACTTTTTCAACAGTTCCAACAAGCTGTAGCCTATCTATTTGAAGGAGAATCTTGATGAAGATTGCGTACGCTTTTAGACGATGTGCATTGTATCCCTACAACGGTGCGGGTTTCCCAACCGATGCAGCGGATCGACAACGGTTTTTGAAGAAAGTTAAAGAGATCGGGTTTGATGGGATTGAACTCCCGGCGATGAACCTATCTGATGCCGACGTTGCAGGACTTCGCTCCGAATTGGAAGGTGCAGGCGTGCCGTGTGTTGCGATACGTGGCGGCGGTGGCGCGGCGCATCCGCGGGTCGCTGCTGCGAACAAACGGAGCATGACAAATGCGGTCCACTTCGCTTCAAAGGTCGGTGCGGGTGTTGTTAATTCCACGGTTACTACGCCACCGCGCGATCCGAATGGGAAAGGCACGTATCGCGGAGAATCTGTTTCCCAAGGATCCAGTCGTCTGGCGACGAACTCGGATTATGAACGGACGGCGAGTGCTGTAAGCGAAGTTGCTGGTGTTGCTGCGGATCTCGGCGTGGAGCTCTCCATTGAAATCCATCAGAACTCCATCGCGGATAACAGTTGGTCGGCACTGCATCTGCTTGACTTAATCGATGCGCCAAACGTCGGTTTAAATCCGGACTTAGGCAATATTTATTGGACCTACGACATCCCAGAGGAGTCGTGTGAAGATGCGATCGCTGCACTTGCCCCACACGTCAACTACTGGCACTGTAAGAGCCTCTATCGGGTGCACCTCCCGGATCAGGAACTTGCTATTTACGTCCAAGTCCCACTCCCTGACGGTGAAATCGACTACCGCTTTGCGATCTCGGCGTTGGTAGAGGCGAACTACAGCGGCTATTGTGCGATTGAAGGGGTTCGCTACGGCGACCAGTTCCTGCAAGATGGTCGGAGTGTTGCGTACGTGAAATCTGTCTTGGCTGATTTGGGGGAATAGCGCGATAGCGGTTCGCGAATCGCGATTAGCGGTTAGTGAAGTACCCTTAATTTATCAGAAAGCCTTTTTTATAGATAGCCGTCAAGCGTTTTTATAATCCAGAGGCGGTTAATCTTCACCAAAAATCACCGTGAAACGTAGTGGAACGGTGCCCAGATTTAATAGTTTAAAAGATGACAAAACAGAAGGTTCGACTTACAGCGACTGTGAAATGTGCGGGATGAGCGTCAAAACTGGCTCCGGGGGAGCTGGCGCACATTTTAGATAAGATTCCGAAGTCCACAGACCCCAATCTCCTCGTGGGTACTGAAACTTCCGATGATGCCGGGATTTATCGTATCTCCGACGAATTTGCACTCGTCAATACCGTGGACTACTTCACGCCGATTGTGGACGATCCGTACACATTCGGTGCCATCGCCGCGACGAACTCACTCAGCGATGTCTACAGCATGGGTGGCGTTCCGAAAACGGCATTGAACATCACCTGCTGGCCCAAAGCAGACTTAGATTTGTCGATACTGGGTGAGATTGTTCAAGGGGGTACCGAAAAAGCGATCGAAGCGGGAGCTGCATTGGTCGGCGGTCACACCGTAGATGCGCCGGAACTGATGTATGGACTCTCGGTGACGGGTCTTGTGCATCCTGAAAAATTCGTCAAGAACTACGGGGCGCGTCTCGGAGATGTCCTCATTCTGACCAAAAATCTCGGCATCGGTATCCTTACGACAGGACTGAAGTTTGATAAAATCAGCGATGCGGTCTTGCCGCAACTCGTTGAATCAATGACCCGTCTCAACGCGTCTGCGTCGAAGGTGATGCTGAAGTATGGGGTGAGTGCGTGTACGGATGTCACTGGATACGGTTTGTTGGGACACGCTTCGGAGATGGCAGCGGGCAACGGGGTCCGTTTAAAGATTGATAGCCGTGCTGTTCCCTACTTTCCTGATGCCCCCGGACTTGTTGCACAGGATACCTATACGCAAGCCTATCTTGCGAATATGGCGTTCCTTGCGGACAAGGTTACGTTCCGGACGGATGACGCAGCGATGCGTCATATCTTGATGGAAGCGGAGACATCCGGCGGTTTGCTATTCTCTCTACCTGCTGAGAATGCGGATGCGGCGGTGGCGGAACTCCACGCTGCGGATTGCCCGGAAGCCGCTGTTGTTGGAGAGGTAATAGCGGAGGACACGGCGCATATTGAGGTGTTTTAATAGCGGTTAGCCATCAGCCATCAGCCGTCAGCAAGATAGCAAAGACGCAAGCGTGCCAGAACACCTCTTTCTCTTTACTGACAGCTGAGAGTGGAGCGTAGCGGAACGCCCTGAAAGCGCAGCGACCTAATAGCGAATAAAAAAATGACAAAAATAGAACTTGCAAAACAGATCCGTGATGCTTCATATCTCACGGGTGAATTCAAACTCCGTTCTGGGAATATTAGTAATTTCTATTGGGATAAATACCGATTTGAGAGTGATCCGGCACTGTTGACGGCAATTGCTGAGGAGATGGCGAAACTGCTTCCATCGGATTGTGACGGCTTAGCAGGCTTGGAATTAGGGGGTATCCCACTTGCGACTGCAGTCTCGTTGCAGACAGGAATTCCGTGTTTCTATGTGCGTAAAGCGGCGAAAACCTACGGTACTTGTAACCTCATAGAAGGTGGTGCTGCGGTTGGAAGCAATCTGGTCGTGATAGAAGATGTAATTACGACTGCTGGACAGGTCTGTACATCTATTGAACAGATACGCGCAGCGGGTTACACGGTGGAACACGTCGTGGCGGTTATTGATCGGCAGGCGGGGGGTACTGAGAAAATCGACGCACTTGGATGTTCGTTTGCGTCGGTTTTTACGCTTGAAGCGTTGGAAGCGGTTGGCGAATAGCGAATAGCAGATAGCAGATAGTGCGCTAATTGCTATGCAGAAAGTGAATGAGGCAAAATGAAGATACTGTTTATCGGAGATATTGTTGGAAATCCCGGCAGAACAGCGACGACGCAATTTCTGAATGAACATCAAGATGAATATGATTTCATTGTTGCAAATGGAGAGAACGCAGCAGGTGGTAAAGGATTGACGTTTGAAATTGTTGATCAACTCTTGGCATCAGGGGTCTCTGTTATTACAACAGGGAACCATGTCTGGGATAAAAAAGAGATTTTTGACTTTATAGATACAACCCCTCAACTCATCCGACCCGCAAACTATCCAGCAGAGGTGCCAGGGCGTGGTTTCAGGATTGCCACGTCAGGTGATGGACAGATCCAACTTGGGGTCATCAACCTCGCTGGACAGATTTTCATGAACAGATATAGCAACCCGTTTCATGCCCTAAATGAAATTCTCCTTGAAGTGAAAGCAGTAACGCCGTACGTCCTTCTCGATTTCCATGCGGAGGCAACCTCCGAGAAAATCGCGATGGGATGGCACGCCGACGGCAAGGTCGGCGCGGTGGTCGGCACGCACACGCATGTGCAGACAGCGGATGCGCGTGTGCTTCCACAAGGCACGGCATACATTACCGATGTCGGTATGACTGGACCTTACGATTCCGTGATTGGCACACGGATAGACGATGTGATCAACGGATTTTTGACGATGATGCCGACACGCTTTACTGTCGCCAAAAACAATGTGAAACTTTGTGGAGTCGAAATAGAACTCGACGACAACACAGGAATGGCGGTAAGTATCGTACCGCTCCAGCACCAATATTGATGGGTTGTCAGTACGAATTACTGCGTAATCCTTTCAGTTGCCAGTTTTCGGTTAAGAGGTTCCCTGTAACAATTATGCAGATGGAAATGTTCGCGCCAGAAAAGACTGTCCACAGTGTCAGTGAAATAACAGCGATGTTGAAAAGGTTGATAGAACAGCATCAACCTTTTCAAAATGTGTGGGTTCTCGGTCAGGTGTCAAATTGCAGTTTCCCTCGTTCTGGGCATATCTATTTCACGCTCAAGGATGAGAACACCCAAATGAGTTGTGTCCTTTGGCGAAGCAATGCGGCTCGTTTTCGTTCTTTCCTCCGCGACGGTGAAGCGATAGAGATACAAGGCAAGGTTACCGTTTATGGTGCGCAAGGCAAATATCAGATAACGGTTAGTCAAGTGAAACCGTTGGGGGTCGGGGCGTTACAAAGAGCGTTTGAAGAATTGAAGCAGCGTCTCACTGAGGAGGGGCTGTTTGATCCGGCGCATAAAAAACCGTTACCCGGTTTTCCGAGGAAGATCGGGGTCGTTACATCAGCGTCCGGTGCAGCGATTCAAGACATCTACCAACAGTTGAATAAGCGGTATCGATTGGCTGAAATCGTGCTACATCCGACGCTTGTCCAAGGTGAGGGTGCAGCAGATGGCATCGTTCACGCGATTCGGATGCTGAATGCGTGCCATGATATAGATGTGCTAATCGTCGGTCGCGGCGGTGGTTCGGTTGAAGATCTCTGGGCATTTAACGAAGAGGTCGTTGCGCGTGCGATTTTCGCTTCAAGGATTCCAGTGGTGTCTGCAGTAGGACATGAAACGGATTTTACAATCTCCGATATGGTAGCAGATCATCGGGCACCGACACCTTCTGCAGCGGTCGAACACATCGTTCCTGATCAGTATGAACTTTTCGGGAGATTGGAAGGCACTGAAACGTGGCTCCGTAAAATAATATTAGATCGGTTTGCAGCCCATAAAACGCAGCTTCAGGAGTTTGAGACGCGCCTCTCTCCGACACGCCGTATGGAGGCTATCCATCAACTTTCTCAGCGGGTAGACGACTTAGAAACTGCAAGTCGGCATGCTATGGAGCGACGGCTCTCTGACAGTAAACGCGATCTCCAAGCGTTTGCGCACCGTCTCAATGCACTGAGTCCGTTGGCGACACTGGAACGCGGCTATAGCATCAGTCGAAAAACGGATGGGGAAGTGTTGACCTCAACGCGACAGGTGTCGGTAGGCGATAGCATCAAGGTGCAGTTGGCACACGGACATCTTGTGTGTCGCGTTGAAGAACTTGATGATACAGAGAAGGATTGAGGTAATAATATATGACTTTTGAAGAAAAGATCACTAAACTATCACAAATTGTTGAACAATTAGAGGAGGGCAGCGATTTACCTCTTGAGAGTTCTCTGAAACTTTTTGAAGAAGGTATTGGCTTGGTCGTATCTTGCAGGGAAATGCTCGAAAATGCGGAGCAGCGGGTAACAAACCTCCTTGAAACAGATAACTTTTAAAAGGTGGTTATAAGTTATAAGTTAAGAGGTTTCTGGGTAACAATTCACGCTGCGTTGGCATCCGCGAAACTGAATTGGTTTGTTCCCAAAGTTCTCTTAACTAACCACTTATAACCAACAACTCATAACGATAAAAAAGGAATTCATAAATATGTTCTTAGAAAAAATCAACAGTCCCGCGGACCTTAAAACACTTGAGATTGATGAATTGAAAGCACTTGCTGAGGAGATGCGCGCCTACCTATTGGAAGTGCTTTCCGAACATCCGGGGCACTTCGCGCCGAACTTCGGTACAATTGAGTTAGCGATAGCACTGCATACCATTTACGATACACCGCGCGATAAACTGATTTGGGATATTGGGCATCAAGCCTACCCACACAAACTGCTTACGGGTAGAAGAGAAGCGTTTCCGACGATCCGCCAAAGTGGTGGGATTAGCGGATTTCTCAGCAGAGCCGAGAGTGAGTACGACGTTTTTGGTGCCGGACACTCGAGTACCTCTATCGCCGCTGCGTTAGGGATTGCGACGGCACGCGATCTGATCAATGAAACTTACAAAGTCGTTGCGATCATCGGTGACGGTGGTTTAACGGGTGGGATGGCGTTTGAAGCGCTCAACGCTGCTGGCGATTTCAGAAACGATATGCTTGTGATCCTTAACGACAATAACATGTCGATTTCCGCGACTGTCGGTGCGTTCTCAAAACATTTCCATAAAGTCACGAGTTCTCCACAATACAATTTTCTTCGCTCCAGTGTGAAAGAGTTCATGAACATGATTTCGGAAGACGCTAAGCAGATAGCCCGTAAAATCGAGGCATCGTTGAAGGTGGGAACGCTTTTTGAGGAGTTCGGGTTCCGCTACTTCGGTCCGCTTGATGGCAACGATTTAGAGGCACTGATACCCGTGTTGACAGGCATCCGTAACCTCACGGGTCCAATCTTACTGCATGTTGTGACCGAAAAAGGACGCGGTTATGCGCCAGCCGAAGCGGATCCGGTCGGCTTCTATAGTGTCAGCGGTCCTTTTAACCTTGAAACAGGGAAAACGACGAAACCGAAACCTGCAACCCCTTCTTATACAGAGGTATTCAGCCAAACGGTAATTGCGTTAGCGAAACGCGATACACGGATCGTGGGCGTAACGGCAGCGATGCCGGGTGGAACAGGACTCGATAAGTTCGCTGAAGTGTTTCCGAGTCGGTGTTTTGACATCGGGTTGGCAGAGCAGTGTGCTGTCACGTTTGCTGGTGGTCTCGCAGCGCAGGGCATGCGTCCGATTGCGGCGATCTATTCGACATTTCTCCAGCGGAGTTACGATCAAGTTTTACACGACGTGTGTATCCAAAACCTTCCCGTCATTTTTGCGTTGGATAGAGCCGGACTTGTCGGGGCAGACGGCCCGACGCACCACGGCGTTTTCGATTTGGCATATCTCCGTTCGCTTCCGAATATGGTGGTGATGGCACCGAAAGATGAGAACGAGTTGCAGTCGATGGTGAAGACGGCACTTGTTTATGAAGGGGGTCCGATCGCGTTCCGTTATCCGCGTGGGACGGGTGTCGGTGTAAAGATGGCACTCGAACTCCAACCGCTCCCGATTGGTAAAAGCGAGATTCTACGGGAAGGTGAAGACGTGCTGGTTCTCGCTATCGGCAACCGCGTCTATCCTGCATTGGAAGCGGCGCAAACCTTGGCGGATTCGGGCATCTCGGCGACGGTTATTAATGCTCGGTTTGTAAAGCCGCTGGACACTGAGACGATAGTTCCGCTTGCAGAGAGTATCGGCAAGGTGATTACGATTGAAGATGGTGTCGTGATGGGCGGTTTCGGTAGTGCTGTCTTGGAAGCACTCGCTGCGGCAGATGTCACAAATGTACAGGTCACGAACCTCGGTATCCCTGATGAGTTTATTGAGCATGGTGATGTCCAACACCTTTATGCGCTGTGTCAGTGTGATGCGAACGCCATCGCTCGCGCTGCGAAGATGATGGTTTAATGGCTGTCAGCCATCAGGTCGGATTTTTTTTCAAAAAAAAATCCTCTCAGCGGTCAGTCAAGAGACTTTTTTGGCCAGTTACCGATAACTGACAACTGAGAGTAGAGCGTAGCGGAACGCCCTGACAGCCGATAGCCAATAGCCGACAACCAATATGAAACGGATAGATACTTTCTTAGTAGAACATCAATTCGTGGAGAGTCGCGAGCAGGCGAAACGCCTCATTCTTGCGGGTGCGGTGACTGTCAATGGCGACTCCATGATTAAGCCGGGCCAACGGGTTCCCGCCGATGCGAAAGTCGTTGTGCAGGCGCAGCAGAAGTACGTGAGCCGCGGCGGCTTCAAACTGGAAAAGGCACTATCTACTTTTAGCGTGAACGTACGGGATCGAGTCGCGCTTGATGTTGGTGCATCAACGGGTGGTTTCACAGATTGTCTTCTCCAACACGGTGCCAAGTTCGTCTACGCTGTTGATGTCGGTTACGGGCAGCTCGCTTGGAAGTTACGCACCCATCCACAGGTCCTACCGATTGAGAAAATGAACATCCGGCATCTAACGTTGTCACACTTAACAAGCCTCAGACATCCGAAGGGAACCTCTGAAATTAATCGAAAACCCCCGCGAAATGGAACGGAGCGGCACCCAGATTTAACAAGTAAAAAAATCTCTGTTGCTGTGATTGATGTCTCTTTTATCTCGTTGCGAACGGTGCTGCCGAAAGTCATCGCACTTCTAACACAACAGAATAGTGAGCCGTTAAGAAGTGGATTCGTTGAGCCAGAGTCTCCTTTAACCGATAACCCTCTTGACATTATCGCGCTCCTTAAACCGCAGTTTGAAGCAGGAAAAGTACACGTCAAAAAGGGAGGCGTTGTGTCTGACAAACGGGTTCATATTGAGACGATAGACAACCTTAGTGCTTTTGTTAGCCAGAAACTCGATGCAACCGTGATGGGACTCACCTATTCACCGATTCACAAGGACATCGCAAATATTGAGTATTTGCTTTGGCTCACGGTTGATCGGAACGTCCAAGCGGCCGCGCCTTTATCTAATCAGACAACAGCAGAGATTGTAGCAGCAGCATTTGAACAGAAGAAGGGCGGGAAAGTTTGAAAGTTGAAAGTTTGAAAGTCTGTAAAGTTGAAAGAGACTTTTGGTTCACCACGCACCTCTTAACAACTTTCAACTTTAGCACACTTTAGCACACTTCCCAACTTTTAAACTTTTGTCCGAGGAACAGAAGATGGAAAAAGCCGATAGCATGATTAGGCGGTTTTGGAGACCTGCCAACCTCATCAAAATATTCGTTTTTCTGGGCATAGCGTTCATCTGTGGTACGTTTTTCTTTATCCGTTCAGGGACCTTCTTGGATTGGGTAGAAGGACGGCTTGAGGTTGAACTCAGAAATCGGATAACAGACGACTATACTGCGGACATTGGGGAAATACAGGGGAATATCTTAGGGAATGTTACGATTGGTAGTCTTTCGATTTCAGACAAGGAAGCACCGGACTCACCCGTAATCGCCACAGGGACAGTTGTTCTCAAATACAATCTGCTCGGACTCCTCATCCGCAGGTTTGAGGTAAAGAATCTGGAGGTATCTGAACCGCAGATTCACGTCGTGCGGAACGCTGACGGTAGCCTCAATCTTACACATATTCTTAAACAACAGAACACACCACAAGAAGAGCAGCAGGACACACCACGAGAAGCTTCATCCTTCGATTTCAAGGCTGAATCTATTAGATTGAATCGTGGCAGAATTACTTATCTCGATACACAACAGGACCTCCGCATAACTATCAATGACATTTCTATCAGAGTGAATGGCACGCTTAACACATGGGACCATGATGGAAGTCTACGGATTGGCAAGGGGAGTCTGACGTTCAACGGTGCTGAGACGGCGATTAATAACTTCGATGCGGACTTTGTGCTATTGGCGGACGGTAGTCGGTTAGAGGACTTTTATTTTACGTTTGGCGATTCGGCACTGAGAGTTAAAGGTGGATTTAGGCACGAAGAGAATGGCACCGAGAAGCGCGAAGATCGTTTGGGCTTCACTTGGGATGGGGTTCTTAATCTCGAATTGGATGTCGCGGATGTCCAGCAGTTTCTCGGCGAAGATATAGAACTTGAAGGTCTGCTGAAAGCGAAGTTGGAAGCGGAAGGCACGGATTCGGCTTTAGACGTTAAGACATTCACTGCGAGTATGCCGACGTTTTCTATGGTCCAGGGAGGGGATGGTCGAAAAATAGTATTGGCAGAATTAAAAGTTGAAGGACATATCAAGCACGCACCCACGCCGACGTTAACACTAACGACTCTCAGCGCACAAATTGCCGATGGGAGCCTGTCGGGTGAGGGAGACATCCGTATGGAAAATCCGCTTGAAGACAATTTGCTGACGCAACTGCGACAACTGACGACACATCCCTTTCACTACACCGGACAGTGGCACGCCACAGAAATTCAACTCATCCCATTTTTGTCAATGTTTACGCCGCTCCCAGAATACCTTTCAGACGGGATAGGATACCTCTCAGGTACCGCAAAATTCAGCGGAACCGGCACCGACCTCTCAAATCTCAATCTCGACAGCGAAATAGCGTTGACTGAAACGACGCTCAATGAAGTCGTCCTTGAAGATTCAAGGCTCAATTGCACGATTGAAGCCGGTCAATTGAAGGCAAACGGAAACTTTGATGTGACCACGATTGATGTCGCTGCACCTTTTCCGTTGGGACAGCAGGACGTTTTGGACATTCAAGCAGTAGGTATCAATTTCGACACGTTGACAAAGATTGCGAACACCGCGGATATCGGAGGTATGGGGACATCGTCTGCAACATTGTCGTCAGATGGCATCCTAAAAGGGGTTTTGGAGGTACCGGATGCGACCTTCAACGACATCCCCCTCGGCGTTCTGACGGGGAATTATCGGTATCAGGAGGGTCGGGTATTTATTGAAGACGGATTGCTAACGTATAGCGATCAAGTTGATAGCAGTCAGCAGTCAGCGATTGGCGAAGATAATCTTGTGCCGGAAAGCCAACATGAAAGTCGTGCCACGATTAACGGGATTGTGGACGTTAAAGGCGAGTTTCCAGTGGTGTTCAGTATCATCGCTGACCCTGTTTATGTTCAGCACTATCCCAAATTGTTGTTGGGGGCGGAGTATCCTGTGACGGGTGAACTCAGCGGCGAACTTAAATTAGATGGAACACTCATAAATCTTGATGGGCGTGCTGACTTCAGCGTTACCGACAGTGTGGCATGGGGCGTCCATTTAGATCCGCTAACGCTCCCGTTGAGGATTGAAGATTATAACGTTAGCATTTCCGATTTTAAGATAACCACGCGCGGGCAGCGGCTTACGATGAATGTCGCCATGGCTCCTAACGGCGATCTTGATCTCCTTGTGGAAAGCGACGCGCCTGTCCGCTTTGAAGAGATTGCTAAAGCCGCAAATATAGCCGATTTTCCTTTTGAAGGCGAATTTGATGTTCAGTTCATCGGGATACTCAGGGCATCAGAGGACGCTGATTTTCGGGTGGAACTGGACATCTCGGATATAACCTATCTACACGCTGGACCAGAATCTAAGCATCTTCTCGGTGATGCGTACCTGTTCGGTAAACTTGTGGAGACTGGCAATCAGCCGTCGGCAATCAGCCGTCAGCAAGAGAACCTTGTGGCAGGTGAAGACGTTTTTACCGCCACAAAGGGAGTACTAACTGCCGAGAGTGGAGCGGAGCGGAACGCTCTGATAGCTGATAGCCATTTTGATTTTCAGGGACACGGCTTTGACGGGACAAGTCGGATTAGAGGGACTGTGGGTACGACAGAGGGTAATCCGTACCGTTTCGTCGTAGCGGGTAACGGAATCGATGTTGCTCCATTTCTGCGTATCCTACACCCAACACTTGCGGCAGTTACGGGAACCGCTGACGGTCAGGTTTCGATAAGTGGGACGATAGCCGACTTAGCACCCGCACCGGCATCTACTGAACCCGAAGAAAAGAAGGTGTATCCTTACGATGTTGACATTCACATTGCCACGAGTCAACTCCATTACGAGAACTCGGAAACCGGACACAGGATGCCGTTCACAAACGCAGCACCGATTCGCCTACACCTCAAAGACGATAGATGGACGATTGAGACCTTTGCCTTAAAGACCTTAGGAGATAGCGATCCTTTCGTTAAATTGACGGGAACCTTTGACGCGAAAACTGAAGCGATGAATTTTCAGGGCGGTGCTGACGGCTTTGCACTGGCACCCTTTGCTCCAGCACTCGGGTTGCATGATGAGATATTGCAGAGTGGCACGGTGGGGTATACTGTAGACATAACGGGGACACCTGCGCTTCCAGTGCTTGCGTTAAAATGGACGCTGCCAACCTTAACATTGAAAACCGAGGTTGGCGACATTGAGATAAGCGATGCTGGTGGTAAGGTTGCATATCAGGACGAAACACTACGCCTCGAAGACAGTGCTTTCAAACTTCTCGGTAACGCTGTGAACGTGGAAGGGAGCATTGATGTTCGACCAGAAGATGTTGACAATTCCGAGTTGCATCTCCGTGTTGACACCATCGCACTGGATCTCGCTACGTTGCCCATGAAGGTTGCCGATAGTGACATAACAGGGGTGTTAGAGGCTTCCATGGAGATTGGAGGCACGCTTGCGAAACCGCACGTGCTACTCTATGCTGAAACGGCAGTTCAAGGTCCCATTTCTTTTGCATCCTATGTTCCGTCCATCACATTGGAAAGATTGCGTGTTGATATCGACTTCGGTTTAGAATCCATACATATCACAAAAGTGGAAGCAAACGGACAGATGGGGATCGGGACCTACCGTGTGCAAGGAGCAGCGGCATTCTCACGCCGAGATACTGACGTGATGCAGTTCGCTATTGATGTGTCGGCATCACAGGTGGAAATTGCGGATTATGGTGTCGCCTCAGGACACGTTAGACTTAGCGGGACGGGTTTAGTCCCAGAAGATATGACAGTCGTTGGTGAAATTAATGAACTCGTTCTTGATGGCTATGATTTCCATCTCGTGAATAGCGCGCCACTCCTGTTCCGTTCTGATCCAGGGTCAACATCTACTAACGGGAAATCGGAGCCTCTCGCTGTAGAGATCCCGCTACAAATTACGTCTCCCACAATGCGTGCGTCGGTACGTATCGGCGTAGGGGGTACGCTTGACGCGCCTACTATCTCAGGCGTGTGGAACGGGAACCTGAATGAAAAGGTGTGGACAGGAGACCTCCAGTACAGCAACAATCAGATAACTATTGAAGATATTTCGCTAAAAGACGGTGCGGACACGCTAACACTGAGCGGCGTTGTTCCGTTTAATTTGGCGTTTGCGTCAATGGACCTTTCTGAACGCCATCTCGAAGCACCGATTCATCTGCGTTTCCGGGGAAGTGAACTGCCATTGGATTTTTTCCCCGGTATCGACACGCTTTTTTCTCAGGCAGACGGCACTGTTGATATAGATATCAGACTGCAAGGCACGACGCAATCCCCTTATCTGGTGGGAAACGTGTCTCTTGAGGCGTTACAACTTATTTTAAAAAATTTCCACGAACCGATCCGAAACATGAAGGTCCAACTGATTGCCGAGGAAAATAGGATTGATGTTCCGAATTTTGCGTTTGAAATGGGGTCGGGCTATTGTAGATTGCAAAGCGGACGATTAGTGTTAGACGGGCTGGTTCCTAAAGGGATCAGATTAGAGGGGCTGCGGTTTGAACTATTTCCGCTCGGTTCGACGGTGCGAGAAATTGTCCCCTTAGAGGTAATGGAAGACATCGAAGGTCATCTAACAGTCTCACTCAGAGAACTCAGGGTGCCGCTTGACAGGTTTTTTGGGGTTGGAGAGATGCTACCGGTTCCGGAGATTCAAGAGATACCTTCACTTGTGGATCTTGTGGCTGTTTCAGAGGCAATGTTATCGATTAATAGCGTCCGTCTCGCTTTCAAGGCACTCAATCGGCGTTACGATTTCCAAGACCCGCAGCCGGTACTTATAGCTATCAGTGATGGTGCTGTTACGCTAACCGAGGCGTTTCGTCTCGAAAACCAAGAGACATTCTTAATCAAACAGACCTTTAGCGACGAAGACAGGAAGCCGGAAGAGCTCCTCGGCGATGATCGGACGATCTCAGGTAAAACGACGCTGAGCATTGATGCCGCGCCCATCTGGCGGACAAACGGTGAATTTGATGTAGCACTCCGAGTGGCAAATTTCGACGTCTCGGCATTGACAGCGGCTTGGCCCCTGTCTTACAGGGTTACAGGTGCACTGTCGGGAACTTTTCAGTTGAATGGAACGAGTGAGAATCCGAAGATAACAATCCGGCGACATACAAGCGATCCTGCTGAACTTTATCTGCACGATGTGCCGATTGATCTGCGGTGGCGGGTTCGGTATCAAAACGGGAAATGGGAGATTTCAAAAAAACGGTATGTTGAAGCGACATTCGGTGAAAATTTGCTGACTTTCTCATGGACGATGCCCTATCAAATGGCGTTAATTCCTTTTATTCAGAGAATTCAACAAACACCAGAGACAGTCTGGCAGGAGTTCCAACAGACCCCAATGGACGGTATTCTGGATGTTATCGTGACAGATCTTGATATGCTACCGTTTGTGGTGTCTGGACTCGGCTCTGCGACGGGGACAGGCAATATTCACGTTGAATTGACAGGCACGATTGAAGCACCGCAAGCGATCGGCAACGTGTCTTTCAAGGATGTCGGACTTGAATTTCCAGACGCTGGTATTGACGTTAAGGAGACTGCGGGTGAAATTCGGTTATCCGAAAAAGGCGCGAGCATTACAGCGTTTGACGGTGTATTGAACGGTGGAACCTTTTCGATTCGAGGTTCAATTACCGCACCACCAGATAGACGGATATGGCAAACCCCGCCGGTGCTGGACATCTCTGCCAATATCGCAGATGTCGTCTTTGAGCAGCCAGCGGCGTATCGGGCGAACCTTAATTCCGCCGAATTCCGTCTGCATGGCGGATTGCTGAAACCGTATCTAACGGGTAGTTTGAACATAGACGGCGGCTACTATCAGCAAAATTGGGAGAGCGTCAGAGATTGGCTCACGGGTGTCTCAATAAACGAAGCCGACGTTGCGTTGGATTATCCAATCCTACGGGATCTCTATCTGGATCTGGACCTCAATATACCCTCCGATTTCCGAGTCCTCTCGTCGATTACGGGACCGACAGATTTTGAAATCGCTTGCTTAGGGAAACTCATTGGACCGATCAATCAGCCGGTTCTCACGGGGGATGTGTCGGTGCGTGATGGAAAAATAGGACTGGTTTTACAACCTTTTGAATTCATTGAAGGTTCAACGATTAGCAATCGGGATTCCTTCAACTTTAATCCGGATCTGAATATCCTTCTCCGAACCCCAAACCGTATCCGTGGGGTCCTGCCGAGAGATGAAAGTATCGTAGACATCCAGGTTTATGCGACGTTCACCGGCACCTTAAATAATCCAAATTTTACACTCAGTGCACCGACTACGACAACAACCGAGGTCCTCACACACGAAGACATCATAGAGTTTCTGCTCCGTAATACTGCGATCTCAAGAACGTTCGGCGGATTTACGTTTAGCGTTCAGCGTCCGTTTGAGGAGGATGCGCGTTATCAGGCAGAGTACCCACTTGGCGAAAATATGTCCATCAAAATTGAGACAAACGATCAAGGCGAGCACGGTGTCGATATTGAGTTTAAGGGACGGTTTTAAGTTATTTTAGGTTATAAGTTAAGAGAGCTCTGGTGACAATCTAACTCAACTTGGGACCCACTGATGAAAGGGTAAATTTTAACAGGAACCTTCTTACCCAAAAACTAACAACCAATAACCAATGATTTATTTTATCCTATTATTGTGTTGCTTTTTTGTCGGCTCTGTGGGTGCGGATGCACAGATAGAGACTACTGGGGAGCGCGTCGCAGCGATAGAATATCGGATTGATAGACAACCTGTAACGTCAACCACAGAACAACTCAATATCCTCAGAAACCAGACAGCGGTACGAGTTGGTGGTACGTTCTCTCGGCATGCTATTCAACAGAGCGTTAAGGCACTCTACGCAACACAGCGGTATGCGCAAATCAAGGTCTATACCCAAGATGGAATTGATGGGGTTACGCTAACTTATCAACTGACCCCTTTCGCGCGCATCGAAGAAATCATGATCCTGGGTGTTTCGGACAGTGAATTTAAGCTTGCCATCAACGAAGTCCTGACATTGAAACCGGAGGATACATACATCCCAGAGATTGTCAAGACCGATATTAGCCGTATTAAGAAGGTATGCGAAGATTACGGATATTTTGGGGCGAGTGTTAGAGTTTCAGATACGGGAGGCGCAGTTGAACCGCAGCCATCAGAAAAGTACCACCCCGCAAGTGTCAAGTTAATCTATCAGATAATCTTGAGCGAAGCCTCCCTTATTAAAGATCTGCAAATTCAGGGAAATTCTGCTATCCCCACCTACCTGCTTGAAGGAGCCTGTACCTTTAGCCAACAGCATCCGGTTTATAACAAATTCGGGGTGGATACCGATGTCGCATCGATACAAGCAATTTACCGAGAAAATAGCTATCCGACGGCGACTATCGTCCCGACCTTTTTCCGTGAAACCGGTATGCTGCGCTTTGAAGTGAGTGAAGGCAAGCGAGTGAATTTTAAGTTCGAGGTAGATGACGGTGAAGTTCCCTTATCGCTCCAAGATACATTCAAGGCGGATATAGTTCCGTTAATAAATACTTCCACAACTGCTGTGTGGGAACCGCGGATAAAATCTTATTTTAAAGCGTCGGGTTACCACGACACAATTGTGGCGGAAACGGTTGTGGATGTTTCCGAAGTCATGCTTACGATTAACCCAGGGATGCAATATGTGGTCAGTCGTGTCAGTTTTACGGGGAATCGTGCGTTTTCGGATGTAGAACTCCTACGGGAAATGACGATAAAACCGATTACCGGTTTTATACCAAATCTGCGAGCCCGTATTGCTAAAGGGTTGTTCCGACGCGAACAGAGACCCCTTTTTTTTCAACAAGAACTTGATACAGATGTACATAAGCTGAGCCTTTTATACGGAAAGGCGGGGTATCCAAACGCGGCTCTCAGAGCGACCCTCAATAAACAGAAATCAGAAGGGCAGACTGTCGGTGAAATCGGCATACATATTAGCATTGTTGAAGAACACAAGGAAATGATCCACCGATGGGACATCAGTGGGAACCGTGCATTGGATACTGCGCCCCTTCTCGAACGCTTGCGAGACGAACTTCCGCTTCCACAACCGAACACGTCACTGAAACGGAATGCCTATCAAGATGCGATTCTGAAAGCCTATCGTGAACTCGGATACATTGATGCCGTTGTCATTGCCACCTACGTGCCAGAGACGGAAACATCCGTCTTTCAAATAGCAGGCGATTTTTCGGCAACGCTCACAGAAGGCAAACTCCCCTTAGAAGTTCGGAATACCTTTAGAAAGCATAACCTTGGACTTGAAACGGTTTTCGTAGCGACCAATGTTGGCGAACGCTGGAGCCTCCAAGACTTTGAGGGTAACCCTCGCTATACACTTATACAACACGCCACGCACCTCGAAGTTTTTGAACACGGTGTTCTCCACCTTACTGTGGTTACGGAAGGTGAACAAGTGGCGTTCGGGAAGTTCTATTTTGAAGGCGATACGGACGTGGTGATGCAGCATGTGCTTGAACGGGAGGTCCGACATCTTGAAGGGACGCTTTGGACATCGGAGAAGTTAAGCCGTGCGCAACAAAGCCTCTATAGTCTCGGACTTTTTCACGGCGTTCAAGCCGAGCGGATTAGAACTGAACAACTCACGGGTCAGAATGGGATCGAGGCAACTCTTAAAACCAATTCCGTTTTGATACGAGTGGAGAAACAGGAATCGCGGACCTATAGCATTGGGGGCGGCTATAGTTTAGCAGAGGGGCCCCGCTTGACAGGTGAATTGACGGACAGCAATTTTCTGCTTAAACGGAACATCCGAGGCCGTTTGCGTGGGGGTATCGGATGGCGGAATGAGTTAGGGTATCTCTTGAATGCGACGCTGACTAAGCCGTGGCTTATCGGACGGACGCGTGGCAGTTTACAGTTATCTGCAAGGAAATTGGAGATAGACGATTACGTGCGGGCGTTGCAAGGGAGTTTCATCCTTAGCAGGAGATTATCGCAATCGAACTACGTTGATTTACGATATAGCTACCGAGATTTGAGCGAACCGGTTTCACCACTGGTGCAAGCTGGACAGGGCGCAGCATTACCGGCAGAATTGGATCCATTCCAGACGACTGTCAGTAGTTTGCGTTTCTCTTGGACCTATGATAGCCGTGTGCGGTACCTGAACCCAACAGACGGTGTATATAACGCACTCACGCTTGAATATGCTGGTGGCTTTTTGCAAGGGGAAACAGGTTTCGTCAAAACAACGACTGATACACGTTATTACCAGAAGTTGGTGGGGGGACTTGTTTTAGCGACGGCACTTCGGGTCGGTGTCACAACAGGCTTGCGTTCAAATCGCCGCGCACAACTCATCTCCTTTGAGCGGTTTTGGGCAGGCGGTAGTACGACGGTTCGCGGCTATGCGGAACGTTCTCTCGGTCCAGAGGATAGAGCGGGTATCCATCGTGGCGATGTGCAGTTCATTTTTAATACAGAACTCCGGTTTCCGATCTACTCGGCGCTCCGCGGTGCTGTCTTTTTAGATACGGGGAATGTCTGGGGTTCGTTGGCGGATGTTAACGCATCGGTGCGTCTGCCGTCCTCGGTCGGTATTGGGGTTTATGTAGATTTAGGGGCGCTCACGGCTGGTATTGATTATGCGATTCCGTTTGGGTACGCCCTGCCCACCGATACAAATAGCGTTCACCTTCGCCTCGGTAGTACATTTTAATCGGCAGATAGCAGGCCGCTGACCGCGAACCGTATACCGCGATTAGCAAACCGCGAATTGCGATTCGCGAATGGCTAATCTGATTGTTCGTAGGGTCTCCCTAACGCGAGGGGTGCCTCGGCGCGCCCGACAAAACCTGCTAAAACTGCCAAACAGAGCACGTAAGGCAGCATTAAGAATATCTGATACGGAATTCTCCATCCGAGTGCCTGAAACCGGGCATCGAGGGCTGTACCGAGTCCGAAAAGCAACGCTGCACCCCCCGCCTTCACAGGATGCCATTTCCCAAAAATGACGATCGCTAAAGCAATAAATCCGCGACCGACTGTCATGCCGGGTGTAAAATAGGGGACATCGGCGAGGGAGAGATAACCGCCAGCGATACCCGCCATTGCACCCGCAAATAGCAGACACAGTGTTCTCAGCCAGAGAACATTAGCACCGGCGGCGGCGATTGCTTTTGGATGCTCACCGCAGGCGCGTATACGGAGTCCGGGTTGCGTATGGTAGAGAAAAAAATAGACGCACGGTACCAGTAGAAATGCAATGTAGACGAGAATGTTGTGTGAAAACAGTGCCGGTCCTAAGATAGGAATTTGGGAGAGCAGGGGAATATCTATCTGCTGAAATGCCGGCACGCCTTGTGCGATTCCTGTTATGCCGAAGAGTCGTTGATAGATAACTTCTGTTAAGCCTAATGCCAGGAGGGTCATTGCGGTGCCGATGATGACTTGGTCGCCCCTGAGTTTTATGGCGCACAGCGCAAACAAGGCAGCGGCAATCAGTCCACTGAGTCCTGCTATCAAAAGCCCGAACCACGGCGCAATTATGGCGACTTCTGCTGTGTAGAAGGAGCCGACCATGCCGAAAAATGCGCCGAAGAGCATCATCCCTTCAATACCGATATTAAGCACACCGGCGCGTTGGGAGATAACCTCGCCTGATGCGGCAAGTAAGAGCGGGGTTGCCCCGCGAATTGTTGCTGAAAGAATATCTTCAAACATTTTTTTAACTATTTAATCTGGTCTGTGCTCCACTTCGTTTCGCACAGGTTTTCGGTTAATTCTATACCCCTCTGATCGTGTCTGAGTCGTTGGCAATCCGATCAAGTAATTTCCTCGAATTCTGCTAATTCACAGGCATAATCGAAGAATTGAATGTCTCTGAAATTGACGCAATAAGCGGGTTTACAAACCCTCTGCTGACACCTCTTCTTTTTCTACCCCAGTATGTGCAGATGTCCGCTTCCGAAAAAGTTGGACAGAACTATAGCCGATAACGAAAAGGAGGATTGTCGCTTGCATCACGAACGTCACTTTGTCAGAAATGCCTACCGTTCGCTGCATACTGTATGAACCTGTAGAAAGCGCGCCAAACAACAACGCAGCTGCAACCGTTACCAAAGGATTTAGTTTCGCTAACAAGGCAACAGCAATCGCCGTGTAGCCGTATCCGGGTGAAAAGTTAAGAAACAGTCGGCGCGTCAGTGCTGTGAGTTCAATAGCGCCGCCGAGTCCTGCGAGCGCGCCACTGATAAAGAAGACGCGGAGCGTGTTCTGCACAATCGAAATCCCCGCAGCCTCTGCCGCGGCCGCGCCCTCTCCGACTGCCCGGAGCTGAAATCCGAATGCCGTCCGAAAGAGGATAAACGTAAGAATAATCGCCAAGACGACAGCGATAACAATGCCGAGGTGGACGCGGTGCGGCGGCAAAATACGAGGCAAGAACACCCATTCGGCTATTCGATCGCTTTGTGGGCCGCGCTGCGCTGCTTCCTGCAACGGGCCGCCATCTATCATCATGCTCACGAGATGGAGGGCGACGTAGTTCAACATGATTGTACTGATGACTTCGTTGACCCCGCGCGTTACTTTGAGGATTGCGGGAATGAGTCCCCAAACGCCGCCTGCAACTGTGGCGAAACAGAGGCAGATTGGCACGGCAATCCACGGGGTTTGCGGAAAAATTGGGGCGAGTTTTGTCCCGAACCACGTCGCCGTTAATGCCCCTATCAGAAACTGTCCTTCAGCACCGATGTTCCAAATCCCGCACCGAAACGCCATGGCAACCGACAGCCCAGCCATCAAAAATGGTGTGCTTTTCACCAGCGTCTCCCCGAATTTTCTTCCGTTTCCGAATGCGCCGCTCACTGCTGCTTGATAGGCTTCGAGTGGATTATAGTGGCATAACAACATAATGATGGCGTTTGTGATAAACGCACTTGCGAGGATTAGCGCAGGTGTTGTGAACCAACGAATATTGATTTTCTTTAATATCATGTTTTAAGAGTTATTAGTTGTTAGTTATTAGTTGTTGGTTAAGAGGCGTTTGGGAACAATTAACCCTACTCTGGAATATTTCAAGATACGTTGAATTGCTACAAGGAACCTCTTTAACTTATAACTTATAACCATTCCCCCGTCATGAGGAGTCCCAACGCCTCAATGTCGTTGCGTTGTGCCGTGGCTTCGATCAGTTTGCCTCTCGACATGACATAGAGTCGGTCGCTCAACAATAAAACTTCGTCTAACTCTGTTGAAATTAATAAAACGGATTTTTTTTCCTGGCGTTGCGCTAATAAATTCTCATGAACGTAACGGGCGGCGTTGACATCTAAACCGCGTGTCGGGTTCACAGCGATAAGGAGGTCGGGTTGCAGCGAGATTTCTCGGGCAAGGACGATTTTCTGTTGGTTGCCCCCGGAGAGTGATGCCGCAGAAATATCAGCGACGGGTGGGCGGATGTCGTAATCGGCGATGAGCTGCGCTGCGGTTTCCTGTTTCCGCTTTTGGTTGAGGATGTTCCAGCGCGCGAGGTTTTCTAAGTGTGTGACATTCAGGAGAAGGTTCTCCGTGACTGAAAACGCTGCGATGACTCCTGTTGTCTGTCTATCTTCAGGGATATAGCCAACCCCGCGGTGTCGGACCGCCTTTATTCCTTTTGGCGTAGCGTTCAAGATATTTATTTTTCCAGACACGCCGTGTCGCAACCCCATAATTGCCTCAGCGAGTTCGCGCTGCCCGTTGCCGTCAACGCCAGCGATGCCGACGATTTCACCGCGACGGATCTCCATGGAGACCTCAGAGACTGCGACTTCGTTCCGATCCCCGCGGACGCTCAGATTTGTGAGTTGGAGTACGGTTTCTGGGAGCTCGTTTTCGGGTTCTGAAGTGGTTGAACGTCGAACATCTTCGACATCCGCGCCAATCATCTCCCTTGCGAGTTCCCTTGCAGTGAGTTCTCCGGTCGGACCGAGGTAGACCTTTTTGCCGCGTCTTAAGACGGTTATCCTATCGCTAATCTCTAAAACCTCTTTCATTTTGTGGCTAATGAAGATGATGGCGCGCCCATCGGCTTGGAGCTTGCGGAGGACGGTGAAGAAGCCTTCCACTTCTTGTGGACTGAGGACGGCTGTGGGTTCATCAAGAATCAGAATTCGGGCATCAACAGCGAGTGCTTTTAGGATCTCTACGCGTTGTTTTAAGCCGACGGATAGACTGCGGACCAGTGCACTGGGATCGACAGCCAGACCGAACCGCTCAGAGAGTGATTCAGTCATACGTACAGCCTCTTCCTTCTTGAAGCGAAACTTTCCTAACCCGTTTTCGTCAGAGCCGTCCGAGGATTTTTTCCGCGCTGTATTCTGATCCAATTGCCCCAGACTCAAGGCGATATTCTCAGCAACCGTCAGGTTTTCAATCAGCATGAAGTGTTGATGCACCATACCGACACCACTGGCAATCGCATCGCGTGGTGACTTTGCATTTAACCTATACCGCCAGTTCTCACGGTCTGTAACATAGATCCGTCCTGCCGAGGGTTGGTAAAGCCCATAGATAAGGTTCATCAAGGTGGACTTACCGGCACCGTTTTCACCTAAGATGGCGTGGATCTCACCGGCTTGGAGTTCAAAGTCTACACTATCAACTGCAACAAAATCACCAAAGGTTTTTGTCACATTCCGAAGCTCAAGTATGTTTTTTTCTCTCATCTACAATTGACACCAATTTTCTGCTCTTGTCCTTGTCAGATTTCCATCGTAAGCGATGATCCGAAGCGAGATTTTCCAACTTTCACCTGCTGGCGTAGATATCGCACCCGTCCACGTTGGGTTATAGAGTGCCATCCCGTAATCCCGAATGAACCAGGGCCCGCGAACCCCTTCATCGAGTATGCTCATCAAGACCCCGAACTGCCCGTGTCCGGTTAGCATATTCTGGTAGACGACGAAATCTGATTCGCTTTCATGAACGACATCAACACCCCCTCTACGTCCGCTGTCCGCCAGTACGACACCGCCCATGACAGGCAAGAGTCTTGGTTCAACACGGATACCGATACTCCCGAATTTCGTCTGTGGATACGTAACCGCACCGTAAGCGGCAATCTTTTCGCTGGTCATATCGCAAACAGTCGCATCAGGGAGGACGTAAAGGTTGACAGTCCGAATCTCGTCAATCATCGGCACTTCGTTCTCGTCCCGCCAGACAACGCTTTGGACGAACTGAACACCCTCGGCTTGCGGAATGTCAATTGTTTTCTGTGTGTCCATCCGTCCCAATTTCTCAAAGACTTTGTCCGTAAAGGAACGACGGGGCGGTGATGCCCAGAAACCGGCTTCTCTTTCGCCGACCTGCACCGGTCCCTGTCCGACGAAAATGCCGTTGTGGAAGGGATGATCGAAGGCGAACTCTTGGACGACGGTATGTCCTGCGGGTGTGTAAAATGGAAAGACGAAAGGACGATAAAAATTCGCGCCAACGCCGCCTAAGCAGCGTCCTGTATCGCTTTGAACGACCAAGTGCGTTTTGGCATTTATTTTAACTTCAAAAGTGCTTTTCATATTTTCTTATATATCGTGAAATTCGTAATTAAATGAGAGTGGTTCACAACTTCTCTGCCTTAAACATCTCTTAACTGAAAACTGGTAGCTGATAACGAATTAAAAGTGTAACCTATTGACCCAGATAAAGCAACCTTTATTTTTTTCAAAAGGTTAGAACTTTACATTTTCGCATAAACGTGCTATACTTGTATCAAACTTTTTTGTAAAGAAGAGGAAATTTTGACGTGATACAAATATTTTATAAGTTACGGAATAATGTAGCAATCTACGTTTTATGCCTATGCCTTTGGGCGATTGGGTTCATGCTTATCGGGAATGTGAGTCTTGATGCAAAAGATCATGAGAAATTTAAAGTCGCGTTGCTGCTTCCGGGGTCAATCAGTGATGCGGGTTGGAACGCTTTGGCGTATGAAGGACTGAAAGCGATTGAAAAACAACTCGGTGCGGAAATCAGTCATGCTGAGACCCGAACGCCTACCGACCAGGAAGAACAGTTCCGTTCTTACGCCCTCGATGGTTACCACATGGTGTTTGGACACGGATATGAGTTTCAGGACCCGGCGAAGGCGGTTGCCCCGGATTTTCCAGAGACAATTTTCATTACATCTTCGGGGGGTACGGTCACCGATAACATCTCAGCAGCCAACTTCCGTGTTGAGCAGCCCGCTTATCTCTTAGGAATGATCGCAGGCATGATGACCCAGACGAATAAACTCGGTGTTATGGGTGGACAAAACATCCCGTCTGTGAATAGCACGTTTATGGCGTTTGAAGGGGGCGCGAAAAGTGTGAACCCTGATGTAGAGGTTTCTTGGGTATACGTCGGCAATTGGGAGGACATCGGCAAAGGGAAGGAACTCGCGCTCGCACAGATTAATGAAGGGGTTGATTTCATCTTCCCAAACGCAGACGCAGCGGGTCTCGGTGCTTATGAGGCGGCTGAGATTTTTAATAAATCTGAAACTGCCCAAAAGGAGAACAGAATGGTATACACCTTTGGGGCGAATCGCGACAAAAGTGATATATCCCCGACGACTGTGATTGCCAATGCTGTGATTACACCGAACGCGTTTGTACAAATTGCTGAGGTTGTTAAAAATGGCAGTTTTAAACCGCAGATTTATACTTTTAACATGGTAACAGACGAGGCGATCACACTTACTTACAATCCAGCACTGAAGGATAAAATCCCGGCAGATGTGCAAAAAGCCGTTGAAGCTGCAAAAGCGAAAATTCTTGCAGGTGAGTTGAAGGTGCCACAGATCGACTTCAGTGAAAAGGAAGGGGACTAAGGTTGGCATTCTATTCTAAACAAAAGAGATAGGCTTCCTCCCTAACCTAAAGGAACCGAATATTGATGAAACAACAGATTTATTGGAAATTGATGGGTAGAATTGCAAACGCTGTCTTAATTTTCGGTCTCTTGGCAATCGGATCTATGCTGGGTTGTCAGAACATGCGAGAGGTAAGCAAGGATATCTATACGCCTGAACCTGAAATGTTTAAGGTGGGTATGCTGCTCCCTGGTGCTATTAGCGATCAGGGCTGGAATGCCTTGGCTTACGACGGCTTAAAAGCGATTGAAGCGGAACTCGGTGCAGAAGTAGACTATGTTGAGAGTTTGATTCCTGCGGATTGGGAATCCGATTTTCGCGCCTACGCGATGGCTGGCTATCACCTCATTTTTGGACATGGGTACGAGTATCAGGACGCAGCGATAGCAGTTGCAGAAGACTACCCCGAAATCGTCTTTATTACGTCCGCGGGGGCGGGTGGGGCGATTCGTGAGAACGTCTCACCGATCGTCTTTCGCCTTGAACAGGCTACTTATCTCTTAGGTATGATTGCAGGTCTGATGACGCAAACAGATATGATTGGTATGGTCGGTGGACAGGAACTTCCATCCGGTAATAGTGTGTTTATGGCATTTGAAGGCGGTGTGAAAAGCGTCAATCCTGATGCTGTCCTGCAACGTGACTATGTTGGTGACTGGGAGAGTATTGATAAGGCGATGGAACTCAGCCTTGCACAGATACAAAAAGGGGTCGATTTTATTTTCCATAACGCCAATGAAGCCGGACTTGGCGTGTTTGAAGCCGTAGAAATAGCACAGGACGCAGGCAAAACCGTCTACTCCTTCGGTGCAAATAGAGATCAGAGCGCAGTTTCGCCTCGAGCGGTCCTCGCGAATGCCGTGATTACACCGAAAGCCTATCAGCAGCTTGCGAGTGCTGTCCGTTCGGGAACATTTGAGCCAAAACTCTATATTTTCACAATGCTAACTGATGGGGCGATCGCGCTTACCTATAATCCGGCATTGAAAGATAAAGTGCCGGAAGTCGTGCAGCGAGAGGTTGCGGCAGCAAGGCAGCAAATCTTGGCAGGCACGCTAACGGTGCCGCAGCTTGATTTTGGAGAATAGGATGATTGGGGTTTAGCCTGATGAAAAATAAAATGAAAATTGATGACGTTGACGTAACGTTTTCTGTCGGTGAAACGATCCTTGAAATCGCACAACGTTATCAAAAAGAGATTCCAACGCTCTGCTACGATCCAAGGCTTGAGCCTTTCGGCGGGTGTCGTCTCTGTATTGTCGAGTTAGAAGGGGCACGGAATCCTGTGGCGGCTTGCACAACACAAGCCACACCGGGGATGGTTGTCCGCACCTCAACCGATACAATAGAGGCGTATCGGAAGACGCTACTTGAGATGGTTGTTGGCGAGAATCGCGAAGTTGATGTTTCCCCATTGCGAGGTTATGCCGCTGGCGAACTCGCAGACCTCCGCGACAAATATGAGATTAACGACGGAAGCATAACGGGGGCAATATCCGGCACAAACAAAGTCGATGATGACAATCCGTTTATCCTCAGAGATTATGAACTCTGTATCTCGTGTTATCGGTGTGTCCGCGTCTGTGCAGAGCAAGAGGGTGACCACGCCATTAACGTCATGAATCGCGGTTTCCATACACAGATTACGACCGAATTTGACGGACTCCTCAAGGACTCGGCGTGTACGTTTTGTGGACAGTGCATCCAGACCTGTCCGACCGGCGCACTCGGCGATAAGAAGGCACTGCGTCATGCTGAGTCGGGATTACAAATCCCTCCTACCGAACTCAATATTGAAAAAACACGCACAATCTGTCCGTATTGCGGGGTCGGGTGTTCTGTTGATATGCTGACGAAAAATGAAAAGATTGTCGGTATCCATCCAGCGATGGACGGACCTGCGAATCAAGGCGCGCTCTGTGTCAAGGGACAGTTCGCCTACGACTTTGTTCAGCATCCTGATCGGTTGAAAACGCCGCTTGTTCGCGGTGATGACGGTGAACTCCACGAAACGACATGGGAGGATGCGCTTGATAAAGCCGCTGAAGGTTTCCGAAAGGTCAATGCGACACACGGTAGGCATAGCGTTTACGGTGTTGCTTCTGGGCGCGCACCGAGCGAAGCGGCATATCTCATGCAGAAGTTTATCCGTGCGGGGTTCGGGACAAACTATATTGACAACTGTAGCCGTGCCTGACACGCCCCGACCGTTGCCGGTCTGGCAGCGACAATCGGACGTGGGGCGATGTCTAACCCACTCGTTGATATGGAGAAACCGGATGTCATCTTCTGTATCGGTACGAATATGACGGAATGCCATCCAGTCGCTGCGACGGGGTTGAAAAAGGCTGTCGCCCGTGGTGCAAAACTCATCGTTGCCGATCCGAGACGCATCGGATTGGCGGAGCTGTCACACCTTTATCTCCCACTCCGCGTCGGTTCAGATACAGCACTGCTTCTCGGCATGGCGCACGTTATCGCTCGTGAAGGCTTGATTGACGAAGACTTTATTAAAGACCGCACGACCGGATTTGACGCGTTCTTTGAGCATATCAGCCAATGGACACCCGAATGGGCGGAAACGATTACGGGTGTGCCAGCGAAGGACATTGAAACGGCTGCGATGTGGTATGGTAGCGGAAACAAAGGTGCTATCTACTACACATTAGGAATCACAGAACACATCTGTGGTGTTGAGAATGTCCAAAGTCTGTGCAATCTGGCTTTAATGACAGGTAATCTCGGGCGAGAAGGAACGGGAATCAACCCGATGCGCGGGCAAAACAACATCCAAGGGGCAGGCGATAGTGGCGCATTGCCAAACAACTACCCGGGTTTCCAAGCCGTCACGGATCCAGAGCATCAGGCGAAGTTTAAAGCGGAATACGGTAGAGAAATTGACTTGGAGAAGGGTATCACGAAAGTGACGGCGTTAGAACTTTGTGGTGATAGTATCCATGCGATGCTGATTGATGGTGAAAATACGTTAATCTCTGACCCGGATCGCGAGCATTGCGAGCACGCACTCCGTTCATTGGCGCATCTGGTTGTTATTGACATTTTTCTGACTGAGACTGCCGAGCTTGCGGATGTTGTCTTGCCCGCGACAGCGTGGGGTGAAACAGATGGCGTATGCACGAATACAGAACGTCGCGTCCAACGGCTGCGGGCTGCAGTGCCACCCCCAGGTGATGCTAAACCCGACTGGTGGATTATCTGTCAGATTGCGCAACGCCTTGGGTTTACAGGTTTTGACTTTAATACACCAAAACCGATTTTCAACGAACTCTGTCGGGTCTCGCCTATTTATGCTGGATTGGACTGGGACCGCATTGAGAGCGGCGCGTATCAATGGCCCGTCCCGTATAAAGAACATCCAGGGACACCGAGACTTCACGAGGAGACGTTTGTCAATGGACGCGGTATCTTCTCGAATGTCCATTACCGCGATCCTGCTGAGACGATTAGTGAAGCGTTCCCGGTATGGCTTACAACCGGTAGACGCTTGCAATCCTATCACACGCGAACGCAAACAGGTAGAGCGGAAGGAATTGATTACCTTTTACCGGAAGAATCCTTAGAAGTCAATCCTGTTGACCTTGAGAGGTGGCAATTAGCAGACGGGGAATGGTGTAAAATGAGTAGTGCGCGGGGTAGCATCAACATCAAAGTCAAAGCGACGGATCGTTCGCCGCGTGGCACGGTTTTCGCCAGTTTCAGTTTCGCGGATGTGCCGGTCAACCTGTTGACGGGTTCTGGCTACGACCCGGTTACGCATACGGCGGAACTGAAGGTGTGCCCAGTCAGGTTAGAGCCGCTTTAGTTGGTTGTTGGCTATTAGTTATCGGTTGTTAGTTAAAAGTGATTCGTGCCATGAATAGAAAAACACTTCGTCAGGACGGGCGATGAATCGCCCTACTACAAACGCAATTCTGTTAAGAGATAGGCGTATAGGTAAATGGAATTAAGGAGAGACTTATGGGTTGGAAATCGCGTTGGTCGGAACAGCATACGGATGTGGACGCTTTAAAACAACAGTTACAATCTGAAGGTTTTAATGCTTATGAGTGGAGTGGTCACCCCGGTGGTGCTTACCTCGACTATATCCACGCGCAAGATGAGGTCGTTTGTGTCTTGTCTGGCACGGCAGATGTGAAAGTTGCGGATGCACACGGGATGGTTGAAGCCGGGGACCGGATGGATGTTCCTGCGAATACCTACCATTCAATTACTGTCACGAGCGCGGAACCTCTGGTCGTTTTGACAGGAATGCGAAGGACTTAGGAGTGTAGAATTACTTAGGGCATTCTAAAATCTACCATAAGTGGTGCAGTTCTGACAATAGAGGCAATAGGAGAGCCAAAATGGACACGCAAGAAGTTCGTCAATTTTCGCCTGAGCGTCTTTCTCATGAGACCCTCAAGATGACGTTAGCGGAATTCCTCGAAAGCGATTTAGAAGGATATGAATATATGGAAGGAGAATTAGTGCCGATGCCTCCGACCTCATTGGAACATGGGTACATTAGTGTGAACTTAAGTTCGCCATTACACTTGTACGTCCGTGAAAACCAACTTGGGCGTGTCCTGATATCAGATACAGGCTTCCGTGTTGGCGAACGGATGCTGGTCCCTGATATCGCCTTTATTTCAACTGACCGGCTTCCTGACGATCAGCGCGAAACATCTCCAGTCCCGCCAGACCTTGCCGTGGAAGTCGTTTCTCCTACAGACAAGTTGTACCAAGTTGAAGAGAAGGCTTTTGCCTACCTTGAGGCAGGCACACAGTTAGTATGGGTGATTAAGCCTCCCTCTAAAACAGTGACTGTTTACCGTTCAGAAACAGATATCACAGTGCTCACGCGGAATGACACGCTTAGCGGAGGAGAAGTCGTCAAAGGATTCTCTTACGAGGTAGCCGCGCTTTTTGAATAGCACCTCACCATAAATCTTTTAATCTTGTAAATTCTGGTTAAGACAATCAAATAGAAAGGAAAATTTATGAACATTACTGTCAAAACCGGTGGGTTTAGTCAAGAGCAGAGCGATGTTATTGCCATCGGTGTGCTGGAAAACCCGGATTTTTATAGTGCCCCGCTTCAAAATATAGAACAGGCACTCGGTGGCCGGATTCGTGAACTTATGAACCTCGGAGACTTCACAGGTAAGCATAAAACGACGAGTTGGCTGTATACAAACGGGGTTATCAGTACGCCGCGTATACTACTGGTGGGTTTGGGTGAATATCACGATCTTACGCCTGAGCGGGTACGTCAGGCAGCGGGACACGCTGCACGGACGATTCGGGATATGGGTTTAAGGACGGTTAGCATTCCCATCCCGATAGAAGCCACACCCGAAATAATCCAAGGGGCTACGGAGTCGTGTCTCCTTTCGCTCTATCAATTCAACGAGCATAAAACCGAAAGTGGTGATGGAGAAGAGAAGAAACAGATTGAGTCCATGACCTTTTTAGCCGAAAACGAACAGAGCAGGGAAACCGTGGAAGCGGCTGTCCAACGTGGAGAAATAATAGCCAACGGTACGCTTCTCGCCCGGGATTTGAGTAATCAGCCGAGTAATCATCTCACACCAACACAACTCGCTGAAAAGGCAATAACGGTGGCAGAAAGTTCAGGATTGCGTTGTGAAATTTTTGACAAAGCGACACTCGAAGAGAAAGGGTTCCGAACCCTTCTCGCCGTTGCACAGGGGAGTGCTGAAGAACCCCGCTTTATTATTCTTGAATACGTCCCAGACGGTGAAGGACAGGATACCGTCGTGCTTGTCGGAAAAGGAATCACCTTTGATACAGGCGGTATTTCGCTCAAAGGTGGCAGCGGTATGCACGAGATGAAGCACGATATGTCGGGTGCCGCTGCTGTGATTGGTGCGATGCAAGCCATCGGTCAGCTCAAACCGAATGTGCGTGTGATGGGTGTCGTCGCTGCGACTGAGAATATGCCGAGCGGAACCGCTATTAAACCCGGCGACGTTGTTACCTCCTATGGCGGGAAAACGATTGAGATTCTCAACACAGACGCAGAAGGTCGACTCGTGTTAGCAGATGCCCTCGGTTGGTCGGCGCAGTATAATCCGAAAGGGGTTATCGACTTAGCCACGCTTACGGGTGCTGTGATTACGTGTTTAGGACATATCGCCGCTGGCGCAATGGGTACAGACCCAGAACTGATGGAGAAAGTGAAGTCGGCGGCCGCAAAGACGCACGAGCGCGTCTGGGAATTACCGCTTTGGGACGATTACGATGAAGGCGTTAAAAGTAAGGTTGCGGATGTCCAAAACATCGGTGATGGGGGTGCTGGCACAATTGCGGGGGCTGCGTTCTTGAAGAAGTTCGCGGAAGGCTATCCGTGGGTTCACCTCGACATCGCCGGGACTGCCTGGGGGATGAAAGGCTCTACGTATATTCCTGAAGGCGCGTCGGGTTATGGTGTCAGGTTGCTCGTGCAACTGGTTGAGGATTGGTAGCTTAATAGTTGTTGGTTATAAGTTGTTGGTGGTTAGTTAAGAGGTTTCTCTGTAACAATTCGTTTTCCCTTGGTGTACGCCAAGTAGCAGTAGATTGTTACAAACTAACCTCTTAACTTATAACTTATAACTTATAACTAACCACTAATGAACACTATCCCTCAGATCGGATCTGAATGAGTTTGTTAACGGCGTGGATATATGCGCGTGCGCTCGCCTCAATGATGTCCGTGCTGGCACCGTGTCCTGTGATGATGTTCCCGTTGTCCTGGACCTTCAACGAGACTTCACCGATAGCGTCTTCTCCTTCGGTTACAGAACGGATTTGGTAGTCGATGAGATTCAGTTGGATGTCAACAATTTGACTAATTGCCTTAAACGCTGCATCGACCGGTCCATCTCCAGTAGACGCTCTTTCAACAACCTCACCCTTCGTCCGAACACCAACTGTTGTGGTGGGCGAGATTTTCGTTCCACTGACGACTTGAATATAATCCAATTCATAGACAGCAGGGATTGCACGAATCTCATCACTCATAATTGCTTCAAGATCGGCATCCTGAATCGACTTTTTCTTATCTGCGACACTGAGGAACCGTTCATAAACTTTGTCCAACTCTTCCGGTTTCACCTCGTAGCCGAGTTCACTGAGACGATGCCGGAGCGCGTTGCGTCCGGAACGGGGACTGAGAATGAGTTGACTCTCTTTCCAGCCAATTTCTTTCGGATCAATGATCTCAAAAGTTACGCGCGATTTGATGATCCCGTCTTGATGAATACCCGAGCTGTGTGCGAAAGCATTTGCACCGACGATTGCCTTGTTCGGTTGCACCATAATACCCATCGTTCGGCTGACGCGCCGACTAATCGGGACGATTTCCTTGGCGTTAATGTCTGTGTAATACGCTTTGAAATAATCACGCCGTGTGCGGATTGCCATGACGACCTCTTCGAGTGAGGTATTCCCGGCACGCTCGCCAAGCCCGTTGATTGTGCATTCCACTTGCCGTGCGCCTTGCTCGATTGCTATGAGGCTGTTTGCAACGGCTAATCCGAGATCGTTGTGGCAGTGGACACTAATAATGGCATCGTTAACGTTTGGAACGTTTTCCATAATGCCCTTAATCAACTCACCGAACTCAGTGGGGACTGTCCAACCAACGGTTTCCGGGATATTGACAACAGTTGCGCCAGCAGCGATAGTCGCTTCAACGACTTCATAAAGGAACCCTAATTCCGTGCGTCCGGCGTCCATCGGTGAAAACTCGACGTTTGCATCGGCGTGGTTTTCACAGAGGCTTTTTGCGTAGGCAACAGCATCGGTCGCCATGCGAAGTGTATCTTCGGGCGTTGTACGCGTGATACGTCCCATATGGATGGGAGAGGTTCCGACAAACGTGTGGATACGGGCGCGCGGTGCGTCTTCAATCGCCTTCCACGCAGCAGTGATGTCCTTCTCCACGACACGCGAAAGCGCGCAGATTTCGGGACCTTCCACTTCGTTTGCGATCTGTTTAACGGCATCGAAATCACCGGGCGACGAAATTGGGAATCCGGCTTCAATGACATCAACATTTAATCTGGCAAGATGCTTCGCAATCTCCAGTTTTTCCTGGATGCCGAGTGCGGCTCCGGGGGTCTGTTCTGCATCGCGGAGTGTTGTATCAAAGATGTAGACTTTTTGCTGATTGGCTTCAAAATCGTCCACGGGGGTGTTCCTCCAAATTTAAATTTCGCGTCCGACAGCAACAGCGATAGGCTTGAGTTCCTGCATCAGCGTCTCGAATTGTTCCGGGAACAGCGACTGTGCGCCGTCACCTGTCATCGAATGGTCTGGGTCGTGGTGTACCTCAAGTAAGAGTCCATCTGCACCAGCGGCTACGGACGCTTTCGTCATATCACAGACCAAACTCCTGATACCTGTGCCGTGGCTTGGATCAACAACAATAGGTAAGTGGCTCAATTCGTGAACGACTGGTACCGCGTTCAGATCAAGGGTGTTGCGGGTATGCGTTTCAAACGTCCGAATCCCGCGTTCACAGAGAATGACATCCGGATTGCCTTCTGAGAGAATATACTCAGCGGCGAGTAGCCATTCTTCAATAGTTGCGGACATGCCCCGCTTGAGGATAACCGGTTTCTGTGCGCGTCCAACCTCACGCAACAGATAGAAATTTGTCATGTTCCGTGTGCCGAGTTGGAACATATCTGTATATTCCCCGACGAGTTCGACTTCATGTGGGGTCATCACTTCGGTGACGATGCCGAGTCCTGTTTCATCTTTCGCCTCTTGTAGCATTTTGAGCGCTTTCTTGCCGTAGCCTTGGAAGCTATAAGGACCCGTTCTCGGTTTAAAGGCACCCCCTCTAATGAAACTGGCACCCGCTTTTTGAACCAGTCGGGCGATCGTTACAATCTGCTCCGTGCTCTCCACAGCACATGGACCCGCAATAACGGGTATCTGCCGTCCGCCAATCTTTGTGCCGTTGACGACAATAACCGTGGGTTCATCGCCTCGGAATTCACGGGATGCCAATTTGAATGGTGCTGTGATAGCCATCGTTCGCTCCACACCGGACATTGACTCTATGGGAATATCACCAAGCAATGTTTTATCTCCAATCACACCGATAACTGTATGGCGTTCGCCGGTTGAGACTTGTGCCTGTAACCCAACGCTTTCAATCCGTTTAACAACCGCGTCGATGTCTGCCTGTGTTGCATCGGTTTTGGTCACGATTACCATGCTTTTCAACTACCTCCACCTTTTTCATAGCAAGTTTTCAGTTTGTAAGTTGCTCGATCTTTTGAATAGCAAGTTTTCGGTTTGCAAGCTGCACCGTCTTTTGAATAGCAAGTTTTCGGTTTGCAAGCTGCACCGAAAATAACTCTGTCTGTCAGAAATCAAGTTTGGTTAAAAAAAATTACCCAACATCGAATTTTTCTTCAACGCTGGGTGGTGATAATGAAATTGGTTTAAAATAGCATCGCTTACGGAGCTTCACCACCTGGCATCGCTGTACAGATAAAGGTACAGGTATAGATACAATCCGAGGCCGGCTTTTAAAAGCAGGTTTTCGCCTTCAAACTGCACAAAAGGCGTAAAGATAGCCCACGCGTAAAGAGAACCGTTCTGTAAAGAAATTGGGGCAATCTGTAGCCGGGGTACTCGTGTTGTAGTGGTCTTGCTTTGAAGCGTTTGCATCATCAAGTTTCCATGGAATGGATATTCTTGTAACCTAAGACGTTATTTATGAAAAAGCGTTTATACTTTTTTTAATGAAATCACAGATTTTATTATATAATAACATACTTTTTAACACAAGTCAAATTTCTTTTTACGCAAAAGAGCGTTGACCCATAAATCAATGTGTGCTAACATAGAAAAAGAACGAGGTTATGAGGTAGACTATGAAAAAAGAAGAATATTTTACACCAATCACCCTTGGAATCATGGGCGGTTCCGCCTCTGGAAAGACAACGTTCGCCCGTGCTTTGGAAGAACAACTCTCGGAATTCTCGCCCGTCGTCCTAAACCAAGACTCTTATTTCCGTAACTGGTCGGAATACTCAGAGGCGGAACGCGAGCGCGTGATTACCGCAAATCACCCGGATGCTGTCTTATGGGACGCCCTCATTACAGACATCAAAAAACTTCGCGATCGGAATGCCATTGAAACACCGACACCTGGCACTCGTGCCTCACAACGTGGCACCGAAAAATCGAGGGTTCAACCGAGTGATGTCGTTATTGTAGAGGGACATCTGATTTTCTGGAGTGAAGCCCTTCGCGACTTAATGGATATCAAAGTGTTCCTTGATGTAGATGCCCACGAGCGTGTTCTCCGACGGATGCTCCGGGACGTTGCGCAACGTGGTGGTGACTTGGAGTGGGCTATCAATTGGTATCGCCGCGATGTCCTCCCGAATTTCCCGGTCTATACAGAACCCTATAAACAGTACGCTGACCTGATTATCCCTTTCCAAAATGAAAACCCTGTTGCCTTACAAACGCTTGTTGCAAGCATCCGAACCCGGATCCAAGAAAATACCGTATCAGCTTAAGGCAATCCAGCAATGTCGAAAACGCGCGTCATCTATGCGCTCCATTCACTAAAGCCATTTTGACATCCTACGAATGCCACAGTGGCAAGGGTGGTGTCAATTTGGCAAACCCTTCTATGGCTGTCGGCTTTCAGCCATCAGCAGTCAGCATCGGTAGATTTTTTCCGAAGGAAGTTTTTTCTTCTTTGCTAATCGCCTATCGCAGCTTGCCCCACATTGACTGGGAAACCGCACACCTTGGTTCACCAATAGCTAAAAATTAAGTTTGGCACGGAATTTGCTTATATGCAAGCAGTGAGGCGAATATCTTCGGATTGCCTCAGAAAAGGTTGGCACGGAATTTGCATCTAACATCTACATAGACAAACAAAATTCAAAAGGAGAAAAAAATGAATTACTTAACGACTCGCAGACCGATGAGAAATCTGTTCAACCTCCACAACGAAATGGGACGTGCTTTTGGAGATCTCTTTGGTTCTCATGAAAGCGGAACGGATACGGAAGAGACCTATTGGATGCCGACGGTGGATATTTCTGAAACTGAGAACTATTTTGAAATCCGTGCAGAACTGCCGGGGGTTTCGGAGAGTGATGTCAACATCTCGGTAACCGATAACCGTCTGACTGTCAAAGGCGAAAAACGTCAGGAAGCGGAAACGGATGGCAAGAGCTACCACCGTGTGGAAAGACGGTACGGTAACTTCCAACGGAGTTTTACGCTACCGAGGAACGTTGAGACCTCTAATATCAAGGCGGGATACGCGGATGGCGTGCTAACGGTCTCAATCCCGAAACCGGAAGCCGCTAAACCGGCTGAAATTCCGATTACAACCGCATCTTAGTGGACTACGATTAGAAGTAAATAAAAAGGCTGGCGCGTGAATGTGCCAGCCTTTCTTTTTTTGTGATGCGCGGACTATGCGTCTCCTTTGTCTTTCAGGACACCGATATAGAGGAGTGCTGCGAGGATTCCGCCTACAGAGGGTCCTACAAAGTAGAGCCAAATGTCGGCATAATTGCCGCTGACAATGGCAGGTCCGATCGTCCGTGCGGGATTAAGAGATGCCCGCGTCAACGGTCCGCCCATTAGGATACACAGTACCAGCGTCAACCCGATAGCGAGTCCCGCAAAATTTCCTGCTTTACCGCTGACAGCAGTGTTAAAAATCGTATTGACGAGGAAAAAGGTGAGCACGATTTCGACGACGAGTCCTTGACCTACGCCGACGTTTTCACTGAGAATTGTCACACCGAGATCGCCTGGATTCGGCAACACAGCGTTAAGTACAACTGCCCCCAAAATTCCGCCAAGGAATTGGACAATCCAGTAACCGATGGCTGCGACGAATTGGATTTCTCCTGCTATTAGGAGACCAAGCGTCACGGCTGGGTTGATATGCGTGCCGGAGATGTGTCCGTACGCGTAAGCAAACGCCACAATGACTAAGCCGTGGGCGAGGGCAACACCGACTAAACCGCCTTCGCCAATTGCTAACGCGCCCGCCCCAATAAAAATCAACGCAAAGGTCCCAATAAGTTCGGCGATTAAGTTCTTTGTATTCATGAAACCCCCCGTTTGGAAAGGTTGGACTTCTTCAAACCTCAAAAATAATTAGCACAAGTCGTTGAAGTTATAATAAGCCAATTTTTATTATATCATAATTAATAACTAATAAAGTCTATACAAAACTCAATCATACGATATTTTCACACATAACACAAATTATGTCCAATAAAAATTGCTATTTTGCTTGAAAAGTGCATAATACTTTAGAGTTTTAGTCAACTTTTTGTGGATTGTGGGAAGAATCTTCTTGCCGACTGGCGTCCATCCTTATCTTTCCTTTCGAGGGGTGCTTGACTCATAAGGATAGCAGAAGGTTGGACTTCTTCAAATTGGAATTGACAATTCTGGAAAAGAGTGTTAAATTATAGGACATTACTGAAGTGGAGGGATTCTCATGGAAAAAGAGATTAGAGGCGATGTTAAAGGGATTGATCGGTTTATTCTTGAAACTGGGGCGGATCGGGAACAACTTCATCTCCATATTTCTGAAGTCGGACCTGGGCAGCGCGCCCATCCACCGCATACACACGATGGGCAAGAAATTTTTTACGTGTTCTCTGGGGAAGGTGAGGTGCTATTTGGTGAAGAGACGCATCGCGTCAGAGACAATGAAGCCGTTCACGTCGATTGCCAAATCTTACATGGGATACGTAATATCGGCGAGACACCGCTCCGTTACGCCGTGATTATCGCCAAGTGACGGGAAAAGTTTCTGTTACTTTGATGCATCTTCCGCTAATTGTTCTGTATATAAATGATAAATGCCGTAGACGCCTGCGGCGATCAGGACGATTCCGACGCCTGCTAACCCGCGCCGCACCCAAACCGGTTGCAAAAAGGCGGGTAAATTAATAGTCGTCCAACGCGGTTGCAGTAATTTTGACATGGCGATACTGAAATAGAGCACGCCGTAAGCGATGAGACCAATATCACTTGCGAACGCCTGTTTCCACGGTGTGACCGGTAATTTAAAAGGGTTAATAAGGTAATCGCCCGAAAAAATCAGAGTGAGTCCCACTATCAGAAAAGTGGAGAGCATCACGCCCGGATAACCTGAATGTCGAAGCACTACCAGTAAGCAGATGCTGATGCTTCCGAGTAGCAGACTCATCACGCCTTGTAGCACTTGATAATTTCTGTTATGTGAAATCATTTCCCACCTTCTTATTCAAATCGGACCCGAGGATCGACTAAAGTATAACTGATGTCAGTCAGGAGCAGGCTGATGATATATAGTACCGATCCGAGATAGACCATGCTTCGGACGATTGCGAAATCTTGCGCTTGGATGGCTTCGATGATAAAACTTCCGAGTCCGGGGATTGCAAAAAACGCCTCTATGAGTAAACTTCCGAGAAAGAGGTACGGGATTGTCGATACAACACTTGTCAAAATTGGAATCATGGCGTTTTTAAGTGCGTGTTTAAAGAGAATGATCCTCTCGCTTAATCCCTTTGCCCGTGCTGTCCGGACGTAGTCTTGATTGACCTCCTCAAGAAATATTGTCCGATAGAAACGGACTCCCGCGCCAATCCCACTCACAATACCTATCACGACGGGCAGTGCTACAAACTTGAACATATTCGGTCCGGCATCATATCCTGAAATCGGGAAAAGCCGCAATATCTTACCGAATATCCACTGTCCACCAATGATGTAGAAGAGTGCGGAAACAGACATAAGGATAACGGCGAGGATTGTGCCCCAAAAATCGACGTAGGTCGCCCGATAGTAAGCCACAATCATTGAAAAGGTAATATTCACAGAGAGACCGAGTAAAAATGTTGGCAGTGCGATAGCAAAACTTGCCCACATTCGCTGTGAAATTTGCGATGTAATGTCGATGTTGTTCCTGTCAGAAGTCCCGAAATCAAAGACGAAAAGTTTAATCGACTTCTGGAAAAAGATTGTCTCCGTAAAGTGCTTGCTTCCAGATACGTCCGTATTGAACCAGAGGGGCAAGTGATAGCCGTTCTGTTTTTTCCAATTATCCACATCTTCTTGGGTAATGTTCTTTTCACCAAGTATCTTGCGCGCCATCTGGTCTGGTGAGTTAACGACAAAAAAGAGCAGAAAGACGAGGATATTCACACCGATTAAAATTGGAATGGCATAAAGGGTTCGACGGATAATATAAGTCAGCATGTGTTAATAATTTGCCCCAATCGTCTTTGATTCGCAGCAATAGTAAAAGGCTATTGGGTACCTCGTTCGCGTTTCCAAATTGTGATGATTGCTGGAATTGTCCCTAAAATGAGAAATGCCGCGCATATCCATAGGGGCCAGAGGATCGGCTGATTCCATTCTTGACGACTTTTGGAGCGCTGTTCTCCATCAATACGAAAATATTTAAGTGTGTTGTACCCAGTAGAAGTCGGCTTTCTGTTTTTCAGCCATTGGTGTGACAAACCAAAATTAACAGGATGATAGACGAAGACCCAAGGCGCATCGCGTTGCAGCAGACGGTTCATCTCTCGGATTATCCCCAAGCGTTCCGGTGAATTTGCCATATTTTTTATTTCTTCAAAAAGACGATTGAATTCTGGGTTATCATAATTGGCAGCGTTTTCGCCGTCCTGTAGTGCCTTACTATTGGGTCCGTAAAGCAGGAACATGAAGTTTTCTGGGTCGGGATAGTCGGCATGCCATCCCCAACGGATGATCTGAAAGTTTCCGTTCTTGACTTTATCGCGAAAACGGTTGTAATCGGTGGTGCGGCTTTCCATAGTGATACCGAGTTGTTCTAACTGTTTCCGCATCCACGTTAAGGCGGCCGAGGCACCCGCGGATGTCCATGTGTTGTCAAAGGAGATAATGAGCGGGTTTCCTTTACTATCCTGTCCGCCCGGATAGCCTGCCTCTGCGAGGAGTCGCCGAGCTTCTTCAATAGATTTGCGACTCGGTCGGTTGGACTGTGGGTCCCAATCGTGTGTATAAGGGTTTATCCCATCTGGACCCTCCAGATAACCGAAGATACCGGGTGGAAGTGGACTGTATGCTGAAACGCCGCGTCCGTTGAGGAAAATTTCAATGTATTCCTCGTTATCCAATGCTATCGAAATCGCTTGCCGAAGTTTCCGTTTCTCTTCCGAGTATCCACCGACAGTGTCATCAAGCATATTGAAAGCGAAGTAAACGGTTGTCGGATCTACGTTGATACGTAATGCTATCTGTTTTGACCTCAATACCTCACTTGCCCCCGGATCACCCGTATCATCGAAGGCGACCGCTCTATCAAATGTATCTGAAGGGATGCCGGAATTGTCGTAGTAACCCTGTAAGAACTTGTTCCAACGCGGAATGGACTCTTTTTCTAATTTGTAGACGGCTTTTGGTATAAAGGGAATGATTTTCGATGCGTCATCCAAAAGTCCCGCCTCTCTATCGCTGGATTCACCACGTGATGGATAATGTTCAATCCTAAAGTTCTCATTTTTGACGAGAACTATTTCTTTGTGTGCGATGAGGGTGTCTATACGATAAGGACCCGTTCCGACAGGAAATCTGTCAATCGTGATATTCCGTTCTTTCATAACCGGTTGCCCGTAAAAGTCGATTGCCTCGTGAGGCATCGGCGAAAAGAACGGCATCGCTAACCAGTATACGAATTGCGGATATTTTGCTGTGAGGATAATCCTATAGGTGTAGCGATCAACAACCTCCACCCCAGGGAAGGGCGGATCTACCTGTCCGTTCGATAGGGCATCGGCGTAGGCTTTCATGCCGAGAATATAATCTTCTAACGTGCTCGAAATAGGACATGTGACTTTGGGATCCGCCATGCGTTTAATCTGGTAGACGTAATCAGCGGCGATAAGTTCACGCGTCCCGGTCATCGGAAAGTCTGTAACTTGTGTAAATCCTTTTACGTCTGCCTTTGTTAAGTTGTGATAAAGCCACTCACCGGTTTCAGTTTTGGCGAAACAGGGGTGCGGCTGATACATGATACCGGGGCGGATACGTACCTCATACACAGCGCGTGCGACAGACGCTGCGGGTGCGTCCAATGGCAAGGATTCGCCATCGGCATCGAAATAGCGAGGTTGTGGAACCGCCGCTGCTGTCAGTGGGATTAACGCATACGGACGTTTCAGGTAGTGGTATTGTAACGGCGGTTCGTAGATCTGCTGGATGAATCTGTATTCGTCGGAACTATAGGACATTGCCGGATCGAAGTGCTTTGGCTCTTCGGGGAACGTATTGTAGTAGATTGCCGCATTCTGTTCAGACTTCGGATATGGGTTATTCGGAACGCCACAACTGATGCAGAAAACAGCCAGCATTAGGATTGTGCAATATTGACCTGAAAATTTAGACGGTTTGGTTCTCATTGATTTTCTTTAAATAGAGGAACTCCCACTTTCAATCCACTCTTAGGATCAGTGCGGTTAGAAACCGCACCTACCGGTGGAGTGCGTAAGTCCTAAGATGAATAGATCCGTATTGCTAAAACGCATATAGAATAGTTAGGGATACCAAAGGCCCGAATTCAAAGGCATCTCTCTCCTCATATACACCGTCTAACAACGCCTCACTGTCATCATAGAGCGTCTCTTGCGTCAAAGGCAACATGAGCGTTAGAGATAACGGAATGTCATAGGGTGTTAAAATCGAAGCACCGACGGATGCCATGCTGAACCGGAGTCCAGAGTTGATGTCGAGTTCCCCTGCCCAATAGGCGTAGGATTGATAGAAACCGAGATAACTTGTCTGAAGCGAAAGCCAATCGTTGAACCGATAGTTTAGACCGGCTGTGTAGGCAATCTCTTTGGAGCCGCGATACGTTTTGCTATTTTCATACAATGGGAGCTTCCCGCGGAGACTTGCATTGGCACCCAATCCTTTGTAGAGCGGAAAACTATAATGCAGATCAGCGATTGGATTAAATGTGCCAGTGCCGAACTGGATATGAAGATGTTCGAGTCCAGCATTCCCTAATTTCCACGGGTCTTCTTCCGTTTTGCCAAACGGAACGGTTGTTCCGATACGTCCCATTAAGAAATCGTTTTTTATCAAGAACCCTGTCGCACGGTACCCCAACAAAACGTCTGGATCTGTGGGTCCTGTGTACGTCTCATTTCGATGATGGTTATCCCGATTACGGATAATTGCTTCGAGTTCCGCTTGGGAAACAGGCTCAATTTCCTCAATAGTTGCCTCTTGGACTTTAGCCTCGTAAGGGATATTCGCTTCGAGCGTCCACTGTGGGTTGACTTGGTATTGCAACCCGACATCAACGCGATAAATATTCAGCGTAACGTGGTGTCGATGTAGCGGGACATCAATCACCCTTCCCTCCACCGAAATTCCTTTTGTTTCTAAGTGTCCACCTTGTGCGTCGAACCATCGCATCATACTGATGGTTCCCTGGAATCGCTTCATCTCTTCTGCAGTCAAACTGACTTCACTTAACCGAATCCCGCCACGCGGGATTGCAGGGTTGCTTCACGCCCCTCAGCTTTCTTGTGCGAAACCGAGAGGTAGCAAGATAAATTGGGAGCAGATCAGTAGCAAAAGAATCCGAGCCATCATAGGGGGTCCCCATCTGTTTCCAAGTTGAGCCACTGGACTTCGGCATCGGAGAGTTCAAGTGCCAACGATCCGAGTGAGGAGTCTAACTCTGCTAAAGTTAGCGGTCCGACAACCGGGAAAACCGGGAAAGAAAGATTTAGGCAATAGGCAAGGGACACCTGAATAGGGGAGTAACCGGATTTTGCGCTTAATGCCTTTGCGCGTTCAAGTCTTTTAAAGTTATCGTCGTTGTAATAAACGCGGACCATATCTCGGTTTTCGCGGTTCTCCGGTGTAAATGCACCACTGAAGAAACCACGTGCCTGTGAGGACCATGGCATCAACGGGAACTGGCTCTCTATGTGCCATTTGCGAGCGGCATCGTCAACACAAACACAACCTGCCCACATCGGTTCCATCGGGACTGCAAGGCTGATGTTGTTGCTGCAAGACACAAATCCAGCGAGTCCATTTTCAGTGGCGTAGGTGTTGGCATCAATGATGCGTTGTGGTTCCCAGTTTGAAGCAGCAATGGCGCGGATACGCCCTGCACCTATCTCCTCATTTAGATAGCCGATAATTGTACTGACTGGGATCACTGGGTCATCACGATGGAGCATGTAGAGATCGATATAGTCGGTGCGGAGCCGAGCGATACTCTCATCAAGATCGGCTTTGAGTTCTTCGGGGGAAAGCCGTGGTCGTGGTACTCTCCCTTGTGGGTGTCCACCTTTATCAATGAGGAATACTTCGTCGCGGTTGTTGCGTTGGCGCATCCAGAGTCCGATGAGCATTTCGCTATCACCACCGCCATAGCCGTGCGCTGTGTCAAGTGCGTTCCCACCTGCTTCAAAGAATGCGTCCAGCATTTCAATGCTATAGTCAAATTTTAGTGGCGAAAACATCATGGTACCCAGAATCAGTTGTGAAATATCTTTACTGACTCCAGGAATCTTTATGTGTTTCATTATGAGCGGTTTCCTTCTCTATGTGATCATTCAAGTCGTGTCTTTTGAATTATAGAATATCGAGCAAATACGAAAAAAAATTATAGCATATTCTCAGTCCAAAATCCAATAGAAAATGTGTTGGCGTCTGAGGCAATTGAGACAGAAGAAATCGAAGATTAAGCCCAACATCCTTCTGTATACGCCTTGCGGTTGAATAACTTCTGACGGAACGGTGTTGCGTTCGCCATCCATTCATCCGGGATTTCTTGGGTGTAGCGGTGGGGTGGACCGGCTTCCTTGAAGATGTCAATGGCGAAAATGCGGTAAGGTTGTGGAGAACCTATCGGTTTCTCCTCAACTGCGTGGAAGATACGAGCGTTGATGTAGACCATACTTCCGGGCGGCAATTCAAGCCTTTTTTCTTCTAACTTGTGTCCTGCCTCATGGTCGAAGTCGCCTGCGAGCATCCGTTCTGGGGTTGCTTCTTTCGTCGGTGCGACCTTATGGCTGCCCGGTATCACTTTGAGGTTCCGATCGCCACGTGTGAAGCCGTTGGGATAGTAAAGAATTTGGATATAGTAGTTATCGCGCTCGGCGAGATTGACAGGATTCTCATGTTTCCAGTGGTGATGGTCTTGATGGTATCCGAGTGGCCCGACCCCACGGGGTGCAATGTTAAGTGCGGAATGGCAGAAGTGGTATGCCTCGCCGATAGTGGCGCGTATCAGGGTCGTAATGAACGGATCATCGATGAGCCTGTCGCTGTATTCACCGCGATCGTTCCATGGACGGATAAAATACGGACGCCGTTGGTCGTCCCCGTTATTCAACGCTTCAAGGTACTGACACACGGGTTCAAAACGTTGTGTAATCTCTTCAATCAGCCCTTCTCGTCCATCATCCGTGAATACGTCTGGATAGGCGATGTAGCCGTCGTTATGAAAAGCGTCGATATCCGCTTGAGAGGGCGCGGATAGTCGGAAAAGTGAATCAAGTTTAGTGATAGTCTCCATAGTCGTAACTCCTTCAAGAGGTCTATAACCTTCTCACATCCGGCTGTGTCCCTCTTCCTCAAACTTCTGCAGCAGTGCTGCTAATCTTCCAACAATCTCAGGATACGTATCCCACACATTGTTTGTTTCCCCTGGATCATCGTAAATATGATAGAGTTGCCCCGGCGTATCGGGATTGGGACCACCGTCACGGGGTGGGGGCCACCCGCCTGAACCTTGCGTTCCGATGATCAATTTCCAATCGCCGTGCCGGATAGAAAACACACCGGTGCTGGAGTGATGTACAATCGCCGTCCGCAAAGGGTGTTCTGTCTCTTCGCCTAACAGTGCCGGTAAGATGTTACAACTGTCCTGTCCAGCGGCTTCGGGGACTTCTGTTCCGACAATAGCGGCACACGTCGCCATAAGGTCTGTGAGGCAGGTGAGCGCATCGGTTTCGGTATTCGGTGCGATGACACCGGGCCAACGTGCAATCAGCGGTTCGCGGTGTCCACCCTCCCAGATATGTGCTTTGTAGCCGCGCCAGTCACCACACGACTTATGGTCGTAGAGATGATACGGCATCGGACTATTGTCGCCTTGGATGCGATCGCCGGGCAGTGCGCCGTTATCACTCGTAACAAAGATGAGTGTATCGTCTGTTTTACCGGTGCGCTCTAATGCGTCCATAACCTCACCGACCATCCAATCGACAAGCCAGACGAGATCACCGCGTGGACCGGCACTGCTTTTCCCGCGCGCAAAGTCAGGCACGACTGCCTCTGTGCAAGGTTCGTGTGGGGCAGAAGGGGTGAGATATAAGAAGAAAGGGGCATCAGCATCGGCTTGCCCTTCAATGTATTCGACCGCTTTTTGTGCGATCATTGGGTCGGCATCCTTGTGCTTCCATCCCGGAACCATCATGCCACGGCGACTCGTAAACTCAGGCACATCGTGATAGGTGCTTGGAATTTCGACAAAGGTATCGTTCTCAATGAAGCCGTAAGGGGGTTGGCATGTCGGGCAACCGGCGTTTCCGTAGAAATAGTCAAAGCCGATATCCACAGGACCGCCCGTCAGCGGTGCAGTAAAGTCAATATGGTCTTCCAGTTCACGGCTTGCATTGCCCCAGGGTAGTGGAGCGTTGAAGTCAAAATCGTAGCCGGGGACTGTTGAGAATTCGAGTCCCAGGTGCCATTTACCGACACAGGCGGTGTTGTAGCCAGCATCTTTCAGGAGTCCAGCGACCGTCAAACGTTCGCGTTCAATCAGGGGTGGTTCGTATCCGTAAAGCACGCCGTGTTTGAGTCGGCTCCGCCAGCAGTAGCGTCCGGTGAGTACGCCATATCGCGTGGGTGTACAAACAGCAGAAGGCGAGTGGGCATCGGTGAAGCGAATCCCCTCTTGCGCGAGTTTATCCATATTGGGGGTGGGAATCTTTGAGTCCGGATTATAGCAGCCGACATCGCCGTATCCCATATCGTCTGCCATGATAAAAACAATATTGGGCAAGTTATGTGTGTCCATTGCAGGCTCCAAATTGGCGTTGTGGCGATGAAGCATCGCGCCTATGATAATTTCGCCTTTAGGTCAGCGAGGTCCTTGTCAATTGAAGCTTCTTTCGCATAACTCGAAAATTCGCGCTCAGATTTCGTATCTTGATATGCGACATCTATTTCAGCGGCAGCTTTTGCCAAAGTCGCTGCCTCGCTTGCATCCTGTTCCATTTTCGTCAGTGCTTCAAACGCTTTATTGTCTTGTATCTCTTTTAACATCTCACGGAGGTGTGCCTCGGCATCAACGTTCCTATGTTGTGCAACGACAACTGCTTTTTTCCCTTCGAGCTGCGTCATCTGCTGCTGAAGATGTTCAAGGAGATCACCGAGTGCTTGAACAACCTGTTTCTGTTCTTCCCACTGCGTTTTGTATTTATCTGCTAACCGTCGATATTCGTTCCGTTTTTCAAGGTCTTCACGAGCCAAATCTTCGCGTCCAGCGTTGAGGTTAATAATTGCACGTTCTTGCCAGTTTTTTGCTTGGGCAACAGCCCCTTCATAGGCGTTCTGAAACAGGTTTTCAACAGCGACAGAAGCATCAACCTTCTGACGACCCTCTGAGAGTCGATGTGTCATTTCAACAATAGCGTTCTCTAAAACTTTCTCAGGGTCTTCGGTATCGGTTTCCACCGCTTCTACTTCCGAGGCAAGTTTCACAACCACAGTCTCTACTAATTTATCCCCCATCCGCTGTCGTTGTTTTCCAAATGTCCAAAAAGAATCAAGGGGTTGAAAGATACTTGTGAGACGTCGAATAAAAGAATCTTTCATTGTGCAAGGTTTGCCATCTTTGAGTCGGAGCACTTGTAGGGACAGAAGCTTTTTGCCGGGTCCTTGTCCGTTGTTAAAACCGTCCATGAAAAACAGAAGGGCTGCCCCTATCGCTGTTCCACCTAAGACTAAAGTCTCAAGACCGTAGTTTATCCATGGGCCGAACAAGACAACGATACCCACTTGAATGAGCGGGAACACATCCCGATCTATTTTCGTTCTGGGCCCGAGCGTCCATAGAAGGACGCTGAGCAATCCAATCCGGAGGCCCGCACCAATCACGGAAGTCAGGGCACTGAAAACGAAGACGATAAGCGATAGAAGACCTGCTATAAAGATTCCATCTATCAAGAACGCGGACAACCGCGCAAATCGGGAGCCTAATTTAAACGCTTTACCTGCGATTTTAATAGACTTCATTCTGGGATAGCCTCCTTGCTTATTAACATAGAGTACACAAGAAGAAAAAAGGATAGGTAAATTTAGGACCCTTCGTAACGCGGTATGCCTATACTTCTTTTTTACGCTTTTTGCTCTACCATACTTGCGAGAATACCGAGGATCTTGTCGCACTGTGCAATTGTGTAGACTGCCATATCAATATGCAGCTTTTGCCCCTCCAATTTGAGAAAGAGCCAATCCGTTCCAGAGGTTGCCGTGCCGTAAACGGAGGAAATGCTATTCCCTTTTTCGGCGTTAAAACGTTGTGCAGCAAGCATTTCAGCAACGCACTGCCCCAACCCAAGTTTCACATCAGCATTTTTTGCCTCGACCAGTGCGATAACCGGTGCTTCCAAGAAAAATTGCTCTGGCGACAAACTTATCAAGAAATCACAGACACCGACTAAACCGCTTTCCGCATCAACACTGAAGTCGATACCCGAAAAGAGACTGATGCGGCGATCGAAGTGTTCGCGGAGTTCAAACAAGACTCCCGTCACAATCAGTTCGGAGCGTGCTTTCTCTGTTCCTATCGCAACGGCTAAAGGGACTTTTTTTCGCAATTCCTCCGTGAAATGTGAACTCAGCGTTACAGGTTCTATTTCAGAAAAAAGGTCTATAGATTGAACAGTTTCTAATTTAAACACGGATCGGACTGATTCCAAAGTAAAATTGCTGTAAGCCATTTGGTAGACCTCCTAAGTGTGAGAGGGCGAAGTCACAGATACCGCATCCAATATATCATAAAGTCGGCACAGTTACTGCGACTTCGCGTCCACCGGCGTTTGAGGAATCGATAACACCTTGAATGATAACGTTGGTAAGCATCACGCCGTACGGGTCGATCGGTGAGGGTTTACCTTCACGGACGGCATCCACAAACGCCGTATCTTCTGCGTGGAAGACATCAACGGATTCAAATTCAGTGAACTCCTCGTCAAAGATTTCACCATCTCTGTCGCCGTAGACGCGGACCCCTTCCTCGGGTCCCCGGACTTCACCGATACCGAGGCGGAGGCCTGCTTTTTTGCCGAGGAAAATCGTCCCACCGAGCGAATCCATGTTCATGCACCAGCAGGTCTTAAAGACCATGCGCGCCCCGTTTTCAAAGACGACCCAACCGACCCCGAAATCTTCAACTTCGGTCTCTTTAAGTGCTGGGTTCCATGTGTTGTGGAGGCTCAGATAGTTAGAGGTAATCCCGGACACCGCAACGGGTTTCGGATGTCCCATCAGATAGAGTGCGGTATCCAAGGCGTAGACCCCGATGTCGGCAGATGCCCCTAAACCGGCTGTTGCTTTTACGATGAAACTGCCCCCTGGATTCCCACGGCGACGATCGGCAACGGTTTCGGCGTAATAGATGTCGCCTAAGGTGCCGGCGTCAACAATTTCTTTTGCTTTAATGACTTGTGCTGAATATCGGAGTTTGAGTCCGATCATTAGAATTTTATCGTTTTCTTTTGCGGCGCGCCACATTGCAGCAGCGGCACTGAGTGTCGCCTCCATCGGCTTTTCGCAGAAGACGTGTTTACCTGCGTTGAGGGCGGCGACAGTCGGTGCGGCATGCACACCAGTTGGCGTACAGACGTAGACTGCCTCAATCTCGTCCATTTTGAGCATTTCGTTGTAGTCAGAAAATGTGCGTTTGATGCCCCAACGTTCTTTTGCGCGTTCAAGGTTTGCTGGCACGAGGTCGGCAGCGGCGATTATTTCTGCGCCATCAATGTTAGCAATAGTACCACAATGCGCTTGTGAGATGCCACCTGCACCAATCAAGCCTAATTTAACTGTTCTCATTTTTGTCTCCCTATTAGGTATGTCTGCTCTTGATTTTATCCTATTTGTCTTTTGGAAGTCAAGGGAAAATTGCAATGGTTTTGGGTTATCGGTGGGGTGTGTAAATCTTTTGTCAGCGAATTGTCAGAATCAGGATTGACACGATTCATACCTTATGTTATATTTCAAACAGACGACTGACTTTTAGGAGGCTATCGTGAAAGCTGCACAATTTTACGGTGGAAAAGACATTAGAGTTGAAACCGTGCCAGACCCAACGCCTGAAGAAGGACAAGTGCTGGTACAGGTGGAAGCGGCAGGAATCTGTGGTAGCGATCTACACGGATACCACCATCAACCGGAGAAACCCCTATCTCCCCGTATCGGTGGACACGAGTTGATGGGAGAAATTATTGACATAGGTAGCGGTGTTACAGGCTATGACAAAGGGGCACGCGTGGCAGTTGAACCGATTAGTCCATGCAACGACTGCCCAGAGTGCTATAACGGCAATTATAATATCTGTGGGAATTTACGGCACGGCGGTGGCGGTTTTGCAGAATTTATGGTCGCTCGGACACCAAACATCTATGCCTTGCCAGAGAGCGTCTCGGCTGAGGGCGGCGCGCTGGCAGAGGTCTACGCTGTAGCGGTTCATGCCGTCAACAGAGCGATGGTGTCACCGGGAGATCGCGTCGCTATTATCGGGAGCGGTCCTGTCGGACTGACAATTGCACAGGTGGCAGATGTCGCAGGGGCAACCTCCATCGCTATGCTCGGAAAACCAGATGGACCGATACAGATTGCTCACGAAGCGGTGGGTGCTGTGCCTATCAATGTGGACAAGACGGATGCTGTCGAAGCGATTATGGACTGGAGCGATGGCAGAGGTGCGGATGTCGTTTTTGAAGCCGTCGGTGGCACGGCGAACACACTGGAACAGGCGACAGAGATCGCGACCAAGCGTGGTCGGGTCTGTATGGTAGGCGGGCATCGGACACCCCTCACCTTCACAGAACGGTTTGCCCGGAGTCGGGAGCTGACTGTGGTCTGGTCGTTCTGTTACGGCAGACATGGCGGAAAGACGGAGTTTCAAATTGCTATCGACCTACTCGCCGCCGGTAAACTCGATCCGAACCCCTTGGTTACACATAGGTTCGACTTAGATGCTATTAACGAGGCATTCGCTGTTGCTGCAGGTCGTGATGAACATGGGTCTGTTAAAGTGCTCGTGATGCCTAACGATTAGCGGAGGTAGAATGGAAAAACTCAAATTACTCATATTTGTAGGAACAGAGGGTATTTATCACGACCATGCAGGGAACGGGCAGTTCTTGACATCAATGCTCAACGACACTGACAACATTGCAGCGGATTTCTCGCAAGACTACGATGTACTTGCTAATGGACTTGGTGGATATGACACTGTGCTTTTTTACACCGATGTCGGGGAGCTGACTTCGGCACAAGAAGCGGGTTTGCTCAGTTATATCCGAAGGGGAGGAGGCTTTTTCGGGTTGCACACCGCAGCTGCTTCGTTTCGGGAAGCTGAAGGCTATCACGGTATGCTGAACGGGTTTTTTGATGGACATAGTCCGTATATGGATTTCACGGTTAATGTAAGTAACACTGATCATCCAATTACGGAAGGATTAGCCGATTTTGATGCCACGGACGAACTTTATTATCTGAAGCACAATCCTGCCACATCGCATCATTTGATGCACGCTTATGACGAAATGAAAGATGAGACGCACGTGATGGCGTTTCACCATACGTACGGTGAAGGTAGGGTTTTCTATTTTGCACTTGGACACGACATGGCGGTGCTTGAGAATCCAAGTTTTCAGACGGTTATCCGCCGAGGCGCGCTGTGGGCAGGAAATCGGCTTTAGATTTGGAAATAGCGCAGGACACGAAAGCCGAAGCCATCCTGCGCAACAGGAAATCACATCTATATCATTTCACGTGCGGGATAGTGCTTATCACCGGGTGATATATCGGTTGGATCGTTTGATACAGCGGCTTCAGGCGGTTCCATAATCTGGTTTTCATTCACTGGATCGTCCGTTTCAACACGCCACTGCTCCAAACGGTTTCGCATCTCCGCCAAAACATCGGCATAATCCGAGTTTTCAGCGAGGTTGTTTGCTTCCGATGGATCGAACACGAGGTCATACAACCGTTCCGATTCAACAGGCGCATCACCCCAACCGTGCTCCATCATAAAGGTCTTGCTAATACTGTCGTCGCAGTTCGGGAGTGCCCACTTCTCAGCGTTGTCGTAACGTCTGATGTATTTCCAGCGTTTGGTTCGGACGGTGCGTTGCGGTTCATAACAGCAGTGATAGTTGACTTCAGCAAAAATAGCATCTCGGATATCGTCCGCTTCTCCATTCACCAATGGAAGCATGGAGTTGCCCTGTAGCCATGCGGGTGCTTCAATTCCCGCTAACTCACAGATCGTCGGGAAAAGATCTATTTGACTGACTAATCCGTCTACGACTTGTCCACCACGAAAACCACCCGGACCGCGAACAATCAACATGATGCCGATACCGTGATCACTGAGGTGGCATTTCATACGCGGGAATGCGAGTCCGTGATCGGTGGTGCATATCACAAGCGTATTCTCGGCGAGTCCGTTCTCTTCGAGTGCATCAAAAACGACCGCCATTTTTCTATCAAGCGTCCGGGCTGCGTCTATATATTCCGCCATATCTTGTCGTGTTATCGGTGTATCTGGGAACGGTGCCGGGGGTTTCACGTAGCGTGGATCGGTTCTCGGTTCTCCCTCAGGCGGCGGATCAAACCCTTTTGCGCGCCGATGCGTTTCTCCGAATCCGACATCTAAAAAGAATGGAGCGTCGTGTTCCTCCGCAATGAACGCGCGTGCGCGTTCTTCTGCCCCTGCGCGCGTCGTGCCTTCGGATAAGAGCCGTTGGTACCCCGTCTCTTTGAGGTCTCGTACGACGTGTTGGAATCCTGCCAAGGCGGTAGTGTAACCCGCTTGATTCAAGGTATAGGTGATGAGATGCTCAGGGACCGGGAGACTCCAACCTCGGTTTGCTAAGCCCCCCATACCGCAGCTATGGGCGTATTGTCCGGTGAGGAGTGCAGCGCGGGAGGGTGAACAGGTTGGGTTCGCACAAAAGGCGTTTCTGAAAACAACACCTTCTTCGGCGAGTTTTTGTATGTTCGGTGTCGGAATCGCATGTCCATAAGGTTGGACATAGCGACCCGTGTCGTGTGAATGAATGTAAACTATATTGGGTTTATTCATGTTTTTAATATTCTCGGTTTGGAAACCTATGATATTCAGGTAGATCAGAAAAGGGAAAGGAAACTAAGACGACTATTTTTAGTATGCATTAAACCCTTAAAAATGTCAAGAAAACTTTTATACCGAATTTACCGTTGACTGTAAATTGTGCCTATCGTATCATATTGGTGAATACACCTATTGTACTACATCTGAATCGACACCGCCCTTTCTCCCAACACAAAGGAGAACACCAATGGCACAACGAGAAACGCTACCTTTCGTGGAATCAACTGGCAGCTTCGCGAACGCGAGATACCGAGGCACCCGTATGCCACCGCCAGAATGGGTTGAAGACCTCAATGAACGAAGAAGCATGTATGTGCGGGAATCGATCAAGGTCCACAACGCTCGCTTGCTGGACCCACCGCCAACCCTTGAAACGCAGGGTTTTCAATTGGTAGACACAGGGACGCAGGTGAGAAATCTGCACGATCAAGATGCTATAACGACCGACTTTTATCGGGAATGTTCTAATCTTATTACGGCGATTGCGGGTTGTAGGGAAACACGTATGCTGCAACATCAATACCGAAACGGATATGGCGGACTCCCTGACGGGCATCCACGTGGAAACAAACCGACAGCAAATGGCAGTGAGGGAACTTATGGCGGTATTCACTCGGATGTCAGTCCTTACTCCGAAGACGGATTTGAAAAGATTGTGAATGGCAAGCATTTTCAGATGTATAATGTGTGGCGCAGCACGAACCTGGAACAGGATATTCTCGTTATGCCACTCGCTATTTGTGACATGACGACGGTCGCACCAGAAGATATAATTGCCGCCGATGCGTGGTCGCAGACCGAAACACCCAGACGACTCGTCAGTCTACGGCTTGTGCATAGTCCGAACCAACGCTGGTACTACTTCCCGCGGATGACACCACAGGAAACGCTAATTTTCAAGCAGTACGACACACGCCAAGAACAGTCAAATATGCGTGTGGCATTTCATGGCGCGATAGACGATCCGACAACACCAGAAAATGCGCCGCTTCGCGAAACGATTGAGGTGCGTCTACTTGCCCTGTTTGATGAAGATACCGATCGGGAGGCAAGAAAGGCAAGGTTTCAAGCGGAGGTCCCTGAAACCCATGCTGATGGCAAATCCTCTGCTTGGGTGGAGAAGTAAGTAAAGATTCTATTTTTTTACCTATCAACGCCATAAAGTGTAGCACGATGCACATCGCATGAATCAACGGTATGAATGCCTCAATGGCATTCACCGGGGCGAGTACGCCGCAAAACTGTGAGTTTGTGGCGTGCGCTTCGCAAACTAACAGTTTGCGGTACAAGTCAGACTTTTACCGAACTCACGTTAGTATTAGGAGCGTGATGCCTGTCTTGCTTTGTTGATTTCCGTCAGCACGTTCATTGCATGTAGCGATTCTTCCTTGTTGTATTGTGGACATTGGCGTAAGCCTGCAGCAAGGCAGCGATGGACGGCTTCGGCTTGGTAAAGGAAGCCGTGCTGATTCGGGGAAGACCTTGTCATTGCTACGGATCCCGGTAACGGATACTCAAAATAGTGTAACGGCGCAGGCGCGTTTTGGGTTCTGTACTGCGAAGGCACACCGTTAGGCGGTGGGATTCGGATAGAGACACGCGTCGGGCAGTGTCCCGGTCGTTCAAGCGTGATGCGTCCGGCTGTCCCAACGATTTCCGTTACTTCTGGGAGTTCAGAATTGCGCGGTGGAAATGTGAAAATAGCATATTTGTCGTTCCCATAATCCACAATCGCGCCACCGGCATTCGTACCAATAGCAACGACATTTCTCGGCACTGCTGACGCACCAAAGGCGAGGGGTGCCGCTTGGATGGTATAAATCGGATCAAAGAAGTCAGACTGTGTTAGCACAACCTCGCCGATAGTGCCTGCTTCAATTGCAGCGCGGGCATGCTCTACGGCTGGAAAAAAACGCGTCCATACGCCGTCCTGCATCATTACATCCTGCGCTTCGGCAGCGGCGTACATCTCTTGGGCATCAGAAAGGTCTACAGTGAGTGGTTTCTCGCAGAGCACATGCTTGCCTGCGGCAATAGCGAGAAGGGTGTGTTCCTTATGTAGCGGGTTAATCGTGCCGATGTAGACGATATCCACATCATCGGCTGCGACCATCTCTCGGTAGTCCCCGTATGCTGCATTAACGCCGTAACGTCTCGCGAACGCTTCCGCCCGGTCGAGTTCTCGTGCTGCCACAGCACTTACAGTTGCCCCTTCGCAGGCGTGCAAAGCCTCTACCCACATGCCTGAAATATTGCCAGCACCGAGGATACCCCAACGCAACGGAAAAGCGACATCTGCTGCACTTGTAATGCCACGCCGGATGTCGAGTGGTGTTGAGAGCGGCATAGTGTTTGTATTAGCATTCATAACGATCCCCTTTCATCAAAACAGGTTTGGTGAATCGGCTGCGCACTTTCACGCCCATGGATCCAGGACAACCTTCCCGCAGTCATGTGTACACTGCAACGCCCACGCTTCCTGAATCTGGCGCATAGGAAAGGAGTGCGTGATGAACGTATCCAGCTGCGGCTTCACTTGTGTAATCATCCGCATCATAGCAGGTGTGCTTGGGAGGTCGTAATGCCGCGTGCCGTGTAGGGTCAAGCCTTTATTGATAATTTCACCACCCTGAATTGCCACTTCACGAACCCCACCAATCAATGCAATGTGTCCCTTCGGACGTGTGATGTCAATCAACAATCGGACGGCTTCGGAAGCCGCTGAACATTCAATACCTTTGTCTACGCCGCTGCCACCCGTCAAATCCCGAATCTGATCAACGACATCCGCATCTTGTGGATTGACAACCGCCGCAGCACCGAGTTTCTTCGCGAGGGCTGCGCGATACGGGTGGCTTTCAACAGCGATGACGTGCGCGCCTCGATAGACGGCATTAATCACACCCCCAAGTCCAATAGGTCCCAACCCTGCAATGAGGACGGTATCTAAAGCGTTAACATTCATCAACCGCATGGCATTAAACGTCGATCCGAGTCCACAACACGCCATTCCGGCGTGATGATAGGAGATGCCTTCCGGAATTGGCACCAGCTGCCAGTCGCGTTTAAGAATGTACTGCGCATAAGTCGCCGTCATACCCGCTTGTTCAGGAACGTTTGGAGCCTGTTGGTCGTCCCGACAGTGGGCATATTCGCCTGCTAAGCAGAGGTAACACTTTCCACAGGGATAGTGTGGCATTACGACAACGCGGTCGCCTATCTTGACAGTGCCTTCCTGCGCGATTTCTACGACCTCACCGGCGGCTTCGTGTCCGAACCTGTCGCCTGTGCCTTCATTTTTGAAGCCTTTGTATTCTGTACACATGGGTGCCGAATAGATTTTGACGACGACGAACTCACCCTCAGCAACCGGGTCGGGTTTGTCAATTAAGCCAGCACTTTCAGGACCAAATTTCGCTACGACTTTCATCCATATCTCCGTCTCTTAAATAGTTTTTTCGTAAAATGTGTATAAGCAATCAAACCCGCTTTATCAATGGCGTCCGTCAACCTTTTTAATTGTTCCCCACGTCTTGAGAAGTTTATCGATTGGATTAACACCTTGGTGTTCTTCCGGGTCGTAGACCGCAACAGTTGTAAATGGCACATCATTATGGCTTGCGTCGCTAAAAATGTAAATATCCCCGTTTATGACTTCAGCCTTATGTCCGACTCTGGCAACAGGCATGTCGGATTTCTGTGTCCAACGACCGATTTGGGGGTGGTAGACTTCTATTGTTTTAAAATTTTTCGTAGCTTGTCCTTGATTCCGAAAATAACCGCCCATCACATAAATTTTTCCGTTAATGACACTTGCGGTATGCCCCGCTTTTGCGGTATACATGTCCCCTACTTCGCGCCAATTATTTCTTTTCGGGTCATAGACTTCAATACTGGAAAGAAAGGGACCCGGATGGTTTATAATCAGGGGTAATCCGGTGCCGCCCATGACGTAAACCTTTCCGTCAACAACACCGACTGCTGCACCCGCACGCGCACGGTTCATTTTATTCGCCTTTGCCCATGTGTCTGTAGCCGGATCATACACTTCAACAGTGTCTAAACGAAACGATTTTACCTGATCTGATGTTCCACCAATTGCGTAGATTTTCCCATCAACGACACACGTCTTAGTGTTTCTTGGCGTAGGCATGTCGGCTCTCGGTGTCCATGTGTCAGTATCTGGATCGTACATTTCGACGGTTGGCAGGTCTTTAGACTCCCACCTTCGGATTCTTCTCACCTCACCATTTACAAGGATGTCAACCTCAAATCGATTCAGAACTGTTCCACCCATCGCGTAGATTTTTCCATCCACGACCGAGGTCGCTGCATCAGTGCGAGCCGTTGGCATATCAGCCTTTCGTTCCCATGTATCGGTTTTCGGATCGTACATTTCGACGGTTGAAAGGGACAAGTCCCCGAGTCCGTCAACATAGCCCCCGATTGCGAATATCTTTCCATTGACGACACACGTGGTAAATCCGGATCGGACTGTTGGCATGTTTGCTTTCTGCGTCCAATCTTCTTTAGCAACAAGACTGACAACGTTGATAACTGATAGTGCAGTTAGCATCAGGATACCGAAAGTCAAACGCATTTTCATGCTATACCTCCATCCGTTCTCGGCGTGTGAATATAGAAAAAATACCCAATCTTGCCATATTATATAACTTTTAGGCGTTTAGATCAAGCATTCTGTGGACATGAATAGGGCTATTTATAGTGAATTCCATAATTAATTGGACACTTCTATTGTACCGCAAACTGTATGAAGTTTCAGAAAATATTTCGGTAATTGACGGGAGAACCATGAATGGTTTCCCTACTACAAACCAATCCGTTCGTAGTAGTGCGATTTATCGCACGTTTGAAAATTACCGAATTAATAAATTAATCTTCATTTATGGTAAACCTTAGAATTAATTGGACACTCAGCACCGGTGCGGTTAGAAACCGTGAAG
>JAJEIE010000001.1 GCA_022827625.1 Candidatus Poribacteria bacterium | reverse complement strand
CCTGTGCCTCCCGTGTGGCTTCTTTCGTAGCATAGGCTGTTAGCCTGTGCCTCCCGTGTGGCTTCTTTCGTAGCATAGGCTGTTAGCCTGTGCCTCCCGTGTGGCTTCTTTCGTAGCATAGGCTGTTAGCCTGTGCAAACTGTTATATCTAAATTTCGTACCACATTTAGGTTGATTCTTCAAGTCCCGACAGATCTTTACGAGTTTCACATACGTCCAGAGCCCAGAGAAAATAATAGAAGATTGCAGACGCGCGGCATAGACTAACGGTTTCCTATGATACACCAAGACTATGTACGTATGGCACAGGCTAACAGCCTATGCTACGAATTAATGGTTAAGCGAGAATTTAGCAGAATTTAACAAAACTCAGTAGAGGTCTTCGTGAGCCAAAGCCTACTCATCATAGTTTCATTCCGACTCCTTGACCACTCTTATTGATATAGTGTCCACATTTAAGGGGCTGCTTTCTTTTTTCCGTACCGATATTTCGGTATTATATATCAAAGAATTTATCTCGGATATCAAATCCCTTAAACACTCCTCACGCTTAATTAAATATATCGCCTCTTCTACTAACAACTTCTGAGTATCCCTATACCCTTGATGCAAACTGTTTATGTGGACAGCTGCTTTGTTGCGCGAATCTTTCAGTCTGCCATAAATATGATTACCTCTAATTCGCTTCCATGCCTTTTTTAGGTTTTCTATATCTTCTTCGTGGCAGGAATCAAAACGGGTCTCTATGCAAAAAGTATGAGTTCTCTGTTTTTTGGTAGGCGGTTCTACTATTTTACATATATTCGTAATAATCGGCACAATATAATTTAAAATTTCAAGATAACTTACGCGTTCCTCATTCGTTAACAATTCTGACAATCTCTCTAAATTATAATCTACATGTTCCATGCAGGAATCAAAATCCACATGCAAGGGAAACCTGATACTTGCTGGTACAAACTCTTTCTTATCCATTTTTGGCATCCTTCTTAAAAAGGTATTCCGTGCTATTGTGCATTTTTTGATAACATTTCCTGAAGGGTCTCCCAATCGTAACATTTGCCTTCTCTGGCATTTTGTGCGGCTTTTTCAGCAAGATTATCAAACGCGCCTGCTTCTATAGCTTTCTCAAGCCGCCTATCATGTTCATTTTCTTCCCATTCTATTGCTTCATGAAGTTTGTCAGTGAGCAAGGCAATCAGTTCTTCCTTGGTTCGGGCGTGACACTTTATATTTGCGATATAGTTATTCAAATCAATATATTGAATATAACCGAACCAATCTCCGGAATCCAATTCTAATAGACACGCTTCATGCGAATCTTCATATATTGGATCTACTATAGGCTCAATGAATTTGCGAACATAATTTGAATTGAGTTTTGACCTGATTTCTCCGATAGAGGCATTTGGCATTTTCGTATCTTCCTATTGGATTTACAATATCACTAATGGTTAAGCGAAAACTCAGCAGAATTTAACAACACCCAGTAGAGATCTTCGTAAGCAAGAGCCTTGTCAGAATACAGACTCTGCTCTAAATAACGCCGGAAATAAGCTTTCTCTTTAGAAGTCGGTAATCGAGAAAGAACACTGAGATAGATATACTCCATCCGCTCAATCGGGTCGCGCCATTTTCCGAGGACATAATTCAGGAAACTACCGAGTTCTTCGTGGTCCGCGCTATCGTTCACCATACTCCCGTTAATCATCATCAGTGCCTGTGGAACAGTGCCGTTAAAGGCTTCAATCTCTTCCATCTCGCCGTTATCAAGGAGAAACAGAAACTTTCTGAGATGTTCGCGCTTTCTTTCTTCAAGCGTGCGTAGCATCCCCTTGCGGTCTTCGCCGCCTCGCTTTGTAAGACCGTCCAACTTGCCCTGTTGGAGTCTTTCAAAACCGGTGGCTTGGAGCATAGAAAAGAAGAACTGCTCGGCACTGAGCGGTTTAACGTACGCGTGTGAATAGTAAAACTCATCGTCTTTGTTGCTTTCATTTGTTTCTGAAGTGCGCTGGTAAGCCTCAGAATTGAGGATTGTCCGCATTAAGTGTTGCAGATTATATCCGTGAATGATGAAATCGTTTGCAAGCCACTTCAATAGAGCCGGATTGGTGGGCGGGTTCTCCTCTCCAAATCCGTCAAGCGGTTCGACAAATGCGCGTCCCATAAAGTGTTTCCATATCCGATTCACGATTGCCCGGCTAAAATAGGGGTTTGATTTGTCGGTCATCCATTGCGCGAGTGATTCGCGTTTTGCGATGGGTGTGCCGTTGTATTCAGTTCCATCGAGGAAGCGTGCCGAGACTTCTGTATCAAGACCTTCTACCCAAATAGATTTCCTGGGTTCGTTGGTAATCAGAAAATTGTCCATCCGCCTCTCATCACCGATCATATTCACGGTTTGGATGGTGCCTTTCTGCTCACTCTCAATACCCGTAAAAAAGGCGGCGATCCCGTAGAAATCCTCTTGCAGCCACGCCTCTGTCTTATGATCGTGGCACTCTGCACACTGCATCGGAAGCCCTAAGAAAAGCCTTGAACTCTGTGAGGTTAAGACAACCGGCGAACGATCGTAGCGGAGGATATAATTTCCGGCACCGTTGTCACGGAGTTCACCATCCGCTGCGATGAGCGCTTGAACGAACTGATTGTAGGGCATATTTTCCGTCAATGCGTCCCGTACCCAAGATGTTAATCCGATACGACGATCGTCATTATCACCGCGCCTGCCGATGAGCCAGTTCACCCACAATCCTGTCCAATAGTCGATGGATGCTTCACTTTGGAGCAGATCGTCAATTTTATCCTGACGCTTGTTTGGAGAGCCGTTTTTGAGAAAATCGAGAACCTCTTCGGCGGTCGGGATTTTTCCCGTCATATCAAGATGAATACGACGGAGAAATTCTGTATCCGCTGCCATCTCGGAAGGTTGGAGTCCCTCCCTTTTAAGTACAGCGTTAATGTGCCGATCGAGATGTTTGGTACTTGCTGGAATATATCGAGTTGTTGTCGGCGCGACTTTAGTGCAATTCAGCGTCGAGAAGGCGAAGACGAGGAGCACAAATGTATAAGGAATGAGGGTTTGAAAACGGATTTTCATGTAGTAAGTTTAACCTAATTCCTCACAAAATATCAAGAGGAATCGCTGGAAAAGCATCAACTCCATCGCACGCCCGTCGGAATGATACCGACATCTTCACCACGTCGCATCGCTTCAGCAGCGTCAAGGACACTCGCTAAATCGTGTTGCGGCTCATAGTCCAGTAACGTTTTGATTTTGCTTAAATCAAATTCAAAATAGAGAGATTGTGGGAGTTGGACATCAACAGCGTCCATTTGATAGCGTTCACATAAGTACGGGATAACCTCTTCATGTTTGAAAACGCCATTCCCACCGAGCGTGAATTCTTCGCCGACGGCAGCATCCTTTTCAATCCCTAAGACCAACCCTTGTACAATATCCCGTACATCCGTGAAATGCTCTTTGTAGGGTCGTCCGTCAGGGTTGCGTTTAAGTATGAATTTCTCTTGTCCATCCCAAAGACCTTTAACCGTATTCGCAGCCGCCAATTCGGCAGGGTCATCCCCGGTATAATTCTTGTACCGGTTGTAGATAGGACTGAAGATGAATTGTCTCGGCAAACCGTCCTCATTGAGATATTCACTCGGCTCAATCACAGTTGTGAACCTAAAGACCGTTGAAGGCACACCATACTGGTGGTGATAGCTCATGCAGAGTTCCTCACCAATCCATTTGGTAAGGAAATAGGGCATGTGATGATATTTAGCGACCATGTCTTCGGTGATAAGTTGATCGAAAAGCCGTCCTTTTTGGGTGAGTTCCCAATAGATTGCCTCTGTACACGCGTAAACAAGGCGATGAATGTTTGGATTGAATTCACGGACACACTCCAAAATATTGAGGGTGCCCATACCGTTGATTGCCAAGTACTGACGGTTATTAAAGGGACCACCAAAGGCGGCAGCGATATGATAGATAGCATCGACACCTTCAACGGCTTTTTTTACATCTTCGTATTCGCGTAGATCGCCGAGGACGGTTTCAACGCCTGTCATCCCGTCCCATCTTCCGACACGGTTGACATCACCCGGATAAACGAAGCTACGGATACTGTGTCCTTTTTCGAGCAACTTTTTAACGAGATTGGATCCAATACGCCCTGTACCACCTGTGACTAAAATCTTCATGACCTTCTCCTAAAAGTCAACAATGCATAAAAGAGTAATGCACTTGAGGAAAGCGCATTACTCTTTTTAGAGTCATCTTTACTGAATTGTAAACAGTCCTGAATTGCTCACAACTTAGCAAAGAGAGACTATTGTGAGAGTTTTATTTCTGCCCATTTCACTGCTAATTTATCTCTCGGTTCTACATCATACGCAGTACTGATGAGTTCTATATTATCTATCGCCCACCACCAATCATTCTGTGCGTCAATGACCCCGAAACTAATAACCATCTCAGCGGCACCTGCGGGGTTGTCAATAGGGATTTCTAACGTTTCGTTTATCTGTTCCCCATCGTTTATCTTTTCCTCTTTTAACTTAAGGGTAGGAATTGTGACAAGGGTATGTGCACCTGCGTCAATACCGACGCTCTGGAAGAATAGAATGCGTTCTTCCGCACCACCGTCAAAACTGACGGTTATCTCCCCGTTTTGTGTATCCTCAGGTCGCCAACTCGAATCCAACGTTAAGACGAGCGACCCTTCTGCTGCGCCCTTAATTTTAATGGATGGTGTAATTAGGTGCCCATTCCAACGGCTGATAGCATCAGGGTTGCCATTCCCCTCCCAATCGTCCCACTCATCAGGGTCAGAAACCGCACCTTTACCTACGCCCTTGCCGTCATTGTGCACGCCTGTGAACTCACTACGCCTCTGGTCTTCCGCTGTTCGTGTCCACCACTCAAGATCGACGATCGCCCAAGTTCTCCACTCAGGCATTCCAAGGTCTTTCGGGTTCTCGTTTGTAATTTCCCAACCCTCCGGTGGTGTGCCTGACCAAACATCTTTATCTTTAATCTGTTCCATGATGCTTGCTTCGAGTGGTACGTCCTCAAAATCCTCTTCAAAGAGAACAGTGTCAATTGCCCACACCAGTGACGCTGAAAGACAAAAGGTTGTTACAAGGATCACATGTACGATCCTTCCTATAATGTTGCTATTCATGATAATCCTCCTAAAACGTGACCGCATATCCGTCCGTTCTTGGATCAGAGCCGCCGATGAGGGCGCCAGATTCAGGATGCACCATAATCGCTTGTGCGCTCCCTGGGCCACCCCAATCGCCGAGGATCTGGAGTTCATGCCCTCGCTTCGCCAAACCGTCCTTCGTATCCGTCTGGAATCGGTTCTCTAACTGGAGGTCATTAGAACAGGTGTGCGGAATGGTAGATTCCATCGGATTCTGGAGGCTGCGCCAGCGCGGTGCAGAAACGGCTTCCTGCGGTGTCATTCCGAAATCAATCATGTGGGTAACGAGTTGTAAATTCGTCTGAACCTGTGTGTCTGCTCCGGGGGTGCCACACGCTATGAAGGGCTGCCCATCCTTTGTGACGATGACAGGGTTCATCGTGTGACGGACACGTTTGCCCGGCATCAAACAGTTTGGATGTCCATCCTCCAAGTGCCAATAGGTCATCCGATTGTTCAAGAGTACCCCTGTGTCACCGGCGACGAGGCTGGAACCGAACCCTGATTGGATACTCTGTAGGATACAGACGAGGTTACCCGCGCGGTCTGCTGTGCAGAAACAGGTTGTATCTTCGTGTGTCTCTGGACCGCCAGCCGGGACATCAACAGCTGCTTTATCTAAATCAATCTGTTCAGCGCGTTCCGCAGCGTAGGATTTCGACAACATTCCGTCTAAAGGGATGTCAACCCAATTCGGATCCGCCATATACTTCTCCCGATCGGCGAAGGCAAGTTTTTTTGCTTCAACCATCAGATGGACACTTTCAGGAGTGTTACAACCCAAAGTTTGTAAGTCAAAGCGTTCAACCATATTCAACTCTTGAAGTAAGATATGACCACTCGAATTCGGGGGCATCTCATAAACCTCGTACCCGCGATAGTTGACATGTATTGGGTCAGCCCAGTGTGCATGGAAGTCAGCGAGATCCTCAGCAGTTAAGAGCCCATCGTAGGCACGGCTGAATTCACCAATAGCCTGCGCAATTTCACCCTTATAGAATATGTCTCTTCCGTGTTCAGCAATCTTTCGGAGGGTTTTACCGAGATTCGGGTTCGCGATGAATTGCCCGGCAGGGATGGGTTCACCATCGTTTGTAAAGATAGCCCGGCTGTCCGGTTCAGCAGCGAAACGTGGGTTCTCGCCTTTAAGACCGCCAGCGAGTCTATGGCTCACAGGAAATCCTTCTTCGGCGAGCGAAATTGCGGGTGCAAAAACGTCCTCTAATTTGAGGGTCCCGTAGCGTTCGTGTGCAAGGAGCCATGCGTCAACGATTCCCGGCACCGAAACGCTGCGTATACCTTTCATCGGGATTCCACCGTCTTTGAGGTAGGTTTCGCGAGTCGCAGCACGCGGGGCGGGTCCCGTTCCATTTACGGCTTCGACCTTCCCGGTTTCCGCCCAATAAATGAGAATAAAACCGTCGCCACCGAGTCCGGAACCAGCAGGTTCAACCATACCGAGTGCAACTGCAGTCGCGATCGCCGCATCAACAGCGTTACCGCCTGCCATCATTGTCTGAATACCCGCTTGTGAAGCAAGCACGTGTCCGGATGTAACCATACCGTTCCGTCCCATTACAGACGGACGAAATGCTGAGCCGTGTGGAGATTGCATTATGAAGCCTCCATTTTTTCAGGGTTGCCAGTTGTCGGTTATCGGTTGTCAGTTAAGGGTGTAATACAGCCAAACATTTTTCATGAGACAGCGAGCGACGGATAGTTTCCAACAATCAACCTTTGGGAAACCGATAGCCATGTGCTGACGACTAATAGGCAATCAACCGAGCATCTTCTTAGCAAACGCTTCGACATCAACGCGTTCGTGCGTCCGTGCCGATTCATTGCACGCTTCCATCAGTACCCATGTACCGAGGGTTGTCTCCTGCATCCACTCACGATCTGTGCCTTTTGTAATTGCTTGCGCAAACGCATCGAATTGGAGTCGGTCATCTTCTATGAGACCTGCATGTAAATCCTGAAGCGTTAAATCTTCGACCGTCTCACCGAGTCGGAAAAGCTGCAAGTGTCCTGCATCTCGGCGGAAGTCTCCGTTTTCGCCGTGGAAACTCCAACTTCCACTCCACCCGAAGGGACCGGCATGTCCTGCCCGGGTGCCCGTATAAGAGAAAGGTGCGCCGTTTGCATATTCCATGAGTGCGTTGCCACCCGCGGTCCCCCAAGCATGAATTTGTCCGAGTGCGGGATCCCGACGGTTATGGATATGTGCTGTAACATATTTGGGGAGTCCTTTAGCTGCAACGAGTTGGTCGAGTTGATGACTCGTACCTGCGTGAAAGAACAGCCCATCTACATAAGCGTCAGGCTGTCGGGAATCGGGTCCCGTGTAGAGGTTCTGTCGAATCCAGAACCGGCACTCACCGGCTAACATTTCACCGATACCTTCATCTTCTCGTAGCCACTCCCGCATTTTCGCCGCGGCAGGATTCCAACGTTTGTTTTGGCCTTGAACCAGCATCAAACCGGGATTTGCCTTGTGTGCTTGGATAATGTCATGAAATTCTGACTGCGTCGTTGCAATTGGCTTGACACAGAGGGTATGCATACCGAGATTTAGGCTCTCGGCGATTAACTTGGCGTGAACGGTCGTTGAGGCGTAGATAAGACACGCTTGGGCATCGTGTTTCTCTTTTGCCTCAGTTATTGTCGTGTAGATACGTTCCGTCAAGCCTTCAGGTGCGCCGTTTATTGATGACACACCTTCCCGTGCGGCTTCAAGGTTGATGTCCACACACGCAACCGGTTCTAATCCCTTTGAATTGACCTGTGCTTGTAGACGACCGTGTGCGAAATGGGTGCATCCGACATGAATAGTCGGGATCGGCATTCCTGAAACTCCTTTTGTCTTAGCTTTATATTCTGGAATGGTGACCAGATTTAATAGTTAAAAAACCTCAACGGCAGGTGGGTTGATAAAATCGTGATATTTCTGAGCGACCCTACCCGTGGTTGCATCGCCTGCATGAATAAGGACCCGGAATCGGAAGTGCATCTGATCGCCTTCTTTGAGCGTATAGGAACCATCTTTAGACGGATCTCCTTCAAAGGTGCCGCCCCCAAAGATATTCGTTCCCATCAGTCCGTAATTCCGTACGTGCCAGTATGTTGGATAACGAGGGTTGACGAGATGATCGAACACGGCAAGTCCGACGGGTGTTCCGTCAACAACGCCGGAGTAATCGCACCAGTTTGCCCGTTTGCCCCACGTCTCATCCTCATTGATACCCCCGAAAGCGTTCTCTATCTTTCCACCGTCCGAAGCGTTCATCGATGGATGGACGCGAATCGACATAATACCGCCTTCCTTGGTATCTCCGAAGTAGACATCCCCAGCAGAAGCGATAAATGTCAGATCGAGGTCAAGCAGTGCAGCAGCTTCAGGTAGGTTATAGATACGGAAGTGCTGTTTGTCGGTCATCAGGACGTTGCCTTCACGGGTTTCCCAATTATTTTCGGTATAAATCCTACCGACGACGGTGCCCCCATGTTTTTGTGTGAAGCCTTGATGCACGACTCTTCCAGAATTGCTGCCCTCACCCCAGAGATCCACATCATTAACTTCGCCATACGCGACGTAGAGCGAACGGTGATGCACATGATCTTTCGAGATGTCGCTTGTCTCACCCCGTGTTACTTCGCGTCCATTCGGACCGAGGACGGGAAAGAAGTAAGGTCGGAACTGCGTTTTAGCATAGCGGAACGTTGTAAAAGCTCGGTCATTGAGTGTGATAGCGATAGTTTCGGCTGCTTCTTTGAACTGAACGCCTGATTCGCCCGCGACACCCCCTTCCGAGAGCGTATAAGTGCGCGATTCACCGGCAGCGAGTCCATCAAGTATCCAATTTAAGGTAGTAGAACCGTCCTCATTCGGATAACATTGCGCCGAGATGACGCTGCCAGATGTCGCATCCGTTAAAATAACGGGACGATCGTGAAGTTGGCTCACACCCGGGTGATCAACGTCAACGCTAATCGGACATCCATCTCGATCGTGAAAACCGGCACTAACAGTAAACGTCGGAAGATTCTGATTTGCCATAAATTCCCTTTTTCGTATCTGGGTTTCCTCTCTTGTGTTGGAGCCATTTAGTTTTCGATTCAGGCGAAAGCCGGGCAGAGATTGAACTATGGTAAACCTAAAAAATAAATAGACATTCGACCCACCCCTGGTAGGCGAGGTTTCTAACCTCGCCGGTGTAGAGTGTCCAATTAATTCTAAGGTTCACCATAAATGGCTCTACCCGATTTATTAGGTTTCATCAGAAGTGAGCGCGAGGATTCCCTCTTCTTCACTATTGTAAGTCTCGAAAACGCTCATTAATCGACCGAGGATAAGAAGATTTCGGATGTGTGCGCCTGCATTGACGAGTGCGGTCCGCCCGCCCTTTCGAGAGACAGTCACATTGACAGAAACGAGTGTGCCGAGGCCACTACTATCCATCCGAGTGACATTCTCAAGGTTAAAGATTACCTTCGGAGAGTCGAAATACTCTTCAAGTTCCTCATTAATTTGCTCTCTAATTTCAGCGTTTGCCGCACCAATCATACGACCGGTGGGTCGAATAACGATAACACCTTCTCTTTGACGTATTTCTGCTAACATTTATTTTCCTTTCGTAGTTGTTTACGTTATTACACTCATGTGGAGTTTCGGTTTATGACCTAACAAAAAATGTCAATAGGTTAATATAGTTGATTTGAAAAACTTTGTCAAGATTTTAGGAAATTTCTCTAACGTCCCGTAGACGGCTGTGGTGGCCAGTGAAGTCCACGTTGACCTGACAAGGCGCGGTTCGGAGATGGACGATACTCCCGATCTGGTAAACCGACGAGTCTGCCATCTTGCAGCCACTTTTCATCGTCTCCATAGAGCTCGCCGATCAAATGATTTGTCAATCGGTCAAGGACTTCAGCGTGCGCTGGCGAGTTGGCGAGGTCGTTCAATTCCCTCGGATCTTCTTCAAGATCAAAGAGTTGTCGGTAATTCCCGGTGGCGTAATAGATAAGCTTAAAGCGTCCCTCATGAACCATCCGAGTCGCACTACCACCTACACCAATCTCACCATATAGCCACTCACGTTTTTGGTCGCCTACCATAGGTATGCCTTCGACTGTATCGGGAATGTCAATGCCTGCGAGGTGGAGCAGGGTCGGCATAACATCCTGCCATCCGACGAGTCGGTCGTCCACTCTGTGATGTCCGACCCGCTCATCGCCTGCGGTGCCGACGAGGATCATGGGAACATTCGTGGAGTCTTCATAGTAGAGCCGTTTTGCCCACATCCCGTGATTTCCGAGCATATCGCCGTGGTCGGACGTGAAGAGCAGAATCGTGTTGTTCAACATGCCCTCTTCCCGCAACGTCCCGATAACAACACGGAGCTGATGGTCAATGTGGGTACAGAGCGCATAGAACGCTTGGCGTGCCGAACGGATCTGATCCTCTGTAAAGTGTTCGTCCTGCTGCTGCCGTCCCTTTATCGGTAAAGGGAGCTGCGCCGTCTGCTTCGCCCATTCCCCATAATAGGGCATGTCTACGTCAATATCGCGATACATATCCATGTAGCACTGGAGTGGTGCGAGTGGCGGATGCGGATGGCAATAGGAGAGATACCAGAATCCGGGACGGGTTGGGTCGCGGCGTTTAATCATCCGTACCATCTGCTGTGTACTCCAGTTCGTGACGTGGCAATCCTCAGGCAGATGCCAAGGTCGGTTGAGATAATCATTGTTACACATGCCGTGTGCAAATTGCTGACCGGCATAACCCCTGTCCCCAAGGAAGAGTTCATAATCGTCAATCGCACCGTATTGCAGTCTACCTTCCTCACCCAATATCACATCGTCAAACCCGATGCGATCGCGTTGGGGATAGACATGCAGTTTGCCGACAGCGTAAGCCTGATACCCCGCATCTCGAAAGGTTTGGGCAATCGTCGGGAGTCCATTTAGCCCTTGACGGTCATTAAAAACCCGGTCTTTATGGGTACGCGTTGTTGTTCCAGTCATCAATGTTTTGCGTGCTGGAACGCAGACGGGACATTCGCTATATCCACGCGTGAAGCGCGTGCCAGCGCGGGCGAGGGTGTCAAGCGTTGGGGTTTGGATAGCGGGGTGTCCACTAACGCCCAACAACGAGTTGGGCCAGTGATCTGTTGAAATTAGAAGCACATGGGGTTTGTCAGACATGATTATTCCTTAGTTTCGGATGTGTTTTTACTAAACAACGCCCATCAAATTTTGTTCACATCATCTTACCAAAAGTCGTGACAATTAGCAATAGAAATAGATATTTTCCCACAATATACGCCCATCGGTAGTCAGATAGGCATAACAGTTGTATTTGTCAGATACGGGGATTGAAACTGGGTCATGTCGCCTGCCTTACGTCCCGGAACCGGAAAAAGACGCACCGATAAAGGCTTAGAGAGCCGAATAGAGAGGGTAGCAACATCCGTGAGAATGGCGGCGAGTTGAGCGTTTGAAGCATCACCGGGTATAGGAATTGTATCCAACCCTGTGCCGCAGACAGTAGAATAGAGGAGGAGACTGTCGAGGTTAAAATAGCCGGATTCACTCCGCCTTCCCAACCCGACATCTTCAAGGACGGGGAGCATTAATCCAGAATAACCACAGAGGGGTAGGTCAAGTGATCGGAGCGTACGTGTCAGACCCGCAGCGACTGTCAACGTGCCGCGCTCGCCAAAATAAGCCGGGAGTTGTTGCTCCATGGCATAAGCGATGCTTTCATCACCCATAGGAGCAGGGGACACATCTATGCCTACAAATTTGATCCCCCATTCCCGCGCCAGCACCTCTGCGAGTTCGACAATCTTTTGCCCTTCCGTTTCCATTAGGATTTTCAGGTTCTGTAGCGCGGTCTCTAAATTTTGGGCGTCCGTGAACGCCTGATTCACTAAATCAACCGCCTGCCATCCGATGCCGAAGTTCGTCCGGGTGTCTTGCCAATAGGCGGCTGGAAAGAAGGGGGTATTCGGTGGGCAATTCATCAACGCTGCAAAACGGAGATTTCCGTAGCCAGCATCGGTTCGGTGTGCTATCTGTTGAATGATGTCTGCTGTGCTTTTCGTGATCTCGGATGCCACATCTCCAGATTGTGTGGTAACCGTAACAGTAGCAAAGAGCCTCTCAGTTTGGACAATCGCATCAACAACCTGTGCGAGGTGCGTTTTCGTTGATCGTTTTCCTGGCAGGATTGTCCCCAAGTTAAGGAAGTCAATCCCTAATGCTTGGGCGCGGGACTCTAATCCAAGAATCGCATCTATATCGCGCGCCTCATCCCAGATTTGGGAGCTGACGCGTGTTGTTTGGACCTCGTAGCCGTTCGATTCAAAATAGGTTTGAGCGGCGGCGTTAAACTTCGCAGCGCGTTCAAGTTGATACGGCGCAAAAGGGAGCGGAATGCCCGTCGTAATCGTTCGGATTTTCATATCGCGTGCATTCATTCCTCAAGCAGAATCTTCGCCGTAAAGCCCGATGTGGCGATACCGTTCATGTCTCTGTTGGATGAGTTGTTGCGGTGTCATTTGCATCAATTCGGTCAGATGTCTGCGTATAGCACGTCTAACGCTGCGCGCTGCGGCTTCTGGATCTCTGTGCGCACCCCCGAGAGGTTCACGGACAACTTGGTCGATGATACCTAACTTAAGCAGATCCGGGGCGGTCGGTTTATAACCTTCGGTCGCCTCTGGTGCGTGTTCGCCTTTGTCCTTCCATACGATACCGCTACAGGCTTCAGGGGGCGCGACGCAGTAGACGGCGTACTCCATCATCAACACACGATTGCCGACTGCAATTGCCAGCGCACCCCCGCTCCCACCTTCACCGATAATAACGACGAGAATCGGCACGCGCAGTGCCATCATCTCAGCGATATTTTCAGCGATCGCCATTGCCTGTCCGTATTCCTCGGAACGGAGATCGAAGTGTGCCCCCGGTGTATCCACAAAACAGAGTAAGGGGCGGTTGAACTTATTCGCCAACTGCATCAATCGTCTTGCCTTGCGATAGCCCTCTGGGTGCGTGTAGCCGAAGTTCATCTCCTGCCGCTCTTCAAGGTTCGTCCCTTTCTGCTGTGCGAGGTAGACGAGGGGTTGCCCATCAAACCATGCCAATCCGCCGATAAGGGCGCGGTCGTCGCCGTATAACTTATCGCTATGAAGTTCGGTAGGTTCATCAAGAAGGGCGTTGATATAGAACGGTGCTTGCGGACGTTGCGCATGGCGCGCCAACCGCACTTTATCCCAACGACTCAGATTTCGGAACGTCTGCTTTGTAAGCGTATCTGCATTCTGTTTTAGCGCGTCCATCCCTTCTTTCAGGTCTAACTCAGGGTGTGCTTGCGCGAAGGTTTCCAGTTGCGTGAGGTGACGTTCCAACTCGATAAATGGTCTTTCAAATTCAAGTTCTGCTGTGTTCATAGTTATTGGTTTTCAGTTATCGGCTTTCGGCAGTTGGCGAAAAGGTGTTGACTTAATCAAAAACGCTTCACCGACTGCCGACAACCATTTTTCTGACTGCCCACTGCTGACAGCCAATTGTTATTAAAATTGACGTGCTTCCTTGCGAAGCCCGATCCAGACGCAGATCCCCATACCCAACAGTACAATAGCGAAGGGGAACCCTGTCGCCAAGGACGCAGCTTGCAACGATTTCAACCCGCCGCCGAGGAGTAGCGCGATAGCGACCAAGCCCTCTGCCGTACACCAGAAAACCCGTTGCGGCACTGGCGCATCAATCTTGCCGCCTGCTGCGATAATGTCGATAATCAGAGAACCAGAATCCGATGAGGTAACGAAAAAGATGATTGTCAACGTCATACCGACACAGGAGAGCAGCGTTGCCCACGGGAGTCCTTCGAACATTTTGAAGAGTGCCAGTTCGTAATTATATGTCTCAACTCTTTCGGTTACGTCAGTGTAACCCTCAGTGAGGAACTGGTGGATCGCAGTGCCACCAAAGGCACTAAACCAAATTAGACAGAGTAAGGTCGGTAGCAGCAGGACGAAGATTACAAATTCACGAACCGTGCGCCCTTTTGAGATGCGAGCAATGAAGGTGCCGATGAACGGTGCCCAAGCGATCCACCATGCCCAATAGAACGTTGTCCAATCGTGAAAGAAGGCGGTGTCCTCGCGTCCGATCCAGTTACTGAGCGGCACAATCTTCATGATATAGGCGCCAATCCCGGTGAAGAAACTACGGAAAATGTAGAGTGTCGGCCCCAGAACGATAACAGCCAACAGCAACAAAAAGGCGAGAATGATGTTGAACTGGCTGAGCCGTTTGATACCGACATTGATTCCTGTGATCACCGATCCGAGTGCGATAGCAGTAATCACGACAATTAATATGACCATCGTGAGATTGTTCGCTGGTATCCCAAACAGATCGTCAAGTCCGGCGGTTATCTGTTGCACACCTAAGCCGAGCGAGGTTGCGAGCCCAAAGATGCCAGCGAATATGGCGAAGGTATCAATGATGTGTCCCGGCCAGCCCCAGATCCGGTCGCCGAATATGGGATAGAAGGCGGATCGGATGAGGAGTGGCAAACCTCGGTTGTAAGCGAAAAATGCAAGCGCAAGTCCAACAACACCGTAGATCGCCCACCCTTGGAGCCCCCAATGGAAGACCGTCGTCGCTATACCCAAGGACGCCGCTGCTTGAACTTTAGGATCTCCAACGTCGGGGACATTTTCAGCGGTGTAGACCGTCGCTGGATCGTAAACCGTTTCTGTTCCCAGCGGCGAGTAGCTACCTCCCTGAAAATAGGTAACCGGCTCCGACACACCAAAGAAGAGAAGCCCAATCCCGACACCGGCAGCAAAAAGCATGGCAAGCCAAGTTAAGTAGGAATACTCAGGCTTCGCATCTGCACCACCGAGACGGACCTTACCCAGTGGAGAAAATGCGACGACCAGACAAAAAAGAAAAACGAGATTAGCAGTAATCATGAACAGCCAATCAAGGTTCGTAGTAAGCCAGACTCGGAGGCCTCCAAAGAGTTTTGTGGCACCTTCTTGGAAGACGAGAGACCCGATGATGAAAGCAACGATGGCGATACTGGAAATAACGAATACAGGTGTGAGGTAAATCTCTAAACCGAATAACTTCTTATATTCCCTTTCCTGCATATACTGTGGTTGTTTTCCTTCTTCGTGCATTTCAAAATTCTCCTATAGTAAAAGAACATAAAGTAGATTAGAAATAATAACCGAAGTTGAAATTAAGTCGCCAATTCCATGCGTTATTTCCATTAGCCCCAAAGTCGCCAGCACCCGTATAGATGTTCCCGTAGCCTTCCACCTTGCCATCAGCTGTTCTGTTCCCAACAAAGAAGTTACCATCGGAAAGTGCAAGATCACTATAGACATACAGCGCACCTAAGACTGTCCAACTGGCACCGAGTGTCACGAGGGTGCTGGGGTTGTAATCGTCTACGGTTTTAAGGATAGTGCTCCATTCGGCATAAGGCGTGACACTATCAATCCATGAGATGCCAGAGGTGTCTATACCCCCATAACGCAGAGAGAGACCAGGTATTAACCCCGTAGAAGCGACGGGCCATGCAAAATCGTAAGCGCCCATTGGGATTAAATCCCCGGTGCTCCAAGGTGTGTCATCCGTGATGTTATGGGCGTAATAGGAGAATTGTGAAAAGAGCGTGAAATCTGCGAAGGTGTTCTTCGCATGTGCCGAAAAGGCGTAGTGGTTCCCACTATCATCCTCTCCCACATTTGTTCCGCTCAACAACCCGTATTGAAGCGATACACCGACATCTGCGATGTTCTCAAGGGTATAGATGGCACGAACGTTAAATTGATGTTGCTCACTAAACCCGTTTTCGCCTGCCCCCCATTCGACGTTTCCCGCTGCATCGGCTTGCTCTTCCCATTTGACAACGTCATAACTGTAGAGAGAACTGGCAAGACTGCCACCATCGGTTTGGAATTCGCCCATAGGATAGTAAGCCACATCAAGGGCAAGCTTACCGAGGGTATCGCTCCATCTGATTCCCAAATCCATGTCGTCAGCAAGCCCGACATAAAAATGCTGGTCGAAAAACCAGCTCGTAGAAATACCGTAGGCGGTTGGACCAAAGGGGGCTCGCACAATACCCGCTTTAACTGTACCGGAATCACTGAGTTTATAGCCTAACCACGCTGTGTGTATCATGCTGTAGCCGTCATACCATCGGTATTCAAGCCGACTAATGATGTTGTGATAGTCCAAGTCAGCATTGAGTCGGAATATCTCAAGGTCAACATCGCCGATCTTTTCGCCGCGGCGGTGGGGATTGTCCTCATCGCCATAAGAGCCGTAGGCGTAATTAACGCGCATTGCACCGCCGACTTTTATAGGACTTTTCTTAGGTGTTGGTGTCTCAACAACTTCTTCTGCTTCTTCGGTGGTATCAGCAACCGCAAATGGAGAGATAATTAGTAACAGAGCAATGCCGAGACCGAAGATGTATTGGCGTTTTCGATTATGCCTAAACACTTTTATTAGCCTCCTATGTTTAAAGGTGCCAGTGTTGTGTATATGTAACAAAATAGTATAGGATATAATATCGAAAATCCAATTTTTTAGCAAGGTTATTAACGGAAAAAATCAGTGATAGCAAGGTTTTAGGACAGTATCCATATTAGGACACGCTTATTATATTGTGAAAATAATATTTGATTGACCCTAATATAACTTTTAAAATATTAACTGTTAGTAATTTATGGCGAGTGTAAGCCTAATATAGAAATCGTCTAAATTCACGAGTGTTGCGAAGTGGTAACTCGGGTTATGATTCAAAATAAAAACTCGCCCACAGATTTTGTAGGCGAGTTAGGAACGAACTTACTGCATCTGTCCCATGCTCTGCATCATCGCAATCATCTGGATAAGTTGTTTGAACTCACCAAGGGTTAACAGCAGTTTGGCACCGATGCCGCTCTCTTCGGCTTTAGCGGAAAATCCGATACTATACGTCTCTGGCATATTCATGAGCATCCCAGACAACATTTGCATGGGGGCAGCAGCATCAGGATCCATTCTCGCGATAATCGGCAAAAGGCCTTTAACTGCCGTCATTGGGGAAACCGCAAAAAATAGGTTATTGTCGGTCCCCAACATTTCAACAAGTTTCTGGTAACTTGGACTTTCAAGAGGTACCTCATCGGTTTGCGTTTTCTGATCCAATGCCGTCTTAATAGGTTCAAGGTTTCCTATAGCAAGGAAGAGTTGACCTTCATAGAACGCGTGATACCACGTCCATTCTTTAGGTATCAGCTCAGAAGTTGGTGCTGGCATCTCTCCAAGAGCTGCACCGAAATTCGGGAAGACCAGACTTTTAATTTCAACGCCGTTATGCATAATTGGGGTGCCGGCGTGGGCACCATCATACATGTTTAACTGTGGCATGTTGCCGGTTACATCGCGCATAATCTGCGTTGACTGACGGAGTTGTTCAAGGAGCATCTCTTCGAGATAGGTCCTCACGGGCTGTTCATCCTTCACTTCACAGACGAGCAGGTAATCGGGAAGCAGACTATTGGTGTAATTGGCAGTGAAAACCCATTCATCACCAAAAGACTTATAAACGTGTTCCACACGCTTAACGAGTTCTTCAAATGACGCTGCCTGTTCTGGCGTAAAGTTTTGCGAAAACATTTCTATCCAGAACATATTCATTTCATTGAGCAACTCGGGTTTAATTTGAAACCCACCTTTCATAAACACTTGGCTTGAAAAATCGTCAAGAAGTGCGAGCGGGTGTGGTTTCATCTGCGTCAATAGATCCTGAAGGTTACCACCGCTTTTGATTTCAAAGAACTGAGTGAGTTGCACATCGGTACCCTCGATTTCAAGGGCTGCATTTAGAGATTTCACCTGATTCAGTATTTCTATGGCTGTCTTGGTCATCCCTTCAAGAAAGGGTGCCGCTGCCATAGTCGTGGGATCGCTTTCAAGATTGTCTCTCAACCCTTCCAATCCGCTCTCAAGGCGAGCGTTTAAGTCGGATGCAATGGGTTCAAAGTCAAAATAGACTGCGAGTTGTGAAGTTGCTTCAGCAATGTCAGCGAGAAAGGCACGGTATTCTGGATTACTTGTGACAGCCTGTTGGGTGCCTGTATAGGTATCAATTACGCTTTCACAGACCTCAGGAGTTCGCGTAAAAACGAGAATATTATCTATGATGGCGAAACTCCCGCCGCCACCCGCTGCATTCCAATAGGTTACACCCTTATATTCTATGGGTGCCGTTCCTTCGCTCTCGGCATCAATCACCTGTTTCATAGCGTCAGGGTTCGTGAGATGTACGGTTGCGGAGAGATCGGGTGGCTTCAGGGAAGTCATAAAGATTGCAAAGTCTTGGTTCATATCCAACCCGATTTCTTCTAATTCGGCAAGACTTTCAAACCCAGCACCAAAAGCGTCCGCCAAAATTCCAGCGAGGACCTCTGGTGGCTCAGCCGTCGGTAGCAAGTCGGCTGCTAACATGTTAATCCGATTATCTAATTCAGTCAAGCTCGGGCAATAAATGACGCCTAAAGTCGACGCAGGGATCAAATGCAGGACGCTGTCACTCGGCATCTCCACCGTTGGCATCGCCGTTTCAGGTTTAGTTTCTTGTTCGGGTGCCTGCGGTTTCTCTGTCATCTCCGCCTCTGGAGACAGTGCTTCGTCATCCGCATCAGCTTCGGGTGCCTGTGGTTTCTCTGTCATCTCCGCCTCTGTCTCCACAGGTTCCTGGGTCAAAGGTATATCCGCGGTGTCCGGCGGTGCTGTCTCTTTCGCGCTACAACCGATGAACACGAACGTTGTCAGCAGTAGCAGCGCTATTGTATGTAGGGGCAAATAGTTTTTCATGGGTTTTTCCTTCTGATTGTCGTTTCGTTAAAAATGGGTGGCGTTAATTTTGAGTTTTTGCGATTCTTTCTTGGAACGCATCAATTTCTTCGTTGGAGGTTAGCACACCGATTTCGACTTCATAGTGTCTCCGTCCACCGGGTTCAATATACTGTAGGGTCCCGCGTTCGCGCTCTTTTGCTCGACCTTCTACCCCACAGTTTGATGGTTCTAAACCCATAACATAGGTCCCTTCACCGCACATCTTCCACTGGACGAAGTTTGGAAATTGTGTTTTATGGTAGCGTACCGATACACCGATACCTTGTCCATCGTTAAAGTTGCGATTTACGAGAGCAACACGGATGTGATTATCAACGTCGGGTTCCATTTCGTGATAGAATGCCTGTTCCTGAAAATCAACAGTCGGCGGTTCGCAGAGATTGTAGTTATTCAAGTCTGCAGCAGCCGTTTCATCTCGTGGTGTGACCTGCGAGGAGGGAGCAAGTAGTTCGCTGTCCTGGGTGAGGATCGGGAATCCAATGTTAATATGGAAGAGGTACATGTGTGGTGAATCTTGGTATCCCAAGTTTTCAACGATATCCTCGATATGCAACGTACGGGAACCCAGCTCTGTCCAAATCCTGCGGGTGCGTGAGAGGTGTTCACCCAAAGCAGCGGTCTCTTTAACCTTGCCCTGCGCCCATAACATATAACGGTGACCTTCCCACCGGCTATCAACCCAAACGTTTTTCGCAGGGATATTTGAAACCCGACCGTGAAGCCCTAATGCCTCATCGTCATCCTCGCCCGGCACGCCAACTTGCCGCATCCCACAGGTTGTCAGTAAACCGCCATAGAAACTCCGCAGCCAACCGAGGCCCTCAGATTCATAATAGGCAGGATTGACATCTCCGGTGCTTGAACGCCAACAGAGCGGCACACCCTGATATTCGGCGTAAGAGATGTCTAATCCGCGGCTCGGTAGCACGGTAAAATTGAGACCGCTCCCGGTTCGGAAGTCAATCGCGTCAACACCCTTTTCATTGCCATCTGTCAGTTGATATGTTTTGGCGTGGGCGATTTGCGACACATCTCCGACGTGGCGAAGCAGTTGTATTCTGTCATACGTTGCTCCGTATAAATTTATCAAGTTAAGATTCTCCTTTTTGGTCCAGTGTGAGTGTTTTGATGTTAGGGCGTTCCTTTTAAACCCATATTGAGAAGTCGAATCAAAATTTTCTGTATGCTGAACAGAAATTATAGCACAGATGTAGAAAAATCGCAAATTTTCGGTTTAGGATGGACAAAAGCGACCCCACCAGATAGTTGATTATCCAACGCCATTTTCTTTTGCTTCAGTTTAAGATTTATGGTATACTTCATACCCATAAATTTTCATACATAAAGAGATGTTAAAGAAGGAAAAGACCTGTATGACTGAAACGATAAAAAATAAAATTGCCAAGGTTGTTGAACAAGCATGTGCCGCCGATACCAACATCTTCGGGTACGATATTTGGACCCATCACATCCTGAAGGTCGTTGAAAACGCAAAACAACTCGCCCCACGCTTTGATGCCGATCCCGAAATTGTAGAATTTGCGGCGTTACTTCACGACTATGCCAGCATAAAAGACGAGGCGCTCTACGCCGATCACCATATTCACGGTCCGATTGAAGCGGAGAAACTTCTAAAGCGGTTCGGCTATCCGGCAGAAAAAATAGAGGCTGTCAAAGAGGCTATCGCGACACACCGAGCGAGTGTAACGGTAGCGCATCGAAGTGCGGAGGGGGAATGTCTTGCGAATGTTGATGCTATGTCCCATATTGAAGGTGTTCCTTCGCTGCTATACCTGGCTTATGTTCATCACGGAATGGGAGTTGATGAAGGTAGCGCGTGGGTCAAGGCAAAGCTACAACGGAGCTGGCGAAAACTACGAGAGGACGTTCAAGAACTGGTAAGAGACGAATATGAGGCTGTATTGAAGGTGCTTTGATAAGAAACGAAATATAACTTGAAGTTTTAGAAATGTTCTTTGTTTCGTCCGTGAGGGATACTTCACATGCTATATTGTTGAAGGGATGTGGTTAAATTCAAAAGGAGAAAAGAAGACATGAAAGGAAATAAAGATGAACAAGGCACCAGCATATCCAAAGCACGAACCTTAGAAGAAATAGCTGATTTCTGGGATACCACAGCTTGGCTGACTATTGGGATGAAACGCACGAAGTTGATTTTGAGGTACGGATGCAGCAGAGGTGCCGTGTAACGCTCACGCCAGAGATATATGAAAAGATTGAAAAACAGGCACGAAAGCGCGGTGTTCTACCCGAAACCTTAGTCAATTTGTGGTTAGCTGAACATCTCCAACAGATTGAGTCTATTACGTGAGAGTTGAAAGAGGAAACCTACTCAATGCTTAAATTTAGCGAATTGAAAAGAATTCCACTGAGTGAAACATGGAACCATGAAGCACACGAATTCACGCCGTGGCTGGTAGAAAACGTTCAAACATTAGGTAATGCTCTCGGAATGGATATTGAAATCGTAGACCGAGAAGCATCTGTCGGGGATTTTTCCCTTGATCTTCTTGCACGAGACTTAGGAAGTTCAAAAACGGTTGTTATTGAAAATCAGTTTAATCGAACTGATCATGATCATCTCGGCAAACTTCTCACTTATGCTGCCGGTTTCGACGCTTCAATAGTGGTCTGGATATCGGAAGAGGTTAGAGATGAACACCGCCAAGCGATGGAATGGTTAAATCAGAGAACAGACACCGAAACACAGTTTTTTGCTATTGTCGCGGAAGTTCTACAAATTGACGATTCAAATCCTGCTCTTAATTTTAAATTGGTTGTTTCTCCAAATGAATGGCAAAAGTCCAAAAAGCAGGAAACTTCAACGAACCTATCACCGAAACAGAAGAAGTATAAATATTATTTTCAGGGACTTATTGACGAACTCAGAGAAAATCACAAGTTTACTGGGGCAAAAGTTGGCTTACCACAAAATTGGTACTACTTTCCATCAGGTTTTGGAGGGATTAACTATGGGGCATGGTTTACGCAAGGCAGCAAGGTAAGGGCATTGGTAAGCATCTCACGCAAAAATAGAATGAAACTCTTTGAGGCACTGGAAGAGCGAAAAGTAGAAATTACCTCCAATTTTGGTAGTTCACTTGAGTGGGAACGCAACGCTGAAAAACAGGAAACATTCATCTTTGTCCATCGTGACGCAGATATTGAGTCAATTGACAGTGAGTTAGAAGAGATCAGAGAATGGCACATCAAGAACCTGCTCAAACTGAAGGAGGTATTTCAGCCAGAAATAGAGAAGGTTTTGAAGACACTCAATCCCGGCGAGAAGGAGACATCATGAAAAAAATTACGGAAATGAACCCGACTGAATTCCGAGAGTTGTTACATACCCTCGTCAATGAGGAACTCTTCAAATCACGAGAACGGCTCGCTGCACTCTTGGCGAAAAATAGTCCCCAAGAAGCGTTGGAAGCAGAATTCTTTCATTTCCACGGCGACACTGAAGATTTGGGGTTTTGGTTTGAAGCATACGAAGAAGATCCCCTCAATGGATTAGACGACCCGTACACGCCACTTGCCAAAAAACTCAAACGACAACGCGAATATATCCTTGCCAATCGCAAAACAACGCTTGAACAGCGCATCTTCAGGCGGATGGGCATCTACTTAGATAGCGACCCCATGCCGAGCAAGAAAATTGTTGAGTTGCCGCCTGCTGAATTTCGCGAACTGTTACGCCTGATCGTCACCCAAGATATTTTTGTTTCACGTGAACGACTTGCAGCGTTGCTTGAACAAGACGCTTCCACAGCACAATTGGATGCTGCCTTTCGAGCGCTTTTCGTGGGTTATGAACTCTTAGAACTCGCCCTGGAAGATTATCACTATGATCCGGACGAAGGGTTAGAGATGCGATCTGAATTCGCAGAGGAGTTGGATCGGCGCGTAGCCGATTACGAAGCGGGAACGGCTAAATTGATTCCAATGGAAAAGGTTTTCAAAAAGTTAGGAATAGACCGTTCACCAAATTGGACACCGTAGCAGAATCTACTAAGATCCGATAGAGAAACCTACGCTATTCATAGAGGATTAAACCTATGAATGATGAAAATCTGCTTATGACTATCAGCCATGTCCACTGGTTCCTCAATCTGTTCGACGAACTGGGCATAAAAGTCTGGATTGATGGTGGCTGGGGAGTTGATGCCTTATTAGGTGAACAGACGCGGGAACACCAAGATTTGGACATTATCATCCCATGGGAAGATTCAGCAATCTTAACCGAGGCACTCTTCGCGCGTGGGTTCGTTGACATCCCTACAGATGATCGCACAGATCGAAACTTTGTAATGGGGCATCAAACACACGGAACGATTGACTTTCATGTGGTTGAACTCACCGAAGATGGCGGCGCAGTCTATAGACCGCGGGAGATTGACTGGATTATTTCTGAATCGGAATTAAACGCTGTAGGTTACATTGGAGAACGGGAGGTACGATGCCTTTCAGCAGATTACCAAGTCCGTTCGCACGCTGGATACACGTTACAAGATACAGATTTCGCTGATATGCGCGCCTTACAGGAAAAATTCGAGGTTGCGTTGCTCCCTGAGCAGATTGGAAAAGAATGATGACAAAATATGAATACAAAACCGTCACACTGAAACAGAAAGGATTAGGCTTCGTTTCCCGGTCGATTCCTGACCTTGAAAGAACGCTGAATCGTGAAGGCAGAGAAGGTTGGCGCCTCTCCGAAATTGTTCAGCCCATCAGTATCGGAGAGGGTACCAGAGTGATCGTGATTTTTGAGAGAAAGTTAGAAGCGAATTGAAACATATTAATGCCCCCAGAAAACCATGCCCGCCGTGACAATACCGGCAATCATCAAAGCGATAGACCACAACATATCCAGATTAAACCACGCCTTGCGGAGCAGCGCCAATCCTACCACCTCGTAAACAACAACCGCCACAATTCCGGTCACAACAAAAAAACTGAGGGTATGCACGCCGACAGCAGACAATAACACCGCAGCACTATCTGTCATACTCGCCGATGCGTGGTGGGTATGTCCAGAATGTCCTCCTGCAGGCATCCGTAACAAAAGCGGTGCGAGCATCAAACCCGCGCCATGCGCCGAAGCCATCAGGAAAGACCAGATCGTTAAGTCCTTGAAATTAACGCGCATTCCCACCCACTTCGGATGCCTTGCCCGGAATAGCTTATATAGCCCGAAACCGAACAGAACAACCGCACAGGCGATGCCCAACACATTCGTTGAGATCTGCTGTTGTGCCAAAACGATCACCAGCACCACGACCCCGATCGAAATCGCGTGTCCGAGTGCCATTGGAAAGAGGGCACCGATAACCGCGCTTCTCCGTTTCTCCTGCATGCCGAGTGCAACCGCAAAAAGCCATCCCATCCCCGGATTAATACCGTGAAATACGCCGAGGCTGATGTAGCCTATCCATGAAACAGTATCCATAAAAAATATCTTTCCACCGATAATATGAGGGTGCCGCAAGTAAACTTACGCACCCTCTTCAAGAACAGTATAGTAATGGCATGCGCGCTTTGAAAGTGAGGTTGAAAATCACGCCAGCAGCATACCTGTTAGGGAATACCACTAATTCTTACGAATAGCAAAAAGTATCCGATGAGCTATCCCCACCTTGCAAGCGAATCTGATGGGCGCGACTGTCACCGAAACCTACGAAGAAGTTAGGATCCAATTCGAGTCCACCGTCCGGATTGATATCCGCTTTCACCATCCACCCGTTCGCGCCATCTGGATAAAACTGATTATCCCAGGCGACATAGAGAGAATTCGTGAAATAGAGGCGTTTGCCATCGCGGCTCAATTCAACCATCTGCGGACCACCGCTGACGGGTCCAGCAGCCGGATGCGGATGCGATTTTGTAATACCACCTATTTTGAGGGTTCCGGTATGCTTCGGGTTGAACGGATCAGATACATCGTATTGCAGCAACTCGCCAGTTCCCCAACAGGAGACATACAGGAAGCGGTCATCTAACGAAAGAATATGGTCGGTAACCAGCGGCGGTATCATACCAATATCTTTCAGGGCAGGCGGCAAGTCATCTGGATTCTCAGGTGCCTGTGCCGGAATATCAATAATCTTCTGAATGCCCCAATCGTCGCCATCTTTGTACCACGTCCAAATAGAGCTGGAGAGGTCGTTCATATTCAGCACGGCATTGACAAACCCATAGGCTTTGGTCGGGTCGTGTGCGGGGCGTAACTCCAAAATCATCTGATAGTCATCGCCTAAATCCAAGGTCTGGATGTTCTTCCGGTGTCGAATATCCCAAATATGGATTTTATGTCCGAACTTACGCGCCCCTAAATCTTCAAGGCTCACCCCATTTTCAATCATCCCAGGGTATCCCCACTCACTGGTAACAGCGATGTCATAACCCAAGTGCCACCAGAAATCGTAAGAGAGGGATTGAGAACCGCGTTCGACTTCCCACTGTCCGAGGATATTGAAGTTGTAGTGATCCATGAGGAAAATACCGCCAGGTCCCTCTTCAGAGCCTGCCGAAGCGAGGGCACTGATGTAGATACCTTCGGGTCCACAATGTACCGTATGCGGACGCGTATATCCCGATCGGTCTTCAACCTCATCAGCCGTCAAAGTTTTAATAAGTTTCGGAGACTTCGGATCCTCTTTCACATCAAGGATATAGATATGAGAACCCCGGAGTGCTGGGACCACGAGATAGCGGCGTTCTACGTAAGGGTGCGGCGCATAGGGACAGAGTGCCGCGCTACACGCGTTCCAACCAAAGTGGTGGATTTCGTCACGAACCCCGAGCTCTAATTTATTGACAATCTGTCCATAGGTCCCAGATGCTTCGTTCAGGTCAACAACGCACATAGCGTCAGGTTTACCGTCATCCCGAGGTGCAGCAACATAAGCGAGTTCTTCAACAGGTGCTTCAATCGCCATTTTAGGTGATGGATAAAAAGTCGGATCAGGTTTCCACTGTTGTAACAAAGTTATTTCTCCTTTTCTTCTGACATATTTTAATCATTATTGTGCGCGGTCAAGCCAACCTGGGAGCTTAATGTCCTCAGAAAGTTTCCACGCCGTTAAATAGAGCGATGCGGTCCAACGTACAGATTCACGCGCCCGATCATTTGTGAAATCAACCAACGCAGGTGATGGGTTTTTCAGGTCTTGATAGTCTTCCGCAAGTGCGTAGACGCTATCCACCAAACCGTGTCCTGCTTTAATCTGTTTTATTATCGCTGGCATTAAGTCCCCAACAGCTTCAACCTGCTGTGCTTTCGCCAACGCTGTGGGATCCAGCTTCAAGATTTCAACTGCCGAATCGACCTTCTCATGGATCCCCCTATGCAGCTTTGAACCATCCTCTTGAACAATGCCATCAAAATGGATAGTTAGGTGTAAGGGTTGACACATATCCTGTGCGTAGTGTGAAAGGAATCCGGCATAGAGGAAACATTTGTTTTGAATCATCGGATTGTCGGGCCATTTGCGATACTCTGCGAAAGCAACGGCGAGTCGTTCCGTCCATTCTGCCAAGGCATAAGGCAGGGTGCCGACCGTTCGTGGCGCAAGCCCTAATTCTGCACACAACTTGATATGCGCCTCGCGTCCCTCTGGAATCGGGTGCTCTCCGAACAATTCTATATCAACATAGTGTTCCCCGTATTCAGCCTGTCGCGCATGCGGTGTGCCGCGTTCTTTTGATATATCTGGATCGTAGACGCAGTGAGCAACCATTTTCTCGGCGGATCGAAAGAATTCAGGCATCTCCTCTGGTAGTGCTTTTACAGCTGCCTGTGTGAGGATATCGTGTCCACCGCCCCACCATGCCCATGCTGGTGTGGTGAGGAAAATCGAAAACAGAATCAGAATATTATAGAAGCGTTTCATAGTTCTCCCTTTGTTAGTCTGCCGCCAGATATTCTGCAGGACTTGTCTCCTGCCATTGGAACTGAAGTTCAGCGGTTTCATGCGGCTTAAACGAGGTTGCGACTGTTTCAACTGCGGGTCCAACGACATCAATGTTGTCCAGATCCGCAGTGCCGTAGCCCATCTCGTTTGCGTAATGGAAAAGTCCAATCTCCAAGGGTTCAAATCCCATCGCCTTTGTTGTGACAGCGTCCGCTGCGAACACATCATCACTCACAACAGCGATACCGAGCGGGACGGAATCAGTGCCGCCGGGACCGTTGCCTTGTAAGCCAACAGTGCCATCAACAATAGCAATGTCAGGCTTAAGGTGGCGTGAGAGGCGAAGGAGGTTGATGTTCAATGTCTGCGCTTCGCGCGGAAGCACACGATCTGCATGACTGTGGTAGCCGTGCATTTTAATCCGATCTTCTTTATGCAAGGTGCCCATAATCATATTCTTCATCGCAAGGGTCACGACACCCGCATCATGCGTTTTCGCAATAGCGACAGAGATTGTACAGGGACAATCCAGTACGATTTTCGGCATCCGCACCGTATCTTCATTGCGTTCAGCAAGAAAAACCTTCGTTTCTACCCATTCGGTTTCTTGATGTAAATCCACGAGTCGAATTGGAAGATCGTACTCGGCTTGGAGTGCTTCATAGCCGAAAATCTGGAACGCCTCACCCGAAAATTTCTCATTGGCACCCTCAGCAATAATTACCTCTTTCGGGGGCTCCGGTGTACTCAACAGGAAATCAAGTGCCCCGCGGATCGCATCTGGGTGCGACGAAGCGAGTTGATTTGTGCTGGAGAGAAAATTCGGTTTCAACAGCACCTGCTCACGGACTTTCGGTGTAAGCACCTCACGTATGTTGTCGAGTGCCTCAAAAACGTTAGAACGTCGCCTGCCGGTTTTGGCAAGCCCAACTTTTGTATCCTTCGTATCCATACAGTTCCCCTTAAATAAATTGCGCGTTTATCCTCCCCAGATACGCTTGCAAGCATCGCTCTACAGCGTCTACTAAGGACAGGTTTTTTGATCAAGAATACTTCTTAGAAAACCGGAATGTCTTTCTAAGAGCGCGTCTGCGTCTGTAGCGTTCAATTCTTCTGAGAGCATGACAATCGCTAACTTTGCCTGTCCACCCGCCTGTGCTAACGTTGCCTCAGCTACCGCAGCATCAACGCCAGTGACGGCTTGGACAATCCGTATACTCCGTTCAATTAACTTGGTGTTAGAAGCGTGGACATCTACCATCAGATTGTCATAGACTTTGCCCAATTTTATCATAGAAACAGTCGTCAGCATGTTCAAGACGAGCTTTGTTGCTGTCCCTGCCTTCAAACGCGTTGAACCTGTAATGATTTCGGGACCAACAATCGGTGCAACGAAATGCGTCACCCACGCTTTAAGTTGCTCAGGCGGTTCAACACAACACAAAAATATCGTCGTTGCGCCAATAGCGTGCGCCGCCTTCAAACCACCGATAACATAAGGGGTGCGTCCACTACTTGCAATTCCGACGAGTACATCTTGCGGTGTGAGTTGACGTTCCCTGATGGCTTGTGCGCCACGTTCAGGACGGTCTTCTTCACCTTCCACAGAGCGACGTAAGGCGACATCACCACCCGCAATAATCCCCTGCACCATCTCAGGGGGCGTGCTAAAGGTCGGTGGGCATTCGGAAGCATCTAAAACCCCAAGTCTACCACTCGTGCCTGCGCCGATATAGAAGAGCCTGCCACCGGCGCGAAACGCAGTAACACACAAATCAATTGCGTGTGCAATTGCGTCGGATTCTGCCGCAACTGCTGCAACTGCTTTTCGGTCCTCTTCGTGAAAAATCTGGACGATTTCTGAGACTTTCTTCAGGTCAATCTCAGTAGAATTCAGGTTTCGCTGTTCTGTTGTAGAGTGCATGCATTCCTTTGCTGGCAACAATTTCCGCCTACAATTGCGTCTGTGCTAACAACACTGCCCCGTAAGCCGGTTCATGTCTTGGGAGTCGCAGCGACGCTTCGGGTCGAATCTCTACAAGTCGGTCGCGGAGTTTATCTACAAACATCGGTTGGTGGATGAAATTGCCACCACTGAGAACAACATCAAACGGTTCTGTGAATTCTAATTGTTCAATTACACTACGAGCGGCGCAAACGAGTTCATCGGCAGCGTTGTTAACAATCCGTTTTGCAACAGGGTCTATTGTTCGGGCAGTGTCAAATACGACCTCAGCTAAGCGGGCAATCGCGTCCCGACTTGCAGCATGTACCCAGCGGATCAACTCGCTTGGTTCGTTCAATTCAAGCCTGTCAAGAATGCGGTTTGTCAACTCAGTTGGCGCATCTCTACCATCAGCCGCGCGAGCAACCGCCTGAAGTCCTCTGATAGCTATATCGTAGCCGCTCCCTTCATCTCCAAGCAGATATCCCCAACCACTTGCACGCCCTTCTTTACCATCGGCATTGATACCGTAAACAATAGCGCCCGTTCCAGAGATGACAATTACGCCTTCCAGTTTTCCGGTTCCACCAACCAATGCGATGTGTGCATCGTGGGTCAGGATGCGCCGAACGCCATGAGGAGAGTCCCGAATACCGAGTTTATCGCAAATCTTGCCGATGACTTCTCGATCCGCAGCGCGTCCTAAGCCTGCCATTCCCAAACAGAAGCGAATCGGGCTTGCCCTTGAAACACCCGCTCTTTCACAAAGTTCTCCGACGACACTTTCCAGAACCGCCTGCGTCTGTGTTTCACCAACTACATGGTAGTTCGCAGGTCCTGATTGGACTTGTGCGAGATGTTGCCCGGTCTCTGTCGTCAGAATGCCGACGGTTTTTGTTCCGCCGCCATCAATTCCGATGATATACATGATACGCCAGTATGCTATCTCTAAAGCACTTGACAACTCCATGCAGATGCTTTATAATAGTATAGTCTACCACGATTCAGAAATAGATGCAATAAAAAATTTTGTCCAGAGAAGGGGTCTTGAAATGCGTAAAAAGATGTATCTCGCTCTTATTATTTTATGCGGTAGCCTTATATACTTCGGATGCTCGCAAGACACAACAGAATTTGACTGGCGACAGATTGAGAGCGGCACAGACACGCATCTCTACGGTGTCCATTTTGTTGATGCCAAACGCGGTTGGGCAGTCGGCACCGCGGGAACGGTCCTATCTACTACCGATGGCGGAACGACTTGGACAGCATCCTCCATTTCTAAAGATACACTGACCCAGGTTAATTTCACAACCCCAAATAACGGTTGGATTGCGAGTATCGGGCAAGTCCACTATACGGCGAGCGGGGGGACTACATGGAGTGGGCAACACCAAATACGGAGTCAAAGTAGACCGCCGGGTATCTTAGATATCCATTTCGTTAGCACAACAGAAGGATGGGCGGTCGGCGGAAAAGGGACGGTGCTTTGGACAGAAAACGGCGGCGGTCGTTGGGAAAGTCTACGTGACCTTTCAGATAAACACCTTTGGGGTGTCCATTTTGTCGATCCACAGCGCGGTTGGATTGTTGGCGAGGAAGGTGAAGTGCTTCATACCCAAGATGGCGGAAAACGATGGGTGCGCCAAAGAAGCAATGCCGAACAGCCGCTATTCAGTGTTTATTTCGCAGATGTAACGCGCGGGTGGATTGTCGGTACGAATGGGCTGATCCTCCACACTGCGAATGGTGGAAGAACGTGGCTGCGGCAGAAAAGTTCCGTCAGTCAAAACTTGCGGGGTGTTGCATTCCATGACGAACGGCGCGGATGGGCAATCGGCGAGAAAGGGTTAATCCTTCACACAACAGATAGTGGTAAGACATGGAACCGCTATCCTTCACCCGCACGACATAACTTGCAGGATATTTACCTCAATAAAAACGCCGGTTGGATCGTCGGGGCAAAAGGCACTGTACTGAGGAGTTATTAAGGCTTCAAACTATACTATAGTCAATCTCTTAAGTGAAGCGATTTTGTGCTTTAGGCCCACAGTTTATGAATCCAAACGGAAAGACATAGGACAATTCCGCTAACGGCAAGTACGTTTCGAGTGATCGGTGAACAACGACTCCACGCGTTTTTGAACCATACCGGAAAAAATGCCATCCCAATAGCCAATCCGATAATTAAAAAAGAAAACGGGTGATAGTGCCACGCCTCCCCGAAATGTCCGTGCGTTATGGCAAGGCACGCCCGCGTCATCCCACACCCAGGACACACCAAATCCGTCACTAAATGAAATAGACACGGAATCAGTGAAACCTCTGTTGCGGACATTTCAGAGGCTGCGGTATAGAGTCCGAATCCACCCAATCCGATAAGAAATAGGCGCGCGAGAAGTGTATGATTAAGCATTAGAGTGTCTATCGTAAAACTTGTTGATATGGTGTTGTTGGATAGCGGTCGTGATAAGTCCCATACCGAAGAGCGTTAAAAGGAGACAGATAATCGGGAGATGAGAGGTCACAGAAAAATTATTGTTGTACTGGATTGTATTGATGGCTTCTCCCATCTTGTATTCTTCATAAACCTCATAAATACCGCAGGTAACTATGGTAAGAAAAAACCACTTCCAAAAAGAGAACTGATCGCTCCCAAGCCAAGCATTTATTATTTTCATTTGTTTATATTGCCAGACAAGTCCATAGATACCAAACGTGATGAACGTCAGCAGAATTCCAACGCCGATATTCCGTCTGCCTTCAAACTCTGGGTACGGATATTGGGTAAGCATAAAATTCTCCATCTTGAAAGGACTATTGACGCGGCAGTGAAACTGTGTCCGGCACCGTGATCTCGCCAGCAATAATTTTTGCTTTTAGCGATTCAATAGTTTCTATGAGGTCGTCTGAGAGCAGCGGCTGGTTGTGTTCGTCAACAGCATAACTGACATCACCATCTGCTACACCAAAGAAACGGATACCTGCCATAAAACTGCCTGCAGCGGTTTCTCGAATAATACGCTGCACAGAAGTCGGAATTTCTTTTGTCATACTTGTCAAAACAAGTCCTGGAGCAAGATGGTTCCCATTAGAGTCAACCCAAATGATGAACTTTTTTTCTGCCTGTGCCGCTTCGAGCACGCCTTGACCGGATCCACCCGCAGCGACATAAATCACGTCAACCCCGTTTGCATATTGTGCTAAAGCCAGTTCTTTCGCTTTTTCAGGTTGACCGAATCCTGCCGCATCTCTGCTAATATATTCCACAGTGATTGCCGCGTCTGGATTAATTGTGTGAATTCCCGCAATATAGCCTGCTTCAAATTCTTGTAACAGTGGAACATCCGCACCGCCGATATAGCCGATTTTGTTACTTTCTGATTTCAAAGCAGCGATTGCCCCCACCAGAAATGATCCTTCGTTAGATTTATAGTTCACAGAAGCCACATTTGGAATATCGAGGACAACATCGAAAATTGCAAACTTGACCTCAGGAAACTCCAGGGCAACGCGCGCAAGTATGTCTCCCATCTGATAGCCTGCAGTCAAAACAAGATCTGAATTTTGTGCTGCATCTCTTAGGAGTCTCTCTGTGGCTACCGGATCGTTTTCCATACCGTTTACTTCAGTGAGTGCAATTCCAAGGGTTTCCTCCGCAGTCCTTACACCGATATGGAAGGCAAGACAGTACGCCGCGGAATCTACACAATCGCTGGGATATACCATCGTTACGTGAAGCGGTTCGGTATCGGTTCCACTTGGTGGTTCAGAAATAATTACATCTTGGATTGCATCACAACCAGAGATTAAAAGCAGTCCTAATATCAAAAGCAGACATCTGCTCGTAACGTTAAAACCTTTCATATTTTCTCCTTAAAAAACATTATAATAGATATAAAATCTGAAAAAAATACATCTTTAATGAACGGACGCGCCACTGTTTCACAAGGAACTCTCTTCACAAACATGATACGGGTTATTGGTATAAACGCGATAAATGACACGTCCCGAAAAATCGAGCATATCTTTCATTCGGTCATAAATAGCCGGATTCAATACACGCTGCAAAGCCGAATCACAGGCAACCCATTCGACTTCTAAACTCTCATCGCTTGTCCTTAACTCACCAGAAACGTAATCTCCTAAGAAACCAAACATCAATTTTGTCGGTGCTTTGATATTTGAGTAAACACCAACCAGTGATCCAATTGACGCGGTGACACCGGACTCCTCCTGGATTTCACGCCGCAATGCTTCAATCAGGTTCTCACCTTCCTCAACTTGACCCCCAGGAAACTCCCAACCGCGGCGTGGACTCCGTATGAGCAAGATTTTACCGTTGGGATGACGTATCAATCCAGAGACAGCAACGATGTGTTTCGGATGAACCATTTTCACACTCCTATGGCATACCCATCACGCCGCGGATCGGCACCACCCATGAAACTGCCTTCTTCGGTATCAAAGGCAATACCGTGACCACCGCCGACGGTTGCCGTCCAATCGGGCAATACCTCTACGTCATGTCCACGTGCTTCCAATGCTGCACGGACTGCAACCGGAATCCGTCCCTCCATACTCACATGCGTCCCAGGATTAATCAATCGAACGCGCGGTGCCTCAATCGCTGCTTGGACATTCATCCCGTGCTCAATCAAGTTCAACACCATCTGAAGCGTTGTCTGAAGGATACCGTGGCTTCCAGGTGTGCCAATCGCGGCGAACGGATTCTCGCCCTTCCAGACTTGACACGGCGACATACACATTTCTATCCGTTTATGTGGTCCAACAGCATTTGGACTCTCTGGAATTCTATCAAACCAATTCATGAAATTGTTGAGAAACATGCCCGTTGAGCCGAGAATTACACCTGTGCCGAAGGGTTGACCAAGGCTCTGTGTCACTGCAACAATATTACCTTCCGCGTCAGCGGTATCAAAGTGGGTTGTGCATTCGGTCGTCCAATCGTTAGCAATAATTTCACCCGGCAGTTTGTCTTTTGACCAGCGTTCGCCACCGCTAACGGCTGCCTGCTCACTGATACGCTGGCGTTGTGCCCGGGCGTAGTCCTTAGACAACAACCGTTCAATCGGTGGATTCAGACGTGGTGCGTGTTCGGCTCTGTCCGCACTCGCCAGTTTAATCGCTTCAATCAAAAGGTGTAGATATTCGGGGGTATTGTGTCCGAGTTCACTGAGTGCATCGTTCTCTAAAATATTCAACGTCTCCAGATACTGAAAGCCCGAACACGGTGGCGGCGGGCAATAAACTTCGTAATCTTTGTAAGTAACGGAAATCGGTTCTTGCCACAATACCTCAAAATCAGTCAAATCCTTTTCAGTTATTAACCCGCCCGTCTCTTCAGAAAAACGTACGATTTCTTTTGCAATGTCGCCGCGATAGAACGCCTCTGCCCCACCTTCTACAACCGTTCGGAACGTCTGCGCAAGGTCCTTCTGCACCAAAACCTCACCCGGATGTGGGGTCCTACCCCGTGAAGCGATAACTTCCGCAGCCCTCTCCGAAAAATAGTGGTACGCACCTTCCATGAATTCCGCATTTTTGACGGTGACGGCGTACCCATTTTCTGCCAACTCAATCGCTGGTGCAAAAACGTCGGCACGTGACATGCTCCCATAACGGTCCAGCGCAGCCAACCAACCACCACATCCACCCGGGACCATACCGGCGCGAATACCAATCTGCTGGCTTTCGAGCGTTGGATAGACATCCAGCGTCGCCCCGTAAGGGGCAGTGCCAAGATAGTCTATCACGCGATGTGTTTTCTCCTTCGCACTATAAAGTAACATATACCCATTGCCAGCAATACCCGACATATAAGGCTCAACGACGTTGAGCGTTGAAGCCACTGCGACCGCTGCATCAAACGCATTACCCCCAGCAAGCAACATGCGTGCGCCAGCGAGGCTTGCAAGTGGGTGTGCGCTCGTCGCCATGCCGCGTGTCCCCGTTACAGTAGATCGGTGTGTTGTACCATGAGATGGAAAAGCCATGGGAACCTCCTTGTTATTTTCTCTCGTAAGTTTTAACTTGTCAACTTGATCAAAATCCTCCAAAACCGGTACCACCGCAATTGCCACATCAATTTTTTCTCGACAATGCGATGCACAAAAAGTTGTTGTCCATCCAACTCGAGCACAGGAATCAGATGCTTATATTTTGTGAATAACCTCAGATCCTTGGTGATGTCGATTTCTTCTATGGCAATAAACGACATTTTTGCTTCAACACGCTCCAACACCTCTTTTGCCTCGTCACAGAGCGGGCAATCCGGTTTGGTGTAGAGTTGGAGTTGAATTGAGATTTTCATACGCTAAAGTTTAGCACAAGCAGCGAAAAATCACACCCATTTTTTCTATCAACCAATGCGGGTTCTATGATAGAATCGTATGAGACTGTACCCGTTGTTTTTGGTAATCATAGGTTTTAAACATGACATTATCTAAGGAGCAGAATACGTGAAATTAAGACTTGCACAATACGGTATTTCCCACGACCACGCTTCAGGAAAAGCCCGCGTGATGAAGGAAAGTGACGAAATTGAGTTCGCCGGTGTCTTTGAACCGTCACCGGAAGTCCGAGAGACACTTGGTCAAAGTCCGGTCTATGAAGGTGTTCACTGGTTTACGTCGAAAGAAGAGATACTCGAAGATGAAACAATCGTTGGGGTTGCAGCGCAGGGACGTGTGTCACAGAATCTCACCTTTGCACGGGAGATTCTTGAACACGGCAAGCACGTCTGGTTTGATAAACCGGCGGGCGATAATCTTGATGCGTTTCGAGAGGTTTTAGAGCTCGCCCGCGACAAAAATCTGCTTGTGCAACTCGGCTATATGTTCCGCTACAATGCAGGCTTTCAGTTCATCTTGGATTGGGCAAACGCTGGGAAACTGGGTGATATTTTTTCCGTTCGGGGGCGAATCTCATCAGGACCTTCAAGCGATGCGCATTGGCAGCGTTGGGACTCACTCGGTGAACACTCCGGCGGTATTATGTTCATCCTCGCCTGTCACCTTACGGATATTATCGTCGCATTACTCGGACGACCGACACGGGTGACACCCTTTTCGCGGCACGACGGACATGACGTACCGTGGTATCGGAACAACACAGCAGCTGTCCTTGAATATCCGAAAGGGTTGGCGATTCTTGAGTCTACAGCGTTGGAAGTCGATTCAGGTAAGTCAAGGCGATTGGAAGTCTACGGGACACGCGGGAGCGCAATTCTTGAGCCGCTTGAACCTCCAGAATTGCGGTTGTGTCTTGATGAAGAACGGGATGGATATGCGAAAGGTTGGCAGACGGTGCCTGTGGAACCACGACCGCGCTACGTCAAGAGCCTCCAAGCGTTTGTCGCTGATATGCGAGGTGAGAAGTCTCCTGATCGTTCACTCGCTCATGAGTTTACGGTTCAGGAAACGGTGCTACGGGCGGCGGGACTGCGATAATGCATTATTCTTGATCGCCTGCCCATCTCCTCCTGCAACGCTGCGGTCTGCTGTTTCACATCTTAGTAGTCTGTCACATCTAAACAGATGGATTGTTCGTAGTAGGGAAACCATTCATTGCCCGTTATTGACGTGCGATAAATCACACTACTACAAGCCGGGGTTACCTTTCATTTCAATGTTGACAGACTATTAATCTTCATCCTCAATAGCGACGATAGGAATAACCGTGGTGGGAAATGCCGAAGGTTTGTAATCTCCATCTGGTGCTTTGGTCGGGAATTTGTACTGTGGGTCTGTCAGAAGTTCATATACCGGAGTATCTCCAGTTCTAACGAGTTCTCTGGTATTCAATTCCCATTCGACTTTGAGTTCTTCGTGTCGCCCTGGAAAATCTTGTGTCCCTAATATCGATGTCAAAGCCCAGTAGATATACTCCGTAATCATGCAACCGTAGTCACAAGTTTCATCTGTGTAGTGATACCAAGCTTCTGCCGGATATCCGCTCTTGGGTCCGCCTCGTGGTACCTGCTCGAAATATCCGCCGCGGGCGGCATCCATGCACTTCGCTAAGGCGGAGCCGCGTCGCGTTCCGAACGCTTCGGGGTAAGCGTTGGCATAACCATAATGCGTAATAGGATGCAGAATTTCCTCTAATGCGCCGTCGTAGTACCCACCATCGGGGACGTTGATTTTTCCATCAACAAGGAAATCCGGCTTGGTTTCTTCGCCATATAGGTCTTGACCAAATCGATAACCCGCGTCTTCGATCAGATCCATTTCCAACCGCTCCATCTCCGCCTCTGTTCCGGGCATGATGATGAAGACGTTTCGGCTCACCAGATGACTGAGAACCCGCGTGTTGTCGGGAACACCATCTTCGTCGTTATCGAGGTATTGTGCCAAAACGCCTGCGGCGTGAGAGAGTTTATCTTCAGGTGTTGTTAGGGTTGCGAAGATGTGAACACCGAAAACATTGGCATATTTGCTGCAGCCCACTTGTTTGAAAGCAGAAAATTCGCTCGGTATCTCTACGATTTCGATTTTCGGCGTTACTTTAATGCTTTCCATTAAGTTGTCGCCCATAATTTGGGACGATGCCAAGCCCATTAAAGCCAGCATGATTCCAACAGTCACGGCTTTCCTTTCCTCCAAACCGCCTCTCTTGTGCAGGCACATCATCGGATATAATATCGCGGCAAAACTTCAAATAGGGTGAGCGGCAAATAATTTGATAAAACTAAAATCCAAATGACGAAACTTCCACAATTAGGGTTATGCAAAGCGAACGCCTAACTTTACATTCTCACCTGGATGCGTCGCAATCTTCGGATACTCATTCAACAGATCATCAAAATCAACAACAGGATAAATAACCGGTTCAGATTTCAGACTACCGTCGCAAAGGAGTCGCCAACTGATTTCAAAGAGTCTGCCTTCATCCCAATTTGGATACTCAGGATTCGGTTCGCTACAGGCGCGTGAGAAAATAATCGTCGGTCGATTGAAGTGCGCTTCCGCACCGAGATCCAATCCTGCTGGATAGATACCCGGCCATGCCCCAGCGACAACGGTTCCCAGATACGTCACCCCGCGGATAGCATCTTGTAACGCGCTATGGTGACCGCTATATTCAATACAAACATCGGCACCCCGTTTGTTGGTCGCTTTTTTAATTTCTAAACCGGTGTCCTCTGTTGTGGGGTCAATAACAAGATCGGCACCACATTCCAGAGCCACATTACGGCGCAACTCAAGCGGATCGACACCAATCACAGGATACGCACCCGCCAACTTAGCGAGTTGCAGTGCCATCAGCCCGATACCCCCCATTCCAAAAACCGCCACGGCATCCCCAATCCGAACATGACCGTCACGCACTGCTCCGAGCGCAAAATCCGTCGGGTCCAGACAGACGGCTGCCTGCCACGGCACACCATCGGGAAGTTTCCGGACACCCGATGCAGCCCAAACATTTTCCTCGCGGAAAGAGCTGTGCCGAAAAACCCGCTCTCCGACTTCAATTTCGGTAACGTCCGCGCCGATCTCTGTTACCTCGCCGACACACATGTTGCCGAGTCCTGAGGGATAGTGGACCATCCCGGATTCGTTTGCTCGAAAGATTTTATATTCGCCGTCGTAGCCACCGCGTGGACCTGCATATCCCTTATATGATGCCATCTCTGAACCGTGTTTGGCAGCGCCAAACTGGCTCTTGACCCGAATTTCATTGGCTTGTAAGGGTGGGCTTTCATATTCTCGGAAAGCGACCTGCTCTTGGGCAGGGGCAATGAGTTCTCTTGGCATATTCGTTAATTTCCTTCCTAACCTGAGTTCGATAAAAAGTTTCTAATTGTAGCGCAAACTGTTAGTTTGCAGGGCTGTTTAGTTTTTAGCTCATTTATCCAATTTCACTGAAAAGTCGCTCGCAGGAGCTCGCTCCTACAACAAGAAGTCGGGATTCGGAAATAATCAGAATCAACGGTATTCATGCCTTATAGGCATGAACCGGGTATGAATGCCGTATGGCATTCACCGTCCTACAGAAGAACTAAATCCCTTGACTATAAGTCTTCTCTGGTTGACGATTTTAGTTCAATCAGCGATGGCTTGGTAGCAAAGGATACGAATTCTCTCTCCGATATCCAAACCCCCGCTGGGATGCAATTGGCATAAAAAGATCCCAACCATTCTTTCTTGCGGGTCAATAAAGAAATTGGTATAGAAGAAACCGCCCCAGCCAAACGTCCCAATCGATCCGACCTCTTTAAGGTCTGATGCGTCGCGGACGACGCTAAAGCCTAAACCGAGCCCGAAGTCGATATCCCTATCGGCAAAATGATCCAAAGTCATCAGCTCAACAGTTTTTCGGCTCAGCAATCGGACACCATCAAGTTCCCCACCGTTGAGCATCATTTGCGCGAAACGTACGTAATCAGGGGCAGTAGAGACCAACCCACCGCCGCCAGAGAAATAGGTGCGTGGACCGTTGTAGGGATAATCGGTTGAGTAGGTCAGTGAACCCTCCACCGTCGGTTCTGGAGGCTTTCGCGTTATGGGACCGTCTTTGGTGCGCTCATACACGGTTGCAATCCGTTCGCGTTTCGCTTCTGGGATAAAGAAGTGTGTGTCGTTCATACCAAGGGGTTTGAAGATACGTTCAGAGAAAAACGTATCAAGCGACATCTCCGACACGACTTCAACGAGGTAACCCAGCACATCTATTGACAATCCGTATTCAAATTCCGCATCCGGTTGATGTAACAACGGAATCGTCGCTAACATGTTCATTTTCTCAGCGAGGGTGCTCTCATCTTGAAGGAGTCCGTGGGTGATACCCGCATCGGCGTATTTTGGACCTAATCGGTCATTCCAGTGATACGTTAGACCAGCGGTGTGGGTAAGCAGATTCCAAATTGTAATCTGTCGTGTTGCGGGTACAGGTTGCGCAGAATCTTCAGCATCCTCTGGCGGCAACACAAGCATCTCCTTGAACGCTGGAATAAACTTCGAGACCGGTTCGTTCAACCGAAAATGCCCCTCCTCATAGAGCATCATCACAGCGACGCTCGTAATTGGTTTCGTCATTGACGCAATACGGAAGATAGTATCGGGTGTCATCGGCTTTCCTGCTTCAACATCCATCATACCGTAAGTGCCGAGATGTGCAATCTTTCCGTGCCGAGCCAGTAGCGTAACGCCGCCAGCGATTTTCTGCTGAGCGACATGGGCTTCCATGACTTTATCAATTCTTGAGAGTCTTTCGGTAGAGAGTCCAACGGCTCCAGGCTCCGTCATCGGGAGCCCATCACCGAAAACAGATACCGTCAAAAGCAACAAGAACGAGATGTATACGAAAAGCCTATCTGCTTTTTTCATATAAGTCCCCTTGAGATCCACAGAGTGTACCTACTTCCCTTAAGCCAAAATGTCGCGGACGACATGTCCGTGAACATCGGTGAGGCGGAAGTCGCGGCCTTGGAAACGATAGACGAGTTTCTCGTGGTTAATTCCGAAGAGGTGGAGCATCGTTGCGTGGAAGTCGTGGACATGCACGATATTTTCAACAGCATTGTAACCTAATTCATCGGTGTTGCCGTAACTAACGCCTCCCTTGATGCCACCACCAGCCATCCACATTGAGAATCCTTTGATGTGGTGATCGCGTCCCGTGCCTTGTGCCATCGGTGTCCGTCCAAATTCGCCACCCCAAATGACTAAGGTCTCATCTAACATACCGCGCTGTTTCAAATCGTTGACGAGGGCAGCAGTTGCCTTATCAACATAGCCGGAAGTTGTCTTGATAGCGTCCTCAATGCCACCGTGATGATCCCATCCGCGATGGTAAAGTTGGATAAACCGAACACCGCGTTCTGCCAATCGTCTCGCAAGTAGACAGTTCGAGGCATAGGACCCGTCTCCCGGTGTAGCACCGTACATATCAAGAACGTGCTGCGGTTCTTTCGAGATGTCAGTCAACTCTGGTACACTCGTCTGCATTCGGAACGCCATCTCATATTGGCTAATGCGCGTTGCAATCGTCGGATCGTCCACAGTCTCGTCAAGCATACCGTTTAGGTTTTGTACAGCATCAACAACATCCCGCTGCTGTTCTGTGCTCACGCCGTCAGGATTGGTAACGTAATGAACCGGATCGCCGATTGAATGGAACTGGACCCCTTGAAACTGACCGGGGAGAAATCCGCTGTGCCACTGCCGTGTCGCGATCGGTTGGTCTTGACCACCGCCCGAAGAGATAAGCACGACGTAGCCCGGTAGGTTTTCGTTTTCACTGCCGAGACCGTAGAGGAGCCACGACCCCATGCTCGGTCTGCCAGCGATTGCAGTGCCAGTGTTCATGAAGGTGTGTGCTGGATCGTGATTAATTTGCTCGGTTTTCAGGGAACGGACGATACAGATATCGTCAGCGAGGCTTCCGATATGCGGAAACGCTGTACTCATCTCTTGTCCGGATTGTCCCCACTTTTTGAATTCATGGGTCGGACCGAGGCACTTGAGTGAATCCGCTTGCCCTTGGAGTTGCGCAATCGGTTGTCCTTCAGTGAAAGACTTCGGCATCGGCTGTCCGTCAAGTTCAGCGAGTTTCGGCTTGTAGTCCAAAGTCTCTAAATGCGAGGGACCCCCTGCCATGCAGAGATGAATAATGCGTTTCGCCTTCGGTGGCACATGCGGTGTGGTAATAATTCCCTGCCATTTCTCAATTTCTGCAGCATTGATGAGTGATGGAGACAACAGGGACGCAAGCGCGAGCGATCCGACACCCCGCACTGTTTTCCCCAGAAACGTACGTCTCGTAAGACGCAGATTGGTTTCTTCATGAATATCTATAGCCATACCTTAGTACCTCCTAATATCGCGTAATCGTTTCATGCAAGTTTAATATCACCCGTGCCACGGAAGTCCACGCAGCCAATTCAGCAGGTTCAATACCTTCCATCACCGGAGCCTCACCTGTTGCGACCAGAGCATTAGCATCCTCAAGACTGGCGGTATACTCGGCTTGATGTTTTTCATAGAGATTTGTCACAATCTCCAATTCCTTTGGTTCCGGCAAACGAGACAACGTCCATTGATATGCCCAATTGATACGTTCCGCAACAGATTCACCACCCTCTTGGATAATACGCGCCCCAAAGACGCGCGCCGTTTCAACGTAACTTGGGTCGTTGAGTAAGGTCAATGCCTGCATCGGCGTATTGGAGGTTGCGCGCTCAGCGGTACACTCCTGACGACTTGGCGCATCAAACGCCATCATGCTCGGATGCAGAAAGGTACGCTGCCAATGTGTGTAGAGTCCACGGCGATATTGGTTCTCTCCTGTATCGTGAGCATAGACACGCTTCGGGAAATTGAGATTTGAATAATAACCCACCGGTTGATAAGGTCTTACACTCGGACCACCGATCTTAGGAACAAGGAGTCCACTCAGGAACAGCGCGTTATCTCGGACTGTCTCCGCGTCAAGCCGCCAGTTTGATTGGCGGGCAAGTAGGCGATTGTAAGGGTCCTTTTCGTCCAATACCTCATTCGATTTCGAGGATTGGCGATAAGCACTTGAGGTGACCATGAGTTTCACAATATGTTTGATGTTCCAGTCGCTCGCCATAAATTCCACAGCAAGCCAATCCAGCAGTTCAGGGTGTACCGGCGGTTCACCTTGTGCACCGAGATCGTCCAAGACGCGAGATAACCCCGTTCCGAAATAGAGTGCCCAGAGCCGGTTGACAAACGCACGGGCAGTCAACGGATTGTCCTCCGACCCTATCCACCGGGCGAGCGCCAAGCGGTTTGGACGGCGATTTTTGATATTCAGGTCCCCAAGAAAAGCCGGTATCATCGGCTCTACAATCTCACCCGAATCGTCCATCCAATTGCCTCGTGGTAATACACGTGTCGTTCGTGGGAGCGTAGAAACAGTTGTCAGCGAGAAGGGTATCTCTGTTTCAAGTTCGGTTTTCTGTTTCTGTAAATTCGCAATCTGATCTCGGATGCCGTCGAGTGCGGGTGTGATACGACGATACGCCGCTGCGATCTGGTCCCGTTGGCTTGTTGTTCTGACAGCTGGATCCACCTGGATCGCTGCGATAACCGGCTCCGTATGCGTATGTTTTACCGCCGAGCCGCGAGTCGTTGCAATGCCAGCGAGGTCCCAATAAGCCGTGCCACCAAACTGCGCAAATGCCATTCCGTTCAGGACGCTTCCAGGTTCCAATCCAACAATCGCTGGATCCATATCAAGACGGTTCCAGGCTCCAGTTGGTGGTAGCGGTCCCATATATCTATGAGCAGGTGTGTCATTTCCTATCCCGCCGAAGTCAATTTTGTCTGCCCCCCAGAATGCGCGGTGATCCCAAGTGCCGTCATTCCATTGGAGCATAATTGTCTCCGGTGGCGATGCGGGATCAAGCCAGACATACGCAAACAGTCGGTCCCCTTCTGCAAGGGTAAACGTCCGATTTGCACTGCGGAAACTGTGTTGTACAGTCTGCTCAGGTGCTGCTGTTTGTCGACGCGATAACCGTTTACTGAAAACGGGTGCCTCATTTTTACCAACGAATTCCCATGTGCCTTCAGTTCTACCGCCGTTTGCTTGGGCATCGTCTACCCATGCGAAATCTGTGGGCTTTGTTGAGTCGAGCAGTGAAAGCACCTCGTTTTCCCACGCCGTCTGTTCTGCTGCTAATCCGGGAGATGAAGCCTTGAATACCTGTTGCAATTTCACCAATTCATCGCTAATATTTTGGAGTGCAGATTCTTGTGCGGGAGTCGGCAGCATCACGACAGGTTCCCATTTACTTCTACCGGGATATACCCCAGGGCCTTCTACATCGGCAAAGAACGCTGCGAAACCATAAAAATCCTTTGCGGTATATGGATCGAATTTATGGTCATGGCACTGTGCGCAGCCGAGCGTCGCCCCTAACCAGACAGACGCAGTCGTCCGTACCCTGTCTGCAGCATAGATGGCGAGATATTCTTTCGCCTGTGCACCACCCTCTGAGGTCGTCTGATTCAGACGGTTATAACCGGAAGCCACCTTCTGTGTAACTGTGGCATTCGGTAAGAGGTCACCCGCGAGGTTTTCCACTGTGAACTGATCAAACGGCATGTTATCATTAAACGCTTTGATGACATAGTCTCGATAGGGCCAGATACTCACGTTTTCGTCAGCATGGTAACCGCTCGTATCCGCATAGCGCACCAAATCCAGCCAGTACATTGCCATCCGCTCGCCGTATTGCGGTTCAGACAGAAGCCTATTGACAAGGGATTCATAGGCATCAGGTGTTTCATCTCTCACGAAGTGCTCCACCTCAGCAGGCGTAGGCAACAACCCAGTAAGATCAAAATGTAAACGGCGAATGAGTGTCCGCCTGCCCGCTTCTGTGGACGGTGTGATACCTTCTGCTTCTAATCTCCCGAGTATAAACGCATCAATCGGATTGCGCACCCAAGATGTATCCTTGGCGACTGGCGGATCAACACGCGCAGGCAGATTGTAGACCCAATGTTCTTCCCATTCCGCGCCTTCAGCAATCCACTGGATGAGTGTGTCAATATCTTCCTGCGTTGGCTGTCGATTGGATATCTGCGGCGGCATCCGCTGGTCAATATTTTCGTGCGTTATTCGCAGGACAAGCTCACTGTTTTCCGGCTCTCCTGGAACAATGATTGGATAACCACTGGGTGCGGAGAAGGCCCCCTCTTTTGTGTCAAGTCGCAGATTCGCTTGTCGTACCGCCGGATCGGGACCGTGGCACGCGAAACATTTGTCCGACAATATCGGTCGAATATCACGGTCAAATCGAAGTTCCCCGGCATAAACGGGTTGCAGGGCAACAGCGAACCCCAACAGAAATACGATAAGGCTCATAAAACCTTTGCGAACGCATATTGAATCCTCTAAACGTGATAGCAGTGTCTGTGACATTATAGGGTGTTCCTCCGTTTTTCTGTCCGGGCGATGCCCGCCCATTTCCAAGTTGCTATGTTGATGTAAGTCCGAATAAACCGCCTCAAAGTTTTGTTCTTTTACGGGACCATACTACCGACATTATACCGAAATTTCTGACCACAGTCAACGTTTTTTCTATAATTGGATTTTAATTATACTTTAGAGTATAATACTTTAGAGTATAATACTTCAAAAATATATTTAGGAGAAATTTATGTTCATCGATCGGCACCAAGAACTCGCAGCTTTAAATCGGATGTTTCAGTCAGAAACAGCAGAATTTTTCGTGCTATATGGCAGAAGACGCGTGGGAAAAACTGAACTCTTATCACAGTTTTGTAAAGGCAAAAGGAGCATTTATTTCCTTGCGAGTCAGTTGAAAGAGCAGGATCACCTCCGCCAGCTTACCGAGATTGCCCGGCATGTCATTGACGATCCGCTGCTACAAAATCTTGTCTTTGATGACTGGGAATCCGCACTCATCTATTTTGCACAACAAGCACAAGTAGAACGACTCGTCTTGGTGCTTGATGAGTTTCAATATCTCTGTGAAGATAATGCAGCACTCCCTTCACTGATTCAACGCTTCTGGGATCTACATGGAAAAAACAGTAAACTTTTTTTAATTCTCTGCGGATCACAGGTAAGCTTTATGGAGCGAGAGGTTCTGGCAGAACGATCACCATTATATGGACGACGCACGGGTCAGTTTCGGTTGATGCCGTTGTCCTATCGCGATAGTGGAGATTTTTTCTCAAAGCATTCTGTCAAAGAAAAACTCATTGCCTACGGCACTCTCGGCGGCATTCCAGCGTATCTTAGCCGATTCGCGTTACACCCGTTGAACGATTCGCAGAATCTCCCTAAAATAACCTTTGAACAATACATCAATGATGAATTGCTCACCCCTCAAGGCTATCTGTTTGATGAAGTCAATTTTCTTTTACGCATGGAACTCAGGGAACCGAGAACATACGCAAGTGTGTTACAGGCAATCGCCGGGGGCGCGACGCGATTGAATGAAATTTCTCAACGGGTTAGACTGAGTTCGACTGATACAAATAAATATCTCAGCGTCCTTCGAGAATTGGGATTAGTTAAACGTGAAATACCTGTCACTGAACGGGCACCCGAAAAAAGCCGAAAAGGACTTTACAAAATCGCGGATAATTACGTCAAATTCTGGTTCCGGTTTGTGTTACCGAATCGCAGCCTCATTGAATCTGGCAATGCAGATTTGGTGCATCAGCAGATAATTGCTCCGAACCTCTCACACTACATGGGAGAAATTTTTGAAGACGTTTGCCGTCAATATATCGGTCTCTATTGGGAAGAAAAATTAAAAGTTGCTCCCAAACGAATCGGTGCACACTGGGGATCGAATCTCGAAATTGATGTCCTGACAGAAAATATTGACGAAAGCCATTGGTTCGGTGAGTGCAAATGGTGGGAAGCACCCGTCGGAGAAAATGTCCTAAACCGTCTCATCGAAAACGCTACAAAAGTCCCCGATCAGTGGAAACGTAAGCCACGATACATCCTGTTTTCTATCAACGGCTTCACAGATGCACTCGAGCAAAGGGCAGAAACAGAGGGAGTATTTCTTATTGACGCAAACGACTTATTTTAACCTGTCCAGTAAAAACATATTTTTCAACAACAAATGGAGAATAGAAATGGCTCAAATTATTACAGGATATCGGATTGGAGAAAACGGCACACTTCGCGTCGGATGTTCTGCTGCGATTTTTGACGAGAACCGCGAAAAGCTTCTACTCACAAGACGCGAGGATAACAACCAGTGGTGTCTACCGGGTGGAGGGATGGAATCGGGCGAAAGCGCAAGTGAGGCGTGTGTTCGAGAAGTCGAAGAAGAGACAGGTTTACAGGTCGCCGTAAAGCACTTAATCGGCGTTTACACAACCCCACACGAATTGATTGTATATCGAGACGGAAACAAAATCCAATTGATAGCACTATGCTTTGAAGCGGAAATTGTCGGTGGTGAACTTCGGCTGAGTTGTGAAACGACCGAATACGGATACTTCTCCTACCAAGAAATAGAAGAATTGGATATGCTTTCAAACCACACGCAACGTATCAAAGATGCCTATAGTGGAAAAGCGGCGACTTTTATCAGGTGAGGAATCTCTTGGATGGAAGCACCCACTACTATCCAAAGACAAGAATTGTCCAAACTTTAGTATAAATAGGCACAACTGTCTGTTAGATCTAAGGAGACGACAACTTGTGTAGACCATGAAGGACTAACTTTGGAGGTGCTTGGATTATTAATCTTTTGTTTATAGTATCTGCGTAAGTACTAATCTTTATAAGCATTCCTTATAGCAGTCCCAGCAACTATACCGAGACCCACAAGAAACACTGCAAACGCGAGAATTGGTGCCCATTCCATCACAATTCCTCCAGATCATTAATTTTTCGATATGCGACACTGTTGATCCAAACAATTACAAACGTAACCAGAAATGCCCCGATTACACTTGCTATAACCAGAAACGGCTCGGCTTTTTGGTGGTTCTGAGCTAACCATGCGACTAAGGAAATATCCGCAGCAATCAAAATGGCGAAGACTACCTTTAACCAGCCAATTTCCTCCTTAACCTTATCAATATGTGCCATAAGTTAGTACCTCCATATAATATACCCTGAAATGCAGGTATTGTGCAAGAACAAATCTGGGTAGATCGAAAGGATGTTCTCCGTCCGCGAGCGTGGAGAAACCGTTATGATCAACCGGGACAACGATATAGAACTGTATCCGCCGCAGTGGACGGGACCGGAAGCCTCTCCCTTAGGAGAAAAGGGGCTGCCGCAGGGGTAGGAGCTACCACAGGGGTGTTATTACTTTACGAATTGTTAACGCAATAATGATGCAAGACCTCACAAGAATCCTTTGTGGAATCATCTGATGCGTTTATGCTCGAGCGTTTTAAGAACAAGTCATTATTATTTCAAAATCGTGCGATACGGATCAATAAACCTATTGTTCTCATCTTTACGACGCGGCGGCGGTAAAGCATCGGCTTTCGCACGCAGCTTCAAGAGCGCATCGGCGTAGGCGGGTGTATCAATTAAGTTGTTTCGTTCATCTGGGTCTTTGGAAAGATCAAAGAGTTGTTCGGGCCACCCCTTGTTGTTGTCAAATCGGAAGTACTTCAAACTGCCCGCTTTGACCATCACAGAGGGGCCATTTTGGGCGCGCCAGAGTTCGCTATAAACAGTGTCGTGCCAACCGGTCATATTACCTTCAATCAGCGGCACGAGTGAATGTCCATCAAGTTCATCAGGTGCGGGGATTTCTGCTAACTCGCATACAGTCGGAAACAGATCGACCAAGGAAACATTCTGCTCAACGATTCTCGGTCCTCGTCCAAATCGCTTCGGGTACCAGATAGAAAGTGGCACGCGAGCGGAAGCCTCAAAGAAACTCTGTTTTTCCCACACGCCTTTCGTGCCGAGCATCTCACCGTGATCAGAAAGAAAAACAATAATAAAATCGTCCAAGACGTTCAGGTGTTCGAGTTTCTCGATAACACGGTTGAACTGTGCGTCCATCCACTCAATCATCCCGTAGTAGGCAGCAGTGGCGCGGTGTGCCTGACGATAGGTAACGTCTTCACCGACCCGAACTCTGAAAAAATCGTGGCATTCAAACTGCTCATTGGGTTCTTCAACGATGGGCTCCACCCGCTGCATGTAGTAGGTAAACAGATCCATCGGACACTGATAGGGATAGTGTGGTGCTATGAGACTTACCGCCATACAGAGCGGATTTGCTTTCGGACGATCATAGGAGGCGTTGACAAAATACTCCTCAAGGAACAGCAGCGCACCATCCACATTGTATTGGTCATGAATCATCCACTGCCCTAAACCGGGTTGAGCATCGCGGATCTCTTGAATCACCTTGTTCTGTTTCATACCCGTCCCTGGTTCCGGTTCAATCTGTGCGTGGTGTTCATCCCGAACAGCAGGATACGGATATCCGTTATTGCCGATAATATCGCGTCCGATCCGTTCACGCCAACCGTGCATCACATCCGTCCCGACAAAGTGCATTTTTCCTGCGCAGCAGGTGTAATACCCATAGTTTCCCAGCTGACCCGGAATCGTCCGGACTTCTGTCGGCATCGGGTCACCGAAGTTGAGACTCCCACAGTTACGCGGATAAAGACCTGACAGGAAACTCTGTCGGGCAGGGACGCAAATTGGCGAAGGTGTATAAGCGTTGCGGAAGTAGGTCCCCTCCTCTATAAACCGAGAAAGCGTCGGCATGCGAATAGCCGTGTCCCCTTCGATTGGCTGGATATCGGGACGGTGTTCGTCGTTGATGAGGAATAGAATGTGTGGTTTATTCTGTGGCATAATCGTTGTTCGCGGTTCGCGATTCGCGGTTCGCAATTTGCTATCTGCTAATAAAGAGACATCAATCCTTCTGCACCGGGAATCGGCTTTCGCTCAAATTCAGGCGTAAGCCAGCGGGCGCGGGACGGTCTGCCAGGATTCCGATAGGCATAGACGACACACCACCGTGTATTACTATCTTCTTTTCTCGGCGACACAGCGTGTGCGGCATGGGTCCACATCAACGCAACTGTGCCGGAAGGTGCCGACAACGCCTCGATCTCAAGCGGTTCGCTGGTCTCTGGATGCTTTCTGCCAGCGAGCCAACCTTCACGGAGTGCTTCATCCGTCGGTGCATGAATCCTGGCATCTCGATAGAGGTGGCTTCCCGGAACAGCCTTTAAACCGCCATCTTCGGGTTCAAATCCGTTGACATAGAAGAAAATACGGATGAACCCTAAACTCGGATCGTCATCTGCATATTCGTGGCTGTGCCATCCGATACCACCATTACCACCCGGTCGGTTTAGACTGACACAGTGATCGTATCGGATATCTTCGCCTAAAACCTTCCGTGTGAGTTCAAGCATCTGCGGGTGTGCAATTAGGCTTTCGAGATAAGCATTATATTCCGCTGAAAATCGGTTCGGTTCATGTCCTTCCGTTGACGTGCGCGAGAGTTCAAGGATATGTGAGAGTGCGTTTGTTAGTTTCTCTTGCGCGTCTGGCGTGAGCAAGCCTGGAAGAACGAAATGTCCATCGCTATCCATTTTTTTTCGTTCTGCTTCACCAAATGTGTAAGGATGAAAAATCGGGGATTGTGTCATAGAAAAACACCTTTCATTCAGATATTACAATTACGTGTTTAAATCCTACACGCCGTATAGTGTATCATGAAATAGTTTTTTTTAAACCAAATTCCGCCCATATCAGAGCTCAACTACTTCAAGTCAGGTCCCGGATTCCGATTCCATTTCAACGGTTCAACGTCGCCGTCACAGACCGGTGCCAGTTCGGCGATTCGTGCCCACTCTGCGTCCGACCACGCGAAACTTTGCCGGAGTCTCCCGATATGTGCTTGCATACTTACCGGTAACAACGCAAAAAACGGATGATACCAGAGCGTAATCACAGTCCGGCGTTCATCTGATTGATTGCCGTGCGAAGCGTGTAACAATCGAGAATCGCCGATAACCAAATCTCCCGCTTTCACCGGTATGTCAACTTCACCATGGATCTGCTGGTATGCTGGATGGTTCGGATCCTCTACACGTTGCAATGCGTCACCATGCGCACTGGGGAGTATATCGTGCAGTGGATGTCGATTGAGATGCGAGCCGCCAATAACACGGAGACACCCGTTATAAGGCGTTGTGTCAACCAAATAGTACATCAAAAACAACTGTTGAGGGAGTGCCGTGTAGCTGCACGGATCGTCCCACCCCCACCAGTCTTGATGCCAAAATAGCGGTGGACTCTGCGCCGGTTTGCTGATGACATAGCCCGACGACCATTTCGGTCTCAAGAACCCCAAAGCCTCAAGAGCCTGCAGGGCGCGCCGGTAAGCAACCAATTCAGCGAACAGCGGATCCATATACACGCTAATCATGCTGCCAGATGAGCGATGCGCAGCGCGTTCATCTTCCGTCTGCGCGTCAAGCAATTCGTCAGTTACCGTCCGCAGGCGGGTAAGTATCTCTGCCTTCAAAACATCTTCAATCACACAATACCCATCAGCAATTAGCTGATCGTATTTCTCTTTGGGTCTTTCGACGTTCATAACAATAGTTACCTCTAACCCTATTTAGGTTGTTGCTATCATTTTTGGGCGACTACAGAAAAGTCGCTATCATTCTGAGGATCGAAATCTCCCAATCTACGCTTTTTATAGAAACGGAAATCCGTAAATCCAGCCGCGACCAGACAGTCCTTGAGTTCATCTGTACGGAGGTGCTGATTAAAAAAATCACATCTGTAATGTTTCTGCGTCTCTAAATCTATTTTAAGCCAAGCACATCTTTCTATACCATCGCTTTCATCATATTCTGCTTTTTGTAGGACAAACACGTTTTTCTTAATTTCACTCCAATTAGCCATCGGGGGCCTTGGCTTCCATATAGATCGATTCTTATGCACAAAGTACAGCCTGCCGTTAGGCATCAATGCTTTATAGCTTCGTTTTAGGAGCGACACCAAACCCTCTTTGGACCTGTAGAAAAACGAGCCTTCAAAGAAAATAACAGAAAATTTCTCTTCAAAACCCAATTCATTGTAGTCACCCAAAACATATTCAATTTCTAAATTTTCGCGTTGTGTAATTTTTCGCGCCTCAGACAGAAAATTGGACGACATGTCCATGCCAACAACATGATAACCACGTCGTGCAAATTCACGCGCATAGCTTCCAATCCCGCAACCCGCCTCTAATATTTTGTCATCTTTAGACAATAGCAGTGCCTTTTCATAGAAAGGGAAGTGCCTTCTTACAAATGCTGGCGTCTCAAAATTGTAGCTGCCTTGCTCAAGATACCATCTATCGTATACCTCATGTCCAAAGTCGGTTCTCAGAAATTCGCCAAGGGAATCGTTCATTTCTTCTCCTAATAATGAGTAGTGGGTCGCACAAACTAAGGGTATTCACCATAAATCAAACCACATTCACAAGCAAGTGTCAAGCGAATTCTTTATTTCTGCAATCTTGACTTTTTTCTCAGATATGTTATCATTGCATAATATCGATTAAATAAATTAAATTATCAGTCGAGAGGAGAACAGAATGTCGAATCTTGTAAGTCGGCAAATTCGTCTTAAGAATCGGATCGTCGGTATGCCCAAAGAAAGTGATTTTGAACTCGTGGAGGTATCCCTTTCTGAACCTGCCGAGGGAGAGGTATTAGTCCAAAACCTATACACATCCGTAGACCCATATATGCGGGGGGCTATGCGGGGTGTCGAACTCGGCAAACCGCTGGAAGGCAGATGTGCCGGTCAGATTGTGCAATCCAACAGCGATCAGTTTCAAGTTGGAGATTATGTAACGGGTATGCTCGGATGGCGGGATCATTACATCGCGTCGGCAGAAAGTGTAACACCGGTCGATCTGACGATCGCGCCACTACAATCGTTCTTAGGCGCAGTCGGTATGCCAGGACGCACCGCCTATTTCGGTTTTCTGGAGATAGGTCAGCCCAAAGCAGGTGAAACCGTTTTCGTCTCCGCAGCGGCAGGCGCGGTGGGTTCAATCGTCTGCCAAATCGCTAAAATTAAAGGCTGTCGAGTTGTTGCGAGTGCCGGTTCTGATCAGAAAGTCGCGTGGCTACTGGAAAAAGCGGGCGTTGACGCGGCTTTTAACTATAAAAATGTCGATGATCTGGAAGCCGAGCTCAGGAAGTACTGCCCAGATGGGCTTGATGTTTACTTTGAGAACGTCGGTGGCAGACATCTCCAAGCTGCGCTTGCGGTGATGAACATGCACGGGCGTATTCCGCTGTGTGGCATGATCTCCCAATACAACGATATTGAGCCGACACCAGGTCCGACAAACCTCAGTTCCGCGATCGGTAAACGGATTAGATTGCAGGGATTTATCGTCACCGATTTTATGGAACGCAACGCTGAATTCTACCGTGACATGCGTCAGTGGATATCTGAAGGCAAGATACAGTGGGAAGAGACAATCGTAGAAGGTTTAGAGAATGCACCAAAAGCGTTTATGGCACTTTTCACGGGTGAGAAACTCGGCAAGATAATCATCAAAGTATAAAGGAGTTTTACAATGGCAACCAGAACCGCACGTGCCACCGTGATGAGTGGCAAAAATTTTGAAGTCCGAGAATATCCGATAGTTGATCCCGCCCCCGGTACGGTTCTCGTACGTCAGGAGTTAGGTGGTATCTGTGGCACCGACCTCCACAACTGGGAATTCGGGCACATCAAACACGATATTATCCTCGGACACGAGAACGTCGGCGTAATTGAGACGCTCGGGGAAGGTGTCGAAACAGATTACCTCGGAAATCCGGTTAAAGAAGGGGACAGAATCGCACTCTCTCCGAGTGGTGGACTCGGTTTCTCACCATCGGAAGAAGCACCGTATCTGCGCGGGGGATTCAGTGAGTACATCTATCTTTCAAATCCAGACACAAATATGTTCCTTAAAACCGATCTGCCCCCGGAAATCGCTGTTCTCGCCGAACCGGCTTCTTGTGCAGCGCATTGTGTGTCACGTGGCAAAATAGAATTTGGGGATACAGTGGTGATTCAAGGAACGGGTCCGATTGGGCTGCTTGCACTCAATTGGGCGAGAGTCTCTGGTGCCGGTCGGCTGATCGTCGTCGGTGGACCTCCAGGAAGGCTTGAAATGGCGAAGAGATTGGGAGCAGACCTTATCATTGACATCGCCGAAGTACCCGACCCGGAAGAACGGAAAAAGATTGTCCGAGAAAATACGTCACAAGGCGAAGGCGCGGATGTCGTCTACGAATGCACGGGTTTCCTCGGTGCTATCCCTGAAGGCTTGGATTATATCAGGCATAGCGGAACTTACGTCGTCTATGGACATTTCGTAGATGTCGGCTCCTTTGACTGCAATCCAAATCAGATGCTGATGCGTAAAAACTTGAGATTGGAAGCCGGTTGGGGATTCGAGCGAAAGCATTTCCTCCGCGCCATTCCGATGCTTGAAAAACACGCCCACTTATTTGAAGGGTTTGTCAGTCACATCCTTCCATTAGAAGATGTGTCCAAAGGTTTCGACGCGCTGCATGGCAGTTATCACTTAGACGGCAAAGACGCGATTAAGATCGCTGTTGAAGGCGGTGCTGCCTAAACCAGAATTGCGTAGGGGCAGGTCCTATGCCTGCCCCTACAAGAATATTGTCCGTTGCACATTCGGTTAGACGGACGCTGCGTGCTCGACATCTGAGAGGAATACCCGCGCCCCATTTTGCAAGGCAGAGCGATGTACCGCTGCTTCAAACAACAATTCATTCCATGCGGCTTCACCGTCAGCGGGAAAAGCTGTATCGGCGTGCATCGCTTTAATAACACCATCCGCCATCCGCTTAAAAGACTCCGGCATCTCTGGATTGCCATCCTCAGCTTCCCAGAGTTCCTCGTGTTCGGAGCTATTCGCTTTTCGCCGACAGTACCAGCCCTCTAAGCCGCGTGCTTCAGCGTAAGATGTCTCACCAAGGATTTTCACTCGGAGCGGGTGATCATCGTAGCCCCATAGGTTCGTGCCGCTCAGGGATCCGATAACCCCGTTTTCCCAACCGATATGAATCAGTCGTTCCCAGTCGCGATCTTGCTTCGGATTCCCGATAACGCTCACCCACTCCGGTGTACCCATCGTCCAGAGGATTTGGTCGATAACGTGTGACCAACAGTTGAAGTGCGCCCGGGCATGTACCATCCGAATTTCGCCCAACCGACCTTCCGCAACGTCATCGTGAAGTTTTCGGAAATGGTGCATAAATCGGTAGTTGAAGTCAATGCCGAACTTGAGTCCGGAGTCGCGCCATGCGGATATAGCGGGTGCTGCAACAGCGAGATCGGGTTCCCGTACACGATGTTGTCCCTCTAATCCACAGAGTGGTTTCTCCGTGAACACATTGCGTCCGGCTGCGAGCAATTGCCGAAGCGGTGGAATACGGCGGGTCTCATTCACAATGAGGAGCACGAGTTCTGCATCGCAATTCGCGAGGAGCTCCTCAATTGATGAATATCCCGGTGCCCCAAATTGTTCTTCTGCTTTCGCGAGAAGTTCCGGGTCCATATCGCACACTGCGACGACTTCGGCGTCCGGATGGTTGTGGAAGTTCCCACCGTGCATTAACCCCATACCTCTACCGCTGATAAGCGCACATTTCGTCATAGTCGAATTCCTTTCTGTTTACAAGCCACTTGACTTCAGGTCTCCCCACGTTATCGCGAGTTTTCCTTCAGGTTCAATAGCCAACTTTTGTGGATCAAAGTTATCGGCGAAGATCTCTTCTTCATGCTCAGGTGTAGCAACAACCACATTATCAACGCCATAAATACCGAATTTCCAGCAGTCAAAGCTGATATTTCCTGACTTGTAAGTATCGTCCTTGACTTCCCACTCAGCGACCTGTACCTTTTTCTTTGGATCAGTAATATCCCATATATGAATGGTCACCCGCTTTTCCTGCGTCATCAACGCCGCTTTGAGTATGAAATGGTCAGATGCGGCATCGTAGTTAGACTGCGCTGGCCCACCCTTTGCTGGAAAGGGTTGCCAAGCATTAACAGGTCCAGCTTTGTTCGTTGTCACTTTGACGCTATTACGACCCCACCAGCGCATCCAATAAGAACCATCAGGTGTCTGCCGTAACGCACCACCACCATCTCCCTGTCCACTCCATTCGATGATGAACCATTCGTAATAGATAACCATATCGTTGAAGTGTTGAACAGACCGCAGGCTCACATAGTCCCCACCGGATTTCCCCTGATTTAAATAGAGGATACCGTCTTTCGGGTAGACAAATTTCGGATGGCCCGTCTGCCATTTCGTTGTTAAATCCAGATCACCTTCAAAATCTTCTTGTAACAAAATTTCCGCAGTCACACTATACGCCCCAAAAACAAGTATCGTCAAAATCACGGCACACCTAATTAGATGTATCATTTTTTCACACTCCGTTATTCGGGTTCCTTAACATCGGAAAAGTAGTCTAAGGAAATTAAGACAAATTGTGGTTTAAGGGCGCGATTCGCCTCAATGGCTCTATTACAGGACGAAGCAAAACTCGCCCAATCCAGTGATACTGTAACTCATCATCGGCAGCATACCAAAAAAAATAAAAAATATCAAGGAAAATAAGAACACCCAATTTTCTTGTAGGAGGCGGGGAATGCCCTAAGGCATTCATACCCGGTAAAGCCTTTATAGGCTTTATACCGTTGATTCTGATTTTTTCTAAATCCCGACGCTTCGTTCAATTTTCTTGTAGGAGGGATTTCCAAATCCCGACGCTTCGTTCAATTTTCTTGTAGGAGGGATTTCCAAATCCCGACGCTTCGTTCTCGCCCACTCAAACGCGCGAAAAACCTTAAAACTAAATAGCCCTGAAACCCACCACGATTCCACTTGACACGCCTTTCCTAACATGCTATACTTCCACACTGTCTGTGGTGTCCAAAAAAGGAACTTTTGAACACCAAATTTTCGGTTCACATGTAGGATCAGAACGAGAAGGAGAAGTAGTAGTAAATGAACGCAGTAATGTCAATCGAAGCCCTTCATGACGGCATTGGAAAGGCGCGTGAATTGCGAGAATATCTCTCGGCAGATCCACACCGTCCACGCTATCATTTGATCCCACCCGATGGGTTTTTCAATGATGCAAACTGCAACCTTTTTTGGAATGGACGCTACCATGTCTTCTATCTCGGACGGATGCCAAATCCAAATGCAGACGAATGGCTGCCAGTTCTGGACCATTCCTCCAGCTCCGATCTGGTGCATTGGATACACCATCCACCGGCGATAAAGCCCGCTACAGACGGATCTATGCCGCGCGGCATATACAGCGGCGATGCCATTGAAAACGCACCGATTCCGACGATGATCTACCATGTGCCTAACCAAGGCACCTGTATCGCGACCAGTGAAGACGATGATTTGATCCATTGGATGCCTTCGCCTGCGAATCCGGTTATTCCGATACCAGACGAACCACAGGAGTACCATGTTTTTGATCCGTGTGCATGGTATGAAAACGGTACCTATTATGCCCTGATAGGGAATAAAAACAGCCGGTCAGGATATGAAGGTGATGCGACCAGCCTTTTCCGTTCGGACGATTGTATTCATTGGGAATACCGGGGCCCATTCTATAAATCTTCGCGGCGGTGGACAGATGAAGTCGAAGATTGCGCCTGTCCGGACTTCTTTCCACTCGGTGACAAATATATGCTCCTGATGCATGGACACCGTCCATACGGCATGGCACACTATTACTTAGGACGTTACGAAAACGAAACATTCTATCCTGAAACACACGGACGTATGAACTGGCAAGGCGGGCAACTCTCTGGACCCGAAACACTCCTTGATGACAAAGGACGGCGTATCTTCTTCGGATGGATTCGCGAAGCCCGTCCATGGGAGCAACACGGGTGGGCTTCTGTGATGACGCTTCCACGGATCCTATCGTTGCGTGAAGATGGAAATCTACGGATTGAAACCGCACCAGAACTTGAGAAACTCCGCGCTAAGGACTACCACCAAGAAACGGTGCAACTCAAGGCTAATATGGAATTCAACATTGAAGAGGTACGGGGCGATTGTTTGGAACTAAAGGTAGAAATTGAGCCGCAGGGCGCGACAGAATTCGGGCTGAAGGTTCGCTGTTCTCCCGATGGCGTGGAGGAAACGGTTATTGTCTATTCGTCAATCACAGAGCAACTCAAAATTGATCTCACGAAGTCAACCTTAGATAATGAAGTCCAATATCCACGTCTCACACCGCAAGACGAAGACGGCGGGAAACGTTATACCGATTCACAGACAGCACCCTTCACATTGACCGAAAGCGAGCCACTGAAATTACATATTTTCTTAGATAAGTCTGTACTGGAAGTCTTTGCCAACAGCCGCCAGTGTTTAACCCAGCGTATCTACCCGACGCGTGCAGACAGTCTCGGTATCTCAATTTTCACTAAGGGTGGCGAGGCAATTTTAAACAAGTTGGATGCATGGACAATTACACCAACGGTAGGGTAATCGTAAGGGCCCGTCTCGTGATTACCCATTTATCAGTTTGTAAAACAAAAGGGTCGGAAAATTAGCGAAAAAATAATCTTCCTAAAAGCGGACAGATCCCTAACTCGGTTGAAGTTAACCGAAAACCATCGTGAAATGAAATTATGCCTTAAATGGCATAATTTGTCTTTGCTTTACATTTGGAACGATGCCCAGGAGCCTATAGTTAAAAAAATGGAATCTCAACAACTCCCCACAATCGGTTTTATTGGACTCGGAAATATGGGCGGACGGATGGCGAAAAATCTCCATAACGCCGGGTATCCGCTCATCGGATTCGACATAGACACCGCAAAATGCGATGCACTCGCTGCAATCGGCGCAACTGCTGGAAAAGATAGCAACGCGGTCGTCAAAAATAGTGATGTCATTATGACCAGCTTGCGTTCCTCTGTTGTTTTTTGCAGCGTCGCTGAACAACACCTTATTCCCAATGCTCGCGACGGCCACGTCTTTATCGACTTAGGGACAACAGAATTAGAACAGACAAAAAACATCGCAACCGCACTCACCGAAAAAGGCGCGACCCTGATAGACGCACCCGTAAGTGGTGGACCCAACGGCTCCGAAACAGGGACACTTCGGATCTTCGTTGGCGGTGATACCGAGGTCGTTGAAAAACATCGCCCGATCTTGGAAGTCCTTGGTGAACCAGAATACGTGGTGTATTGTGGCCCGAGTGGTTCTGGTCAGATTGTCAAAGGTGTGAACCAACTGGCGATGGGGCTCGGTGACGCAGCATTCATGGAGGCGATGGCTTATGGGGTCTGCGCCGGTGTAGACCCCGAGGCAATCCGAAAGGTCGTCGGAATGGGTGATGGATGGCGTGGACAGTTTGACAGAATCGCCAAACGTATCGTTGATGGATCAGGTAAGACGCTCGTTGTGAAATATCCAGAACTGCCGTATTTTCTTGCAGCAGCAGCGGCAGCCGGATTTGAAATCCCATTGACCAAAGCACTCTACGAGTTTTGCAAAAAGGGGAATTACGAGATGTTTGACAACATGAACCGTTCTTCGCGTTCATTTTGGCATGAACTGACAAAGGATTCGGACACCGAATAGTTTTAGAGAGATCAGGATTACAAATCCCTTCCACAGGTTTAGCCTGCATCGAAAACATTTGACATCTCAACCTGTAGCGAGTCCAAAAGTTCTTTCTTCAAACCAATGAAACCGGTATCTGTAACGTTCCGTGGACGTGGTATAGCGATAGGAATCTCCGTCTTGAGCGTAGCCGGTCTGGCTGTCAAGACATAAATTTTATCTGCGAGCAGGAGTGCTTCCTCAATGTCGTGGGTAATGAGCAGTACGGTCTGCCTGTCTTCCGCCCAAATGTCGAGCAGGATGGATTGCATGACGGTGCGCGTCATTGCATCCAACGCGCCGAACGGTTCATCTAAAAGCAGTATCTTTTTGCGAAAAAGGAGCGTTCGAACGAGCGCGACGCGTTGCCGCATGCCCCCTGATAGCTGCATCGGATAACTGTTTTCAAACCCGCTTAATCCGAGTTGTGCTAAACGGTTCTGTGCCTCCGCCTTCGCGGTGTCAGGCGGTTCGTTGTGAATCTCTGGACCGATGAGGACATTCCTCAGAACAGTTCGCCACGGTAAGAGGAGATCCTTCTGTTGCATATAAGCGAAGTCGCCGGTATTGCCATGGATGCGTTTGTCGTTGAGGTAAATTTCTCCAGTGTCGGGCACAAGGAGTCCAGAAATAATATTAAAAAGTGTGCTTTTACCACACCCCGAGGGACCCAATAAGGCGACAAACTGCCCTTCATCAACAGAGAAATTCAAGGTATCCAATACCTGTAATTGGGTGTCTTTTTGAGTGAAACTTTGCGTTAAATTCCGAACTTCTAATCTACTCATAATCTCACGGACTTTAACCTCGAGCAGCGCGTTGACGGAAAAACCGGATAAGCGGCTTCACATAGGATTCATCTGTTCTAATGTGAATAGAATCAATTTGATTGGCTCGAAACATCTGCCTACGCTCGGCATCAACACGTTGATTAAGCTCCCGATACGACTGCCGCGCTGTCTCGGCGCGTGTATCAATAATGACCGTCTCTCCACTCTCAGCATCCGCCAGTTCTATGAGCCCAACATTTGGCAATTCCACCTCGCGTCTGTCCTGTAAAGCGATCGCAATCAGCGAATGCGGCTTGCTGCTCAAGCGTAACTGCTTTTCATATCCCGTATCCTTAAAATCGGAGATAAGAAACACAACGCTATGCGGTTTGAGCACGCGATCAGCAAACGCCAACGCCGTTTCAATGCTTGTCCCCGATTGCTTCGGTTGAAAACGAAGGATGTCCCGAACGACGCGTAAGACGTGTCTTCTCCCCTTGCGTGGTGCGACGTAGTGTTCCACGGTATCAGTGAAGCAGATGAGTCCAACCTTGTCATTATTCTTGATAGCGGAAAAAGCGAGGAGTGCCGCAATTTCAGCAGCGATTTCCGCTTTCGTCTCGGCGATACTCCCGAAACTCGTCGAGGCACTCATATCGACAACCAACATCATGACGAGTTCACGTTCTTCGACATACTTTTTGATGTAAGCCTGCCCCATGCGCGCCGTTACATTCCAATCAATCGTACGAATCTCATCGCCTACCTGATACTCGCGAACCTCGTCGAAAGTAATTCCCTGTCCTTTAAAGACACTCTCATACTCCCCTGCGAAGACGGTGTTCACAAGTCGATTGGTAAATATTTCGATGTGCTGGATTTTTTTCAGAATCTCTTTTTCGTTCATGTTATATTTTCCAGTCTGAATCAGGATTTACAGGATTATAGGATAACCGGATTTACAGAAAAAACGCTTGCTTAACTATCCAAACGCTCTTATACTATCAAAAAAGCAGGGGGAAATCAACGCCTTTTTATTTCGTATTAGGGTCATTCAGTTTTCCAAAATTTTAGGACTTTGATACTCCCCGATCCGCTGTAGGAGGGATTTCCAAATCCCGACGCTTCGCATAAATTGGACAAAAACCTTAAAACTAAATAGTCCTGATTTCGTATAACTTGCAAGCCAAAACTCGTTATGAACAACTTAGAGAACACCGCAATTGAGATCCACCGTGAGATTCAAACAGGAAATATTCGTCACGTTGTCTTTGATTTTGACGGCACAATCTCGCTGATCCGAGATGGCTGGCAAAACGTCATGGTCCCGATGATGGTCGAATGTCTACAAACGGAGACGGATACCACCGAAACCCAAGAGCAGCTTGAAGCACTCGTTGTTGAATTTGTCGATAGATTGACCGGCAAACAGACCATCTATCAGATGATTCAATTGGGTGAAGAGATCGAAAAACGCGGCGGAACACCTAAGACGCCACTCGCCTACAAAGACGAATATAACCGCCGTCTGCTGCCTGTCGTTGAGGAACGAATCGCTGGACTCGCCGCAGGGACATTGCCTGCTGATCCACTCCGTGTTCCGATGTCCTTGGAATTTCTCCAAAGCCTGCGTGAGATGGGGATCAGTTGCTATCTTGCCAGTGGCACGGATGTCGAATTCGTCAAAAATGAAGCAACACTTCTCGGTGTTGCAGCATACTTCGACGGTGGGATTTTCGGGGCATTGCGAGAATATAAGAAGTTCTCCAAAGCCATGGTTATCCAGAAAATTATCACAGATTTTGAACTCAGCGGAAACGAATTACTTATCATTGGGGATGGGTACGTAGAGATCGAAAACGCGAAAGAAGTCGGCGCAATTGCTGTTGGCGTTGCGTCTGTAGAGGCGAATGTGTACAATATGAACGCCGATAAACGGGAACGTCTTATCCGTGCGGGTGCGGATATTATTATTCCTGATTTCCGTGAAGGTGCGCAGCTAATAGATTATCTATTCAACCCATAGACTTTGATTACGGCATAACGGAGTATACCTACTATTCTCATAAATAGACGCACGAGGAGGACACTATGACAAAATACGCGAAAGCGTCCGTTCACGCTTCAGAACTACGCGAATTTCAAGACAGCCAAACGGGCGCGCATATCTATCAACTCACAAACGATACCTCCATCAACCATAACCTCTACTTCCTGACATCTTCGTTCACTCCCGACCAAGCACACCTCATTTTTACCTCCTATCGTTCAGGAAAGCCGAATTTTTTCAAGTTGGAATTCCCCAACGGCGATATTGTGCAGCTCACAGATGCTGACAACATCCACGGCTACTCGGGTGTAATCTCCAAGGATGGCACTGAACTCTTTTACACGCAGGCAGATGCCATAAAAGCAATCCATCTTGAGACGCTTAAAGAACGCGTGCTTGCAGAGTTCCCAGGTGGGAGTCTCGGCGAATGCAGTGTCAGTGCAGATGAAGAGTTTATCGTAACAGCGATGAAGCGTGACGATAAATCACACATCACCGTTACGGCTACCGATGGCAGCGGCGGCGAAGTCATCTATACCTCTCCAGATCAGACGATTATCCACCCACAATTTCACCCGAAACGTCCTGATCTCATCGCGTATTCTGGCGATCCGGCACCGCGAATGTGGACTATTAAACGAGACGGCACAGAGAACCGAAGCCTCTATCAGCACGATAATAGCGAGTTTCTCGTCCACGAGACCTTCCTCGGCGCGCTGGACGCACTGATTGTGACGCATTGGCCCTACGCCCTCCGGCGGATGTCTCTGGAAACCCTACAGATGCAGACGATTGCGGATTTTAATGCGTGGCACATCGCCAGCAACCGTGATGGCACAAAGGTGTTATGCGATACCGTTCACCCCGATATTGGCTTAAGGCTGGTTGATGTAGATACGGGTGAACACACACCTATCTGCTACCCTCAGAGTTCATCCAGTGGGAGTCAGTGGAAAACCGACCGGTATGCCCTCGCCGAAGATTGGGCAGCGGCGCAGCAAACAGGCGACAGAGAGAAGGCACTCAGTTGGATGGAAATGAAAGTAGACACGGTCTATGGACCGCAGTGGACGCATCCGCATCCGTCTTTTAGTCCTGATGAAAAGGCTGTTGTGTATACATCGGATGTATCGGGGCATTCGCAGGTTTACGTTGCTGTGATTCCGTGAAGTGGGAATTATAAAAATGGAACAGTTTTGTAAATGGTGGTTATGTATTTTTATTGTCTTTGGCATTATTGCAAGTGGTGTTACATTAGCGCAGGAGGAGTGGATGCCGGATGCGAATCTCAGAAGTGCTGTTCGGGAAGCGCTTCAGTTGCCTAACAACGTGCTAATTATGGATGCAGATATAGTGAAGCTTATAGGGTTTGAGGCAAAAGATAGGAACATCCGGGACTTGACGGGGCTAGAACGTGCTACGAACCTTCAGTGGCTTACCCTTGGTTCTAACGAGATACAGGACCTTTCGCCGTTATCAGGATTGCCCCATCTAAAAGGGCTATGGATTTATCTCAACCCTATCTCTGATATTAGACCGTTATCAGATCTGGTAAACTTAGAGACTCTTGACGTAGGGGCTTGTCAACTTTCGGATATTCAACCACTTGAGAAACTGACGCGATTAGAAAGGCTACGTTTACATGTCAACTCTATCCAAGATATTAGACCGTTAGCGAACCTGAAACGCCTTCGAGAGTTATGGCTACAGTACAATCGGATTGTTGATATTACACCGCTATCAGGATTAATAGCTTTACAGGAATTACGGATTGAAGGCAATCCAATCATAGACTTGGCACCACTAGATCAACTGAAAGAACTAACGTTTGACGAGATTTGTCAGTTTCCGAAACTATCAATCCAAGAACGGTTAGAGAACCGGAGTTTTCCGTCTACTTTCCAAGCGTGGCAATCTACTTTCAGTTTTCCAGAACTTTCATTAGAGAGGCGGGAAGCGCATCACGATTTAATCTGGAGTCCTCGATTTAGTCTACTCCCTCGTGAGATAGATGGTAGAGTCGAACTTGTCGGGCCCTGTTTAGAGGCAGATCAAGAGCGTGCTGTACGGATCAATCAGAATCCGAATATGATTTTTATTAAGCATATTTTTATGCGCGACGCACACATAGACGATTATTCTGATGATTGGCCGTATTGGTTACGGGATGCCGAGGGCAATCGTGTTTATGACGATAAATGGAAAACGTATCTGGTAGACTTCACGATGCCGGGCGCGCAGGACTGGATTGTCGAAAATGTGTTAGCGGCTGCAAGGACGGGTTTATACGACGGTATTCTTATCGACTGGTGGAAATGGTGGTTTGATGAAAATCTACCGATGCTTTCTTTTCCGCCGAATGTCTATCGAACACTCGAAGCCGAGCATGCTGCGAAGGATGAGATTCTCAAACGGATTCGTGAGGTGGTAGGAGACGATTTTCTGATACTTGTGAATCCGACACGCCACAAAGTCCCAGAACACGCTGCGTATATCAACGGACTTTTCATGGAAACACTTCGAGACCATGAGGGGGGTTATACCTATGATGGACTCACCCAGATTGAGGACACACTTCTCTGGGCAGAGGAAAATCTTCGTGAGCCACAGGTGAATTGTTTGGAAGGTTGGGGTGTTTTCAGCGAACCCGCGGATTCACCCCTGAACAAGAGATGGATGCGCGTGTTTACAACGATGGGCTTAACGCATTCCAATGGTTATGTGCTTTATAATACCGGTTCGTGGTTAGCATTTCGAGACCATGACCACCTCTGGTACGATTTCTGGGATACCGACCTCGGTCGTCCTATCGGCGAGAAAGCCGAGCTTTACAAAACGCCTAACGGCATCGCGATCGAGGGACTCTTTATCCGAGAATTCACCAACGGATGGGCGGTTTATAATCGTTCTGGCAAAGACCGGCTAATCCAACTCCCCGAAGAAGTTTCAGGTGTTGAATCAAGTATTGAAAACAATCGCTGGCATACCATTCCTGACCTCGACGGCGAGATTTATCTGAAATCGGGGTTAAAAACCCCTCCTACAGGGGATGTGAATTCGGATGGCGTTGTTAACATTCTGGATTTGGTTGCAGTTGCCAATGGGTTCGGCAAAAATGCCCCAGATGTCAATGGCGATGGTGTGGTCAACGTTTTAGATTTAGTGCAGGTCGCAAACCAGTTCGGGCAGTAAATCAACATTGCTATTTCAATGTCAATATGGTACAATAGACGGCGTTGTGATAAAAATTTCCGCGTTGTTAAGCGAAATAGTGAAGCATACACCAATAATAATGGCAGGTCCTATTGAAATATCTAACCGATGAAAATTGTTTACGGGCGAAAACTAACGGAATTTGCACAGAGACATCCGAATACCAGATCGGGACTCGAACACTGGTTTCGGTTGATGGCACAAGGCAGTTTTCGTTCACTTGTTGAGCTGCGCCAAACATTTCCGCACGCAGATATTAGAAGGGAACGTTCAACCTATTCTGGGAGACGGGTTCCTTACAGCAACCGAGAAACAAAATACACAGTTTTCAACATTGGTGGAAATAAAGCACGTCTTACTGCCGTTGTCCAATATGATTTTCAACGGGTTATCATTGAGAAGGTGGAAACGCACGCTGAATATGACAAACAGAACAAGAGGAGGTAGGAAACGATGTTAACCGGCAGACAAATTGCACAAAATGTCCTGCCACCGCTGGCCATTTCAGGGTCAGTTGGGTTGAACAGAACTGAGGCCCAGAAACAAGATCGCTTTGTACCTGATCAAATTCCTTGCGAGAAAACTGTTGAGGTGGAGACTAATTTAGAAAGTACATCGCAATGGCTTGTGGAAGTATTAAATCTGTTAACTCATATCGTGGAGCGAAATCCAGACATAAACTGTGCCTTGATAACGGAACAGGACTATAAACAACTTTCAGAGGTCTTAGAGGATTTAATCTATGGCATCGGCGAAGATGAAAGCCATCCGTTATGGTCATCAATGGCATTCGTTGCGGGACTTATTAAAAGATATGAAGATGAACACTTTCCAAAATTGACGGACCTATTTCCAGAACTGAAGGAAAATCCCCGTGTTAAAGCTGCCCCGCCAAATAGAAAATCCACCGTTACAACATGGACTGAAACAGAGATAGCTATCCATGCGTTTTTCTCTATTGGTGGACTTTTTTCAGAAGTCAGATCGCACAAGAAAGCCATTTCTGCCTACGATATGACCCTTCACTTGAACTCTAATTTCGCTGAAGCCTATTACAATCGTGGAACGGCAAAAACGTTTATTGCTGAATATGAGGCTGCCATCGCTGATTTTGACGAAGCCATTCGTCTGAAGCCAGAATTTTTAGAAGCTTACTACAACCGCGGTCTAACAAAGGCCACCCTTAACCAGAATGAAGCGGCGGAACATGATTTGCAAACCGCATTAAAATTGGCTAAACAACAAGGGCATGATAATATTAAAGTTAACATTGTGCAACGTCTCCAAGAATTCAATGACACCGAATAAAGGATTGTAGGCGAAGCCTTGTATCCTACCGTTTTCGGTCCTGATGAAAACACGTGTTACGCGTAAGGAGATTGACTTATGTATCCCCGTTTGTTTGCATGGCTTTGTGTTTTGAATCTCGCGTTGAGTGTAATGGCTGTAGAAGCTGCGAAAATTGCTGTTGTTGATTTTGCTGACCAATGGACACAGGTTGATGCGTTACGTCAGACCCTGGATGCGTTCAAAGTTGAGTACGATGATCTGACAAAGGCACTTGAAGGTGGACAGTTACCTTTGAAAGCAGAAAATAAGATTTTTTTAATTGGTAGCATGGTGACCAACAGTGCTGGATTGCATCAAAATCTCGACAAGAATGCAAAAGCGATTCAGGATTTCGTCGAAAATGGCGGTATCGTCTGGGAACCGACCCAAGCCGATCAGAACGAAGCGAATGTGGATTGGTTGCCGCCTGGATTGAGTTGTGTTCGGAGTGACCGCGATAGTCCAGATTTTGAAATACTGCAAGCCGACCATCAACTCTTTAACGAACCAAACCGTATGGATCAAAAAACGTTTGAAGGCTGGGGACATCAGGGCTGGCCTACTGTTTGGGAAGTCATCGCTTCTCAAAAGGGCTTTGATGTATTGATGGAAAGTTTGGGAGAACCTGTTATTATGGAAGCAGAATTCGGGGAAGGTAAGTTCCTGATGATGGCAATTGCACCTGATAAATACCATATCGCAGGTAACGATAACAACACGAAAGATATGGCAAAACTTTTCATGGAAAATTTGTTGTTCCATGTTGAAGAATTTGCCGCTATCGAAGCAACTGATAAACTCACAACAACGTGGGCAAATCTAAAAATGTGATAGATGGGAGGTTAGACACTAAACATCCAGGTTTTCAACGATCTACCGGACGCTGCGACTCGTTTGAGGTTGGGCGGATCTGGGAATCCGCCCTTAAACCCAGATTAACTCCACAACCTATCGTGCGAACGTTCAGAATCCCATTCTGTCGTTGGTGCAAAGTATGCCGTCTCATCCCGATGCAGATGTTCGCGGATAACCTCTTCGTTAAGATCAATACCTAACCCCGGTGTCTCTGGCACATGGATATAACCGTCTTGGATAATCGGGTTCGGCAAACCTGTGACCATCTCATCCCACCACGGATTGTCAACAGAATGATTTTCTAACACCATAAAGTTCGATGTCGCTGCCGCACAGTGGACGCTCGCCATCGCAGCGATAGGTGTACCCGCCATGTGAAGTGCCATTGCAATGCCGTGATCCTCTGCCAAATCCCCTATCTTTTTCGTTTCTAAGATGCCACCTGATGTCGCAATATCCGGGTGTGCTATTGCAATCCCTCGACTCTCAAACAGGGGCATGAAGTCCTCTTTGCAATAGATGTCCTCGCCTGTGCAGATCGGGGTCGCACACGAATTGGAGAGTCGGACATATTGATCGGTATACTGCCACGGCACCATATCCTCAAGCCACGCCAGGTTGTATTTTTCTAACGCTCTCGCCAGACGGATACAGTCCTCAATACCGATGTGCCCGAAATGATCGACTGCGAGGGGAATCTCATAACCGATAACACCCCGAACGGTTTCTACGTATTCACACAATGTGGCAATGCCTTTTTCAGTGAGGCGGATACCGGTAAAGGGGTGCATCAGATTAGAGGTTTCTAAATGTCCCGCCGGTGCAGAGATCGTACCGGGAGTGCCGCGTAGCAGCCCAACGCCGATGTCCATCTTTAGAAAGGTAAACCCTCTGTCCATACGTTCTTGGAGGACTTTACCCATCTCTTCAGGGTCTCTGAGGGACGGCGTATCGCTATAGCATCGGATTTTGTCTCGGAATTTGCCGCCAGCGAGTTGATAACACGGCACGCCATACGCCTTGCCAGCCAGGTCCATGAGTGCCATTTCAATCCCACAGATCCCACCGCCTTGCCGGGCATGGTGACCGAACTGTTTAATCTGTCGAAAGATTTTATCGACGTTACACGGATTTTCACCCAGAATCCGACTTTTGAGCATCAACGCATACGTCGGACTCGCGCCATCACGGACCTCACCAAGCCCATAAATACCTTGGTTCGTGTCCAATTTCAAGATAGGACCCCCCGTTTGGGTCCGCACAATACGCATGTCAGTGATTTTCAGGGCTGAAGGTTGAGAAGCGGTATTGACATTTGAGAGTATTTGTTGATCTTCCATCTATGATTCCTTTTCGGATAGGACGTTTAGCGCGGTATCCAGTATTGTTAAATGGAGTGACGCACGTTGTTGAAGTTCCCAGACCGTTGGCGTTTCAGAGATAATAACATGTTCACTGTGAAAATGCAACAGGTAAGGTGCTAACCCTTGGGTCCCCCATGAAGTGGCGACTTTGTAGACCCCTTCGGCAAGGTCGGGGGCATCTTCACCCGGATCTTCTGGATCTATGGGACCCACTGCTTTCGCAGCAGCGGCGAGATTGGACCCAATGTATTCCTCGTCTCGTTTGCCTTCGTAGAGGTAAAAGCCGGTTGCATCGTAGTCTTCGTGAAAATCTATTGCCAACGAAAACTGGGTTTGTCCGAGTGCTTTTTTGACGATAGCAACCTCAGCAATATTGTCCGCCTCAAAAGCCCGATTGATGTCTATACCGTCAAATGTCTCACGCGTATTGTTAACATAACCGTAGGGGTTGATGCACGGGATCACTAAAAACGAGAAGTGTTTCAGGAGTGGGGTGTTGTCCCGTTCAAGGAATTGTAAGACCGCTTCAACACCAGCGGGTTCATCGCCGTGCACACCACCGGTGATAAGTACGTGTCGCGCTGCCCGGGCGGACGGGAAGGCTAAGCGAATTTGATGTATCGGGTAACCGTGAGCGGTGCCGAGCAGTTCTATCGGTCGATCTAAGTGTCTCAGGCGTTCAATAATTTCAGTGTAATTGCGCAAGCTTAAAAACTCCTTAACGACTATGTCTATAGCATACCGCGAAACTGTTCAATCTCCAAGCGATTTTCAGAACCATTTTGTATTGACATTTAGCCTCTTTTTTGCTAAAATCTTGTTAAACTCGTATCTTAAAGGACATAAAAAATGCCAACCGAAGCAGAACTCTATGACACCGCGCTCACGCACTTTGCAGAGAACGACCTTGAAGCGGCTGTCAACGCTTTCAAAGAATTAACCGATATTTATCCTGATTATATTGAGGGACACCTTGGGCTGGGACACGCTTATGAACGGCTCAGTCTCTACGATGAAGCCATTGCAGCTGTCCAGAAAGCGATAGAAATTAACCCCAAGGATCCGCTCGCGTATACCAGTTTATCTGTGTGTTACCAACGAAAGGGAATGATCCAAGAAGCAGAAGATGCGATGGCAAAGTCGCAGCAGTTGCAGATGGAAGCATCCAATTCATCTACATAACCGCTAAAATGTTGAGGTTTCACAATGTCGAACACCATTTTACTTGATCCGACTTCTCAAGGTGATGCGCCAGCGAAATTTCTCGCCCCCCGGCTCGATAGCCTCGATGGCAAAGTGATGGGGCTGCTGAACATCACGAAGAACGGTAGCGATATTTTTCTGGATCGTATTGCTGAATTAATGCAAGAACGGTTTGATCTTGCCGAAGTGATTCACGTCGAAAAACCGACGTTCACGCGTCCGGCACCGACGGAATTGCTCGCCGAACTCGCCGAGCAAGCCGACTTCGTTATCGAAGGACTTGCCGACTGAGGTTCTTGCATATCGTGCAGTATGCACGACGGAAGTGCCTTAGAGGAGCGCGGTGTACCCAGTGTCGCTGTCTGTACAGAAGTCTTTTTCGCTGCAGGCAAGGTACAGGCGCGTGTGCTCGGTCATAGCGACTTGGAACCCCTCACTGTGCCACACCCGATCCAGAGTTTGACCCCAAATCAGATTCGGGAGCGCGCAGAGGGTGCCGTTGAAGAAATCGTTGAGCGATTGACAAAGAACGGTGAATCGTAAGACTTACAAAAACCTATAAAACGCCGCCCGATAAGGTAGTAGGCACACGCCGCTGTGCCGTAAAACCCAATATCGGACGGCGTTTTACGCTTTAAACTGTAGTGTCATTGATTCTCCAGGTTGCAAATCCTCCCACCGTTGCAGTAGCTTACACAATCTCTGTCGCATCACCTCCAGCTGCTCGTCCGTAACGCTTACTGATAGCGACGCACTGTAATTCTGAAATATGCCATCCTGCTCAGTCTCACCCTCCAATAAATCGGCTTGTAGCAAGGCAACAATCGGTTCAGTATTGATCGCTTCTTCTGGAATTGTAAAGGGACGCATCGATTTTGGCTCGCTGAAATCGGGAATGTCCCAACCTTTCGCGACAAGCCCGAAGAACGCGTTTTCAAAACCGAGCGTTGTTTCGATGACGTAGTGTGCGAAGTCGTGATGTACAAATCCGCTATAAAGATGCGTCCAAGTGACACTCCCATCGTCCCGAACACAGGTCAGCGTATCGGGTTTGTGTTTCCATTGATGTTTGCCTTTCTTGAAATAGATAACCATTTGTTCAATCACTGCTTGGAAAGCTTCAGCCGTCCCCATAAAGTCGCGAGTTTACCACGCGCTTGAACATCGAGCGTATTTTCAACCAAGTTGCCAATCTCTGTTTTACTAAGGGCGGCGTTATAGATTCTGGCGTCCTCCAGACGACCCACGACCCACCCGTATGCTGTGCCGCCAATGAGGGCACGCGGTCCAAAAAGTGCTTCCACATCGCCTTCTTCCCAAGATACAATCGGGCCCATCGTATAGCCACCAATACGATCACCGTTTCTATATATGGTAATCTGCGCGTTTCCACCCTCATCTTCGTACGAAATCGCCAACTGTATTAACTTCCCCGTCTCTTTTTCCTCAAATCCGGGAAGCGGATCCTGCGTGCGCATAAAGAAGCTGCTGCCTGCCATCCAACGTTTCGGTTGACGTTCCGCATAAACGATCGCATCAAAGGTATCCCCACTACTCTTATTGACCGCCAGTGTCGCACCTTTCGTAACGTTCAAATCATCTAAATAGAGCCACGTTACCAAAGTTTTGTCAGGACCGATGTCAGGTCCTTTATAGCCCGTGGTCATTGCCCACTTATTATTGCCGATGTGCAATTTCCCATCCTTCACCTCAGCACCCAAGAGATCAATCTCACTAAAGTGTCCCGTCAGGTCTTCCAATTCGGCACCTTTCTCAAAGGTCCAATGCCCAACAAGGTCTCCTTTTCTCTCCCCTTGTCCGAATACTGGCATAATTAGGTTCCCGACGAGAAGCAGCAAAGCAAAACCGAATATGAAATGGCGTTTTAGATGTTTCATCAGTGTAACCCCCGCTGTTATAGTAAAATTCATAATTCCTTGGACACTTCTATTGTAGCGCAAACTGTTAGTTTGCGTGCAAATTCTAAACACAAACTAACAGTTTGTGGTACATAAGTTCACATGATAACTTCACCATAGCTTAGTGGACAAAGAGAAACGACCGCGACGAAATGAGTGCCCATAAGAGATCCTCACATCCTGTGCGATACTTCGGGCTTTCTGCGATGTAGGCTTCAGCGGTCTCTACCTCCGTATCCGTCGGAAACCGGCTTAATGTGCTGAGATACAACTCCGTAATGAGTTCCCGATTGTCAGGTTTTGCCTTTATCAGACGCGTCAGCGCGCCACTGGAACTTCTCAATTTCTTATTGACGTAATTGGAGTTAATCATGTGGAGTGCTTGGGTAAGCGTCGGTTCAAGTTTCGGATCCAAATCCCCCAGGAACTCACGATCAGAACGCCCATAAAGCGATAAGAAACGTGAACTCACCGGTAGCGGCAGTGCCACAGCACGCGTGCCAAGCGGATAACGCCCATATTTTTCTTGGGTGCCAGTAACATCATTTAAGACATCCAACAACACCTGCGCGACCATCGGACGTGGATAGAAACGTGAGAAGAACCGGTCATCTAATGCATTCGTCTCATTTGGCGCTGCGGAGAGTTGATAGGTTCGCGAGTTGAGAATCCGTTTGATAATGTGTTTCGTATCAAACCCACTCTTCACAAAGTCATCCGCCAACGCTTCAAGAAGTCCCTCAACGCTCGGCGGCGTTGTCGCCCGCATATCGTCAACCGGATCAACAATACCTCTGCCAAAATATTGACGCCAGAGACGATTTACAGTCGCTTTGGCGAAGTACGGATTCGTTGAGGAGGTCATCCAGTCCGCCAGGACCTGCAGGACATCTCCCCGATAATCTGAAGAGAGTGATTCACCACCGAGAAAAGTCGGTTGTGCAATTTCACCGCGATTGCCCTGAACAGATTGATTGATAACACGTCCTGTGGGGTTATAGTAGACAACTTGCTCGTTGTAAAGTTCACCCCCACGAGTTCCGACTTTTCCAGTAAAGGCAGCGAAATTCCAATAGTCATCGGTCGTCCATTGGTCAAACGGATGCTTATGGCATCTCGCGCAGCTCAACCGGATACCAAGAAACACTTGCGCCGTCGTCTCTGCTCTCCCCGCAGGTTGACGCTCAATGCGGTAGTAGTTTGTGGGTCCGTGTTGATATGTACTCCCCCGGGCGGTGATGAGTTCCTGTACAACTTCGTTATAAGGTCTGTTTTGCGCAACAACCCCGCGAACCCATTCGTGGAAGAGCGTTGCACCACGTTCACCGAACGCACCATTTCCCAACCGACGCGGATGGATCCGCAACATATCGGCTAATCTAAGCGTGCGCAGGTCTACCCATTCAGACGTTTCAAGAAGCGCATCGATAAGTTTCGAGCGTTTATCCGGACGCGTATCGGTGAGAAACGTTTTTATCTCATCAGATGTTGGCAATCTGCCGATTGTGTCAAGATAGACCCTACGAACAAACACATCATCAGTCGCCAGCGCGGCGGGACGGATATTGAGCTTCTTGAGTTTTGCAAGGACAAATTCATCGATGAAGTTATTGGGCGTGAATTCGATTGCCTGTGGTGTCTGGTCTATCTCAGAAGCCCGTGGAATTGTCACAAACGACGCATCAACAACACCCAAAAAACGGGCGATAATCGCAGTGCCGCCCCAGCGAACGCTTGTCACCTCACCGGTAGGGGACACTTCAGCGACGGGCGCATCCTTAGATTCATAAACGGCTTTTTCGGTCACATCCTCAACAGAACCATCAGAAAAATAGGCGAGGACCTTTAGCTGCGCAGTTTCTCCAACATCCGATAAGACAACCGTGCTCGGTTCAATCTCCAGTTTTCTCAAGCGCGGTTCGTCATCGGAAAACGGGGCACCGGCTTCAATCCATCGGAGAATTGTGAGCGCGATATCCGAATTCGGTTCAAACCGCATACCGCCTTCATGCGGCACCTGCCCAGTAGGTTTCAAAAAAAAGAGACTCCGATCGGGTTCAAGTAGATTGATACGTCTGCCGCGATTATGGTGTACAATCGGTTCGTAGTCCGATTCTGGATTCAAGGTCAACAAAGACAGATTCAAGCCGCCTTGTCCGCCAAATTTTCCGTGGCACATACCGGCTGAACATCCTTGTTTATCAAGGATAGGCGCGATGTCCTTGAGAAAGTACGGCACAGTTGTGGAATCAAGGCTTCCACCCGCCGTCATGTTCGCCTGCGATGCGAATAAAGCAGTAAACAAAAATGCAACAGCAAGCACAACAAACCGATAACCGACAACTGACAACTGACAACCATTTCCCGATCTTCTTCTCAATAGGCGTTTCATGAGAATACCTCCGTAAAAACTTCGGTGACATGCTCCACAAATAAGAATTCAACACCCGCTTGGATGTCCTCAGGTACTTCAATAAAATGTTTTTCATTGCCTTGTGGCATGATAACTTTCTTGATACCCGCCTGCTTCGCCGCCAGGATTTTTTCCTTTACGCCGCCAATCGGGAGGACTCTGCCCCTGAGCGTAACCTCACCTGTCATAGCGACTTTAGGACTTATCCGCTGCTGCGTGGCGACGGAGGCGAGGGCGGTTGCAATCGTAATACCCGCCGACGGCCCGTCCTTCGGAATCGCGCCAGCAGGCACATGGACATGGATATCGTCTTCTAATACGCTTGGATCAAATTTGAGGCTATTGGCTTGGGATTTGACATAACTGAGCGCAGCTTGCACGGATTCCTGCATGACATCACCGAGCTGACCGGTAATGTGAAGTTCCGCACGATCGTTTGTTTTTTTCGTAGCAGTGACTTCGATAAACAGAATTTCACCACCCGCCGGTGTAACTGACAGCCCTGTTGCAACACCGATGTCGGCTTTACGCCCCGCAATTTCAGAATCGAACTTCGCTGGACCCAAATACGACGCAACGTCTCGCGCTGCAATGTTCGTTCGCTCTGTGTTCCCTTCAGCGACGCGGCGCGCAACTTTCCGGCAGAGCGTGCCGAGTTCGCGCTCTAAATTCCGGACACCTGCCTCGTGGGTGTACGCATTGACCACCTTTTTAATAGCCGTATCTCTGATATTTATAAGCTTCTTTTTCAGTCCATTCGCGTCCAATTGTCGCGGAATTAAATACTGCTTAGCAATAATCACTTTCTCGTTAGCCGTGTAACCGGGGAGTTCTATCGTCTCCATCCGGTCGCGCAACGGTGGTGGAATCGTATGGAGTTGATTTGCTGTTGTGACGAACATCACCTTCGACAGATCGAAAGGCACGTCAAGGTAGTTATCGGTAAACGAGTGATTCTGTTCTGGATCCAGGACTTCCAAAAGCGCAGCCGCCGGGTCTCCACGAAAATCCGATCCGAGTTTATCAATTTCATCAAGCATAAAGACAGGATTGTTTGACTCGGCTTGTCGGAGTCCTTTGACGATTCTCCCCGGCATAGAGCCGATGTAGGTGCGGCGGTGCCCGCGGATTTCCGCTTCATCGTGCATGCCACCCAATGAGATCCGCACAAATTTTCTGTTCATTGAGCGGGCGATAGATCTACCAAGTGAGGTCTTACCCACCCCCGGCGGTCCAACAAAACAGAAGATTGGGCCCTTCATTTCTGTTTTCAACATACGCACAGCGAGATATTCCAGAATGCGCTCTTTAACTTTTTCCAGATCATAGTGATCCGTATCAAGAATCTCACGTGCAGCCGGCAAGTCCAACACATCTTCGGTACTGATACACCACGGGAGATTGAGCAGCCAGTCCAAGTAATTCCGAGAAACTGTTGATTCGGGTGAGAAAGATTGCATTTTGGAGAGCCGTTTGAGTTCTTTTTCAGCCGCCTGCTTCGCTTTGTCCGGCATTTCAGTTGCGTGGAGTTGTTCCCGCATCTCATCGATTTCAAAACCGAGATCGTCCGCTTCACCGAGTTCGGTCTGAATAGCCTTCAGTTGTTCTCGGAGATAGTATTCACGCTGTCCTTTGTTAATAACGGCTTGTGCATTGTTTTGTATTTTGCTTTCCAATTCGTGGAGATCCAGTTCTTTCGCGAGAATAACGGCGAGCGCGTTTAACCGATCATAGACAGACACAGCCTCTAAAATGCGCTGTTTGTCGTGTGGCTTTAAATCCAAGACGGCGGCGATGTAGTCGGCGAAACGTCCTGGTTCGTCAAGCATTGTTTTGGTGATGCTGCCGTATTCTTCTTGGTAGCGCGAGGACATCTGAACGATGCGTTGGAAGGTCTCGTCATTACTGCGGACGAGTGCTTCAATCTCTAGGTTCAACCCTTCACTTGCATCAGCGTCTTCGCCATCACCTTTAAGGATATTGACACGGGCTTTGATGAAAGGTTCAGTGTGCAAAATTTCTTCAATTTGAACGCGTTCGCGTCCGTGTGCGAGAAACAGAACATCGTTGTCATCAGTTTTATAACGGAGGATGTGAACCATACTCCCAATCGGACTGAGATCCTTCACAGTAATATTTTTGACATCTTCCTTTTTCGGACGAAAAATGCAGAGCATCCGCTCCTCTTCCATAGCGTCCTGAACCGCTCCAGTCGCCATCTTTCCTGAGAGTGCGACGTGATGTGGCGGAAAAGGCGGCACAGGCGGCATATATGGAAAAACGACGAGGTCATCCAATGGGAGAATCGGTAGTTCCCGCGTGAGCTCTTCTTGATCCATCATATTTTCTATATCTTCGTTTTCTTTCTCTTTGAGTTCCATATTTTTTCTCCTCTCTAATGGCTATCGGTTGTCAGTGGTCAGCTAACTAACAACTCTAATTACAATCAGGGCCAAAACTGATACAGCGTCGTATTTGCGAGAATACTGCCTATGCTCCACAAACTTCCACATAAGTAGTCCCCGAGAGCGAGCCCCAGAAAAAACGGTACGGTGCGCCTATAGGCTTTGAGGCCACCTTGATGTAGAATGAGTGCTTTTACCACCCATGCAGCGAAAAGGCAACTCCAGAGATTATACATTCCCCAACTGTTTGCCATGGCATAACCGAGTGGATGCAGGGGCCACCAGAGGAATCGGGTTCGTAAAAGTGTCAGACCAAACGCGATGCCTGCCCCGCCTCCCATAAAAGCGAGTGCAGGAACATCGGTGCCTTGCGGGTAATTCAACCAATTCTCAAGTTGTCTATAAACCCCTCTGCCAAAGCCAAGTGCCCAAGGTCCATAATAACCCGTTTCCGCACCATGTCGGTAGTAGCTATCCAAGAGTAACCAGAACACAACTATCGCGCCAACGAAGGTTGCGATGAGAATAGCAGCAGCGGTATGTTGTGGATGTATCTGTCGCCGCTCCGAAATTTTCAAAGCCTCCAGTTCCTGCGGCATCGGGTGTGCACGATACGCCCGGTTAAAGAACATATACAGTGAAAAAACCGCTTTTGTGCTCGTCGTTAACCGTTGTGTGCCGACTGCTGTTACGATTAATCCGTGTGGGTCGACCCTATGTAAATCGTGGACTAAGAACCCCAGTTCTGCGCGAAGGCGGGCAACCATCGTCGCCAGCAAAAAGTATAACCCGAAAAAGATGGGTATCACCCAAAGCGACATGCCCGCTTTATAGGAAAACACCGTCAAAAACAGCATTCCGATCACAATACCGAAAACGGCGATGTGATAAGGCATCGGTTCACGCCGCATATCGACTTGCGATGTGCCTCGGAGTCCATCCGCAACGCCGGCGACAATTCGCTTGAAATGCGTCCTACCGACCCAAGCAGCGGTCCCAAGGAGCACCATATACGCGCCGAAACTTTGCGCATCCGCATACGGAAATCCGGGCAAATTTCGTACACCGATAATGCTCCCTGCCATTAGTTCAAATTTGTATATCCAATAAAACGCCCAACATGAAAAAAGCAGATCCAACGGAATCAGAAAACTGATGCCAATCGCAAAAGGATAAAACGAAAGCCGGATGCCACCCATCGCATTCCAAGGGCGACCGGTAAAATATTGATTAATGTTCTGCCGTTTGACAGGCAGATACGGCACCGCTGGATAAATGGAATTCAGCAAATTCAGGATGCTGATAGCCGCTGCGATCCCGAAACCCAACCACATCAACTTATTCTTGAAAAACCGGGTATGCGTTTCCGTCATTGCAAGCGGCAGTTGAATAATCGGATACGTTAACCGTTCCCGCTCGGTCCACTGGATGCGGAGGAGTGTGTTGATACACAACATGACGAACATCAATACAAGGATAAAAACTGTCCACCATGCAACAGGTGCCGCCCAAGCAGCGATGTGTGCCTCACGGTAAAGACTCGATTGCCCCTCGTAATACCCTGACAGAACACCAGGGTCTTGAACGGTTAGCCATGTCGGCAAGTCTTTCCAAAAAAGTTGCTGCCACTCATTCTCGGACGTGGCAAACCTAAAAGGATGCCCAAGAATAGTGACTAAGATTTCCATCATATCGTGCGAACAGAGCGAAGAAACGATGCACAACATGACGTAGATTGTTAGTAATTCCGCTGAGGTCAGTTGTAGTTTTGATGACAGTTTCCCTAATACTGCACTCAGGACCAACAACCAAAAGATGATGAAAATAACATTGGACAATGGGTGGATTAATGTCGGATGTGTATAACGAACTACCTCCAGTTCGATAATCCAGAAAACGTTAAGAGGAATCAGAAGCATCGCAATGACAAACGCCTTAAGCGTTAAACCACGTTCGCCTTTGAAATCCGCGCGCGACCGGGAGATGCCATCTACCTGCTCCGTGTTACTTGTCATATCTCTCCCTCTCACCGTTATCAAAGCGTCGCGCTCGGGAATTATCTCTTGTCCGTCTATCTATCGAATCCACCCGCGTTCGCCCTCAATGATTACCTCCGTCTCGAATTTCGCGCAGCGCTGCTGATAGTCCAGTAAAGTTTTCATCGCCTGTTCTCCTGTAAGGAGACTCGGAAACTGGTCTGATCCAATCTCGGAGGCGGCGAGTGTTTCCGTAGGTTTTCCAGGCCGCACAGGGGTTTTCGGTGGATCGGTCAAAATCGGGATTAACTCAACTGATTTCAGCATACCGGATTCAAATGTCGCCTTCGGGATAACTATATGTGAATGCTGTTTATCGTAGGTATCATAAATGAAATCCGCGAGGCTATAGACAATTGGTTTGCCCTGATATAACTCAATACCACCAAACGTATGCATCTGCTGACACACAACCATATCTGCCCCAGCGTCGATCAGTGCGTGTGCGAAAATCCGTTGTCGTCCGATAGCGTCATCAGCAGATCGCCCTTGGCTCCCCCAGTGTAACCAGACAATCACAAGTGCTGCCTTTGACCGCGTCTGCTTAACTGCCGCCACCATCTCACTATAAACAGCGTAAGCAAGCGGATCCTCAGTGTACCGTGTGAACGCATTCACTCGGTAATATCCGAGCAAACCGACCTGTACCGATCCTGTTCCTACGGTGACGGGTACATAAGTCGGAAGTTTTGCCGTTTCCGTATTTGTGCCGGCACCAATCGGTTTGACATTATACCACTCCAGTTCGGCAATGGTATCCGCCAAGGCTTCAAGCCCAAAGTCCATCATATTGGGAGTGGCTAAAGAGACAGCGTCAAAACCCGCATTCGCGATAGCCCGTCCAAGCCCCGGTGCAGACCGAAACGGATTCTCAATCCCGTGTCGCGGTTCACCTCTCTCTGAAATGCTCGTGTTCAGGGAAGCAGTAGCGACATCTGCCGACTGAATCAGTGCAGCAGTGCCTTGAAAAAACGTGCCCGCACCTTCCCTTTCAATCAGGGGTGTCATACGGCTACTGACGGTAATATCCCCGACAGCCAGCACTGAAATCTCGTCTGAGGTAGATGCTTCGGCTGCTGCGACCCTATCGGCACTTCCGCTGAAGATCATCACCCACAAGAGACTGCTCATCAGAAAGTGGACTTGCAATCTTCGGTAGCATGAAACGCTTAAGGCGTGCGCAGAGCATCTAACTTTCGGCATCTTCTGGGTTTCCATCCAAGACTTCATCGAGGTCCAAACTGATTCCGAGTTCATCCAATAAATTATCGTCTTTCAATTTCATTCCGAGCATAATCAGGGTCTCAGCTAAGGTTAGCCGATCAACTTTTGTGGATTCAAGCGTTTCGGTTTCAGAGATTAACTCTGTGCGCAACGACTCCTGACCGCGGCGTGCCTGCTCTCGCAGGAGTTTCGTTTCGTTGCTCAGCCGATCGATTTCCGTTTGGAATTCGTGGGCGAATTCGTTTACCATTGTTGATAGTTTCTGAAGGTCTGATTCGCCACGTGCAGTAACTGCATCAAGCCTCGCGTCAACCTTGACGTCAACAAGCCCCTCAATTTTATCCAAGGTTAAACCAGAATCCTGGCTTTCCAACTTCGCAGAAAGACCGCGAATATCAGCCTTAACCTCGGCGATCTCCTCGGTAACACGTTGGTCTATACCTGTGAGTTTGTCATCAACCTCCTGTTGCATCTCCTTTAGTTCTTGATTGAGGACACGCAAACGCTTGTTATAACTCCGAATATACCGTCCAACAATACTATCACGGAGATGCGCCTCTAATTGTTCTCGTGCCGGTTCTGCTTCGATTTCCGCGCTGTCATGTGTTGCGTCTTGGAAATCCATCGGGTCTTGCATATATCTTGTTCCTCCGCTGTTGAGATATTTTATGGCTGTCAGGAGTCAGGGCGTTCGCTAAACTACGGATAATTATAGACGTTCTCAGATTGCACCGGTGTCTCTGTATCCGGGAAATCGACATCCGAGTGTTGATTATTAATTTCACGATTCGCATTGAATTCACGTAAGATGCAGCTAACAATCTCCTCTGTGTATGCCTGTGCCTTAACATTCTGCTGATTGGCTTCCCAAGCCATCCGTGCCGCGGCTTCAAAGTATTCCGCATGTTTATAGGCATCAAGCAGGTCGCTACCCCGTGAAAATGTGCCGTGTCCTACCCAATAGAGAATGTAGCGTTCAGGGCTCCCGCCATTTTGAAAGAGCCGCAAACTCTCGTATGATAATTCTGGGATACCCGGTGCCCGTTCTTCCACAAATCCAATACCGCTGGAAGCATCGTAGATAATCGGGGTCTCCGGTTCATAGCCCCTGAGGAAGTTGTAAAATCGATCCGGTGCCCCATGCTCCGTGCGAGAAATCAGATTCAAGAACTTCGGTTGTAAATGCACGAGTGCATTAAATCCGTGTGCCTCCAATTGCTCAAAAATGAGGAGGTAATGGAACATCTCACTTGTTGGTGCTGGGGGTGCAATACGATCTTGATTTCGATCCAGCGTCGCTTGATCTGGTGTGCCGAATCGCATCCGATAATGCACACCGTCCGGTTCGACCTCAATCAGTGTTACATTAAGGGCAGGATGTTCAATACCAATCATGTCCAAACGCGACCCAGATTTTGTAAGCAGCACGTGCCTACCAGCCAATCCTTTGACAACAATCTGCGGTGGTAACTGATAACGCGGTGAAGCGTCATAAGGGATAAGACATGTTTCCTCAATGGTTTCCGCTAAAATGGCTCCCATATTACCAGCAGTCGCCCACAAATATTCGTGAGCGTGTGCATGTGCGCCTACCCAACCCATCTGACCTATCAGTGTCCCACATTCGCTGTCAGGCGGAATTGGACGTAGGTCGGGATGGTAACCCCGTTCCTGCCAACACTTATAGCGATAGGTCTGTGGCGGCGGTGATGTCAAAGTATTCGTCAGATAAGGATTGACTAATGTTGAATCCACTCGCGATACGACTCCTCAGTTAGCATTAAGGTTTGGTCCGTTGTCGGACAACGATCTCCAGATTATGATATTCTCCCTATCTTTTAACTATAACATGTCAAAGAGAAAATAGCAAATTTTAAAGGATTCAGGATATCCACATGGCTATTTATGGTGAATTATGAAAATACGTTTACACTTCAGTCAGCAACACCCGAGAAAATACCCCTCCACCGCTGGCGAGGTTTTGCAGCGTACTCGCTCCGGGTCATGCCATAAGGAAACCTGAATACCCGGGGAATGCCTATAAGGCATTCATACCGTTGATTCTGATTCATGCGATGTGCATTCCGAACCTCGCCAATGCGTAATGTATAGGTAATTCTAAAATCTACATAGTTTTAAGAAATAGGGTTCCTTAATATAAGGGCATTCTCTTTCTGGAAGCCCGAATTTATTCGGGACAGCACACTTTTCCCGAACAAGTTCGGGCTTCCTGGGGTAAATTATTGGAAAACTGAATAGCCCTACAAGATATCCACATACGGGTTGAAATACCTCTCAGAAGTATGATAAAATTTGTCAGTACGATAAGTCGTACAGGAACGTACAAGACTAAAAATTTTATGTAATGAAAGGCATAAATACCGAATGCGAACTGAAACAGACAGTATGGGGACGCTTCAAGTCCCAGAGGATCGATATTGGGGGGCGCAGACACAGCGTGCGCTCCAGAATTTCAAGATTGGTGATGAACGGCTGCCACGCGCCGCGATATGGGCACTCGGCACGATCAAACAGGCAGTAGCACAAGTTAACGCCGATCTCGGTCTGCTTGAACCACAACTTGCGGAAACGATTAGCAACGCAGCACAAGAAGTTATTGAGGGGACCTTAGATGACCACTTTCCGCTCCGCATCTGGCAGACAGGCAGCGGAACGCAGACGAACATGAACGTCAATGAAGTCATCTCGAATCGCGCAATTGAGATGCTCGGCGGCGAGATGGGGAGTAAGGATCCGATTCATCCGAACGACCACGTCAACAAATCCCAATCAACGAACGATGTCTTCCCGACATCAATCCATTTGTCGATGGTTCGGCAAATTCAGGGGCATCTGTTGCCGCGGCTGGTTGCCTTGAGAGCGGCATTTTCGGAGAAAGCATCCGAATTCGCTGAGATTGTTAAGATTGGACGCACACATTTGATGGACGCAACGCCGCTTACACTGGGACAGGAGTTCAGTGCTTACGTCCAGCAATTGACCGCTGCGAAACAACGCATTGAGGCTTCACTGCCACACCTTTGTGAACTGCCTATTGGCGGCACTGCTGTTGGGACGGGATTGAATACACACCCTGATTACACGGCAAAAGTTGTGGCGCGACTCTCAGAAACAACAGGGATTTCGCAACTCAAACGGGCACCAAACGCGTTTGAAGCATTGGCATCAAGGGACGCAGTGGTGAGTGCAAGCGGCGCACTGAAGACGCTCGCTGTGGGACTGTTTAAAATAGCAAATGATATCCGATGGCTCGCCTCAGGCCCCCGGTGTGGACTCGGTGAATTGCGGTTACCTGAGATGGAACCGGGAAGTTCCATTATGCCCGGAAAGGTAAATCCGACGCAATGTGAAGCCGTTACGATGGTTTGCGCACAGGTTATCGGAAACGATGCCACCTTGGCGTTTGCGGGTGCGAACGGCGCGTTGCAATTGAATGTGTTTATGCCTGTGATTGCTTATAACGCCTTACAATCCATCCAACTCCTCGGCGATGCATGCGAATCCTTCCGAACAAATTGCATTGCGGACATCATCCCGAATACGGAAATGATAGGAAAGCACCTGTCAGAATCTCTGATGCTCGTAACAGCACTGACACCACACATCGGATATGACCGAGCCGCAAAGGTCGCCCAATACGCCCATGAGCAGGGCTGCACGCTCCGTGATGCTGCGATCGCTTTAGATGCCTTAACGGGAGAGACTTTTGACGAACTCGTTGTCCCAAGGGACATGACGCGCCCGAATTTGGGATAAAGGGCTATCAGCAGTCAGGTCGGGTTGCTACGCAAATCAACGGTATGAATGCCTTAATGGCATTCCCCGCCCTCTCAGCGGTCAGCAAAGAGACATTCCTTTAAGGATAATATTTTAACTGACTGCTGAAAGCGCAGCGACCTGACTGCTAATTGCTAATCATCATCAGAGGCTTCCGCGATTTCCGTATCAACAGCATCGACCTCTAAGTTCCGAAAATCAGAGAATCCACTACCTACAGGGATGAGTCGTCCGAGGATGACGTTCTCTTTCAAGCCATAAAGCTTATCTCTTTGTCCACTGACAGCAGCATCCGTCAGGACTTTCGTCGTCTGCTGGAAGGACGCAGCGGAGATGAAGCTATCCGTACTCAAAGAGGCTTTACTGATGCTCTGGAGAATCGGTTCACCCGTGGCAGGTATATCCCCTCTATCCTCAACTTCATTGTTAACACGCGCAAACTCTTTGCGTTGCACTTCATCATTCGGATAGAAGTTCGTATCGCCAGGGTCAGTAATCCGAATTTTCGTCAGCATCTGCCGTACGATTGCCTCAACGTGTTTATCGTTGACAGTGCCTGCCCCATAGACCTTCTGAACTTCGTCAACGAGGTATGCCCAAACGGCTTCTTCGCCTTCCACAGACACACCTTCGATTGCAGTGCGTCCGATACGCAAAATATCGTGTGGGTTGAGAAATCCATCGGTGAGTGAGTCACCGGCGTTTACCCAATCGCCTTCAGCGACACGCCGTTTTTCATCCGGGATGAGATAGTCTTTGCTTTTGTAAACCCCATGTTCGATGCGATAGTTGGGAACACCGTTCTTTGTGCCTGCAAATCGGACGTACCCCTCGATTTCAGCGATTTCAGCGGCATCGTCGCTTTTCGGACGTCGCGCCTCAAAGAGTTCTGTGACGCGCGGAATACCTGCCACAATATCGCTATTCGCTGTTCTCTCATGGAGCTCCGCCAGCGTATCGCCAGTCCGCAACCTATCCCCCTCTTTGACCTCAAAAGAGTAGCCGGGTGGGATGACGTGCGGCACCCGAGTGCCATCGGCTGCCTCGATCTCAATTCGCATCCGCAATGCCAGCTCATCCACTTCAAATCCAGGGCAGAGACCCCTCTTCTGGATACCATCAGCTACAGCTGTCGGTAACACATCTTCTTCACTATAGAAGCGATCCGTGCTATCGGGAGCTTGATGCTGCTCAGAAGACATATCCGCGGGAGATGCTGTGTCAACACCATCGCGTTGCCCAACCGAAACAAAATGGGCGCGTTCCAATTCGTGGTCTCTATTGGGATTAGAGGTTTCTACCGTCATAACACTCGAATGGTAAATCCCGGTGAGCGTGTAAGTCGGCTGCTGGCTTTCCTTCTTGAGCTCACGGTATTCCTTCGCCGAAAATTCAACACCCGCCTTAAGAGGTGCCTCGATAGCCCGTTTATCCTCAACGATCTGGTACTTGTCAATTACAGCATCGAACCCTTTGAACTTTCGATTGTATGACTTGTACGTATCGTCAGCCAGTTCAGCACCCGCCTCCAATTCCTTCTTGAGGTCAACGTGATGGACAGCCACAACCTTGTAGCCTTTCGTGAGTTCTACTGTGAGCGGGGTATCCGACTTCAGCAGTTCCTTGTACTGGGCTTCTGTGAGCCGCTTCCCAACAACCAATGCTGTCGTCTCGCCTTCAACCTGTGTCACTTCAAAATAGGCTTCAACATCAAAACCTTTGTATTGGCGACGGTACGCGTTGACTTCCTTGGATGTGAGTTGCGCGCCCTCCTCGAATGGGCAATCATCGCGATTCAGAGCCGTAACACGATAGATACGTTCTGCCTTGAGGGCATCACTGGCGATTTCCGACTCTTTTGTATCGATGACGACAGCCGGATATTCTATCCCAAACTGCTTCTTCTCACTCTCAGTAAGGAAGTCGCCTTTTTTCAGTGGACACTCAGGATGATAAATTTGTGTTACACGGTGCCGGAGTGGCGGTGCGTTAAAACCGAGGTAACGTCGATGTGCACGTTCTACCTCAGCCTTCGTTGGCTCATCACCGACTTCAAAAGGACAGTCATCATGATACACGGCTGTCACATAATACTGCTCAGTTTCTTGCCTTTCAACCTTAAACGCCCGTTCAAGCTGCTTGTACTGCGCGCGCGCTTCCGTATATTCACGTTCTGTTAATTCCTGACCGACCGTGAACGGCGGTGCATCCGAGGTTGACCCCTCCTCCAACAAAGTAGACTGTTTAAGCAAAGCAGGCGCATCCGCGATTTCTGTATTCATGATGTAAACCGGCTTTGAATCCACTTCAAAGGGGGTCAGCCATGGGGCGATAACCTCAGATGACACTTCCTGTCCTACCTCAAACGGCAAGTCATCTCGAGTACAGGCGGTTACGCGGTAAACAAGTTTAAAGTTTTTCGCGTTGACAGTTCTCGCTTGCTTGTCGACAGGTGCAGGTTGAGTGCCGGACCTTTCCTCTATTATTTTTTGGTGTGCCGCTGTTAATTCCCGTCCTATGTCAGGGACATCTGGAGGTCTGCGGTCGGTGGGCCTTTGTATAAGTGAACCTCCCGTTGACGGCAATTGCTCGGCAGTAAAAAGTTCACCTGTTTCTGAATCTCGAGAGAGCCATTCTCCCTCCAATCCATGCCGAATCTCCGCTTTCAACGCTTTTTCCTCATCCTCAGTAATCAAATCACCAGGATTCAATGAAACATCTGGGTGGTGTACCTCTTTGACTCGAAGTTTCTTCGCCACAAGCCTCTGAAAGCCATACGCTTCTTGGGCTTTCGCGTATTCCGTCTGTGAGAGCCGATCGCCAACCGCCAAGTCGCAGTTACTATCCGAGACCTCTGTGACTTCGTACAACCACGCTTTGGTATCAAAGCCTGGGTAGCGTTCCGTGTTTTCGATATACTGCTTTTCACTCAGCAATTCGCCTACACGCAACGGGCAATCTGGGTGATTGATCTGCAAGACCTTATAGGCAGGTCCATCAAAACTCATTCGGTTTTCGGTGGATATCCAGCGTTCGCCCTCTTTTTTCACCGTACGATCGGGTTGGAAATCGAGAAAACGCACGGTTCCACTGACTTTAGATAAGATCTTCCGCTGCCGGGCTTCGGTGACATCTTCTACGGCACCACCGGTGTGGAACGTCCGCATGGTGAGCTGCGTGCCGGGTTCACCGATAGATTGCGCAGCAATGATACCGACCGCTTCACCCACATTGACGAGATGATTCGTCGTGAGATCGTTGCCGTAGCACTTGGCGCAGACCCCTTCTGCGGCTTCGCAGGTGAGGACGGAACGCACCTTCACCACCCTTATGTCAAGTTTGCCAATGTGTGCCGCCATCTCTGCCGATATGACAGTATTCGCCGGAACAAGGACAGCGTTGGTCTCTGGGTGGACGATATCTTCGCCGGCAACACGTCCATTGATTTTAAAATCGAGGTCTCCACCAGCCGTCGAAAATTTCTGGATACTGTTGAGGGTGCCACAATCTTCGGCAGTAACCCGCACATCTTGGGCAACATCCACCAACTTCCGCGTGAGGTAACCCGATGCAGCGGTTTTCATCGCCGTATCCACCAGCCCTTTACGCGAACCGTAGGTAGAGTTAAAATAGTCAATAACATCCAGACCTTCACGATAAGAACAGAAATAGTTAGGGAGTTGGTCGTCTTGACGAAGCGCAGATGTCCCTATTGGCGGAATGAGGATATCGCCATCCTGTTTTGCCTTCAATCCAATAAAGGCACTGATTTGCATAAACGGGTTCTTCCTTGCACGCGCACCACTATCTGCCATGATATGCACCGGGCTGAACCCTTCTACGGTTTTGTCGTGTAGCTCCGCGCCAGTGGAATCCACATGCGGATGAACCTTGCGTGGGTCTCCACGTTCGACCAAGGCAGTCCCGAGCCTCGGCAAGGTATCGAACATCTCGTCTTCTATTTTATCCATCGCATCGATCCAGATGCGGATCTGCTCGTTTTCGTACTCTTCGCGTTCAGTCGCAGAAGCACCTTCAAGGAGGGCATCAATTTGTGCCTGTGCATCGTTGACCAAGGCGTTCCGGTTTTCTGGGGTCAGATAATCTGCGATGCCGGGTGAAATACCACTCAATGTTGCGTACTCGAAAGCCAGTTTTTGGATTTTCTCAAGTACGTCGGTTGTCGCCCGTGTTCCCAATTCGGGGTGGTTGAAACATCTGTAGATGAGGGCAGATAATTCCCGTCCGCCCGCCTCAGCATTGAAAAATCGAATATGCTGCTGCTCAGACAGCTCGTCTTCCCAGTCTAATTCATCTGGCAGGACCTCGTTAAAGATGACCCTCCCGACCGTTGTGAGAATCGGTTCCGTGGTTTTTCCACCGTCCGTCTTTTCACAAAAAAGTTGGAGACTGTCATGAAGTTTAAGTTGCCCAGCCACATGCGCAGCGATGACATCTTCCGGACGAGTATAACGCCGGTGATACCACGGTTTGTCCTGAAACGCCTCAAAAGCAGAAGGATCCTTTGCAGTATAAGCGGCATGCAAATCCTTAGCATCCTGCGTGTGTTCAGGTAACGTCTTCGTGAGGAAACTCGGTCCAAGCACCATATCCAGTTCAGGAACAGCAATAGGATCACCGTGTGAGGGCTTGAGAATGTTATGGCTACTGAGCATTAACATTTTCGCCTCAGCCTGTGCCTCAACAGTCAGCGGTACGTGAACTGCCATCTGGTCGCCATCAAAATCGGCATTGAAGGCTTTGCAGACAAGCGGCGGAATTCTGATGGATTTGCCCTCCACCAAGACAGGCAGAAACGCTTGAATGCCGAGCCGGTGCAAGGTCGGCGGACGGTTGAGTAGAACGGGATGGTCGGCGATAACCTCCTCCACAACGTCCCACACCGGTGAATCCGCATCAACATGTTCAGCGAAATGTTTCGCCCGCTTAATCGTCTGGGCGTGGTTATGCGCTTGGAGTCGTTCAATAATAAACGGCTTGAACAATTCCACCGCCATCCGTTTTGGAATACCACATTGGTGCAGCCCCAATTCAGGACCGACAACGATAACACTCCGTCCAGAGTAGTCAACCCGTTTTCCGAGAAGGTTCTGACGGAACCGCCCGATCTTGCCCTTCAGAACGTCAGCGAGGGATTTCAAGGGACGATTGCCGGGACCGGTTACACGTCTACCGTGTCGTCCGTTGTCGAAGAACGCATCGACTGCTTCTTGCAACATCCGTTTTTCGTTTCTGAGGATCACCTCCGGCGAACGGAGTTGTATCAACTTACGGAGTCGATTGTTCCGATTAATGACACGCCGATAGAGATCATTGAGATCACTCGTAGCGAAGCGTCCGCCCTCAAGCGGCACCAGTGGACGTAAGTCCGGCGGAATCACAGGAATCACATCCAGAATCATCCATTCGGGTCGCTGTCCAACTTCGGCAAACTCAGCGATCTGCTTCAGCTGCTTGGCAACCTTCAGTTTTTTCTGGTGGCTTGTGGTTTCCTCCAGCATTTGCGTGAGTCGTTCTTTCTCCGCTTCAAGGTCGATATTACTCAAAATCTCGCGAATCACCTCAGCCCCGGTACCGGCGCGAAATCCGCCTCGGTATTTGTTGCTATACTCAAGGTATTCAATTTCGGTGAGCACCTGCCGGGGTTCGAGTGGGCACTCCGGATCGGTCACCTCGACGACAATAAACGCGTCAAAATAGAGCACGAGTTCAACTTGGCGTGAGGAGAGTTCACAGAAAGTCCCGATGCGCGACGGAATACCTTTAAAGTACCATATATGAGAGACAGGCGCAGCGAGTTGGATATAACCGAGCCGTTCTCTACGGACGCGCTGTTGCGTAATCTCAACGCCACACCGGTCACATATTACGCCTTTATGTTTAATCCGTTTATACTTGCCGCAGTTACACTCCCAATCCTTTTGCGGTCCGAAGATAGCCTCACAGAAAAGTCCTTCGGGTTCAGGGCGGAAAGAACGATAGTTAATTGTTTCCGCTTTCTTGACCTCACCGCAGTTACATGTCCCCTTTTCCGGGCATATAAAGGGACCATCTGCAGCATCAGAAGGAGTCCTCCGTCTGCAACTCGTCTGCTTCGCCGAGTCTTTAATCTGCTCCGGCGAAGCGATCTTTATGGAGATGCTGTCAAATGCTGTGTTCATCAGTTCTCCTTTTTAGGGGAATGGCTGTCAGCAGTCGGCAATCAGCAAAGAGGCGTTTGATGCGATCCAAAACCTCTTTACCAATAGCCGATAGCCGATAGCCGATAGCCATTATTCAGATTCGTCACTGTCTTTGTCAAGCGATACATGGAGTCCGAGTGTTTGGAGTTCACGGACAAGTACCTTGAACGATTCAGGTGTCCCCGGCGGTTCTGGGTTCAACCCTTTCACAACCGATTCATAGATTTCCCGTCTGCCAAGCACATCATCGGATTTGATAGTGAGCATCTCTTGGAGCGTATGCGCTGCACCATAAGCCTCTAACGCCCAGACCTCCATCTCACCGAGCCGCTGTCCGCCGTGCTGTGCCTTACCCCCTAAGGGTTGCTGCGTAACGAGGGAATACGGACCCGTTGAACGGGCGTGCATCTTATCTGCAACGAGATGGTTCAGCTTGAGAAAATAGACGTATCCGACCGTCACCTCTTGTGCGAACGGTTCACCGCTCCTACCGTCATAGAGGATACTTTTACCGGTCTGCTTACTCCGTTCCGGCAGCTCAGTTTTCCCAAGCATCTCGAAGATTTCCGGCTCTGTCGCCCCATCAAATACGGGGGATTCCGCACGAATACCGAGCTCATGGCATGCCCATCCGAGATGGATCTCCAAAATTTGACCGACATTCATTCGAGACGGTACCCCTAACGGATTGAGCACTAACTCAACCGGCGTACCATCTGGCAGGTAAGGCATATCCTCTTCAGGCAAGATTTTAGCGACAACACCCTTGTTCCCGTAACGACCTGCCATCTTATCACCGACAGAGATCGGACGCTTGCTGGCAACATAGACTTTCACGCGTTTAATAACGCCGGGTTTCAATTCATCACCCATCTCTAATTGCTGAAGTGCTTGTTCTTTCTCTTCTGTGTAAGTCGTTATTCTGCCCTGTGCCATCTCCTCAACACGTTGGATGTGTTCCATCGCTTGCGCGTCGGTTACGCGGAGGTCCGAGAGCGACAAACTGCAGGCTTTACGCGCCTTTTGATAGTCGGCATCAGAGACATCATCGCCAGTCTGTAGTTCACACTGCGGGTCGAAAACAGCGGTAATATGCCAGATGTTCTCGGTTTTCAGGTCTCTCGTCGTTCGAGCGAGTGATTCATGTGCTTCAGGGGTTAATCGTTGACCGGCTGCAATGGGACGTGCTGGAAAATCTTTATAGGCTTGTTGATAATCAGCGTCAGAAATATCCTGTCCAACCGTCAATGGACACTCATCATCAAAGACTGCCGTAACGTGCCAAACCATCTCGGTTTGTAAATCCAGATACGTTTGACTAAGTTGCTCCCATTCGCTTTGTGTGAGCATCTGTCCTTCCGTGAGCGGGCCACCAGACGCTTCGAGTTGTGCGACAACGGCTTGCTTAAATTCAGAGTGCTCCACCGGTTGCAACGCCGTATCGTCTACCAATTCATAGAAACCCCAGTTATCCGGTTCTGAGTTTTCTTCAGTTACCAATACCCCGAATCGCGCGCCCGTCTCGGTAAGGACTTCTTTCAGGTGTTCGGACTGATCTCCATCTTCGGGATGAGCCTCCTCACACACAGCAACTGCAACCACGCTATCATCGGGAGCGCGCAGCACAACGTCAATAGAATCCGATTGCGTATCTAAAGGTTCCAGGTCTTCACGGAAAAGCGGTTCACTGTTTTCTAAAAGCGGTTCGCATATCCCACCGAGGTATGCTTGCACTGCTTCAACGGTTTCACGTCCAAACTGTGGTGATTCGGCGACCTCTTCTATTATACCATCATTTTCGTCGCCTTCAGCAAGCATCGGTTCTTCAATTGACGGATCCGGATAATGCGTCACAACAGTCGGCGCAAGTTCCGGGACATCTGTTACCCTATAGAGCGTTTCAGCAACAAAAGCTTCAGAGACAGCGTCTTCGGTTACCGTGTAGTACGCATCCGCCGTAAAACCAGAGATATAGGTATCCAATATCTCCGCAGTGAGTGTATCACCCGCATCAACGAGAGGTACAGCGCCGTTGTTACCACCGACCGTGTAGAGTGGGGCGGCAAGTTCGCGTCCGATGAGCGTCTTGCGAATTTCCTCGTCTTTTCGGTAACGAATAGAGGCACACTGTTCACGCCAGGTCTCCTCAATCTCTTTACGTTTTGACTCAAAGCGCAAGCCATCAGGAATCGAAGAGCCAGATTCGCCCTGCGTCCAATCCCCGCGTCGCTGCGAGACATCGGGTTTACGGGAGAATACCTTTACATCAATAACGACCCCTTCGACACCGGGGCGGACATAGGTAGAGGCATCTCGGACCTCCTTAACCTTTTCACCAAAAATTGCACGGAGCAGTTTCTCCTCCGGTCCATACTCGCTCTCACCCTTCGGTGTAATTTTTCCGACGAGTATGCTTCCCGTGCCGACGACACTACCGACGCGAATGATCCCTTCTTCATCGAGTTGGGTGAGCCGTGCTTCGCTAACGTTGGGAATGTCGCGTGTAATTTCTTCGGGACCGACTTTCGTCTCACGTGCCTCGACCTCGAACTCTTCAATATGGATAGAGGTGAAGGTATCCCCTTTAATAAGACCCTCGCTGATGAGAATAGAATCCTCGTAGTTGTGGCCACCCCACGGCATATAAGCACACAACACGTTCCGTCCGAGGGCGAGTTCCCCGTCCTCCGTAGAAGTGCCGTCTGCAATGACTTGTCCGGCTTTCACTGTATCACCGACTGCGACGATCGGACGTTGATGGATACAGGTACCGCTGTTACTCCGCTTGAAAGTCTGAAGTTTGTAAACATCGTACCCCATCTCACTGAAGGTATTCTCGCCTTTATCGTGGTGGAGGGTTTCACCGGTGTATATGAGGATCTCATCAGCAGAGACGCTTGTAACGGTGCCAGCACGTGTCGCGGTGATGAGCGCGCCGGAAAATCGCGCAGCGGGCTCCTCCATCCCTGTTCCAACCAACGGTGCTTCTGGACGGATGAGTGGAACGGCTTGGCGTTGATGGTTGGATCCCATCAATGCCCGGTTGGCGTCTTCATGTTCCAGAAATGGAACGAGCGCAGCGGAGACACCCACAATCTGCTGGGGGGCGACCCCGATATAGTCGACGCTCTCCATCGGAAGCGACTGCACCTCTTCTCTACTACGAACAGGTAGGAGCTGCTCAGCAGCACTCGCACCGCCATTCGTATCGCGTGGAGTTGCCTTTGCAGCAATGAAGGCGGTATCTTCGCTATCCGCGGTCAAGTACTCTACCGGACCCATTGTTGAACCGTTCTCGACCTTATGATAAGGGGTCTCTATAAAGCCATAAGGATTTATCCGTCCATAGCAAGCCAGCGAAACGATGAGTCCAATTGAGGGACCTTCAGGCGTTTCTAACGGACAGACCCGTCCATAGTGTGTACGATGGACATCTCGAACAGCTGCAGTGGCTCTATCTCGGTGGAGTCCGCCCGGACCAATCGCTGAAATACGCCGTTTGTGCGTTAACTCGTCCAGCGGATTAATTTGCTGCATGAATTGCGACAACTGGTTGGATCCGAAGAACTCACGAAGTGCCATCATCAGTGGCTTCGGGTTAATCAGTGTAGACGGAATGATCTTCTCAATATCGTTGGTTGTGCTCAATCGCTCACGGGTCGTTCTGCGAATCTGAAAGAGTCCCATCCGAAACTGGTTTTCAAGCAATTCGCCGATAACGCGCACCCGTCGGTTGCCGAGATGGTCGAGATCGTCCTTTGGCGCGACCCCGTTATGCACATTAAGAAGATGCGCGACTGTGGCGGCAATGTCTTCGGCACGCAGCGTGCGAAATGTTTCTTCGGGTGGCTCCCCGTAGACAGAAGCGTCCTTAAATTTCTTATTCAGTTTGTACCTGCCAACGACCCCTAAATCGTACCGATGTGGATCAAAAAGGAGCCATGTAAGGTGTTTGCGCGCATTTTCCACACTCGCCGGATCCCCAGGTCTCAAAGTCCGAAAAATCTCCAGCAGTGCTGCATCTTTCAAACTATGCTGATCCGGGTAGTCCGCCTGGCGATCGCGTTCCAAAGTATTCCGTAAAAACCGGATATGCTGGCAATCCGCTTCATCCAGGACTGTGAGTGCCTCAACAGCGGATTCTTGGAGACGTTCTAACTCGGTTTCCGTCAGTAATGTATTCGCAGTGAGGAGCACTTCGCCGGTTTCCTGATGGATAACATCTTCAGCACAAACCCTACCTTGGCTGTTTTCCGGCACAGCGCGTTCAGCTGCGAATGTATCTTTCCCATAACGGTCGCGTGCGTCCTCGTATTCTGAATTGGTGAGTATCTGCCCGACGGTGAACTCACATCCGCTATTATGGGTATCAATCACGCGTTGGAGAAGTTCGGTTTCAAAGCCCTTCCATTTTCTACGAAGGTTGGTGCGTTCCCTATATGTAAGCTCCTGTCCGATTTCCAGTGGACAGCCTTCGTCCTTTACAGTCGTAACACGGTAGTGCTTCTCTGCTTCAATCTCTGGGTAATCCTTCTTCGCCTGTCGAAACTCGGCAGCGGTTAGCAAGTCCCCGGACTTAATCTGCTGCGTTGGTGCTTCGACGCTGGTGACACGCCAACCGTCAAGGACGAGTCGCTCCGTCTTGGCATAGAGCTTGAGAATATCGGCATCGGATTCCCAACCGAGCGCGCGAAGCAGCACAGTCGCCGGCAATTTCTTCCGCTTATCAATGCGCACATAGATTTGATCCTTCGCGTCAACTTCAAATTCGACCCATGCCCCTCGATACGGGATGATCTGTGCGGTCGGGGTTCGCCGTCCAGTTGGCAACGATTTTTCAAGAAAAATCGCGCCCGGTGATCGATGTAACTGGCTCACGATCACACGTTCACTGCCGTTGACAATGAAACTCCCGTTTTCAGTCATTAAGGGAACTTCGCCGAGATAAACATCGGATTCACGAATATCCACAACATGTGGTTCATCAGCGTCGGGGTCCGCCTCGCGTAGGACCAACATAATACGCGCTGTGAGAGATACCTGATATGTTACGCCGCGGGCGACACATTCCTGAAGTGTATACTTAGGTGTACCGAGGCTATAACCAACAAATTCAAGGCTGTTTGTCTCCGAAAAGTCACGAATCGGAAATACTTCTTTAAATACGGCTTGGAGGCCCTGGTCTTTACGTTCACTGGGAGGAACATCTCGTTGTAGAAAAGCGTCATACGAGATTCCTTGGGTTTCTATGAGATTTGGGAGTGGCGTCTTAACTTGGGTTTTGGCAAAAGACAGTCTCTTATTCTTCTGGATTGGCTTTTTGTTCACTGAATGGAGTCTCCCTATTTGGCGGTGGTTGCGCAGCTTAAGAATAGACTTTTGAAAAAGCCCGCTTCGTTAGCTGCTTTTTCCGTCTGAATATGGCGACATTAGCATAACAGAATATTATACATTATAATTCAGAAAAAGTCAAGAAAAAATGAAAAAATATATAATTTTTCCATTTTTCTCTGAAATATAGTGGATTCTACAATTAGCTTTCCATCTGAACTGTAGGAGGGAACTCCGATTCCCGACTCACAGGGGTTGGGTCGCGATTCGGAGATCGCTCCTACAGAATACATGTAAACTTATTTACATAATTTACTATAATATAGCATATCTGCTCCTGAAATCCAATTTTGACACGATTAACAAAGCCTTGACATTCTAAAAGTTGTCTGATATACATAAGAGGCATCGTAGCACAAACTGTATGAAGTTTCAGAAAATATTTCGGTAATAGACGGGCAATGAATTGCCCTACTACAAACCGCCCCGTTCGTAGTAGTGCGATTTATCGCACGTTTGAAAATTACCGAATTAATAAATTAATCTTCATTTAGTTTGTGTCTTGACACCCTAAAAGTTGTCTGATATACTCAGTATGCCGAATTTATGGTCGTGAAACACGCCGACCTCGTTATCGGTCAGGCTACGGAGCGCAACATGGGAACGATTACAATACCACAACACGTCAAAGCGATTATCGGTGTGCTGACCCCGGAACCGTGTCTTTTGCCAACCGTTTATACCAAGCTGACACATCGTCTGGGTCCGATTGACTTCGCGAGCGAACTCATGCCTTTCACGAGCACAACTTATTACGAGAGAGAGATGGGACAAGGCATTCAAAGACAATTCATCAGTTTTGAAAGACTTATTGACGCAGGCACATTGGCAGAAATGAAACTATTTACAAACAGAATAGAACAAGCCTTTACTACAGAAAAGCCCGACGGAGAGGCACGGCGTGTCAATTTAGACGCAGGGTACCTCTGTATGGCAAAACTCGTCCTGGCGTCAACGAAAGACAACGCCCATCGTATCTATCTCCGTGACGGCATTTATGCCGAAATCACACTCCGCTTCTACCGGAAAACTTTTCAACCTTGGGAATGGAGCTACCCTGATTATTGTTCACCAACGTATGTCGCTATCTTTAACCGAATACGCAAAATTTATAGGAAGCAATTAGAAAATGCAGATACTTCTTAAAAAAATACAGAGAATTGCGCCATCAAGCGGTATGAAAATGCCGATCTTCGTTGTTCTCACGGGTATTTTTCTCGTGTGTTCCACGTACACCACAAACGCTGAAACAGCAGCTTCAGAAACTCGTGCCCGCGCCCGCGACATCGGCATCCGCATTGGCACTATTCCAACGGGTCCACACAACGCTATTACCGATGTAGCCGGTGTGAAAGTAGGACACGTCACCCTGAACGAAGGCGACGCAATTCGCACCGGTGTGACCGCCATTCTTCCAAGCGACGATATCTGGACAGCCCGTCTGTTCGGGGCAGCGTACACCATTCACGGCAACGGTGAAGCCACGGGTATCGCCCGCATAAACCAAGCCGGATGGGTCGAATCGCCTATCTTACTCACAAATACACTCAGTGTAGGTGCCGTCCACGACGGTGTCGTGCGTTACATTGTGAACCGATACCCAGACAATAACATCGTGCTACCGATTGTCGCAGAATGCTACGATGGCGGTTTGAACGACATCAGCGGTCTCCACGTCACACCCGCACACGCCATTGAAGCCATTGAAAACGCCACGAGCGGTCCTGTCGCCGAAGGCTGCGTTGGTGGCGGAACGGGGATGCGGTGCTACGGGTTTAAAGCCGGTATCGGTACCGCTTCCCGTGTCCTTCCCGAAGAACGAGGCGGATGGACAGTCGGGGTCCTCGTTAATTCCAACGGCGGTCGTCGTTCCCAATTGCGCATTGACGGTGTCCCCGTCGGTAAGGAAATTACAGGTTCTCCACCGAAACTCGGCAGAGACGGGTCTTTTATCATCGTTATCGCGACCGATGCCCCACTGACGCATCGTCAATTGAAACAGTTAGCGATACGGGCAACGCATGGGCTCGCTCGGACCGGCACACCGAGTACCGATGGGAGTGGTGAATTCGTCATCGCGTTCTCCACGGCGAATATTTTCCCAAGCCGTACGGAAAGCGGCACTTTCCAAATTGAGATGTCAGTTAATGGGCGGTTGAGTTCACTCTTCCAGGCAGTCATTGAAGCAACAGAGGAAGCGATCGTCAATTCGATGACCATGGCGACAACAACAACCGGACGCAACGACAGGACGATGTATGCGATTCCGCTGACAGAGCTGCAACAGGTGATGAAAGCACGCAGCCGCTAAGGGCGTCTAAGCCGACAGCACGCGATTGACACCAGGGGCGAGCGACTCTGGCACAACGTCGTAATGGGAAAATTCCAATGTGAACGCACCGCGTCCCTGCGTCATTGAGCGGAGTTGCGTTGTGTATTGAAACGTCTCTGACAACGGTATAAAGGCATTAATGACATTTATGGAGGCATCTTGGGTCGTGCTCTCATTAATCTGCGCGCGGCGTGCGTTTAGGTCGCCAATGACTTTCCCAACGTGCTCATCAGGAACAGTGATATGTATCCGCATAATCGGCTCCAAGAGCAACGGATTCGCCTTCCTGACGGCGTTTTCAAATGCGAGGATCGCTGATGCCTCAAATGCTACTTCCGTGGAATCGGTCGAATGATAAGAACCACCCGTAAGCACTACCTTCACATCTTGCATGGGATAGCCGATGCGGGGACCTGTTCCCATACCGCTTTCCAGTGCCTTCTCAATGAATGCTATGTATTGCCGCGGAATCTCTGTTTCGTCCGTCTCATCTTCAAATTGAAATCCGGCACCGCGTTCCAACGGCTCGACCGTGAGGCTTACATCCCCGTAGATGCCCGCCTCGTCGGTTTTATGGATGTGTGTGCCGCGCGCTTCTGCGGACGTGCTGATAGTTTCCCGATACGCCACTTGAAGTTTGCTAACCCGTGCCTTAACGCCGAATTCGCGTATCATCCTATCTGTTAAAATTTCCAGATGCAGTTCACCCATTCCTGAGATAATCCGCTGTCCCGTCTCCTTATCAATCCCGACTGTGAAGGTTGGGTCCTCGTCCATCAATTTTTCGAGTGTTTCCTCCAATGCGTCCGCATCGCTGGCACGTTCAGGTTCAATAGCGATAGAGATAACCGGTTCTGGAAATGTGATGGATTCCAACAAAATAGGCTCTTTTTCATCAGCGACGGTATCTCCTGTTTTCGTATGCTTAAGCCCGACGAGGGCAACAATGTCTCCAGCGTAAGCCGCATCAGAGACCGCCTCTTTATTTGCATGCATTTGTAAAATACGATTCACCCGTTCGCGTCGCTTGCTCCGAACGTTATAGACAACGGCGCCACTCTTAAGTGTACCCGAATAGACCCGACAATATACGAGTTTATCGACTGTCCGGTGGCTCGCCACTTTAAATGCCAACGCCGACAGAGGTGCGGCATCGTCTGCGGTACGAGTCACGCTGCCGTCTTCAACGGGTGTCTCTTTTGCACGTTTAGAACGCCCACCCTCGGCGTTAGAATTTGGCACTGTTCCTTCAATGGGCGGCACATCAACAGGGGACGGCAGAAAATTGATCACAGCGTCAAGCAACGGTTGAACACCTTGATTTTTTAGTGAACTCCCACAGAACACAGGAACTAACGCTCTCTTTAGTGTCGCTGCACGAATACCGTTCAATAACTCATCGTGGGTGATCTCTTCGCCCCCCAAGTATTTTTCAAGCAACACGTCATCTTCAACAGCAATACTTTCAAAAAGGTTTTCCCGCGCCTGCGCTGCCGTGTCCTGCAATTCGCTTGGAATCCCGACTTCCGTATAAGTTTGTCCAAGGTCGGTTTCATCCCAACGCATCGCTTTCTGTGTCACCAAATCAATAACACCGGTGAAATCCTGACCTTCACCGATCGGCAATTGCAGCGGAAGCGGGTTCGCACCCAATCGTTCCTGCAGCATCTCCAGAACGCGGGTGAAGTTCGCACCAACTCTGTCCATCTTATTAACAAAAACAATGCGTGGGACACCGTAGCGTTCAGCCTGATGCCAGACGGTTTCCGACTGCGGTTCCACCCCACCGACAGCACAGAAAAGGGCAATCGCACCATCTAACACCCGTAATGAACGCTCCACCTCTACGGTGAAATCCACGTGTCCGGGTGTGTCAATAAGGTGAATGGCGTGTTGCCGCCAGAAACAGGTGGTCGCGGCGGCGGTAATTGTCACCCCGCGTTCGCGTTCCTGGACCATCCAATCCATTTCAGCGGTGCCGTCATCGACTGCGCCGATTTTATGCTTTTTGCCGGTATAAAAGAGAATGCGCTCCGTCGTGGTTGTCTTACCAGCATCGATGTGCGCTGCAATGCCGATGTTACGAACGTTTTCAATTGGATATTCGCGTGCCATGTTGTTCCTTGAGTTTCCGGTCTACGCGTTGTTCCATTGCAGAACAACACCAAGTAAGCCCGGATTCCATTCCATGAGCAGTTGATACGCCTTCGGTGCGTCTTTTCCGGGAACGCGATGGCTAATCAACGGGGTAACGTTAAATCGTTTCTGGGCGATAAGCGATAAAAGTAAGCGGCTATCGTCTGCAAGCGTCCAGAAATTCGGTGTAGAGTCTTGGTGTGGGCGGATCGCATTATGTGCACCGTAAAGGACGAGTCCCTTCTTATGTACATCGCGATAGAAGTTCACATTCGGTGTCTCTCCGCGCGTGCTTGCCAATAGCACCACCCGTGCATACTGTCCCGCCACATCCAGTGCAGTGCTGACGGCATCGGGATGTCCAGTGGCTTCGATAACAACCGCAGGTCCATCGCCGTTGGTAGCATCACTTAACTGCTTGGAGAAGTTAGCATCTTCAGGGTTGAGCGCAAAATCCGATCCCATACTTTTAGAGCGTTCAAGCCGACTGTCGGTGAGGTCCGCAGCGATAACCGGTATCGCACCGCTGAGCTTCGAGAGCTGCACCGCTAATAAACCGATAAGTCCCTGCCCTAAAACCAAGGTCCCTTCGCCCAATTCAATCCGTGCCTTGCGAACGCCTTGCAATGCGATCGCACCGAGATTGAAAAAGACCATTTCCTCAGACGGAACATCGGCAGATGGTACCTTTAGCAAACGATTCGGTGCGGCTATAAAGTGGCTGGTGTGTCCCTGTGTTGAGGCGACGCGGTCCCCCACCGTCCAATCTTTGACTGCCTTCCCGACCGCCATCACCGTGCCGATGTTGCTATATCCCGGACGAGACGGATAGCGTCCTTGCGCGTTAGGGAGTCCTAATAGAAACGCACGCTCTGTACCGGGACTGATGAGCGTGCAGTCGGTGGCAACAAGTACTTCATTATCACCGACAGGCGGCAAGTCAAATGTCTCAACGTCAACTTTGGCACGACTCGGCCAAACAACCCGTTGTGCTTCCATATAGGTTATGAACCTCTCAATACAATAAAGGATAGTTGTTTCCGAGCAGTGTAGCACCAAAACAACTATCCGTCAAGTGTTAATTCACATATTAAACGATTAAGCCAGTGCTTATCGCGTTAATTACCGGTCAGATGTCGAGACTTCGACCGTAACATATCCGCCACCGCGTCCGTCTGGCGATTTGACATAGAGGAGGACTTTCTCTTTATTTTCCTCCTTCAACTTCTCAACAAGCCGGGAATAGGTTTCAAGGTCTGCGACGGGTCTCCATTCCATTTCTTGAATGAGATATCCCGGTCTGATGCCTTTTTTCTCAGCGTCACTACCCGCCTCGACCTCCGTGACAATCACACCGGTTTCATCCGAAGCGTATCCATACCGTTCAGCAACTGCAGCCGTCAGATTTCGGACGCGGATGCCTGCGAAGGACTCTGTGAGTCCGACGCGAAGTACCCTTTGTTCGGACCTATCAACAACCTCCGCTGTCCGCTCTACCAATTTAACAGTAAGTTGCTTTTCCTCAGTGCCGCCCCGCAACACTGTTAACTTAACAGACTTGCCCACTTTTGTGGCAGCGACAGTATGCATCAAATGCTGTAATCCTCGAACCGGTTCTCCATCAAAATCAAGGATAATATCGCGAGGTTGGATGCCGGCTTTCTCAGCGGGGCTATCCTCAATAACCCGCCTAACAACAACGCCTCGCGGGGACGCAAACTGTAGTTTATCTGCTAAATCATGTCCCACTTCACTCATATAGATGCCAAGCCACCCGCGCACAACTTTACCCTTTTCAATCAGATCCGGCATAAGTTGCTGTACCATGTTACTCGGAATGGCAAAACCGAGACCGATATTTCCCATGGAAAAGCCGCCAGCAGTAGCGATCAAAGTATTAATCCCGACTAATTCGCCACGAATATTAATGAGCGCGCCGCCGCTATTCCCTTGGTTAACCGGCGCGTCTGTTTGAATGAAATCGCTGTATGGAATTCTCCTGCTAAACTCAGCCCTGCCTTTTGCGCTAACAATCCCGCGTGTTACGCTTTGAGAAAAGCCGAGTGGAGACCCGATTGCAATAACCCATTCACCGACCTCAAGCGCATCTGAATCGCCGAATTGTAAGGTAGGTAGATCTTTCTCATCAATTTTAATAAGTGCCAGATCGGTGCCACCGCCATTACGTTCCGCCGGATCGCTCCCCACTAATTCGGCATCATACTCGCGACCATTCGCTAAAATGACAGTAATATCGTCAACATCCTCAACAACATGATTGTTTGTTAAAATATAACCGTCTTCACGAACAATCACACCAGAACCTAAGCCTCTGGCGGGTTGGAGTTGGGTGTCTGGGGTAGATTCAAATTCAGGACCGAAGAAGAATCTGTAAAAATCATTACGGAAAGGACTACCGGGCTGCTGCGTCAGGGTTCGTTGTGTTCGGGTTGTAATTTGCACAACAGCGGGACGTGTGTGCGCGACTAAATCGATAAATGCTCGATTTGCGCGTTCCAAGTGGATAAAATCTTCTGATGTTTGAAGTGTGTCATTCGTCTGCCCGACGGCAGTTTGCAGCGTGAACTCACCGGTATTACGGTCAATAATAATCCCCGCTACGACGATGCATGCTGCTAAAATCAATAATACCCGTATAGGGTTACGGAATGTGCTCCTGAGCCTGAACATGATACAAACCTCCTATGTAATTTGGTATCAATTCTAAATCTGGTAGGTGTCCAAAACCTTTTTTTCTGTTTGTATTTTATGTCCTAAAGACACACCTATTAGAAAATAAAGTTCCAAAAAAGTTTGAAAAAAATGGGGTGTGTCCGAGAAAAATATTTTTTCAAGAGGGTATTTGTTTACTCACCCCGAGAAATACGATCCACATGATCCTTGACAACCTCATCAGGACACATCCGGATAAACAACCATGCCCCCGGCACGAGAATCACAAAAGCACCCACGACCAGATCATCAATACGACCAAAGACAGGGAGAAAATCGAAATCGAGCGGATTCACCAAGTATGCCACAGCAAACGCAACCGCCAGCAACTCGGCAAGGATAAGAATTGCCTTCCGGTAGATAGGCACACGCGTATCACCAAACAGCCGCCAGGTTAACCTGATGAAATTTGGGAAATGGAGAAGGAGGCGTAAAAATCGAAAGGGACCTCGACTATTACCACCAGAAAAAAAAGCGTTAAACATACCTTACAGTTTACCAAACTCGTTTTTTAGATGCAAATCAATTTTTCAGGTTAACTAAGCAAGATTCGATAACCCGTGCTGACACCCGTTGCCATTCCAACAAGTGCCCAGATGCCAGTGCAGGTCATCTCACCAAGCATAAGCCCAAGGAATTCTGACCTTGACTTCATTGGCCGCCTTGAGACCGTTTTGACTTATTCATCTTTGACATACAGAAGAGCCAACGGTATCAATGGCAGTGCTAAACCCTGGACCTCCAGCCGCCACATAGCCATCGCTGGCACCTGTTAAATCGGGACTGACCCAGAAAGAATATAACTGTCCATTTGTTAAATAAAACCTAAATTTCACCGACTTACCAGCCAGAGCAGATAAATCTGCTCCTTTTTTCCACCTTACTAATTGACAGGTCGTATCCTTGCTGATAGGAACGCAGTTTATATGGGAATATGGCGCAATCTCATTACCTTGATTGTCTAAAATTTCAACTTGGAGCATACCCTTTTTTGTATTCGTATTAACAAAAAGATGTTTACCCTTATTAAATATAACGGGTCTGGTTGTTAAAGATTCAGTAGATAAACCGGCATTCATGGAAGCAAAACCGTCTCGGCGAAGTATTGCGAGTCCAGTCGTACCACCTGCATACATCTGTCTACCGAGTGTCGGTGACTCTCCGGACCAGGCACCAAAATAAAAGTAAATCTTATCATTCACGACCAAACATCCACCACCTGCCGCATGAATATACCCCCTATTCCATCTGCCTTCCTTTCGCGATGCGGCTATAAAAGGACTGCGAACAGGTCTATGCCAGTGGAAACCATCGCGGCTATAACCTAACACCAGTTCATTAGTCTTAGGGAAACCCCCTATGGCACATAGCTCATTTGGTGGACCTTTAAAAATCGCAAACAAGCCCAGAAGCAAGCTCTCATAGGCAACTGCGTTAACGTCATAGAGCTGAGGTGCGTATCCGAGGTCAGGGTCCGCTGGGTCGAGTTCATCAACTCTCGTCCAGAATACAACATCTTCCTTCTTCCATGAAGCACCTTTGATAAAATCCTCGTGTTCGCGATAACTTCGGGTGCGTCCAAGCGTACGATTAGAGGTCCTAATACTGTAAACCCACTTTTTCCTGAAAGCATTATAGAAGAAAGTCGTATTATCCCCACAAGGCCCCGTTCTTACGGGCGTACCCCAGTGAATACCATCAAATGAGGTATAAACTTCCCCACCTGACCATTCAGGAGAACGGAAGTATACAAACATTTTAAACCTTTGATTCGGGTCGTCTGTTTCGGGGTCTAACCAGACTGCGGCACCATCTCGCCGATAGCCTTCCCTTACCGGAAGTACCCTGTTCGTCGCTGGCGCTACATCTAACATCGGTCTATGCCAATGTAAGCCATCTTCACTTATTGCATAACCCACACCATCGAACCATCCAGCATGATACCACATTTTAAATAACTGGTCTTCGGCATCATAAAAAACGCCGTCATTAAACGGAGAGGCAACCGGATATTTCCCGTTATTGATCTCCAGTTGCGTTTCAGGCTTTAAAACCGGATTATCTTCATATAAGCGTGGGTTGTGAAAAGCCCTTTTTAGATTGGTATTTTCAATGAGAAAGTCATCCACAAACAGTTGTCTTCCCTTATCTATATAAATAACTGTCGGCGGATTTTCTAAGTAGGGTACTGAGATAGGTGAAAGGGTTGTGTCACACAAATTTCGTGGGGGCCACTTTTCTGGCAGACGAATTCCATTATATAGAATTTCTTTCTCATTATTTTCCATTATTTGAAAACCTCCTTGCCTCTTCGTTCTCTCGAACTTTTTTATGTGAGGATAGCAAACAAAAGGAAATGCAGCGCCGGATTACATCAAAACACGAAGGTTCAGAGGCGAAGAGGGGAAAAAGTCGGCTTTTGTTTGCGAAACTTACGCGGAAACTGCCCTTGCATGTTTTTAGCAAAGCGACACTTGCAATTTGTTTGGACCACCTCTCACAGTGGCGGACAACACCTCCACAGAGAGTGGAGGGTGAGAGCGTTGTCCAGCAAGTTACTATCAAGCGTACCACAATTTTTCGCAATTGTCAAGTTTTTTGAACCTCAAACCTTACGCCCATCGTAGGAAAATCGGGGTTCTGCTGGAAAGGTGGCAGCGGAGGTGGGTTGGTGTTTGTCTGAATCGCGGATTTTCACGGATTATGCGGATGACGCGGGTTTTTGGGTCTTTTGTATATCCAACATTTTTAGTGGTGTGTTGGGTTCACTGGGTTGTTTTTTCGTATTGTTTCAGTCCTGCCAAGCATAGGGAGCACTTCGGTTTCAAGATTGAGGCATTCACCGGGGATTGGAAGCATATCTTCAGAGAGCTGATTTGCTTTGACGGATTCAATCTGGGATACGGTAGAGGAGGCATAAGGAAACTTTACCTGAAATAAACAGCCATCTTCAGTATCGGTGAATGCATCGTGAAGATCAATTGCACCGGAACGGATGCGGTTGAGACGTTCACTGGATACCCTCGCGTAGAGCCAGGTTTCATATTGGTCGTTTTCATCTGCAGCAACGGCAAGATACAGATACCCCGCGGCATCCTTGCAAGCAAAGAGAACCGGCTGATCGTAGTATACGTAGGTCTCTACGATTTCGAGTCTGCCTAAACTTGGAATATTGAGTGTATCAAACATCATTCGCTCCTTTTCTATTCGCTATTACGCCCGTTTACAATGTTAAAAACAACCCAAGCTCGGCACCAATGGGGATCCACCAGAAATTACTGGTTGTCTACTATTTCATTATGAGCGTATCTCATAATTTTATGAGGAATTATACCACATTTTTTACAACCGATCCAAAAAAAGATCGGTAAAAAATGGGAGCATGCTTGGCGTATCTCAAAGCGTCTGGTAGCGAGATACTCTGAAAGGGGAATAAATATACATGTAAAGCGTGTATGAAATCAATAAAAACGGCTTAGCTAAAACAGAGACATAAGGGTTCTCTGTAGCCACCTGATAGCGCGTTTAAGAACGGAGATATTGTCTCTAAAATTTCCAAGCCCGGTGTTGCACCGATTGCAAATCCACCCTCTTATTTCACCTGTTGTATGGTCGTGATCCAAATTGACATCTCGGTTTTGTTGAATAGTTATAGTTCTATCACAAATTCTGCAATAAAAGTCTTCGCCTATTTTCGGTTGAGGGTGGTTCTGTACATATTCGCGTTTTTTTCTTTCAGATATCCGGGGGAAGGGTTTGGCATTCTTACGGCATTCTTTACATTCGCTGCGCCATACGCTTGGTATACCATTTTCATAACGATTTGGTTCAAATGCGTCTATCGGTAAAAGTCTTCCGCATTCCTTACAAATACGAGGTTTCGCCTCTTGAGCCACATTCAGCCTCCAGTAATTTCAGTTGTTCGGGGGTCTGTGTTTCCTTTTGTTCGTATACCTGTGTTTCCTTTGTCTGATCTTTCTTCAATAGACAACTCATTCGTAGCCTTTCTTGAGCAATCTCACAGTAATTTTCATTAATCTCACTGCCAAGGTAAATTCTCTTATTCAACAGAGCCATTAGTGCGACTGTTCCACTGCCTATGAAGGGGTCATATACCAACTCTCCAGCATTGCTCCAAGAAATTATGTGATCTTGTGCTAATTTTTCAGGAAATATAGCAGGATGTTCGTGTGCGATTTTGTCCGACGCAGAATGCCCTTTACCAATTTTATACTCCCATACATTCGTTCTTCTGCCGTATTCAGAATAGCCCTCTCGGTTCATTCTTAATAAGGACCCGTCAGGTAAACGTTTTGTGCCAGTGTCTCCCTTGCGCGATTCTTTGTTTTTCCTGTCTATGATAAGATTGATAGTCTTGGGTTTCCCCTTACTAAAAATGAACATATACTCAAACGATTGCCAGTAAGTTTTGTTGTTACCTACTGCGCCTCGTGGGGGCTTTAAATATATCATTGTGTCAAACAAGTTAAATCCGATTTCCTTGAAGTAAAGTGCCTGCTGAAAGGAAGTGCCTGATTCATTTCCATTAACCGTTTGATCAGCAATAACCCATACAACTACACCACCCACTTTTAAAATTCGGTACAGCTCAACAGCAATCTGTTCAAAACCTTTCAGTTTGTATCCCTCATACTCTCGCATTTCGTCATAGGGAGGCGAGGTTACGACAAGATCAACAAAATTATCGCTCATTAGTTTCATTGTATCAAGGCAGTTTTCATTCCTTATGTCGTTCAACTTCATTCTGGTTCTCCTATAGCTGCTTTCCGGTTTTGATAAAATTAGAAGAGTTTCTTTTTAGTAAAAAAAATGTTTTGACTTTTCATGTCGAGCAGCTTAGAATAAAACTGCTAACACAAAAATGACTGACTTTACAAAATTCATTTTGTTGGTATGGGGCGACCCACATCGCCCCATTTCTCTTGAAAGTATATCAGATATGTGAAAATTTTGCAAGTAAAACTGCTGCTGCACACCTAAAAGTTGGCTTAACCAGCCATTCCGTCTCTGTCCTACCTGTTCTGTTGTCTCTGTCGGTGGCATTAAAGCCCGCTTTTCTTCTTTCTCCGCAGATAATAGATCCAAGAGTTTGCCTTTTCGTCAATCAATGTTGTCTCTCTTTCACTAGCTAATTCTAATTGCTTGCGTAGGTCTTGGATTTGATTTTCGTAGGCTTGGAGTAGAATGAACAGGTCAATCTGCTGTCCGCTGGTGTCCGTGTCGGATTCTCTCGGATTATCCGCTGGATTGTGTATTTCTCCATAGACACGCTGCAACTCTGCTATATCAACGACTTTCTTATTCCGTCTTGTTGGGTCTTTCTCTGTTGATAGTAAGCCTTTGCGTGCGTCGTCATAGATTTTTGACCGTCCGGGTTTAACCCAGTTTTCTGCTTCTGATAATAGGATTTTCACAGTCCGCTCCCGTGCGTTTTTGTTCGTAACAACGTCCGTGTGGATTCTTCAGGTACATTCGTTGGTTGTCCGTGCGTTCTGTCGGATTCTGCTTCCCGCAAATAAAAAAATTGGCATTCCACAAAGAATTATGTTTTAATTTATAAGTCTCCAATTTTGAGTGGTACTATTAAGTATATCGCGCGTTATATTTCCGCTCTCCCACCTTCACGGGGGATAAAATGATTGGCTTTGGAATCAATAATGGCTACTGTAATTTTTAAAGGTGCTTCTGGAAATACATACGACTTTACCGCTTATTCTATAAACTCGTCATTCCAGAATTATGGTGCTGTCTATGTATTTACAAGGGAGTACAATGATAGTCAAGGAACGACTCGGTATCGTCCATTATACATTGGCAAAACGAGCGAACTTGGCAATAGAATTGACGGACACGAGAAACGGGACTGTGTAGATCAACACGGTGCTAATACCCTCTGTGTCTATTGGGAAAGTAGTGCTGCTAAACGCAGTGAGATAGAGACTGATCTTCTCAATAACTATACAACTCCTTGTAACGAAACCAACTGACTCCAAGTTATATTCACATAACATTAGTAAAATATACAGAACTGCCAGCAAGAGGGACTTAGGTGTTCTGTGTGGTTCTGTTCAGGATTTCGGGTTTTATTCCTGAAAAAAATAAAAAAGGGTTATCCTCAGACTGGACGGTAACCCTGTAACTATATTAAGGCATTCATACCGTTGATTCTGATTCTGATTTTTTCCTAATCCCAACACTTAACTTATAATCCACGACCCACAACCCAAAACTCACAACCTATTTTAACTTGACATCCGTTAGTAAAAAGAGTATAATATATGGTAAGGCTTTCCGAAGAGGAAAATATTATATCAACCTACAAACAATGGTTTCCGACAGCCCGGGGAATGCCCATAAGGCATTCATACCCCGGTTCATGCTATAAAGCATGAATACCGTTGGTTGAAGTGCATAAGCACTTCATACCCGGTTCATGCCCATAAGGCATGAATACCGTTGATTTGATTTTGATTATGATTAGCCAAACACAAAAAATTTTACATTTACCGCCAAATTATTTTTTTCACAACAGAAAATCGGGAGCAAAATATCAACGAACCCTTACAGCCACTGGGTTTTCTCACCTTCCACACCGTCGTAAAAAGTTACACCAGTGTAACATTTTTAGGGGAAATTACGAAATAATATACCGTTAAGTTAAAAGCATGTTCACGTCCGTTTTCACGAAGAATAGGTTTATTCAACATCAAAACAGATAGACAGCACTTTCATAGTAACCCTTCCAAAAGTGCTAAAAGTAGAAGGTTTCCGTCTAAACCCACCCCAGTTAACCTCATACATAAGCAAACTTGTCCCTTAAAACTATAGTGAATTCCATAATTAATTGGACACTTCTATTGTACCGCAAACTGTATGAAGTTTCAGAAAATATTTCGGTAATTGACGGGCAATGAATTGCCCTACTACAAACCAATCCGTTCGTAGTAGTGCGATTTATCGCACGTTTGAAAATTACCGAATTAATAAATTAATCTTCATTTATGGTAAACCTTAGAATTAATTGGACACTCAGCACCGGTGCGGTTAGAAACCGTGAAG
>JAJEIE010000010.1 GCA_022827625.1 Candidatus Poribacteria bacterium | reverse complement strand
ATCCCCGAACTCCTCATCGAACAACCGACGTGCCGTCTCTGTTTGTAAATCTTGGAGGTCGCGCTGATACTCCCGCTGGATGTCCGCTCCCGTCTGATTCCGATCCCGTCGTAAATCGTCTAAATCCTCTTGAAACTGCTCTTCCAACGCCAACATCCGCTGGTTATGGTCTTCCTGTAAGTCCGCCAACTTCCCAAGACGGTCCTCTTCGTTCTCTATCCGCGCATCGCGCAAGTCTTCTATCTCTTTTTGGAGGTCCTCTTCCATTTTGAGACGCTCTGTGACGCTTTCATGCATCTCCGGGACGGCATCGAGTGCGATGTTCCTTTGAATGCGCGCAACCTGCAGCATATTCGTTCTATCTGTATCTGACAAATCAAGTCCATTAATGAACTTGATACGTTCATCATAGAAAGTTTTGATTGCTGTGATCAGTGCTTGCCTTCGAGTCGCAAATTTCGATTCAGATGCATTGTCCAATAAAAACTGGGCGGTATCCACCAGTGAATTGAATTGCCCTAATCCGCGTTCGCCTAACTGTCCAAGTGCTTGCTCCTCTTTAAAATCAACCGCTGCGATCTGCTTTGCTTTTTCTTCTTCTGTTTCAGCGGACTCATTGATTTTGTCGCGCATCAGTTGAAACTTTGTCGTGATTGCCGTCCTTAACCGTCCGATCGCTTCTCTAACTCCCGCAGTGGTTGTCTGTTCGCCGAGTTCATCAAAGAGTTGTGTTATCTCTGAATCCGTTTCGGAAATCTGATTACCGATACCGGTGAGCGTTACGCCAATACTCTCGTTGTCAATCCCCCGCACAGCAACCTTTTTGCCGAGTTCCAGCCCATGAAGTGCCTGTCTAAAGACCGCGGGATCGTCAAAAGAATCTTCAATATCTTTGAGTCCTTGAATCAAGACATCGAAACGTGCGGCGGTGAGTAGCTTGATTGAATTTAAGATGTCTTGCACTTCTTCGGGGTCATCGGTTAACTGGAGGGCGAGGCGTAGGTTATCAATACTTCCGCTGTAAAAATCGGCTTGCTTTTGTGCTGCTGCTGATATAATATCAAACTTTTCACTGCCGCTCTTTTTTAGTGCAACCTGTTCACCAAGATTCAGCCCCTTCAATGCTCTCTCATATTCCTCATCATCCAAGCTGTCTTTTATCTTCTCTAATTCCTCACGCAGCACTCGAAACCGCGAGGTTATTAGCACCTTGATTGCCTCGATTATATCCTGTTGATCCTCGGGACTGTCTGCTAATTCAAAGGAAAGCCTTAGATTTTCAATGTCGCCATTGATCGCATCAACTTGTTTCTGTGCCGCTGCGGAAATGAGACTGAACTTCTCGGTGTCCAAGTTTTGGATCGCCAACTGCTCACCGAGATTCAATCCTTTCAACGCTTGATTATACACTTCAGGGTCAAGGCTGTCTTTTATCTTCTCTAATTCCTCACGCAGCACTCGAAACCGCGAGGCTGTTAGCACCTTGATTGCCTCGATTATAGCCTGTTGATCCTCGGGATCGTCTGTCAACTGCAAGGAGAGTCGCAAATTCTCTATATCGCCGTTTATAAAATCCACTTGTCGTTGAGCATCGGCAGAGATGACAGCAAACTTTTCAGTGTCGATGTTTTTAAGTGAAAGTTGCTCGCCTAAATTAATTCCCTCAAGTGCCTGTTTGAATTCTTCTGGCTTCAGTGTGTCCCGAATGGCAATAAGTTCCTCACGTAAGACTTGAAAACGCTGTGCCGTCAACACCTTAATCGCTTCAAGTATCTGCTGCTGCTTTTCGGGATCGTCTGTGAGTTGAAAGGAAAGTCGTAGATTTTCAATCGCACCGTTTTTGAAGTCAACCTGCTTTTGTGCCTCTGCGGAGATCGCTGAAAACTTCTCGGTATCAATATTTTTAAGTGAAACCTGTTTGCCGAGTTCCAAGCCACGCAGGGCAGTGTCAAATTGTTCGGGATCGAGGCTTTCTTCAATATCTTTTAACTCCTGAATCAGAACGTCAAAACGCCGTGCTGTCAATACCTTTATTGCTTCAAGTATATCTTGGATGTCCTCAGGATCGTCTGTCAACTGGAGAGATAAACGTAAGTTCTCAATAGAGCTGTTGATAAGCGCGACCTGTTTCTGTGCAGCAGTTGAAATCGCTTGAAATTCCTGGGCATCAATGTTTGCCAACTGCGTGCTTTCCGCGGTCCCTAACGCGGTGAGGGACGCATTATAGGCAGTCGTGCTTATTTCCTCTGCGGCGTATAACGCATCAAGCCTTTCTCTTAACTGCTTATACTTATCCATCACCAACGCTTTGATGGCTTCTAATAACCCCGCAATCACTTCCGGATCGTCCGTCTGGCTAATTGTCAACTGCAACGCCCCGATGTCTGCATCAATCAATTTCACATTGTCGTCAATCTCTCCGATTGTTTGTGCTAAGACTGCATCCGATTGGCGTTCAATATCAGCAGCTTCACTGCTACCTAATGCCATGAGCGAAGCGTTATAGACATCAACACTGATTTCACCTGCAGCATACTTGGCATCGAGGGCATCGCGAAGTCGTTGGTATTTCTGTGTAATGCGTTCGGGAATCTGCGAAAGGAGTGCAATAATTTCATCGGGTTCGGAGGTCTGACTTATTTGCGTTTCTATACTCGTGATAGACGCATTTATGAGTTGGACATCTTCGTTGATGGCGCGCACTGTGTTTGCTAAGACTGCATCCGAATGTGCTTCGACTTCTCGTGACTCACTGCTTTCGAGTTCGGTCAGACTGGCGTTATAAGCGTCAACACTGATTTCGTCTGCGTTGTACTGTGCATCCAGCCGATCACGAAGCCTCTGATATTTTGTTGCGATGAGTTCTGGTATGCGTTCCAAGAGTGCAGCGATCTCGGCAGGTTCGGAGGCTTGCCCGATTTGCGTTTCTATACTCGTGATAGAGGCGTTGATAAGTCCAATGTCGTCATTGATAGACGCTATCACGTTCTCAAGGGTTTCGGCGGTAGGGGCTTCAGGTCTACCATCACCAGCTCTGAAACTGAATTGTGCGTTCGGATCGCCTTCGGTAAATGTCGAGGCATATTCTGCGTCTATTTCTTCCTGTGTGGGTTGGTCTCGGGTCGTGAGATACCGTTGATAAACATTGTAACGCGTTGAACTCGCAAGTGGCGCGAGCTCCAACCGCGCTTCGTTATTCAACTCGTTTATCCTACGGTTCAATTCCTCAACATTCCCGACGGCGTAGCCTAACGCCTGGCGTTGGAGGTTATACGAGTCAATCTGTTCTTGGTAGAAAGCCGTATTTGCGCTAATCACATCATTGAGCGCGCCTTGAACATCACCACCCGTTTGTCTTGCGAAGTTCAAGTTGAATGCAGATTCATTCAATTCCTCTTGAAGTGCCTCTAAAGCACGATCCGTATAGGATTGAATTGCTTCACGGATGCGTTCAGGGATGTTTGCAACTTCATCAAGACCTGTTTTCCCAATGACCGGATTCAAGCCTCCAAGAAGTGCCTGGAGTTGTGGATCATCTGTCAAACCGATTGCCTGTTGAACGCGTCCACGTCCGAAATCAAGCAAATCTGTCGGTATCCCAAACTCACCGCGCTCATACGCCTCGCGGTTCTTTCTGTCTAACTCAGGTAACCGCGCATCCGCTTGCCGCTGGTCAAAGGTGAAAGCGTTGTAAAGCTGGAAGGGAAGTGTGGCGATACTTGCGGGGTTACCACTCGCGAGCCCTTGAATATCAAATTGCCCTATCTTCGTGCTAATATCACCGACAGCACCATCCAGTCTTGAAAACTCGCCCACCAGGTTATCCAGCGTCACCGCATCAAGCTCCTTAGCGATTCGCTTAAGTCCCTCTGTTTCGTCTGCAGCTGCGTGAACGCCATCCTTATAGTCGTCAAGAAACTCCCTACCGCGTTCAAACGATTTCAGAAACGCCAAGCCGTCTTCTCCGGCTTCCCTTTGAATATCGTCAAGGGTTCTTCCGGTCGAGGTGTTTTCAAAATACCGCTGCTCGTTCAATAATGAACGCTCAAGGGATCCTGCGGTATCGGGTAGGCTTTCATTCAAGGACCGCCCCAAGGCAGTAACCGCACGGGACAGGTTTACAACTGCGTCTGCGGACTGATCTACATCTCTGACAAGATTACTATTAAACCGCCCCAAGGCAGCGTCGGCATCCGTTATTGTGCCGGGGATGCCCGCAATCACATCAATATAGGGTTCTGCTTTCTCGCGAGCTTCATCAAATGACAGTCCCTGTGCTTGGAAACTTTCAACGATTTGGATAAATCGCTCGCGTTGGGATGCCGTCTCAAGCCGTTCTAACTGCTCTGCGTATGCCTCTCCGGAGGCTGCGGCTGCTTCGTTTGCAGCAACCTCGACATCACGGGCGCGTTTTGCGGACGCAATTCTCTCTTTCCTCGAACGCTCGCGTTGTTGTTGGGTGCGTTTTGAGAATCGCTCTTCTGCTTTTGCTAAGTCTTCTGCAGCTTGCTTTTGTCCTTCAACGAATGAACGGTGCGCGGCGTAGTATGCACGGGCATCCCCTAAATCTTCTGCACGCCCTTGTTGGAGGGTTTGTAACGCCGTCAGTGTGTCTATGATACCCTGGTGTGCCGCTGCTGCGTCTTTGGGTGTTTCTGCGTCCTCAAGTGCCTTTTGATAGGTTTCGAGGGTATCTTTGAGGGTGTCAAGCTCTCTCGTGATGTCTCTGTAAACCGCTGCCTCTTGTGTCCCCTCTTCGCTCGCAGCACTTTGCGACTCTCTATACGTGTCAAGCGCGGCTTGGACAGATGTCAGCGTCTTCTGTTTCGATTCAAGTGCTTCGATCTCGGATTCAATATTGAGAACTAACTTCGTCGCGTCATCGACAAAAAGCGAGTTCGCATCGCGTTCGGATTTCAGAGCAGATAACGATTCAACGTACGCGTTTTTGCGTTCTTTCAGAGCTGCTGCGGTGGTGTCGATGGCTTGCTGTAATGCCTGCTCACTGCCCGGCACACCCGCAATCGCTTCCTCATACAGTTTGATCGCTGCGTTGAGTTCCTCTACATTCTGCGTCGCTGTATCAAACGCTTCTTGATTGAAGTTGATACCGAGGATACCCGGTGCGTTCTCATCCGCGAGTTGCTGCTGTTCGTCTCGCAGACGGCGTAAGTCCTCGATATGGTCAACGACAGATTGCCGGTTCGAGAAGGCTTCCGTGACGCTATAGATAGAATCTGTTAAATCCTCAAAACCTTCTATCGCCTTCGTCGTGTTCTCAATCACGTCTAAAATCGAATCAGAAATACTGTCAAAAGCGGGCAATAACTTCTGACCGATCGCCGCCTGAAGCAATCCAAAGGCATCTTCGAGGTTACCCATTTTGTTTGTGTAACTGTCCACAGGCGCGCCGGCAAATCTCTGATTCATACGTTCAAAGATTGGCAATAAATACTCTTTCAACGTCGATCCAGAGGCTTGCCACGAGGCACGCATTTCATCAATGCCACCGGTGAACCCATGCACCGTCTTAGCGACTGCTAAAAATGATCCGCGCGTCCTTTCGAGTAGAGGACGGAAATCTTGTGAAACAATTCTATTACCGTCCATAGCTTGCTGGAGCTGGTGCAATGCTCCGGTCACATCGTGGACACTGCCCCCGTAGGTTGTAATTCCCTTTGCGAGTCCTGTAAAGATGACATTGTTTTCACCCGCCGTATTCCCGATATTCTTTAGAATCGCATCATAGGTCGTCAATTGCGGGATCGCCAAGCCCGGCGTTTTTGCCAACTCCACAAACTCCGAAAATCGGCGCGTCGCGATCTCTGATGAGCCGTAAGCATCTTCCAAGCCCCGAACCATACCGTTCAACTCGCCAGCCGCTTTCAACGACGCTGCGCCAAATTGCGCCACCCGCCGTGCCGCATGAACAAGCCCAAGCCCCGCCAAGAACCCTCCCATCTTGCCCAGAGAACCCGTCAGAACACGCGTCGGCGCGTCCACATCGCCTAACGAACGACCCAACTTTTGGACCTCGGTCGTCGTCATGCCCATCTGCTGCCGGGTTCGCGTCAAGTGACCGCCAAGCTCCGACACCTCCGACTGAAGTTGGTCTATAGCGCGTATCGCTTCTTTGGAATCACCACGAAATCGAATTGTTACATCTGCCATTTTACGAATCTCCTACTTGACAAAAAGCAAAAAAACTGTTAAACTCTTTCCTATCACACTGGCAGACAGTTGAAGCGTCACCGCTGGGTGACGTGTCTGCCTACCCACTTCAACGGGGTTAAAGGTGTGAGGTGTGAGACCCATTATTTAATGCGCGCTAAATCTAAAGAGGTAAACCCCATGACGACTGAAGAATTGTATGAATTCATGAAACAAAACTTTGATAATATCCAACGCCAGTTGGATAATATTCAACACCAGTTTGAGGATGTTAACAAACGCCTTGGCACCCTTGAAAATGATGTTGCGTGGATCAAAGGCAAACTTGAAGGCACGCAAGAAGGCAAAGCAAGCGTCTGGCAAATTGTCACGACTGCCACGGCTGTCGGCGCGGTTATCATCGCGCTTATTGCCTTATTGAAGTGATGAACATTCGTACACTATTTAGAGGAGATACTCGATGAAACACATTCTCGCCCTCTTGATACTGCTTTGTGTGTTTGCTTTACCGGTTTATAGCGAACTCTCTGATGCCGACCTTGATAAAATCCGGTTGATTGTCAAAGAAGAAGTCAAAACCGAGATTACCGCATCTGAAAAACGGGTGAAAGAATACGTTGATGTTAGGTTTGAGAGTGTCGAAAAACGTCTAACGTTGTTGTCTAACATCGTGATTGCACTTGTCGCATTGATTATCGTCGCTGTGGGGTTGCCTCAAGCACTCATGGCTTGGCGGAATAGAGAGACCCAGCAACAGATTGACTCCCTTAAGAAAGAAATTGAGATACTCAAACAACAGAAAGTATGATAGCCCCCTACTTGGAAAAATCGCTTAAAAGGAGACACACCTTGAAAAATAAACATCACTTTTTCTTACTCGTCCTGCTCGCATTCGCTGCCTTCGTCTTTGCTATGGCGTTCATAGGGTGCGCGTTCATTCCTGTTTTTCACAACACTGCTGAGAACGAATTAAAGTTGCTTTCTGAGTCCTTAGCGGATTCACGACTTGATGATCTTTTTCGCAACTATCCCACACTCAGGTTGGTTAAATCAACAGATATTGGCAACGGAAACATGCGCCACGAATTTTCGTATGTAACTGTTGAGAAAGAGGACACTTCGCAGCGTCACAGGGCTCATGCTAACTATTTTCTTGTAGAACGGCACACAACTTACTCTATAAATATATTTGTTGATGCATCTGGCGTGATATACGAGGTGCTTACCCCTGTCAAGACTGATACAAAAACGATTTCTACAAATAAATCTCTGAAATCCAGATAGGAGACACTCTTGAAAAACTTAGTTTTGTGTTTTATCTTCAGTTCCCTGTTTATTATTATAGGTTGTGGCGACACTTCCAATATTGTAAAGGCTTTAAGTTCTACCGATACTACAGAAGAATTAGCCGTTGACGCAGCGGCATGTCTTGAAGACTTTAGGATCGAAAACGGAGACTATCTCATCAGACTCGAAAAAGAGTGTATAGACAACTTATCCGCGGTACCGTCTGTTGAAGATAATATCGCGACACCCTGGATCACCTACGACGAGTTTGTTAGAAACTCCAATACGTATACAGAGGGTGATACAGTAAAAATCAAAGCCTACCTTGTTTTAATTGGAGAGGATCGTGATGGCGGTATTATTTCTGATAAAAAAAATCTTCTTGAAGCCCTGGATAGAACCACGCTATTCATCACAAAACCTCTGAATGACCCCTCCAAACTGGTCGGGTTGGTTGAAGGCAGACAATATATTTTTCATTTTGAGATGCATTGGTGGGATGATGGAAATGAATGGGCAGGTCTGCTTTTAGAGCGTCCTACTCCCATTAACTAATCCCCCAGCACACGACACAACTCGCGCTCACTTCAAGTTAAAATCATTTGCTCTTTCGCAGTGCTTCCATTTCCAAGCAGTACGCTTCAAAACATATCTGATCATAACTGAGTCGGTAGTTTATATCCGCGTCAGGACAGACCCACTCCGAGGGTCTACCCCGTCCCTCCGTCATCGCCCAGAGATTTGCGGCTCTCTTGCGTCCCGTTGGTGTCTCGATTGCGAGATCGAAAGTGATGTTGCAGGGACCTCAGCCCTGCCTCTGGGATATTGGTGACCTTGTGCGCTTCCATGAGCGTCCGCATAAAACGCTCGGACAAAAGCCCTACAGGATACCCCTCCGTGTCTCCTCCCGAAACCTCCACGTCTTCCGACACCGGTGTGTATGACAGGTGTGGGTCCACAATCATCGCTGGCACAAGCACTTGACGCCGGGCAGTATTCCTCGCCATCTCCACCGAGAGTTCCTCGTCGGGCATCTCTACATACGACCTTCGCTTGCCACCGACGGAGTAGAATTCAAACGTCTCCCCAGCAATCGCAAACGCATCGGAAGGTATCCCGCGACGGACGGTCACTTGATAGATTTCGTCTTCGGTGAGATTATTGACGGCGACCTGCGCGTTAGAGAGCGCATCTATCAGAACAGAAGAACGCGCTTCAATCGGAGGGTCCTCTCCTTCGCCTTGGTATGAGAACTGCGGATCTACTATCATGTGTGCGAGCATTAGGTTCGCAATCGCACGATCGCATTCTGCCATCACAGTCGGGTCGTGTTCTCGATCCGCATATTCTTTGATTATCTTTAACTGCTGTATCTCCAACTCCAGCGGGACACCGTCTCGGACCGTCACTTGCCAGATTTGGTTATCGAAGAACATCTCAACCGTCTTGAGAGGCTTGCCAAGCGTCTGTAGCACTTCGGTCGTCAGCTTCGGGGCATCCGAAGTTTCAACCAACCGAGCCGACATATCACGAAAGTTCACTTCAACGATCGCTTCTCTCCGATCATCTCTCTCGAATATCTCTGACGTGAGCGTGGGTGCTTCCGAGACCTCAACGACCTGTGCAGCCCGTTTCGCCTTTATCTGAGCATCCAACTGGTCTTGTATGTTTTTGTCTGTCATGAAAATCTACGGTGTGCCCCTCCGAATTCATTCGGGCGCGGACACACCGCCTCCTTTTTACCCTGCCCACTTATCATCGTTGACGATCGTAACTTTCAACTCGCCCGCGGTTTCGCCAGAGGGCGGCACTGCCTTGAGCGCAATCGTAATCGGGATCGCACCCGGAGACGTTGCTGGAACACGCACGGGGGCAGTGATTTCACAGTTCGTCATATCGTAAATGATTTCAAGTTGCCGTCCGTTGCCCAACCACTGATACGTCACGATCTGGACAGAGACGGGCTCGTTGTTACGAAACTTCTCGTCCCATTTGATATATTTGCCTTCGTCTTCGGCTGAGGTCCCGGATTCGTATTTGGTCTGAACATTCACTGTTACATTGCGCCGACTTGTCGGTTCTACCCCTCTGCGGAAACGTCCCGGTTTCTTCCCTTGTGCAAAATCATAGTTATGGGCAATCGAAATCGGTGCAGCATCGCAAATCACAGCCTCACCATCTATGACGAGGTACCTGCCATATCCGGGGAAAAACCTGCGACCGATAAACGGAAACTTCTTTTGATCAGAGCTTGTTGGCGTAAATTGTTCTACATTGCCACCGCCCATCGTCCGTCGTTTATCAACACGGGAGGACCGTAGATCTATCTGCGCGGCGATGTTCTCGCCGACCTCTATTGTGCCTGAAATCGGTACGGCACGGGTCACAAGCCACGGTTCACCATCCAAGTTGGGTTCAATCGTCCAGCCTTGGAATTCATCGTCTACCGTCTTCAGCACTGTGCTGTGCGCGTTCGGATCGGCAAGGATCTCTATTGTACCTTTCGGGGATGCCATCGCGGCACCGTTACCGTCGAGGAACGTCACCTGATCGATAAAATGAAAATACTTCGTTGAGGGGATTTGTTTTGTGGAATCGAAAGTAATCACCTCTTTCAGCGGAAGGGTATCTGACGATGCGAGACCGACCTTCCGTACGCCTGTTACCAAGGCTTTCACCGCATCGAAAGAGCCTTTGGGTTTAAATTTCAAGAGACTCGGGCGATCCGGATTGCGTTCAGCCCTTTTTGCCGGATCGGTGAAATACGTGTCAGCATCTACATCTGCGGCATTCACGGTATCCGCGACAAGTTTCTTTGTCTTAAGTTTTGTGCTGACCGGTTTCGGATCACCGAGGAGCCCCTGGAGAATATCAAGGAATCCCTTTCCAGATGGGATTTCCAAACTGACATCTCCCTCACCCCATAAAAATCCATCTTCTCCGAAGACATCTGCACGCCCCCCACGTAATGCCTGACTCTGCTGCTTCTCCGAATTCTCGTCGTGATTCCAGGCCGTTACGACATATTGCAGCGGCACCGCTTTCTTTACATCCGTTACAGGAGAGCCGTTTGTTTCACTCTCCCGTGCGATAATGAATGAAAAGTTATCTGCTGTTCTACGTTTTACCATTTTCTTATCCTCTTAATTGATTCGTGTTTGCGTCAAACGCTGATGTTTGATCGGTAGACATGTGTCACAATTATCCGAAAACGTACGATTTCAAACGGGGTTCCTTCAAGTGCGCTGATCCTGCCAGCAGACGTGTGAACCTCTGCCACTCTCGTCCGATACACACCCTCGACATCTAAATCCGGTGTCCCATTGATGAGCCGTTCGATCGTATAAATCGCATCCGATACCTGATCTGTTAGCGGTGTCGGGAATGCAGCCGACTCTTTGAGCACAATATCAACAGCGATGGGCAGATATTCTTCGGTCTCACCGAGCGCAGCAAACTCCGCATTCGCCCCGCCATCGCGTTTGCGGAGAACCTCGTCGAAATTCAAGAGTATCGCCGGAATCGCGCCCTGCTGGTCAAGTGCTGTCCAATGCACATATCGTTTCTGAACCGTCTTCGCCTCGATCGGGAACTCTGCTCCATAAGCATCGTCTGCATCTATTCGCAGTGGGATCAAAAGTCCATACACTGCATCAAGGATCGCTGCCCGGCGGTGCTTCACCTTCATGAGATACCTCCACGTTCGGCGGCGGCGATCTCCTCAGATGACCACTTTTCCGCAAGTTGCGCCGTCCTTTCTTCAAAACGTTCCCCCGCCACAATGAGATCATAGACCGGACGGGCAGGTAAGTCCCCCGCACCGGCTTCATGAAACGCGGGGTAACCCAGTCCACTGACGCCTAACACTAACTCCGTGGGACCCACCTCCACGAGACTGTTCGCATGCCCCGCCGTTGTCGCCGCATCCCGATAAGTGCCTTCACGTTCGAGTATGCCGCGACCTGGATGCGTGACCGCTTTCCGAGCCGCATACAACGGATCCAAGTCCGCCCACCGACCGCGACCGCCCGAATCAAAAATATCGTCTATTTCAGAATGCGTGAACGGCATCACGTAATCCGTCCATAAACGCCTCTGATCCCGCAATCGCACATCGAGGGTGTTCAGGAACTGCTCTGTTTTCCGCAGTGTATCAAACGTTATATCAAACATATTTCCGTGTCCCCTTAGCGGTTCTACAAGACTCCCGTGGCGCGAAGATATAGTTTTTGGACAGGGCTGCCTCGCATACCCAACACATCCATGATTCTGAACTGACTCGAATCCGCCTGTCTCAGAAAATCACCTTTTTTGATAGCCGGGTTCGGTTTCGACAACAACACCATCCGGTCGGTCTCTTGGATCGCTACACCGTTACGGACTTCTACCGCCTCCCGCTGCGAAACAGGCTGGATCATACAGATGACTCCATCGGCAATGACTTCCTCCTCTGAAGGGTTCGTTGCCGATTTTCGCACGATTGTCACCGTTTCGCGATGGTGTGGCGGAATTCTGAATCTCACGAGAAAGCCCCATGACTTCAACCGACTGTGCTAAACGGAAGTCGCCGCTTCGTCTGGGAACCGGAAGGAGACCCCGATACCTGAACCTCCGTGACGACATCCACAATCTTCTCGGTGACCTTTGAGAGATGAAAAGCGCGCTTCTCTTTCCAGTCAATCTCTTGTACCCGTGTGACAACGTCCAGCTGGTCTGACTGCAGTATCTGTGCCGCAACGACGCACAACTCCGAGGCACACTGATGTATCATTGCCAACCGAGCCACTTCGAGCGGCTCACCTGTCAAGGTGTCAACATCGATGTTCTCCGCCCGTAAGCGTTTGCGCACCTCACGTTCGGCGTCGGGCGCGAAGGGGTCCTGCGATAGATAGTCATCGGAGATATGCTCCGCAGTGACATCGGGCGCAATCAACCCACGCACAGCGTTGTAGTATTGGGAAGTGAGTACTTTTGCAGCCATGTTACCCTCGCTATTCTACGACGCTTAAGGTCGCTCCTGCTGGCGGGTTGCCCATCACGACGATGTAGATCGCTTTCTTCGGCTGATAGGAAATCCAGCCCCAGACCTCAGAGCAGACGACGTATTCGACCTGCTTGAGCATGTCTCTGGTTGTCTCCATGATGTCAGTATTCATCTGCGACACAAACTCGGCACCTTTGCGCTTGTCGTAGACGACAACGGCATTGTGCAAGACAGCTTTTTTCCCGGACTCTTTGGCGGAAATACGATCTCGCAAGTAGTCGTGCCAGCCGATGCGTGTCCCCTGGGACAACTGGTTCATCACAGAGAAACTCCCGCCATAGCCAGACTGTTCTGCGTTCATTCGTTCGTTCATGTGAACCAGCATGACATTTGTACTTGCGATACTTGCGAGCTGTAAGTCGGTAATGTCTGAATCATAGCCAAGCGCAGACGTCAACATGTAGGAGCGTTTGAACCGCTTTTGGAGCGTCAGCCAGGCTTTCGGGGTCATTTTCGTCGTTGCTTCGGAATCGAGGTCTTGAAGTCGGAGGATCGTGCCACCGAGGTCTAAGTCCTTATCGTTCGGGGCACCATGTAAAAACGTTTCAAGCCCTTCATCGACCTTGGCATTGATCCGTTCAACAGCGATCTCTTCAACGTGTTCCATCGCCTTGTCAATGAACTCAACTTCTCGGAGATGTTCGTACGTGAACGGGATCGCCAGCATACGCTTTTTCACCTGGATGGGACGTTCAGAGGTGCCAAAGGTCGCCATCGGGGGATTCGCAGACGGGGTCCGCTTTTCTTCACGGAAGGCATTTTCATCATACTCCATGATCGTGGCGCGATAGTCTTTTTTGCTCGTGTCTGCGAAGCGCGTCGTCAGTTCTTCAAGAGCGATGTCTACCTCTATATCTTCGTCCCAGTGTGCCAAGGCATCCATGTAAGGCGTGAGTGTGGAGCCAGGCGGGGTGTCATGCACATCCTGGAACGTAGACGCACGCTCCCATCGTTGACGCCGTGCTGCCTGCCGAGCCGCGGCATCGATCTGTGGACGATACGAGATGCTCCGATACGTGTTCAAACACATCTCTTTGAGCGCCAACATTTTCGCAGGATCTTTAATCGCTTCCTCACACCGCGTCGGCCAGATACCCGCAGCAGGGTTGCACTCCGTGGTCATTTCCAAATCGTCAAGGATCACCTGAAAACCGGTACGCACCTCATCATCAGGACCTAACTCTCCGTCTCTCTCTGGGTCATATTGGGAATCGACGTACGCAGAAAACGGCATACCTGCCTCCGCGGCTTGCTCAACAAGCTCCGCTCGCCGCGACTCATTCCCATAGCGTTCTATGACCTCTCGGGTCGTCATTAAAGACATTTCATTTCTCCTTTTTTAGGAGTTGTCGGTTGTCGGTTGTCGGTTGTCGGTTAAGAGATATTCTGTTACCAAACACCTCTTGTTACCGAAAACTGACCACCGAAAGCATTGCGTAGCAATGCGAACCGAAAACTATTTACAATGTAATCAGCGCGTGCGTCGTGTCAAACTCCAGCACCGAGCCGTTGCCCTTCAACGCATTCAAAATATCCGCAACCGTTGTGCCGACACCCTTCGCATAGGTACGCGTATGGGTCTGCTCCGTTGCGTTTTTGGCGTTACTGTCTACATCGCCCGCAGCAACGTCATCTACATCGGTGTCCGCAGGTAAGGCAGTTAGGGCAGCGACTGCTTTCACATACCCTTTCGCATTACTCGGTCCAAGTCCAGCCACTAACGTATCGCCACGTTTCACTGTCGCGCCGCTGGCGAGCGGCACACGTAAACCGCCACAGATGTAAGCACCCGTGATCTGTGTGTCGTCAACAGCGATGATGACGCCATTAAACGCTTCGCCATCTGCCGGCAATTCGGCTTTGCCATCGTCATTGATCTTATAGACCTTGCCGACTGCTGTGCTACGGTGCTTAGCAGTTTTGTCGTATGTGATCGTTTTCTTATCATGTGGGATACTGGTTGTGATCACATGCGGGTGTTCTTTTAACATCGTCTCTAACCTCCTAAATTAAAGTGAGTTAACTTTTCGGAAATTGGCGAGACTGCAACGAAGTGGCAGTCGGTAACCGATGGCGAGCCGAAGCCTCGCCATCTCGCCAATTTCCGCCACGCTTTCGCTATTATTTGCGCCAGGTACGTTTTCGCCGGCGTTGGCGAGATGTGGGTTTCTCTGCGGGCGGTTCATGGTCATCGGTCGATCTTCTGCCCGCCGGTAACGCCGCATCGCCTTTCTTCTTGTTCTGCGCGATATGCTCTTCGAGTTTCTCTAACGGCATGTCGCCGTAGTACTCGCGGTGATACTCCTCATCGAAGTCGTCACCGTAGGCACGATTGCCCTGCTTGATTGCCTCGTCAACGCGCGCTTTGCGATACGCCTCGCCGTCCTTAGCCGCTTCCGTCAGATCCGCGATCTCGTCTTTCTGCGTCTCAACCTTCTCTCGGAGATCCGTCACTTCCGTTTTCACTTTCTCTAAGACGGCATCGGGGTCATCGGTAGACCGCACATCCTTGAGATTCAAATCCTCCCGCAACGTCGTGACGAGCGCCTGCCGCGCCGTGTTCACATCCTGTGAGGCGTTCGTGAGATCCGCGATCTCGTCTTTCTGGGTTGAAACGGTGGTGCGAAGGGTCGATACCTCGGTCTCCAATGCCTTCACAACATCATCGGGTTCATCCGTCGAACGGATACTCGGGACTTTTAGCGCATCCCGCAACTTTTCAATCCATTCTGAATCTTTCACGCTGAATTCCTCCATAAATCTTCGCATCCGAGCCGCGACTTCGCTCTCTGACATGTCTGACATGTCGGCAGGCATTGCGTTACCTAACCCGTAAGCGGTTGGGTCACCCCACCCGTACATGAGAAATCGCTGCTTCTCGATGGAAGTGTGTCGGTTCGACCCGAACTCAACGAGGGAGACCTCCTTCAGCCTCGCATCGAACACCGTATATGTGGCAGTTTCCATTTTGCCATCTTTGTTTTCGTATTTCTTACCCATTTTGTGAGTGCACATCCCCTCACGTTCGGGTTCCCAGTCCCAATAGGAATACCGCCGTATTGGGAGATTACACAAATTACAGATCTCACGGGCATCGTAGAACCCGATAGAGACCTGATTGATAAGTTCATGTTCAATTGCACGGATTAACTTCTCAGACGTTCGGAACTCACGACTGCCCCCATCATATTCCATGTTTTTCAGTATAAAGAAATCAATGAGCAACTCGTTCTTATCAGTAAGGATCGCATTCGCCGAGCGTCCATACCCGAACGACCGCCACGCGTGATGATCCTTCAACGAAATTCCAGGCTTCGCTTTCGCATCCTTCTCGAAGTTTTTGAGAGTGGTCTTGGGATCCATAATAGAATTATGGCGATCCAACTTGTCATTACTTGCGGTGATTCTAACCCAATATCGATCTTGATCCTCTTCGGGGAGATCTCCGTGCATCGCACGCGTCCCGATCGTTACAGGAAACAGTCTTATGTCTTCCATGGCTATTCTCCTTGTGTATTTTCTAACCAAGCGCGTGTCGCTTGCGGATTCCCACCGTAAACCCGTAGCCCCGCAGAATGCTTGTTCTTCTCTGCCTTGAACTTCTCGACGGCATCCTCGTAAACGTTTGCCTCGATCCCTTTCATATCCTGCAGCTCTTTCAACTTTTTGAGGTTGTCTATTTTCGCACCCTCCGCCTCCGAAAGCATCTTGATATCCTGTGGGTCGGGGGTGTTCTCAAAATAAAACAAGACCTTGCCCTGCCGTCCCTCCGCCCGTAAGACATATCCCAAAAGTGTTGAGAAAGCCCCCGCAACGGTCGACTGGATGCTGCTGATGCTCACTCGGTAGTCTTTGCGTTGTTCCCGGGCGTGTGTCTCGGCCACGGACTCGTTGGAAAACTGTTTTATGGGGGTTGACCCCGTTGCTCTACCCACTCTGCGATCGTACAAACGCATCAGTCCGTCGACCAGCCCGAAGAAACTGGTCTGCATCTGCCCGCCTTTCGGCATTTCGACTTCCACGATGTCTAAATACGCATACCCCTCGTTCGGCTTCAAACTGGAGTACCTCTCGTTGATACCCGCAAGGAAGTCCTGGATAAATTCGTCTTCCTTCTCGGGATCACCGATGGCATCGGCGGGCATGAAGGCTTTCAACTTCTCCGAATCCACCTTAAAACCCGCACGCGCCCAACCCTGTGATTCCAAGACCCTCCGAAAATCGTGCATCACGCCTAACATCCGAATCACGTCTAACGGTGCAGATTCCAACATAGACCTGCCGAAGGGTTCATTCGGACCCGCATTGAACGGCACATACATCACCGTCGGATCGTCCTGTAGCGATACCCATTTCCCCTGCTGCCATTGACCGAGATGCCAGTCGTTTCCGTGTCGGTTGAAACGCGCTACATACGGATCCATCACCGCAATGTCCATCGCCATGTCCGCCGCTTCGTTGAGTTCCAACTCCCAAAAGATAGCACCGCCTTTGTAGATACCGGCATACACCCTGTCAATCAACACGTCCGGGTCATGATGTTTCGCCGCAAGCCTGTCAAAGAAACGGTCTATGATGGGCATAGCACTTTTCGGTTTCACTTGGTAACCCCAAGACTCGTTGGCGTTGCGTAGGAAATCCTCATACGCTTTTTTCACCTCCGGGCTGATACTCGTGACGAGTTTCATGAACTGATCCACCGGCAGACGCAACAGCTCTTCTTCCGTCCACTCTTTGAGCTGAAACACACTCTGCGAGCGTCCCGGGGGCGCAAGCTGATACATCTTGTGCTGGCGATGCAGATCCTGCATGGAGACACGACCGCCACTCAATGCCCGTGTGTTGCGGTGCCTCGCAATCGCTTTTGGATCCCTACCGAAAACCCGTTTGCTATAGTGTTGAAGTGTCCTTTGTAGGTTCATTCATTTAACCAGTGGACGTAACAGTCGTGGAGGCCGTTTTCAGAATACTCTTTGCAGGGTTGTGTCGCATAAATCGTGAAGCCGCGGCGTTTCCATATTCCTGCAGCAACTGTATCGGACTGCAGAATCGAAAGGCACACACACGGAGCTCCACACGCTATGGCACTGTCCATGATTTCTTTGATGATTCGCGCCGCATGCCCTTGCCTGCGATGGTCAGGATGCACGGCAAAGAATCGGACCATCATTTCTCCGTTCCAGCCCTCGCCATATTGCTGCCCGTAGATTGCCGTTGCGATGAGGCTACCATCGACCGACCGAAGCCTATGAAGCCGACCTTCTTTCTCTGGATAGGCGAGGGTTTTGTGTATCTCACCCTCGATATACTCACGAGGCACAGGGAACGAAACATCGAGGAGTTCAATGACTTCAGTGACTTCAGGGCTGTCAGTGGAATCTACTGCTTTCCAATCCATAAATATTTTTCCTTGCGGTTGACTGTCAATCTTTCCTCGAAAAGCAGACGGTCTAATTGAAACTGATCCACTTGACAAAATAGTGGTGCCACGCGTAATAAATTAGATAAAAACCTGTTTGATTGATCATCGTTGGGTTCCAACCGGTTTCCAGCAGACCGCTGTATCCGTTAGCCTCAGTCGCCGCGGGTGCAGAAATCAAGCACGGACGGGGATGTACCCTGGAGTGGATACGGCGAATCTTGATGTAGGTATTGTTTCCGTGCCTCATCGGAGCACCGCGGGCAATACACCGTTATCACCTCACCGCTTGGATCAGGAGTTGCGGTGTAGGGGAATTTCCCGTGCCGGGGACACTCAATCTGAAGATCGTGAACGGTGACTTTCATGAGTTAGTCCATATAACCGAGTGCGCATCTTTTACGATCTTTTATATCCCGTTTTATCCACAGATACATGTGTCGTATAGATCGATAACAGCGTCTGTGGATACCGTTTTTTATCGGTTGAATACCTGCTTTGGGACCCGATAGATACCAACCGGCCCCGAGTAATTTATACGGGTTTATCAACCAATAGAAAAAGTAGAAAAGCAGTAGATTTTCATCACGTTTCACCAAGTGAAAACGTCCTCTAAAACTGAAAGCAATATAAGCGTAAAATGGATTTGACATAATAGCTCCTTGTTGAAAAGTTAGCGCGACCCCTGTAGTTTCCAAAGAAATTCCATGAAAAGCAAGAACCACTGGTGGGTCTCAATCTCCCAATTGCGTTGCTGTGCGCGTCTATACCTATAGTTCATGTTCCGCAGGCACTCCTCGTAAAAAACGGGTTTCGGTGAGCATTTCAGTTCGGTCATCTATCCGAACCATCACATTTTCTCTGTCAGGTGAAACCCTTAAGAGTGTCGCTTGCACGCTTGACCCGTCAGGTAATTCCACAAAGACTTTTTCACCTTTCTTATATTTCCTCACTATCGCATCCTCACACTGCCATGGATAACCCGTCCGCTACCGATACTGTCCGAACCTTTTTCCAGAGTCCGCACCAGATAACTCGTGCCATCTATGCCGTGCTTCTCTCCGATGGTCTCGGCATCGTCCTTTTGCGGATTACCTGTCCGTTTCTCGCTGTAACTCAACTCCAAAAACTCATCGACAACTTCCGTCGGCAGATAATCTTCTTTCAGGGTTTCATCCGGCGGATGCACCAGCCGATCCCGCAGGAAGAAAATCGCAGGTTGACCGGTGTCGTCAACTTTTAGGCGTTTCTGTAATGCCTGGATTTGTGCAACTCGATCTTTCTTGGGTTCATTGACTCGGAAACCTGCGCGTCGAAGTTGCTCCACACCGTCCTGATCCGCAGAGTCTACCGCGGCATATCGTATCCGATCGTATCTATCACAGTTCTCTTTTATCAGCTGAATCAACTCCGGTTTTATCAAGCCTGTCTTGTAAATCTCCTTATAGGCGTAAAGCCGATCGTCCGGAGCATGCGCCCACCAAATCACGCTCGCCGCATCCCGATACCCCCAGTCAACACTCAGATACCGCGGCCAATTCGGCATAATCGTCGTATCAACGATATGCGTTTCCGGATAAAAATCTTCAAATACTAAATCTTCACCCGATCCCCAGACGCCCAGAAACCCGCGCTTGAACCTTAACCCTTCCAAGTTCTTCAGACGATTGACGCGCCGCAGTCCACTGTCGCTGAGATATGGCTCTATTTTCTTGAGCCGTTTCGGATCCGGGTTGTTTTCAAATTCCCTCTTGAACGCCTCAAGTCCAGGGGCAGACTGGTCAACGATCTCTGGATTGTCTAAAAACGAGAGTGCGAAATACTCTAACTTCTTCTCCTTCGCCTGCTGACGGATCCAGTGGTTTTTGGTGCTCGGATTGCAATCGCCAATCAACTGCGCAATCGGCATCACACCCGCACGTTCAGAGACCCGCGCCGTCAGTTCGTCCCATGTCTCAAAAGGCAGGAGCTCACACTGGTTCACAAAACCCGCATCAAAGAAATCAGAGAGCAAGTTATTGGGTTGATCCAACCCATTGACATAGATGCGCGTGCCATTGGGATACTCAAAAAACTCCGGTTTCTCGCCGCCATACCGCGTAACCGGGGTCGGATTTTTCGCATCCCGACTCGTCGGTGTATAGCCCAAATACTTATAGTAGGTCGGCAGGATATTGCGATAGACCCTGTTCAGTGCGCGATGCACAAACGTCATCCGCGCCCCATCCCATTCCATCGCAAGAGTATCCATATACGCAACACTGCTGTAGGTTTTCCCTGCGTCGTAGGTGCCACCAGCAACCTTTACGCCCGCATCAGAAGCCCATAAGTCCCACATCCTCCCGTAAACCGCAAAGTCGCCAGGGATGAACGTATAGGCATAGTACTGCGAATTCTCCCACATCTTACATTACACCTCGTGATCTACCTTGCCGGGCAACTTCTTAATCAACTCCTCCATCGTCACATCGTAAGAGCGGATGACTTTTATCCGCTTCTCAGGAGGCAGTTGCTCTATCTCCTGTTTCTCTCTTTCTGCGGTTTTGTGTTTTGCGTCCTCGGCAGCTTGCCGTGTATTGGTGTCATAGCCCCGATCGACGAGATACCACCGCTTCAGGGTTCGCTCAACGACCATCGAACAGCGATATAACGCGTTCATAACCGACTCCAACTCTTCATAATCAACAGCCGGGGTTGACAAGAGCCGCGCCATCTCCCTGTCATAGAGATTCAAAAGCATATTGACAGTCCACGTGTTTTGTGTTTCTGTTCGCGCCATCATCTCCCTGTTCAGCTCATACCAACCCCGCTTGACTTTCAGAATCTTGCCAGCATCACAAAGGTCTTTTATCGTTTGTGTGACGTAACTTTTCGTCTTCGTCGTCACCGCCGCATGTATGTCTTTCGTGCGCATCTCTGGCACCGTCGAAAGCACCTGCAGAATTTGTACCGAACAGGGGACTTTTGAGCAGCTGTCGGCAGACGTTTCAGTAGGCGTTTCAGTAGGCGTTTCAGTAGGCATATTAGTAGGCATATTAGTAGGCATATTTAATGCCTACTAAACACCTATCCGTGTTCTTAAAAGTCAACGTTGAGGGTCGCCAATCCCGCAGTTTCATAGTCAATCGTTCCCTCATGAGACTGCAGCGCAACTTCCCCACCAAGAGTCAGGGAGACCTTCTCTGTAATGTCGATGTCCTTTTGTGCTATCAAGAGGCCCTGGTGTGCCTTGACTTCGCCTGTGAGTTGCGGCATACCCCGTGCAGTGAAGCTGATACCTGCCCTATTAAACTGGGCTTCAAAGAGCAAGTTCACAGAACTACCCGGCACGATCTTTAGCCCCGTCGGGGGCGGTGAAATCTTATCTAACCCCGCTGGGAGTGTATCTGCGTCAAAGCCATTCTCATCGACGAGGACCGACTGTGCGGTTCGACCCGCGAATTCGGAAGCGTTTCTGCCGAACACACCCACCGAAACATCCAAGTCTTCAATGTTAACCGTGCCTTTCGCACCGATGTCGAGTTCGTTGCCGAGTCCATCCAAACTATAGCCCTTGATATTCCCGGAATGGAAGACGCTGATCCCGGATATGCCGACTTCTGCGGTGTATCTGCCCTTGATGATGTCTCCGCCTTGCAGTTGAACATCCAGCTCGCCGTCGATCTGTTCTGTGAGATTGCCACCGATGTTCGCAACGACACCCCAACCGGTATCATCAACAACCTTGCTGTAGCTTAAGCCCACTGTGTTCGCAGCGGCTTGCATACTCATGCTAAAACAAATCAGAGCGATAACTACAATCAACCATAACCATGCGTGTTCTCTAAAACTATTGAAAAGCATTTTTAAAATCTCCAAAGAATACGCCCCTTATAGAGGTCGTAGGGTGAAAGTTCCACGGTTACCTCATCACCAATACACAAGCGGATATGGCGGGTTTTCATTTTCCCACAAGGGGTTGCCATGACCGTGTGGGTCGCATCGTCCTCGAGCTTCACTCGAAACTGGGACCCTTTTAGCGATTCGGTGATGATGCCGCGTTGTGTTATCTTCATCTATGAAATAATCATCAAGACATTATCAAGTTTGTAGTTGCCTCTGCCGAGTTTATCTGCCCCCAGAATCTCCTTCGTCTGCGGTTCAAAGAAAAGCGCATCTATCGCACCCTCATCTTGAACAATCGCTACACAGAACGCATGTTTCCCACTCCACGAAAAGACACATCCTGTTGACTTAATGCCGGCTTCATGGAACGACTGAACCGCTTTGCGTGCGATGTCCTCGCAGTCGTTTGATTCTTCAACCCATACACCAGGGTCAAGTTTATCAAGTTCTGCTTCAAACGCTTCACGCGTAGGGATTTGAAAGTGAGCGTCTGTGAGAACAAACGGTTGGACTTTGACGATCTCCCCTGTCTCCATACAGAAAGCGTGGAAACGAGCGTCTCGTGGCAATGTCTCCATTAGCTCTTGGGCAACGTCGTTCGCACTTACCGATCCTTCAGGCGTTTCGGGTCCCTCGTCAGGATGGGTTATGATGTCGTCTTCCGGTACATCTTCTTCAATAGCTTCTGTAGTGGCATCAGTGGGAAATCGACGCTCGTATTCCGCTCGGATGTCGTCATCGGAGCACTTGGAAAGTAGCATATCCTCGTCACACCGTTTCCACGGACTCCACTCCCCGCCTTCTACCTTATGCCGATACTCATACCCCTGTATCGGAGAATCTTCTACGATTAAAGATGCCTCAGTGAGTTCGGCGATCTCTTTGGGTATAAAATACCCGATCGGCTCCCCGAAGTAGCGCATGTGGAGGCTGTTGACTTCGTTCGACTGGTTGCCACCAAAGATATGCTGCAGCACATCATCGAGGAATGCCGCGTGTCCATGGAAAGCCACCGTGCAGCCGGGCGGCGCGATTCTCGGATCTATTTCGACTTGAGCTGTGCCAATCTCTGCTGCGCGTCCGCCGTAGGGAACGTACCCCAATTCAGCGTCGATGCTACCGACAAAGTGCGCACACCAGCCATCGCTGGCGAGGTTGAGATTGCTACCACCGGGTGCTTTCGCAATCAGGGAGCGGAGTTTCGCAGCGTCGTTGACCTCGTGTAGTCCTTCATACTGCTTGGCGTGTGAGAGACGGGCTGCAAGAGCTTGCTTTTGTCCGTCCGTGAGCTGTTTAATCATGTTTGACTCCGTTCGTTGGATTTGTGGTTCTACTGCGTCCGGGAAAGTAATAATCGTTTTGTTTCGAGATACCATCCCAGACCTTAATGATAATCATACCAATGAGCGTCCCGTCGAGGATGCCCTTATCGGTGAAAATGTCTAAGGCAAAAAGTCCCGCAGTCGTCGCGAACGCCATGAGATAGTTGCCCCAGACGGATACCGTCGAATCTTGTTCGTCTGACTCTCGTGTTATCGGCTTCGTGTTCATTGCTTCAAGGCTCCCCAGATGACTGCCTTCTTTCTCAAAAGACGTGGCGCACCCTGAACAGGTCTTGGATACTCGTCTAACTTCACAAACTTGCCATTCTCTGATCCGTAAAGCACTAACGACTGGCGTGGATTGTAATAGTCAACACAGCCGAGATGGATATAGTGTTTCACGTCCTCTTGACGATACAGCGGGATCAGATCGTTATACACTGCGACGCTCGCAACGTAGACCCGGACGGTTTCACCCGACACCAACACAGGGGGCGCCGTCCTTTTGAAAGTCAGGTTCACATGACGAAACATGCTGCTGGAGAGTACTTTGCCATTGCTACGTCTCAACTCAAACTTGCCGAGTCCCTCACAGAGAAGGAAAGGGGTTTCCATGTTGTTTCGCAACGTCACGATCAGCCGATCGGGGTTCTCGAAATACTCTACATTCAGGATTTCGACGGCGGGGCGTGGCTCCGGTTTTTCCTCTTTTTTCTCAGGTTCCGATTTAGGGGTCTCCGGAATCTGCGGCGGATCGCTTTCAGGCATAACTACAGGTGTCGAGACGGGCATTGACGATGCTGGCGGATCAGGGACCGTCATCGGTGGGGCTACCACTACCGGCGGCTCCGGGTCTGGTATCGGTTCAGGCTCTCGCTCCGGCTCTGGTTCGGGGGCAACCGCATCTTGCTCATAAGTTGGTCTATAGTTCGGATGATCCTTCATCATAGCATCTAAGAAAAACTCAGAACTATCACCGTCAGCATAAACGTGATGATGGCAATTATCCGCTTTTGTGTCATATTGTCTGACGACAGGATCATCAGGAGGTCTTTCCTCAGGGTGAGCCTCCGCAAAACTGAGCAATAAGACAAAAAGCAGCAATACGCACAGTAAGCACTTCATCTGTTTCTTTCCTCCTGTTCTTTATCGTGTTTATCAATCTTCATGGATTGTTATTTCCAATTTATTGGCAATAGATTTCAAAACTCGCATCAGTCCCTTATGCTCATTTAAGGTGTTTGAGCGACATTCAGAGACCATTTCAATGAGTTGTTGATGGGAGGCATCTTCCTTTTCTTGGAATTTTTCAAGAGCTTCACGATACGAGTCAATGACCGCCAAAAACTTGTCTTCGCGTTCTTGACGTTCTTTGGCGTGATCTTCATTGAGCTTCGGGATATACTTCACTAATATCCAGATCAGAATGCAGATATAACCACCTTGAATCAGAACCGGGCTGAATGTTGACAGAACTGCTATGAAATCCATTTCAATCCCCCCAGTTCCAGTCAGGCTTGCGTCCCCCATCATACGCCTTGGCATGCCCCATTTCTATGAGCTGGGTGGCAACGTCCTTCTCCTTGATAGCAACATTGGCGACGGTCCTACCCGCATATTTCCCTAAGATCGGATCCGAGATAGACAGCCGACCGTCGTTGGCTTTCAACATGTCTATCAGTGCCTGTCGGCTTGCATAGGCGGCGGCACGCTCTCTTTCGCGACTTTTTACCGATCGGGGCGTGCCGTCTGCGTTCTTTGTCGATACCCGTTTCTCCGGGGTGTCGATGCCACTGATACGAATATCGGTTTCAATCTCAACGCCTCTCTCGGTGATATGGATGCCGGGCCAGGGATTACCATAGTTTTCAGGGATAAAATCGTGTCTGTGGATCACAACCCGGACATCCTTGAGCGTATCGCCATCGTAAACTTGCTTTTCTATGTCTTGTAGGGAGCAGTCATATCTTGAGGGAGTCTCTCCGAAAACACATTGATAGCCCAACACCAACGTGAACGCTATCAAGAGGAGTGCCAGGCCCCAGAGGATGCCATAAAATAAGGGTTTCATAATTTTTTATCCTTTTCTCTGAAGGGCATCTACTGTAGAATAGAAAAGTCCCTTCATGAGACAAAGTAACAGCAACTCGGAATGTTAACCTCACAAGAGTCGCTTTGTTTTGGATCGGACGAAATCTCTGCGGTCAATCTTGGTAGTGAGGCTGCAGGGATTTTTTGTTTTCTGTGCGGAGCAGTTTTTCTCTGTCAAATATATTAACACAAAAAGGGAGCCGAAAAAGGCTCCCAGAGAAGTTTTAAGTTACGAGGTCGTAACAGGGTCGTTACGACCTCGTAACGACCTCGTAACGACTTTCTTTAAAATTTAGCGATTATTTATCATTTTGATTAGAAACATGTTGTTTGACCAGACGTGAAATTAAATCGAAAAGCGTACCCCCTCCTTTTTTTAAGTAAGTCTGCACATCTGTGTCGCTGTAAAGCTCATAGAAGAAAAAGACAATATCTGTGCATATCTTTGTGAGTCGGAACGCACCATCTCTGGACTGTAGTTTGTTGTTGCGCCCTACGTCAAAAATGCCCTGGATTTTGGATGGCGGGATGGAGAGATTAACTCTTTTAGATTTTATAGGCACTTATAAAATCCTCCAAGCGTACCAGTTATCGTTTCGGGAGACAAAACGGATTTCATTCCCCCCTCTTATCGTTGTCGAATCCTCACTCTCTTCGTTGTCTTCGTTGTCTTTTTCATTTTGATCGCGCACGTACTCTATAACTATTTTGCGAATGAATGCACGTCCAAAGCCAATCACAAACACGAGGAATCCAATGAAAATTGATATTACGAGAAGTGTCCAGTTCATTTCCGGATAGATGCGTATCCCTCCCATCAACAGTCGATGGACTTCCTTGGAACTCTTCGGTACTCCGAGTAGATGTTTCAGCTGGGTGTATTGGTGCGGAGGAAGCACTATCGGCTTCGGGGGTGCTTCGAGGTTCAGTTCTGCTGTCAGTTGCTGAAAAATCTTGAGGTTCATCGGGTGTCTCCTATGCGTTTTCTATAACCGTCGCGACCGAGTGCTTTGATTTTGGCAATGGCGTGCTGGACGGAAACCTCATCGCGGGATGTGGTGTCAGGGATGTTAATCGCTCCGCCGAAGGTCTCCTTTTTTGCTTTCAACACCGATCAAAATCAAATCCAAAAATACACTCAATAATATCAACCAAAACATCAAATCTTCCATAGCGTCTCCTATTTGTTTTCTCGAGGTCGCCAGTCCGCCCAAAGCGCGAGCATCAATCCCGCAGTGACGGTTACCATAAATTCGAGATCCGACCAGACCCCTGGTGGCACATAGCCGAGTCGAACGCACAACGACGCGATCAAAAGCCATCCTGCTGAAATGGCAGCGATAACATCAGACGCTCTTGGATGCGTTCTGATAAAACGCTTGATTTTACTATTCATCTATGGCCATCCGATTTCTGCGTGGCGTGCGCGTTTGGTTTCTATATCCTCGTTTGCCATTCGCAAAAGTACATCTGCGTGGCAGGGTAAGGGTGAACACCAACACACCAGATCTTTGCCGCGGAGCGGTTCAAGCCAGTCTGGTTCGTAAAAATCTTTGAGTTCCGCATACGTTTGGAACTCACGAATGGACCTGTCCCGTGTTTTGGTTTTGGAAACCCTGTATGGGTTGCCCCATCGCGAGGGTCTGCCGACGTAAACCGCATCTTTCGGCACTTCACGAGGGCGGCGTTTGTTGTAAACCCGCGGGGCTTCACACTTCATCATTTGGTCTTTTGTCACTGATTCGTCACTCTTTTAGGCACCCATTCCCCCGAGGGAACATCAAAGTACCCTGTATCAAAACGATGTTCTATCATGGCACGTCTGATTGTGTCCTTCAGCTGACGCATTTCTTCAAGAGTGCCATAGGCAATCTTATTATCGCGTCCGTGCATGATTGCCTGTAATACTGCATGATCCACATGTTCAGGATGATATTGGATATACAATCCAACGACCTGTTCAACGTAAACATCAGTTGCATTAACACTAAACACTATTTTATCCTCCTTAGGAAGTTTATCCTATATTTCACCTACGCTGCTCCACCCGGTAGTTTTGTCTTACCATGAGATATCCCTCAAAACGGGATGTCGTCATCGTTGGTTGGATAGATGTCGGTAATCGAGTATTCGATCGGCTCACAACCACATTCATAGACAATGGATCCGCAATCGTCGCAGCTGGGACAATCACAATCTTCCTCCATGTTGGAGCAATGCTGGCAATAAGCACACGTGCAATCGCTACCGACTTCGTGGCAGTCCGGACAGAAATAGGTTGCGTCCTCGCAGTTGGCACAGAGGTGCGCATCATCCGGGACACCCCACACTTCATCGAGGCTGCCGCATTCCATGCACGTCACGATATGAAAGTCGAGTGAATCAAGTTCGTTCGCCATTTTGCACCTTTTCCGGTTGAAATTTCGCTTGCACAACTTTTTGAACCGAGAGGGAGCTATCATCCGGGAAAACAATGTAGGGCTTTCCGCCTACAATGAGCAGCTTCCCTTCAAACTTCTCACGCAGATCGGTTACCGAGTAAGCATTTGGCTGAGCGATGTAATGTTTCGCTGCGTCATGTGCTATCATTTTTGCACCTCTATTCCCATCTCTTGCATAAGGTTTTCAACCCTTGTCGCCAAACTTTGCACACGGTCTTCCAATTCCGGCAACGGCTGCGCGTAGCGTTGTTGTAGGTCTTCTACACGGATGGCGAGTTCTTGCATAACCTGTTGGAATTCATCTTGGATGTCTGCGCGGATACCCTCAAACCAATTGCCAACCACAAGTGCTTTGATTTCGTCTTCAGTCAACGCCTTGTAGTGTGCGAATACTTGTTCGTCGAGTACGCGTTTGGCTTCTTTGAGTTCCGTGTCTGCCTCAGATTTTGCTTCAAACAGTGCGAGGCATCGCAAAAGCACGTCTCGCTCAGGGTTTCGTCTAACCGCCTCGATATAAGCGAACCCGCCACATCGGTGAAACGAAATATCCAAGTTCGGCAGCTCTGCCTTATGGGTATCACAAAAACTACCGACAACCACAACACTGCGCCATCGCGATGCGGTATTCTCTCGATACGTCCCTATCTGTTCGTAGATCGCGGTTTGTTGGCAATCAGGGTATTGGCAGGGTCTTGGTGTTCCTATTAGGTCATTGTATTTCATTTCAAATTATCCAGCCAAACGGCGACTTGGTTTATAAGCCAAATCTGATTTTCGTCAAAATCAATCTGAATTGAGGAGGTTCTGCTCTTGACGAGACAGAGAGAACTGTTTGAAATTGCCTCGTTGGATCATAGCATCAAGATGTTCCTGGACATTGCCCTGTTCGATCAACATTGTTTATTCCTTTTTTTGTATATGAGTGCGGACAGGTCTTAGATCTGCCCGCCCCCTCCTCGAACCCCACTGCCATAGCGTTCAAAAGCGGGCAGCTTCCCAACCACTATAGGGATCCGAAGTCTTTGTGCGCACACCGAGAATTCGAGAGCCTACCACCGAAATGTCTAAATCCGTGTCGGTCTCGATCGCTTCTGAAATACGCGCGTGGCACGGCGCACACACATATATTTCCTTTTCAATCGTGCTGCTCTGATGGGGGATGTGCAGGTGCCTTTCTGGGGTCAACATGACACATCCCTGACAGAGCCGACGAGGTGCCTTCACCTTTCAATCACTCCTTTTCGGGGTGGGGCTTTTTCCAAAACAGCGAAAGTTCGATTTGGTATTGAACGCTTTTGCCATATTTACCCCACTCCGCAGGATAGATCGTTTCACCAGATTCTCTTTCTGAGAGCCGTCTGCTGAAAGCAACCTCAACGCCGTTGTCCTGCTTGTAATGCGCAGGAGGATTCGCCCAGTTTCGCCACCGGAGGTCCGTGCCAGTGTAGATGCGTGTCTCATTATCCCAAGATTGCACCCACGAAAACAACTCGGTTTCGTTGGAGAGTTTCGTGAGTGCCGCCTTGGCAGACTGGATGCTCTTGGCATGAAAGGATTCTGCGTGGATCACAGTTGATTCAGGGATAAAATTGTCTTCGGCAAAGCGAAGGACTGTGATCTTGCCGTGAAATTTCATTTTATACCTTTCTTATTCTATCCAGCCACGTCTTCATCTGTTGATTTTTCAGTCCGATCCCACCAGAGGCCTCACGCGTGGAAATCAAACCCCAGTGAAAACCTTCAAGCGTTCGGTGGTAGTTCTTGCCGAGATGGATAAACACCTCGTCATACTTCCTGGGCTTCGCGTTCAGAACGTACAGGAGTCCGTAGTCCGTTTTGGATTTGTGAAAGCAGTTCCTCTGCGCGTTCCTCTGTCATACGTTCGTCATAGTTCTCGATGGGCTGCTGACATGCCAGCAGCCCGTGTTTCGCTGAGATTATCAGGACATCCAGGTTTTTGAGTGTGAATCCTTCGCGACGCATCTTCCGTAAGATTCGATACGTCGGACCGTCATACCGTTCAACCGCCGGGAGCGGTTCAGAAACCTCAACTTTTCGCTGAGAACATCCGATTATCATCAAGTAGTTTCGCATCAGTCTTTCCTCACAGGTCGCTATTCATCGCCTGCCGATCCGCTTCATCATCGGGACAGAGGACTTCATTCTCAAGAGTATCAAACGATCCCCGCGGATACGACTCACTCTCTGAAACAATACTGTGCGCACAGTCTATCAAAATCGAGAGTGTCTCGCGATCGGTTATCCCCTCAAACTGCTCCGTAAACACTTCCAAGACGGCTACCGAGAGGTCGTCCCGGGTTGTCGGATGCTCAACCTGACCGACATGGTGCAAAAGGCTTTCAAGAAAGCTCTTTGTCGCTGGCAGGTTCAGATCCGCAAGGGAGGTGTCCTGTTCGGTTTCCGGAGTTTCGGGCGGTTGAATACACGCGTCAATGCCTGCTGCCCAGTTCTCACGATTTTCGAGATCACGCCGCATTGACTGCAATATATCCATCCATGCGCGGCGGTCAGAGGGCGTCAGAGATTCCCAATACGCATTCGACGCTTTATACTCCGCATTATCCTGCATATCTGTAATATACAGGAAATGTGTCAAGTCAAACGAGTAATGGACAGCGGCTTTCTCAAAGAGATTATTATACGCTTCTTCACCAACGATTTCCAATGTCTCGAAATACGCGTCGAACTCTTTTATCAGCTTATTTGCGATCTTTCCGAGTGCATCGTGGGAGATTTCAGGTTCACCCGTATACACGCCTTCCTTTTCAGCTGCCTTATACAGTGCCCTCACCCAGTCGGCGCGGGGTTCAGAGAAATCCTGTAAAATCAGGAAATACTTGACAGTGAGTCCGCGGATGTCTTCAGCAGTCCATTGCTCCACGACGGTATCATTCCATAAAAGCGCATCATCAAGCTCATACGCCTTATATGCTTCGACCATCACCCCATGCCGCGCTTTGTCCGTGTTGACGAATCCGAACTCATCTTTCACCTGGAGGAGTGGGGTTGTATCGAGATGCTTATAGAGTTCAGCCTTCTGGTTGGCGAACTTCTCTAAAGCCTCTGCCTTTTCGGTGTCTTCGGTGGTTTCCTCGGAAGACTTCGCCTTCATAACCTCCCGAATACGTCTGGCAAAAGGAATAGACCTACGTTTGAGCAGGTCGGTCGCATCCTTGATTTCCTCTACAGAAGGGGGACCGCTGGCTTCAGAGTTTGTATAAAGTCGAACGGCAGCCAAGATGTCCTCATCCGTGGAGGCTTGGATAAGGTCATTATGCATATAATCCGTTTCAGCATATCTCTGCTTGAACCCCGGCATCTGCTTGTGAAACGCATCCCAAAGCGCGCTCATATCAGGTTCGTCAGTACCTGCGGACTCTGGTGGGGCGACGGTCTCTTTCTGTGGAAACAACTTGCGGATCCACCCAGCACGCACACGCCCCTGAAAATCCTTCACCATCTGTGCCGTAACGCCCTCAATCCGCGTCAGGGTCTTCTCATCTTCATATCCGCCGGTGGGGTTCTCTAACGAGAGTTCCAGCCCCTCCTTTGGCAGATTGTAGTAGGTAATCCCCGCGGTAAACATTTCGCTCACCGACGCGGCACCTTTCTTGTAGATTTCAGTGTAAGCATCTCGAACGGCACGGACGTTTCTCTCAATCTGTTCCGCCAAGGACGCGTCTGATTCGGGTTGCTCCTCTTTCGCAGCTGCTTTCGCCTTGTTCTGTTCAATGATGGGCAGGATCCAGTTCGTATCCGGCGACCAGTCAACACGTTCCCAGAGTCGAATATCCCCGGCATAGGTGAGCAATGCTCTGTATTCGCGCTCTAACACGTCTATGTCCACCCCTGAGTCCAGGACTTTCTCCAACATGATGTTAAAGCTATGCTCACTCGTGCGCAGCATCGCGGACTCGTAAGACGCTGCATACGCGGGATTATTCTCGGCAAAGCCTTTCTCAAGTTCCTGGAGAGAGACATAGTGATTTAACTCTGTGACGCTGTCGCCCATCCAGAATGCAGCAGCCTCTTGGCGTTTATCCCACATCATTTTGCAGGTACGCTTCTTATCTTTCAAGAGCTTGCGGGCTTCACGGTCGGACATGCTGGGGTTCTCGGATTTCATCTCGTCAAGCCACTTTTGGAGTGGATACCCATCGCTTTCAGGGGATTCAACAGGTGCGACCAAAGAAGATCCGCTAATATCCTTGGCGATCTCTACGACTTCCTCCACACTGATCCCATACTTATTTGCGATCGGACGGAAACTCACCATACCACCGTTCTCGGTATCTGCTTTCTCACGCACCTTGATGATGTCGCGCTGGACGGCTTCAACGTCTAAAGCATCAGGATCGTCGTCTTCAAACTCTGCCCACAGTGAGTTGCCGTCAAGTTGTTTCCGAATGAGTTTCTCAAGAAAATCAGGGTTATCTGTGAGCATGCCCAAGAGTGCCTTCAAAACTTCAGGCGTTGTTTTGGTATCGCTTGGATGCCCTTCATAGCGAAGGGCCGCGTGGATAAACATCGTCTTTGAGGCGTATCCTACTCCTTCCCGTTCCGCCTTCCATGCCGAGATAGCAGGGGTTATCTGCTCCCAAAGGGTTTTGAGGTTTTCCTCTCTGATGACCTGCCCCGCAGTTTTCTTCCCGGAGATAACTTCCTGGGCGCGTCCGGTTTCCTCAACTTGGATAGCACGGTCGATGGTAGCGGTTCCAACATTGGCTTCCTTTGCCAATTCGTCACGCGTTTTCGGTTCATCACGTGATGGATCGCTATCTTTTTGAGATTTGACATCACCTCTCTGCAGTCGATTATTGATCTTAACCAGGATTTGTGCGCGGCGTCCTGGCTCAAGATGCCGGCGGTGCAGATTGCGTCCGATCACAAAGTCTTCGGGCGTTCCTTCTTTCTCAATATCCCAGACAGTAAAGCGGAGCATGCGAACGATGTTCAATTCCTTGGCGGCGCGGTACCGGTGCCATCCGTCGAGGATTTGTCCTTCATGGATCCTTACCAATGGGTCAAAGAACCCGTTGTCCTCTACTGAGGCGAGCATGCTTTTGAACTCGTCGTCAGACATGTCAAGAAAATCACTGGAGAGTTCATGACGTTCGAGAGTGCCGGAGTCAACGAGATCTCCGCTCTTACCTGCTGTATCGGTATACAGAACGATCCAGGGGGAGATGCAACTCGTTGGGGGCTGGTATCTTGGCGTACCATTTTGAAAACCAGTGAGGGTATGGTACTCGTAAATCTCGTGTGCGAGATAGCCGTCGATCGTTAGCCTGGGATCTGGCCACTGACGCTGTTCAGCTTGATGCAGTTGGTACGACTGCATATCGCCACGGGTGATGTCTTCATAAACCGGAACCGGGCCATCATGGTCGTGACTGGAATGATAATCGAGAAACGCCTGCTGAAAATCTCGACGGATAGCAACTGTTTCAAACTTCATATAGTTTGTGTTGCTCCCTCGGTCCTTGTGTTCGTGAATAATTCGTCCATATCTTGCCATTTGAAAATTCTCCTTTTCGTAGGCACAGCACTATGATAAAATAGTACTGCTTGCTATTGGGTAAATGGTTAGCAAGGGAGAGGTCCGCCCTCTCCCTCCTTCTCTTTCAGTTGGTAGGTTTATGCAAAACTTCTTGGCTTCGGTGGAAACTTTTTATGTTGAATACGGACATTCGTTTCGAGATAAGAGTTTCCAAGCATCGTTTTGAGATGGCCGTCGTCATCAATTTCCACTTCTTTATAGAAGTGTCCGACCTTCATGTAAGTTGCTCCATCACCGACCTGAGTATCCTCATAAATCTGCACTTTCTGACCGATAGCGCGCAGTGTTTTGTAGAGCGTGATTTCTGTATCATCACTACGGATTTCTTCTACCATTATAGGTTACCTCGCTTTCCTTGCGTGTAAAGGTTGACCCGGTTCAGCTCCCCGCGGAGCAGTGCGAATGGGTAAGTTTCGCAAATCTGCGATCGTTGTGCCACAACTGTTAGCGATCTTGAAAAAGCACGTCTGCGGGAACATCCGTGATCTTACCGCTTTCAATATCACGAATGTAGTCAGGCTTCATCTTAACCGTCTTTGCGAGTTGCTCAATTGTGAGTTTCTGTGCTTTCCGCGCCTTGCGGACATTGTGTCCGAGCGTTCTGTGGGTTGCTTTCTGTCGATTCGGCATAATGCTCCTTGTCAGTTGTCTGTCATCAGTTATCAGTTGTCAGCTCATCCTTGACATAGAATTCAGTCCTGTTTGCCCACCGGCGGTGGTGCCGTTCCCATCGTTCCTGTTCCTTCCGCGGCAGCCAATGGCGAGTCATCAAAGCGCGCTTCTGACTGATTGCGTCATAAGACCGGTGTGGCAACTCTTGCTGAATTTGAACGGTTGTGTAGCCACGGCCAAGATATTTCCGCAGCGATGCGAGTTCGACTTCTGTCCAGGCTCTTGGATGCTTCCCTTTTGTAAACACGCGGCAAAACTGAAGAAAACCATTGATGCGCAGAATCTCCGAGATATACGAGTGCGTCACACCGAACATTTCACCGATCCGCTTCTGCGTCCAGCCCGCCATCCGAAATTTAAGTATTTGAGCGAGCGTTGCTGGATCCTTCGCAGATATTTTCGTCGTCGTGATGCCCAACTTGTTTTTCCGGGCATCTACTGCGGATTTGGTACGCTGCAATTTTTGGGCGATCTCCGCAGAAGTGTAGTATCCGAACTCAATATATCGCCTGAGTTCCAAGTCCTCCGCGGGGGACCACTTCTTTCTGAATGAAACTGGATGGCTTGTCATATCGTTTTTTCTCGGTAAATGTATTCTGATAGCCACTCCGGCGGTGGCGCATCTTCAGGAACTTCAGCGAGTCTGCCAAGGAAAAAACCGATCGCACCGGCAACATCGGCATCTTCAGGAGTGCCTTCTGTTTCAATGAAAATGTAGGTTCTGTTCGGTGCGTGTTTATTGAAGATGCGTGTCCCGATCTTCATCATCTCTGCCTTGGGAGCGGGGAGTTCGACACCCGGCTCCTTGATAAGCACGATGATTTTCGGCTGGTCGTTATCGAGAAAGGCTTCGGCACCGTCTCGGCAACACAGCGTGTAGTCATTGATGTCATGCTCTTTATTGAAGGCGATGCAGAAAGGCATGATAGCAGGTGAATCGCTTGAGGGGGTGTATGCCTCAAACTCCACTTTTTTTCCCGGCTCTAAGAGTCTGCGTCCAAGCAGGGACCTCCCCTCCTGTTGGATTTTCTTGTTGAAGTCGCGTGTGTTCTTGCGACGTTGCTGACGTGTGAGTTTCATTTGCTTTCGTCTCTCATTCGCGATCAAAAACTTCTTGACCTTGAGCCAATAGATGATTGACAAGTTTATGCGGCAATGCACCGCTCATTCGGCATGAACACCGACGACAATAGAAGTTATAGCGAGGATAGCCATTCTTCATGACAGATCGCTCTATCTCACAGGTCTGATAACATCCTGAACACACCGCACGATGCCGGGAAAGCATCTCGCGAATTTCGCGTTCCGCCTCAGCTTTGCGATCCACAAAATCGTAAGCGATAATCCACCAGCCGTCTTCCAATTCCCTCACACCGATACACGCATCGTGATACAGGTGCTTGTTTGCCTTATAGTGATCCCAGAAACGGATATTCGGTACACGACATTCGCCATCTGACTCAAGTTTCGGTAGGCGTTGAAAAAGATTATCTCGGAATCTCTGTGCCTCTTGAAGTCTGTCCATGTTAGTCTCTCCATTTCGCATCATAATCAGAATGCCGCGGGTTCGCAATCCCTTCAAGCAACAATTCCCGGGTCTTCTCGAATCCAGCGGGCAGCATTTCAACGCCCCATTTCAGTATATCCACCCACTCACGGAGTTTCTCATCGTCTGAGAGTGTGTCATCTTCTGAGAGTTCGTATCCAAAATTATCAATCGTTTTCTTGATAACCTCATATTTCTCTGTATCTGATACCGATTGCGCGTCCAGGACCGGAGGTGGCGGCGAAACCGCCTCAGTAAATAATAATTCTTGCATCATCAACTCCTAAAATACTTATTATAACTGGTGCAGAATTGACATTTTTTGCACCAAATTACCCAAAAATTCTAATTAAGGTATATATTAATTGGAATTTTTAGGTAATTCCGTGCAATTTTTGTCAAAATTAGAAATCAAAGCCCTCTAACCATCTCCTAATTGTCCTCTCAGACTTACCCATACGCTCGCCAATTTCTTCATAAGTGAGTTTGTCTTTTGTGTAAAGCCGATATGCCTCATTTATGCGTTGCTGTTTCGATTCGGCATTCATCTGCTTTTTTGACTGCCTCTCTTGGTGACGGCTTTTCCGGGTAGTTTTAGGCTGCTTTTGGGGGGTAATACCCTCACACCACTGATGAACCGTTTTGGCAGAGATCCCTAAATCCTCAGCAATGGACTTAAGCGTTTCGCCCTTCTTTCTGCGTTGGCGTGCTACCTTTCGTTCTTCAGCGTTCGACTCCGGCATATTGATGGGATCAAAGATGTCCAGGTGAATATCTGCGAGATCAAGGACATCCGGCTGGTGCAGTAGCCATTGCTCAAAACTCTTGAGATAGAGCTGCGCATGCTTATCGGGTTGCAGGGCGTAAGCGTCTTCTCGTTTCGCGAGCCGTGCGGGGTAGTATTCCGAGATAAACCGCGCCACCCAATCGACATTGATATGCTCATCTTCAGCACAGTGTAGGAAGCGCGCCTTGCGGTATTCGCTGCCACCGAGCGCACCCGATCGGAGTTCCTGCCCGTAATTTTTTCCGGTACTACCTTTCATATCAAACACTGCCTTGACGGTTGCGATCAGCGATTGTGTGTCGAACACCTGCCCGACGAGTGCATCAAGAAGTTTCGTCAGTAGTTCCCCCAGGAACCTATCATCCTCGACAGCAGTGATTTCAATGCCAAGCCCTTCCATCACGAGTTGCGCGTCCGCCTGTGAGACCTCTAATTCAAATCGGTTTGCGGTCCAATTCGGCGCGTTCACAGCGAGATATCCGCGGCGTTTCTTTGTCAGTGCTGCGAAGTCGATTTTGCGTTCGGCGAGTGCGACTGCAACCTCAATATCAGCATCCGTGAAGAGTTTGTGAAAGGGATCGCCCTCACCCCAACGATCGACGACATCATCCCAACCGACGGCACGCGTTGCCTCGTTGGCGAGTTCGTGTGCGAGTGTTTCATCGGTTAGAAGCCGTCCCTGGTTACGATACTTTCGTATTTCTGAAGACGTGAGCAATTCTGTTTCGGTATCGCCCAAAACAGTTTCCAAGATCCCCTTGGCACCTTCGATCTTCACTTCGTTCTCGATCCGTCTAATTTCCGCGCGTTTCGCCTTGATCGCTTCCACGACATCTTCCGGCTGTCCAGCGGCATGACTATGAACGACTTTCATGTTGCCCACGGTCCCGATGTGGTATCGCATGAACGCTTCAAACTGGACATCTGCGAGGGATGCGAGTGCCTGTGCTGCGGCGAGTTTCGAGATAGCGTGCGTCGGGAGATTGAGTGCTGCAGTGGTATCAAGAGCCTGTTTCATTGCTTCGTGGTAGAGGCTGCGTTCCCGGATTTCCGTCGGGCGGACGGGGAGGGAGAAGTTGTAGGTTTTGTAGTGCATCAACATTCCCTGCCGTCCACGATCCCGCATAGACTCTTGAGCCTTCATGTTTGCGTGCCGGGAACCGAAAGTCATTCCACCGAGAATGATCGTTTCCGCCTTGCGATCGAGGAACGAGATACCGACCCCTGCCGCAGACGTCCCAAGAAAAAGTTTAGTATCCGTAATCCTCTGATACCGTAGCAGATCCCGTGCGCGGTCGTTGCCGCGCGTATACGCCGTGTAGATAAGCGGATTTAAATGACTGAATTCGTGGGCAAGTATATCTATGTCGCGTCGCGATTCACCGAAGACATACACATGCTTTCCTTTTTCGAGTCTTTCGGCGATGCTGTCAATTCCGCTTGCCAGCAGAGCATTTATATTTGTATTGATGTCATGTTCTCGAAGTTCGACTTGGCCTTCTGCGGGGGGCGCAATGTTATAGAACCCCTGGACTTCTTCGGCTTCGTTTTCCTCGGCGAAGGCTTCAAGTGCGAGTGTGGATTCCGTCTGTCCCATCACGACCAAGCCGGTCGATTTCAGCGTATCTCGCAATATCTTCTTGATATGCGGTGACCGTTTGGTGTCGAGCGTGAGGAGTTCATAGCTGAAGTCGAGTTCATCGAGGATGATATAGAGATTTTCTTTTTCGATCCCACTGAGCTCGGCTTCACTAACTGCCTTCGGCAGCGACGGTAGACAGACAATCGCGCCAAAGTCACCGATAAACTTGTCGCCTTTGGGGGATCCTTCGGTAAAAAGCCCCCATGCGTTGTGCCCGTGCTTGCGTCGCAACTGATAGGCAAGCTCCCACGCAAGTGCGATGCGCGGCACGACAATAATTCCGCGTCCGAGTCCTTGTAAAGCGAGTTCGACTAACTCCTTGATCCCCTCCGTCGTCTTCCCGGTGCCCATTCCTGCCCCGAGATAACTGAGCATGCCTGGTTGAAACAACCTGAAGTCTTTAAAGTCGGGATTCTTACCGAGAAAGCACTGATGTTCTGAAAGGATGGAGTTTGGGAGTTTGCGGTTGAGTTCAATTTCGAGATATGAACCGAGCAGATAATCCTTGTGGCAGCCATCGCAATAGTAGCCTGCCGTTAGGAGATACAGATCAATCCATTTTGCGGTCGTGCCACCACAGTGGGGACATTTCCCAAAGCAGGTTGACCAGACGCGTCGTTTTTCGATCTCACTGGGTTGACCATTGAGGGCGAATTTATCCGTCAATGCATTCAAATATTTGTATTTCGGTGTCCAGATGGGCGTTTTCCCGTGCCATCCGGCATCCGGTGACGTTTCAAGGACTTGGCGGCACACCATGCGGGCTTCGGGTGAAAAATGCCGAAATGAGGGACTTTCCCGCACAACAGGCGGTGCCTGTGCGATAAGTGAGGCAATATCGTCAGTGGTGGGTTGTATGAGTCGAGGGGTGTCTTTCTTCGGACTCGGATGGGGCACTTCAAGCCGTCGTTTCTCCACGAACGCCTTTGGATCGCTGCCATACCCGAGTTCAAATAGGAATTGCCGGATGCGAGGTTTATCAACATCCTTGGTCATATCCAAGCCAGAGAGTTGATAGAGATAGAACCGGTGAGCGCCGACCGCCTCATTTATGATTTGATGTGGGGAAGCATCAAACATCGTTTGTGAGAAGATGTGAATGCTGCCGTCGAGAATATCACAACTCCGATCGCTCCCACTTTCATGCCAGCGGTATTCATTCCCCGTCCCAGGTGTAAGTAGCCTGGACTGAACCATTTCCGCGACAGGATCACAATTGTTGATGAAAGCGGATATATTCTCACCTTCACCTTTACCTTTACCTGCCGCAGCATAACGTTTTTTGCGTTTCGATTTGCGTTTGTGTTCGTTTTTGCGGTGTGTTGCTTTTGAGAGAACAGCCGACTTGGCTTTGGTCATCTCATCATTTATCCAAGTCGTTTTCATTCTGCTGCCCTCCATGCGTCTGGTGCGTGGTGCGTATTCCCAAACCCTACTGCTACCGGATTTTTTGTGACATTCTGCGGGATACAGTTGAGTTCCTCGCAGAGCCGGTCCCCGATTTCTCGGTAAACGCGTTGGTCGGTCACCGGTTCCGGGAACAGCACGATCCCGCGCGCCTTAAAAGGTCGTCCCTCATGCAAGCTTGTTGCCGAGGGAATTAAAAATGAACAGATCTCAGGGATGAGGGGGTAGCGGTCGAAGAGTTCTTGTTGGGAAAAACACGGTTCTGGCTTCAGGAAGTTGTTTATCGCGCGGGTCACAACACCCATCTCTATACCAAGCAAGTCAGGTATTTGCTCTCTCTCAATTTCATCTTGATAGAGTTCTTCAACCATTTCTTCGACGGAACCGGGAGCGACAGGTTTCCGCCAGTCGTCAATATCCAGCGTTATGCCGGAGGCACCCCGCCAGTTATTTGAATTCCGAATAAACTGGTGTTCTCGCTCGCCAAACATCAGTGAGATACCATAACCATCAATCAATCGCTGAAACATCCCCTCTGGTGTATCGACACGTTGTACCCAATGCCTTGCCCCCTGCATCCCCCCTTGTGAATGCTTCGTCTGCGGGGATGTGCATTGCTCCACGGTGTTTTCGAGGAAAACGATATATCCGTCAGAAACAGGTATATTGATAGCCACAATCGCATCGTTTTCAATCGCTTGCTGCTCTAAAACCTTGTAAGGTGGCAGCGGACCGAACGCTTGCTTGAGGGCATGTAAGACGTTCTTTTCTGATTCAGAACACGGATAAATAAGCGGTGTCCGAGGTTTCCAGTCGAAAAACCTACGTCCGCCATAGTCTTCTTCCGTCCATTTTTTTGTTTTTGAGATTGTATTCACGTTACCTCCAGATGCTGCTGTTGCCTCGAACAGAGAGAATAGACTATACCGAGGGGCGGGGTCTCGACTTCCCACCCGGATCGGTATAAATCTATTTCCTGCGGAGGTAACATGCAGGGTTAATAACAGGATAGGGAGCGACCCTTGTCCCGCGTGCTTCTATCGCACGGTCAGAAAATCTGGAGATTCATGACACATTGGGTGAGGTGTCAGTGATAGCCAGCCGAAGAATAGGTTTCCTCGTTTGCAACCCGACTATCCAAAGTCAACCTTTACAACATAGCACTTTTGCTATACAATTCAGCCAGATCACCAGATACAGGACTATTTGGTGTCTCAACCTGTTTTACGCTGATCTCCGTCGCTACTGTCATAGCTATGGAGGGAGTAAGACATGTTGGACTCATACTCGTGATATTTTCATCATATACGTTTTTGCGTTTTTAGTCAACAGTTTTTTTTGCGCTATATCCGCGCAGTGAAATAGCGTCATTCTCCTGCAATGGGGGGATGATGCTATTTTTTTTGTTGTCAAAGAAACCGTGCGATCGCTGGGGAAAATCCTGCTCCTATCAGGTTTAAACTTCTTTGAGTTAAGAAGGAACCGATATTTGTATCGGCTACTACGTACCGTTTCACGTTTTATCCGTATCCGCACATCACTTAGGTGGGAACCGCTTCACCTTCGAGGTCGCTAAACTTCCCCGAAGGTGCGGATGCGGTGTGAGTGGTATGCAGATTTTGTGCGTGCTTTTTTCGTCAACGAGACTGCCCAGCCTCTACGAAAAAAGTTCGCTTGACAGTGCGGTGTGGGCAACACTGTACTGTCTTTAAATGTAGCACAAACTGAGAATTTATGCTAACAAATTCAATTATACTATATTCTGTTAAAAATTTGTCAAGTTTTTCGTAATTTTTTAACAAAAATGATAAAATAGTCTGAATTCATCTGCATTCAAAGGAGAATTTTGTATTGACAACTGACCAAAGAGAACATGTTCTCTATCAATATCATTACTGTAAACGGACATACACAGATATTGCCCGAGATTTGGGAATCACCTCAGCAGCGATTTCACTGGATCGTCGTCGGCATAAGGAGGAATGGGAGCGTCAAAGAAACTTGTTGGATTTTAAGATAAAATATCACCGGCACCAGCTCTTGGACAATTTTATAAACGAATGGCGTAAGCGGTTAATAGATGTAATATCTGATTTAGAAAAGGTAAAAAAGTTGAGAAACGAAGAACTCATCCCTGCTGCTATTGCTGCGTCCTCCGATGAGAGTCGGTCTGTTTTAGCGGATCAATTCAAACGTTCCGAGGCTACAGAAGTTGAGTTAGCAATACAGGAAAGCGCACTACATATGGTGTTAGCGAAATATCTCGTGGAGAGATACGATGAGAGATACGATCCATCATAGCAATTCTGTAGAAGACAAGGGCAGTGGTTCACCTACCCCTGTCTCGAGTTATCGCTTCACGCTACATACCCCCCACGACGAACCCAAAGTAGCTAACAGCGAAGATAACGATAGCCCCGACCGCATCCCCAACGGCATCCCCGAGCGTCTCACGCTGTCGGAGTTTGACATTTCTGTATCCGTCCTGGGTTTCTTGGAACTGTCGTTGCCGGATCTCCGCCAAAATCTCGATAGGATCAATGCCGGTGTGTGCGAGCAGTGTCTGTTCAACGGCTGCCAGTCCCGAGGTGATAAAGACTTTATCCGTCAAAATGCGGATGGGGATGCGTGCGATCCAGGTCTCTCTCTCTTTCGATACCCGGATTCCCAAATCTCGAAAGATCCCTTTTGCGAGATCGTATAGATCCCAGAAGCCATCGCAAGGATTGTGATACACGAAGACACGGTTATCGTGAATCCGAGAGGCGGGTCCGGGAATGATATACCTACCCCATCGGGATGCCTCGATAAAGAGGGGGAGGCTTTCTGCGAACACTGCGTCGATGGACGGGGTATCCGCTTCAGTTTTTGGTGCAGATGTTTCAAAAGCGAGTCGTTGTGCGATTTGCTCCCATGACCGTTCATAGGCTTCAGGGGACGGGGAAACTATCGGTGTCGGGTCAGGTACGGTTACAAAGACCGTTCCAGGCGTGCGTTGGAAATTCATGTCAATTTTCTCCTTGACAGAATATACCAAGCCCTGTTAAAATAAAAATGTCATCACGTAGAAGTTTGACATTCGGCGGTTTGGGGTTGCTTGGTGGTATCCCCAACCGCCTTTTCTGTTAAGAATTATAGCAAAAAGTGTCGTTTTTGTCAAGAAAAAACAACATCATGCGCAAAGTCGGTGTCTCCGCTCTGCGTCAATCTGCGCGTTTTTGTAGGAGGGGTTTTCACCCCCGATTCCTATTTCGCAATTGGCGGCTTATTGTAAGACTGAAACAACAGGTTCAGTCCCTGAATCTGCAGCTCCTGCAGACTCAAGCCTGTCTCAATTTTCAGGATGCTCAACTGATTGTGAGCCTCCGTATCCAAGAACACCGAAGCCATCCGTTTGCCTTCACGACTTGTCTGGCGTTTCGGGCTGGTGGCAACACTCACATCGACGGGATCTTGCGTTTCGGCGTTCGGCAACGGGTTATCAACCTCACCCGTCTTCAAAAATCCGTTGAGTTTTTCGGTTCTATCTGCCACTGTCTACCTCCATGACTTTCTCTATTTGCTGATAAAGCCGCTGCACCTCCCACGAGGCCTTCCCTGTTGGCTCATACTCTATTGCTGCGAGTCCGTCCAAAATAGAGTGCGAAAACGCCACCCTATCGCCCAAGACACACGGCAACGGCTCTACTTGAAACCCCGCAACTGCCCGCTTTGCACTCTGAATCAGACTGCACCGCGCCTTTACCGCATTGAATAATACCCTCATTGGCACATTTGCGATCTGAGCGACCTGTATAGTGGATCGGATTGCGTCAAGGTCCAAGCCTGACGGACGACACGGGATGAGAGCCAAGTCTGCCTTCTGTGCCACGTCCACGAGTGAAGGGTCTTTGCTTGGGGGTGTATCCAGGAAAGCGAGTGTCACGCCATCCTGTTCCGCTGCGTGTAAGACTTCAGGCAGCCGTATTGCGTGCGCGGAAATCACATTTGGTGCGTTATCTGCGTCCCGGTTGTCGCTCCAGCGGGTTGCTGAAGCCTGTGGATCGAGATCGATGAGGCAGGTTTTCTGGCCTGCCACAGCTGCGGCAACAGCGAGATTGACACTGATAGTCGTCTTACCTGCGCCGCCCTTTTGAGAAAGAATCGCGATTGTCTTCATACCTGCTTATCTCCTTGTCTACAAGTCTACAAGTCTACAAGTCTACAAACGAGAAACATTCAAGTAAGTTACATCTATTCCCCTCCACGCGAACGAATCCTCCGAACCTAACAGAAGGACGCAAACGTTAAGTTCACGCTTTACGGGCGTTGTGAAATTGTTGATTTTTGCCATCTGCTTGGATGAAAAATGTGGGGAAAACGCAGGATTTCGGCTTACGAACGAACCTGCGTCTCCCGTGGGGTTAGAGTGCTTGTGTCCTACCTAAAAACCGCCTCTTTTTTCTACGATATTTTTTTATTTTTTATTTTTTTTAAATTTTTAATCAATCAATCACCAGTCCCCCCACATCGCCCCTTAACCCGTCCTGTGGTGCTGCACGCCCATACCCCCTGCGCGATTTAGGAGTCCCGTTTTTCTGCGCGCCTGAAAACGTCCCGAATACGCCTAAATCTGACCTAATAGTTGGTTTGTATCATTCAAATCACGCCCAGAAACCCACGCCACGCCTACATTTTGGGGGGATAGCACGCCAGAGAGCAACCGCCAGCAGATAAACGACTTACAGACCGAAAAACACTTGACAAAATGGGCATTCTGTGGTATGATAGGGGCAGGATAATATGAATATTTGCCAACACGTTGGACGCACCTTTTGGAGCGTCCTTTTCTTTTAACAGGAGATACAACATGGACATTGAGGAACGCATTAGTGAGATGCACGCTGACGACTTGGAACGGCTGTTAAGCACGCTGAACTTTGCGTTATCAGGGGCAACCATCGGAGAGGCGGGAGCGTTTGACTTACTCGCAGAGATTGAGGCACTCGCGATAAAAGAGCGTAAAAGCCGAGTTGCGAACGCGTTTGATTTACTCGTGGAAGCACTTGGAACGGAGGCATAGCATGGTATCAGAAACAGCGACGCGTTTCACGCTAAACGACAAACAAGGGCGCGTTGTTCACAAGGGCGAGGAAGCGGACGGGATTTATAGAGTATTCCACAACGGGGCATATACACAATTTGAATCGGTGGAGTTGGTATTTCAGTTTTTCCCCAACCTTACGATGCAACCCGAACTTTTTGAGAGCGAAACACAGGTCACGCAGTTGAGCATATTTTAACGTGGAAAGGCACGGGGCGTTTTCCCGTGCCAATCCATAACACTATCGGGAAGCGTCCAGTTTGGGCGTTTCCCATGCAGCAGTAACCCACCGATTTCGTATTCGGTGGAATATAGAAAAGCGCGGGCGTTGATCCCGTGCCAATCCATAAGGAGATTATTTTATCATGACTCAGAAGTTATGCAAACTCTCAAACACGGAACTTTACGCAGAAGCGTTTGATATATCCTTAGGCGATGCCGATGTCGCTATCACAGCACACGCGGGCAACTTGACGCGAGCCTTCAATAGCACCGTGAAAAATCTAACCTGTGGCATGGACGATGAAGCGGAAGGGGCAATTCGGGCAGTCTTTGAGTTAGGCAGACGCGCGGCATGTTCTGAAGTCCAAGCGAAGCGTCCGAAGTTGCTATGTCCTGCCGATGTTTCCGATGTGATGCTGCCGAAAATGCGACACTTGGAACAGCAAATCGTTGTAGCGTTGGCGTTGGATACAAAAGGCGGTATCATCAGCACAGGCAAGGCGGGCGAAGGTTCGGAGGATGTCAAGTGGGGCAAAGTGTTAGGCGAGTCTACCATTTTCAAGGGGACGCTAAACGACGTTACTTTCCACCCGCGCGAGATTTTCAGGTTTGCCGTTGAGGAGGGAGCGAACTCGGTTATACTCGTTCACAACCACCCATCAGGCGACCCCACACCGAGCCAAGCGGACATCAAGGAGACACAAAGATTGGTGGAAGTGGGTAAGGAAATAGGTATCAAGGTGTTAGACCATATCATCATCGGTGACGGGGTTTTCGTTTCTATGAAGGAAGAAAACTTTATCTAACCGACCAGCAAGCACGGGGAAGCGTCCTTCGGGGCGTTTCCCATGCGGCAGTAACCACAATTCCCGCGTGATGGGAGCGTGGATATTCAAACCCTTAACAAAAGGAGATAGAAAAGAATGGAATTAAGAGCAATTCCAAAGAGCCGTTGGATACGAATTAACGGCATCACACTTGACCGCACGAAGATTGCATCGTGTGAAATCACGAGCGAGTTATACACTGATGAGAGTCAGGGATATTTCCTCCACCTTCAACTCGCTGAACGTGTGAAGAAAATCCAGTTTCGCACGATTGACGAATGCGAACAGGCGCGCGATTTTATAGAAACGCTGTAGCATTCGCACAACCCACAAACGCAAAGGGAAGCGTCCTTCGGGGCGTTTCCCTACCAGCGGTAACCCCAGAGAGTCTGGGAGATTTTTAACCCCAACTTATAGGAGTTACCGAAACATGAGAATTGAACTCTCACAAGACTATTTAGACAAGCATTTTGACGGAGATTTTGCGGTCGGTTGCGTGATGACGGACGGAGACAAGCAGATAATCCGAATTGAGAAATTTACAGGTTTCCATGAGATAGACGAAGAAGGCGGACAGGGCGATGATGAAATCGTAGTCCACTTCTCGGACGACACAGCGATGGAACTTGAGACTTTGGAGCGTGCCGTATTCGTTGAAAAGACGCTAAAGCCTATCTCTCCAGACTGGTTCGTTGAACTCGTGAACGGAACACCCGAAGAACAGGAAACCGAAGCGAAAGCGAAAGCCGAAGCCGAGCGTAAGGCGTTAGTCGGAACGCACGCGCAGCAGTGGCAACGCACGAAGGCATTGGCAAGCAGTCTCAAGCGACCCATTGACGCGCTATCAGACACCGAATTGTTTGCGAAAGTGCTTGGAACGCCTTTATCGGTAGCGGAGGAAGTCTTAACAGCCTATGACGGCAATTTGAAGCAGATGGCGGGCAGTTCGGCGCGGGAATTGGGCAAAATCAAGGGCATCGGAGAAACGCGATCCGAGCGGTTAGCGTCCGTGTTTGAAATTGGCAAGCGACTTGCGCGTTTCCACGCAGAACGGGAGAAGGTTACGAGTCCGTCAGATGTTGCCGACTTGCTGATGTCAAAAATGCGGTATCTTCAGAAAGAAATTGTTGTCGTGCTTGCTCTTGACACGAAAGGCGGTGTGACCAGTGCGGGCAAGGCAGGCGAGGACGCAAAAGAATTGAAGTGGGGCAAAATGCTTGCGGTTGACAAGGTTTTTGAGGGAACGCTGAATTCCAGTGTATTCCACCCCCGCGAGATATTCAGGTTCGCAATTCAGGAAGCCGCGAACTCGGTTATCCTTGCTCACAATCACCCATCAGGCGACCCACAGCCGAGCCAAGAGGACATCAGGGCGACGAAGCAGTTGATTGAGGCAGGTAACCAGATAGGGATAAAAGTCCTTGACCATGTGATTATCGGAGATGGGATTTTTGTAAGTCTGAAAGAAGAAAATTTTATCTAACCCAACGGGCGCGTCCTTCGGGGCGCGTCCCATCTTCTAACGGAGCGGGGGCGTGGCGACGCGTCCCCGATACTTACAGAATGGCGAAAAAAGGACTCCGAGACCGACACGGCACAATCGCGCCCGTTTCTCCACCCTACTATAACCGCGTCAATCGGAACACAAACGGAAACATCAGACACGGGGATAGAACGATGACGAAAGCAGAACGCACGGCACGCATTGAGCAACTTCGTAAGGCGAAAAACCATATTGAGATAGCGATTGCAGAGTTGCAGGTAGAAGGCAGGGAAAGTTATCGCTTGCCGTTGGCTTCACTGGTGGGACAGGCGATGGCATTTTTGAAAAAGGCGGTTGAGTAAACCAACAAACGGGGAAGCGTCCTTCGGGGCGTTTCCCATGCCGCAGTGACCCAATTCCCGATGTGGGGGATTGGCACTCACAAACCAACAAACCAACAGACGGAGGTTTATTTTGATTTATATCGTTCTCGGTCTTGCTTGCATGCTCGCCGCTGGTATTGTGTTAGCGAACTATGAACTCCAACGGACGAAACAGGCGCGCCTTGAACTGCGTCAGCGAGAGCGGCGGGGTGTCCGCCGTGACAACTAACAAACGATGGTGCGGTTAGGAAATCGCACCTACCAACAAACGGATTCTGGTGTCTCATTTGATATACCAGAAAGCAACTCACAAACCAACAAACGAAAGGAAATATGAAAATGTCAGAATGGAGAGATTTTTGGAGACACCAAAGCAGCACGCACAACCGTCCACACACACACAGGCAAACTCGGTCAGGTGATATGTGTTATCATCTGTGGGAAGAAATGGAATACGATGTGTTTCGGTGGCGGTGTAAACGCTGCGGTGCGTGGTCGAAGCGGCGGAAAGTTGTCCAATCACCAGCGAGGTCGGTACACCGATGACGGGCTATCTGTATGTCCACACCGGTGCGTTTCGACCCGAAATGATCTACTCACAAAGGAGATAGCAAATGAAAGGCACACGCCCTCTAACGAATGATGAAATCCGCAAAGTGCGGGATGCCTTCACGGGTGCCTTCGCACAACGCAACCGCGGTCTGTTCATGCTCGGTGTGTCGATCGGTGGGAGGGTGAGCGAACTGCTCGCCCTCACCGCGGGCGATGTATGGCAGAATGGGCAGCCTGTGACGAGTTTCCAGTTTGATAAATCTATCGTCAAGGGTGGGGAAACCGCTCGGACGATCCCTGTTAACACCGATGGACGCAAGGCGATTGAGGAGATTATCGCGTGGAATCGTGGCGCGTTCGGTATCTTCGGGGAACTGCCAGACGACCATCCGCTCTTCCCTTCTCGGAAGCGGAAAAAAGGCAAACTGATAGCAATGAAACGCCAGGCAGTTCACACGATCCTTGATGATGCGTTTTCGGCTGCCGAACTCAACGGTAAACTCGCCACGCACACAATGCGCAAGACGTTTGCCCAGAGATTATACCAACAATGTAACGACATCTATCTTGTCAAAGAGCTACTCGGACACAAGAACGTCTCAACGACTCAAGACTATATCGGTATCAACTACGTCACCGCACAAGAGGCGGTCGAGGCGATGTCGCTGGAAGCCGAAGACAATCCACGAGATCCCCTCGACGACTTTGCACCGGAACTGTTAATCGCGAAGGTCATAGAACTCGGCTATGAAGTGCGAAAAGGAACATAAACGGAATTGCGAACCCCAATTGAGAGGGTGTGAACGTATATCACTGAAATCTGCGTGATACGTTTGCGCCTTCTCTTTTTCTGTTTTGAAAGGGGGGAACAAAATCAGGGGCAGTGCCGTGCTCCTGCTTTACTCTGTGCGTGGTGACAGTTTTTATCCACAGGTGACAGTTTTGCTTTCACACGTGTTTTTCTTCATAAGTGACAGTTTTTCTGTGATTTATGACAGTTTTTAATTCACAAGTGACAGTTTTAATTCACACGAATTCACACTGAAATTACGTCAGAATTCAATGAAATCAAGGGGATTGATTTTTTTTTGCTTTTTTGGCAAGAGAAGGGGGATTTTACCAGTGAAATATCAGAAAATCTGTCACTTATCGCATTGGGGATGCAAACACTTTTCCCTTAACATTCGTCAGCAAATTGAGTATAATTAATAGTACCCCCTGAGTATAATTAATGTTACCCCACTGAATAGGAATACCCCCTTGCCTGTAACTCTGATCATCTACTACAAAACTACCAAAGGAGATTCAACCTCATGCGCGACAAACTTCCACATTTCTCGGAAGATCAGCGGGCATTTATTATCGAGTGTCTCGCACATGACCTTCCTCTTATAAAGACAGTTGAAGAATTCAAGGATATGTATCCCGATTTCGTTGGGGCTGAGAGAGACGCAGCGCGTGCGGATAACCAAATCTATAGAAGAATCCAAAAAATCAAAGACAAAGCACAAGACGAAATTCAAACCTTGAGAGAGAGCGAAGATATTAATGACAAGCAGGAAATGCCCTACTTATCGCCCAAATGGCGTGTGCGATATTTCCGTAGACTCCTGAGGGAGGTCGAACCGGATGACATAGACAGACAAATCAAATTGCTACGGGAGTTGCGGGCAGAGTCAAAGCTTCTTGATGAAGATAACAAAATCATCCCGGAGCTGTTAATCGGACAAGACCCTGATATGCTGGTTTCTGAAGAGGCGGCGAAGGCGTTCAGGCCACGGGAAAAGTCTGAGTCTGAGGAATAAGATTATGCTGACGGACGATTTTTATGATGACATCAAGCGGCGGGTTCGAATCGCGCCAGCGACGTGCCCGTGCTGCGGAATACCCGCGGAACTCGATGAGAAGAAAGTCTTCTCGTGTTGCGGTGTAACAGCCGAAGCCGTACTGGTTATAGACCCTCCACCCGTAGAACCGATAATGGTCAAATATCCGAATCAAATTCGTTCCTTCTATGCGATGGAGCCGGTGATGATGCCGGACCCAGAGTTGAGAAAAGCCTACATTGGGTACCTTCCGCTTGAAAATAACGCCGTGATTGCGCTTGAGACCTTTCATGCTATTATAGACTACCAGATCCCGCTTCCTCCCTGTCCGAGATGCCAAAAAACATTAAGTTTCCGCAAGGATCAAGATGAAACGGAAAAGCCGTTTTGCGAAGGGTGTGTTGCCTTCTTTCCCCCATCGCATCATCAAAAAGGAAGTCTCGGAACATTGCGGCACTTTTGTGAAATAAGGAAGGATCCGATCGTGGAAGATGAGTTTGAGTTTAACACGAAGGCTTACAATGCGGAGTACGTCGAACCCAAAGAATTAAGAAGCGTTGGGCGCGCGGCGTATTGGCAGGCAGTTGCGATGTTCGCCGCCGACTTTGTGAAGTCTGTCCTTGAGACCTCAGAAGTCGTACCTGATGCAATAATAGACACAACTGAAAACACCACAACTGAAGATCCACTGACGTACTTCATCCGCACGCGTCTGGTAAAAAACACAAAGGGGTTTGCGCCGCGAGATGCACTCTATTCCGCTTATGAAAAGTCTTGTGAAGATCCTGAAACTTGTGTAACACGTAACGCTTTTTTTAAGCAGATACGGACGCAGCTGGGTGTAAAAGATGGAAGGAAAAGCGTTGAAGGGAAGATTGTTCGCGGTTTCGATGGAATTGCGTTCAGGACTTGAAAATCACGAGCATCCGTTCATGGGTTTCTATTTCTTGCCGGAAGGGGCTGACCTGATTCTCAACACGAAAACGCACACAATGCCCTACAACCCATTTCAGAGTGTTGCTCCTGTGGTCTAACCCTCTTGAAACGTTAAAAGAGGCAGGGGCATGGGAAAATGCCCTGATTTCAATGGAAACAGTCGTTATCAGTTGTCAGTCACTATCATTTCAATCGAAACCGTTTTTTCGGTTCGGGATTGTCTTCGGTTTTCGGCGGTGAGATCATCTGCACCTCTTTTGTGACGGCTATCATGTAGGAGATTGTTCGTCCCACCAAAGCCGGATCACTATTGAGTGTGTCGGCACACCCTTGCTTGGTAACTTCCTCTCCGTTTGAGAGGAGTTCAAGGATCCGCGGACGACACGCTTCGAGTTGCGTGAGGATTTTAGGATCGTCCCAGGGGTGAACACTTTTTGGGGTGGTGGGTTTCGTCTGCGGTTTTTCGGCGGCAGTCGTTTCCGGCTGCGTCGGTTTCGGCTGCATCGGTTTCGCTTTGGGTGGTGTTTTTTCAAGCCGTTCAATGGACGCTCGGAGTGCGGTGAGTTCCTCGATGAGCATCTGTAACGCAGTTTCAAGCGTTTCGACGCGCCCAAGTACATCCATGAGGGTTATGGGTTCATTTTTGGGTACCGACGGCACATTGCCCATCACATCACCGAGTGTGCCGACACTTTTCGTTTTGGACATCTATCTGTGGAATCCTTGTCAATTCGTAGGGGTTTCTCTCTTTAATATACCCAATTCCGACCCCTAAAAGCAAGTCGTTTTTCTCATCATTGACCAATAGGTGTGTTTGCCCTTTTTCTGTAGTTGTGCTAAATTCCTACCATGAACGTCGAAAACCGCACCATTTTTCAAGGTGATAATCTCCATATCCTGCGGGGGCTGGATTCTGAAACGATAGACCTGATCTATCTCGATCCGCCGTTCAACTCGAATCGTACCTACGCTGCGCCGATCGGAAGCGTTGCCGCGGGTGCAGCGTTCAAAGACTCGTGGACGCTCTCGGATCTGGATAACGCGTGGCACGGGCAGCTCGCCGAGCGTGAACCTGGGCTGTATGCGGCGATAAGTGCGGCGGCGTTTGCACACGGTCCCAGCATGAAGGCGTATCTGATTATGATGGGGATACGGATGCTGGAGATGCGGCGGGTACTGAAGGAAACGGGGAGCATTTATTTGCACTGTGATCCGACAGCGAGCCATTATTTGAAGGTGGTGATGGATGCGGTGTTTGGGCAGCAGAACTTTCGCAATGAGATTGTTTGGCATTATGATGGTCCCCAAAGACCGAGTACCAAAAACTTTGGCAAAAAACATGACACACTCTTAAGATTTGCGAAATCGGATAAGTTTTTCGCAAACCCTGATGGCATTGCACCTCTGCGAGAGTTATCGCAAGAAGAATTATCGCAATACAAAAAGACTGAAGATGGCAGATACTATTATGATTTACCGCGTGGCAGTTATACCGATCGATCCATAGAAAGACTTGATAGAGAAGGGCGTATCCGTTGGACGAAATCAGGAAAGCCGAGAGTCATGTTTGCCTTGAATAAAAACAATCGCGGTAACTATTGCAGAAAAAAGCAACTGCATGATGTCTGGGCAGATGTTTCGTCGCTTGGGCAGGTAAGCGCAAAAGAGAAAACAGGCTACCCGACCCAAAAGCCTTTGAAATTACTTCAACGCATCATCCTCGCCTCGTCGAACCGCGGCGACATCGTGCTGGACCCGTTCTGTGGGTGTGCCACAACCTGCATCGCAGCAGAAAGCCTACAACGGCAGTGGATCGGTATAGATATAAGCCCGAAGGCGATAGAACTTTTAAAACTGCGTCTGGAACGTGATTTGAATCTCACAGAAAATACAGGTATACTCGGACAGGTCATACACCGAAAGACGCCTCCGAAGCGAACCGACCCACCAGAACCGCGTCAAATCCATTTTGAGACGTTGTTCGGTGTAAAAGACAAATCAATGCTTGAAACCTTATCCCAACGAGACCTCCGACGTTTTAAAACCCATAAACATGTCCTCTTTGGGATGCAGGAGGGCAAGTGTGCGGGGTGTCAGGTTTCTTTCCATTTTCGTAATATTACAATCGACCATATCCAACCCCGTTCTAAAGGCGGATCAGATGGATTGGAAAACCTACAACTCCTCTGCCAAGCCTGCAACTCCACGAAAGGCAATCGCACACAAGCCGAATTGATTCAGTCGCTCCTCGAACAGGGCGTGCTTCGGGACTAAACACTTCAGATCCCCAATTCCGACCCCTGAAAACACGTCCACAGTGATACTGAAAGTTGACAGATATACCGAGAAATGCTATAGTTGACCTCTATTTATCACAACAAAAACTAATAGCCCCCCCACATTGTGGATCTTATCCGCGGTGGGGGTGTTCCTGTAGATCGTCATTGAAATTAGATCGTCATTGAAATAGAGAAAGGAGTCTGTATGAGAGCATTTGTCGCCGCGGTCTATCTGATCGCGTGTATGGTTGAGTTTGTATTGGCATTTATGTTTATTCTGCCAGATGACCGATGGATCGCCTTTGTGATTATGGTCTTGAACGTCATCGGTGTCTATTTGGCATGGGCAGTGATCACCTCACGAGGCAAACGCTGATGACATGGATGTGGGTACGATTCAGCTGAACACAAGGGATTTTATGTCAGGGATTTCTTTAATCTCTGCTAATTTTCATTCTATCCAATGAGAAGGAGCTATGAAAAGAACAATGAGAGATGAAGCAGTTTATGACGAATTAAGCACAGAAGACTTGGAAGAATATTTCATCTATTTTACAAAATTGCCCATCGGCAACGTTATTAAAGTCGGACACTCACAAATAGCCAATGGTAATTTTCACAAACGTCAAGCAGAGGAACAACGCTACTTCGTTGAGGATATAGAAATCTTGGGGATTGAACGAATTGGTTTGAGAAACGAAGCTCGACGCCAGGAGACACATCTCTTAGACACATTCGGAAGGGCGCGCCCTAAGTCTGAATTGGTTTACGACGATAAAAGGGTTCGCGACTACATTCAGGAACATTGTGACGGAGATATAGGCTTTTTTGTTGAGATGAGTCATATCGCGGAACTCAGACGAAATAGAGAACGTAATCGGATGTAATTTTTATGTCAGGGATTTCTTTTTTAACAATATTAACAATGCTTGCTCCCTTTATCGGTTGGGTTCTATTAGCGATCGTCTCCGGTGTTGCTGCGTATCATCGGGGGCGTGACGTTGTAGGGTGGGCATTGTTGAGTTTCCTTTTACTCGGTCCCTTCGCGCTCCTTTGGGTGCTGGTGTCCGGCAGAAATGAGGAGACATTGGAGCAGCGAGCCGTGGCAAAAGGAAAGATGAAAAGGTGTTTCACTTGTATGGAACTCGTCAAATTCAAAGCAGTTCTCTGCCGATATTGTGGTGCCGAGCCAAGTTCGCCGAAGAAGTAGGTAGCACGTTTACGCCATTTTGAGCAGTTATATTCAGACTGGAGGCATAAACTATGTCAGAATTGCAAGATAACAAGATATATCAACGGGCTTTAACTGAATTGACCCAAACAATAGCGGAACTTCGTTGGTGGTATCGTGCCAGCCCCAAAGATATGGCATTCCATCTTCGGATCAGTGTAAAGGATATAACATTTATCTGTAGCAGGCAGGACTATATTGATACCGTTGAAAAACTCATGCTCAATAGGCGAGATGCTATAGAATGGATAAACACTTATAAGTCACCTCTGGGAATGCCGAAAAGTTTTGGTAGCAGGATGGGTTTGTCAGAAGACGTGGTGGTTGAACTCATAGATAAGGTTAAAGAAAAACTTCAGAACGTTTAGTCTCACAGGAGAAGAGATGAGAGCGTTACAATTTTCGCAACCACATAACTCATGCCGAGAATGCCCGATGGCATCCCGAAACTCATGATAGAGGTGCAGGACTTCTATCGTTCTGAAACTTCCACCCTTTAATTTGGGTGTCGTAACGAAGGGGCTAAATTATGTTTTCACAGCACCGATTTTTCGTTTTCCGTCTAATGCTTCTGATGAGTCTGTTTCTATTTTTTCGATCCACTGTCACGGCCCACGATTTTCAGATGCGTGATGTTGAACACAAAGCCACGTCGAATGCCAAACAGGATGCGAACACGTGCATCTATGCGCTGGCGGGGTGTGGGGTGCCGATCTTCTCGCTTTTCTACGTGGAGTATGCGCCTGCTCGCAAGGTCCCGGCATCAGAGTTGCTCGGGAAATCCCCGGAGTATGTTCAGGTCTACACGCGTGTCTATCAACAGGAGCTTCGTAAGAAAAGACGCCGGGCGGTTTTATGGGGACGCTGGTTTCTACGGGGTTAGGATTCAGTGCGCTGGTGCTTTCTGCCACTGGCGACTCAAATTAGAGGTTTTCAGATAATGAAAAGCAAGTCAATTGCTATATTTGGCATATTCGTTATCGTATTGGGATGTTCCTTGAAAACTTACGAAGTATTTGAGCCAGTTATTATAGAGGGTGAAATAGGTTGGGATATTTATAACTGGGAATTTGAGGATGAACATCTCATATATCTCACAAAAATTACCGTTGAATTGCAAGATTCAGTAGGTAAAAGATTTACACATAACAGAGTGATATTTGTGGAGTTAACTGATCCAATACTTCAATATAATGCCCGCCAAGATAAAACCTATATTAAACTGCATAGTACGCACCCCGTGCGACTAAAAGAATGTATAGGTATAGCAACATTTACCGGAGAAATTCTTGGAAGCATTAAAAAGTAATTGATGGTATATAAGTGAGGTGATTTAATTGGCTAAAGAACTTCAGTCTTTAGAAAAGGAACGAGGCAGACTAATTATTGTTCGTAACATTGAATTGAAAGTTGCAGAAGAACTTAACTATCTTTCTTCACAACTGAATTCTGATTCCCTTGAGATTTCCGAGGAAGAGATTCTAAACAAACTTCATAAGGCTCACAATCGTCTGGAACGAATTTACGCATTTCAGAAAGAGTCCGAGGAGTTGAGTCAACTCGCGTAGGAATCGTAATAACTGGATAAAGTTTTCTACCATCTTTCGTATATTTAATAAGGTTTCTATTATGATCAGAAAATTGATTGCGATCGTATTTCTATTGGGATGTATCTCTGGATTTGTATTTCACACACTCTGGACGATTCACGCCAGCCATGCGTGGATAGGATTCTTTAGTATGGTCTGGTCTGCGGTCGGCATCTATATCTCTTGGTATGTGATCCGAAACTGACACCTCTGAAACGACCCCTCGGGAATCACTTCAAATCTTTTTCTGCTATTATGACGGCGATACACTTGTAGCTCCTCACATTTTTCAGTACCGCGGCGAAAACTACGCATCAGAACGGCATAGATCCGATCCCAATTGCGCGTCGCGACGCGTCCAGGTATTCAGTTTTCCGGGAAATGCGCACAGATTTTACGCATTTTCTATTTGATACCTGTTGCCTTTTTTTGCTTGACAGCGTTTTTCTTTCTTTTTATGATGCAAATCAAGGTTGCGAGCCTTCTCTCTTTATTGAGAGGTGTACACCCATATAATACATCCCGTCTTCAGGAGGTTTTCTATGTTCCTGAGCTTACTCTCCCACCGAGCCATTCAAGCCGGATTCGTGTTCAGTTTCAGTATTGTTGCCAGTAGCCTGTTTTATAGTTGTTCTGTTAAACGTGAAGTCAATGAAGAAGACCTGCAAGCAAAACGCGCTATAGAGCAACTCAAATCTGCGAAAAAAGTAGAATCCCCCTCACAAAACGATGTTACAGAGACCTATAGCCTTGAGACTTTCCAAGAAAGTCCTCTCGCATCCGATACCGTCTCTGAAAAAGATTCTATTCAAACACCCATAGAACCTTCATCAAACGAGTCCTCCAGTGATTCAGATTCAGAGATACTCGAATCTGATGTATTTTTTACAAGTCCTGAAACGCAGCGAGTTTCGCCTCTGGGATTCGGACCCTATCCAGAGATCCCCTCAGATTATTCCGGTTTCGTATTTTGGGATAAATCGGATGAAGAAATCCAAGACGCGATCCGAGTGCATGGGGAAAATAAGTGCAGAAACTACGAACTGATGTCTCGTGTTCTCATTGAGTTGTGGAATCAAGGCGATCGTAATGTTCATGGTGCGTTTATGAAAAATGGTAAGGTGTATCCAAACTATTACGATGTTGCCTATGTTCGCTATTCTACGTACGAAGCCTTAGATGGAACAACGCAGCGTTACATCAGTGAAATAACATCGCCGCCAAACATAAATATCACCGAAGAAGAAGCCTTATCCGGCAATCTTCCTTCAGGCGTTCGTGTCGTAGAGATGGGTCAAGGGGGCATAGACCCCTACCGATTTTTAGAGTTAAATCAAAAATAAGGAGAACACTCTCATGCGTAAGTCTGTTTTGACCTGTATCTTTTGTTTCGCAATTGTTCTTTTTTCCTTTACTTTCACAGATACCGTGACGCCATGGAATGGGCATGTTAGCGCATTCGCACATATTTACGCCAGAGATCTATGGGGTGAACCTGGAATTGAAGTCGTCTCCTACGCGAGTGTCCAAACTAAAAGAAATGAAAGTGAATATGGTGTCTACACCTTAGGCGTAGAGATCGAAGGCGTAGGCCCTACATATGTAGAAGATGTGGAATGGGTGGGTTACTTACCTCTAACATCTCAAATACAGCGATCCCGGTTCTATTGGCGATCTCCAAATGAAATAGATGCCGGAGCCTATGCAGATGTCGTTGACTGGGGAAACTTCGCGGTTGATTCGGATTGGGAGTATTGGTACGACGATAGAGATTTTTAGAAAATCGGAATAAAACGAGGGCGGAATGTTCAAAGACGCACGCCGCCCTTGTCTATTTCGGCTTAGAAGATGTTGAAATAGGTTCAACTTTCCGCTACCTGAAATGTGATATTTTTCCCCCCTGTCTTATCGTCTGTCTGATACCGCACAGGAACAACATTGTGCGTGAATGTGGATGGGAACACTCGCCACGGGAACCGGGACGGCTCGACGGCATGCACGTGGTTTCTGTTCTCTGCGCGCCAATATAGGAACTCTTCGGGCGTTTGCAAAAGCGTTTTCCCAGGGACGACCTTCACGACGTAATCGACGTGCCATTTGTCACGCCCGGCTCCGATCGGCGAACCGTAGCTGAGCCTGCCTCCCGGTCCCAAATGAATCACGCCACTCGGATCCACAAAGTTTGTATCAATCTCTGTAAAGTCGGCATTGGCGTCTATCTCTAAACCGAACTCAAGCAGCATCACTTCATAAATCCGCACACCGCTGCCTTGAAACTGCAATCGCACACTTTTTGCCGTGAAGTGCGAGGTGAGCAGCAACAAATGGTGTTGGAACCCCGCAACCGTCGTAGAGACGGATTTACCCTCGTGGTTTCTTACAGTTCCCGGCAGATTCACATTCGTCCATCCACTACCATTCCTACCTGTCGGTGTTCCCGAATGCCGAGTAACCCCCTGACACTTCACGAAGAACGCATCTACCCGCGTCGGCGCGCCGTTGCGTGATATATCCAGTGTGTAGTCTTTCTCCTGTGAGAACGTCCGGTAATCGTTATCCGCGACGGCACGGATGACTTGTGAAGTCCCGCGTTTCTTGACGCGCGCCCCATGGTCAAGATAATTCACGCACTGTTTGAAAAAGAGGGCGTTATGCGGCGAGGCGATAGGCGTTTTCGCCGTCTTGATTTTCGATCTCGGACCTTCGCCCGCGCCATTGACCCCCCGAACTGCGAAAGCATACTGCGTCTGTCGTTTGAGACCTGTCACCACATAGAATGTCTGCGCCGCGAGCGTGTTACGCCAGTTGCTGCCGATCGAAGCCCCCGCTGCGTAGTTGACCTGAAACCTCGTGACGTTGCCGGGCGAGTCCCACTGTAAACGTGCTGTCGTTCCCGATAAGAACACCACCGTCACGGCTGTTGGCTCGGTCGGGAGCGTTACGCCTGTTGTGGCGGATGCGTTTGATGCGGGGGATTTTCCGATGCTGTTGACGGCGCGGACTTGAACAGAATACGCCGTGTTTCTCTCTAATCCTGTAATTGTTTCTGCGAGATCGTTTCCTGCGGATGCCCAGAGGGACCACGCCCCTGTCGTTTTCCGATAGCGATATTCATAATCCGTGATGGCACTCCCCCCATTATCTGCGGGTGCGGTCCAGGACAGGTCTACGGAGGTTGCGACTGCCCGTGCTTGTAAGTTTTTGGGTGCGGTCGGTGCTTCCTTGAGTGTTCTCGCGGATTTGGTTACCGGAGGGGATTTTCCGATGCTGTTGACGGCGCGGACTTGAACAGAATACGCCGTGTTTCTCTCTAAGCCTGTAATTGTTTCTGCGAGATCGTTTCCTGCGGATGCCCAGAGCGTCCACGTCCCTATCCCTTTTCGATACCGATATTCATAATCGGTGATGGGCGTTCCACCATCGTCGGTTGGTGCATCAAAGGCAGCTGCAAGGTGTCTTGCGGACGGGGTCAGTCTCAGGTTTTTGGGTGCGGTCGGCTTAACAGGTGTTGTTTTCGTTGTTGTGGTGCTTGGTGAGGATTCACCCTTCGCATTCACCGCTCGCACCTGAAAACGATATGTTGTGTTCCCAGTGAGTCCCGTAACTGTGTGGCGTGTGCCTGTTCCTCGGATACGTATCCAGTTTCCTGTCCCGATCCGATATTCATAATCGGTGATGGGTGTTCCGCCATCATCTTCCGGGGCGGTCCAGGACAACTCGACTGTCTTTTGCGCGGGGGTTGCTGCGACCGCTGTTGGCGCATCCGGCACGGTTGTATCTGTCGTGGCAGTGACGACACCCGACGCAATCCCTGCACCCGCGGCAATCACGGCTCGCACTTGGAAGGCGTATTCTGTTCCCTTGTCAAGTCCTGTGGCCGTCACTGTCAACGCCGTGCCTGCCGATGTCCAGTTCCCAGAAATCGCATCGCCTGCTACATACCGGTATTCATACGCAGTGATCGTCGCGCCTTCTGTCTCGGCGGGTGCTGTCCACGTCAAGACTGCCGTTGTCGCCGTTGGTACCACCTTAAAGGTTCGAGGCGCGGAGACATCTGTTTGTGTTGTCGTCTCTGTAAGCGTCTCTGATTCCGGGGAGTTTCCGATGCTGTTAACGGCGCGGACTTCAAAGGAATACTCGGTTGAACGTGTAAGCCCTGTTACCGTAAATGTTGTGCCGGTGTCACCTGTAGATCTCCACGCACTGTAATTACCGCTGCTCGCTTTATAGCGATACTCATAGTGTGTGATGGCACTTCCACCGTTACTTGCGGGTGCCGTCCATGAAAGGATTGCGGAGGTTGACTTCGTAGCGACTGATACCGCTGTCGGTACCGTGGGTGCCGTGCGCTCGGTGCGTTTGGTGGCGGCGGGTGTCGATCCGCTATTGCCTTTCGCGTTCACGGCGCGGACTTCAAACGTATACCGCGTGTTCGGTCTCAGTCCTGATACCGATATGGAGGTGTCTGTCCCAGCGGATGTCCACGTCCCGCCTGCCGTCTGTCCCCTCTGATACCGATATTCATATTTTGTGATGGGTGTTCCGCCATCGTCAGTCGGTGCCGTCCAGGACACATCGAAACCGAGTCCGTCCGGTGTCACTGTCAATCCCGTCGGTGCCCCCGGCTTTGTCGTCTCTGTCGTGAGCGTTACGGCGTTGCTACCGTCTGATGTCCCTTCGGTCCCTGCGGATATGTCGTTCACGGCGCGGACTTCAAACGTATATTCTGTGCCTTTCTCAAGCCCGGTGACTGTGAAGTTTCTACCGGTGCCACCCGTCGTTTTCCACGTGCCACCCGCACTTTTCCCCTTCGCAACCCGATATTCATAGCGTGTAATGGCACTCCCACCATTAGCCGCGGGTGCGGTCCAGGACAGGTCTACCTCTGTGTCCCTCGCAGTCCCTTTAAGGTTCCGTGGGGCATCCGGTGCGACGGTCTCTGTTGTTGCCGTGACAGCGTTGCTCGCGGGACCTTCACCCGCATCGTTGACCGCACGCACTTCAAACGTGTATTCCGTGTTTGGGTCAAGCCCGGGCACTGTAACTGTTGTGCCTGTTCCGCCTGTCGTTTTCCACGTCCCGCCCGCACTTTTCCCCTTCGCAACGCGGTATTCATATCGCCTTATCGCGCCGCCACCATCCGATGCCGGCACAGTCCACGACAGTTCTATGGATTTCCCTGAAACTGTCGCCGCAAGCGAAGTTGGCGCATCCGGTAGGCTGAATTGTACCGGGAACGTATAGCGAGGGTTGCCTTCAGTTACGGCATCTTTGCGAATAGTGATAAAGAAATCATCGGCATCATCGGGGTCAACAAGACGAAAAAAAAGGCTCCACTGATTATCATAATTCAAGGAGTTGAGGATTATCAGATTTACGGAATGGCTTGGCGTAATATCTGCTGCGGTGAACCCGCTAATGTCTTCATCCCAGCGAATGAAAATAGTGCCTTGTCCGTTTTTATCAATCTTTGTAGCTGTGTCCCATCGTATTGTTGCTGTTGCCATGAGTTCTATTGCTCCGCTACCTGAAATTTGATAACTTCACCGGCTGTCTTATCCTTTGTCCGATACCGAACCGGCACAGAATTTCGCGTAAACACAGCTGGGAACACCATCCACGGGAATCGAGACGGCTCGACGGCATGCACGTGGTTTCGGTTCTCTGCCCGCCAGTAGAGGAATTCTTCTGGCGTTTGCAAAAGCGTTTTCCCAGGGATAACTTTCACGACGTAATCGACTTCCCATTTTTCGCGTTCCGCCCCGATCGGAGCGTTGTAGACACGTCCACTGCCGGGACCCGCCTCTATCCTGCCCGTTCTATCGACGAGGTTTGGGTCAATCTCTATAAAGTCGGCATTGGCATCTATCTCGATCCCAAACTCAAGCAGCATCACTTCATAAATCCGCACACCGCTGCCTTGAAACTGCAATCGCACGCTTTTGGCAGTAAAGTGGTTTGGCAAGAGATACAGGTGATGCTGGAAGCCCTTGTCGGTTGTCGAGACTGCCGTGCCTTCATAGTTCGTTACTGTCGCCGGCAGGTTGACATTCGTCCATCCGCTACCGCTACCGCCACTCGGTGTTCCCGAATGCCGAGTTATACCTGTTCCTTTCACGAAAAACGCGTCCACCCGCGTCGGCGCGCCGTTCACGGAAATATCGACATCGTAATCGGTTTCTGTGGAAAAGGTTTCGTAGTCGTTATCCGCAACCGAACGGATGATCTGTGAAGGGTTTCCGCGTTTTTTCACACGCGCCCCGTTCTCAAGATAATTCACGCACGCACGAAAAAAGAGTGTGTTATGAAGTGACGGCATAGTTTAACTCCCCAGCCCGGTAGATGTTAATCCCGAGGCACAATCGCCAAATACGCAAAACCGCAAGGAAAATTAAAAGAATAACCAAAGCGCGTAACTCGTAAGCGTAGCGGAGAGCGGATATACGGAATAAAGCGTCGTTCACCAATCTCGCCTCATCGAACCGCAAGGAAAGTTTAAAATCCGTGCCAACGAATTAGAGTGCCTGCGCCATCCGCAAAAAACAAATTACCCACACCATCCGTTATGTGCCGTGGAGCCTGCACTGCCGGTATCACCTCAATAGCTAACGGCAACGCGATCACCTGCCCGTCCGCATCCGTCGCCGTATAGACGTAATCCGTCTCCGCCATCACCGCAACCGGTGTCCCGCTGAGCGTCCGCGTCCGCGGATCAAACCGCAACCCTTTCCCAAGAGAAACTTCCGACGACAGCGAATAGGTAAACGCATTCCCGATCGGACTCACCCCCGCCGGCAGTACAACAGGTGTCATCTCCGCATACTGCACCAGCGTCAGTTTCGGGAGTTCCGAAACCTCAAAAGTCGGAGCCACATCGAAATACAGCGCATCCCCGAACCAGAGCCGTGCGTTCCCCGCGCCGTCCACCAAAAGCGGTGTCCCCGCACCATCCGTTGTCAGATAATGCCGTGTCAAGTCCGCGC
>JAJEIE010000008.1 GCA_022827625.1 Candidatus Poribacteria bacterium | reverse complement strand
GTCAATCCAGACTTGGTGTTTCCGCCAACGCGAGACCGTCGAATCCGTGACCTTGAAGTGCGCCGCAATTTCAGAATTGCTTCTACCGTTGAAAGACATCTCGCACGCCGCGAGAATCGTGCCTTTTGAGTTACTACGCATCGTATTCCTCCTTGTGAATCGCGTATCGCGAACCGCGTATCGCAATACTACGGTACGCGGTCAGCGGTACGCGATACGCGGTCAGCCAATTACTATTTCAAAATAACCATCTTCCGCATCGGCGACACTGCGTCGGTCTGCAACTGGTAGAAATAGATACCACTCGCAACCCGTTCACCCAAGGCGTTACGACCATCCCAATACGCCGCACGACTCCGAGACGTATAGTATCCCGCCGTCTGATGACCGAGCGTCAATACACGCACCACTGTGCCTTGCGCATCGTAGATGTTCACACGTACATCCGTGCTTTCCGCTAAATGATACGGTATCCACGTCTCCGGGTTAAACGGATTCGGATAGTTCGCTAATAAGACCGTCTCATCGGGACGTGCCGATGCCAACAGGTGTTGGAGATACAACAACGCACGCTGCGCTGCAATCGACCTGTCCCCTGATGCAAGCAACACCTCGACCTGCTCCTGAACCCGATCGAAATCGATGTCTAACGCTTTCACATCAAGGTCGAGCATTGGTGCAGCTGCGTCGTCGTCAAGGTTGCCGATGACGAGGATCAGGTCGGTGACATCCACCGTCCCACTCCCGTCTACATCGGCGCGGGCGTTAGTTGCTGCCCCCGTAATGACCCTTGAGACGATCTTGAGATCGGCATTGTTCACCACACCGTCCTCGTTAACATCATATTTCGAGGCGGCCGTCGGTGGTGTCGGCTGTGTCGGTTGTGTCGGCTGACTCACCACAGGGGGTGTTGCGACCAACTCCCCACCCAAAACCAGACTCCCAGGACTCGCTAAACCTGACACCAACGTGACCGTCGAGCGTCCAGACAGACCCCGACGCTCGAGCTTACTCGCACGCGTCAGATACAGCTTGCTGGACGAACCGTCTACGTCAATCCAAACGCGCCTGCTACCTGCTAACGTCTTCAACGCTTCAACACCCGTGCCGTTGGTGTTCACGCGGTTGAGTTGGGCAGCATTCCCTGAAATCTCCGTCCAGTAGACACGACCGCTCCGCACCGCAAGACTCACAGGTTCACCCGAACTCGTCGTAATCGTCTCGATCGTCCGACGGTTGTTACGCAGATTCATCCGTCGAATCTGTCCCGTCGCTTCACCCCAATACAGATACTCGTTTGACCAGACGAGTCCTGTCGGAGACGATAGATTCTGCGCCAAGAGCGTGACTCTGTTCCCCTGAACCGGACGGCTCTTGATCTTTCCAAGAATATCCGCCCAGTAGAGCGTCGTCCCCGTGCTATCCACAGCAATACTCGTCATCAGCGTCAGAGATGTCTGGAGTGTTATCACACCCCTGCCGTTGAGTCCTGCGCGTTGGATGGCACTCTTGCTCTGAGCGGTTTGGCGTGTCCAATAGAGCAACTGGTTTTGGGTATCAACGGTAAGACTCAGGATGTCATCAATATTGGGTGCGAGATTCTCGACTTCCGCATCCACGAGACGGTGGAGTTTCCCCTCTGTTCTGCTGATCCAGTACATCGGTGGACGTTGTGCTGCACTGACGAGTACCTCGGCACCTGATATGGCTGTGAAGGTTACCGCAGTCAGACCGGTAACGCGTGCGACGACGGTGTTCTCGCCAACTTCATCACCGAGTCTCAGATAGGTCTGAGCCCGTCCGGTGCCGTTGGTCGTTACACTTGTAACAGACAAGGAGCCGCTCCCCGCTGTCACCGCAAAGGTGACGCTTGCCCCCGAAACTGGGTCGTCGTTTTCATCAACGACTTCAACAACAAACGGATTGGCGAGCCGGGTACCCGGTCTACCGCTCTGGTTATTACCAGAAATGTAGACGAGCGCAGCTGGCGGTTCACCAACGTTAACTATGAACGTCACGGGTGAGAGATCCCCGAAAGATGCCTCGACCTCTATCGTTCCCGATGAGGTCGGTGTGAAGCTTGTTGAGGCATACCCCGCGCTATCGGTTCGGGGGCTGCTCGGTGAAGGTCTCCCGCTCCCTTCGATAACGCTGAAGCGGACACGTTGTCCTGATACACCGTCGCCGTTGCTATCTACGAGGCGAACGACGAACTCCTCTGGCAGCCGTCTATTGATATTGCCGCTCTGATTATTACCTAAATCAATCTCTAACCGACTTGCGGCCGCTCCAGACTGGGTCGCTGTCCCTGTTGCTGTTGCTGTGAAGGTTACCGAGGAGACGGTGTGCCCGCCAAGGTTTCCAGGAGCGACACTCGCACGGACGGTGGTTGTGCCGGCAGCGGGTCCCAAGGTCAGTGTGGTCTGTGCGCGTCCACTTGAATCGGTATTGGAACTACTCGTAGAGAGCGTTCCGCTCCCTGATACGATTTGAAAATCGACCGGGACATCATCAATCCCTCGGTTGTTGGTATAGAGCAGTTCCACAATAAGGGGGTTGCTGAGGGCTGTGCCTGCAGCACCGCTCTGACCACTCCCGCTGACAGCCCTGAGGCGATCTGGCGTAGCCGTAGACACGTCTCGGGGTGGCGGAGGGTCGGCACCGCCACCACTGACGTTGAAGGTCACATCATCCACAAACTCGCCAGCCGGAGTAGCCTCATTCGCATCCGCACGGATACTTGCGGTAACTACCAGTGAACCTGAAGCGTTTTTCGGATCGTAAACAACATGCGCTATGCCCTGTGTATCGGTATCCTCTTTTACTCTTGTCCCACTTGCGAAGTCTCCGGTTCCAGGAGGTGTTATCTCCAATGTTCCGGGTCTTGTTGTATCGAATTCGACCTCCCATCCGGCTCCTACTCGTTCACCATCATTCTCTACGCGCACATACAAATCATAGAGTCCAGAAGATCCTGGACGCTTGTCAGTACCTTCTATTGATAAACTCAATCCAGACGTACTTTGAGTAAACGCACTAATCTCATCTGTCAAACCCACTGCCCTAACACTAACCTTTTGTTCTACAGCAGTTCCAAGCTGGAAACTAACCGTAGCGACACCGCCATCACTGGCTCGCACATAAAGTGTCTTACCTGAGTCTGATTCAATGTTTGACGCATCACCAACAGCATTAGCTGGTAGTCGGTTCTGGAGGTCAACTAAGGTGCCTGTATTAGAGCCGTTTGTAAATATTAAGTCGCCTCCAGCACGGGTTCCATCTGTTGCTGTAAATTGGACTAACGCGTGAGGTACAGGATTGTCACTTTCATCTGTTACCACAGCCCTAAAGGCATGAGGATTAGTATCAGTTGTGTTCCCAATTATCACCCCAGGACCAGCGGGGCTCGTATTAGTTCCCTTGATATCATTATTAGTGTCTCCCGGTCCCGTCACTGTCAGTTGAGGTCTTCCGTAGATATAGGGAACCGAGAATTGGCTTTCGCTACCGGCACCCATCGTCACGGTCACTGTATTCGTGGGTCCTATACCAAAACCTTCAACCACTGGACTGCCCGCAGTCAGAGCAGTGCCATTTGGATTTAGATATACTTTAACAGCACTGGATATAGGATTACCTGCTGTAATTAGTATCACATTTTCATCCGCATCCTTCGTATAGAATGGGTTTGTTGCACTACCGGATCCTACAGCTACAGCGTAGTTAACTCGATAGTTACCACTTCCGTTGTTAATCACAAAATCTCTGCGACCATCGACATTAATCTTGTATCCAGTGCTTCGACTGTCAAGCAAGATAGTTGTTGTGGGAAGAATTCTACTATCAGGTTCTACTACATAAAATGTATAAGTTGTCGTTTCGGGCCGCGCTGGGTTAGTAGTAAATGATGAATTACTGTAACCGCTGGGATAGGTGGTATTATCCCTTACCGTAATTGTTGCTTTGCCTGCCCGGGTGAAGTATCCACTCAATGTAAAGGCATTCTGGGAAGCATCTGCTATCCAAGTGTTACTCGTTGTCCCATCATCAGCTTTTACTTCTGTTAGGGTAAAACTGGTAGTATCACGAGGAGAGGTTATCCTGAAGCCATTTGCACTAACCGAGACAGACTCGACTACCTTCTTTTGTACGTTTACCTCACTTCCATCAACAGTAATAGTGTCAGCCGTTCCGTCCCCATTAGCGTCAACAGTAACCGTGTCATCTATGTTTAATGTTACCGTAAGAGCTATAGCAGTCCCAAGCCCGCCATTAATTTCATAAACCTGAGTAGGGGTAGGGGCTGTACCCGTTATAGTCAGTGCCTCCGCAATCCCCTGCACCCCCAACACCAGCACAAATGCCATCAGCAGACCGAGAGTAATTTTTTGTGTCATTAAGTTTTTCATAAGAAATACCTTCTCCATTTCTCTGTAGGAGGGGTTTCTAACCCCGACTGTTCTATTGTAATCTCAATGCTTCGACGTATAGGAGGGTTGTAACCCCAAACTGTAAAGAAAGCAGTTCCATGTTTTTAGATCGCCAGTCCGCACACGCAGCAGCTGGCAGTTGATGCTATGAAGTTTATGAGTGCTATATCTGTTTCTGAAGAAGATAAGAAAAAATAAAGGCGGTGTAGGGATACACCGCCTTTACCGGTTAGTAGGTTAGTTCAAATAGATTGTATCCCTGAAATAACCTTTGATTATCTCTACATAAAAATGTAGAGACAAATTAGTTTTGAGTCTTCAAATCGCCCCACGTTGTGGTAACTTTACCCGCAGCCGTGACGTTACCGCGCAGGTGCGTGGTTGCCAAGGTCGTGCGCTTACCATCAAGAGAGACATCCTCAATCTGATAGTAGTAGACGACATTCGGTTTCGCAGTCGTATCCGTCCATTCGTAGGTATGCTTCTCACTGGTCGTTCCATGACCCGGAATGATACCTTTGACGTTGACGACTTGGAACGCACCCGTCTTGCTCTCACTCCGCAGGATGTTAAATCCAGCGTTGTTGAGCTCGGACTCGGTCGCCCATCGGATCGTAACTTCGCCTGTGGCTTTGTCGCGTAGTGGACGGAAGCTGGCGAGTTCAACCGGTAGCGGACCACCGAGACGGAAACCGGGTGTGCCGATGTCATCACCATGTCCGTAGTAACTGATCCCTGCACCGGCGAGGTCCGACAGGTTCCACGAGTCTTCCATCGTGCCATCGTTTGCGGGATCCGGCCTGCCATCTCCATCTCGCATCCGCTCACCATATTGACGGACGATCGATTGACGGACGTTCGGATCAGCAGAGGTCGGCAGATCCCACATGACGGTTCGCTCAGCGTTATCCACACTGACCATCAGGTTTCCAGCTTCGTCGACGACTTCCATGGGTTCTCTGAAGCGAACATCGCCCATTCTATCGTCTAACTTGGCATAGAGTTTGATATTAAAGCCAGTGCGACTCAGGAGTCGTGCGACACGTCCTGCTGGTAAGCCTAAGTCATCTCTATGGTGTCTGAAGAGATCATAGACGCGCGATGACGCAACATCGTTGGCACCCGACCGGGAGACGATCAGGAGCGTCTGATTCGGCTGGATCACTGTGCCGGCGTTGAACAGGAAACTGGCATCGACATAGGACTGGACATCTTCTTTGTTCTGGATCTCCATTTTCCAACCGCCGAGATCGATAGCTTCTGACAAGGAAGAGTTATAGAGTTCAATCCACTGAACGAGGTTCCAGTGCGGACCAGCATTATACATAACTTCGCTGATGCTTATGTCACCACCGAAGGCATAGTCGTCAGTGCCAGAGGTATTCTTCCGGTCATCGGAGATGAGGTTAACAGCACCTTGGTTGCCATAACCGGGGGTCCCAGGGGAAGTGAGCGGATCAACGTCTCGGTCATAACCGATACTCCCCTGATTTGTATACGTTTGCCAATGATCTTGATGGATTCTATTACCACCGGAGTTTGAGCGATATTCGCCGTTGCTCTTCAGTCCGGTTGTCCGTCCGATAGTCATCGTCGCAGATGCAAGCGTGTCAACGTTGAAGTCAGCACGATCACCTGGCGGTGACCAACCTCTTAAGGGATGCATATCCGTACCATCGTTTGGGAAGAACCCGTTACCGGCAAAATCCACAAATTGCTCGTGAGAGCTCGTCTTATCACCGCTTCTGAGCGTAATAAGATACTTCCCACTACCCGGCAAATTCAGATCGGCACTGACAAAATACACATGTCTGGCACCTTTATTGACCTCGTTTTTGCCGATAATGTCTTGCAGGTCGATACCACCCGCTAAGTCAGTCTCTTCGGGATTCCGGTTGACAATGAGCAGGAACTCGCCCGGTGCTATCTTGTAATCCGGAATTACGGCAAGCACACCGTCAGTGTGGCCTCCATAAGTCCCATCATCATTCATAGTAGCAGTGGTCAGACGCAGTCTCCAACCGTTGACAGAGATCGGATCGCCAGTTAAGTTGACGTTGTGAAGCTCAACCCAGTCAACGTTTTGTGCGGAGGTATCGTCGCGAATCTCATTGATGATAACACCCATACCGCCATTGTCTGCAGCCGTAACTGCCGCTTTGGCATAGGACAGGACACCACCTGGGACGGTTCTATGCACACCACCTGGGGTAGCCAAAAATCCGACCGTCGCGTTCCCAGGATAGGCAGAAGCTGCCCAAGACCCGTCCTCGATACCACTACCAAAGGTGTTATCTTTATACTTAGTCTTGTCAGCATCAGCCAAATCATTGACCCGATACATGGAAACCACATCTTTCTGCGGAACATTGGTTTCACCAACCTCCGCTACAGCGTTTCCACTCGTACTCTTGTTTGTCCACCCGTTCCCGAATTTATTGATAAGACTCACACGGTCAACAATAACCCAAGATACATCATCCGTCGCATCATCAGGAGTAGTAAGTGGGTCTCTAACAACGTAAGACTCAGTATGACGCGGTGCTGGGTGCCATACTACCCTATAGGCAGGTGTAGCAGCTAAAACATTAGCAGGGGCAGCCTTGTTAGTGTAAACTTCAATCCATTGGCTGTCAGCAGTTATAGCAGGGGTAGCACCAGTATAATCCCTTCCCGACATGACCTCGGTAATGACCAGATGATGCATCAAAGCCATTGCATTATCAGCAGCGAGCGTTGCTGCCGCATCACCTGTCCCTTCGATCTGCGTTTGCAGCTCAATCGTGCCACCATTACGCAAGAAAACTTCCAAATCGGCGGGCATATTGGTAGCTGTCCCGATTTCGGGGGGGGTGGTGGTACCATCAAGCCCAATAACTCCCAAGACACTCGCTACATCTGCTGCTTGTGTTAGCACAACAAAATTCCCAGCAGCAGCACCAGGGGTAAAAGTATCAGGAGTTTGTGCCATTACAGGGACTGTAAGGGAAGCAAATGCCGCAACCAGCATTACAATTAAAGTCAAGGAAAATGTCAATTTATTTGACAACATTACTTATTTTCCTCCTAAAATAAAACATAAAACATTTATCGAAGTCTTAGCATTACATCAATCGGACTCCGATTCTCAAACAACAAAATGAATAAGAACGTATCCAGGGATTGTATACATTCTCTTCTTTTTTTGAACCTAACCTTGTGCTGCGTTTTCCGCAGCGGGAAGAGTTGTTTTTCATCTTTGCTGCCGTTTTTTTTGCAGCGGGATATTCATTTTCAAACATCAAAATTCGCTCCAAAATGAACTTTCAACTCTTCATGCTATTAAGTATATAACATTTAACACAAAACGTAACCTTCGTTGGGGAATTTGGAAGCAGGTGAAATGACGGATGAATCGGTAGGTGGATTTGCGGAGATGGTAGGTGGTGCCTACGTTGAGGGCGTATGATAAAAAAATTTGGGAGATGAAAATTATTCTACAACGTGACGTTAAATCGGAATTTTGGCCGAAAACGTAACCTTCAGAAAAATAGGAGGGAATTGGGTGCCGGAAACTCCGACTGTGACGGGGGTTGTGGTTGGAAACCGCGCTTACTCGGATGTGTCAATATTTTGCCAAAGGTGGCTTTTGCGGGTGAAAACGCCACTCGACCTTGTAGGGGACAGGTCTCTTTGCCAGTGCCGTTCGTGTCAATCGGGCGGGGAAACCCCGCCCCTCCGTCTCGGATATCGGTATGAGCAATCTGGCGCGCGGAAAACGCGCCAACTTCACGTTTTTTTAAAAAATTGGTAGAAAAACCACAATTTTTGGAAAAAAAGCGAAAAAAAGCGAAAAAAAGGCGTAATTTTAGGTTTTTTCCTGTTTTTTTTGCATTTTTTTGTAACTTAAACTTGACAAAATGTGTTAAACGTCACCTTCAAGAAACGCGCCCTTGTGAGCCGTGGGTTCTCTCCACTTTCATCTATCGCAAATTATAGGTATTCTGCGGCAAAATATTCTAAATTGCGCAACTTTTCGCAAACCCTGCAGGCGCGACACTTGCCAATGCCAAATGCACATTAATTATAACCCAAATTGCGACTGACAAGATTTTAGGTCAGCAGCTCCCTGTTTGAATGAAAGGTATTCATTCTCCAGAGGGGTGTTGTACCGCAAACTGTTAGTTTGCGTGCCTTAACTTGAGTTACATTAATATATACTTGCGGAATCTATAGTAAGGCCACAAAATATGTAAACACTTGTAGCACACGACAAATGCCACACGCGCAAATGTAATACAAGGAATGGATTTAGTCTATCCCCAGACTAAATCCGACGTTGATTCCTGTAAGTTTATGCAAAGACAGTTTGCGCTACAAAAGAGGTGTTCAAGTAATTCTAAAATCTACTATAAATCTTTTGACACCACCTCCGAAATATGCTATCCTTTATATATGTCACTTTCATAACAGGAGGCACCGTGCAATCAAATACGGATACATACAGGCGCGAAGCCCTCTCCATCGCACACTTCCCCGACAGAAGCACGCGATGGTTATTCCAATTTCAAGAAAACGTCGAAGGACTGATCAAGATCATCGCACCTGAACTCGCGGCTGCTATAGACTTTGACCAGCTCACGGCACTTAACAGAACGTTCATCTCTGAGGAACTCCAAGAACAAGAGTCAGACATCGTCTATCAAGCCCCTTTTCAGGGGGCTGCAGCGACCGAAGAACTGATTATCTATATTCTCATTGAACATCAATCCACAGTAGACCCAACGATGGGATTTCGAGTGTTGTCTTATATGAGGCAGCTCTGGTTGGAAGAACAGCAGGGGTGGGAGGCGCGGAACCTACCCCTCCGTGAACGGCGGTTATCCCTGGTCCTGCCGATCGTCTTCTACACCGGTAGACGGCAGTGGAGTGCGCCTTTGTCTGTGAGGGGTCTCATGGACATTCCTGAGATGCTTTCTCGGTTCGTCCCGACGTTTGACACTTTGTTTCTTGGTGTCAGGGAGACCCCTGCAGAGCACCTGACGGCAACGGATCACCCGTTTGGGTGGTTGCTGCGTGTATTACAACAAGAATATGCGGATATAGGGTTGCTGCGTGAAGCCTTGATTGGGGCAGTGTCTCGTTTGAATGCGCTTGAGGCTGCCCGTGCTGGGGAGCGGTATCGTGCGCTTGCGTATCTGCTGCATTTCATTCTGCATCGTCGGGAAGCAGATGAGCATGATGAGTTAATAAGCGTTGTGAAGGATCACAGTTCAGAAACGGAGGTAGAACCGATGGCACAATCTATGGCAGAAGTTCTCATCGAACGCGGGATGGAACGCGGGATGGAACGCGGTATAGCGCAAGGTATTGAGCAAGGTATTGAGCAAGGTATTGAGCAAGGTATTGAGCAAGGTGCGCGTCAAACGAGTATTGAAAGCACGCTTGCCATTCTCAGCGAACGCTTTCCCACCGCCGATGTCACCGCAGTCCGCTCGGTGCTTGAGGCGATTGGTGACCTCGATCGTCTGAAGCGTCTGACCCTTCAGGCTTCCATCGCGTCCAGTTTTAGGGCTTTCCAAGAACACTTAGACGTGTAACCCGCTACATCCTGAGACATAGCACTCCGCTGGAGTGCTATGTCTATAAATAGGTGGCAACTTGCGTTATAATTCTAAACTTTACCCTAATTGCCAACTCCTACTCTTTAATCGCTTCTGTTAATCTATATTCACGTCCCTCCGTTCCCACACTTTTGTCAACATATACCTATCAAAAACCAGACTATTTATGGTAGACCTTAGAATTAATTGGACATTATAGCGCAAACGCTAACCCCCCTAACCCCCCTTATCAAGGGGGAATAGTGTCTGTTTATTTATCTGGTTTACCATAGTCTCTCCCCAGACTAAATCCGGGCTTCCGGATCCAAATTACTTTTCCCGAACAAGTTCGGGCTTCCGGATCCAAATTAAAAGAAAACAGTTGACAAAAATTCTGAGATGCGTTAGGATATAAATAACGGAGGTGATAACCATGATTGATCGACGTGGATTTTTAAAATCGATGGCAGGCTTGACAACAGGTATTCTGCTGTCATCGGCGTGTGCAGAAGGGGACGAAGCTAATATTGCCAGCGACCGTTTAGGCACCCTCCTGCCAACACGGAGACTCGGACGTACTGGCGAAGCTGTAACCATGCTCGCCCTTGGCGGATGGCATATCGGAGAGATGTCTGAAGCAGAGGCACAGAAAACAATTGACATCGCACTTGAAGGCGGCGTACGTTTCTTTGATAGCGCAGAATCTTATCAACGCGGTGGCAGTGAAAGTCGCTTGGGAAAACTACTTGTTCCAAAATACCGAGATGATATATTTCTTATGACGAAAACGACCGCAGTTACTGCTGAAGACGCTTGGAGACATCTCGAAGGTTCACTCTCACGTTTGAATACCGATCGGCTTGATCTCTGGCAGGTGCATTCAATCAGGAACCCCGCAGATGTGGACGAACGACTTGATAACAGTATCCTGGATGTCATGCTCGAAGCAAAAGAGACAGGGAAGACGCGCTATATTGGGTTTACCGGGCACTCAAGTCCTGCAGCCCACGAACGCATGCTTGAACGTACCGATATTTTTGATGCGTGTCAATTGGCGGTGAACCTCGTTGATGTCAGTTACGAGAGTTTCATTGGGAGAGTTGTACCGACGCTCGTTGAACGCAATATCGGTGTGATTGGAATGAAGGCACTCGCAAACGGCGGATTTTTCGGTGGCTCGCGGCACGGTCAACACGGCGCAAATCCGAAAATCGTCCCCGATAGAGTCAGCGTTTCCGAAGCGATTCGGTTCGTCTGGTCCCTACCCGTGAGCACACTTGTTACCGGTCCGGACAACGCTCAGCAGATGCAAGAGAAAATTGACATCGCCAAGAAGTTCACAGGCATGGCAGATGATGAGCGTCAAGCATTGATAGAAAAGGTCGAGGATATGGCTGGCACAACGGTTGAATTTTACAAAGCCTAATGTTTGCCAGCACCCTACAAAAAACACCCCATGCCGACCTTTCTGCGCTTGTGTGTCCTCATCTGTTTGTGTGTTCGTGTGGAAGCTGATGTCCAATTTACCGATGTCACCGAACTGTCTGGTGTCGATTTTCAGCATTTCACCGGCGCAACCGGTGAGCGATATATGCCTGAAACGATGGGTGCCGGGTGTGCCTTTCTCGATTACGATACTGACGGTCGTTTAGACATTCTCCTCGGAAATGGAACGGCATGGCAGGCTTCCGAGACAGCGAGTACGCCGCGGCTTTATCGCAACATAGGCAGCGAACGGTTCACCGATGTTACTGCAGCAGCGAAACTCAACGTCCCTATGTATGGGATGGGCATAACGGTGGCGGATTACGACAACGATGCCGATCCTGACATCTACTTCACGAACGTCGGTGAAAATCGACTCTTTCGCAATAACGGGGATCGAACGTTTACGGATGTCACCGGATTCGCAGCAGTCGCAGATCCAAGCTGGTCGACAAGTGCGGCTTTCTTTGATGCCGATAACGATGGGTGGCTTGATCTGTTTGTTTGCAACTACGTTGAATGGACCCCTGAGACGGATCTGCCGTGTACACTGAATTCGACGATTGATAATGCACAGCACCGCACCTATTGCACGCCGACTGTCTATACCGGGCAGTCCTCTCGGTTTTATCAGAACCGGGGGGATGGCACCTTCGCTGACCTCACTGCGCAAGTTGGACTCTACAATCCGATAGGAAAATCGCTCGGTGTTACCCTGCTGGATTATAACCGTGACGGCTGGATTGATCTCGCTGTCGCTAACGATACTGAACCCAATTTTCTCTATCGGAATAACGGGGATGGCACGTTTACCGATGAAGCCCTCGTTATGGGTGTCGCCTTCAGTGAGACAGGCAGCGCACGCGGTAGCATGGGCATTGATGCAGCGGATGTCTATAACAACGGCGGCACCGTAATTGTTATTGGCAATTTTAGCAACGAAAAGACTGCCTTCTTTTATGCAAAACCAGACGACTCCTATTTCACGGATAACGCTGACCCTGCTGAGATTGCTAACGTAAGTTACCGTTCCCTAACGTTTGGGGTCTTATTTTTCGATTGCGACTTAGATGGTGCTCTTGATCTATTCTGCGTTAATGGGCACATTGAACCCGAAGTGCTTCGCTATCAGCAGCATACCCCTTACGCACAGCTGTCTTCTCTCTTTCAAAATCAGAAGGATGGGACGTTTCGGGATATTACACAGCGCGCTGGACTCGTTCGCGAAGGGGTCGGGCGCGGTTGTGCCTACGGCGATTACGATAATGATGGCGATCTGGATCTTCTTGTAAGCAACAACGGTGTTAAAGACGAATACAACCGGGCGTGGCTCTTGCGGAATGATACTAAACCTGTACTTAACTACCTCCGGGTCAAAACCGTAGGCGTTCGCAGCAATCGAGACGGTATTGGCGCACAAGTCCGAGTCAAGTCGGGAGATAGCCTCCAATACCAGATGGTTCGCACGGGTAGTAGTTATTGCTCACAAAGCGAGACGATATTGACTTTCGGGTTAGGCGCAAATGAGACGGTCGCGCAGCTTGAAATTCAGTGGCCCTCTGGTGAGGTAGACCGATACGTAGAACTCAGAGCCAATCAAACTATAGAGGCGATTGAAGGGGCATCCAAAAAATGAAACTCAGTTTATATGGATGTATCTTTCTGATAGTTTTAGCACTCATTGGTGGATGCGAAAATAACGAGAACACATCCGTTAAAAAGAAACCGGCATCCACAACAGTCGCTCAGTCAACGGCTTCACCTTCGGCAGAGGACTACAACAACAGCGGAGCAGCTTATCAACGCGCTGGGAGACTCCCTGAAGCGGCATCGGCTTATCAGCGCGCTATTGAGATGAAGCCGACGTTGGTTGAAGCGCACCATAATTTAGGCACTGTCTATGTGATGCAAGGGAAACTCGCTGAAGCAATTGCGGCGTACCAGCGTGTGATTCAGTTGAGACCGGATATGGCGGAGGCTTATATCGATTTAGGCAGAGCCTATGGGTTCGCAGGGCAGCTCGACGCGGCGATCGCTGAATACGAGAAAGCATTGACGCGAGATGCGACTTTACCGCATGCCCACTATGGGATCGGAGTCGCATACAGACATAAAGGCGTATTCTCGGAAGCGATCCCTGCCCTTGAAAAAGCGATTGGACTCAAACCGGATTTTCCAGAAGCACTGATGCAGATCGGCTACGTCTACCGAGAAACAGAACGCTTCACAGAAGCATTGGAAGCCTTTACGACAATCACAGACCTCTATCCTATGAGCGCCAAGGCATATCACGAAATCGGGGTATGTTATACAAAACAGGACGCATACCCTAAAGCCATTAAGGCTTTTGAGAGAGCCTTACAACTGAACCCGGATGCAGTCGAGACGCGGAACCTGTTACGGGTTGCCGAAGCGCGGGTTGCGCGTCAAAAATAGTACCACATTAACCTATTCTATATTTTCAGAAGCGAGTTGTACTCGCGATTTCCATTTAATTTCAAAGGAGGAAAAAAGAATGCGTCAGGCTATATTTTTCACGTTGCTGATAGCGGTATTCTCCGCTGCGGCTTTTCTCACGTTTGCTGCGGATATCGAAGATGGTCTCTGGATGTATCTACCACTGAATGAAGGAGCAGGAAACAGCGTCGCCGACCACGGACCGCACAATTTTGACACAGAACTCAGTAAGTCCCCACCCAAATGGGTCGATGCCAAACACGATGACCTCAAACAGGTGATGGAATTTGATGGCAAGGAAACCTTCGTCATGATTGACATGGCGGGTCAAAACAAAGACATCGATTCCCACTTTGATGATAAAAAGGGCATTACCATTTGTGCGTGGGTCAAAGTCCTGAAAGTCGGGACCGATGCCCATGGGCAGACTCGGCAGCCGATTGTCATGAAAGGTGCCGGTGGACAGTGGGAATTCTCGCTCTATATTTATGACGATTTCGGGGCAGGGATGTCGGTCTGGACATGCCCAGGCTCTGGTGTCTCTGAACCTCATGGGGCAGGCACAGCACCTGGCGGTGAATGGATTCACCAATGCGGTACGTTTCTATTGGATGAAGGCGTGCGCGTTTACGTCAATGGTGAAGAAGATCCCGTCGCCCAAGCACCTGATAATGGCAATGGTCCCTGCGAAGCCGGCAACCGTCCCGTATTCATCGCACACCGCGAGGATGGGCAATGGTTAAACGCTGTGATCGCTGAGGTCTATATGTGGGATAGGGTGATTGACATTGATGAGATGAATCTTGCCATGAAAACAATTGGCGGATTGGCGGTTCAACCGGGGGGTAAATTGACGACCACCTGGGGCAATGTGAAACGCCGCTAACGATTAAAAAGAAAATGGAAGGCTGGAAGGCTGGGTATCCAATCTTCTAACCTTCCAACCTTCCAATCTAATCTTCCAATCTTCCAGTCTATGCTCCTAACTAAGCCATTATTTCTTCAGACGCTGGATTCGTTTTGAATCCGCCCGCCATAATGTTGTTATAAGGCTCTTCTTCAGGACGACCGACGGGGCGCATTTCAGGCTTGTGGTATCCGAATCGAACCGCTTTCCGCCACTGATCCGTCCGATTAACCTCTGACCAATGGATAAGACAATAACTAAAGAAGATCACATCTCCTGCTTTTGCCGGAACCGGAATCGAGTCAACGAAATCTGGATGGAATTTATCGGTAGGCAGATGCGGTGCCGTGCCTTCACCTGTAATATGTTCCCGCGGTCCCTCTTTATGACTACCGGGAACAACCCGTAGCGCACCGCTCTCAAACGGAGCGTCATCAAGATGGACGAGGCAATCAACGAAGTCGAGTCCGTCGTGTGGATAGAACGGATAGTCTTGATGCATCGGGAACGGTGTCCCTTTTTCAGGCGGTTTCGCATGTAGCACGGTATGGTGCCACTGAATCGTATCACCAATCAGTGCCTGCACGGCACCCGTTAGCCGTTCATGGAAAATCACCCGACCCCACGCAGCCGAATAGAAGTGGGGGTTGTGCATAAAGACAGCCTTCGTTGTCTGCTGATCCTCTTCTTTGAGGTAGCGTGTACGCCAAGGTCCCGGCCAGCCGATAGTTTCCTGTCCCCAGTTGTTAATAATCCGAACCATTTCAGATGCCAGTTCTTTCGTTTCTGCGGGTTTAAAGAGTTGATCTACCTTGAGGTAACCATTCTCATGATAAAAATCAACCTGTTCTTGCGTTAGCATATTCAGACTCCTTATCGCTATTCAGCATGTTCGCGCGAGTACCCAAAAATGTTATTTGCTCTCAATTCTACTTTAAAACTGTATATTTTGTCAACTTGCTTAATTTTAGACGACGGGCTAAAAAAGAGTGCTTTTTCTTTGTAGATGTGCTATACTGTTTCCAAAGAAGAGAAAGGGCGACTCCAAGTATGGCGCAAGATTTCGACAATCTAAGCAAACGTTTATGGACGGATCATCCCCAAGACCTGTCGCGCTTCGTTACCGGCGAAGACGATGTTGAAATCGGTGAAGACATTAACACAGAACAACATCTCGTCGTCGCCCGGCACACCGACATCACAAAGTGGGCACAGATCAACGGACAGACAGTGATTTTGCACGTTGAGCTGCAGCTTCGCGAAAGCACACACAGACCTATGTGGGCACGAAATGCACAATATCAGGGATACCTCGTTGGCGAATACCAGATGCCCGTCTATTCTCACGTTATCTATTTCCATCCCAGAGCCGGACGCGACGATCCGGGTGGATACGCCTACAAACACGAAGGCTATGGACATGCGAATCACTATAAGGTTATCCGCCTCAGTGAGGTAGAGGGGCAACCGATTTTGGAGCAACAGGCACCGGGGCTACTGCCATTTACACCGCTTATGAGACCCCCCGAAGGCATGGCTCTCGAACATTGGATTCAAACCTGCGTTGACGCGACGCTCGCTCTACCTGCCGATCAGGAGACCCAAGGGGACCTTCTTTGTGGTATCTCTCTGTTTGGTGGCATCGTTTATGACCCACAACTTTTCAAGAGACTCATCCCGGAGGCAGTCATGCAAGAATCGAGATATTACCAACTCCTACGTCAAGAATTCATCGCGCAAGGCATAGAACAAGGTGCGCGCCAAATGAGTATTGAAAGCACATTGAACATTCTCAGTGAACGCTTCCCAAACGCCGAGGTCAAAGCCCTCAAGCCGCTTCTGGAAGCGATTGACGATCTCAACCGGCTCAAGGCGTTGAACCTAAATGCTTCCATAACAGAGAGTTTCCGTGCATTCCAAGAAGGCTTAGAGACATAACCAACAGCAGACAAAGGAAAAAATTAATGAGTCTTTTGGGTATTGATGTAGGAACAACTGGATGTAAGGTTATCGCTTTTCGCGAAGATGGAACCCTCCTCGCACAGGCGTATGGCGAATATCCGTTGACCCACCCGCAACCCGGCTGGTCAGAACTCGACGCGAATGTCGTCTGGGAAAACATAGCGACCGGTATTCAACAGGTTGCAACACAAACAAAATCCGATCCGATTGAGGCAATCAGTGTCGCCTCACAAGGTGAAGCCGTAACACCGGTATCCGCGGATGGACAGATTTTAGCAAATGCCATTACCACTTTCGACGCACGCACATCCGGCATCTGTGATGAGTTGCGACAGCACATAACACCGCTCGAAGTGATGCAGATCACCGGCATGCCGATCAGTGATATTCATACCTTAGCGAAACTTATCTGGATGCAGCGGAACCAACCCGACATCTATGGACAGGTATGGAAATTCCTCGGCTTCGAGGATTTCGTCTATTTCAAACTCGGGGTTTCACCTGTTGTGGACTATTCTCTCGCTGCCCGCACGATGGCGTTTGACATTATCAATAAATCGTGGTCAGAGAAGATGCTCGGTCTGGCGGATGTGGATGCAGCCCTTTTCCCCGATACCGCACCTTCGGGAACAGTCATCGGTGAGGTTAGCACGAAGGTCGCTGCAGCACTCGATCTACCGCAAGGTGTCGTATGCGTTACAGGTGGACACGATCAACCGTGTGGTGCCTTAGGATCGGGGATCATTCGGAGTGGCGAGGTCATGGATGCCACCGGGACTGTTGAATGTATCGCACCGGCTTTTACGGAACCCGTCATCAATCAGCAGATGATAGATGGTAATTTCGCCTGTTATCCACACGTCGTTGACGGGTTGTATGTCACACTCGGTTTTGTATCCAGTGGTGGCGTTGTACTCCGCTGGTTTAGAGACACGCTCGCGCAAGCAGAGGTCGCGCAAGCAGCGGCAGAAGGGCGCGATGTCTACGATATATTGATGGAAAAATTGCCTGATGCGCCGGGAACAGCGATGGTACTTCCACACTTCACAGGTTCAGGAACCCCATATCTCGATCTCGAATCGAAAGGCGCAATTGTTGGGTTGACGCTCTCAACAACGAAAGGTGAACTCGTCAAAGCGATTCTGGAAGGCATTAGCTACGAAATTAAGCAGAACCTCGCTATGCTACAGGATGCGGGGGTTGTCATCAACGAAGTCCGTGCCATCGGTGGTGGTGCGAAGTCTGAGAAGTGGCTGCAGCTCAAAGCCGATATGTTTGGGAAAAAGGTAATCGCACTCGATATATCCGAGGGAGTGTGTCTCGGCACCGCTATCCTCTCTGGTACAGCAATCGGTAAGTACGACTCTATTGAAACGGCTGTTGAGCAGTTGGTCACGCCCCGTGATGTATACTATCCACGTGAAGAGATCGCGCAGCGTTACGACGAGAAACTAAAGGCATACGAACAGATCTATCCTGCGCTACGCGCCCTGAATTATGAATTGTAGTGAGACGCATGAAGAAACACGTCGTCGGGGTTGACATCGGCGGAACGAAACTCGCCACTGTCGTCGCTGATACAGCCGGGAATATCCTTAATAAAGTCCGTAAACCGACACTTGCCGAAAGAGGTCCAGAATATGCCCTCCAACTGCTATTTGATATGGTTCACGAGACTATCGAATTAGCAGGTTTAGAACCAACAGCGATTTCAGCGATCGGGGTAAGTTGTGGCGGTCCATTGGATACTGAGACTGGGATCGTCTATTCACCACCGAATTTGCCCGGATGGGACGCACTACCGCTGAAATCGCAATTGGAATCCGAGTTCGAGATTCCCGTGACTATTGAGAACGACGCCAATGCGAGCGCACTTGCAGAATACAGATTCGGCGGTGGACGCGGTTATAACGCCGTTCTCTATATGACGATGAGCACAGGGATCGGCGGCGGTATTGTGCTTGATGGACAGGTCTATCACGGTGCTAACGACAGTGCCGGAGAAGTCGGGCATCAGATATTGCTACCAGACGGACCGCTTTGTGGGTGTGGCAAACGTGGATGCCTCGAAGCACTTTGCTCAGGTCCGGCTATTGCGCGTCGCGCCCAAGCGGCTGTTCGAAATGAGAAGGCATCAGCAACAACACTCTTAGACCTTGCTGGTGGACGTGTCGAGGATATCAGATCGGAACACGTACTTGCGGCTGCGCGTCATGGGGATGCCTTGGCACTGCACCTGGTTGAGGAGACTGCGTATTACATGGGTTGGGGGATCGCAAATTTGGTAAACATTTTGAATCCCGACATCGTTTTATTGGGAACGATTGCGGTTGCCGCTGGGGATCTTCTCCTCAACCCAATTCGGAAGACGGTTTCAGAATTTGCGATGACGCGTCCTGCCGAAGCCGTTAAGATAGCACCGGCGCAATTAGGTGAAGCGTTAGGCGACCTCGCTGCTGTCGCATTAGTTGTTTGACAAATCTCTATTTGGGAAGGAAACCAGAAATCCAAAATGGAAAGAATCCAAAATTATATTTCACATCTTCAAGACGTTTTGGCTCGACTCGCCTTAGCGGATGTCCGACGTTCCATAGATGCTATTATGGAGGCGTATCACGCTGAAAAACAAATTTTCGTGATTGGCAACGGAGGAAGTGCCTCTACCGCCTCACACATCGCTTGTGACTTAGGGAAAGGCACAAGCGTCCCAGGCAGACCCCGTTTTCGGGTCATCAGTCTAACCGATAACGTCGCCACAATGACCGCTTGGTCCAACGATGTCTCTTACGAAGATGTTTTCGTAGAACAATTGAAGAATCTTGTCAACCCAGAGGACCTCGTTATCGGCATCAGTGCCAGTGGCAATTCGGAAAACGTCCTCCGTGCGATGCGACACGCCAAAGCCATCGGCTGCAAAACGATCGGATGGAGTGGGTTCGGCGGCGGTAAGTTAGCAGCGATTTGTGACGTCAATGTTGTTGTGGATAGTGACCGTTATGGACCCGTAGAGGATGTCCATCTGATTCTGAACCATGTCCTACACGCGTGGATTCAAGAAGAATTCGCGTCTAATGACTAAATTACAATACATCTTGACGTACAGGGACATCTTAAGATATAATTGTTGTAGTACCAAAAACATACCAGGGTCAAAAAATATAAAATCGGCAATCCCAACAAAGGTAGGAATAAGGAGTTAATTATGAGACGCGAAACGGTTCTTATAGGATGTGTGCTCCTTTTAATCGGGTGCCTCTTCATGAGAGGCGAGCTGCCTGCTCAAGACGACGCGCTCGTTTACGTGGTTGATATTCGGAACGAAATTGGAAGCGGACTCGGCACCTATATCAGTGACGGCATTAAGGTCGCCGAGGCTGCCGGTGCCGATGCGATTGTCTTTGATGTAGATACGCCTGGCGGTAGAGTGGATTCTGCTGTGAATATCATCCGATCCATTCAAAATACGCAGGTACCGACGATCGCTTTTGTCAATCGACAGGCTATTTCTGCAGGTGCCATGATTTCTATCGCGTGTAATCAGATTGTGATGACTTCAGGCGGAACAATTGGCGATTCGGCACCTGTTGATATTCAAGGACAGGAGGTCGGTGAAAAAGCTATCTCTTATATTCAAGGCACTATTCGAGCAACTGCTGAGCGGGAAAATCGGAATCCCGATATCGCTGAAGCCATGGTAGATAAAGAACTCGTTCTCGTCAAGCTCTCAGATGGACAGATCGTCAAGCTCCTGCCTGAAGAATACATCACACGGGAAGAAGACGGTGAACAGATGGAAATCCTCTGTGCCCAAGGCAAACTCCTCACGCTCTCTACTAAACAAGCACTCGAATACGATTTCGCAGACGCACAAGCCGAGACCCTCACAGAACTCTTAGCACAATATCAAATTGTTGATGTCGCTGGAACCAAGCTGCCCCTTACTGAGGACGGTATCGCGAGACGGCAACGCGAGGACGGTTTTACGGAAGTAACGCCGCTGAAAAGACTCGCAGGTGCCCGCGTCGTTGAAGTTGAGGCAACTTTGGCAGATAGGATCGTTTTCTTTCTCACAAACCCTGTCATCAGTTCACTCCTACTTTCGTTGGGTATTCTCGGTATCTTTATAGAGATTCGCACCCCCGGTTTCGGGGTTCCTGGATTCATCGGACTTCTGTGTGTTGGACTGTTTTTCGGCGGACACATGCTGACCAAGATTGGGGCTGAATGGGCATTCCTACTCTTCCTTATCGGCGTTGGACTCATCGCCTTGGAAATTTTCGTCATCCCGGGTTTCGGTATCGCCGGGGTTTTGGGCATCACACTTATGTTAGGGAGCGTTTTCTTCGTTTTCGACAAAGCTTACGACTTTCGGACGGCAGTCCTATGGCTTTCAGTATCCGTGATTTTAAGTGCAGGCATGATTATCCTTGCTTTCCTGTATCTCCCTGAAACCCAACTTTTCCGAAGATTTGCGCTGTCAACAGTGATGGACACAGAGATGGGGTATCACGCCTCCAGTCTTGAGAATTTTCAGGACTATCTCGGACAATCTGGCACTGCGCTGACACCCTTGCGTCCTGCTGGGACAGCAAGAATCGCTAATCAGCGGGTGGACGTCGTCACGACTGGCGATTTTATTCCCCAAAACAGCAACATTAAAGTGATAGAGGTGGAAGGTTCTAAGGTCTTTGTAGAAGCGGTTGAAGATTCCTAATGCTATCTGTTTTGTTGGTGGATCCTATCAGGACAGCCTGCGATGTATCGTAGGCACTTTACAGTGTAGGGTAAAAACTATGTGGTTTCTAATATTCCTCATCGGTCTTGGGATTCTACTGGTATTTATTGAATTACTGATTCTTCCGGGGTTCGGGGCTGCTGGCGTGCCGGGTTGCTTGCTGGTGGTGATAGGTATCGGGGTTGCATGGTGGAAGTTCGGATTTCAGGCCGCCCTGACTTATACGGGCATAACGCTTGTGGCGGTTATTCCATTGGCAATCATAGCACTCTCTGTGATGCGTTCAACGCCTGCTGGCAAAGCCTTCATTTTGAGTGCTACCGAAAATAAAGAAATTGGCTTTCAGGCACCGCCCTCCGAATTGGTGGATCTGGTCGGGAAATCTGGGCGGACGATCACCCCTTTGAGACCGGCTGGTGCGGCATTGATCGGCGGACACCGCGTCGATATTGTCACGCAAGGCGAATTTGTGCCGCCAGAAACTGAGATTGAAGTGATTTTCGTCGAAGGTAGTCGTGTTGTGGTTCGTAGTTTACAATAGAATGGTTATTGGTTGTAAGTTATAAGTTATTGGTTAAAAAGTGTGTCTGTAACAATTTGATACTTCTTGGAGTATCCCAAGTTGGGTTTGTTAGAGAAGTGGCTCTTAACTCACAACCCAGAATAGCGTTACTGAAAACCGATAACTGAAAACTGACAACTATTTGTAGGAGAGAAATAATGGATGTTTTTACGGGGGGAATTGCCCTTGTTGTCCTAATTTTTGTCATCGCGTTCTTCTGGTTCGTCCCTATTGGACTCTGGATAGCGGCTGTCGCCGCAGGCGTTCCACTTCGGATTATCGATCTGATTGGGATGCGCTTAAGGCGAGTCAATCCGAATATTATTGTCAAGGGACTCATCAGCGCGCATAAGGCAGGGTTAAAAGTAGCCACTGCTGAGTTAGAGGCGCATTACCTTGCTGGGGGTAACGTCCTTAATGTCGTTAGCGCGCTCATCGCGGCAGATAAAGCGAGAATTGAACTCTCTTTTCAACGCTCTTCTGCTATCGACTTGGCTGGACGTGATGTGTTTGAAGCCGTTCAGGTCAGCGTTAACCCACGCGTGATTACGACGCCGCGCATCAGTGCGCTTGCCTTGGACGGTGTGGAGTTAATAACGACTGTCCGTATCACAGTGCGAACCAACATCAATCGACTCGTCGGGGGTGCAGGTGAAGAGACAATCATCGCGCGCGTCGGTGAAGGTATCATCAGCGCAATCGGTGCTTCTGAGACCTATGAAGATGTACTCGAAAATCCGGATATCATCACGAAAACAGTGCTTGACCGCGGTCTTGATGCCGGTACTGCTTTTGAAATCCTTTCTATTGATATCGCTGATGTTAACGTTGGTAAAAACATCGGTGCGGAACTCCAAGCAGAACAAGCGGAAGCCGACTTGGTTGTCGCGCAGGCAAAGGCGGAAGAACGACGAGCGATGGCGGTCGCCCGAAAACAGGAAATGACTGCCAATGTCCAACAGAAGCGCGCCCAAGTCGTTGAAGCGGAGGCACAGGTCCCGCGCGCACTCGCCAGTGCTTTCCGTGAAGGCAACTTGAATGTTACGGAGCAATAACTTAACTTTTAGGCGTTGACAGTCTTTATTTTATAGAAAAAAATGGAGAAGCGTAAACATGGCACCAACAATGATTGCAATTATTGCTGTTCTGCTGATTCTGTTCATAATTATTATTTCCTGGCTTGTTCCAATCGGTTTGTGGATTACTGCGATTGCGGCGGGCGTCAAGGTCGGTATTTTTGATCTCGTTGCGATGCGATTGCGGCGGGTACCACCGGCTTCAATCGTCGAACCGCAGATTAACGCAACCAAGGCGGGGCTAACACTCTCTCTTGATGACCTCGAAGCGCACTATCTCGCTGGCGGGCGCGTCAGTAGCGTCGTCGCGGCGCTCATCGCTGCAGATAAAGCCAACATTGACCTCGGTTTCGCACAGGCTGCGGCGATTGATCTCGCGGGACGTGACGTTTTGCAAGCCGTTCAGGTCAGTGTCACCCCAGAGATTATTGACATCCCTGAGAGAAGCGATGCCAATGGCGGCATCACTGCTGTGGCGCGCGACGGCATCCAGTTGATTGTTAAGGCACGTGTTACAGTCAGAGCTGACATCGATCGGTTGGTCGGTGGTGCGACTGAAGACACTATCCGCGCCAGAGTCGGAGAAGGGATTATTACAACGATCGGTTCTGCTGCAAGCCACAAAGAGGTTTTGGAAAACCCCGTCCTCATCTCGGAAACAGTCCTCGCGAAAGGTTTGTCGGCAGGTACTGCCTTTGAAATCCTCTCCATTGATATCGCTGATATAAACGTTGGTGAAAACGTCGGTGCTAAATTACAGACCGACCAAGCACAGGCGGAACTCAAGATCGCACGCGCAAAAGCGGAAGAACGCCGTGCTCGCGCTGAGGCGGAAGAGGAAGAAAATAAAGCACTCGTTGAAGAAATGACGATTGGACTGATTGAGGCAGAGGCAGAAATTCCGCGCTCTATCGCTGACTCCTTTGATTCGCAGCAAATGAGTGTTATGGACTATTACACACTCCGTAATATCCTTGCGGATACGGAAATGCGTCAATCTATCGCATCACCGGGTGGCACGCAGGAGATAGATACGACACGCTCCGCGCACTCCCTTGGACTGTCATAGCTTGATGACCACAGCGTCTTGTAGGAGGGATTTCCAAATCCCGACTCAAGGAGGAATTCGATGGAAAATATCATCCAGATGCTCATCCCTTTGCTTATCGTGATTTTGACGTTTGTCTTAGGCAATCGTCGGCGCAGAACGCAAGGGAACGTGGAAAGAACAGCTGAGGAGAATGCTGCGCCAGAGGGCGATGTGGCACCACCGCCTTTTATGGAAAATTTTCCGTTTGAGACGGAACTGGAAAACATGATACTTCAGCCGGACGAGGTAGAAGAACCACCAGCCGCTGAGGAACCAGAGCCTGTCGCTGTCCAAGAACCCGTTGAAGCACCGCAACCACAACCGCCTCCCGTGCCTGTCCGATCTCCAGGAGGGATACGCTCTGTCCCTGCTACGGGACTGCTGGATTTGTCACCGAGTACGTTTCGTCAAGGGATCATTCTCCGAGAAATCCTCGGTCGGCCCCGATCCCGCCGACGCGGTGCACCTTTCCGAGATAGACACGACTTATAGGCACACAAGATTATTGGTTAATGGTTGTTGGTTATAAGTTATTAGTTAAAGAGGCATCCTGTAACAATTCACGGCTTCTTGGATTACTCCAAATCTGTGAAAATTGTTACAAAAGCACCCCTTAACCAACAATCAACAACCGAGAACCAACACCTCAGTACCCATGATGCGTCTCTTTTGTAAAGTTTTCCTGATCTCCGCAGTTTTTCTCCTATTTGTTGGTTGTTCCCGCCACCAAGAAATTACCGAACCGCAGCTACCGCCTCACACCGAGTTCCCGCCACATGCCCGACATCTCACAGGCTTCAAGATTTGTCTGGACCCAGGACACGGCGGGCAGGGGCATATCCGAGATTACAAACGAGGTCCAACAGGACTCCGTGAGGCTGAAGTTAATCTGCAGGTGGCTCTCTACCTACGTGAGATATTACAAAAAGCCGGTGTCACTGTTATCATGACGCGGGTCGATGATTCTTATGTGAGCCTGCCAATGCGGAGTCAGATTGCGAATGAAAGTGGTGCGGATTTCTTCATCTCGCTGCACCACAACGGCATTGATAACCCCACGGTTAATTACACCTCTACCTGGTATCACGGCGATGCGGATGACGCACGCCACAGCCTTGATCTCGCCCGATATATCCAACAAGGCGTTTCGGACGCGCTCCAGTTGTCTACCTCCCCAGCATCGGGACTTTATTCGGACAAATTAGTAGCCGCTTCAGGCTTCGGGGTCTTGCGGCGAACCAGATGTCCAGCTGTCTTATGCGAGGCATCTTTTCTCTCGAACCCTGAGGAAGAGGCACGGCTACGGGATGACAGCTACCTCAGGAAGGAGGCGGACGGCTACTTTCGTGGTCTTGCCCGTTATGTTGAGGGTGGATTTCCGAAGGGCGTTTTAGTAAATCCAGAGCATGAATCTGTCGTTGAAACAAAAACCCCACGCCTCCAAATTCGGGTTAAAGATGGTCTGCATGAACGCGGTGCGTGGATGTTGAAGCGTCAGCAGGTTTTTACGGACACCATCCGAGTCAAAATTGATAATGTGCTTGTTCCGCATCGCTACGATCGCCAGACAGATCTGATTACGGTTGCTATTGAAGAACCCCTTCCAAACGGTGTCCATTTCGTCCATACGGAACTGGTGAACTACTACGGGAATTACAGCCTACCTGTTCCGCACTGGTTTAAAGTCGCACCACCGGCAGCGCAGATACAACTTAGCGCGTGGACACAGACGCTCCCTGCTGATGGGAAAAGTTACGTCGGCATCTCCGCAACCGTACGCGATGCGGATGGGATGCCGATTGCTGACGATGAACCCATAGCGGCGCGAACGTCAAATGGGGTGCTCGCAGAGACTCGCCAACTCTCAAAGCGTGGCGCAGCGCAATTTTATCTGCACGCACCTGACGTGCCGGGGACAGCGACGGTAGAAGTCTCTTACAGGGAGAGACATCTGCCGCTGACGATCCGCTTTGAAGACACCGATAACGCAATTGTCCAAGGACACGTTTCTAATGCTAATTCGGGTGAGCCACTTCAAGACGTGCAATTGCAAACCGATTCAGGGTTAACTGCTTCTACAGACACTGGGGGACACTTTTTCATTATGACCAATCCAGCATCGGAAGGCTCTGGTCAGACCGAAACAACACTTCATATCTCTAAGATAGGACACTATCCAGAGGAACACACAATTCGGATTCAACCGAATCAGGCAACGGTTATCAAATCCGAACTCTCTCCTATTGCAGATGGCGTATTTGCTTCAACAGTCATTGTTCTTGATTCAAAAAGCGATGCACCCGCTACCAAGCAACTCATCAAAACCTTGCAGCAGATGTTGGAACTTGCAGGGGCAGAAGTCTATAATATTTATACCCCTGGGGTAGAAATGTCCTTGAAGAAACGGATAGAGATGGTGAATGCTATTGAGGGAAACGGATATTACTTGCAGGTTAATCACGAAGAGTGGCGTAAAGGACAACCCGCTCTGGTTGCAGCACACTATCGAGGCAATCAGGGAACAGAGACCTTTTTGAAGCGAATCCTTGAGCGGTTTAGCGGAACACCTTTTGAGACCCCGATTGCGACTGTTCAAGATAGGACAACTCCTGAAATCCAGCAGACGAATAAGATGGCAATGACCCTTGAAATCAGAACTTTAAATCATCCAAATGCTTCTATTGTTCAGGAAGCGCATGCTATCTTCTTTGGCGCGTGGACTTTTCTAAAGGTAGGGACAGAAGTTGATTCGGAAAAACAGAAGCGTTTTATCGCATATTTAGAACAGATGCAGGAAAAGTAATATGCAGCACATTGTCTCTCAAATCATGGATTTGCGGCTCCAACATCCATTCAAGATCGCGCGTCGTGCGACAGACGCATACCGACAGGTTATTTCTGTAGAAATTGATGGCGGTATTGGTGAAACGGCACCTGCGCGGTTTTACGGTGAAACCGTTCAAACGGTGCGTGTAGCGTTGGAGGTTCTTGGACCAGAACTCCCCGACGATCTTGATGCCATCCACGATGTCATGGCGACGGTTGAGGCGACACTCGGCGGTAATTATGCGGCAAAATCCGCCATTGATATGGCACTTTACGATCGGCTCGGTAAAAAATTAGGCGTGCCGCTCTATCAGCTCTGGGGTCTCAATCCACATAAAACGCCCTACACATCGTTTACAATCGGACTGGATGAACCGGAAATAATGGCGGCGAAAACGAAACAGGCTGAGGAGGCGTATCCGATCCTGAAGGTCAAACTCGGAACACCTCGCGATATTGAGATAATTCAGGCACTCCGCAACGTAACGGACAAACCTATCTATGTTGACGCGAATACAGCGTGGACACCGAAAGAAGCGGTTCGCAAAATTCGTGAACTTGCTCGATACGGTGTGGAATTGATTGAGCAACCTACCAAACCGCATGATCTGGCTGGACTCAAATTTGTCCGCGAGCACTCCGAGTTACCAATTATCGCCGATGAAAGCGTCAAACGCGCGAGTGATATTCCGATGCTTGCTGAGTGCGTTGACGGCATCAACATCAAACTTGTGAAATGTGGTGGATTGCTTGAGGCACACCGGATGATACACGTTGCACGCACACACGGTATGAGCGTCATGATCGGCTGTATGATAGAGAGCTCACTCGGTATCACTGCTGCTGCGCACTTAACCCCACTCGTAGATTATGCCGACTTGGACGGCAATCTGCTCATTGTGAACGATCCGTATACCGGTGTAACGCTTGATAAAGGTAAACTGATACTACCAGAACGCCCCGGCATTGGGGTCACGGAATAATATATTTGTGGACTGTATCCGAAACAACTAAACTATGGTAGATTTTAGGATTACTTTTACATCACAGATCGGCACGTAGAAGCCGTCGGGATTTGGAAAAAATCAACAGTATGAATGCCATATTGCATTCCCCGCCTCCTACAAGTATCCCTGAAATGTAAATGTATTTTCATAACTCACCATAAATGGAGACTTTAAAAATGGCAAAACAGAACCGAAACGTCCTCATCACCGGCGGCACCGGTATATTGGGCAGCGCTGTCACCAAAGCCTATCTCGCCCAAGGCGACACTGTTGCCGTTACTTATCTGTTTGAGAACGAAGTTGAACGCTTCAAAGAGTATAATCCAGAACTCAGCGAAGACGTTACCTTCCTATACGCAAACGTTACCGAGGAAGCCGAAGTTCAGAACACTATTAAGGAATTTTTATTCCAATTTGATCGATTGGATGTCTTGATAAATATCGTCGGTGGGTTTGTTGGAGGAATCCCAACAGCGGAACTGGAAGTAGATAGATGGGATTTCATGATGAACCTCAACCTGAAATCCGTGTTTCTCTGCTGCAAGGCGGCGATCCCCGACATGACTGCACAGGGATATGGGAAGATCATTAACGTCTCTGCCCGTGCCGGATTAAAAGGTGAAGCGGGATTGAGTGCCTATTGTGTCTCGAAAGGTGGTGTCCGCACCTTAACGGAGTCATTGGCTGCTGAAGTGATGGATTCAGGGGTCAATGTCAACGCCATTATGCCAAGCGTTATGGACACACCTATGAATCGGGAAGCTATGCCGGACGAAGAACACGACCGATGGGTCGCCCCTGCCGATGTTGCTAAGGTGATATGCTTCCTGACTTCCGATGATGCATCTGTGATTAATGGGGCTGCCATCCCTGTTTACGGCAGAGCCTAACGAAACGGTTTTTCCAGTTGCGTCTGCATCAGTCTTTCTAAAATTTGCAGGCGCAACGTCGTTTCAACATCCGCAACTTCAGGTTTACCCGCAAGGTTATCTGTCTCGTTCGGATCGTTTTGTACATCAAAGAGCAGGTAAATCTCACCATCCGAGTTGATGGCAGCCTTCCATTCCCGATTCAACAACATAATCTCGCCTTCTATCTCAGAGATTGCAAAATCACGATGTGTTACTTCGGTATCTGCTAACACTGGACGCAACGACTTCCCGAATTGACGGTGTTCCAGTTCGCCGCCTGCCAATTCAACGAGCGTCGGACCAATGTCCATCCATTCCACTGGACTCTCACAGGTTGTTTCTGTAGGAGGGGTTTGTAACCCCGATGCCTTAGGGAGCCGCACAAGTAGCGGTATCCTGACGGCACCGTTGAAAAAATTGCTTTTATAGATGAGCCCATGATCGCCGTTCATTTCACCGTGGTCGGAAGTATGGACGATGACTGTGTTTTCAAGTTCACCGCGCCCCTCGATTGCATTAAGAATCTCACCAATCTGGTCATCAATGAGTGTGACATTGCCGGCGTAATTCGCGCGCAACCTCCCAATTTCCCCCGGTTCAAACGTTGGATTCACCCGCTCCATCAGTCGATCCAAGTGGCCCTTCGGACGGTCTCCAGCAGCTTGACGTGGAATGGCAGGTGGCATTTCTTCGGGATCATACATACTGGCGTAGGGTTCTGGTGTATCCCACGGTTCATGCGGTCCCCCGAAACTCACCCAGCAGCACCAAGGCTGCTCACGATTGTAGTTCTGCAGATATTGTTTCGCTTGTTGTCCGACATAGACATCGGCGTAGTTTTCGAGTCCCAGGGTAGATGGACGGACAAGGTACGGTTTCGTACTGAACCGTTCTTGATAATCGGCGCGATACGCATCCCATAACCCTTTCGTTTCCCATTCCACCGTCATGTGTGACAGGACCTTCGCACTCGCCCGCGGTCCCCCGATTTCGTTCACATCGTCCAACCCGTAAGCGTTCATTAACCCTGCACGTTCTCGAAGATCGCCGCTGTGTGGATGGAGATGCGTTTTCCCAAACAGACTCATACGGTAACCCGCATCCCGTACCGCTTGCATCCATGTCGGTCTTTCAGGGGGCATCTGATGATTCATGTTATTCCAGACCCCCGTATTATGTGGATACAAACCTGTCGCCAGACTGAGCCGCGTCGGAATACAAACCGGCGAGGTCGTGACACAGTTCGTGAATCGCACCCCTTCACTTGCGATGCGGTCCAGATTTGGGGTCTGCACCCAATTGCCGCTACACCCCATCGCGTCCCATCGCTGTTGGTCTGTCATAAGGAGTAGGATATTCGGACTTTTCATAGCTACCCTCTTTCAATCCCTGCTTCCGTGAAAGCGCGTGATAATGTCTCGTAAGAGAGCGTCGCCGCAGCGAGTGGATCGTAATCTTCGCGCCCTTGCACCATAAAACTCACCTCAGCCGTAATAAACCCGTCGTAACCGTGTGCTTGCATCTCTTTGAGGTAGTGAACATAGTCGAACGGACCTTCACCGGGAATAAGGAACTCATGATTAGGCGCGGTGCCGCGTTGATCCTTGACGTGCGTGTGTATGGATACCGGGGCTAACGCCGCTACCGTCTCTTCTGTCGTCATACCGACAATATCAAAATGGCTGATGTCGAAGTTAACTTTCAGATACGGCGAATTGACGATTTCCAGAAGTTCAAGCACTTTTGCGGGTGTGTCGATGATTGCACCGACGTGTGGTTCCATAGCGATAGTGACACCGCGCGAGGCACCGTAATCGGCGAGTTCTCCGACCCGCTCCGCGAGAAAATCCTTTTGCATATCCCACTCCTCTGGCTTTCCGCCGGGAGTTGTATTCACCGCAGGCAATTCGTCGCCTTGCGCGAGTTCAACTGCTAAATCGACACCACCTTTCAACCGCCACATATTTTGCGCATGTCTATCTGGATCTGTTTCCAATAGACTGGAGTGTGCCGCGATTGCGGGGAGTGCCAAATTGTGCTCTTTCAGCAGAGCCGCAATCCGTTTCCGTTCTGCAGCGTCAAGTGTGCTGAGTTCAGTTGTAAAACGCGGGATGATGGTGAGTTCAAGTCCATCGTATCCGAGTTTCGCGATGTGTGAGACGGCGGTGTCTATGGGTACTGTGGGCATACCCCACGTGCTATATCCAATTTTCATTTTTTTAATTTTCCTTGCGGTAACGGACCAAGATCGTCAAGAAATTAGGTTAAGCCAATCGCCTAATAGGAAATCAACGCGTTGAATCAGCAGCGCAACACGTCCCATAACAGTGTTCCCGAATGCTGAACCGAACCCGATCATCAGGAACGCGATACCGACCTTTGAAAGCCATTTAACGGGACCTCGGTGTTCTACAGAAAAGAAGAAGTAGGTGAGTGTGCAAACCACTCCAGCAACCATAAGGATTGCCTCTAAAACGCCGAAACCCGAAAGGGTCCCAGCATGCATAGCTGCAAACGGTTCGATCGTTCCACGGGTCTGCTCAAAAATATTCGCGCGTAGCACGTTCGGGATCGCAATACCAGCACCAAATCCGATGAGAATCGCAATAGGATAACGGATTAACCATACATGCTGCGGTGATAATCGAGCAAAAAATAGCAAACCGACACCGATCGGAATTAATTTGACTAAACCGCTAAGCGACTCTCCTGTGAGTGCTGCCCAAAGCGGTTTCAGGGCAAAAGGAACCAAACCTTGATGGATAGAGAGGACAATCCCATATCCGACAGATATACCGACAAAGAGGTGCTCGGCAAATCGGTAAAACGGATTGTCTTGATAAAGAAAACTATAGATGCAAAGTGTCAGAAGCGCAGCAACCCAAATGCCAAAAAGTTCCATCAATTTACTCCTCTCGCCGTCGTTGATTGAAAAAAATGATATTCCCAATGACAACCAGTAGTACAATCAACAAATGCACGAACGATTCAATATTTATCCACAGCATCCCTTTTGCCGGTACATCTATTAATCTCTCATACTGCGCAGCACCCAAGATGCCGGGTATCAGACCGACCAATTGTCCTGTTTGTAAGTAGGGATACATCTGTGAGATGATAACACCCGTAACGCCTGCAGCAATCTGTAGATCGTATCGTACGTTTGTATAGATGATCCATAGTTCTGTTGTGCTGCCGGAGGCGAGGTCAATCAGAAGGGCGATTTCGTCATAGCTCGTAATCTCTTTCATCATCGGAATTTCGGTAGTGGTATTTCCGCTGTAATCGGTCTCAAAAACGCTACTGATGCTGTTGCCCATTCCCAGCATAACTTGTGTGCCGCCCGGACGGAAGCCGAGAAAAACATAGTCCTCACCGTCTACTGCGCCTTTCTCTTCAGCAACTTCCCGCATAATTGTACTCGCCAGTGTTGTTCCATCTGCGGCAAGTGTGAAGCCGATGACGCGAACGTCTCTATCAAAGCACTGTCTCAGCACTGCCCTTGCCATCGGATTGAGTTCTGCCAATGAGGCCGGACCGTAGTCAAACGCAAGCATGATTGTTGATCCGGCAGGCAGCGCGGTGATATAATCGTAAAGCTGCTGCGTCGGTTCAGATACCGATACAGGTAGACTGACAGGTAACAACATCGGTATGATAACCGCAAGCGCGACCAAAATGAAAACAATTCGCCGATTCATATCTAATCCCCTCCCCCTAAGTACGAACGCTCAATGCCCAAGATGATGCGGATAGATTGCGAAATTATCCCTAAGCTCACGCCGAGAATGATGCCACGTCTTGCGGAGAGATTCGGGTTGTCCAAAATCCACTGGCGTGCTTTTGAAGCACCGTCTTCCAACGGGAGCCACCCGAGCACCGTATTCCAGATGAGATCTCCAACAGGCACGTTCCCCATCATGACAATTAGAGCCGTAATTAATAGTAGACTCGCTTCAAACGTTCGGGCACGGAAGGCGCGGAATGCTGCTGAAGCGATAAAGAAGGCAAGCAACGAAAACATCGTTGCATCCATAGGGACTTGGATATTGGTGTAGAGCCATTCAAAAGCTTGATGCTGGGGACCAAATGGAACCCCTATTACGACCATCGTGATGAGTCCGGCAAACACGACGAAACTGTATTGCCAATGATCCGTGCGGCGTTGAATGCGCGCGACGTGGGTTTGAATCAGGGTCGCTGTTGCTAATACCAATGCAAAAGGCGAAATAATCAATGTCCAACTGATAACTTCCTCGTAAATCCCTTGCGAAAATGAATGCGGACTGAATTGTGTGAGGATCATCACAATCCCAAAAGCAAAGCAGAGGATTAATGGGACTTGTCGTTTCATAAAACCTCCTAACTCACTCGCTGTAAGAGTGTGGTGATCCAGTTGACCCCCGCTAATTCAAGCACTACACCCAGCACGATAATACCAAAAATAAAGAGTTTTCCCCAATCTTGCCCTCTGAGGCTCCCAAGGAGCATCGGTTCTTTTGACAGGTAAGCACTCGCCGCGTACAATTCTTCACCGATTAAGGTATAATCGCAGGCAGCGATAAAGAATGGAAGTTGGTGCTCGGAATCTGTTCCAGCAATTTGAATGGCACCAATTGAGTTTCCTGTCTCGGCGAGGATAAGGGATTCAGCGAAGAATTGACCTTGTAGAAATACTGCCGCTGGCTTTTCACGAACCATTATGCCATCTACACCCGCAGCATACGCGAATTGGCTTTCAGTTAGGAAGAAGACGTTTTCTTCGTTATAGACATCCGGCCGTCCTTCATCAAGATAAGCCGTTCGCACAACCTCGCGCACCACGTTCATAACAATTGGGTCCCGACAAGGGACACGCAACGGTGTTTCATAATCGGCAGTGCGTCGCGCAACCTGACCCAGAATCGTCATACTCGCGATAGTAGGCACTTCGTCTACGCGTCCCAAACCTAAACTATAAAGAATCGAACGCCCCATTTCGGTGGCTCTACCGATCGCTTCGTCAACGGCTTCTAATCCAGGGATTCGCCTGACAAATATCTCTTTTCCACTCCGCGCATCATAGATATTCCAAACGATCGCTGCGGAAAAAAGGAGCATCGCAACAAGGAGCGGAATTTTGCCTGTATGAAACCATTCACCTGAACCACTAACGGGAGCAGTCTCTTCGGATTCCACCGTTGCTTCTGTTGCGCTAACCGCACGCACGATGTAGGCGTAAGCATTGCCCTTTTCGATCGTTGAATCAACGTAGGTTGTCGTGCCAGCGGGTAGGAGCTCACCAACTTCTTCGAGACCGCCACCAGCAATCCGTCTTAGGATTTGGTACCCACTGATACCGCTATCCTCGGGTGCTGCATCCCATTTAATGGTGATACTACTGCCATCATCGTTTGGGGTATCTACCGCCGTCACGTTTGACGGTGGGGCAAGTCCTTGGCTGAATGCACTGCTAATCGCTATGCATAAAACCAGATAGACAGTTAGATATTGGATTATTTTTTTCATAAATCCTGTATTTCCTTGTATGTAGCGGTCAGCGATCAGCGGTCAGCAGATCGTGTGGCGGTTGACAACGTTTTTACTGCCACAAACGGTTTACTGACAGCCGACAACTGATAGCCGACAGCCATTCAAAAACATTGTGAAATCGCCTCTAAAACATCTATATCATCAATATCATCTCTTATAACAACTTCTCCAATACGCGTCGGTAAAATGAGGCGGAGCTTACCACCTAACGTTTTTTTGTCTAAATACATAGCCTCACACATTGCCTCTGGAGTGATGTCCGGCGGAAAAGTAATCGGCAATCTCGCACGTTTTAAAAGTGTCCGTTGCCGTTGAAAATCGGTTTCCGAAAGCATACCTAAATTCGTGGCTAACTGCGCTGCGCAGTTCAGACCGATAGAAACCGCTTCACCGTGTCGGTATCTGTTGTAATGCGTCACTGCTTCAAGGGCATGCCCAAAGGTATGTCCGTAGTTGAGGACCATCCGCAACCCGCTCTCTTTCTCATCTTTCGCGACAATCTCTGCCTTATTGATGCACGCAGCGGCAATCATCTGACTGAGTATTGCACTGTCCACATTCAAAATAGCGTCAAGGTTTTCTTCGACCATCTCAAATAGCGGTTCATCTCGGATAACGCCCATCTTAATCACTTCAATAAGTCCTGCCCGGATGTCCCGTTGCGGCAAGGTTTCAAGTGTCTGGACATCAATAAGCACCAATTTCGGTTGATGAAACGCCCCAATCAGGTTTTTACCCTTTGGATGATTAATCGCCGTCTTGCCACCGACGCTCGCGTCAACCTGTGCCTGTAGCGTCGTTGGGATCTGAACGTAAGGGATACCGCGCATGTATACCGCCGCCGTAAAACCGGCTAAATCCCCGATGACACCGCCGCCGAGCGCAACGACCATTGAGCCCCGGTCGAGTTGGTGGTCAACCAAACTGTCTTGTACCCGTGAAAACTGTACCAACGATTTGCTTTCTTCGCCAGTCGGAACCTCAATCGTACAGACATCGAGTCCAGCATCTTCAAGGCTTTGCTGAACGATAGGCATGTAGCGTCCTTGAACAAAGGCATCCGAAACGATGAGTGCTTTATTTGATTTGGTATGTGGTGTTAGTAGCTCCCCAACTCGATTGAGGAGATCTGTCCCGACAATGATTGGGTAACTATTATCGCCGAGTTCCACGCGCAGGGTTTTCACCGTTTTGGACCCCTTGTATTTTTTGTATAGATATGCTTGATGTAACCAATGATTTCTCGAAACGGTCGTCTTGTTGTTCGGACCATATAATCGGCTTCCGCATAGTATGAGTGCCGTTCTTCCAGCATTGACCGGATTTTGGCGAGTGCATCGGGGGTTTGCAGCAGCGGACGATGTGTCTGATGTCGGACGCGCCGATATATCTCCTCTGGTGTCGCTGTTAGGCAGAAGATAATTCCGCTTTGCTTCAAGGCTTCCATATTGGTCTCTCTTAAAACGACACCACCCCCTGTAGAGATAACGTGGTTGTACAACTCGGACGCTTTACACACAGCTTCGCTTTCGAGATCTCGGAAAGCCGGTTCGCCGTCTTCCTCAAAGATGTCCGTGATGCGTCGTCCACTATCCCGTTCAATGATGTCGTCTGTATCTACATAACGCATCCGAAGCTGCGAAGCAAGTCGTCTGCCGACAGAGGTCTTCCCCGTTCCCATGAAACCGACGAGTACAATATTGGGTTTTCTTTTAAACGATCTTTTCACCTTTTTAACGGTTCCTTCTACAGGGGGAAGAGTCGGGATTCGGAAATCCCTCCTACAGCGAGAAGTCAGGATTTAGAGTTCAGTCTTACAGAAAAACTGAACGCCCGATTACAAATCAACCTCTTAACTGACAACCGAAAACTAAATACCACTATAGCACTTTTGAGAAATATTGTAAAGATTTTTGCAGGAATTTAGAAGGTGTGATATAATTATGGCAAAACCAGCAAATCTATTGCAAACCTTGCAACAGCACCGCAAAAGGAGTAGCAGATGCCAAGGCAGCTCAGAATGGTACGTCCCAGTTTAGAAAATTTGCCGAAACTGGAACTTCCAGTAGGCTATGGTATGCGCACTTACCTTGAAGGCGATGAAGCGCATTGGGCGCGTATTATCAGCGACTCGTTTGGCGGTAGGGAACGCACCGCACAAGATACGCGGGACCAGATTACAGGGAGAGATGTGTTTCTTCCGGACGGATTCTACTTCGCAACATATCGTGGTATTCCCGTTGGTACCGCTTGCGCATGGCGGCAATCTGTGGATGAAAAGGAGGTCGGGTACGTCCACATGGTCGGGGTTGTTGCTGAACATACCGGACATAAACTCGGAAAATGGGTCTCACTTGCCGTCCTTCACTATTTTCGGGATAATGGATTCAGAAGTGCCATGCTGGATACCGATGACTTTCGCATCCCTGCTGTTAAAACCTATCTCAATTTAGGGTTCATACCCGTCTATGTTGAAGAGGGACAATCCGAACGGTGGCAAAATCTCTTTGAAAAATTAAAGCTACCACCGATGACATCACAAATCGAAAACGTCCGAAAGTTGCTCCCTGACGAACTCTGGACGAAAGTCGCAGCTTAGGTGCGAAATGGAAGACCAACTCAAAATGGGTCTGCAGGATTTGGAGCATCTACCGAAACTCCAGTGTCCTGATGGCTATCATATCCGAACCTATCAGAAAGGCGACGAAGTGCATTGGGCACGCATAATGGATATTGCATTTGTGGACCAAGGCAGAACTGCCCAAGATACGTATACCAATGTTATCAGCCAACCCGCTTTCGATCCGAACGGGTTCCTCTTTGCTACCTATGAAGACCTCCCCATAGGCACGGCATGTGCATGGAATAGAGAACGCCGCGGTAAAAGGATTGGCTACATTGACATGCTCGCAGTGCTTCCGGAACACAGGGGATATAAGCTCGGCAAGTGGCTCACCGTGTTCCTTCTGCACTATTTTAAAGCGCGGCGCGCGGCTTATGTGATGCTGGATACCGACGACTTTCGACTGCCCGCCATCAAAAATTATCTCAACTTGGGATTTGTTCCCGTTAATGCAGGCGAAAATCATGGAGAACGTTGGCGCTTAATTTTTGAAAAACTGGGTATTCCCGATACCCCCATGGTGTGATTGCGTAAAAGATGAAATCGCTTATGCCAGTGACGAACCGCTTCGGGCTAACAAACAGTTTAAAATTTGCTGCTCACCTTATTTTACCTTCAATTCTTGCCATCGGTTTCGCGCTCCGTTTCATCGGTATAAACGTCGGATTGCCTGACTCTCCAGATCCGCGTGAGGTCATAATTGCACAAGATGTGCTGAACCTCGTTCACTTTGCAACCGTCCCGCAAACCTACAACTGGCCCGGAACAGCGTGGTTCTACCTCATCGCGCTGATAGGTAAACTGCTGTCGTTCGGCGGTTTGCATCTAACAGAAACCCGGGTGATTTTGTTGGCACGGTGTGTTAATGTCTTATTATCAACGGCAACGCTCTGGTTTACCTATCGCCTCGGGCTGCGGTGTTACAACAGGCGGATCGGACAAATCGCAGCTGGATTGCTCGCTGTTGCAATGTTACACGCCACCAACGAGTCGCGTTTCGCACTCGTTGACATTCCAGCGACCTTTTGTGTGACACTGTTCCTCTATCTTGTAACACGTTCGCGTTCTTCTTCGGATGCACTGCCCTTCCAGACCGCGGTATGGCTCGGTATTGTCGCCGGATTCGGGTTTGCAGTCAAGTTCACGACTGTCTTTTGCGGTTTTTCTCTGTTATGTTTCATGGGTAGCACCGGATTCTATAAGAGACTCGCGACAGTCATCGGCGTTTCTGCGCTAACCTTCACACTCCTCTGTCCCTACTGGTTAATGGATCTGGTTTCACCAACATGGAATCTTTTCTTTACTGATTTCTGGTATGAGGCGATCCACTATCATCAAGGACACTTCGGTCTCATTTCAACGGGTGATGCGGGGTGGCTACAGCGGTTTACCTACTTGTGGACCCTCTTGAAATGGGGTATGGGATTGCCGCTCGCGCTCCTTGTCGGTTTGGGTGTCCTGCGCGGTATCTTTTCGCTGAGACGAGAAATCGGCGGGTCCCCTACAGTAACGTTCGCCTTACTTGCCTTCGTTATTCCGTATCTACTCTTTATCGGGGTACATAAAGTCAAGTTCGCGCGTCATTTGCTGATACTCTATCCAGTCCTGACTGTCTTCGCTGCAGCTGCGCTTGTATACTTGCCAAGTGCTATTGAAGCACTTTTCGAGTTCGGACATCAGAAAAAGATGAGAGGCTCTAAAAGCCCTGCCAGAGCAGGCGGGTCAGGTGTCTTTGGAAAATGGGTTGCAACAGTTGTGGGAGGGATTGTCGTACTTTATGCATCGGTTTATACGGCTGCTTTTGCCTCTGTTTTGACAACACAACCGACACGCATTGCAGCTGCTGAATGGATAACAGCACACGTTCCACCAGAAGAGATTATCGTTCGTGCCCCAGAGGTCTTATTCGACTGGCTTCTCCCTGAAGTAGATTTAGAAGTGACGGATGAAGCGGCGGCGTGGGTCCTTATCCTCATGCCGGACCTTGAGGTTTTCGAAAAATACCAAAAGCAGCCCAAGGATTATCAAGAGCAGGATTGGTATCCTCTCAGCGGGATCGCCGTGGAAGGGACACTCGCATTTTACGATCGGATTTTAGGGGTAGAAAGCCCTTACGTATTGTCCAAGACCTTTAAGCGTACACCGCAATTTTTAGGCATTCAGATATCTGATACAGGTGCCCCATTTCCTATGCGGGCACTTGCACATCCTGAACTCCGTCTCTATCAACGTCTTGATTGAATATGGAATTTTGGGTTAGTTTTTAGGTAAGGGGCTGTTAGTAGTAATCGTCCCAAACTTGGAATATTCCAAGAAGGCGTGAATTGTTACGAAAAGACTTCTGACGCATCACTAAAAACTTATAACTAACAACCATTTACATCACGGGTGGCTCGAAGTACTTCTTCTGAACAGGGACGATTGCCGATAAGATTTGGTGAAGTACATCAGAAGCAATAGTGTTCGCATCCACAATCCGAACCCGTTCTTGTGGGTAGTAGTCGATCAGCGGTTCCGTTTCGCGTTTATAAACGTCCCATCGATACCGAACCACCAGTTCTTCGGCATCGTCAATGCGGTGCTCTTTCAACGAGCGTCCGCGAATCCGTTTAAACATCACTTCTCGATCTTCGCAAACCATGTAGATGACTTTAAAAACCTGTACAAAAGGTGCCATCAAATTTGCTTGTGTGATGTTGCGTGGGATCCCATCAAGAATGAGCAGGTCGCTTTTAGGGTTGTATACCTCGTCCCGTATTTTCGCCGCCATGTAGTCTTGCCAGATTTTGATGGTCATATCATCTGGAACTAACTTACCGATGCCTGCGTATTCTTGGAAAATTCGCCCGAATTTTGAATTGCGATCAAGTTCGCGGAACATGTCTCCGCTGGAGATGTGGAAAATACCTGGAATTTGCGCCAGCATCTTCCCTTGTGTTCCCTTACCAACACCCGGTGGACCGACAAGCAGCACTGCTTGATAACACGGTCCGGTCGCCTCAGGTAGAGGGCTCTTATCCGTTATCATTTCTGTTTTTGTCCTCTGCCGCCTTTATTCTTCATTGAATTATAATGGGTCTTACATGAACAACGCACGCGTATTTCCGATAACCTTATGCACCCAGCAGGTGTTCAAGAATATAGAAATCCAAACCCTCATAGTCTCGAGATTCAATAAACTCCTGCTCGATCTTTTTATCAAATGTTCGGACCTTTTCGAGTAGATTTAGAAAAGTTCGGCGGCTACTCAATAAATGTTTTGTTGAGATTTCGCGCGGTTGTGTTCGCATAACTTTCACATCCAGCCCTATGAATTCACCATTTCTGCCGTATCCGTTTTCTTCAAGCACGCGGACCTGATTAAATGCACGTCGTAGATTGACTGAACCGAATGCCTTATCTTGGTCGAATTTTAGACCGTTCTGGTCGTTAAGATGGACACTCCAGAGTTTTTTATGGTGAAGGGCATACCCCATTTCATCGGAGGGTTCTAATCCTGCAAGAATAGCGTGCGCACTCTCAATTAACCCACCAACACGCTCCGGTGCGTTGCTGGCATACGCTAAACCGATAGCATGCCCAATCGTTGGGATGTAGGCGATGTCCATCGGTTCATTAGGTTTCGGCTCAATGAGAATGCGGATTTCTGAATCGTATTCAAGTAGCACGTTAATCGCATCAAGAATCTGTCCAACGGCATCCGCCGATGATTTCGTTTCTCGAATATAAGTGCCTTCGCGCGCAAGCCAGAGTACAAGGTTCTTGCACCCAATCTCATTAGCAATATCCACACACCGTTTTGAGCGTTCGAGCGCGTATTGTCGTTCTTTGGCGGAATTCGATGTATAAGCACCATCTATCGTCTGTGGAGATTCCCACAGTCGTGGTGCGACCACCTCTGCTGTTAGTCCTTCACCATCCAGTTGCGTCTTAACCTTTTTCGTCTGCTCTATCAATTCGGCGTATGTTTTCTCATCAATATCAGGAACAATGTCATCATCATGAAATTGAATGCCAACGAAACCGAGATCTCTGTAAAATCCGACTTTCTTATCAAAACTGAACGATTCCCGAACAGGGGGCCCAAAAGGGTCTGCTCCCTCGTGTATGTTCCATGGTCCAAAAGAGAAACAGTATTCTGTTGCCCCTTTGACAGATTCACTCATTTTCTTCTCCTATGCGCAGCGTTTTCGGATTGTCTTCGTCATTAGGTCAGACAATAATGGTATTTCTCTCCGCTAATTGAAACGTTGCGATTGCTATGAAGGATACGAAAAAACTCCTTGACTTTTCTAATAAGTATAAAGTATTATTTAAAATATGTCAAGGAAATCTGTAGGGACGCTTTTCATGCCGATATTACACTGCGATGTATGCTAAAATTGTAGAGGAATTGTCTCGGAATGTCACTCCTATCTCGCGCCGTTCTCCCCAATCTCTTTCTATTTCTCACACGCATGCTCGTGTTGAATCTACTCGTCCATCCTACATACGCAGTGGATCCTGATGTTGAGAGCCGTACACCTAACGCAATTGCGGCCGAACCAATCACTGAAGCACAGAAAGCGGCATTGCGGACAACATCGTCGCATACCTTTAGTTTTGAAGATGTTTATCAGATAAACCTGAATGTGGATATAGCGGGAGACATCGAATGCGTCGCCACAGCGGCAGATCTGATTAGCGTTACCCTTGAAAAAGAGACGCAAGCCACACATACCGGACACGACCTCGCTCTCCGCAGCTACCTGGATAACATCTCTGTAACAGGCACCAAAGATAACGGCATCCTTCAGTTGAAAGTCCAACTCCCCGGAGACGATGGCACCCAGGCAGCCCCAGTTCCATTTTCCAGTATTGAGAATCTACCAGCAACATTCCAAGGGCAACTCCGGTTGAAGTGTACAATCAAAACGCCTTCAGATGTCTCCGTTAAACTTCAATCGAAGGCAGGAGAGGTCCGACTTCACGGTATTCGTGGGAAGATAGAGATTAAAACGGAGACGGGTGATGTCCACTTAAATGAAACCTTAGGTAACTATAATGTGAACCTAACAAGTGGAAGCATCAAAGGCAAGATTTTGTTGACCCGCGGTCAGAACAAATTGGAGACGCAGCATGGGGCGGTTGAGTTGACTATCCTTGACCGTGTTGCAGCACCGATGGATATAACTGCGCAAGGTGGGAACATCCTCTTGCAACTCCCGAAAGATTACGCTATTGATGCCCTGCTTGAAAGCGAAAAGCAGCAAGTCGTGATCAATCTACCCGCACAAATTGAAAGCGATACCGCACTCGCTCTTATTAATGATGGTGGCCCGCTATTTCGTTTGAAAGCCACTAACGGCATCTCGCTGTTACAAAGTATGCCTGCTGAAAACCAACGGAACGTCCAAACAGATACAGCACCGGCGTCGCTGCTGAACGCGGCGCATCCTGTACCGCGAACAGAGAAGCCTCCTGTTATTGATGGCAATTTGTCTGAACTCGTCTGGCAAGCTGCCAGTGCACTCTCGGCGTTTCAGAATGCTGAAGGCACCGAGGCATCTAACGATTTGACTGAGACTTTCTTGATGTGGGATGACCAAAATTTATATATCGGTGTGGTCGCACATATCCCGAATTCGCACCTGCCTCGTGTCTCACAGACGCAGCGCGATTCGCCGATTTGGGAAGATGAGTGCATTGAAATTCTAATTGATGCCAATCCCCGAACCGATATTTACCATCACCTTGTTATCAATCCAATTGGTGCGCTCTTTGACCAACAGGTTCGTAAGCCCGGAGAGGCGAGTTTCCAATTCGCACCGTCAGACGTCCAACTCGCCTTGGATCAACAAACACTGGAGACTACCTTTGAAGGAAACCGCGCATGGAGTTCAGATGCGGAGGTGGCAACACAAATTAACGCTACTTCTTGGACCCTTGAAATCGCATTCCCGCGTGAAACCCTGGAAAAACCGGCTCAGATGAATTTACAAAATTCGCCCCAGCTCAAAGATATATCACTTTTTAACATTCACCGTAAGGCACAACTTATTACAAAGGATACCCAGAACCTCACAGCTACTACACAGCGGGAGTACAGTTATTGGTTACCAACTTACTACGACGAGCATCCGTGGTGGCCCCATCTGCCGCATGAATATACAGCCCCACTTTCCGAATACATTGCCCCAGCGATGGGAGTCCTTCGCTTTGAGAGACGGTCACCGTTCCCTGCTGAAACCTTTGCAACTGAAGCGCAATTCCGAGTTGCATCCATTGAAATTGAGGGCAATACTGTGATGCCGCCTGAGGTCGTTGAGAAACAGATCCCTGTTCGCCCTGGAGATGTCGTTACAAGCGCACAGCTCACATGGTTGCTTGCTGAACTGGGGAACCAAGATAGATTCCAAGATGCACATTTGGAAACGAAACAAGTTGCTGCCGACGGTGCAGCGGTTGAACGTCCAGCAGCTATAGATCTGCTTATTAAAATCACGGAAGCACCTACGATATTTGCTCGTGAAATTAAGATTAAGGGAAACCGGAGTTTTCCTACGGCATTCATCAGGAGGTGGTTCGACTTAAAAAGTGGCTATCTTGCTGTTGATGGCGTTTGGCTAAAGCAACAACTGATTGCTGATTTTTATTTAAATCGGGGGTATGAGTTCGCCACGGTTACCTACGAAATCGTTAATGATGTGCTGACCTTTACCATTAATGAGGGTACATTACATGAAGTCCGTTTCACCGGAAATAACCGAATCTCTCGCGCAGAACTGTTGGCGGCATTGAATATAAAGACCGCGGATGCCGACGAAAAATCGACTTTACAAACGCCTGATATTTATCATCGTTCCCTCGGACAGTCGAAAATAAATCAGATGCGCCGGCAACTCAACGCTAATAATGAGCACTTCAAATCGATCCAGAATTGGCGGGTCCAGCGCGAGGGTGGAAAAAACATCATGATTGTTGAAATTGAGGAGCAACCTCTCGCAAGCACATCCGGCTTCCCGATCCTTCAATTCAATCGTGTTCATGGGTTAGTACTCGGCGCAGGCGGAACACTCGCCACCCAGCTCACAACCCAACTCGCAGGTAAAGAGCAACTTTCCGGTGCCATCAGCCGTGGCATTTCCAGTAAAACGTGGGACTATCACGCAGGGCTTGAAAAGATTTTTTTTCGTCGGCAATCTCTCAAAGTCGGCGCAAGTGTGTATAAGCTCACAGGCATTAGCTCAAATGCTTCTCTGCGTTCCGGCAATATCAATCTGAGTGCTGCCTACTACGGTTTCGACCTTCAGGATTATTACCGTCGTCAGGGAATTCAAGGCTGGATAACTTACGCAACTGCCGAATGGCACTACCTACGACTCGAATTGACAACGGAAGCGCACGATAATCTCTCCAAATCAACGGATTGGAGTTACTTAAATCGAAACCAGATCAAACGGGGCAATGCCCGAATTGATCGGGGTGTGTTGGAAGGTGTTGCGTTGATTTACGCCTTTGATACGCGAGACCACAAATCCACCACAAGACGGCATTTCCATACCTATTCTTCTGCAAATGAACGCACTCAACGTGGGTGGCGTGGACAGTTCGGCATCGAAATCGTAAGAGGCGACTACGGGTTCAACCTCTATCAATTTGAGTTGATGCGGTATACTCGATTGTTCGGTCCGCATCATCTGCATGTCCGAGTTGGTGGTGATTTTTCAGACGCGCCCTTGCCCACACAACGCCTTCTGCATCTTGGTGGGGGTGCTAACCTGCGTGGCTACGGTTTCAATAGGTTTGCTGGAGATAATCGGTTATTGGTTAACCTTGAGTATCGGTTTATCAAAGAGATAATTCTCTCAGAATCCGATGCTGTATTTGGATGGACGCTGAGCTGCTTCTTAGATTCAGGCAGGACGTGGTGGGACGACGATGTCGCATTTCCAGACTTTGGCGAACTCTCGGCACAATTCAACACCGCAATCGGCGTGGGGTGTTCCATTTTTATGGATCCGTCAGGAGATCTCCCACCTTGGAGTGTCGCTCTTGAAGTCGCAGAACCGCTTAGTGCCTCGTTCTCGCTACGGGATCCGCAAATCATTTTGCGTTTGGATCGCATTTTTTGAACTATTGAATCTGAGCTGCTGCGTCCGTTGTCCTTGCAGACATCCAATTGTTTGGGAACCATTCATATTCTGAAGTAGGTTCTTACCAATTTTAGAAAATCAACGCTGAATGCGCGCATGGCATTCATCAGAGGTTGACAAATGAAGACGACACCACTCTATTACATCCATGAACAGTTGGGGGCAACCTTTGCCAAAAAGCACGACGATTGGCATGTAGCTGCCCAGTTTATCGACCCAATTTCCGAACATCATGCTGTCAGGCAGAGCGTCGGCATTGCAGATGTATCCTATCGCGGCAGATACCGATTCGTCGGGGAAGATCGGGCAAAATTTCTACACCGTATCATCTCCAACGATGTTGAAAGCCTATCAGTTGGACAAGGCACTTATGCCATGGTCTTGACACATCGGGGCAAAATTATCGCAGATTTTAATGTCTACGTTCTCAAAGATATGATTGGCATTGACACCGCCGCTGAGACCACGGAAACCCTCTTCAACGAATTGGACAAATACATCATCGCTGACGATGTAGAAATTTCTGATTTGACTGCTGAAACCGGGGCAATTGCTGTCCACGGTCCCGCGTCATCGGGCCTCGTCCAATCCGTGTTGGGTATGAATGACCTCGCAGACTTACCTGAACGCCACAATCGTTTTCATGAAGCGGATGCCCTGTTCAACTATAACGCTGTATGTGTGAGAACAGACACCACTGGCGAGATCGGTTATACACTTTACACGGCAGCTGCGGCATTGGTGCCGCTCTGGGAAAGACTGATGCATGCAGGTGAACGGTTTAACGTTCAACCGGTTGGTTGGAACGCCCTTGAATCGCTTCGGATTGAGGCGGGCATTCCAAGGTATGGCACCGAACTCACCGATGCTGTCATCCCGCTTGAGGCGGAGTTAGAACACGCTATTGATTTTGAAAAGGGGTGCTATATTGGGCAAGAAATTGTCGCCCGAATGAAGTATCGAGGGCATCCCAATCGCTTACTGCGTGGTATTGAAATTGACGGTATCTCTGCATCAGCAGAATCCTTTGAACTTTGCCACGGTGCGCGGGTTTTCAATGCGGATAAAGAGGTGGGTTGGATTACCAGTTCCACCTTCTCCCCAACGCTCGAAAAACCGATAGCTATGGCTTACGTACGGATGGCGGTCACTGACGCTGGAAGTCGCGTTCAAATTGAAACCTCAGAGGGACGGATCGACGGGACAATCGCGCTTCTACCGTTTACGGTGTAGTTTGCGGGTTTCCCAAAACTTGCTATCTTATGTAGCACAAACTTTTAGTTTGTGTTCTGTTGTGCCGTAATGCATAACAAACCGCTCATGCGACATCAATTTTCAGAAATGGTATTATATTTTTCTCGCGGTTACAATAAAGCCGCGCAACATGTATAGGAGGCAAATTTAACCTATGATATACAGTAAGCTTTGTTTTCGTATATCCATTTTACTCCTCCTCCCGATACTCCTTGGTGGGTGTGGTCTCGCCAAGTTATCTCGGATTCAGAGTGAGGGGAACCTAACCGTTGTGGAATCTACGCTTGAAGGCAATCTCGGGACCCTTGACCGACTCGCAAAACTTGGGAATACAGGTCTCATCGTTAAAACCGCCCGCGCGCATTCTTCTTACGCCGGGTTCCTTGAGGATAGGATGGAGGAGGCTGAAATCGCTGGAGACTACGAGACTGCAGCAGAAATGCGCGCACAGGCAATTGAGCGCTATAAGCGGACTGAGGCATACGCATTCGACGTGCTCGCAAAATCTGATGAGGCGTTCAAAGAACCGAGAAGTGTTGATATGGAAACCTTCAAAAAAGCACTTCAAAAACTGAAAAAAAAGCAGGTTGAACCCCTGTTTTGGGGGGCTTACGCTGTAGCACGCGGGATTAGCCTTCAGAAAGATGATCCGATGCAGGTAATTGACCTGGCGCGCGTTGAACTCATGATGGCACGTATCCTTGAATTAGATGAAACGTTCTACTTCGGTAGCGCACATCTGTTTTATGCTGTTTATTATGGCGACCGGGCACCAACAATCGGTGGTGACCCAGAGAAGGCGAAGGAACACATTGAGCGTGTAGACGAGATTAATGATGGCAAATTCCTGATGAGCAAATTCTATCTCGCCCGTTACTATGCCTATCCTAAACTGGATGCGGAACTCTACAGACGGTCTTTACAGGAAGTGCTTGATGCCCCGTCGGACGTTTATCCTGGCGAGGAGGCGGCGACCGCTTTGGCAAAATCACGCGCGAAACGTTGGCTCGATCAGATGGATATGCTTTTTGATTTAGAAGAAATGGAAGAAGGAGGGATTGAATAATGCAGGAAAAGAAAAGGGACTATAAAGCATACGCCGCTCAATTCGGGGGCGTGTTTCTCTTAATTTGGGGGCTGCTCTGTTTACCCATAGCAGACATCGCCGCTGAATCTATTAAGTTCGCGACGCTCGCGCCGAAAGGCTCTACATGGATGAACAATTTTGAGGCGATGGGAAAGGAGATGCGCGCCAAAACAGATGGTGAAATCCGACTGCGTATCTATCCAAACGGGGTACAGGGCGACGAACTTGATGTCGTTCGTAAGATGCGGGCTGGGTTGATTCATGCTGGTGCGATGACAGCCACTGGACTCGGTGAAATACAAGAAGAGGTCCTGATTTTCCAACTGCCTCGGATGTTCAAAACCTACGAGGAACTCGACTACGTACGGGATTACCTCCGCGCAGATCTCGAAAAAGCCTTTATGGATGCCGGATACGTACTGCTCGGTATGGGGGACATCGGTTATTATTATATTTTCAGTAATCAACCGATTCGCACCATTGCCGATCTTCAGGCATCAAGCGTCAAGATGTGGGCGCGCTCAAGCGACAAAATCGCACGTACATTTTACGAAAACGCCGAAATCGCAACTGTACTCAGAGAGGTTACACAGGTCCTTCCTTCTCTCTACGCAGGACAGCTTAACACTATAGTTGCCTCTCCGTATGTCACTGTAGCATTGCAATGGTATGATAAGTTTAAGTATATGAGTGATCTGCCTGTTAATGTTGGGGTTGGTGCGACTGTTATAACAAAAGAGAAATTTGATCAACTTTCTCCCGATCAACAGCAGGTTGTGCGTGAAATCGCGAACGCGTATCAGGACAGCTTAATTCAGGATATCCGAAAAGATAATGAACGGGCACTTGAGGCGCTGCAAAAGAAAGCGGGCATTGAGATCGTCGAATTTGAGGAAGATTCCCGCGAAGCATGGGATGCTATTGCTATAGACACCCATAACGCACTCGTGGGTGAAGTCTACTCGCAAGCCTTCCTTGATAAGATTAACGCTCTTTTGCAGGAATACCGGGAGAAAAATTAGGTGGCACTGACGCGACGCGTTAGCAAACTTTACCCGAATAGGCGCGCTTTCAAGGCGCGCCTGTCAAATTTATGAGGTATTTCGGGAATCGTGAAATCCAATATAGTTATGTTGTCACTCACAAAATTCATTGCCATTTTTCTCTGCCTGTGGTATCTTATGTTGTTTGAGGAGGCGTTCAAAACTCGTGGCATCTATTAATGACATCGCAAATGAATTTATCCGAGAAGAAATCGAAGAATATCTTGAGCAGCCTGATGAGATAGAACTGACCATTGAGATGTTCGCACAAGCGACCCCAGCAATGCAAGACATCGCTGCTGCACTTATTGATGGCGACCATCACACCGTCGATGAATTGACGGTGACCGCACTCGAAGGTGGCACGGAAGCACTGGAGATTATGGATGATGGGCTCATTGCGGGAATGGGTATCGTCGGTATCAAGTTCCGAGAAAACTTCATCTTTGTCCCGGAAGTCTTAGCCTGTGCTCGCGCGATGAAAGTCGGAATGGCACACATCGAACCCATTCTTTCCGACTCAGGTATCGAACCCATCGGCACTGTGATTATGGGAACCGTCAAGGGCGATCTCCACGATATCGGCAAAAATCTGTGCATCATGATGCTCCGCGGTGCCGGTTTCGTCGTACACGATTTGGGGGTTGATACTTCTGAAGATGAATTTATTGAAGCCGTTGAGGAATATGAGGCACCTATTTTGGGTATGTCCGCACTCCTGACGACGACGATGCCGAATATGGGGAAAACAATTGATGCCTTCATTGATGAAGATTTGCGGGAAGACGTAAAGATTATGGTGGGCGGCGCACCTGTCACACAGACATTTGCTGATGATATGGGGGCTGATGGATACGGTAAAGATGCCCTTGCTTGTGTTGCTTTAGCTAAAAAGTTCCTTCTGGAAGAAGATGAGGAATGGTAGCGGTGGAAAAAAAAATAGACAAAGCCGAATACGAAAAACGTCTCAATAAAATTACGCGGATTTTTGAGGGATTGGTCACCCACGCCGATGTCCAGGCTACCTACCGATGCCCTTACAAAAATCGCTTTGATCACTGCACGGCGAAATTTGGTTGCCGAAACCAACGGAAAATTGATGAAGGGACGGGGCTGCTCTGTGTCGGAGATGATAAGCTGGACTATCGCAGTGCTTGGGAAATTGATGATTCCGATCAAGCGGTAGAACCACAGGGTACCGGTACAATTACATGCGAAGGAAAAGCCTATCAGCTCACCCCCGGAAAAACCGTTTTTGACTACGCAGATGATTTAGTCGTACAGGTCCCTACCTCCTGTTTCCGAACCGGACAATGTCATGAATGTATTGTTGAAATTAAACGCGGCATGGACGCCCTCCAGCCACCCAACGAAGCGGAAGCCTTCCTTCGAGATAACTACCGCCTCGCTTGCCAAGCTGTCGTTGTTGATGTTGATACAGACATCGAGTTTACACCGCTCCGGCGTACACCGAGGATTCTAACCCATACAAACACAAATGACAACGAAACACTGGAACACAATCCACGCGTGAGCCAGCACGACGGCGTTGTCTATTACAATGATGAGCCGATTGACCGTTACCGAGGCCACCTTTACGGATTAGCGGTAGACATCGGGACAACTACAGTGGTGGCAAATCTCGTGGATTTGGAGACTGGAAAAGTGGTTTCTGTGAGTTCCTTTGAGAACCCACAACGTTTTGGTGGTAGCGACATCATGAACCGCATCAGTTACGACGGTGAATTTCATGGGGAACTCCGCCGGTCTCTCATTGCTGCCCTGAACAGCGAAATCATGGATATGTGCGATCGCCATGATTTCGTCCGGCAAGAAATTTATGAGATCGTTGTGGCTGGTAATACGACGATGCGGGATATCTTCTTTAAACAGGATGTCCAGAGCATCGGTCAGAAACCGTATAAGTCAACGATTGAACATGAGTATCAGGACGGAATTCGTTCAACCACCGCTCTTGTTGAAAAAACACGCCGGTTAGGTATCCGTGCGAATCCGAAGGCGATGGTTGTCAGCCTACCCTTGATTGCGAGCCATGTCGGTGCAGATGTCGCCGCTGATTTAGTCTCTATTGATATTCCATCAACAGACGAAATCATCATGTTAGTTGATGTGGGGACAAACACGGAGGTAGTCGTCGGAAACATGAAACGGATGGTTGCTGCGTCGTGTCCTGCTGGTCCTGCATTTGAAGGTGGCGGCATTGAATACGGAATGCCTGCTTATCCGGGTGCCATTGAATCTCTGAAATGGGAGGGGCATCAATTCAGTTATGGGACAATTGATAGTGCGACCCCTCAGGGGTTATGCGGTTCAGGGCTGATTTCGCTCCTCGCTGAGTTACGTCGAAATGATTTGATGAGTCCAAAAGGCGTTTTTGCGGATAGGAAGCAACGCATCATGTCGGTCTTGCCAGAACACGGTATCACTTTCTCGCGCGACGATTCAAGCAATCTGGCACAAGCAAAGGCTGCAAACTATTGCGGACAATACATTGTTTTACGGCATTTCGGCTGTATTCCTGAGGACATCACAAGGCTCTTTTTGGCAGGGGGTTTTGCTAATTATGTTGATCTGCAAGACGCTGTTGACATCGGATTCCTTGCGCCTGTTCCAGAGGCGAATGTCGTTAAAATCGGCAACGCTGCAGTTGCCGGTGCGATGGCTGTTCTCCTTTCCGAGAAAAAACGCACAGATATTGAAGGTCTCGTCAAGAATATCGAACACATTGAGCTGGAGACTACACCCGATTTCTTCGATGTATTCGTGGAAGGTTGCCAATTCAAACCCATGTTTTTTTCTGATCGCACTTGACGTTGAATTTACGCGCATTCAGTGTTGATTCTCTGAAGTTAGTAAAGCACCTGCTTCAGGTCACGAGAGGTTTATTAACAATTGGAATACTGCAAGGACAACGGACGCAGCAGCTCAGATTTAATAGTTAAAAATAGCTTTGAAGAACGCTTAAACGCTGATGAACCGATTTTGTATGATGGTGGGTTCGGTTCGCAATTGTTTACACGTAATATAGAACTTGCCAACAGCGCACTCGCCAACGAACTGCATCCTACTGCCGTTATTGACATTCATTCAGATTACATCAACGCTGGTGCTGAGGCAATAGGAACGAATACGTTTGTAGCCTCACCGCTTCATCTACAAATGGCGGGACAAAGTCCATCGGATGCGCAACGTCTGATACGCCTCGCTGTTCAACATGCCAAGGATGCTATCGAGCGGAGTGGTAGAGATGCCTATATAGCAGGTTCCGTCGGACCCTCTCCCGGCGCAATTGAAGCAGACAGTGGTGATACGACTTTCGGGATTCCAAACGTAGATGCCAGAGAGGCACATAAATTAGTTATCCATACACTCGTAGAAGAGGGCGTAGATTTCCTCTGCCTTGAAACAATGTTTTCCGCGAAAGAAGCCGCAATCGCCGTAGACATCGCACGTCAGACGCATCTCCCTATCGCGGTGAACTTGACATATAAATGGACAAAAGAACGGCGAACTGACAACATTGTTTATCGGACAGATTGGGGGAATTCTCCAGCAGATTTGCTGGATATTCTCATGAGCGGTGAATTTTCGGGTGGTGACTCGTTATTGGATGCCGTGAGCATCATAGGTGTGAACTGCGGTGCTGAGTCCAGACGTGATGAGCATACTGGGATGCCTTATGCGATTACTGGGACCCAGCAGCTGCAGACTGCACTGACTGACAGAGGAATTCAGGGCAAGCGGATGATGGCATATCCAAACGCCGGTATGCCCAAGCTTGATGAGAATCATCAAACTATCTATACGCAGACTCCTGAGCAGATGGCAAGTTATATCCCTGAACTCCTTAAAACCGGTGCTTACTTGGTCGGGGGATGTTGCGGAACAACACCGAGGCATATTAAAGCGTTCCGTGAGGCAATATGGAAACTGTAACACTTACTTATAAAAGACCTCCTAACCGGGTGAATCACTTTCAGCAGCAATTGCTCTACGTAGACGATGAGGTCATTGTTACATCCCAACGGGTTAAGCCATCCTCACCGATAGTGCAAAATGGCGAAACAGTTTTAGCGGATAACTTCGCCGCGGTCTGGTTCGTGTTTACAGGACTTTGGTACGATGTTGGTAAAGTTTACAATTTAAATAACGAGTGGACTGGCTATTACTGCGATATTATGATGCCTGTCAAGCGGCGTGTAGATGCAACGGGCAAACTCGATTATTTTGAAATAACAGACCTCTTTTTGGACCTCTGGATAAATCCCGATGGCACATACCAAATTCAAGACGAGGATGAGTTTGAAGAAGCGGTTCAGAATGGGGTAATTGACGCTGAATTGGAAAGAAAAACGTGGGAGGTCATGAAAACGTTAATCGCTGAAGTTGAAGCAGGTTATTTAGAACAACGGTTACGAGAGGTTATTTATAGAGCAGGGTTCACAGACCCGATTCGCCCGCCAACAATGTGATATGTCTATAGAAAACGCGACGCACACCAGCGACGTGCTATCTATCCAAATTATTCAGTTATTTCCATAAAGCGACGGCTATTGCGACCCCAAGTGCAACAAGGGCAATACCGGCGGATACCCAATTTCGAGCAGAGTCCCACCCGGCTTTCTGTCCTTTGATTTCAGCAACATCTATCTCAACATTCCGAAGTCGATTATCAAGGGCCTCAAGCCGACTATCAAGGCTCTCAAATTGCCTCGTGAATCGTGCGTCCATTTCAGTTATCTGCTTTGTGAAGCGTGCGTCCATTTCAGTTATCTGCTTTGATAGCAATTCATATAACTCCCGAGTGTCCATTTTCTTTTCCCCTTGCGTTCTGCTGATGTCTTTGACAGGCATTGGCTGTTTCCGCTTGTTTAATATAGCATATCACATAAGCAATCAAAAGTCAAGTTTTTTGAATTGAAACATGCTGCTTGACGCGCCTTGTCAAACATGTTATTCTTGTGAATGCATAGAGGCTCAACGCCTAATGTGTGTCCATCAACGTCCGTTCGGAAAAAAGCACTCCTCAGTTAAGCAGAATCTGTAATCCTGAAAATCCGTTAATCCTGATTCAGACAATTAGCATTATATTCTTAAGAATTAAAGGGAGACAAAGATATGGCAACATTAGCAATAAACGGCGGCGAACCTGTCCGCACCGATCCTTATCCTACCTGGCCGACGCAGGACCCCGCTGATCTTGAAGCCTTTGAACGTATCTACAAGAGTGGACAATGGGGCGTTGGTGGACCAAAAGTGCCAGAATTCGCACAACAGTTCGCTGAATTCCAAGGCGCGAAGTATGGCGTTTGTGTCAATAGTGGGACATCGGCACTCTACATTGCCCTGAAAGCCGCTGGTGTTTGTCCGGGTGATGAAGTTATCACCACACCCTATACCTTCCAAGCGACAGTCGTGGCGATCCTCATGACGCACGCCGCTCCTGTTTTTGTAGATACCGCACCAGACAGTTTTCTATTGGACCCTTCAAAAGTTGAAGCGGCGATAACCGAGAAAACAAAAGCGATTTTACCGGTTCATATCGCTGGATATCCAGCTGATCTCGACGCCTTGGTTGACATCGCAAATCGACATGACCTTAAGATTGTTGAGGATTGCGCACAAGCACACGGTGCCGAGTGGCGCGGGCGAGGTGTCGGCAGCTGGGGGCATTTCGGATGCTTCAGTTTCCAATCGTCAAAGAACCTTTGCGCCGGTGAAGGCGGTATCGTCCTCATCAACGATCGTGAACTTTACGAGCGGGCATGGGCACTCCATAATTGCGGACGCACACTACCCGATGCCGAATTCGGAGAAGCGGAACCCTTCGGCGGCAATTTCCGCATGACCGAGTGGCAGGCAGGGCTTCTTCTTTCGCGTCTCACTCGGCTTGAAGCTGAAACTAACTATCGACATAAGAATATGCGATGGTTAGACGGTTGGCTCGGTGAGGTTCCCGGCATCAAAGTTACACCGCTCGATCCACGCGCCACGCGTGGCGGATGCCACGGCTATAAAGCACTCTTTGATGCTGAGGAATTTGAAGACATTTCACGTGAAACATTTCTCAAAGCAATGCGCGCAGAGGGGATACCGATGGGACACTGGTATACGACACCCATGTATCGTGAGGCTTTTCTTGCTTCCAATCTTTTCGGTCAAGGTCTCAACTATACCAATGTACATTGCCCAGAGACTGAGAAGATATGCCAAACCGGTCTCTCCTTAAGTCAAAATGTCCTTATGGCGAGCGAGGAGGACATAGAGGACATTATCAAGGCGGTAATAAAAATCCGCCGGAATGTCGGTGAACTGAAATCAGAGATCTCCTAACGTCTGAATATCACAATTCTCAAACTTTATTGTGTTTTTACTATCCTTTTCATGTTCAGGCGACTCTATATAGGCAAACCCAATAGGCGATTTTTGACGATTGCTTCTGAGGTGTTGTGTCGATTTTTTAATGATTAGAGAATCTTTGATAGCTCGGAGCGTTTGAATTAACCGAAAACCGCTGTGTAATGAAATTATGCCTTAAATGGCATAATTTGTTTTTGCTTTACATTTGGAACAGTGCCCAGATTTAATCGTTAAAAAAATATTTTTTGCTATCCTTTTTAGCCTTGAGGGACTCTATATAGGCAAATGGACATAAAAAGGAGACAACCATGTCTAACGAACACGAAAACCAAAAGGAAATTCGCGCAATTCTTCGGCTCTTGGAAACAACGGCTCGCGTGGTAGAGACATCACCGATAGTTGATCCTTCAGAAGGTGAGGAACGGTGCGCACAGCAAGTCAACAACGCGCTTAACCGCTTAAGCGAACTCGGTGCTGTCTATCCAGGACTGTTTCAACCTCTCGAAACGGATGCCTCTTTTAGCGAGATTAGCGTTGCCTGCCACCAAATTGCTGCATATCTCAGAGAGGGGTGTGCGCCGGATTTCGACTTCGACTTCTCCAACGTCAAGAAAACTATTGGCGACGAACTCAAAGATGTGAGTGAAGTTGTCCGGCAATCGGTACCTGACTTTCTCAAAGACTTCTTGGGTGAACGTGCGCAAGAGAAATCTGATGCTGAGACGGTCGAGACGGTTGAGGTCACCTCTGATGAAGATGAGGACATAGAATCCACGACATCTGTCGAGCAGCGTATTGGCAGACTGGAAGGACAGATGGAGACGGTTGTAGAGATTCTCCAAGAGATCAGAACACAACAGGTCGAGCGGAACAAAGAGCTTTAAACTATGTATGTTGGGAAAAGTCGGGAAACTATTCCCAACATATACTTGGCAGCATCCTCGCTTGAAAGCACTGCGATTGCGACACTCTAAGAAGTATACAACTCTCACAGCAAAGCCGCCGCAACATGGGAAGTTGATGGAGGTACCTGGTGAAAGCACTTATCGCGTTAACCATTTTTTTCTCAGCACTGCCTCTGTTCTATAGTGTTGGCTGCCAATCCACGCCTTTAAAGGCAGAGGAACACATTGTGAACAATATAGAAAGAACATATAGCGTCGAAACTGGCGGAAATTTAACAATTGTGTCAGAGTTCGGCGCGATTGACATCCATACCGCTGAACAAGATAAAGTTGAAGTTGTTGTCACAAAAGAATCAAAATTCAAATTGGCTGGATCGGTGCAAGAAATGCTTGAAGACTTTGAGGTGGCGTTTAAACACGAGGATGCTGATGTTCATATTGAAGGAGTCTTCAAACACGGTCGGGAGCACTGGCGGAAACAGTTAAATCGACTGAAAATACGCTTTTTGGTAACCGTACCACACCAATACAATGTTGATTTGGATACTTCAAGCGGCGGCATTTCCGTAGCCGATCTTAACGGGGATGTCCGCGCGAAGACCTCAGGTGGTAGCTTACGTTTTGGGAACATTACTGGCACAGTGTGGGGTCGGACGTCCGGTGGAAGCATCAAACTTACATCGTGTGACAGTCCTGTCGATCTCAAGACCTCTGGTGGTAGCATTGACGTGGGCGATGTCGCAGGCGATGTTCAGGCACAAACCTCTGGCGGGGGGCTCCGCTTTGGCGACATTCAGGGTTCTATTTGGGGCAAGACTTCAGGAGGTAGCATCAGGGTTGAGAACTGTAGAGGTGGAGCAGATGTCCATACCTCGGGGGGTAGTATCAGACTCGATAGCGTCGGCGGAGATGTCAACGCGAAAACCTCAGGTGGCTCCATCCGTACATCTATAACAACACAACTTGAGGAGGCGTGTAGTTTACGGACATCGGGCGGCGGAATAACCGTCACACTCACCCCAGATATAGCGATTGACGTGGATGCGGAAACCAGCGGTGGACGTGTTTCGACAGATTTTATGGTTACCTCGGTTGTTCAAGGAAAGGTTCCGAAAAATAGGCTAAAAGGTAGCATAAACGGCGGCGGCCCTCTGTTGAAATTGCGCACCTCTGGGGGGAGTATCCACTTACAGAAGGCAGAGGACTAAGCCTCTTTGAACGTTAAGTATAATTGTTTACCAATGTTTGAAAGAATACATCCGTTGTCCGAGAAACAGTCCTAAAATCGCCCAGATACTTCCCATCACAAATTCGCCGAGCATTGTTCCTAAAAACAGGGGCAGTGTTCGGCGATACGCACCGATCCCACCGTGGCGAATCAGTATCGACTTTAATACCCACGCCAGAAATACAGGAAACCAAAGCCTACCGAAGTTCCAGTTCCCAGCAAGCGGATAAGCCAACGGATGCAGCTGCCACCAGATAAACCGTAGGCGCATAAATAGCGTTGTGAGCGTAAGTGTGATACCGAAGCCGAAAAAGCCGAGATGTCTCCAATCTGTGTCGTTTGGGAGTGTCAACCAACGTTGTAAGTCGCTAAATGCTTCCTGTCCGCGCCATGTCCCTAAGCTGCCGTGTCGATAACCTGCGTGAAGGAACGCAACAAACCCGATTAGCAATCCAATAACCGTTGCGCCCCACATCACCCAAAGGATTTGACGCGTGTTGATAGCCCCTCTGTCAGCGAGTTTAAAGCCTTCCAGTTGATTCGGCATCGGTTGCGAACGATAGTTCCGCGTGAAACCGTAAAGAAAAGCGAAGCCTGTCAACGTGGGTGGACCAATCTTTCTGGAACCAAAAATTGAGGTTAGGAAAAGCCCGGGGCCGGCGCGATAGAAATCCATTGTGGGTGTTCCGAGTTCCGCGCGCATCCGTGTGAACGCCAGAACGAGTATAAAATGGATGGAGAAAAATCCAAGCACACCCCACCACGACATCCCTGCCTTCAAGCAAAATCCGAACACAACACCAATGCTAAGGACCAAGCCAACAAACGCACTCCGATATCCCATCGGTTCATTCGTCGTGTCAAGGTTCGTTTGCAGTCCCAGAATATTGCGGGCAACCTGCCAGAGGTGCTTGTGTGTTATCCAGAGTGCGAAGAAACAGAGACCGAAATATGCACCCAGCGACTGCATATCAATATGCGGATAACCCGGTGTCTGATTCATCCCCGTCATCGCTCCGAAAACGAGTTGCGCCTTCCAGAAGAGGTAGAACAACCAGCAGGAGAGCGACAAATCCAGCGGCATTAGAAAACCGATGCCGATAGCGTAAGGGTTTAGATGGATAGGTGTCGAACCAATAGCACTCAGCGGTTTCTCTGTGAATAAGAGTCCGATGTCATAACGGATAGGGATGCTCGGTACGTACGGATAAAGAAAACTAATACCGTTAAGAAGGTCAAGACCGCATCCAACTGCAAAGCCGATCCAAAGAAGACGGTTGCGATAGAAACTTACACCTTTCGTCATTTCAAAAGGGAGCAGGATAATTGGGTAGCTTAACTTTTCATGTTCAATCCACTGTTTACGCAAGATTACGCTCAGCATCATCATCGAGAATGCCAGTGCAGAGAAAAAAACCAGCCATGCCACTACTGGGGTGAGCCATGCCTGAATATGATCTGTCTCAAATAGGTTTGAGGTGCCTTCATAGTAGCCGGTTAAGGCGCGACGGTTCATCACAGCAATCCAGTCCGGAATATAGCGAAAGAAAAGCGATTGCCATTCATTTTCCGGTGTCGCGAACCACGCCGCGTGGCCCAAAACACACATTGTTGCCTGCAAAAGGTCGTGTCCACAGACGACACATGCCAAGGTTACCATGAGATACACCGTTAGCATTTCTGCTTGCGTGAGTTGCCATTTCGGGAGATAACGTGTTAGGAGCAGATTGAGAATCGCGATAAGAAAGAGCGTGAAGACGGCGTTAAAGAAAATCGCCATCGTGGTGGGATACTGTGTCGTCCAGACTGTCTCCGTCTGAACAACGAGGTAAATGTTGAGCGGGAGCGATAGCAGTCCCAACAAAATCGCTCGCCATGTAATACTTTCGGTTGATATACGCGCGGAAGTGTCCATTTAGAATGTGCGTTCCTGACCATAGAAAATCCGAGGTTTGAGCGATAGCGTGAAAGGCGGATCGAGTGGGAAGGCAAATTCTACCCGGAGGATGCCAGTGCCGCTGAACTGAGAGAGGCTACTCCGCAATCCAAATCCCACACTCCGCTTTGGTGCTGCCAAATCAAAACTATTTCTTCCATTCCAGATGTATCCGATATCGGCGAACACAACGCCGCTTAATATGAATCCGAGATGTACAGGCCTATCAATAAACGGGCGCGCTGCAAACGTTGCAACCGCCGCGAGGGCTTCATCTATCCTGTGGAAAATTGTTCCACCGAATACAGTTCGGCTTTCAAGATTCAGCAGTACCATCTTCTCGCCGTTGAATTGTCTATAATCATAACCGCGCAGCCCATTAAAAGCCCCCAAAAGGACTTGACTTCGTCCACTCCATCCGAACTGCATCTCTGTTGTCAACTGCGCAACAAATGTCTGATGAAAGTCAAAGAGTCCGTTCTTCCTAAAACCCCTCTCAAGCGTATAGATATCACCGGTATTAAATACATCTGTATAGAACCAAGAAGTCCGTGCCTGGAGCACAGACCGTTCAATTCGACTCGTCAAGTTCGTGTTAATTGCGACTGTTGTGAGACCGAAAAATCGGTCGCCTCGCATCCATCCCGAACCGACAGCCAGTTCAGCGTAAGATTCTGCTCGGTCAGAACCGTATAATGCCGAGGCATATCCAAGAGAAAGCGCGTATTGCGCACCGACGAGAAAATTCTCCTCTTGTCCCATCCGTTGGAGAAACCGAGTTTTGTGATATGCTGTATGTTTTCTACCGAGTGTGAAGCCCACTCGTTTTATATCACGCTCCTCTAACATCGCTCCAGATTCGCCTGATTTGTTAAGTAGCACATATTTTAATCGCCGTGAGGTTGCCCAGAGTCCTATATAGTTCTGTTGCCGTCTGTCTCCGAAATAACGTTGTACATTTGCAAAAGCCCCCTGTAGATTTTGCTCAAACCTATCGGTTTCCCGTCCATTTTCATACCAAATTACTGGATTAACCGATTCAGAAAAACGGACACTCGCACTCCATCGACTTTTCAATGTGTATTGTGGACGTTCTAACAACACAAGCAGAGAGTCGCCATCTCGTTTCTGGATGTATTCACCATCAAAATTCCAATGTGAAGTAAAGAGTCGAGGATTATTATACCTGCCTCTCACGAGACTACGGGTCCTTTCACCAATTTCACTAATCCTTTCATACCGCCATAAGGTACTTTGCCCCGACCCGAATAGGTTGGGATCTCGAAATTGTAGCATCCAATATCTTTTTTGGTTGTTCAAGTTCAGGTCTACGCCAAATGGAAACGACAAGAGTTCCGTGATGCTCACATGAACAGTAACAGTTTTTGAGAGTTCATCCCACTGCGCTTCAATCTTTGCAGCACCGATATAGGTCTTCCGCCGGAGAATCTGCTCGCTTTCTACTCTATCTGCTTCTGTATAGATATCCCCTTCCGCGAATAGAAGTTCACGGCGAATGACCTCTTCCTTCGTCTGTATATTACCCTCTACGACAATCTTCCCGATGGTCCCTTCATCAATTTCAATACCGAGATAAATGCCATCTTTGAATTTCTTTACGGAGAGTTGCTCTTCAACAATGCGGGCAAACTGATAGCCTCTCTCCCGATAGAAACGGACGATCGCTTGAAAATCCGCTTTCAGAAGGGTCTCATCATAGACACTCCAGACATCTGTCCCCATCAGGGCGCGAATTTGTTGGTTGGAAAATGAGTTATTCCCACTGATGACGAGACTGCGTACGATATTCGCCGCATCAGATTGGCTTTCGGCTTTCAGCTTTCGGTTTTCAGTGTATGGCGGTTGCGTATTGCTTTCGGTTTCCTCAAACCGTTCTTGACCGACTGCTGACGGTTGACTGCTGATTGCCATAATTAAGCACAGAACCCCAAACAAGCGCGCAATATACCAAAAATCTGTCATTGTTTTTCACCTACAACCAGTGCACTTGCGCGATTTGACAGAAAACTTTCAAGCATCATGAGACAAACCGCTAATATAAGCAATTCACCCCAGATTTCCCGACCGTGTCTTCTGACATCTATGGTGTCAGTTGCCAGAGTTGATGCCTCGGTTTTCTCGGAAACTGTTGTTCGTGCCCCGACGCGTGCTGCTGCTTGTTGGAGCGAAATCTGTGCTAAATCGGATTCATTGCCATCAACATTAACCGCAAAAAAGTCGCGTTGAATCCTGCCCTGCGTTTCCACCTCAATTTGATAGATACCGGGACGTTCCGTGCCTTGAAAGCGTAGCCTGCCGTCTTCATCAATCGGCACTACGGTGTTCTGGCTATCGGTTGTTGGCTGTCGGCTATCAGCAGAAATATTCTCTTGCTGACTGCTGACATCCATTAAACGAACGGACGCTTTCCCGCCAGCACTACGTGGATAATACGCTGTATAGGTATCACCGACCTGACTTCCCCATGTTAAAGAATTACCACTTGCCATAGCCGTATAAAGCACGCTCTGTTGGAGCATTGGAAGGAAATACGGATTAACAAATAGGTCGTTCGTGTACTGCGTGGTTTCAGAAGTCCTGTGTTGTATGAATAGCCCACAATTGTAGAGTAGCACGGCACTTGTTCCCTGAATGCGTTCAACAAGAAAAGGGGTATCATCTTCAAAACGAGCGATTACTTTGGATTCAGCGGTAGGTTGTAGTGCTACACCCTTATAAAATTGAGGCGCGTATTGCGTGGAAAATCCTGCGCTCGGAAAAATGTCGAAAATGGGATGCGATTCTTGATATGTACCGACCTGCTGTGGTGGTGTCCATGTTAAGGTGGTCCCGACTTCAGCGGGTAGCCACATACTGCTGAGGGCATTGTAGCTGGTTGAGTCGCTCTGGCTGCCCACGAAGACAATTATACTTTTACCCTGACGGATAAATTCTTGCAGTTGTGTGTTGCTCTGGCGTGTGACCTTTGGGACATCCGCAAGGATGATAACATCATAGTCTTCCAGCGGGAAATTCTCGAACTCAGCAGGCGTGCATTGTGTCGGCAGAATCATTGTATTGGCTATCGGTCTTCGGCTAAACGTTTGGTCTGCCACAACGTTGTTTGGATTTAATGCTAACGTTAGATAGTCAGTCTCTTCCCCGACACAGAGTACCCGCACTTCACCGAGGACCTCTAAAGCGAAATAACGTCGGTTGTCAATATTAAGCCGATCTTCCGTTAGCGTCAGATAGCCGGTATGCGTACCCGGCGTAGAAAAAGTGTGTGTTAGAGTGGTATTTAATGTTTCGGCTGCGCGATCAAACGAAGCGTTCACGGTTTTTTGCTTCTCGCCTCCAATAAACAACGTTAAGATATTCTGATCCAAAGATGCCGTCGAATGGTTGACGATTGTTACATTCAATTGGAGCAGTAAATTCACGCCTATTAGTTGGTTGGAGGGACGGATTTCTTCAATACTTATGTTATGTGCTTCGTTTTCGGTAACAGGAATCAACGAAATCCGAGCACCAGATCGGTTGGGAAGCCGACCCCAGTTTTCCCACCCGTTCCGCGCGAAGTCTGAGATAAGATAGAGCTCCTTATTCAGCTGCTCGGATTCGGTAAGGATTTCATGTGCGAGTTCAAGGCTCGGTTGGACGTTCGTTGTCCGGTAAGAGATTTCCGCCGTGTTGATTGCCGCGATAACACTCTCAAGGTCGGGTGTGAGTTGCTGAAAAACAGGTTGTGGCGTATCCGACATTAAAATAAGCGTGGCACTATCGCCGTGCCGCAGTGTGTCGAGGATATCTGTCGCCAAAGTTTTTGCTTTCTCAAACCGGACACCATCCACCTCTTGATACCCCATGCTATAGGAGTTATCCAAGACGATAACTACATCGGTTTTCGCTCGCACAGAAGCAACCGGCAAGCCGAGTGTTAAAAAGGGACGCGCCAAAGCGAACGCAATAAGCGCAACAATTGCCATCCGTAGCAGTAAAATCAGGAGTTGTCGAAGTTGGAATCGGCGAGCGTTTTCACGATGTGCCGCCGCAAGGAACATAAGACTGCTAAAATCGATTGTCACGACACGACGGCGGTTCCAAAGATGGATAAGTAAGGGGATACCCGCAGCGAGAAGTCCGAAGAGAAAAAACGGATTAAGAAATGCCATTAGTAGTTGTTAGTTGTCGGTTATCAGCCTTCAGGATGTTCACTCAGTAATCACAATCTCAAGTCGGTTGATTGTTTGGAAAACGCCTTCAGCAAATTCCATTAGATTATCCGATTCGAGCGTGCTTCCGCCAAGTTGAATGTGATTCGCATCCGCTACCATCTGGCCGAATGTTGGATCCATTTGTACCCATCTGCCGACATAAACTTCGGGCCAGAAGTGATAATAGAAGGCGTCGCCTGAAAATACAATGCCCGAACAGATGCGTGAAGGGATTCCCGCAGCCCGTGCCAATGCAATAAAAAGCATAGTATGTTCCGTGCAGTCTCCAGCGCGCGCCTCTAATACGGTTAGTGACGAACCAAAGCCGCCGGTTGCTCTTTTGTCGGTGATGGATTCATAAACCCATTGACACAATTTTTTCGCCGCACGCCATGAATTCGTCTCGCCATTCAAAATCTCCTTAGCCTTCGCTTGGATGTCAGAATGGTGTGTTTGAATATAAGCACTGGAACGCAGGAATTCGCCTTCTGCGTCATGGAAGGGTAGGTCGGAACAATCTTCTGCAACAATCGTTGGAACTTGGATTGAAAGTCTACCTGATTGACCGGTCTCGACATCAAGTTTCTGTCGTGCGTTAGACATAATGGCTTCGGTGATGTTTCCTGTCAAAAGCTTCACTTCCGCTTCGAGGTGTTCTGCCTTTGGTGTCGGGCGTTTTCCAGAGGGAAGAATGCGGATTTTTAAGACGACATCAATCTCTTCCATGCCACCAAGTGCCGTTTCTCTATCTGTTTTCGTAGTTACGAGAGAAAAGCCCATCAAGGGTACTTCTGTTCGATAGGTCACTCCATCGGTATCAATCCAAGCCTTCGCTGTAATGCCTCCCATTATATCCATTGTTTGATGCAAAACGAAGACCTGCTTTTCCTCTGACTGATGGACTAAGGTCTCTTGCCCTGTAATTTCAAGTTCTGCCTTTACAGGTTTCAAGAGATCGAAACTAAATATATGAAGGTTGTATTTATCGCCTATTTTGAGCCCTTTCTGGTTGAGGAGGGACTGTAAACCAGGGATTTCGGAAATTGTATCGGGTGGTACAGGGACTTTTGATTCAGTCGTTTCACCGTTGAGGGTAGTTTTTATGTAGGCGATTCCATCGACAATCCGTCCTTCCACCTGTTTTGAGCCTGACTCATTAGAAGTTGAAAGGAAATAGCGCGGGACCAGGTCAAAACCGGTATACTCAGCACGGGTGATTTCTTGTGTGACATCCGTCCCGAGTGCCTTAAAGTTCATGACCATATTAAATTTGTTTCGGATTACGGGTTCACCTTGGTACTCGGTTTCTTCGAGGGAGGCGTGCATATAACCAATCTTGGTGTTCATTAGCGTGAGGCTGTACCATTGTTCCCGGAAGTCTTGTGGCATGTTTTCAAGTGTGATTTGTGGTCTATTTTTTTCTGATTCAATGCTTTCGATTGCGGTTTCTGCTGTAGTGGTATCAACAATCTTGCCTTGAACAGGTTCACCATTCGCTCCGTTGTCCTGTGCGAAGACGATACCAGCGAATGCCCACACACAAGCAATTATTAGCACTAAACACAAACGATCCATTTGTTCTTCATCCCCTTTAGCGTCTTTCTAACTCGTGAAGAAAGTGTCTGATTATTGGCGTTATCTATAGCGTTAATTATACTGAATCGGATATGTCTATGTCAAATCTTTTGGATGGTGAAGTCTGGAAACGCCTAATTGTTCGGGCTGCGGGTTGCCATCGCTACTGTGTGGGTGTGACGCTGTTTAACTTTCTGATAATTTCCAAAAATATTCAAGAAGTTACGCTTGATAAATTCTCGCAGTCCAGAAATCGTTACGACATAGAGGCGACCGTTGGGTTTCAGATGCTGCTTTGCGTCTGCGAGAAAAATCTGTAGCAGTTCTTTACCGACATTGGCAGGAAGGTTAGCAGCGATTAAATCGAATTGGATGTCGGAGAGATGACTAAATCCGTTGCTCAGGAGGACATGACAATTCGAGAGTTGGTTCCGTTCGACGTTTTTCCGGGCGTAATCAACTGCCACAAAATCTTTGTCCACCATATAGACTGTTGCTGTTGGCATACATTTGGCGATAGTGATACCGATGGCACCATACCCACACCCGAGGTCGAGGCAGGTATCACCTTCTTGGAAGCCCAGATGTCCAATCAATAACTCTGTGCCTGCGTCAATTCCTTTTGGCGAGAAAAGTCCCCATGTTGTGGAGAAAGTGACAGGAAACCCGCCCAACGCTGCTCGGAACTCGACTTCTCGGGGTGAGACATCTACTGCCATTTTATCAGTACTCCAAGCGCATCACCGGGAGAATTCCAGAGCAGATCGAAGGCGGCTTTCACTTCGGTGTAGTGAAAACGATGCGTAATCATCTCAGCGGCGCGAATCTCACCGTCTTTTATCTTTTTTAGGGCGCGTCCAGCGATCTGCGCGCGAGGTTCATCGGTCAGAATACCAGCGACAAGGCGCTTGCTCATTATCTTTGAGGCATGCAACGGGAGCGGTGCCTGTTGGTAGAGAGCGATCAGTTGAATCGTGCCGAATCGACGGGTCATATCTTGTGCCTGCTCGAACGATCCGATGCCAGCGTACCCGCCAACGCAATCAACCACAAGGTCCGCGCCGTTTCCATCCGTCAGACGGCGTACCGCTTCAACCGGTGCTGTGTCCTCAGCATTTATGACCACATCTGCCCCCAGTCGCGTTGATAACTGACACCGAAGCCTCAACGCGTCTACAGTGATAATCCGAGCTGGATCGTATCCACGAAATACTTGGAGCATCAGGCTACCCACTAAACCTTGCCCTAAAACAACAACAGTGTCTCCTGCTTTCACACCAGAGGAGTCTGCCCAAGCGATAGCACTGGTGGATAGCGGCAGGAACGTGCCCTCTTCAAAACTTACATCGTCAAGGAGTTGTACGATACGTCCATCGGTTGGATCGGGTTCGGCAATGACGTATTGGGCGTGCGGTGCTACAACCATCACACGGTCCCCAACGCTATAATCCATCACTGCTGCGCCTACCGCATCCACCGTCCCTGTAAGTGAGTATCCCATAATTGATGGGGATACGGCTTCTTCCCGAATGTATCGCCGGAAGAGTTCAGAGCCGCGGCTAATGAGCGTTGTATCTGATTTCACCCGGATCTGACGGTCGTTTATCTCCGGTATTGGTATCTCTTCGAGTTGGATGTTGCCAAAACCTTCTGGTTTGATTACCCTAAACATATTTTTCTTACCAAAGTTCCTTTAAGTCTAAAATCCCTATTCTTTAGCGGGGGAGTATGTCAATCCCATAAACGCTTTACTAATTCCTCACGCGTAATGGGTTTATCAAGAGACATCAAATAGATGTGAAAGGTATTGCTTCTATCAGAAACATACGCGAGGTGTCGACCGTCCGGTGAGAACGCCGGATGAATGGACACACCGATTTCACCTGTTATCCGCCGCTCGTTTTTACCATCGGCATCAATAAGATAAATCTCCATGTCTCCGTCTCTCGCGGAGACATAGGCTATCGTTTTGCCATCAGGGGACACGGTCGGATTGTAACAATCATAGCGGTTGGGATTGAAATGTTTCTCGTTCTGTCCATCAATATCCATTGTGTAGAGCTGATTCACATCGTTCCGAGAGGAGACAAATACGATGCGTTTGCCATTAGGGAAAAACGCAGGGCTTCCGTCATCCGTCTCGTTGTAAGTGATACGCTTCGGTTCAACGTCGGCAGCTGTAATTTGTGCCAGATCAAGTCCATCTAAATTGAGGAGATATAATTCCAGATTTCCGTCGGCATTGGATTCGTAAATTACCTGATTTTCCACCGGTGAGGCACGTGGCACACGAGCCCCGAAGCTTACTGGTAAGACTGCCCGTGTAACTTTGCTATGAATGTGGGTGAGGTTGAAGCCAGCGTAAATCGGCGTTGAACCGCTACTTTGAATCACAACTTTAACCTCTCGTGATGATTTCGGTTCACTGCTATAGAAGATGTAATTTGGCGTGGTAAGAAAGGTGGGAGAACTGTCATTGAAATCCGTCGTAAACGTCACGCGACGGCGAATACGGCCGTCCAAGTCCATCAAATAAATTTCGCCGTTGTCAAGTCGGAACGAGGCAAACGCTATCTCTGTCCCATCTGATGAGAAGGTGGGTGAATAGTTGTCCGAGTCCCCATGCGTCAGTTGTTTACTTTCGTAGCTATCCCCAATCAGTCCAGCAATTTCACGCAAGACAGAGTGATCCGAATTACCGTGTTGAATGAGCCGTAACACTCGGAATGCGGAATCTCTATCCCCGAATTTGAGATAGGTTCGTGCGAGTTCAAGACGCGTCGCAGCGAGGGCTTCAGGGTCTGCAGCGTAAAGTTGCGAAGCTTTTCGGAGTTGCACGACTGCATCGGTGTAACGTCCTAACTCATTGTAGGCTTTCGCGAGCAGTACCCGTGCCTCGGCATCTTCAGAATCCGTTTGAATAAGGGTCTCTAACCCATCTGCCGCTTCTTGGAACATGCCGGTGTTTAGGAGGTCTCGGTTCTTTTTTAGAACCGCCGAGTTCCCTTGGCATCCAATCAAGAAGATTACCAAGAGCATAAGGCATTGAACTATTAAGCCGTAGCTCCGAATGTAAAGCGAAGACAAATTATATTTTACCATAAACCTAATGTATCAGTTGTAGCGTATTGATTCTCAAGAAATTAGCGTTTTCTGGTCCTACGCCTCCCGCGCCAGCCATCACCAACGGCGTACAGCCAACAGAGTACGCCTTGGACGGATGAGCTAATTTTAAGTTTCCAAGAAGGTCGGTACATTAACTTTTCACCGTCATCAAACGTCCAAATATGGATTTCATAAGGTTGCATCAGTTCATCAGAATCCAACGCAGCGGCGTCGCCTGATCGGTCATCCGCCTTTGTCGCGGCGCGAAAACGCAACAAATCCCGCCACTCCGTTACGGGCAACGCATTCAAATAGAACAGCCCTGCTGCTGAAGCAAAGATCAGGAAAATTATAACACCTTTGACAAATTGCCCTAAGTATAACTGACCGAGGCCGGGGAGAATCGCCGACAGGACCATTGCAGCATAAGAACGCGCATACGCAGCACCACCCGAATTACTCCCAGAAGTGCCCGTTTCAGCACGAGTAGACACCGGTTCTACCATCGATTAAGACTCTCCTTGCGCAACAAGATAAACACCGATACAGATAATCAGTGCACCAATTATGCGAATCTTCGGAACAGATTCTTTGAACACCATCCATGAAAACAGAATTGACAACACATACCCAGAGCTTAACATTGGATACGCAATACTCAGTTTAACACGCGACAGAATGACGAGCCAGACCAGCGTTGTAAAACCGTATATCGCAATCCCGCTGAGAATGTAAGGGTTCAAGAACGCTTGCGTCAATTTCCCAAGGGCATCCCGCAGCGTACTGATACGACCTATCGTATTCATGCCGTGTTTGAAGAGGATTTGCCCGATCACTGTTAGCAAGACGTTGAAAAATAGAAGTAAAAAATCTTTCATGCTTTTATTATATCATACCTCAATTCTTTTTACAATTTTTAACCTACGCTCCCTTCAGAGGAATTCAGTTCTTCTGCCAACTACCACTATAAGTTATACAAATATGTCACTTTAACCACGACAACCCGATTTTCCAACTGTAATTCGCGACCTACGCCTGTCCGAGTAGGGACATCCCCCCAAGCCTCATTGTAAGCAACAAACAGATGGCTCTTCGGGCTATATTCCCATCCGAAGAGAAAACTCAACAGGTAGCTTTGATGGATTTCCTCAGAAAGTTCACGTTCCCGATTCGCTTGGGCGAACATCCGAAGAAACGATTCTCGCGTGAATAAGTAAGTCGCACGCATGGAGCTGACGAAAAATCTACCGTCAATTGCCCCTGTTAAATCAAGGCTTTGCGCATAACCGCTGTCTAATTCTATCGAAAAATTACTCTGTGGACGCAGCGTCGATTCAAAGGTAAGGCTTCGCTGTTTACCGGCTTGTTGCCGTCCGAAGTTAAAGTAGTCAGAAAAATCTATACCGATACCGATAGCAATCGGATATGTGGCGTTGGTGTCAATCTCAAATCCGTATCCATCCGCTACAAATACCTCCGTTAGTTCAACTTCTCGACTTCGATAATAGTAGAACATCAGATCCTCTACGAGCGTCTCTCTGAAATCCATCCCAACATCGGCACTCACATGCCATCTGAGCAAATCTTCGTCAAATTGAGGCGAAAGCGACAATTCAGGGTTCCGTTCTTTCCATTCAGCGAAATATTCTGGTGTATAAAGGCTTTGTGAGAGCCGTCCACTGATGCCTGAGAAAAACTGGCGTGTTCCCCACGGCGGAGAATAGGAAGTTCGCATCTGAACCCGCTGCCATCCCCGATTTCGTTCTTTACGGAGATACCCGGTCTCGTTAATCTCAAAGTGCGGTGCGACCCGTTCCACTCCAATATTGCTGCTCCACAGGTAGTTGCGTTGCGCGAAATCAATCGTCCACGCCGAGTTACTCCTGTCATCTCCTGGATGAAAGCTACCGGCATACTGTCCTGTGAGATGATAAGTTTTGCCAAGGGCAAGGTTCATATCAATACCACCGACGCGGCTATGCCATCTGTCGTTGCCGCCCTGCTCCTTATTGACAAACAGAATCCCAACATTTGAGCGCTTAAGGATGTCGCGCTTAACGCGGATCGCAGAAAACCATGCCGCCTCTTTTTCAGACGCAGCGGTTTCAGACAAACCGAATTCCCCCGTTTGATTGCCTAAGACACCAATAGAGTAGTTCCCGACTTTCCCTGTAAGTTTACTACCCCAAAGGATATTCCCGCGACTCCCGATACGACGACTGAACATAAGATCATAAGGCGTTTCAAAAAAACTATTGCCTTCAACGAAAAATGGGCGTTTTTCGGGGAACCGAGTCGGGAAACGGGTCAGATTAATCTCCAATTGATCTGCTTCAACTTGTGCGAAATCAGGGTTAAATGTGACGTTCGCCTTCAACGCACTCGTGAGACTGTATTGAACATCCAGTCCAGTGCCGAGTTGACGTGTCAGGTCCGTGTCGGCAGCACCCGTTCCGCCCCCTAAGAGGTATGGTGCAATCTCGAAATTTTTCCCCGTCTCAATGCCTTGGATGTCCAAGATATGCCCTAAATCGGACATCCGTGTAACCACACCCGCCTGTGTCAACTGTTTCCATACCGTCACCTCACCCTTTCTACGGTTGACCCGTTCCACATCAAAACCCCAGACTTGTGTCGGTTTGTTGGTGAATCGGAAGTTAGAGAATGGAATTTTGAATTCGGCACTCCATCCTAATTCATCAATCTGGCATTCAACCCACCAAATTCCCTTCCAGTTGGCGTCACGCTGTGTATCCTCGTATCGGTAATTATCACTCTGAACCCCAGCGGGGTTTGTGGCAAATTTATAGCCTGTACGATGATCGTGATGTGGGTCAATGAAGAAGGAGATGACATCTGAGGCGTATACATCGCCGCGCCGCGTCATCCGGTTCACAATTTTATCGGGTTCAGCGTCGTAACACCGGAATGCGACGTAGATATTATGGACATCGTAAGCAATACGGAATTCTGTGTCATCGGTTGCCGGGGCACCGCGCGTGGGTTCAAGTTGGATAAAGCCATCACGGGGTTGTGCCTGCTGCCAAACAGGGTCGTCGAGTAGCCCGTCAATTTGCGGCGGTTTACCTTCAATTCGGTAGGTTTCAAGGGTATGCGCTCCCGCACCCTCTGGATGTGCGAAGAGCAGCATCGGATATGAAATAGTGAGCAGGAGCACGATTGCAAATCTTAGCATGCGCTCAATTATAGTCGAAACGTATGGTATTGTCAAATTGAGAGTGTTATATGATTCAGACAATCCGCGTCCGAAAGTTGAAAAGTTTACTACTTTTCCTTGAAAAAATCGTTAAATATATTTAAGATTCTTTAACTTCGGTTAGAGAAATGGCTTCAGCCCTTTTTTGAGTGTACTTGTATATCGCTAAAAAATTTCTGTCAGCACGACTGGTGCGACTTCAACGCGGAAGGATACACAACAATGGTTGAACTTACACGCGAAGACATAGAATTTTTCAAGAATCAAGGCTATTTGATAAAACGAAACGTCCTTGACCCAGCATTGATGGAGCGGGCACGGGCAAGGTTATGGGACGGTGCGCCGGCAGGACGCAAACGTGAGGATCCTGAGACGTGGGTCGGTCCCTTCACACCGGAAGAAGAAAACCTTGATAAGAGCAATAATCGTCGTGGATTTCGGTGGAATTTTCGTGAACCCGGTGGTGAAGATTGGATGGTCAAACTCCTCGCTACAGATCCGAACGTCTGGCGTATGGCAGAGCAGTTTTTGGGGGAAGGGAATCTGGTGGAGCCTGAGCGTGTGCGCGGTATTTATTGTACGCTTCCGTATGGGGATGTCCCGAAGAAGTCAATCGGGTGCCACGTTGACGCACATCCGTTCCATCTCGGCGCAGTCGGCTATATTGACGATGTGCCGCCAGAAGGTGGAGGATTCACAGTCTGGCCAGGGAGCCATCGGATTTTCTATTACGACTACCACTCGCAATACAAAAATGAACCGACCCGGCAATACGACATCGACCGAGAGCGTATCAGCAGAACGCCTGGCGTTGAGTGTTATGGGAATGCCGGTGATGTTGTCTTCTGGCATCATCGGATCGGGCACGCTGCCGGACACAACTATTCAAAACAGATTCGGCAGGCTGTGCTCTATGACTTCCGAAAGACCGAATTGGCGGAGACGCAGGAGGAATCGCCTAACGAGGATATGTGGCGCGATTGGCCCGGCATCAGGGCATTAGAGGCGCGATAGGCTGTAATGTGTCGGCGCGGCTTGTACCCGCGCCCTTCGCATCTATCTTAAGCCCAAATCTTTCAGCGTCCGCGCCATCATGTCATAAGCAATCTGTGCTTTCTCCATCCGCATGTGTGGAAACGTTTCCACTGAGATATACTTATCGTAACCCGTTTTTCCCAAACTCTCTGCAAAGGTTCGGAAATCCAACTCGTCCCCTGTTTCACCTGGAATGAGGAAAGTACTATACGGATACATTCCGGTCACACCTTTGACGTGACAGTGAGCGGTAAGCGGTCCGAGTTTTTCGGTTACTTCAGCAATATCTTCGCCGAGATGGTAGAAGTTGGTAATATCATTGAGTGACTTCAGCGCGTCAGAACCGACATGTTCTATCAGTAGGGTGACTTTCGAGGACGCATCAATCGTTGTCGCTTCGTGGTTATGGATGTTCATCGTCACACCGAGTTCTTCCGCGCGTCGGCAGATCGGCTTCAGCACATCAACGAGGCACCGCCACGCGAAGGCATCCCCTTTATCGCCGCCGTAGCCGGTCAGGAAATTAACACCGTGCGCGCCAAGTGCTACAGCGACATCTTGGAGAAGGGCATAGTGGTCAACGGCACCTTGCTGGTCTTTTAACGCTAATTGATACAAACCGGGTCCTGCGAACGGATTGATGACTGAGACCTTTAACCCTTGCTCTGATGTCATCGCTTTAACCTCTTTGAGTAAGCTATCCGTGACTTCACCGGACGGAATGTGTGCTTCTGGGCCGCACATCATCTCAATCGCATCATAACCGACATCGGCAAGAATGGTAATAACCTCGTGTAGGGGCAGGTCTTTCATGCCGCCTGCATGGTAAGAGATACCTATCATCGACGTAGCTCCTTTCCGTCAACCTAAATTTGTTTCTAACTGAGTTCTATTTCAGCACGATTATACACAAAAAGGGATTGTATGACAATTCAAGACTTTCAAAAACAGATCGAAGCTATTTATTACACACGAGACGCTGCGCGTGGCGTGCCGCTAACCTTTACGTGGTTCGTTGAGGAGGTCGGGGAACTTGCAAAAGAGATTCGGAAACAACCACAGAATATGGAGCGACTCCGCGAAGAGTTTGCTGATGTCTTTGCATGGCTCGCTACATTGGCGAGCTTGCTTGGTATCGACCTGGAGGATGCTGCGCAAATTTATGCAGACGGATGTCCGAAATGCAGCGACACTCCATGTTCCTGCTAATGTCCGTTTAAAAACCGATCGAAGTTACCACCAAACAGGTTGTTGACATCCCGCTCAACCTCTGATTTACTGACGGTCCACCCGACATCAAGAAGCGTCTGGTACTTTTCCACGAGAACATCTGCAATGATTTGCCGTGAGTGCTTCCACTTGTACACAAGTTGATCTAAGATTCGGGCATCCGAATGTTGCGGAATCACGCTCAGACCGAGCAGCTCAATCCGTTCTCGTGTGATCTCCTCAATGATACTCGGGTTGTTCATGAACCACCAACATCCGAATATCATCAGATTTTTGAACTTCCGTCCGATGACACATAACTCGTGTTGATTTTCACGGGACAGGAGCGTAACGAGAAACTTGTTATCAGGGTTCTCGCGTAGAAGCGTTTCTAAACTCTCCAAATCTGCCTTAGCACTGCCATCTCCAGCCATCTGGAGTTGTGGGTTAACCGCACGCTTCACACCAATCATCAACGCGAAGGGGACATTGAACTCACGAGAGATGGGTAATATACAGTTATCAAACAGTCTTCCCAAAACGCCATCATCAGGATATTGGAAGTCCGGCGGAAGGGAGACCGCCATGTATTTTGGGTTCATCCGTTGGATCCACGTCTCTAAAAATCGGCGGACTTCTTTATAACTCTTTTCTGATGAAAGCGTCGGATCCACGTCATAACCGAGCCCCCGCAGATGTTCATAACCGGTCTCTTGATAGGTATTAATAAGGACATCCATCCGCAGTGCCGCCTCAAAGCGTGCGTCGCCGGTATCTCCTGACTGCCAGACGGGTGCCTCTGCAGCGTCAAACGGGTCGTTTGTCATCACTACTTTAGAGACCTTCGATCGTTCAAAAACGGTATCAATAAATGCCTCGACGGTCGTATCGGCGAAGTAGTCACGGTAGTCTTGTAGATTACGTGAACTGACATCCAAGCCTAACTCGTTCAGTGTTGTAACGACCCCGCGACAGGCTTCACTGATGGGTGAATTCTCAATGAACAGGGTCTGCCAAATCAAGTCTGCCTGTTCTGTCTTCGTCATTGCCCAAAATTGCTGATACGAGACATCTGATTTGCGGAATACTTCAGCGATGAGGTAGTGGTAGGTCAGTAATTCGTCGATCCCCCACAGCAACAACTCTCCGAAAGGCGGACTAAAAAGATGGGTATGGATATCCGTAACGCTTTGGGAATCGACCGCGCCAAGCACGACGGTTTTTAGTTCTGCTGTAGTCTCAATTGTCTGTGTCCTGTTTGATTCGGAAACGTTCATATTCTCCTCCAACTGGCAGCCGTTTAACTGACTGCTGACTGCCGAGGGCTATTTTCAATCTTGCTGGTGATAAAATCAACGACTTCTTCAGGGGTGTGTTTTCCGAATCGGACGTAAACGCCGCGGAAATTTTCAAGGCGTGTTGGGCGGGCGAACGGACTCAGTAAAACCCCGTTCGCGTCAACGTAAAAGCTGCGAAATGTTTCCCAAGACCGCTCCAGTCTATAGCAGCAACTTGTGATGATGAGTCGATCGGCTTCACATCGGTGGTGAAACGGTAGAAAGTACTTGTAGAGCGATCCGAGCAGAACAATGCCAGAGATCAAGGCGACGTAAATAGATTGGAAGCCGAAATAAATGCCAAACAAAAGTAATGCCAGAAAAAGCCCCAATAAAAGGGATTTACGCCAGTTCTCAACGATCGGATGGACTGTCCATGAAAGCGTGGTCGGCGCGTCTGCCATATTGGTTAATAGTTATCAGTAATTTGTTGGAGCAATAAAGCCATTCTTACCTACCACACGCTAAACAGATGACTGACGACTATTCCGAAGTATCGTCAATTTCTGTCTTTGAGGCATCATCAGCAGTATCTCCGCTTGCTCCGTCCGTAGGGGTCTCAACACTTTCTTCGCCTATTGTGTCAATAGGTTCTGCAGTCGCTTCTTGCGTTGTTTCCTGTTCGATTGGCGTAAGCGCACGGCTTTTTTCTTCGCCATAGAAACGCATCAGGAAAAGCGAAATAACCATGAACCCAATAGCGAGCCATGTCGTCAACTTACTCAGGAAAGTCGCCGCCCCGCGTCCACCGAGAACGGACTGCATCTCTGCACCCCCGAACGCACTCGATGAAAGCCCTTCACCCTTGCTGTCCTGTAGCAAAATAACCAGCGTCAGAACGACACAGAGCGGGACAAAGACCACCAATACAAAACCCATGATAATTCCCATCTAACAATTTCCTCCTATTGATCGAATTTCACGATTTGGGCAAACGATTCTGCCTCAAGACTTGCACCACCAACAAGGGCACCGTCTACATCCGGCTGTGCCATTAACTCCGACGCATTTTCCGGCTTAACACTGCCGCCGTATTGGATGCGGATCTGCGATGCAATTTCTGCCGAATGTGCCGCTGCCAACAGCCCTCGAATAAAGGCGTGCACCTCTTGTGCCTGATCAGGCGTTGCGGTTTTTCCCGTCCCGATTGCCCAGACGGGTTCGTAAGCGATCACACACGCGGACAAATCCGTTGCGGATAGACCGGCAATACCGCCTGTGACGTGGCTCTCAATAACTGCTTCTGTCTGTCCGGATTCCCGTTCTTCGAGCTGCTCCCCGACACAGATAATCGGCTTTAAGCCGTGCGCTAACACCGCTTTGACTTTCTGATTGACGCTTTCGTCTGTCTCACCGAAATATTGCCGTCGTTCCGAGTGTCCGATAATAACGTAATCACATCCGACATCTTTTAGCATCGGTGCAGAGACTTCGCCGGTAAACGCGCCGCTGTCTTCCCAATAGACATCTTGAGCAGCGAGGTGGATGTTGCTATCTGCGATCGTGCTGCTTACTGAAGTAAGTGCTGTAAACGGTGGGGCAACTATGATTTCAACGTCCCTACATCCGGCAATTAACGGTTTTAGTGCCGTTGTGAGCGAGACTGCCTCTGAAACTGTGTTGTTTAGTTTCCAGTTTCCTGCAATGATAGGTGTTCTCATACTTTTAACTATGGGCTCCTGGGCATCGCTCCACTTCGTTTCGCGATGGTTTACTGATAACTTTTAAAGCACGCGCGCTGCGAGTTCGACGAGACGATTGGAGTAACCCCACTCGTTGTCATACCATGAAAGGACTTTAATCAGCCCATCTTCAATCACCTTCGTGAAAGGCGCGTCGAGAACGGAGGAGAGTTTATTCCCATTAAAATCCGCTGAGACGAGGTCAAGCTCTGAATAGCCGAGAATTCCGTTTAAGCTATTCTCTGCCGCTTCTTTTAGCGAGGCATTGACTGCTTCAGCATCCGGTCTCTCCTTGAGATCGACGGTGAGGTCAACCACAGAAACGTTTGGTGTCGGAACACGGATTGCGAAACCGTCGAGTTTTCCGTTCAATTCTGGAAGCACTTTTCCAACAGCGACCGCAGCACCCGTAGTCGTGGGAATCATTGAGAGTGTCGCTGCACGGGCGCGACGCATATCGGAGTGTGGGAAGTCGTGAACCCGTTGGTCTCCCGTGTAGGCATGAATCGTTGTCATCAGACCGCTCTCAATTCCAAAATCTTCGTGCAGCACCTTCGCCACTGGTGCCAGGCAGTTCGTTGTACACGAGGCGTTAGAGATGACATGGTGTTCCGACTTATCGTATTTATCGTCGTTTACACCAATCACAATCGTGATGTCCTCACCTTTTGCGGGTGCGGAGACAATCACTTTTTTCGCGCCACCGGCGGTGATATGTTTCTCAGCATCTTCTCGATCGGTGAAGAAACCGGTAGATTCAATGACGACATCCACACCGAGATCACTCCATGGCAGATTACCGGGATCCCGTTCAGCGAGAACACGCATTTTTTTCCCATTTACTACAAGACTGTCATCTGTAGCGGAGATGTCGTCCGACAAGATGCCGTGAACAGAATCGTATTCAAGAAGATGTGCGAGCGTTTCGGGATTTGTCAGGTCGTTGATAGCCACGAAGTCTATATCCAACGCTGGATTTTGGAGTGCCGCTCGAAAGGCGTTCCGACCAATCCGACCAAAACCGTTAATACCTACTTTAGTTGACATAAGATAGATAAATTCCTTTACAAGTATTTTGCCGTTACAGGGCTTTTTTCTAACAACAAGTTTTAGAAACCTTATCCCTTTATCTACAGTTTCACTATGTTTAAAACGTTCCCTCTTAATTATACCCTAAAGTGCAGTAAATTGCAAACACGGATCGCGAACAATTCCTCTTGACAATTCAAGCCATTTACGCTACCCTATTGACATGTCAACAAACACCCACAACAAACCGATTCAACCCACTGGAAATTTTCGCGCGCTCCCTGTCGCCGTGCCGGAAAATCTAACTAACATTCGAGTCATCCTCCTTGAACCGCGCGAACCCGGAAACATCGGTTCCGTCGCCAGAGTTGTAAAGGGGATGGGGCTGTCACAACTCTATTTAGTGAACCCTGTTCCATTTCAGGATGTTGATGCCGCATGGTATATGGCGCACGGTGCACAGGATATTCTCGAAAACTGTCGCGTCGTTCCAGAACTCAAAGACGCACTGGAGGGTATCCAATATCTCGTTGGAACGACACACCGTCGCCGCGATGTCCGTCTACCACAACCTGTCCCTGTCCGTGATGCTGCACAGACCATCGCCTCCATTTCGCAAGATAAATCTGTTGCACTCTTGTTTGGACGTGAAGATTTCGGCTTATCTACCGATCAACTGAGTCTCTGCCAGTTGACTGCGAGTGTCCCGATGGCGACTAAAAATCCGTCTCTGAACCTTGCACAAGCCGTTCAAGTCTTCGCCTATGAAGTCTTCGTCGCAAGTTTGGAGGCGTATCCACCCTCCGAGATAGACTACGCCGAAGTCAACGCCTTGGAAGCGTTTTACGGACGCGTCACCCGTCTGCTGGACAAGGTTGGTATGTCGCCGTATAATCGCGAATGGGAGACGTATCTGAAATCCTTACGGCGCGTCTTCTCTCGCGCCCCGTTAGAGCCAAGGGACATCGCGACATTGGATATGATTTTCTCTACGACGTATCGGTATATTGAGCGGTTGGAGCAGACGCTGGAAAAAGAAAAATGAGAACATTTGGGACCTATGGACCCGTAAATCCCCAAGAGCATTACGTTGTCTCACGCACTGAAGAGCTCGCTGATTTCATCAACCGCGTCAAACTCGGGCGATACATCGTTATCTTCGCGCCCCGACAGACAGGCAAAACCACATTTTTCCAATGGGCACTTGATGTGCTCGCTGCCGATACTGGGGTAACCTATTTCCCGATTGAGCTTAATTTTGAGGTGTATGAAGATTATAGCGCGGCTGATTTCTACGCTTCACTCTATCAAAGCATTTACGAGGAGATTCAGCGGGTCTTTGAAGGACGCGGTATCGTACCTTCTGATAATTTAAGCCAATTCTTAAAGAATACTAAACTCACCGATCACGTGGCGATGCTTAGGTTCTTTCAACAATTCAGAGCTTTTCTGGGACATGAGAAGCTTGTTCTTATTATTGACGAGTTTGATGGCATCCCAGGTGATGCTGTGAACGGTTTCCTTCATGCCCTCCGTAATATCTATGTGCAGCGTTCTATGCGTGGCTGCCCCTACAGCGTCGGCATTGTAGGTGTCAAGAACATTACACAACTCAATCTAAACCGCTCTATTTCGCCTTTCAATATCCAAGACGAGTTTACGTTACCCAATTTCACCCTTGAACAGGTCTGCGAGTTGTTGACCCAGTATACAGACGAAGTCGGTCAAGCCTTCGCTCCTGAAGTCATTGAAAATATCCACAAGCAGACTGCTGGACAACCCTTCCTCGTCAATCGGTTCGCACAGATGCTGACCGAGGAAATGGGCATCCCGAAAACTGAGACAATTAGGATGACCCACTTTTCAGAAGCACATGCAGAAATTCGAGAAGAAGATAACGCGAACCTCACGCATCTGATAACAAATATTTATCGGGATACACATTTTAAAAATATTTTGATGGAGATCGTCTCTTACGAGAGAGGCGTGCGCTTTAACCCACGCAGGGAAATCATCAATCAACTTGCCACCTATGGAGTCATCGGAAAAGGGCCTGATGGTATGTGCCAAATTGTCAACCCAATTTATCAGTACTGCATCCTACAAGCGTTCAAACCGGAGATAAATGGATTGGAGTCGGAGTACTTTCCTGAAGGCACCGATTTCGTGGACTACCTCACGCCCACCGGACAGATCAATATGGGGCTGCTCCTTGACAACTTCCGAGCTTTCATTATACGCGCCGGTTTTCGGATACTCCAAGTTCCAGAAACACCGAAAGAGTACGTTGGGCAAGACCTTCTCTACGCTTATCTCGACCAATTTGTGGGTCTCATTCGCGGGGTGATGTATCTTGAAGTTCAAACGGGACGCGGCAGAATGGACCTCGTCATCTTCCACAACGCCCGAAAATACATCGTTGAGACCAAGATATGGGAGGGTCCCCGGTCCTATCAGGCGGGCAAAAGACAACTCGCAGCGTATCTCAAGTTAGAGGGGGTAAGTGAAGGCTACTACATCGTTTTTGATCATCGCGCCGAACCAGAACCGCGTGTAGAAACAGAGACAATAGACGATTTGACAATCCGAAGTTATGTCATCCCTGTCATACAAGAAGTCCCCTCACAACAGACATAATAGCACTGACGTATTCGCACCCGCGTTGTATAACATAGAAAATCTGCAATTCAGATACAACACGTCCAACAACCACACCTAAACCCCTTATGTCAGACTCGCCGTAAATTAGAGATTCTACTTGAAATTCTGAGCATTCTGACGTATCATATATTGTGTAGAGGCTTGAATAATCCTGTAAAGGCAAAATGTCCACAGAATAGGCAGAAAATGCGACACATCAAACCCATCGTTTGGCTTATCTTTATCTTTTCCGGTGCCAGCGGACTTATCTATCAAGTCATCTGGATGCGGCAACTTACGCTCATCTTCGGCAGTACGGTTTTCGCGACCAGCACTGTCCTAACAGCGTTTATGGCAGGACTCGCACTCGGCAGCTACTACTTCGGTCGGAAGATTGACGAAAGTGACCAATCCCCGCTGCGGATGTACGCTTTGTTGGAAGCGGGTATCGGTGCCTTCTGTCTCGTGTGGCCACTGATTTTGTCGGTGCTCGGTGGCTTGTATGTACTCATCCATCGCAACGTCACGTCCGAGTTCTATACGCTTTCGTTAATCCGGTTCGTGTTGACTGTTGCAGTGATATTGATTCCGTCAACACTGATGGGCGGTACACTACCGGTGCTAACCCGATTCTTTGTGAAAAGATTGGAGCAACTCGGTACGAACATCGGGGTGCTGTATGCGCTCAACACATTCGGTGCCGTCATCGGGACTGTGGCAGCGGGATTCTTCCTGCTGGAAGCCTTCGGTATCCGATGGACACTCGGTATTGGTATCGCCATTAATTTTGCCGTCGCAGCGATTGCGTTGGTGCTAACACAGCGAGCGTCAGGAACAGAAGATATCAGCAGTCAGCAGTCAGCAGTCAGCAGTCAGCCAGAAGACCTTGTCGCAGAAAGTAGGACGCAACTGCCACACACCGACAACCAACAACCAACAACCAACAACCATTTGGTATTGTGGGCAATAGGCGTTTCTGGGTTCTGTGCTTTGGCTTATGAGGTGCTATGGACGCGCATTATGGTCTTCTTCCTTGGTAGTACGACCTATGCGTTCGCAACCATGCTGGCAGCATTTCTTTTTGGCATCGCGCTCGGAAGTGTCGTGTTTGCACGCTGGGTAGATCGGATGCAGCAGCCGATCACTGTTTTCGGTATCGTCCAGCTCGGTATTGGACTCTTTGCACTTATCCTGATGCCGGCGTTTGAAGAGTTGTACGGGATGACCCGCGCCTTCCAATCTACCTTCGGTAGCAGTAGATTTTGGGCGTTTTTCTCCTGTTTTTTGGTGATGTGCCTTCCGACGTTCTTGATGGGTGCGAGTTTTCCGCTTGTGACGAAAATCTATACCGGCAGCGAACGTCGACTCGGTAGAAGCATCGGCAACGTCTACGCTGTTAACACGGTGGGCAGCATTCTCGGAGCGTTTTGTGCCGGATTTATCCTAATTCCGCTTTTGGGTATCCGACCGAGTATTGTGCTAATGGTGGCGTTGAATACAGGTATCGGATGTCTCCTTGTGCTAAAAAGCGGACAGCAGACCGAAACTGGCGGCGCGTTGCTACAAGGCATAAGTATCGGTATGCCGATTCTCAACGCTGGGTTGGCAGTCATTCTGCTGCTCACGCTGAACCAACCGCTTTTTCTCAAGAGCGCGATTTTTAAGACGCAGCGTCCCGGCGACACACTCGTCGATTACAATGAGGAAGTGGACGCAACGGTAACCACGCTGAAAGACGATGAAGGGGTCTACCGTCTCTATGTGGATACGAATCAGGCAGCGGATGCCTCGCGGTGGGACTCGCCATCGCACCGTGTTATTGCACATCTGCCCCTGTTATTACATCCACGTCCGAAACGCGCCCTCGTCGTTGGATTCGGTATGGGACTCACTTCCTACTCGATAACACAGCACGGGGTACGAGTTGACGCGATAGAACTTTCTAAAGGTGTGATTTCGGCAGCACAGGAACATTTCACACACGTTAATGGAAATGTATTTGAAAGCCCACTGTTTGATTATAAAATCAACGATGGACGCAACCATATCCTAATGACAAAAACGAAATACGATATGATTTCCACGGGGATCATCCATCCGCTGGTCAGTGCTGGGAGTTCCAATATCTACACCGCCGACTTCTACCGCTTGTGCCGTCGCATTTTGAGCGAAGACGGCATTATGTGTCAGTGGGTGCCGCTGCATCGCTTGCCTGAGACCCACTATAAGATGATCGTCCGTACCTTCATTGAGGTGTTCCCACATACGACGCTCTGGTACAAATATACGCCTGACTTCGTAATCCTCATCGGTACACGGGAACCCCTGCGGATTGACTACAAAAACTTTATCGCACGCGCACAGATAGCGAGTATCAGTGAAGGACTTGCTGCCGATGACTTAGACGGCATGTCGCTACTTGACTCATTTATGATGGGACCGGAAACGGTCCGCAAATATGTAGGCGTTGGACCTGTCCACACAGACAACCGACCGCGACTGGAATTCTTCCGTGGGGCTGACCTCGCTGATACAACAACCGAAAATGTCAAAGGGATGGCTGAGTATCGTGAACGCGTGCTCCCATACCTGACGAACTATGGGTCAACACTCGCTGAGATGAAGGGCGTTAGAGAAAAACTTGATACTTACTTTAGAGCGACGCATAGATTAATCCGTGGACAGATCGCTTATGCGAGTGCCCAGTACCAAAATGCCGCAGAACTCATGAACCAAGCGGTCGAACTTAATCCGCTTGATGAAACAATTCGTTATAACTTTGGGGTTGTTTCGGGTTTAATTCGCGAAGGTGAACAGGAGGAACTCCGTCAGATCGAACAACAGGTGCAGCAGGCAATGGCACAGAATCCTGACGACCTACAGGGACACCTCTACTTAGCGACTGTGTACGAAATGCAGGGAGAACTCGGAAAAGCGACGAGAGAACTTGAGGAATTTCTCAGGGGCGATCCGAGCAGATCTGATGTCTATTTACTCTTGGGTCCCTTGTATGAACGCCAAGAGCGTTATAGAGAGGCACTCCGCACCTATGAACGGTTAGAACAGCAAGAACCTCGCTTGCCTGCCCCTATTTTCGCAGCAATGGCGCAGCTTCACTTGCAGTTGGGAAATTTAGATGAATCCGAAAAATATGCAAAGAAAGGTATCGCCGTAGATGTCGGTTCATGGCGTTCCTACCTCACTCTCGGAAACGTTTACGCAGCGATGAACCAACCGCAAAAACAGATTGAAAATTATAATAACGCTTTGAAAGCGCTCGATCAAAAGATTCAGATCTCTACAGATCCTACCGATTTGCAGCGTGCGAAGGAACAGATTCAAAACGAGCTTGAACAATTGAAAAAATAGATAGCCGACAGCCAAAGGCAAGGAGACTATAAACAGATCATGTCCCAAGGACCTTCTTTAAAACGAACCCACTATTGCGGTGACCTACGTTTAGCAGACAGGGGTACTCAGGTAAGTCTTAACGGCTGGGTCAAACGCCGCCGAGACCACGGTGGGGTCATCTTCGTGGATTTACGCGACAGAACGGGTATCACGCAAGTCGTCTTTGATCCGCAGATTGACGAAAAATCGCACGCTATCGCTGACGCTGTCAGAAGCGAATATGTCTTGCATGTCAGCGGTACCGTCCGTGAGCGCGAGCCGGGTGAACTTCTTTTTCACGCAGACGCGGCGTACCAAACAGAACTCACCGATGGCAACCTATCCTCAGCATTCCGAACCCTGTTTTCGGATGCCGATCCAAAGTACGCTCTTTCTGATGACATTGAAGTCGCAACACGAGAACTCGGTGCCCGTTGGCTGCTCACCGATTTAGAAAATAATCGGACATATCATATCGCCAACGAAGATATAGACGGAGAAAACCGTCTCGGCATTTACCAAGGCACTGTCAATCCTGAGCTTGACACAGGTGAGATTGAGCTCGCCGTGGATGTGTTGCGTATCCTGAACACTGCCAAGACCCCGCCGTTTCCGGTTGAAGACGAGATTGACGTGGCGGAAGACATTCGGATGCGGTATCGCTTCATCGATTTACGCCGTCCTGAGATGCAAGAGACGTTGGCGATGCGCCATAAAGCGGCACTCGCCGCGCGCAACTATATGAACGAACAGGGATTCCTTGAAATCGAAACGCCTATCTTGATGAACAGTACACCTGAAGGTGCCCGCGATGTCCTTGTTCCGAGCCGTCATTATCCGGGTAGGTTCTACGCCCTCCCACAATCGCCACAGCAGTTCAAGCAGATTCTCATGATGAGCGGTGTTGACCGCTATTTTCAGATCGCCCGATGTTTCCGTGATGAGGACACTCGAGCCGATAGGCAGCTGGAGTTCACGCAACTTGACATTGAGATGTCATTCGCAGGTGTGGACGATGTGCTTGACGTAACCGAAGGGCTGATGAAACGCATTTTTGAGGAGGCTGGGAATATCCCCGTCGAAATCCCGTTCTTACGGCTCCCCTATCATGAGTCAATAGCACGCTTCGGAAACGACAAACCCGATACGCGGTTCGGTATGGAACTGACGGATGTCTCGGATGTCATGGCAGACTGTGATTTTCAGGTATTCACACGAACTCTGGAAACAGGTGGACAGGTCAAAGCGATTGCTGCGCCGGGTGGGGCAGACTTCTCACGCAAAGACATCGACGACCTAACAAAGTTTGTCGCTATCTATCGAGCGAAAGGTTTGGCATGGGTTAAAGTCACAGCAGACGGATTTTCGTCTGGTATCGTCAAGTTTTTCACAACAGAGCAACTCGAAACCGCACAGGCGCGAACGGGTGCGAAGCCCGGGGACATCATGTTCTTTGTTGCTGACAAACCGAATATTGTCGCCGACGCGCTGGGTAACCTCCGCCTCCATCTTGGGAAACAGCTCAACCTTATTGATGAAACGCAATATAACTTCTTGTGGATTGTTGATTATCCGCTCTTTGAATGGAAAGAGGAAGAGAGTCGCTACGAACCCTTCCACCATTTGTTCACCGGATGCACGGAAGAGACTTTACCACTGTTAGACACGGATCCCGGAAATGTTCAAAGCCAACACTATGATCTCGTGTGTAACGGATATGAAATCTGTAGTGGAAGTGTCAGGATCCATCAGTGGGATGTCCAGCAGAAAGTTTTTGATGTTTTGGAGATTACACCCGAAGATGTTGAAAACCGGTTTGGATATTTTATAGACGCATTAGCGTATGGCACCCCCCCGCATGCGGGGATCGCTCCAGGTTTAGACCGGATTGTTATGCTCATGCGCAACGAAGAAAACATTCGAGAAGTCATCGCGTTTCCGAAATCGCAGCAAGGACTCTGCCCGCTCACGCACGCACCGTCTGTTGTAGCGGATGAACAATTAGAAGAATTGTCCATCCGCGTGGATGCAGACCTTTAGGGCAACGGGCGTTATATAGGCGCGTGGACTTTTTTCGGAGGATTATCAGATGGCTTTTACTGATTTCAATTCAATTGCACAAGTTCAAGAAGTCTTTGATATTAAATATAGTGAAGCCGACTATATTGAATATGCGGGTGTTGAGCCCTCTCCGACGTTCTTAGAAGAATTCGCTTTCAATCAGCGGCACATTGACCTTTTTTCATCGGAAGCCGCCCGCTGTGAGAATGTCATCTATCCGATTCTGAGAGATGTCTATAAAAACTATGTAGACCAGTTTTCGCTCTGGAGCCACCGCTCAATTTCTTACGATGCAGAACTCACTGGCACCCCTGACTATCTCATCTCGACCAAATCGGCATTGGGCAAAACGGTGCCAGGCATCCCGATTATCATCATCGTGGAGGCAAAGAGGAACGACTTTGTCAAAGGATGGGGGCAGTGTTTGGCTGAGTTAGTAGCTGCCCAAAGGATTAATGGCGATCCCCGAAAAGCCGTTTATGGTATCGTAACAGACGGGGAACTCTGGCAATTCGGAAAATTAGTTGAGGATGTGTTTACGCGCAACGCCACGGTTTTGGCAATAAGCGAGTTAAAAAAGGTATTCGGCGCGATTGCGTACTTCATGCAAGAAGGAAGTAGACAGATCCCGTACGCTGTCACAAGAAAGGAGAACTGAATATGCAACTCAGTAAAAAACGACACATTTTCGTTGGCACGCTCGCGTTCTGTGCGCTGCTTTTTTTAATACCCCTGATCACATCCGCACAAACTGTTAATGTTCCCGATGCCAACCTTCGTGAGGCAATCAATGAGGCACTCGGCAAAGCATCCAACGCCCAGATTACAACGGATGAGATGGCGACATTGCGGGAACTTCGCGCTGTGAGCATGGAGATTAAAAACTTGGCAGGTCTTGGAGCCGCAACGAATCTTGAAGATTTAAGGCTTAACAACAACTTAATATCTGACCTATCACCACTTGCGGGGATGACAAAACTGCGCCACATAGCATTGGAAAAGAATGTAATATCCGATCTCTCACCGCTTGCGGGACTCAGTAGCATAGAGGAGCTACGTCTTGGGAATAATCTAATATCCGATCTCTCGCCGCTTGCAGGATTAATCAACTTGAGAGGTATAACGCTTCATCATAATGCCATATCCGATTTATCGCCCCTTGCGGGATTGGTGCGGCTGGAATGGATAGGGATGAGCGATAACCCGCTGGCAGACCTCACCCCCCTTTCAGGGTTAACGAACTTGCAGAATTTTCACGGTTGGAGCACGCCTGTCGTGAATCTTGCCGCCATAGCGAAATTGCCGAAGCTCCGAGTGATAAACGTGTGCGGTGGACAGATATCGGATATCTCCGCCTTAGCCGATGCCAAGGGTTTAAAGGAACTCTACCTTCCAGGTAACGAGGTTTCGGATCTGTCGCCCTTGAAGGGGTTAACGAGTTTAACACACCTTTATTTTCAAAATAACCAGGTGTCGGATCTATCCCCCCTTGAAGGGCTGACTAACTTGGCATGGGTAGACCTACATAACAATGAAATATCGGACGTATCTCCCCTCGCAGCAGCGAATAACTTAAAGTGGATAGATCTGAGCCAAAACACCGCGATAACGGATGTATCCCCACTTGCTACCTTACCCAATCTGACATGGATGAGCCTCGCCGAAAACACAAGCATCGATTCGGCTCAGTTGGAGCGATTTTCCCCGCAAACATCTATCTTGCACTCGGATTTCACCAACTCGGCGCTCCCGGAAGAAGGACCAAAGATAGAGGGACCCTGGTTATGGGCAATCGTGTCTGGGACAGGTGTTTCTAACACAGATCTGATCGCAAAAGCGACTAAGGGAGCAGCGACAGAGGTGAAGGTCGCTACCTTCGGTGCAACCGAAGGAAAACCCGTCGGGGGCAGCAAGTGGAGAGCCCATAACCTTGCCTCCACGGGGGGGGATAACATCAACGAGATGACAGCTGCCCTCGGCTGGGGAAGCGGTCCGGAGGTATATGACCACGTCGTTTACGGTTCCCTCACTTTCAATTCACCGCGGAAGCAAGAAACAACGATGCTCGTTGGCAGCAATGATGGAGTCAAGGTGTGGCTCAACGGTGAGGTCGTCCACTACAATTCTGTCACTCGACCTGCTGGTGGTTACGAAGATGCATTCCCTGTTACCTTGAAGCAGGGAGCAAATGTATTATTGGTCGCCGTTGACAATCACGGGCATGGGAATTTTAGCGGTTTCTTCGGGTTCGCAGCGGACGCGGAATATACGGTGAACCCAATTGGGAAAAAGATTGTCATCCAACTACCGAGGTGGGATGTTAACAAGGATGGAATGATAGATGTTCTGGACCTGATCCTCGTCGGACAAGACTTCGGAAAAGCCAATTCCATTAACGCCCGAACGGATGTGAATCGCGACGGGAAACGGAATATTGCGGACCTCGTTCTTGTTGCACAACACCTTGGCGAACCCAGTGGCGTTTCTGCTGCACCCTTTTCCCTCGCTTTGCGTAATCTGACATTAGATACTGCGATAATCCGGACATGGATAGCACAGGCACGGCTTGAAAATGATGGCTCACTCGCCTTTCAACAAGGCATAGCAAATCTCCAGCAGCTTTTGATGTTGCTAACTCCCGAAAATACGGCTTTGCTGGCGAACTATCCGAATCCGTTCAACCCTGAGACATGGATACCTTATCACCTTGCCAAGTCTGCTGAAGTCACATTGCGAATTTATGCAATAGGCGGCGTATTGGTACGGACGTTGGATTTGGGACATCAACCGGCGGGACGCTATCAGGATCGGAGCAAGGCGGCGTATTGGGATGGCAGAAACGAGATGGGTGAATCTGTAGCGAGTGGTGTCTATTTCTATACGCTTACAGCAGGGGATTTCACGGCTACCCGAAAAATGCTGATACGGAAATAAATTGGTTCTCGGCTTGCAGAAACCTTCTTGTAGGGGCGAGGTAGCCTCACCCCTACCATTTAACGGATAAGGAGATAGCACAATGAAAAAAATAGGGACTGCACCGACACTCTTCTATCCCGAATCAGATGGGGAACCTATGGCGGAAACTGGTAAACATGTAAGATTACTCTTAGATATGATAGAGACGATAGACCGGCATTTCCAAGACGCACCCGATGTGCACGTCTGTGGGAATATGTTCATATATTACGAAGAGGGGAACCCACGTAAAGTCATCTCCCCGGATGTCTTCATGGTGCGGGGTGTTTCAAAGAAAGACCTCCGGACCTATAAGACGTGGGAACAGCAGCCATATTTGGATTTCGTGCTGGAGTTGGCGAGTCCAAGTACGTTTTCGCGAGACTTCGCTGAGAAGAAGGATATTTATGAGCAGATTTTGCGAGTGAAGGAGTACTATATCTACGATCCGTATCATGAAATTCAACCGTCATTTATAGGGTTTCGTCTTGTGGGTAGTTCTTATGAGGAGATAGATTTTGTAGAGGGACGACTTCCGTCGGAGGTATTAGGTTTGGAGTTAGGCGAGCATGAGGGTGTGCTGCGGCTCTATGATCCAATCAAGGATTTGTGGTTTGGTCCATCTCGGGAGCACTTAGGCGAAGCCGAGAACCGCGCCTCTGAAGCCGAGAACCGCGCTGAACAAGAGGCTCGTGCTCGCCAAGAGGCTGAAGCCGAACTGGAAAAATTACGCGATGCATTGAAACGTCTGCAAACTTCTGAATAAACAATTCTGTCAGATACATTTTGATGGTAAGGTTTCCTCCAAGCTCACCCGCCTTAGGAGACTAATAATGAAAAACCACAAATATTGCTTTTTAATCCTCTTAATATTTATCTTGTCCGGGTATACCGTAGTGTCTGCCCAACAGGATCTGGCGCAACAGGCGTATGCGATCTTTCAACAGAACTGCCTGAACTGCCACGGTCCGCACGGTGCTTTCACAGAGGAGATTGTTATTGAATCCGCAGCGGGTTTGGTTAATTCAGGAGCCGTTGTCCCAGGAAAACCAGCTATTGAGTCCGAGCTCTATAAACGTCTCTGGGAAGCCGATCCCGCAAAACGGATGCCGTTAGGGGGTCAGCTTTCACCGCAAGCGATTCTAACGATCGGCAACTGGATTCAAGCAGGGGCTCCGAGTTGGGATGTCCAACACGATGTCAACTTCATTCCAACCGATGCGATGCTCACGATGATGCAGGCACATCTGGCAACCTTGGATGCCTTTGATCGTCCATTCGCCCGTTATTTTACGATCACACATCTCTATAATGCCGGTGAAAGCCCTGAAGCACTCAGTGCGTATCACGTCGCGCTCTCGAAACTCGTCAATAGCCTTTCCTGGAGGTCTGATATTATTAATCCACACCCCATTGATACAGCAGAGACGATTTTTTACATTGATCTACGCAACTATGAATGGGATATCCGTGACGCATGGACACAGATTGAGGAAATCTATCCGTATACCATAGAGTTCAACGTAGCTACGCACGCGGGTTTACATGAGAAACTGACGGATCTCCGTCAAGAAATGGCGTGTGAGGTGCCGTTTGTGCATGCGGATTGGTTTCTTGCGACGGCTTCGCTGCCCCCGCTCTACCACGATATTCTGGCACTCCCTGCCACAGAGCGTGAACTCGAGCGAGAGCTGGGTATAGATGTAGAGCGGAATCTACGAACTGCTCCGGGCAATCGCGTCTGGCGTGCGGGCACGAACAATTCTGGCGTATCGACGAACAACCGAGTTGTGGAGCGTCATAGATCTCCGCATGGTGCGTATTGGAAGAGCCACGACTTTGCGAGTAGCGTTGATGAGAAAAATATCTTCACACATCCGTTGTTTTTCGAGCGTGATGGGGGTGAAGTAATCTTCAACCTGCCGAACGGTTTGCAGGCATACTATATTTCGGATGCATTAGGGAATCGGATAGATGTTGCGCCTACAGAAATCGTCTCGAATCCTGCGGCAAGCGATCCGGCTGTGCGTAATGGTATCTCATGTATCGGTTGCCATACGGAGGGGATGAAAGAGTTTGAAGATGAGGTGCGCGCTGTGATAGAACAGACTGAAAACCCATCTTACGATAAAGCACAAGCGTTGCGTCTGTATACGGAGAAAGCGGAGACGGATCGTTTGGTGCGTGAAGATACGCAACGTTACCGCGATGCGCTTGAAGAGACGGGGGGTGTGTTCGGTGGTATAGAACCCGTGCATCGGTTCTACGAAGAGTTTCAAGATGCGCTTGATGTAGCACACGCTGCCGCCGCTGTCGGTTTAGAAACAGAGGCATTTCGCCAACGGATAAGTCAAGAGTCGAGTTTACAGAACTTAGGTCTAACGGGACTGCTGAGTGGTGGGAACGTCAAACGGGATGTTTGGACTTCCAACTTTGCGGCTGTGGTTTCTTGCTTGTATGGTGATGAGTGTCTAACTCGTGAGGAAGATAACAAGAACGACCCGGACCCCCGCTTGATCCCTGATCCGAACCTCCGCGCAGCAATCGCAGAAAGGCTCGGCACAGCACCCGCCTCGCTTACGGAGACGGATCTCGCAAGATTGACAGAGCTTGTTGCTGATGAAAGGGGTATCCGCGACCTGAGGGGACTCGAGTACGCCGTCCGATTGGAACGGATAGAACTCCGACACAATTCAATATCCGACGTGTCTCCCTTGGCTGGATTGGTTCGTCTGAATAATATCAAGTTGCGGGGGAATAAGATAACCGATGTCTCTCCGCTTGGAAATTTAATCAACGTAGACTGGCTCGGATTGGAGGAGAACGCAATCACGGATTTATCCGCATTGCAGGGGTTAGTAAAGTTAAACGGAATAGGGATTGAGGGCAATCCGATATCCGACGTGTCTCCCCTTGCCGGATGCATCAGTTTAGAAGGTATAAATGCCCGACGTACTGCCATCTCCGATTTCTCTGCTTTAGCAAAGTTAGCCAGATTCCGATGGCTGGAAATGGATCGTTCCAATATCTCGAATCTCTCCGGACTGGCAGAATTGACGCAATTGACCCGCCTACAACTCAACGATAACTCGATAAAAGATATATCGCCTCTTGCGAAGTTAACGCGTTTAGAATCGTTGGAGCTTGTCAACAATACTATATTGGATGTATCTCCGCTTGCGGGGTTAACCAATTTAGAGCACCTCCACCTCCGGAACAATATCATATCGGATGTATCCCCGCTTGCGGGGTTAACTAACTTAAAGCAACTCTCCCTTAATAACAACGCCATAGCCGACTTTTCGCCTCTAAAAGGGTTAGCTGAGAAGATTTATATCCACGTCTCCAACAATCCAGGGACGCTACGGCAAGGTGGTCCCAAAATAACGGGACCCTGGTTATGGGTGCAGTTTCCTGGATTAGAAGCCAATGACTTTAAGAAAGATGTGCTTGCAGGCGCAAGCGGGAGAGAGGCCACAGAGTTGCAGATTGCTACAAACGGGGCAACGGAAGGACAGTCCGTTGGTGATAGCGTTTGGACATCTGGGAAAATTAACTCGGAAGGTTGGAATAATATTGGAAAAATGTTAGGAGCTAGCGGTGATGCCTCAAAGACATTTTACGGTTCAGTTACCTTGGATTCACCACGAGAGCAGAAGACCAAGATGTTTGCTGGAAGTGCTGATTGGCACAAGGTTTGGCTTAATGGAGAGTTGGTTAACGAGAAACTCTATTGGAATTCAAGCCACGATTACCAAGAATTTTTCCCTGTCACATTGAAACAAGGGAAAAACGTCTTATTGGTTGCAGTCTGGAAGTGGGATGGTTGGGTAAGCGGGTATTTCGGCTTCGCACCCGATGCTGAATATACCGTTTTATCTCCTGGTACCAGATTCAATCTCTCCACAAATCCAACGCAGATTCGGAAGGGGGATGCCTTCACCCTCCGTCTCAATGCTGCAGATATTACCGATTTAGCAGGCTGGCAAACCGATATTGCTTTTGACCCGGCACTCCTAAAAGTGAACGGTGCCAGCGGCATCAACGAAGGCAACTTTCTGAAGCAAGGCAACGGACGCACCTTCTTCCAGAAAGGTACAATTAAAAATAAGCAAGGTAGCGTCACGGGTATAAAATCGGCGCGAATCTCCAGAGGCGGTGCCACAGGCGCAGGCAGACTCCTATCCATAAGATTTACCGCACTTGCCAATGGACAGGGGCGCGTGGTGTTTCGTAACTTCCGAGCAGGTAACAGTGACGGTCAGACAATCCCATCTACACTGCCGGAGATTACTATTGCTGTAGGGAATACCCCCGCCGCACCGCCCTTGCAGCCTGACGAAACCGCCTTGCTCCATAACTATCCAAACCCGTTCAACCCCGAAACCTGGATACCGTACCAACTCGCTGAAGCTGCTGAAGTGACGTTCCACATCTACGCAGCAAATAGTGCCTTGGTGCGGACCTTGGACTTGGGACATCAACCGACGGGTATCTATCAATACCGGAGCCGTGCGGCGTATTGGGACGGTAAAAACGAAGTCGGTGAACCTGTTGCAAGTGGTATCTATTTCTACACCCTCACCGCAGGCGACTTCACGGCTACTCGGAAGATGTTGATAAGGAAATAGTTCTCGGTTATCAGTTGCCAGTTAAACCTTGTGACAGTTGTATATTATGAGAATTTCACAAACCTCATTTCTAACCGAAAACTGATAACTGAAAGCCTGCATAGCAGGCGTACTGACAACCAATAAAAAGGAGTCAAAATATGAATGAAAACGAAAGTAATGAAAACGAAAATAAACCAAAAGTCAGTCTCGGGCTGCTTTATGGCATTGTGATTGCCATTGTTGCCGGCGCACTCATTGGGGGATTCGCACCAAACATCGCAATCCACACAACAATACTCGGTGAGATCTTCTTAAACCTACTGATGATGATCGTCGTCCCGCTTGTCGTCTTGTCCATGATCGTCGGAATAACCAATTTAGGGGATATCCGCAACATCGGTTCCATCGGTGGACGAACCGTTCTCTATTACATGGCGACAACTGCTATTTCCGTTCTCATCGGGATAATTCTCGTCAACATCATCACGCCGGGGAAAGGGTTATCCCAAGGCGAAGAACGTCCTGAATTGAGTTACACGCTTTCTGGTCCTGAAATGCTCACGCTTGAGATGAGCGGAGAATTTAACCGCACCTATAACAATAAATATGTCATCACCCTCGTTGACCAGAACATACAGGGCGAAGTCAAATCCATTTCCGGGACAACAGCCACAGTAGAAGCGTGGCACCCCTTAGCCACGGATGCCCGTTACGTTTCAACAGAAGGTGGTGAACGCCTTTTATTCGTTGATGGACGGCTTGTAACAATAGAACCCCGAAACAGCGGAACAGGTATTAACATTAGTCTGCCGATCGCTACCAGAGTCTCCGGCAAAATGGAACGGACTATGGGCAGCACGATCAAAGAGGTATTCCTCGGCAACGAAGAGACCGGCAAGGAGGGGATGATTCCGTCAAACGTTTTCAAGGCAATGGTACGCACCGACATTCTGCCGCTCATCTTTTTTTCACTTCTCATCGGTGCCGCTTTGTCTACACTCGGTGAACTTGGCAAACCTATTATCACTGTGATTTCAGGACTCAATGAGGCAGTGATGAAACTCGTCCACTGGATAATGTTCGTCGCGCCCTTCGGTATCTTTGGCTTAATCGCAGGCAGGATTGGTGAAGCGAAGGGGTTCGCAGGCTTCTGGCCCGAACTCGTTGCTGTGAGTAAATACAGTGCCACAGTCGTACTTGGACTCGGCGTACACGGTATTATCGTTTTGCCGATGCTCTTATTGCTGCTCGGACGTAGAAATCCGCTCAACTACTTCAGAGGCATGGCAACAGCCTTACTAAATGCTTTCTCAACAGCGAGTTCCAGTGCATCTTTACCCTTGACAATGGAAGGCGTTGAGAATCAGAACGGGGTTTCCAGACGCACCTCCAGTTTCGTCCTGCCCTTGGGTGCCACGATCAATATGGATGGCACTGCCCTCTATGAAGCAGTTGCTGTCATGTTCATCGCTCAGGTCTATGCGATAAACATGGATCCAGCACAACAAATTGTTGTCGTGTTGACGGCGACCCTCGCGGCTATAGGCGCGGCAGGCATCCCTGAAGCAGGGCTCGTCACAATGGTTATTGTGCTCAGAGCTGTTGACCTTCCCGTTGAAGGGATAACGCTGATTCTCTCTATCGACTGGCTTCTGGATCGATTCCGAACCACAATTAACGTCTGGGGCGACAGCATCGGTGCGGGTGTAATTGAAAGATATGAATCCGCTGATTCAACTGAAGCACCGGCAACAACATAACGACTTTTGGTACAGGAAGTCTGAAAGCTGCTCGGATGGAAGAGAGGAAGGACGGGCACCCCAATCTTCCATCCTTGCTACCTTCCAAACAAGAATCTATTTTTTTTATGAATACGCAAAACAAACCGAACCCACAGCAACCCGTACTTACTGGGACAGCTATTCTCGCAATTATTAGTGTTGTGTTTGCCGCAGGTTGGATAGCATTCGCTTACTATAAAGGCAGCACAAACGATAGTGCTCGGATATTGTTATTACATCCTATCGTGTCAATATTACTGATTGTGCTGCTCACACGCATTTACCGCTGGATCGACATAAAGAGCATTGTTGTTTTAGAAATCCTGATGATTGGTATATGGCTGTTTATTCGCCTTTTGGGGGCGTTGACCCCCTTCCTTTTAGGGTTCGGTTTCGCCTATATTTTTCGCTTTCTCTGGAATGCACTTCCCTTTAAAAAGGAGTATCAACGTGCCATTGCTACACTGTTGATTCTCGTCATCTGTGGCGGTGCGCTTTTCTACACCGGCAGACAGGTGAGTAGACAAGCCAGACAAATGGGCACTGGGTTAATCAAATTTTATCACGAAACCGTTTTGCCTTATGTCAATGGAGAGACCTTTAGTGCTATCACAATCGGTCTTAATCCGATTGTTGCCAACGGAGAAAAACGGCAAGTAGAAACCTTCTATGTCGCTACAAACCACGGGGTTTACAGCGTTCAAGCGGATACCAAAGATACCGCTGTCCGTGTCGGCATTACAAACGGCGCGCTCCTCGGCAAACAGATACAAACCCTGACAACCAGCAGAAATATTATCTACGCTGGCACTACAAAAGGATTATACAGATATTATAAAATCCTACCCCGCGGCGGGATTGAGATGATTCGGGCGGATGGAAGCATTCGGAGAATTCAATCACAAACATGGCACAAGGTAGAAGGCACGCCTTTTGATACCGCAACCATCCAAGCTGTCAATACACCGCATTGGAATAGTGCCCACATCTACGTTGGAACACAAAATAGACTTTACACAAGCAATGATTCTGGACGCACTTGGCGTGAAGTTGAACCTATGATTTTTGACGAAAGATCTATCGTCAGCATCACCTCTATTGAAGAGAGCGATGGTAGCAGAATAACCTATGTCGCCAGCACACCGCAGCCTGATCCAGAATCTTTGATGCCTATAGAAACAACGATACATTGGCACCTGGAAGGGACGTCTCTTGGTTGGGAACCATTACCACCGATACCCCAAATCGTTTACACACTCGCAGTCGTAGAACCAAAGGACAGCGACCTTAGGACTAACGCTCGCGCTGAACTATACGCTGGCACACCCGATGGTCTCTATGCATGGAATCGACTTGATGATTGGCAAAAAGTAGGAGGCGCGACAGGAAATATACTCTTAGCATCTGCACCTTCAGGACTATACGCCGGAGATTCGACCGTTATCCGACATCGTATCGAATCGACCGCTCGATGGAAATCGTTTGCTGTAAATAAGAAAGGTATTACCGATACCTATAGGGACGAACCTATTGTTCAGCAGATTCGGACCTATCTTACCGAACGGATACCTACAATCGCCCAAACCGGTGGGGTAGCAGTGAAGTGGGTTTCAGGATTCATCGGCTCCATCGCATTCGGATTCGGTGGATTTCTGGCAACACTCTTGCTTGCATTCATTGTGTTTGTCTATGCCAATCAATCCTTTGACGCGTATTTTCATAAACTGATCTTACTCTTACCAGAGCACCGTCGCGATGCCGCCAAGAGTTATCTACGCGAAATTGATAAGAATCTCCAAGAGTTTCTCAAAGGACAAGCCACGGTTATCGCCATTATTTCAGCAATTTCGTGTGTCGCGTATAGTGTTATTGGTGTACCCTTCGCGCTCGTTGTCGGTCTACTCGCCGGTATCTGTAATGCGATACCAACCTTTGGTCCCTTTATTGGCGGCGGTTTTGCACTTCTGGCGATGTTGATGGGGTTGGCAGCTGGGGATTTTAGTCTCGTTGAATTTCTTGTCCGTTCCGCAGTTGTCGTCGGTGTTGTTCTTGGTGTCCAAACTATTGACAACTCACTGGTTTCGCCCAAAGTTATGAGCGATGCTGTCGATGTAGATCCGTTACTTATTATGTTCGCCGTCATCGTTGGGGCAACAGTACTCGGTTTTTGGGGAGTGTTGCTTGCAATTCCTATTATTGTTGTGATAAAATCCATTATTGCCGTTTCGCGGACGTTAGCAACAGATCAACCCATCGAGAACCGGTCTGCAGAAACCGATGCATTGGAGGAAAACTAATGGAAACCGGATATCCGACTGTCGCGATTGTCGGCAGACCCAATGTCGGGAAATCTTCGCTCTTCAACCGAATCACCGCAGCTGCCCCTGTACGACCGAAACAGGGACACACCGATTTTGAAGGTAATGGAGACGAGCCGATGCAGCCGGTCAGACCGCGAAAGACCAAAAAATCGCGTAAATTTGCTGTCGTTCATGATACACCCGGCGTGACGCGCGATCGGAATTACGCCGATGTTGAATGGAATGACCGGACCTTTACAATTGTTGATACCGGCGGCTTGGATGTCGATCCAAATGACCGTCTTATTGATAACGTCCAATTACAAGTGGATGCGGCTTTGGATGAAGCGAGCCTCGTCCTGTTCGTTGTCGACGCTCGAACCGGCATTATGCCACACGATATAACTGTTGCGGATAAACTCAGAACTGCTGGTAAACCTATTTTCCTTGTTGTCAACAAAGTGGATAGTGATCGGTTCCGCAATGAGGCGGCGGAGTTTTACTCGCTTGGATTCTCAGAACCGACGTGGACATCGTGCGTCCAAAACGACGGCATTCGGGAACTCCTTGATCGGGTGGTAGAGGAATTACCCGATACCGACGAAACGTCGGAGGGCGGAGCTGCCGCAATGAAAATCGCAATCGTTGGTAGACCGAATGTCGGAAAATCTTCGCTTATTAATAACTTGTTAGGGGAAGCGCGAATGATTGTTGATGACCGACCGGGCACGACGCGAGATGCCGTAAATATTCGGATCGTTCACGATAACATTCCGTTTGAAGTGGTGGATACGGCGGGAATGCGTCGGAAATCGGCTATTAACGACGCACTCGAATCCGTAACCGTCCAACGCGCGATACACAGCATCCGCCAAAGTGACATTGCTGTCCTTGTACTTGACGTAACCCAGGAGATCGCACAACAGGATAAGGCTATTGCTAATTTCATCGAACGACAGGGGAAAGCCTCGGTTTTGGTGTTGAACAAGTGGGACCTGGTTGAAAAGGATAACACAACGCATCCAGCATTTATGGATAGAATAGATGCCCAACTCCCACAACTTCATTATGTGCCGCGGGTTTTCGTCTCTGCGCTTACAGGTCAACGCGTTACCCATATATTGGAGATAGCCCTTGAGGTTTATCGCGAGTATTGCACCCGTATCCCGACCCCGGACCTCAACCAACTCCTTCTTGAATTACGGACTGCGCATCCACCACCACGGGTTAAGGGTGTACGCCCCGCACTTAAATATATCACGCAAGTGGAGAGCAAGCCCCCGACGTTTCTCATATTCGGACGCAACCTGCGTCGGATACGTCCACCGTACGAGGCGTACCTTGTCAACAGCATCAGGGCGGAATTCGGATTCAACGGCACCCCCATACGCATCTTTTATCGCCAATCGTAAGGAGAGCAATTTTGGCACAACTTAAAGTTTTCATCACACGACCGATACCAGAAGAAATCCGAGCGAAAATCGCGGCGGAATGTGAAGTCGATATGTGGCATACAAGTGCAATCCTACCCCCTATCGCTGAGAAGATTCCACCGCTTGATGGGCTAATGACCTATGGGCACGAACCCGTCTCACCAGAGATGATCGCGACTTCCCCAAATCTCAAAGTTATCTCTGTCGTTGGAGTGGGTTATGATCATGTCCATGTTGAGACTTGTAGAGAAAGAGGGATTGCAGTCGGGCATACACCGGGTGTCCTTAGCGACACCACTGCAGATATGACGATGGCACTCCTGCTCGCCGCATCGCGAAATATTGTTCCAGCGGATAAACACGTTCAGACCAAACAGTGGCTATACTACGATCCGAATATCCTGTGGGGCTACGATGTACACCATGCGACAATCGGTATTGTGGGTATGGGACGCATCGGTTATGCCGTCGCAAAACGTGCCCTGGCTTTTGACATGCGCGTCCTCTATTACAAACGCGAACGCAGACGCGATTGGGAGGAAGAACTCGGTATCAAATATGTTGACATGGAACACCTCCTTCGAGATTCCGATTTCGTGACGCTCCACGTTCCTTTGACAGATGAGACGACGCACATGATTGGCAAAGCCGAACTTGCGTTGATGAAAAGCACTGCAATCCTTGTGAACATCGCCAGAGGTCCTGTTGTCGATCACTATGCGTTATACGATGCCCTCAGAGAAGGTCAGATTGCGGGTGCTGCCCTTGACGTAACGGAACCCGAACCCCTTAACATTGACCATCCACTCCTCGGTTTAGATAACGTTATTATAGCACCGCATCTCGGCAGTGCTACTATTCAAACACGGATGAAAATGGCAACTATGGCGATGGAGAATCTGCTCGCAGGGTTGAAGGGAGAACAGTTGCCCTATGGCGTGCTGCAACCGAACTTTTAGATGATTATGAATAAAATTCCACACTCTCCATTAAATTTGCATAAGTCCTGTTCTTATAGTGGATTCTACAATTAACTTTACATCTGAACTGTAGGAGGGAACTCCGATTCCCGACTCACAGCGGTTGGGTCGCGATTCGGAGAGTGCTTCTACAGAAGATATGTAAACTTATTTACATAATTTACTATAATTGACAACTGACGACTATTCAAGGAGATAATATGCTACTTGAGAGATTCTTTGACTTAAAGGGAGCCGGTACCTCGGTGAGGCGCGAGCTGGTCGCGGGGTTAACGAATTTTATGACAATTTCATATATAATCTTCGTTCAACCCTCACTGCTTTCATTATCCGGTATGGACTATGGTGCCGTCATGGTTGCGACCTGCCTATCCAGTGCAATCGCATCGTTCTTCATGGCATTTTTAACCAATTATCCCGTCGTCTTAGCACCCGGCATGGGGCTTAACGCCTATTTCGTTTTTGACGTTTGCCAAGGTTTAAACTTGCCCTGGCAGGAGGCATTGGGCATTGTCTTCATATCAGGTTTGTTGTTCTTCATACTTTCGTTCGTCGGCATCCGTGAAGCCGTTATGAATGCCATTCCGCCGTCGCTTCAGAATGCGATTGCCATTGGGATCGGACTCTTTATCGCTTTCATCGGCTTGCAATGGAGCGGAATAATTGTGAGGCATTCGGCGACTTATGTGACACGAGGGGATCTCTTATCGACTCCTGTATTGCTTTCCCTTTTTGGTATTGCCGTCATACTCACGCTCATGGCGCGCCAGGTACGCGGCGCAATTCTTATCGGTATTCTTGTCGCCGCTGTCGCCGACCTTATCTTTGGGCTTGCCAAGTTTGAAGGAGTCGTCGCGCCCCCACCATCTATGGCACCAACATTCTTCAAGCTGCAAATGCCGAATATCTTCGATAAGTTGGAGCTGATTTCTGTTCTCTTTGTTTTTTTTGCGATTGATATGTTCGATAGCATCGGCACGCTCACTGCTATCGGCTATAGAGCGGAGTTGCTTGAAGAGGGGAAACTCGCAAAAGCAAGGCGAGCCCTCCTGACGGATGCGGGAGGAACTGTCGGCGGTGCGCTCCTCGGCACCTCAACTGTTACTTGTTACATCGAAAGCGCGACGGGTATTGCTGTAGGTGGACGGACAGGTCTCACGGCTGTTTTTACCGGAATCTTTATGTTGCTGTCTCTTGTTCTCTATCCACTTGTTAAAATTGTTGGCGGTGGATATGCAATTAACCCAACCACTACGATTTATCCGATAATCGCACCAGCACTCATCGTTGTCGGGGGATTAATGCTCAGAAATGTCAGCCAGATTGATTGGGAAGACATCACAGAATCGATCCCTGCATTCCTTACAATAATAATGATGCCACTCTCCTTTAGCATTACAGACGGCATCGGCTTCGGACTCGTCTCATTAGCATTTCTCAAGTTAGTGACAGGTCGTGGGAAAGAGGTAAATCCGGTCATATACTACTTCGCTCTCTTCTTCATCGCCTGTTATATTGGGGATCTGTAGAAGAAACTTTCTCCTAAATTAGAAAGGTGCGGTTGCAAACCGCACCTACCGGACCTGGGACGAAAGTGTGTATTTATTTTTAGGATTCACCATAAACAACACTCTCGACCCCACTTTGGAAAGGAACTTCCTTGAACATTTCAAGCATCTCTTTTGATGGCGACATGACCTTGTGGGATTTTCATCAGGTGATGCGTCGTTCACTCAAACATACGTTGGCGGAACTGCAAAGACAACGGCCAACGCCGCGCGTCCTAAACCTGACAATCGACGAAATGATTGCTATTCGTGAACAATTTGCCGAAGCGGTGAAAGGTAAAGTCTGGAATTTGGAAGAAATCCGGCGAGGTGCCTTTGAACGGACGCTCGAACACGTGGGGTGTCCAGATAAAGACCTCGCTGCCCATTTGAATGCGATATATCGGAAGCATCGGTTTGAAGATATAGAGTTATATCCTGATGTCATTCCGACTTTCGATATTCTGGCATCGCATTTCAAACTCGGATTGCTCTCGAACGGTAACACCTATCCGGAACGTTGTGGCCTTGATGGACGTTTTGCTTTTGTCGTCTTTTCTCAAGATGTACAGGTTGAGAAGCCTCACCCAAGAATCTTTGAGATTACAGCGGCACGCGCGGGCTGCGAACTTACGGAGATGCTCCATGTAGGCGACTCTCTTGAAAATGATGTCATGGGTGCACGGAACGTTGGTGCGCCTTCTGTTTGGCTGAATCGCGAAGGCGTACCAAATGATACAGAGATTCAACCTGACTATGAAGTGGCTTCATTGGCTGAAATTCCAGTAATTTTAGGACTATAGGGGACAAAACTGAATGCGCCTTCTGCTTGCAAAAAGTGCTTTCTTTATGCTATCATAATGCACATGGAAAGCACGAATGGCGTTTCAACGAAAAATATCCTGAATATCACAAAGCCCAAAGCATCTCGAACGGCACTCTTAGAAAGCAACGCGCCGGATGCCTTCCAAAAATTACGTCAAGATTACTGGACCTGGCATTTCGACGCATCGCTGTCTGACGCAGCCCGGCTGCTACTCAGCACAGATCTCGGTTGGGAGACGATGCCGCAACTGACAACGCCACCGGTCGGTGAAGTTATCTCACCTCTGGGTTATGCGCTTGCACACGAGGATCAGAACGTTCGCGATGCTACACTACAGGCGTTAGATGCAACTGTTTATATCCCTGCTGGCATCGCCTGTATCGGTGAGGAACGCGCCCCGTTAGCAGTCGATGAATTTCGGATAGGGGTCTATCCTATAACCAACGCTCAATATGAACGGTTCGTTCAGGATACTGGATATACACCTCCGCAGGACTGGACAGACGGTAGGTATCCAGAAAATAGAGGTGATCATCCGGTCACTTGGGTTACGTGTGAAGATGCGGAGGCGTACGCCGGTTATATTGGCGGTAGACTGCCGACGTTTCAGGAGTGGCAATACGCTGCACGTGGTGCCGATGATAGGCTCTTTCCGTGGGGCTATGAAATTGACAAACCGCGATGCAATACCGCTGAACTCGGCGCGGGAACGACAACCCCGGTCGTTGCCTTCAGAGACGGCGTGAGTCCTTTTGGATGCTACGATATGGTCGGCAACGTCTGGGAGTGGACAGACACGGCTTACGATGATGATGGGAATTTTCGTGTCGCATGTGGCGGTGCCTGGTATTACAATCACGACTATAGTACTTGCACGAGTTACGATTTCTTCAGCAACGCATACGCAGAGTTCGTGATTGGATTCCGCATCGCGCGGTAAGCTTAGACAGGTAAATCCAGCCTTGTGCTCATAGGGAGAGAAGCATGAAAGACAGAAAAACTGATGCGGGGGGTGCACTCACACCTGATGAGGCGAAGGTATCTTCCAGCGGCTTGCAAAAGGAACTCATCCAGCGGGGACGTGTTGATATCCACGCGCACCAAACCGTCGCGAAACATCTGAAACAGGGTGCGGATGCCTTAAAAGCACGAGATTTCGGAAAAGCGATTGAAGAATTTCAGCAGGTAATTCAACATAATCGTGAATCGGCGGAGGCACATTTCCATCTCGGTCTGGCTTATTTTATGATTGAGGCGTACGAAAACGCGATAGACGCTTACAAGATGGCGGTGGCATGCGAACCGAGGGAAGCAACAGCACACTTAAATCTTGCGGCAACCTATCGTTTGCTTAAACGCTACGATGAGGCGGTTGACGTTTATACACGCGCCATCCGTTTCATCCCAGATCACCCGGAACTGCACTCCGAACTTGGGGCAGTTTACACATTCCAAGGGAAGCGACGTGAGGCAGTGAGTGCCTATAAAACGGCGATGCGCCTTAAGTTGAACCTTCATTCAGATATTGATCAGAACGCATAGCCCGGGCTGGGTCTACGGAAAGGTGTCTTACTGTAAATCACGCCTAAACGAACCGCAAGGAACATTAGAAAAATGTTTGTTTCAGACGAAGATTTGATGATGAAATGCCGTAAAGGGGATATGAGCGCGTTCGAGTTGTTGGTCAGACGCTATCAAAACCCATTGATTAACTACATTCATCGCTCCGTTAACGATTATCACCGCGCCGAGGACCTCTCGCAAGAAACGTTTCTACGGGTTTTTAAAAGCGCGAATCGCTATGAACCGACAGCGTCGTTTAAAAGCTGGCTCTACACGATCGCTACTAATTTGTGTCGAAACGAGGTGCGAAACCGTTCGCGACGCAATACGTACTACCTTGAAGACCTCGTTGAGGAAGGCGAAGATATCTATCATACAGACATAATGCGCGATACTCGCTATATGCCGGATGTGTTGTTAGAGAAAAAGGAACAGCGACAAATAATACGCAAAGCATTCGCACAGTTACCAGAAAATCAGCGGGTGGCACTCACACTCGTCACCTACCAAGATTTGCGTTATGAAGAGGTCTCAGAAATTCTCGGCTGCTCAGTGGGTGCCGTGAAAGCACTTATCCACCGTGCTCGGCAAAAAATGAAAAAATTACTCATTAAAGCGGGAATAGGGGAGGAGAACATCAATGCGAAAATATAAAAACACCGAATTCCCACATTCGCACAACTCAGCATGTGAAGCGCAAATTGCGAGTCAAGATGAGCTGTCCGCTTATATTGATAAAGAGCTGCCAGCATGGAAACGCTACCTCATCCAACAGCACCTCAAAAAATGTAGAACTTGTGCCGGTTACGTCCAGCGATTGCAAAAAACCGACACATTCCTACGTCAAAGCGGAGAAGTAGAAGTCTCTACTGACTTTTTAGCGGGTGTTCTGACGCGTGTATCAGAGACGACACACCATCAACAACAAGCGTCCCTTTGGTCTCGCGTCGTGCAACGTTTGGTACCGGGGTTAGAGACCTCCCCCACAAAATGGTTCCGACATGTCTCAATATTGGCGTACAAACTGCGTCAGAATATTCAGACGCGCAGCCCGCTTTACATATTTGCCCTAACCTTTTGTGTCTTTACGATGGTGGGTGTGACGCTCTATCCATCGCGCAGTGACAGATTTGGACAATCGGCACATGCGTGGAAGAAGTCGGATGCGATGCACAACGAGAAGTTAATATCCTTTGAGGTAATTCGTCGCGATCCGCCTAAACGTCTACTGACAACCGCCCTTCAGCAGAAATAACCTAAGCTGCTACCTCTGTAGCAGCATCCGCAAACTAACAGTTTACGGTACAAATAGAACAGCATCCGCAAACTAACAGTTTAGGGCACAAAGACTGGCAACCGAAAACAATGAAATCTGTAACTCGGAAAGCGTTATTCATTTCGCTAATATTTCATCTCTTTTTCTTTATCACGACGTTCTACATCGCTGTCCAGAACCAGCCGATAGCGTCGGAGAAAGCAAACTTTGTGGTGGAACTGATTTCAACAGCACAGACTGTCGAACCGAAACCGTTGCTGAAAAAGGTCTCACCGCGTTTTCGCGCGCCCACACGCGAATTGGTAAACCCTGTCTCTCCGCAGTCCAGTACCGGTGCGTCCGTTCCATCTTTAGCAGCCCCTGTCTCGGTAACCACTGAAGTGCCACGTCCTGCCTTAGGACGTAGTTTGCAAGCCGAAATTGAAAAAGAAGAATCCCCAACGTCCCTTGATATAGCAGAACAGAACTGGAACGAGGTCAGCACGAAGACTCGGCACCTTCGGGATATCAAGGGAAATTTGTCCAAAACGGAAGCCTCAAGTCCAGCAGGGAACAAGACTTTCGGTGTGAGACGTCCGGGTCCTCCGCGTGCCCAACGTGCTACAGAGGTTGTACCGATTAAAATCATCGAAGAAGAGGTAAGTTTCTCTCCGGCACAGTTGGCAGAAATACGCGAAAGGCGGAAAGCACTCCCACACATCCCATTTTCAAGACTTATGGAAAAATTGGCGCGGGAGATTGTTGAAACAAGCGATGGGGGTCCCATTGATGTCGTCTTCGTTATCGATGCCAGCGGTAGTATGCGTGACAATATTAAATCCGTCGTGGAGCATCTCAAGGAGATGGTAGATGTATACAAAGCCGCCAAAATAGACTACGCTCTGGGTGTAACGGAATTCTGGGCGAACAAAAACCGAAACAGAATCAGTGTTTTTCAACTCACAAAGAGTTTCACCGAATACAAACGGACGCTTCAAGCGATTGACGTACATCAAGACGAACACGCACTGGACGCTATTGCACAAACCATCAAGGAACTCCGATTCCGTCCGACATCTAAAAGGCACTTTATTCTTGTTACCGATGAAGCTTTGACGAGTCGAGACGGATTGGCGGTCGAAGATGCCATTGCGTATTGCCGAGAGTTCGGGATTTATGTGAATGTGCTTGGGCTTCCTATTGATGAACATCAAATCCTTGCTGCGAAAACAGGTGGTAAGTGGCATGTCATTCCTGAAGAACAGCAGCCCCAAATAGCACAGCGAACCCCTGTGCAAAAGACCCCGCGCAGTAAAGCGGCATCCCTCCGCCACGCACAATGGGCAAATGTGTCAAAAATCGGCAGCGATCTACTCCGGCATGGTAGCAGCACACCGGTCGATATTGTCTTGTTCGTTGACAGTAGCAAGAGTATGGACGAAAAACTGCCACATTTTCTGCAACAACTCGACATCATCGTTCGTGATTGGGACAATGCCTTTATAGATTACCAGATAGGTGTGGTGCGTTTCCGATCGCGGGCATCGGTGAACATTGTGAATGTATTCAACCCGCCACAGACACTCGACCAGATTCGGAAAATCGTCGAATTGCCGTGCCAAGAAAACGAAATGTTGTTAGACGCTGTTGCTGAGGGACTCCGGCGGCTTAAACTCCGCTCGAATGCGCAGCCGTATTTCATCCTAATTACAGATGAACCTGCAGATGGTGAATACTCACCATTGGCAATTATCCAAATGTTACAGCAAAAACGTGTTCTCGTCAGCGTCGTTGGCACTTACGACGATTTCCAGCAGCAAGTCGCGAACAAAACTGGCGGCGTTTGGGTGCCTATCCCGGAAGGACACACAACAAACAATCTGTATTGGTGATACTACCCAACACCCAAAGGCATGGGCTTCGGCTTCGTAGCAACTTAAAGACCGTCCGTCGCGTGGCACAGGCTAACAGCCTATGCTACAACACAGTAACAATTGAACATCTGCCCGGACAATGGAAGGGCAGCTCAGGAGCAATTGAATTAAAAAATTGAAAATCGCAGTCCTTGCTTCAGGGAGCGGAACAAATCTCCAAACTCTCATTGAGCAGTTACATCAAGACGAAACCAGCGGCATTGACATAGCAGTTGTCATTAGTGACCGGCGGAAGGCGTATGCCCTTACACGTGCAGCAAGTGCTGGTATACCAACACACGTTGTTAGGACCCAAGATTTTGAGAATCGCGTCGATTTTGATGCAGAAATTTCAAAACTTATCGAACATTACGCTGCAGAACTGATTGTGCTTGCAGGCTTCATGAAGTTGTTCCAACCCCCGTTTGTCCGAAAATACCAGAATCGCATTATTAACGTCCATCCAACGCTCTTACCCGCATTTCCAGGGGCACATCCGGTTGCTGACACCTTGGCTTATGGTGTAAAAATTGCGGGTGTCACCGTTCATTTTGTTGATGAAGGAGTCGATTCTGGACCTATCATCGCGCAGGCGGCTGTCCCGGTTTTGGATACGGACGACGAGGAGCGCTTACACAATCGAATTCAGATTGAGGAGCATAAACTCTACCCGCAAGTGATTAGATGGTACGCACAAGGTAGATTGCAAGTCAAAGGACGGAAAGTTATTTTTAACGATTGCTTCTGAGCTGCTGCGTCCGTTGTCCTTGCAGATATTGAATCGTTAACAAACCTCTCATAACCTCAAATAGGTTTTTTAACAATTTTAGAAAATCAATGGTATGAATGCCGACAACCGATGACCGACAACCAACAACCAATAAATATGTTAGCAATTTCGACAATGTGGAATGCCTTGAACCAGTCAGACGGTGCCGCACTCTTTGATGAACTCAAAACGCTGGGTTTTGAGAAACTCGAACTGAGTAGACATCTTACACCGGATCAGGTGGAACAACTCAAGCCATACCTTCGTGAAAACTCGCCCTGCTCGATTCACAATTTTTGTCCCATCCTTCCAGGAACGTCTCAAACAGCGGCAGAAACGGACAAAATTTCACTTTCCAGTCTGAATGCGGATGAACGACAAGAAGCGGTCCGACGCACGATCCAGACAATGGAACTCGCCGTTGAATTGGAAACGCCAATCGTCGTTCTGCACCTCGGCGAGGTGGATACTTACGACCGGTCATACCTGATGACTGAACTTTACGATTACGGTGAGCGTGAATTTGAAGCCTTTGGTCAGAAAGTGACAGAAGCCACTGAATGGCGAAAGCGCAAAGAAGCCAAACACCAAGACGCGGTTCTACGGAGTCTCGACGCGCTCAATGAATCTGCGCTGCGGATGGAACTCTGTATCGCTATTGAAAACCGTCCGCGCTACTACCAAATCCCGAATTTCGACGAAGTTGGATTGTTCTTTGAGAAATTCTACGGCAGCCCGATGCGCTACTGGCACGATGTTGGACACGCCGCGTTACAGGAAAGACTCGGCGTTTGTTGGGCGGATACATGGCTTGAGCACTACTCGGAACACCTCGTTGGTGTGAACTTGCACGACCTGCAAGGGCTCCGGGCATACCATCCACCAGGAACAGGGGACCTCGAATGGGACGAAATCTTTGCGGCGCTGCCCGCGGAGATGTTGAAGGTGTTGGAAATCCGTCCTTGTGAAGCAGCACCGGTGACAGAAGCACGCGAATTGTGCGAATCGCTATCGAATGAGCAAGCCGATGGCTAAAGCAACTCTAAACGACACCTATTTCTTCACGCAAGTTGAACACGCTATCCTCAGATCCGTGTGTTACTATATGATAGGGGTCCCAAACGACCCGACATTGGAGCTACCGATCATTAGGATTGATGCGTTCGTTCAGCAGTTGCCCAAACCTCTACGGACTCGGATCCGCCTTGGCATCCATCTATTTCAATGGGGTCCGCCGCTTTTCATCGGGAAACTGTGCGTCTTTACACGCCTCGACACGGGAGACGCAGTGAGATATATAGACAGTTGGGCGCAGAGTCGTTTCGGCATCCGCCGCCAACTTTTCCGCGGTTTACGCGATATCGCCTTTCTGGGTTATTATAGCACCACCTAAAAAAAGTTTGCAAGTGTTCTAAAGTTCGCAAGTCTGTAAAGTTGGCTGCTGTTTTGAAACAACTTCGCAACTTGACAGACTTTGGAACATTCTGTATCTGTAAGTCCCGATTTACTTCCTAATAAGCATTTTGCGAGTAGCAGTGAAATCACCGGCAGTCAGCGTATAGAAATAGACACCACTTGCGACCGACTCACCGACCTCATTTTTGCCATCCCAATACACTGCCCGACTCCGACTCTGGTAGGTACCCGGAGTCTGATGTCCTAAGGCGAGTATTCGGATTAATACGCCATTCGCAGCATAGATACGCACCGTGATCTCGGCAGCTTCAGCGAGCTGATAAGGTATCCACGTCTCTGGATTGAAGGGATTCGGGTAGTTGTGGAGAAGCGCGGTTTCCTCTGGAATCAGTGATGTCAAAAGTTGTTGGAGGTTCGCGATGGCTTCCCGGAAACGGATGGATCCGTCATCTTTAGCCTGTGCTTGCTCAATCCATGCCTGAATGGTCGCTGGATTTAGTTCTAAATCGCTGATAGCGATATGCAAAGGTGCTGCGACTCCGGTAGACTCACCGAGATGCTGTGCCACAATGATTAAATCCAAGATATTGATAATACCATCACCATTCACGTCATTCCGTAAGTTTAGCGAGGCAGATTTTCCAAGGTCTTGGGATATAAGAACAAGATCAAGAATATTTGTTGTGCCATCTCCGTTCACATCCCACGCCGGTGTTGCAGATGCGTCGCCGCCAACAATAAGCGTAATCTCCGATGGCGTTGCGGAAATCTTCTCTCCCCTGCTCGAACCCGCTTGGAAGTTATCCACTGTGAGTTGGCTTTCTCCGTTTGCGACGGCTGTGAATCTCACAGAGAGGAGTGTTCCGTATCTGTTCATATCGCCTTTGGAGAGTTGTACCCCCTGCACACCTGTGACTTTACCGGTGGTGTTATTAATCGTACCGTTCTTAAAGAAGGTATCCCCACCACCTTGCTCTAAGAAATCACCTTCGGTGACACCCAGTGCCCTTAGAACAGTCCGGTTAAACACGATATCTGTCTGCCAACCTGCTAAATTGTCGATATTCTCCACTATCAGATCCACAGTGAAGATGTCCCCGACCTCAACCTGTGTTGCCTCTGTAGAAAAGGTGAAATTAATACCGGGTTGGAAGACCTCATATTTGGCATCAGGTGCGAAGCCAAAGAAACCACTAAACCCCCCATGACCGTGGTTGTCAAGGGCAACTAATAAGACATTCTGCCCCTGTTTCAGGGTGACAGGGAAAAAGTCTTGGTAATCGCCAGCCCCACGTGCAACAAATGCTTGGTGGACTACCTCACCGTTGAGCCAGACTTTGACGGCATCATCACTCCCGACGAGCATGGTGGTCTGTTGTTCTTCCGGTGAATCCAAGACGACCGAACCGTAGACGATATGGTCATATATCTCTTCCCGTTCCCCCCAACCGAGGGCAGCGGTCATCCGGTTTATGTTATCACCGCCAGAAGTAGAAAGCCGATGCAGCGTCCATTTACTATTCCCGACCGCCTTTCCTTCCTTAGCACCGTTGGTAGACACCTTTAGTTCCGTTGCTGCGCCATCAGTCGCCAATGCCAGAAAGTCTACGTTGTCCTCAAGCCGCGTTCCAGGGACAATTGCCCATAACCAGGGACCCGCAATTTTCGGACCGCCTGCGGGGAATCCAGGGTTGCCCTCCATCCGGACAAAGGTCTCGTCAGGCAATACGCTCAGCGGCGAAAAATCGGATATGGCGTTATTGCGGAGGTCAAGTCGCTCTAAGTTTTTGAATCCTGCGAGAGACGACACATCGGATATAACGTTGTTTTCAAGGTAAAGTACTTCCAAGTCTGTTAAGGCTGCGAGGGGAGATGGATCCGATATGATGTTGGCATCAAGATTCAGTATTCTCAAATCTGTTAATTTCGTTAACGACGACACATCAGAGATAAGATTATTCACCAACTCTAACCATTCCAGTTGTGTTAGCTCGGTTAGTGAGGATAGGTCTGAAATGCTGCAGCCGTGGATCACCAGCCGTTCCAGTGCTCTTAACCCCTTCAGGGTTGGCATCGCTGATATTAACCTATCGTTGCCAAACTCTATCCAGCGGAGTCTGGGTAAATTCGCCAAAGCAGAAAAGTCTGTAATAGGCGTACGCCAAGCGTTTAGACGCTCCAGACTAATGAGATTGGCAAGGGGGGACACATCCGATATAGGATTGCCATCAATCCCGATCCCATTCAATTTTATTAATCTTCTCAGCGGGGATAAATCGGTGATTGCATTCTGTTCAAGTCCGAGCCAATCCACGTTGGTTAAGTCAGCAAGTGGCGACACATCGGTGATATTATTCCCGCGCAACTTGATGTTATTGAGTCGTGTTAAGTTCTGCAGTGGCGAGAGGTCTGATATTGAGTTGTTCCGGAATTCTATCCGTTCCAATCTTGTGGCATGCTCAAGCCCTGTCAAATCCGTTATGCCTCTTTCATCGGCATCAATACGCGTCAACCGTGCCAAATCCGTCTCCGTAATTGCGTCAGTAGGTGCTTTGCCGAGTATTTCTGCAATTACGGTACGGAGGTTTGAATCAGGGATGAGACCATCAGAAGGCGTGGGTCTTGGCCGCGGAGGGACTATAACCACTGGTGGTGGGGTGGGCGTATCTTCAGAATTGAGTGCCAAAATCACCTGATGGAATTGCGTTGTCCATGCGTCGCGTTTCACATTACCACCACTGAGCAGTCCCGCCAAACCTAAACGCTGTAAACTTGACTTCTCTCGAATTTCGCCAAGGAACGCCTCCGTTTCTAAACCGACAGCGGCGGCAGCGTGTGCTGCATCAAGCGCATCTTGAAACGCTTCGTAGAAACGATGCACGGGTTCTATACCACCGAACACACCGCCAGTGGCTTCAAGCGCATCGCGGTAACGTTGTGTATCTTCACGCACCAAACGATCCATCTCCACTTTTGATACATACAGGCGCAAGGCATGGTCCTTATCGAAACTCGGATTCTCCGTCTGTTCTATCACAGACCGAACACCATCTTCAAACTCCTTCATGCCTTCCGTGTGGCAACCGATGCAGGAGATACCATTACGAACCGCAGGATCACTCGCCGCAGGATTGGAAACGATTTCTGTAGGCGCAACATCTATCCGATTCCCTAATGCATCCGAGATGTAATACGCCTGCAAACCGTTCGGTAGGTTGAAGATTACTTCACCCCCATCACGCTCGAAAAACAACGGATGTGTGAAGATATTTTTCTCATCAACGCTACTCGCAAAGTCGTGGCTCTTCCAATACGCACCATGCGGAGATCTGTGACGCTCCACAACTCGGTTGTTCGTCGATACGCCAGAATTGTTCGTGCCCGCACGCCAGACGCGATTGCCCGGAGCAGTTCGTAGATTCCGCTCTACATCTATACCCAACTCTCGCTCCAGTTCACGTTCTGTGGCAGGGAGTGCCAGAATATCGTGGTAGAGCGGTGGCAGGGACGCTGTGGCGAGAAACCAATCCGCATGCACAAATGGTACCTCACACGCCATTTCTTGACGGAGATCCGCCAGTTTTGCCAGTAACCCTGCTTGGGTATCGGGATCAAATTCAATAGCGTAGGGATATACATTTTCAATCTGTGTCCATGCGTCACGGATATCCCATTCATAGTTGCGTAGGTCAATATAAAAAATCGTCTCTGCTGCATCAATGGGGTGTGGATTAATAATATCAGATCCCCAGGAAAGGCTATTGACGAGTTTCGAGAGCGCGATGTGATACGCACCGAGTGCTTCAGGACTTTCACCGGCATTATAGAGATGTGCCGTTGTGAAATAACGGACAAAGGGGCGGTCAAAAGGATCAAGTGCGTTGAGATGGTTCTCGATAGCCGTCAGCATCGCATCGGTTGTGATGAAATCGATGTCGTGTTGAACAGTCCAATTGGGCGCGCCGACTTGAATCCATTGTCGAATGGTGTCAAGTGCTGCGGGGGTAAGCGGCGGTGCCCCCCACGGCATCTGCGGTTTCTCTGGTGTATCTTCAATTAGCCGCTTATAGAATTCAGAGGCATCAGGGTTCCCTGGGATAACGACCCCCGTATCAATGAGCCCCCCGTGTTCAATGATGAGATCCTCGGTGAAAGCCCCGTGGGGCCCGTGGCAACCGAGACAGTTTTGTTGAAAAATAAGATACGCCTGTTGCGCAAGATCTTGTTGGGCAGACGCTGTACTATATCCTAAAATGAGGGATATTAAGATTATTAGAAAGCAGTATTTATGAGTCTTCAAAGTCAATCTCCTTCTCCTTATGTAAAATGGTGGGGCGAGGTAACCTCGCCCCTACGAAAAATGGGCAAAACCTACTTCCTTATCAGCATTTTCCGTGTTTTCGTGAAGTTGCCGGCGGTGAGTGTATAGAAATAGACACCGCTGGCGACGGATTCACCGATCCCATTTCTGCCATCCCAGTATGCCGCCCGCCTGCGTTCCTGATAGCGTCCCGCAGACTGATGTCCCAAATCCAGTGTTCGAACTAAAGCACCATTTGCTGTATAGATATGGATTTTGACCTCGGTATCCTTTGCGAGTTGATAAGGTATCCATGTCTCTGGATTGAACGGATTTGGGTAGTTGGCGAACAACCGTGTCTCACGCGGAATTAGAGAGACTAAAAGCCGTTGGAGACTCGCGATACCTTGTTGGAAAACAAGGGAGCCGTCGCTCTCAGCATGTGCTTGCTCTATCCATGCTTGTATCGTTTCTGAAGATACTCGACTGCTTAAGCCAAAGCCAGAAGGCGCGGCGGGTATTGTCGCGTCTATATTACTTGCGACGAAGTTAAGATCTAAGATGTTAACCCGTCCATTACCGTTCACATCCGTTCTTGGATTAGATGGTTTGTTTCTTTCAAAATCCCGCGCCACAAAAATGAGGTCTAAAATACTCACGCTTCCATCTTCATTTACATCCGCCACCCGTGAGATCCCTATGGCGATTGGCGGACTTTGGGTCCATACGGCGTAGTCCGTCCCACGCTCAAATCCGAAAAAGCCACTCCACCAACCGTCGCCTTCGTAAACAGCGACCAAGAGCGTGTTCGTCCCGGCTCTTAGTGTAACAGGGAAATTCTCTTGGAAACCGTCAGCATCTCTGTCTATAGCGTTGTTGTGAACCACTACACCGTTGAGCCAGACTTTCACAGCGTCCCCACTTCCAACAAACATCCTTGTGGACTGTTGCCTGGGTGAATCCAAGTTGATCGAACCGTAAGCGACATGGTGATCGACATTGCCGGTTCCTAAACCGATAGTATTCACGAGTTCATTTATGTTATTGCCGCCACTCTTTGAGATTCTACCCAATGTCCACACCTTATCGCCAACGGCATCTCTCTCTACTGCCCCTTGTCTGGCAATCCGTGCCTCTGTCACCGCGCCGCCACTGATTTGCGCCAGAAAATCTGTTCGAGAAGCAGCGGCTCTTGAACCCGATAGCCCATTTGTCGGTACTATAACCCACAACCAAGGTCCGTCTATTTTTGGAGCAGTGCCTGTGAAGCCAGGATTCTCGTTTCTAACGATAGCGACACTCTCAGGGAAGACATCTAAAGGCGAAAAGTCCACTATCTCGTTATTATTAAGGTCAATCCGGGTCAAATTGGACAAAGATACGAGTGGAGAAACATCGGATATCTGGTTATTTTCAAGATTCAGACGTGTTAATCCCGTTAAACTCGCTAACGGAGAGATGTCTGAAATCTCGTTGCCTGCCAGATAGAGCTCATTCAAAGTTGTGAACCCTTCCAAAACCGAGAGATCGGATAAATCGCCCCCGCAAATATCTAAAACCTGCAGTTTCGGCAATTCTGCAAGCGCGGCAAGGTTTAGTATAGGCGTGCCCCAAGAACGAAAATACCTTAGACTGGTTAGCCCTGTCAAGGGTGATAGATCCCCCAACGGATTCTCACTCATCCATATTCGTTGAAGTTTTATCAAACCTGCAAGTGGTGATAAGTCAGAGATGACATTATCCGAAATCTCTAACCCGTGCAAGTTAATTAATTCCGAAAGCGGAGATAGATCAGATATCAAGTTATGGTTAACAATTACCCACTCCACGTTAATTAATTCCGCAATCGGGGAGAGGTCCGATATCACATTTTCTCGGAATTCTACAACACGCAATCTTATCAAACCTTCAAGTGGCGATAAGTCAGAAATCAAATTGTTATTACATCTTATCTCTTCTAATCCTGTTGCAAATTCAAGTCCTGTCAAATCACTAATATCAGCATTATGCGCCTCAAAATTTCTTAACGTCGCCAGCTCATGCGCTGCAATTGTGGCATTAGGTGCTTTATCAAGTGCATCATTAATAGCAGCACGCAAACCCACGTCAGGGATACTCACGATCTGCGCCGGTGTCGTTGTTGGAAACATCAAGCACATCATTAGGCTGAACAAGAGTGTGCAAGTTAATATCTGTTTTGTTTTTTTAACTTCCATAATAACATAATCCAATTTGGCTCTCTGCGTATGGACAAAATTTAGGTTCAGCTCCTTTTCTATAGTTGATGTAGATGGCCGATAATCTGTTTTGATAGTAAAAATAGACGGGATTTGTGTAACTTCTCTCATATTTTATGAGTATAGAATATCTTAAAATACGAATTAGTGTCAATGCCTTTTATTTTTATTTCGACTTTTGTTTTTTTATAGTTTTAACTTGACAAAATTTTTACAATTTTCAATAATTGAAAATATTATAAATAAGTTCAAGGCACAGCACAACTGCCTTAAAAACTTTGACCTCTACACGAAAAAGGGGGAAGTATTTAGGAGGAAGAATATGATTCGTATATTTGTTTCTATGGGATGCATCGCACTACTTTTTTCTCTGTTGCTCCCGATCACGCAAGTAGACGCGCAGCGCGACGAAGGAACAGTTGCTGCAATTTGGGATTTTAATGATGGAAATGCCAAAGATAGCTCGAAAAAAGGGGTAAATGGCAATTTCACTGGAAAGCCGCAAGCGGTTGATGGTATTTCTGGAAAAGCCTTGAAATTCAACGGCAAAAGTGACGGTATTAAACTTCCAGATTCCGCAGACATCAATACCGGTGGTCCCTATACCGACAGGACGGTTGCGGCGTTATTCAACTGCGACGATGTGAAGATTGATGATCGGAAGCAGGTAATTTTTGAAGAAGGTGGCGCAACACGCGGCTTAGTTATCTATGTCCACGATGGGAAACTTTATGGTGCTGGTTGGAATCGCGCCGAATATAATTGGAACGGTGCGTGGCCCTTTGCGGAAGTGAAGTCAAAACGCTGGTATCACGTCGGTATAGTCATCCGCGACGCAGCTGCTAAGGTAGAAAACGACAAGTTCGAGATGTGGCTTGACGGGAAACTGATTGCCCAAGAAAAGGGCGGTCAACTCCATGCCCATAGCGACGATATCGGCATCGGTCATCTCAACCAGAACACTGTCTATCATGATGGTGCAGGTGCCGGTGCAACGGATGTGGACTGGTTTGGTGGTATCATTGACGAAGTTCTTGTCTACGGCTCCGCTTTTGATGAGGCGGATTTTGCCGAACTCGCTTCACCCTTGAGCGTCGAAGCGCAAGGCAAATCCACAACAACTTGGGGACACCTGAAAGCCCAACGCACTGAACGGTAACCTCAAATTTCAAACTGAGGTTCCACAATAACAATCTACGAAGGAGATTTACCATAATGGTGAAATATCGTTTTATTTTTCTATTTAGTATTTTACTCATGTGTATCGCTGTAGTTACCTACGCGGCGAAAGACGACGCGACCGTTGAAGGGGAATGGAAACTTGAAGACTTGGATGTTGCGGATACCTCTGGCAAAGGGTTGGATGGGACAGTTGTAGGAGACCCTGAGATCGTTGAGGGGCCCGTCGGCTCAGCACTCCTTTTTGACGGCATAGATGATGGGGTCCAACTTCCTAATGACGTGGGTATTAATACCATCGCACAGCCTGATTTCTACACGGATCGGACGATTGCTTGCTACTTTAACTGCGATGATGTGGATATCGCTGACCATAAGCAGACGCTTTATGAGGAAGGCGGTGCAACGCGCGGCTTTAATCTCTATGTTTTCGATGGAGAGGTTTATGTCGGCGCATGGAACCGGGCAGAATACAACTGGGATGGCGCGTGGCCCTCTGTCGCCATAGAATCGGGAGTGTGGTATCACGTGGCTATGGTGCTCCGCGACACTACAAACGCAGTTGAAGCCGACAAATACGAGCTGTGGCTTAACGGCGAACTCATCGCGAGTGAAGACGGCGGGGCACTTTATGGGCACGGTGCCGCTATCGGTATAGGTTATGTCAATGCTGACACTGTTTTTCACGATGAAGTGATTTCGGGCACCGATGTCCACTACTTCGGTGGTGCGGTAGATGAGGTCATTGTCTACAATTCTGCTTTCGATGCAGCCGATTTGGCTGAGTACGCTGAAGCAGTCGTGAGTGTTGAACCACAAGATAAATTCACCACGACGTGGGCAACTCTCAAAGCACAACGGACACTGCGATAGCACTTATTATCATTTGTGTTTATGCTGTAGGGCAAAGGCAGTCCGCCTTCGCCCTACATTTTTTAGGAAGAGGTTTAAAATATGTTAGGTGCGATTATCGGAGACATTGTCGGCTCTATCTATGAACCGAAGGATCACCGAATCAAAACCAAAGATTTTCCGCTCTTCAGTGAGAATTGCCGTTTCACAGACGACTCTGTTTGCACGACGGCTGTTGCTGATACCCTTTTACACGACCTTCCACCCGCAGAGACGATGCGTAAATGGGGTCGCCGGTATCCGAACTGCGGTTTCAGCCAGATATTCAAAGAGTGGATCGCCTCCGAGGCAGATGCCCCTAACTGTACCTTCCGTAACGGCGCAGCAATGCGTGTCTCACCCGCGGGGTTTCTGAACCGAGATGATCTCAACGCCGCACTCCTCGATGCCGAAAAAGTAACCGTTATCAGCCACGATCATCCGGAAGGGGTCAAAGGTGCACAAGCGACAACGCACGCCATTTGGCTTGCTTACCGAGGTGAAAATGCTGCCTATATCCGTGAAGTTATAACGACCCAATACGACTATGACCTGACGCAGACGGTGGACGAGATCCGATCTGATTATGCTTTTGATATGACCTGCCAAGGGACAGTCCCGCCAGCCGTCACGTGTGCTTTGGAATCAGAAAATTACGAAGACGCTGTGCGCAATGCGATCTCTTTAGGGGGTGATTCGGATACGCTCGGTGCAATCGCAGGTGCGATCGCTGAAGCGCTACACGGCATTCCCGAAGCTATTAAAGCAGAAGCAGAAAATCGTTTCCTCTTGCCCAAAGCGCCAGACATTGTAGCACTCATCCGAGAGATGTATCGGACGGTCGATAATTAATCCCGCAACAACTTACCCATACCAAATTGTCCTTATCTCATCTATTTGCCCTGCCAAATCAGCATACTGGATGCCAAAGTGTCACGGCACTCGTGGCACCATATTTTCTGTCGCGGTTATCTCGTAGAAGCGATTTATCCGTGGTAATTCTATGTGGACGCTTCTCATGTGCTTCGGCAAACCCCTCTGATTCATGATTCCATCAAGTCGGACGATAAAGAGAAAAGTGGCATAGATATTGCTACACCACTATATGTAGAACTGATTTGAATGCAACAGGACTTACGCAAATTTGTATCCTACGCCGAAATCAATTGTTCAGCCCCAAGAACGCGCAATGAATTGCGCTACTACGAACCAAAGATCGCACGCAATTGAGAAAACTGCGTAAGTCCTATGCAAATAAAATAGATACAACAGGGGAGATAGATTATGAGATTTGATAGATTTACAATTAAAGCGCAAGAAGCACTCCAGACGGCACAAAGTTTAGCCGCAGATGCCCAAAGTCCTGAACTGGGTGTTGAACACCTGATGTTGGCTCTCATTGGACAGACTGACGGAATTGTGATGCCAATTTTCCAGAAATTAGGTGCCGATATTCCGGGAATTACGTCATCTGTGGAAGCCGCTGCGCAAAAGACACCGAAGGTGCAAGGTCCGGCAGCTGAAATGCGTATTGCATCCGCGCTGCAATCCGTATTAGACAGTGCCTTCAAAGAAGCGACCTCACTTAAAGACGCGTACGTTAGCACAGAACATCTTCTAATCGCGTGTGCTGAAACCAAGCAAACCGAAGTCGGTAAAATCCTTCGGGAAGCAGGCGTAACGAAAGATAAAATCCTCAAAGCACTCGTTGACATCCGTGGCAACCAACGGATAACCGATCAGAATCCAGAAGATAAGTATCAGGCACTCACTCGATTTGGTCGAGAGTTGACGCAAGAAGCGATTTCAGGGAAACTCGATCCGGTTATCGGACGTGATGATGAAATCCGTCGTGTGATGCAGGTGCTTTCCCGCAGACGGAAAAACAACCCCGTGCTCATCGGTGAACCCGGTGTCGGGAAAACGGCAATTGTGGAAGGACTGGCACAACGTATCGCTGATGGCGATGTTCCAGAAAGCCTTCGTGAGAAACGGCTGATTGCACTGGATTTAGGCGCGCTCATCGCCGGTAGTAAATATCGCGGTGAATTTGAGGACAGATTGAAAGCCGTCCTTGCTGATATAGAACAGGCGGAAGGACAGGTCATCCTGTTTATTGACGAACTGCATACCATTGTCGGTGCGGGTGCCGCGGAAGGTGCCGTTGATGCGTCGAATATGCTCAAACCGGCACTGGCGCGCGGTGAACTCCGATGTATCGGTGCGACTACGCTTGATGAGTATCGTAAGCACATAGAAAAAGATGCTGCTTTGGAACGCAGATTCCAGCCCGTACAGGTTGAAGAACCGTCGGTTGAAGACACAATTGCGATCCTGCGGGGTCTGAAAGAGCGGTATGAAACGCATCACGGTGTGCAGATTCAGGACAATGCGATTGTTGCTGCTGCGACGCTTTCAAAACGTTATATCTCGGAACGGTTCTTACCGGATAAAGCGGTGGATTTGGTGGACGAAGCGGCATCGCGCCTGCGGATCGAGATTGATAGCGTACCAGAGGAAATCGACGAGGTAGAACGCCGTATCATCCAACTCCAAATCGAGCAGCAAGCATTGGAAAAGGAAGAGGACGCTGCGTCACAACAACGGCTTGAAAAACTGATTGCTGAACTCGCTGAACTCAAAGAGAAAGCGAATGCTCTCAAAGCGGCATGGCAGAACGAAAAAGCGAGTTTGACGCAGATTGGTGCGTTGATGGAGCAGATCGAGGCACTCCGCATTGAATCGGAGCAAGCCAAACGTTCGGGCAATCTCGGTAGAGCCTCAGAACTGGAATACGGCAAAATACCGGAACTGGAATCACAACTCAACACTATCCGAGAAGCACTGGAAACAGATGCGCAAGGTACACAGATGTTGAAAGAGCAGGTGAGTGCGGAGGATATTGCCGAGATCGTAGCGAAATGGACGGGTATTCCTGTGTCTCGGCTCATGGAAGGTGAGACGCAAAAACTCCTCCACATGGAGGCGCGTCTGTGCGAACAGGTTATCGGACAGGATGAGGCTGTGAGTGCTGTTTCTAACGCGATCCGGCGTGCCCGCGTCGGTCTCGGTGATCCGGATCGTCCGCTCGGTTCTTTCCTCTTCATGGGTCCGACGGGTGTCGGCAAGACGCACCTCGCTAAATCGCTTGCCGAGTTCCTTTTCGATGACGCAAACGCTATGGCGCGTATTGATATGAGCGAGTACATGGAAAAACACACGGTCTCCAGACTCATTGGAGCACCGCCGGGATACGTCGGTTATGATGAAGGCGGGCAGCTCACGGAGGCAGTCCGACGACACCCGTATTGCGTCATTCTACTTGATGAGGTAGAGAAAGCACATCCAGAGGTATTCAACGTCTTACTCCAGATGCTCGACGACGGTAGAATGACGGATGGACAAGGACGCACGGTCGATTTCAAGAACACGGTTGTTATTATGACCTCTAATATTGGTAGTCAGTGGATTAGCGACGCGCTCTTAAATGGCAAGGAAATTCGGCGTAAGGTGATGGAAGCGGTGCAGGCACATTTTCCACCGGAATTCTTGAATCGTATTGACGATCTGATTATCTTCGATCGACTCGACATTGCGGCGTTGCAGCGGATTGTCACGTTGGAACTGGTGCAGCTGAGTCTTCGCTTTGCGGAGAAGGAGATGACCTTGGTACTCACTGAATCTGCGAACGCGGCATTGGTAAAACGTGGATTTGATCCTGTCTATGGTGCGCGTCCGCTCCGACGGACAATCCAGCGGGATATTCTCAACCCACTGGCTATTGAGATGTTGGAAGGCAATTTCCAGGACGGTGATGCGATTGCTGTCGATTTTGAGAATGGAGAATTCGTTTTCAGGAAGGTGTAGTTTGATCATCATAGGCGAGGTATCTATGCCTCGCCTATTTCTATATAAATTTGACATGGGTCCAGGTTTCATGGTATGCTATAGTTGGAATCAGTTCAGGAACTTTGTTACCTAGAAAGCAGGAAAACAGAAACCGCAGGAGGCATTAACAGTCAAGGCACCCACAACCTAAAGGTTGGGGCTTGTGCTTCATAACAGTTTGCCATCTTTGGTCTTACCTCTGCTCCACAGTGGGGTCCAAGCAACCCACTCAACTAAAAGTTGACTATTTATTTTTGAGAATGCTTTTACGAACCCACGTTTTTACATGTGGCGTTCATTACATTCAAGTGTTTACTCTGGCGGTGAAAGTGTATATGTTTTTTTTTAGTTTTACGCGCCGCAAGCACATATCCACCAGAGTTTGCGGACAACCTCACACACGACGGTTCTCCGTGTGATCGAACTTTCCCAATATGGATTATAGCAGAGATTGGAAAGTTCGTCAAGAAAAAAAGGAGCGGTGTTCCTCCCCCGGTTCATGCCCATAAGGAAACCTGAATACCGTTGATTCTAAAGCACGGGGTTTCCACACCGAAGAACAAGATGAAACATCCAGAGTGGACGGACGCCGATTCCCGCAGATGCAAGCAGATTTGGGCAGAATATCAGAAACAGCATGATATCACCGAGCGGATTGGACAGACTGCTGGCATTGATCCGAAAAGCGGCAAGATTTGGTTCGGCGACACTGCATTGGAGATTGTCAAGAAACGCGAAACTGAAGGCTTGACCTCTCCGCTTTTTTTTGAACGCGTCGGCTATGAAGCCTATCTTTGGAAAGGTGGACGGCGGTGATTCACTGAATGGCCCTTTAACTTGGTACACTCACTTGACAATTCGGCTCATGTAGGATATAATTGAGAAAACATCTTAACAGAAAGCCGGAATTTAATCATATCTATGAATCGAATTGACAAAAAATTTCAAGAACTCCGAGACCGAGGTGCCAGTGCTTTTATGCCCTACCTCTGTGCTGGGGATCCACATCCCGAACTTACCGACAAACTTCTCCTTTCACTTGAGGCAGCTGGGGCAGACCTGATTGAACTCGGTGTCCCCTTCTCTGATCCGATTGCAGACGGACCTACTGTCCAACGCGCAAGTGAACGCGCCCTTACACATCACATCTCACTTGAGCAGATCCTGTCAATAGTGGCAGACCTCCGTCCACGGACGGAAATTCCGATCGCTTTGATGAGCTACTATAACCCGATTTTCCGGATGGGGGAAGCGGTGTTTTGCAAGGCTGCACACGAAGTAGGGGTTGATGGTTTAATTGTCCCGGACCTACCACCAGAACAGGCGCAGTCGCTCCTTGAAATCGCACCTAATTATAATCTCGCCACGATCTTCATGGTTGCCCCGACAAGTCCGCCGGAACGGATGAAATTAATCGCATCGGTTAGCACAGGATTTATCTATTGTGTCTCAGTAACAGGTGTAACAGGGGCGCGGGCAATGTTGTCAGACGAAATCGCGCCGACAATCGCCGAGCTGCGAAAACATACAGACAAACCAATCAGTGTCGGTTTCGGTGTGTCAACGCCTGAGCAGGCAGAACAGGTGGCAAAGATCGCTGATGGTGTGATTGTGGGCAGTGCGATTGTCAATGTTATTGAAGAGAATATGGACGATGAGGTGAAATTGCTCGCTGCGGTGAAACGATTCGCGTCAGAACTGGCTGCTGGCGTAAAGGCTTAGGTTCGTGGACCCGTCTTTTACATCCCGCGCTTGATCCCAAATTCCGCCTCAAATGCTTCCCAAACGTCCTCAGGAATATCAGCTGTCGCTGCCTCATATCCATCTTCCACCTGCGCTTTGTCGGCAGGACCGAACATAACAACACCGTCTATTGGCGCAGCGAGGCAAAACTGCATCGCGAGATGACGGATATTGATTTCGCGTTCCTGACACCACTTCCACATGGCGTGTGCTTTCGGTTCAGCGTCTGGATTACGGCGGCGTTCGGTTTCGACATCCGGCTCTACACCCGTCAGACTGCCCATACCTAACGGACTCGCAAGGATGATGCCGACATCGTGTTGGCGCGCCAACGGCAAGGTCGTTTCTGCTGCCGCTTGTGATAACAGCGTGTAGTCCAAGAAAGTAAGGATAATATCAATATGTCCGCTTTCAATGAGTTCCTTGTGGAATTCATGAGAACGGACACCTGCCCCGATATGTCGGACAACCCCCTCTGCCTTCATCTCTAAAAGCGTATCCAACGCTTGACCGGGTGCTAACACGCTCTCCATATCAAGCGGATCGTGGATAAGCACGGCATCAAGGACATCCGTACGGAGGGATTTGAGACTATTCGTGATGCTCCAGCGAGTGCCATCTGCGGAGAAGTCTTTTCGGCGTTCCGGGTGCGTGCCGACTTTTGCTTGCAGATAAATATCTTCTCGCAATCCACCAGCGAGTGCTTCACCCCAGAGATGCTCGGCATGTCCGGGATAGGTGTCAATATAGTTAATGCCGAGTTCAACACCGTGTCGGATTGCACCGATAACTTCAGCATCGGGTTTCTGCCAGAGCCATGCGGCACCGAGCGCGAGTGCGTTTGGACGCATCCCTGTACGTCCCATCCGTCGAGTTTCTAATTTCTGGGTTCCCATAATTGTTATCTCTTCCTTTGTTATAGGATAACCTGAGTTGCCACTTGTAGCACAATCTGTTAGATTGTGCATCTTAGTACGCAGGCTAACAGCCTACGCTACAAAATGCTTCCGAATCATGAAATCTACAGTTTAACCTGCAAGTGCCTGTTTGAGTTTATGTGTGGATTCGGCAAGGGATTCCTGTAGGTAGGGATAGGGAAAACCGCCCCATCGATCAGGTGGTGGTTCGTATGCTTCTTCAATCTTCAAACTCACAAAAATGGGTCCGGTTTCATTCCAGATTTTGGGGAGTGCTGCTGCCAGTTGGTCTACCTTGTCAAATTCATAAACTTGCTGAAAACCGACACCTTTCGCAATCATAGTCCAGCTGAAACCGCCGTTGCCAACAGGGACAGGTTGATTGCCTGTCACCTCATACGTCCCGTTATCACAGACGAAAAGCAGGTAGTTGGGCGGTGGTGTGTTTAGGGCAGTAATTGTCGCTAATGTGCCTAAACACATCAGCATGCTTCCATCACCGTTAAGCACGATAACCTTCTTATCCGGTTTCGCGAGTGCGATACCGAGCGCGAAGTCAGCGGCGTGTCCCATAGCACTGCCGACGGAGGCATAGTCCAACGGATGTGTTGATATTTTGCCCCACGGCACGGTTGTCCCCATGGTTGTAACAACGATTTCATCTGTCCGCTGGTTTGCGATAAGTTGTAGGCACTCTTCTTTGTTAATCATAAGGTTCTCCAATCTTCTGAGACTACTGCTCTTCTTCTGGCGGTAGGAACTTAATTTGCGGCGGTGTTTTCAGGGCGGTTGTCGTAATCTGGACGTGCTGCGCGAATTCTGTCTCGGTCTCAATGCCATCAATACCACCGCCCCAGATAGCAAATGTGCGATAGGTAAGTCTGCCATCGGCATTGGGGGTTAGGATAACCGGTAAAGACGAAAAGTCGGTTTGTGATGCATCAAGTCCGGCATTCTCTGGATCGCCACCAGTGAGAATGATGAGCGCAACACCGAGTGTGTCTATGCCTCTCGGATCCGTTCCCCACCCCCAGACCCACCCCTGTCCTACATCCTCATTATAAGCACCGTTCGGATACGGAATACCTGTGATAAAGGCGTAATCCGTCGGTAGGTCTCCATCAACATGGATATGATGCTCAATCCAGGGATTTTCGCCATAGATAAACGTGGTTGATATGAACCGATGGACCTCGCCCTGAATGTTCCACGCTGGCAGAATCCGTTGAACGATCGAACGGATGGCACCGTCAGCGAGAATTCGGACGTAATCGCCTTCAGTAGGCAACGGAACCATTTTCTCGTCTCCCTTATGCCAAAGCGCAATTCCACCACAGCCTATTAGCCCCTCCGAGGGTGTTAGTGCAACCATCTTCTCTGTTTCAGATTTGAGGAGTTCATTTAGGGATAAACCAATCGATTCAGAAACATTCAACTGTTCTTCCGGTTCAGTTTCCTGTCCGAGTTCGGAGACCTCACTGCTATAGGATTTTCGGATAAAGTAGACCTCTTGGTTCTCAAGGTCCCGTGCGATCCACTGTTGCTCTGGCTTCTCTATCTCTATTTGCACCTGTTGGGAGAGCGTGATCCCGTTCTGCTCAAAATGGTGTCTGAGTTCCGGCGAGATTGGGCGCTCGTAATCTAATTCAGGCTGGAACATTATATCGACACTAAAAAGTTCCGACCGTTTTTTGCCATACGCAACGAAGGCGCCGTTTGGTTTTAGGAGATACGCAATTAAATTCGATTCCATTGCTGCGACAGCATTCAGTTCAGGAAGGATTGCGGCACGCGTCTGTTTATTGATGTCGAGTGTTAAGGTCGCCTTGACATTGGGGTCGTAAAGGATTGAGACCTCTTTCGTTTCTTCCGGCTCCAGGTCCAGCAAGAAGCAGAGCTGATCGCGTTCACCGTCATAGTCCAAATCATCTGCTTGGGCAGGAATCATCACCTCTCGTGGTGCTTGCCCCGTGACAACAGAGTACGCTTTGAAAGTGAAATCAGGGTTCACTTTTCGGAGTTGCGCGCCAGTCAGCACAATCGGGACTTTTTTTCGGTGGAGGGGCAGCGTATTTTGAATAGAGAGACGAATCTTGCTAATCTTCTGATTGCCACCCGGCATTGTACACGCACCAAGCATTAGTAGCGAAACAAGAAGAAGGGACAGGCAAATTCTTGAAACCGGTCTTACTCTATCATTCTGGATATTATTTTGTATATGTAGCGTTTCCAATGTTTTTCCTAAGTTTAGATTGGCGTTAAAGGTCTGGTAACACTTCAAGGAGCCGTTCAATTTCAGATGTGGTGTTGTAGAAATGGGGTGAAACCCTGACCCCGGTTCCACGCTCGGCAGTGATTATGTTTTCAGTGTGCAATATTTCATAGATTTCAGTCGGTGTTAACCGGACGCTGTCAAAAATGACAATCCCAGCCCGTTCTGAATCCGCTTGCGGTGTGATGACGCGGTAGCCTTTGGCTTCCAACCCGGCTATTAAGTGTCCGGTAAGTGCTAAAATATGTCCTTCGATTGTGGGGATACCGATCTCAAGGAGCAATTCGATCGCAGCCCGGAGTCCATACAATCCGACGCTGTTGTAGGAGCCTTCTTCAAAGCGGGTTGCATCCGGTTTCTGCGTGAGGTCGTAATTGAGGAAATCGCGTGGGTTTACGACACTTGCCCAACCGACGTTGGTGTTAATCAGGCGTTCCCGTTTCGCGTCAGTACAGTAGAAAATCGCCGCACCTTCTGGTGCCAACAACCATTTATGTCCATCAGCGGCGAGAATATCAATGTTAGCGGATTTGACGTCTACTTCAATCGCCCCGAGACTCTGAATAGCATCCACAACGAACCAGATATCGCGTTCTCGGCAAATCTCACCGAGTGCCTGAATATCGTTCCGAAAGCCGGAGGCGAATTCTACGTGGCTAATCGTCACAACCCGCGTGCGCTCGTCGATTGCGGCAGCCACATCCTCGACGTGGATACGTCCTGCTCGCTCTGGGACCATACGCGTTTGGACCCCATAGCGTTCCTTCAAACTCCACCACGGATAGACGTTTGCAGGAAACTCTACAGCTGTTGTGACAACGTTGTCCTCTGCTTGCCAATCCATACCGTTCGCCGCAATGAGGACACCTTGTGTTGTATTCTTCATAAAGGCGATCTCGGTTGTGTTGGCATTGAGGAGTTGCGCCGCTGCGCTTCGGCAGATTTCAGCTTCCGTCTCCCACAGTTTGGCGTTCACGGCACCATTCACAGTCGCATCTTCCAAGAAATTGGTCATCGCAGCTTGCACTCGACGCGAGAGGGGTGCGACCCCGGCGTGGTTCATATAGATATAGGTCTCGGTTACCGGAAATTCGGCGCGCCAATTCTGAGGAAGTTTGTAACCCGTAGCATTATCCATAGCATTACATGACATCTATCAATATTGATAGTAACGTAAGTCCAACATACGTTGAAGCGTTGGATTTCGATGGCACTCCAGAAGATTCAAGCTGCTTGAAAAAGTAAAGTATTCTGTGCGATAAACGTTGATTCCACTCATTCTGGCACGTCGGAACGGGCAATAATGCACTTCGCATTTGGTCGAGTACGCCGCAGAATTGCCCTACTACGAACCTTCCTTCAGGTTAGATGGGACAGACTACTACAGTCCATCTGTATTTAAAAGTGTTTCGACAGTCCAATCTTTTACGTGTTTGGCGTTAGCGAAGGCGATGAGCTCACCGAACAGCCCGAAGCAGAATACCAAAATCCCGATCCCCATGACAATTGGATTCAGAGAGAGAACCCCACCGAGTATAAACAACAGAATTCCGACAGGCCCAAAAAATCGAATAGGTCGCCGGTTGCATCGGAAGATAAAGAAGCGTGCAAGTTTACTCAGGTCTGATAGTTCTTGGTTCGCCTGCCGAATTTTATTTTCCGTTATCCATCCAAGTGCCAGCAACGCGATGGCCAAACTGATGCAGCTAAGTGCTGCGGTGTTCGCACTGCCAAACAAAACGCGTCCTAAGACGAAGAAAGGGAGACTGAGGAACGATGCAGCTTGAAGGGCTTTCTGCTTTCGCCTAAAAAGGACATTGGACAACCGTTGCCAGCGTGAAGGTTCCTGTATTTCAGGACGTAGCGCGAAGACGAAGATGATCAGCTTGAAGGCTATAATATCCAACGCTACACGCCATACTCTACCGAGTCCATATTTGCTCTGACCAAAACGTCTCGGATGATGTGTGACGACGATTTCAGCGATACGCGCGCCAGCCACAGTGGACATCGCAGGAATGAACCGGTGCATTTCACCATAAAGCGGCACCTGTTTGATAACCGAGGCGCGATATGCTTTCAGGGAGCATCCGTTGTCGTGGATCGGCACGCCCGTCACCTTACCGATTATCCAATTCGCAACGATAGAGGGGACGCGCCGCGTCAAGAATTTATCCTGTCTCTCTTTGCGCCACCCGCACACCAAATCGTAGCCTTCGTCCAGTTTTTCAAGGAGTTTCGGAACATCAATGGGATCGTTTTGTAAATCGCCATCCATGCTAACAATCCGCTCGCCGCGTGCGAATTCAAACCCTGCTGCCATCGCTGCTGTTTGACCGGCATTCTCTTTGAATCGAATGACGACTACTTGCCGAACCCGTTTACTTAGTTCTGAGAGCACTGCAAAAGTCGCATCGCTACTCCCATCGTCAACGAATAAGACTTCGTAAGTATCACCGATCGTCTCACAGACCGCCTGAATCTTTTCAAACAACGGACGGACATTCTCTTCTTCATTATAAACAGGGACCACGATGGATAGCATGGGTCTCTCGTCCATTAGCACCAATCCGAAGCATTTAAAAGGATTTGATGCGCTTCGCTGAGTGAATCGAAGGTTCCTGCGTCAACCCACTTTCCTTGCACAAAACTGTATGCCAGCTCGCCACGGTGTATATAGGCGTTATTGACGGCGGTTATCTCATACTCTCCACGCGCCGAAGGTTCAATCGTACGGATGACATCAAACACAGATGCGTCGTAAAAATAGACACCTACGACAGCGTAATTACTCTTCGGATGCTCGGGTTTCTCGTCAATTGCAACGATACGGTCATCTCCGTTCAAAACCGCGACCCCGTAACGTTCTGGGTCGGGTACCTGTTTGAGCAGAACGCGAGCCCCTTTGGGTTGTGCTTGGAAATCGTCGGCTGCCTGCCGAATTGAGGTTTCAAAGATATTGTCGCCCAACAAAACGGCGATTCTACCGTTATTGGCGAATCCTTCCGCCAATGCGAGTGCATGCGCGATGCCTTTGGGATCCTCTTGCACGCGATACGTGAATTCACATCCGAAATCTTTTCCACTGCCAAGGGCGTTCACAAAGTCGCCGACGTATTGCGGATTCGTCACGATAAGAATATCGGTGATGCCTGCTGTGGTGAGTTGCTTGACGCTGTGAAACACCATCGGTTCATTACCAACGGGCAGGAGGTGTTTACTGGTGACTTTGGTAAGAGGGTGCAAACGGGTACCGAGTCCGCCTGCGAGAATTACGCCTTTAAGCACGACTTAGTTCTTCCCTCCCCGGTCGGGGAAAGTGAGTTCAGCGACACCCGACTTATCCAACTCACCCAATCCGAGTTCAATCATGCGGTCGTACTGCGCCTTGGTTGCTTCTGCGAGAGGTAACGAAATACCCTCAGCGTTTGCCAAGTCAAGTGCGATGCCTGAATCCTTAGAGGCATGCGCAGCCGAGAAATAACACTCGTGATCCCGTGCTTCCATGTCTTCTCCATCGGTCTCCAAGACGCGGGAGTTTGCCCCGGTTTGTGAGAAAACGTCCTGTAACATCGCCAAATCCAACCCGAGTGCGGCACCCAAGCCGAGTCCTTCGGCGAGTCCTGCTGTATTGATGTTCATGACCATGTTAACGAGTGCCTTGACCTGTGCCGCCTGACCGGCTTCACCGACGTAGCGGAGGGAAACACTCATCGACTCCAGAATTGGGAGTGCCTTGTCGAATGTAGCCTGTTTACCACCGCACATGAGGTAGAGCGTGCCTTCCCGTGCTTGTGTAATGCTACTCGCCATACACCCTTCGAGGCTCTCAGCCCCATGCTTCGCTGCGAGTTGTTCGATATCTACGTGAATCTGTGGACTCAGCGTTGCACAGTTAATAAAGACTTTGCCTGATGCATCTTTGAGTAGGTTATCATCGGCAGCGTCGGAGAAAATTGTTCGCATTGCTGCGTCGTCCGTAACCACGGTGATGATATAGTCAGCGAGCGCGGTAACGTTCGCGAGTTCTCCGGCTGCGGTTGCCCCAATTTCTGCTGCGAGTTCTTGTGCGCGTTCGCTTGCGACATCGTATACAGCAGTGACATCAAACCCTTCATCGTTGAGGTGTCGAGCGATGTTCGCTCCCATTCTGCCGACCCCTACAACACCAACTTTGTAGTCTGCATTCGCCATCTTTATTTCCTTTCCTTGTCCTTCCTATGTCTAATTTTCAGATTCTAAATTTACCCTAACAATAATATCGCAATTGGCGTATCAATCCTTTACGCAAGTTCAATTCTTACATACTTTTCGATGTTTGTCAAGTTTTTCGTATTTTAAAAAATAAAAAATATTGACTTTTTTTGCAAATTTAGTATAATGTGGATAACAACGAACGGCTGCTGAACAATTTAGAGACATACCAGCAGATTTTTATATTCCTAAGGAGCATTCTCTAAATAGGTAATTTTCTGTTTTTTTTGTTTTTCGTAGGTTACTCGCGGAAACGCCTAAAAAATGGGTAATCTTTGTCCATGTGGGCGAAGTGTTGTTGTGTCGTCTGAATACGGACCACGTCAGGCGTTAGCAGAGATGCCACGCAACCCGCACCACCCGCGACGTCGAAGCGGTATAGAAAATTCCGACAATGGCAGTCCAAGAAACAAATGCGCCAAGTCCCCGAGGACTGGCTTTGAAGGTTCTTCCACGCTGTGTAGTCTTTGCAGCGTGCAAATCGCGGTATTTCGTAAGAAATATCCGCAGGTTTTAATCATGGGACTTAAGGAATCCCTCTAAAAACCAAACGCTTTTCATAAAGACTCATAGAAAAGCATAGGTTTTTAGGAACAGGACTCACGATGAACCGTTTCACATACGGCTTCGATCTCCGAATAGGTCGAGCCTACCTTCTCATCCTTGCCTTCGCATTTCTGTCTGTGACGATTCTCGGATGCGGGGGCGGTTTTAATATCGTTCCGATCGGTGCAAAGATCCAGAATGCCGATAGTGCGTTTGACGAGGCAGAAACTATGGATATCCGCGACGATGATCCCGCAAAAATGGAGGAGAACCGCGCGAAGCAACGGGCACTCTATGATAGAGCGATGACGCTTTATTTAGAGGTTATTGAACGCGACACGAAGGGAAAATGGGCACAGCGCGCACATTACCAGATTGCTAAAATCTATAAGCGCCGTTATGATTGGGACAAAGCGATTGAGCATTATGATGCCATTGTTGCCCTGGATCCCACTGGATACTACGCCAACGAGGCAAAAGGTGGCACAGCGAATATTCGGAAAAATCGCGACATCATTAAGATAAAGCGTGCTGAATATCAAAACTATAAAGCTATTTATGATAGTGAACCGACAGATGAAACCTTTAATATTGCTGCAGAGGCGCTCTATGAAGTCGCCCGTGCCTATGAAAGCTTAGAGAATTACACGGAATCCACCCGTAACTATGAGCGAATGGTCGAAGAATTTCCTGAGCATCCGAAAGCACCACAAGCCCAATTCCAAATCGGTAACCTCTATTTCTACAAGATTTATGATTATATCGGCGGTTGGCCTGCGTACACGGCAGTGGTGGAGAAATTCCCGGATTCTTACGAAGCCTCACAAGCCGGCACCCTCCTAAAGCAGACATCGGAAGTCTTGACGGAAATTAGCTTCCTGATGGACGAAATCGATAAGTTCCGCAATAAGAAAGCGGTGGAATACCAAAAGACGGGTCGAAAGATTACACCCGCTGATATGTGGGTGATGGGGTATAGTGATCAGGTTGTCCAAAATTTCCAACAGATTGCGGGCAACTGGGAGCGACTTCGCAATTTCCCGCGTGCTATTAATGCGTATAGTACGTTGGTCCGAGATTTATCGCATAAGAAATTCGCCGCTGCAGACGCTATGTATCGTATCGGTACGCTCTATCAACAAGGTGCTGAATATGAACGGGCAATTCAGGCATACGATAATCTGTTTGAAAATGCGCCGGAGTCGGTATGGCGAAACGAAGCCGTTTACCAACAAGCGGTCTGTTATCGTTCCATCCGTGAATTCGGTGCTGCTTATGAAGGATTCAAAGCCTATATGAGCATTACAAAGGGAGATACCCCGTACCTTCGCGAAGCAGAGCAGATTGTGCGCCAATACGAACTCGACCAAGATGAAGATGGATATCTGTTCTATCAAGAACAAGAAGCTGGAACATCTGATCAGGACGCCAATTCTCATCCCGGTATGGGAAGTTAATTCCCGACCAACCGGAATTATAGGGAAACCATGCCCTCGTGTTTTGGTTTCCCTATATCCTTTTAAACGAGGATATTCCGTTAGGTCTCTGTCTTCCTATCTGCGCTATAGGACTGATTTCAGGACTTTACCAAGATTTACAGGCGGTTTAGCAGACAAGTCATCTCGTCTTACAAACACATTAGGTAAGGGGATTGCCATGTTTAGGAAAATATTGGGTATTCGAACGCAGTCAGAATGTTGTATTGAATCTCCGTTCCGTTATATATTCATTTCGCTTTGTGTGGTTATGTTATTCAGTGTCCCCAGTACTGCCAACCTCACGGAAGGGCTCATCAACTACTGGCCGCTTGATGGTGATGCCACGGATAGCGTTGGCAAACACGACGGAGAAGTCGTTGGGGGTCCGGCATGGGTCAACGCACGGGTCGGTAAAGGTGTTGAATTGGACGGAGGATCACAGAAGATCCATATTCCCGATTACAAGGTCATTACCGAAACCGCGACTTATGCTGCATGGATTAACGGCTGGAAAGCCTCGGATTGGGCGGGTATTGTTGGGTCTCGCACGCCAACTGCTACGGAACTCATATTCGGAGACAACGACCTGCTCCATTACGTCTGGAACAATAATAACGCTGAGACGTGGCGCTGGGACGGTGGCCCAGAGATTCCGATGGAGGAGTGGGCACTCGCCGCGATGACGATTGAACCGAAGCACGCGATACTTTATATCTATAGTGATGCCGATGGGTTAACAAAAGGCATTAATGACATTCCACATGTCGAACAGCAGATTGGTCCATTGAATATCGGGTGGGTTGACTGTTGTGGTGGCAATCGTTACTTTAAAGGTATTATTGATGAGGTGATGATATTTGATCGAGCGTTGTCTGAAGATGAGATCGAAAAACTCGCGACACAAGGACTCGCCGTTGAAGCGTTGAATAAACTAACAACGACCTGGGGCAGAATCAAGCGTTCTCGTTAGCTGGCTATAGACATTTAGTACTCCTGTAGGACGGTGAATGCCATACGGCATTCATACCCGGTAAAGCCTTTATAGGCTTTATACCGTTGATTCTGATTATTTCCAAATCCCGACTAATCTCTGTTCAACGAGGTCCTTGTACTTCAGTCTATTTTTTTCAGGGTAGAAACATGCAACATGTATTAGAAAGCAACAGTAATGTAAGTGGGATCCCACGTCGACAAAGGCTTGTGCCAATGATATTCAGGGAATATCGAAACCATTTCGGTCTGTTTTGGCGCGTAATGTTCCCCGTTATTATTGTCAGTCTCGTACTCAATAGTGCCATATTTCTGTTTTTTAAATTGAGGGTTCCTGAGGCTCAGTGGACTTTCGGCACATCCCAAGGAGTCGGGGCGCGGTCTTTATCAACTTCTGAGACCTCTCAGTCTTCTCCCAAACCAACGGGTGTGCAGTCATCAGTAGGTTTCAACGGCTCTTCCTTTGACATTGGTCTACTATGGTTAACAATGGGTCCACTGGCTTTGATCATAGTCCATCGACATCGTGGGGAAAATGTCACTTCCGGCGAAGTTTGGCAACAGACACGCCGCAAGGCAGGCTCTATTTTGGGGGCATGTATCTTGATGCTACTTGTAGTGGGGGGACCTTTCATCATTCTCACGCTTATCATGGCTGGATTTATCGAGTTCGTGATACCGGATTCACCCACAGGATTCCCTGCCCCGATCCTATTCATGCTGATTGCTGGTGTTATTGCTGTCTATTTTCTGGTAAAATGGAGTCTCTGCAATCAAGGTATTATTCTTGAGAATCTATCGGCAATCTCTGCCCTTCGTCGGAGCAGTGAACTTGTTCAGGGGAGATGGGGTCAGTTTTTCGGTATGTATCTATTACTTACCTTGGGAACAATGGTGTTCACCACTGCAGTACTCAGCTTAACGTTGCTACTGTTTTCCGTCGTTTCGCCCGAGTTTATGCCACTGCGTGAAGTGTTGCAATCAGGAAAATTCTTTGGTCTCTTTTTCGGAGGTAGGGTCCAAATAACCTTACAGAGTGCGCCTGTTTGGGCAATCGGGGTGATGGTTGCACTAAACACACTGATAAATGCGGTATTAGCACCGATCTGGGCAATTTTGACGACATATCTTTACATGGAACGCGCAGGCATACCTGAACAGGAAGGTTTAGGATAGTTGCGTCTCAGTATTAGAGAAACAGTTGGACCCGAGAGCGTTCTTCGGAAGGTAAGTAGTTAAATACTCTTTGTCGGATAAGTTCTGGTGTATAGCGCCGAGAGAAATGCGTTAGTACAATATGTTCACTTCCAACATTAGCCAAAACCGCGGGTAACATCTCAAGGTGTAAATGCATTGTCCGTTTCGCACGTGCGCGATGTTCGGGTAGGAGAAATGTGCATTCACAGATTAAGACTTTGCACTGTTTGAGCAAGGGATGCGCCTCAAGGGGAATGCTCCGCGTATCCCCCAGATAAGCAATCAACGGCAATTGTACCTCTCTTGTTACCTCAACCCCTGACTTTCGCAATTCGGCAATGTCGCGTCCGGACAGATGCTGAAACTCGGGTTTCAATTTCTTACGAACCTCACAAATCAGATAAGAAACGGCGGGGACACTATGATTACCGGGCAAGATATGCGCGATCAGATTCTGGCGAAAGGGTATCGCATCTCCTACTCGGACTGGATTGATTTGATATGCCCAACTTCGCCCTGTATCTAATGCGGAAATCCTATCAAGAATCTGTATAAGTTGCTTTGACCCTCTTGAAGGAACATAGATATTGCCGGGGGGTATACCAGAAAGCCAACGTTGGCTGATATAGATGGGTAACCCAAAGTAGTGATCAAGGTGAAAATGCGAGATAAAGACATTGTTAGTGCCGATGAAATTCATCGGACATCTGCCTAAATCGAAAACCAGATCAAGTTCTTTCACCCGTATATAAGTGGCGACAGCGGAACTGGATTTCCCTTCAAGTGTTAAATTATCACATTGCAACAGTGCCATAATAGTTATCAGTTTTTAGTTATTGGTTCTCAGTGACGTGGCGATAGACGAATTCATCAATTTTTTGTCTTGACCACACACTGCCAACTCATCAGTTATGCCCCATGAAAGGAAAAAAATGCGTATTGGAATTATTGGCGGTAGCGGTTTTTATCAGATGGAAGGTTTAACAGACATCGAAGAAATCGAAGTCGAAACCCCTTTTGGCAAACCGAGCGATGCGCTTATTCTGGGTAACCTTGACGGAAAACCCGTTGTTTTTTTACCTCGACACGGCGTTGGTCACCGGATACTTCCATCTGAGATTAATGTCCGCGCGAATATTTATGCCTTAAAATCGTTAGGTGTCGAATGGCTTATCTCCGTGAGTGCAGTCGGCAGTCTCCGACAAGATATTGAACCTCGCCATTTCGTTGTACCTGATCAACTCTATGATCACACCAAAGACCGAGTATCCACCTTTTTCGGTGAGGGGATCGCCGCTCACATCAGTCTTGCCCATCCTTTCTGTTCAGAGCTAAGCAAGTTTTTGTCTACAGGCGCCTCGGAGAACAGGGCGGCGGTGCATAACGGCGGCACCTACATCTGTATGGAGGGACCAGCGTTTTCAACACAAGCGGAATCTAATGTCTATCGACACTTCGGATTCGATATTATCGGGATGACCGCAGCACCTGAAGCCAAACTCGCTCGCGAGGCAGAAATCTGTTATGCCGTTCTCGCATGCTCCACGGATTATGACTGCTGGCACCCTGATCACGATAACGTAACTACCGAGATGATCCTTGATAACGTCCGTTTTAACGTCGAAACTTCCAAGAAAATAGTCCGGCGTACTATCGCCCAAATCCCAGACGGAAAACGGACGTGTGCCTGTTCAACAGCACTTCAATACGCACTCGCCACTGATCCAAACAAGATAACACCTGCGAAACGACATCAGTTAAAACTCTTGTTGGACAAGTACTTGGCGTAGCGTCTCAAAGATTCTATCCGCCTCTGCTTCATTTAGAATCAGTGGTGGTGCGATGAAAATAATATTTTCCGGCTCCTCAATGGCATGACCGATCTTCCCGACGATAATACCTTCTTCTCGCAACCGCGCTACAATTTGGTTCGTCTTTGCTGTTGCGAGATGCCCACCATCGGCTTCAATGAGTTCCACGGCGAGCATTAACCCTTTACCGCGAACATCACCAACAATAGGCAGGTCGGACAACGTCTCTAACTTCGAGAGTAGATAAGCACCGACTTTTTCTGCATTTTCCCAGAGGCGTTCCTCTTGGAGGATTTTTAGATTTGCGATCCCTGCAGCGCACGCCACAGGATGTCCACCGTAGGTACAGACTTGTGCAAATTCCTTATCGTCATCGGACGCTCCAAGGAACGCGTTGAAGACTTCCCCTGAAGCGACACAGGCACCGAGAGGTATATAACCGCTGGTGAGTCCTTTTGCCAGTGTGATAAGGTCGGGTTGTACGTCCCAATGCTCACACGCAAACATCTTTCCGGTCCGTCCAAAGCCGGTGATCACTTCGTCAAGGATGAGGAGTAAGCCGTAGTCGTCACAGATTTGCCGGAGTCTTGGCAGGTATTCGTCGGGAGGGATAATCACACCTCCACCACCAATGATGGGTTCAGCGATGACAGCGATGACGGTTTCGGGTCCTTCCCAGTGAATCATCCGTTCAATTTCATCAGCACATTCAGTGCCACAGGATGGATAGTTCAACCCGATGGGGCATCGGTGGCAATAAGGCGGATGTGCGTGTAGAAAGCCGGGCACGAGCGGTTCAAATGCTTTCCTTCTTCGCGCCTGCCCTGTTGCTGAGAGTGCCCCGTATGTAAACCCGTGATACCCTCTATATCGACTGATAATTTTATAACGATTCTCGCCTGGGTAGGTCTGCCTCCCATACTGCCTCGCCATTTTGATAGCGGTTTCGTTCGCCTCTGAACCACTATTGCAGAAATAGACGTGATTCAAATCACCCGGAAGACATGCAGCGAGTTGTTCGGCTAATACCGTGGCAGGAACGTTAATCTGCAAGTGGGGATAGTAGGGCAGTTGCTGTATCTGCGCGTAGACTGCGTCTGCGATCTCCTGCCGTCCGTAACCGACATTGACATTCCATAACGCCGAATATGCGTCTAAATACTCGCGTCCGTCTGAATCCACGAGCGTTGTGCCGTGTGCGGATTCAAAAACAGCGAGTGATGTTTCTTCAAGGCGTTGGTGCTGAAACAACGGATGCCATACGTGTGCCTTATCTGTTTCTCTATAATCTTTTGTCATATTTTTCCTTTTTTAACTATTAAATCTGGTCATCGTTCCACTTCGTTTCACGATGTTTTTGGGTTAAGTCCAACCGCCTCCAGATTTTCAAAGGTTTCTTAACAATTCAGTACCTACAAGAACAACAGACGCAGCATCTCAGAAACAATGACAAAAAACTTTTACATAGATACAGGTGCAGAGATGCCCAGCAAGGTCAATCCATTTCTCAATACCGTTTGTACGCTCTGTACCAGCGTCAGTCGTGCGTGGGTCTTTTCCATGTCCGACGGATCGAGGACTCGGTGTTGGTTGTAGTATGGATGAAAAATTCCAGAAAGTTCGTGTAGATAATGCGGCACACGGTGTGCCTCGCGCGCCTCGGCACTCAGCAGCACGACTGCTGGAAATTCGGCTAATTTCCGAATCAGTTCATACTCCATCGGTTCCGTGAGTTGCTTTAGGGAGACGGCTTCAATAGGCTTCGGCGTAATGCCCTGTTCACTTCCCTGCTCAAAAATGCTACAGCATCGCGCATGTGCATATTGGATGTAAAAGACTGGGTTTTCGGTGGCATGCGTGATTGCCAATTCCATATTGAAATCGAGATGTGTATTGTTAGCACGCATGAGGAAGAAATAGCGGGCGACATCTACTGCAAACTGCTCACCGACAGTCTCTGCAAGTTCGTCGATTAGAGTGTCAAGCGTATAAAACTGACCGCTCCGCTTTGACATATCTTGCCGCTTGCCTTCTGCATCGACGAGGTTCACCTGTTGAATAATCGAAATTTCGAGCCAATCATCGGGCATACCGAGTGCTTTGACGAAACTTTTAAGTCGCGTAATGTGCCCTTGATGGTCGGGTCCAAACAGGTCGATGGCTGTTGTGAAGCCCCTGTCAAATTTATCCCGGTGATAAGCAGCATCCGGTACGAAATAGGTGTATTCGCCGTTACTACGGATCACCACGCAGTCTTTATCGTCCCCGAAATCTGTCGTCCGAAACCACGTCGCGCCTTCGGCTTCATAAAGGTATTGTTTCTCTCGGAAGCGTTCGATGATTTCCTCGGGTTTCCCGCTGTCCCGAATTGCTTTTTCACTCGACCAGACATCGAAACTCACACCGAAACGTTCCAGAGAGGCTTTCTGTTGTGCCAAGATGTGGTCGATACCTTTATCTCGGAAGTAGGCAATTCGCTCGTCCATCTCAAGTTGAAGGCACTTATCCCCTTCGGTTTCAACAATAGTCGCCGCGAATTCCCGGAGATATTCTCCCTGATACCCGCCTTCTGGAATTTCCAGATTCTCTTCACCGAGTGCCTGCCGATAACGAACATCAATCGATTCACCGAGTCGTTCGACCTGACCACCGGCATCGTTGACGTAGAATTCACGGATTGCCTTATAGCCTATAGTGTTTAGAAGATTGACGAGGGTATCCCCGACAGCTGCGGCGCGTCCGCTCACAATGTTAAGCGGTCCTGTTGGGTTGGCACTGACAAATTCAATCTGTAGGTGTTTTCCCGCGCCTTTGTCGGATGTGCCATAACGCGATTGCATCGCTGCGATCGTTCGGAGTGTGTCGTAGAGCCATTCATTGGAGAGATGAACGTTTATAAAACCTGCGCCTGCAATGTCGATTTTGTGGAGGGTTGGGTGTGCTTCAAGATCGATGTGCTTAACAATGATCTCGGCTATCTTGCGAGGTGCCATCCGTGCCTGTTTTGCGAGTCCTAAGGCGATTGGCGTGGCGATATCGCCGTGTTCCGGGGTCTTCGTCGGAGAAAATGGGATATCCGGCACTTCGGTTATAGAGAGTTCGCCTGCCATGATAGCGGCACGGATTGCGTTTTCAAGGATATTGTAAACTTCTGTTTTGATTGCGTCCATAGGAAAAATTAAGATCTCGTATCCGTTATTTTTTTTAGATTCAACAATTTTTGCATAATAGAATTATAGCACAATAGCGCACATAAGTCAAAAAATCATTTAGCCGTTGGCTATTGGCTGTCAGCGATTAGCAGCAGTCCGCCACCCAACTTTCTGCTTGAATTTTAAAAATATTAGGTTTATACTACCCTCCAAAAACTAAGATTTTCTATAACAAATTTGAACAAAAAAGGGGTATAATAATGCGGGTACTGATTATGTCGGATATGGAAGGGGTTAGCGGTATCGTCGTGTGGGATCAGGTAAGCGGCGGCGCGCCGATGTTCGAGGAAGGAAGGCATCTCTACACAGAAGAGATCAATGCCGCGGTGCGGGGTGCGAAAGCTGCAGGGGCAACAGAAATTGTCGTTGTGGATTGCCACGGGGCAGGGAAAGGTTGGACCTTCAACTCACTCATCCCTGATAAAATTCATCCAGATTGCGAATGGGTGGCGCATCACGGATGGGGACGCTATGAGGATATGTGGAAAAGCGGGTGCGATGCGTGCTTGCTCATCGGTATGCACGCCCGCAACGGCACGCCTGACGGTGTGTTGTGTCACACCATTTCCAGCGTACAGTACCGGAACCTATGGTTCAACAACGATCTGGTCGGTGAAACCGGTGTAAACGCTGCGCTCAACGGTGCCTATGGCGTGCCAGTTGCGCTTGTTACCGGCGACGCGGCAGTCTGCCGAGAAGCGAAAGCACTCCTCGGCGACGCGCTGCCGACGGTCGTAGTTAAACAAGGACTCAGCCGATATAGTGCGCGACAGTTGCCGCCCGTCCGTGCTCGCCAATTGATTGAAGAAGGGACGCGGGATGCGCTGAAAGACTTAAGTCGGGTTAAACCTTACGTCCCAGAAGCACCGGCGACAATTAAGATTGAACTCTCAAGCGTCGATAAACTTGCTGACTTTAAAGGGCGCGCAGGCGTTGAGATAACCGGTCCTGTCAGTGTTGAAAGCCGTGCCAAGGATTGGCTCACGGCGTGGAACCAATTCTGGCCCTACGCTTAGAATTATTCGTCAAGAACGTCCAGTGGATCGCCAGAGGTATCCGCCCGCTCCAATATCTCAACTTCATAACCGTCTGGATCGGTAATGAACGCCATTTTCATTCCGCCGGATGTGAACTGTTCGCGCCATTCATCGGGCCAAATTTCTAATCCTGCTTTCTCTAATCCGTCGCAAAATTCAACAATATCGGGTACACCGATAGCAAAGTGCATCAGATCCTCTTGGACCTGAAGGTCGAAGTCGGGTGAATAGGTGAGTTCTAAGGTGTGTGCGTTTCCTGGGAGTTCGAGATGGACAATCTGGTTGCCTGCCGGTGACTTATCACTCCGGCTGAGGACTTTGAACCCCAAGTGGTCGCAATACCAATCAATAGAACCGTCAAGGTCGCTGACGCGAACCCGTGTATGTAAAAAAACTGCCATTATGGATCTCCTTTTGAGAATTGTGGGGATATAATAGCGTACTTTGGAATTTTTAGCAAGTGTATTGACAGCACCTTTTCAAAGACATTCCCCTCAAATCAGGAGCTATTTTTTACTTGAAAATTGGTATAATACCGGATATAATAGCCTAAAAATACACTGAAAGGAGAATCTCATGGCACACACTTATACTGCCCTTATCCAAGAACGAGGTGAGTGGTGGGTCGGTCGGATCCAAGAAATCCCCAGCGTAAATTGTCAAGAAAGAACGCGTGCCGAGTTGCTGGATACGTTGAAAATTACGCTTGGTGAAATACTGGAAATCAACGAAAAAGAAGCCATCCACCTCGTTGAAAATGGGTATCAGGCAATCCCGATCCAAATATGAAACGAAGGACCTCAACATGACCCGAAAAACCGATAGACCGAACGTTCTTTTTATCATGTCAGACCAGCACCGGTACGATTATCTGGAAACCGATGAAAATGCCCCGACTGCACTCAATACGCCTAACTTACGTCGCTTAGCAGAACAGGGTGTGAGTTTTCCAAACTGCACCGTGAACGCGCCAGTCTGCGCGCCATCACGTATTGCCCTTGCGTCCGGATTGCAACCCTCTCGCGTCGGAGCCGTAGACAACGGGAGTTTCCTGCCCGCTAACGTCCCGACCTATTACCAGCAACTTCGCGATCACGGCTACCGCGTCGGATGCGTTGGAAAACTCGACCTCGCTAAACCTGATGGCTATAACGGACGCTACGGCGACCGTCCACGCACTTATAGTTGGGGATTCACACATCCAGAAGAGTGTGAAGGCAAGATGCACGCTGGAAGTTCACCCACCCCTATCGGTCCTTATACGCACTACCTTGAAGAAAAAGGCATGCTCAAGGCGTTTCATGAAGATTATCGGAAACGCAGTGGCAGCGGTTGGATTAAAAACGGTTCTCACGATTCAGTCCTCTCAACAGAAGATTTTGCTGATACCTATATCGGCAGACGGGCAACCGAATTTATCGAGAATATCCCTGACGACTTCCCGTGGCACATGTTCGTGAGTTTTGTTGGTCCCCACGACCCGTTCGATCCGCCGACTGAATACGGTGACAAATATCGCCACGCTGAGATGCCGCCTGCGATTGTTGACGATATGGACGGCAAACCGGCGTGGGTGAAACGCCGCGTTGTCGATGTGAGTCCAGAGGAGATTACTGTAACACGACAGCAGTACTGCGCTGCAACGGAATTGATTGACGACCAAATCGGAGAGATGCTTCGTGCGCTTGAACAACGTGGAATGCTTGAGAACACCTATATCATTTATTCAAGCGACCACGGTGAAATGCTTGGGGACCACGGGCTTTACACAAAAAGCACCGCCTACGAAGCGTCGCTTCGGGTGCCACTCATTGTTGCTGGACCTGGTATTGACAGAAACCAGATTTCAGAGAGTCTGGTTGAACTCATTGATTTGAATCCGACAATATGCGATTTGGTGGGTGTGCCTGTGTTGCCACGTATAGACGCGAGGTCTATCGCGCCTGTCCTTCGCGGTGAAACCGAAACACATCGCACCGAGACGGTGAGTGCGCTCCGAAACTTCCGCTGCATACGGACAGCCACACATAAACTCATCGAAAACTACAACGATGTAACGGAATTATACGATTTGGAAAACGATCCTTCAGAACTGCACAATATTGCCCCCTCGGAACGCGAAACCGTGAGAACACTCAGTGGTCGTTTGGGACGACGGTTCCGTTCAGAGTTAGGCGCGGATTGATTTCCAATGGACGCAAACCCCGGTTATGATGCAAAACGCGCGTATCATCACATCAGACAACTCGCTTTTCCAAGACTGGTGGGCAGCACAGGTGAAGCCGATGCGCGGGCGTATATCGTTGAGCAATTCACTGAACTTGGACTGCACGTTGTAAAGGAACCTTTTCACTTCACAAAATTTCCCGCCGAAGTGTTGCCCCGTATACTTTGTGGTCTTTTCGTCCCCGTAGTCCTCTCTGTCCCGTGGCTCGGTGAACGATTTCCCATACCTGTATGCATCGTCTGTGTACTCAGTCTCTTTATAGCGATGCTCTTCACCCAATGGCAGAAGCGGTTTGAAGGCTTGTATGATATAGGTAGGAAGCACAACTCAGCAAATATTATCGCAACAAACGGCAAGAAACAAGCTGGTAATACTCCGGTGCTGCTCTTCGTAACACACTACGACTCCAAGTCCCAAATTCTTCCGATCGCTGTCCGTGCAGTGGCTTACGGTATTGCCATCGTTGGACTTATTCTCTTAACAGTTATATCAGTGACTCAGGTCATCACTCTCGTTTGGTTGTCCGATCCCATTGCTTGGAGTATCGCCGGAATTACAACTTTTTGCTTGCTACTCTTGCAAATCAATCTGACGGAGAATCGTTCCGCTGGCGGTTTTGATAACGCCTCCGGCGTTGGGGTCATGCTTGAGGTGGCACGCGTGGTGATGGCGCGTGATGAGAAGAAGTCTATTATATTTCTCGCTACTGGTGCGGAAGAGTACGGTATGTGCGGCGCGCTACGTTATATTCAAAAGCATGCTGATGAACATGACTGCAATCGCACCTACGTTATCAATTTAGACGGACTCGGCGTTGGGAACGGCGTAAACCTCGTCACACGCTACGGTATTCCACCAGTGCACACGACGCGTAAGTTAGCTAAGACGTTTTGGGCATCAGGTGCGTCTCTCGGCGTACAGGTATCGGAACGGTATCTGCCGATTGGTGTCGGATTGGACAGCATTCCGATTGCGAGTCGTGGATTTGAAACGGTTACGCTAACAGCAGGAGATGTGGGCAGCGTTGCCCTGAAAATCCACTCAAAACGAGACAATGCCGACCTACTCAACGTGGAAAGTCTCCAACAGGTAGGTGAGTTAATTACCGATGTCATTGAAAACACCTAAAATATCACCGGTGACGGGGGTCATCCTTGCAGGCGGTAAGAGCCGACGCATGGGAGAGAATAAAGCACTTCTGCAGCTTGGCGGAGATTCTCTCATCGGGCATGTTATCCGTCGCATGCGTCTTGTCACGGACGAACTTCTCCTTATCACCAACAGCCCTGCTGAATATAGGCATTTAGATCTACCTATGTACGCGGATATCGTCCCAAACACTGGTGCGTTGGGAGGTATCTATACGGGTTTGACGCACGCTTCACACGATCCGGTGCTCTGCGTCGCGTGCGACAGCCCGTTTTTCGCACCGAAACTGCTTACCTATCTTGTCTCTGTTCTGGCTGAATATGATGCGGTGATGCCTTATACCACCAGTCGCGACAAAACACACCTAACGCTTCAAACCCTATGCGCTGCCTATTCTAAATCCTGTCTATCTATCATTGAGCGAATGCTCCAAGCATCTGAGTTACGTGTCCATGCCTTACAGGAATGGGCACATATAAAGCGTATCCCACCTGAAATATGGCAGCGGTTCGATCCAAACGGTATGTCCTTTTTTAACATCAATACACCAGAGGACCTTGACAGCGCAACTTCTTATATAAGATCGCAAACGCAGCAGTAAATCCCAGAATTACTTATACACTATAGGAACGAAATGGCGAGGTTAGGAATGCACATCGCATGAATCAACAGTATGAATGCCGTATGGCATTCCCCGGAGCGTGTACGCTGCAAAACCTCGCCAGCAGAGGTGGGCGTTTTGGTGTTTATCAAAATTTCCATTTATTTTTACAATTCGCCATAAAATCAGATTTTTTTATGATTATGCACCCTTTTTGGCTCTAAATTGTGTCTTTAACAATTGGAATGGCGAAAAAGAAAAGAAGAGAAGGAAAATAGGGTAAAGATAAAAAAGTTTGATGAACAATCATATCAAACGTGAATTTATGTGCAGGGAGATTTCTGTTTAGCAACACCCATTTGAAAACGGAGGGTTCTGATGGTAAGAGAGGATGCCCAGTTGGTTCGGAAAACTTTGTTAGGCGACGACAATGCATTCGGCACCTTAGTCCGAAAGTACGAAAAGGGTGTTCACGCACTCGTGTGGCGTAAAATTGGCGATTTTCATTTTGCCGAAGAGATTACACAGGATACCTTTCTCCACGCATACAAAAAACTCGGGACATTAAAAAATCCAAGTCAGTTTGCTGGGTGGCTTTATGTCATTGCGAATCGGCTTTGCATTAATTGGGTGCAACGCAAAAAGACCGATATGCAGTCTTTGGAAAACACAGACGCACAAGAGATAGAGAAATTCATTTACACACGTTATATATCGGAACAACGCGAAACAGAAAATGCCGAGCGTCGCTACGAAATCGTCAAAAAGCTTCTCGAAAAACTGCCGGAGAGCCAACGTACAGTGGTAACGCTCTACTACCTCGGTGAAATGACGACAAAGGAGATCGGCAACTTCTTGGGCGTGTCGGTGAACACGGTTAAGAGTCGGCTCCGTCGCGCACGCATACGCTTACAGCAAGAAGAGCAACTCCTGATTAGAGAAATTCTCGGTAGCGTCCGACTCCCAGTCAATCTGACCGAGAACATTATGCGACAGGTCGCCGACTTGAAACCAGCACCTCCTTCTACTGGCAAGCCTTTCCTCCCGTGGATTGCTTTTGGCACTGCCACAGCCCTGATTGCCTTACTGCTTAGCGGCAGCAATCAACATCTCATTCGGTTCCAGAAGCCATACAGTTTTAACACAGCGGCTGAAGCCACTATTGAAATCATCGATACCACGCTCGTTCTTGATGTTGAATCAAAACCGGCTGTACGCAACCAGAGTGGACGGACTGCAGCTACGAGTAAAAATGGGGATACAGGCTCGCAAATTTCCGAGAAGGATTCAGTATATAACGCGCCGCTCGGTTTCTCTCATTTTTCTACTTCACATTGGGAACTGATAACTGAAATCCCGACCAAACGCATGAATTTCTCCACTGTTGTCGTAGATGAGAAAATTTATCTCATCGGTGGCACGCTCTTTGAAAATGGACGTGGACCCTTTGGGCTCTCAACCGTGGAAGTTTATGACCCGAAAACGAACAACTGGCAGCGGGTCACAGATATGCCAACGCCCCGTGCCGGTGCCAGGACAGCGGTTGTCAACGGAACCATCTATGTTTTTGGGGGCTATAGTGGGATAGATAATCGCGGTGAAAACTTCAAATTTCTGGATATCGTAGAGGCATATAATCCTCAAACGGATACATGGGTTAGAAAACAGGATATGCCCTTTCCTTGTAGCAACTTTGGGATTGGTGTGGTTGCTGGAAAAGTTTATACCATCGGAGGTTTAGCAGACTCCAATAAGGAAGATTCGAATTCACTGAAGTGGACAGACCGCGTTGAAGTCTATGATCCGCAGACGGATACATGGGAAGCACGCGCGAAAATGCCGACCCGGCGCGATTACTTCGGGGTAGGGATCGTCAACAACCGCATCTATGTTATCGGTGGACGTGGGTGGCCACAAGTGGGTAACCCGAGTGGGACCTTTCTTACGGTCATCGAGGAATATAACCCGGAAACAGACCAATGGCGAAAGAAAAACGAAATATTAGACCTTAGACTCTATTCCTCAACGGTTGCTGTTGACGATCAGATATATTTAATTGGTGGCTTCGTTTGGCAAGATGGACTCCGTCGGGACCCTGCGACTGTAGATGTGTATACCCCAGAAACGGACGAGTGGAGCGATATTCCGCCAATGCTAACAGGAAAAACCCCGTTCGGTGTGGCGATCGTTAAGGGCAAAATTTATGTTTTCGGCGGCGAGGGCGTAAATGGAGAGTTTTTACCAACTGTTGAGGTGTTTAACACCGATTTTCATGCCGTCGATGCAATAGGCAAACTGCCCGTGTGCTGGGGTGAACTCAAAGCCCTACACCAAAACTAAACCCCTTTAATCTTATAATTATATAGAAAACAGACGGTGCCTAAGACCCTCCTTCAATAATTGATTTTCAGGCACTGCTTCTCTGCAGATCTTCCCAAAATTGCACACCTACCCTCGCTTTTGATATTCTCCTTCACGAATATGCAACCTTCTTCCCTATAATATATGTCACATGTCACAAGCCACTGTTGTTGACTGGGAGGACACGCATGAAAAACGACGACGCTCAATGGATTAAACGCGTTATAGCAGGCGATGAAGAGGCTTTCACCGCGCTCGTCAAGAAATACGAGAAGCAGATACACGCCTTCGTCTGGCGGATGGTAAAAGACTATCACATCGCTGAAGAAATTACGCAAGATACTTTTCTCCAGGCTTATGAAAAACTTGGCACGCTGAGAGACCCGAATCACTTTTCAGGATGGCTTTATATGATCGCCACCCGTCGTTCTCTCACATGGCTTGGGCAAAAAAGTATCCCGATGCAATCCTTAGAAGCGATGAGCAAAGCAGAAATAGAGGCACTGTTCTATGCCGAGTACATGGCAGAGCAAACTGAAAAATTAGCGACAGAAAAGCAACGTGAAGTGGTCAAATATCTCCTTCAAAAACTACCGGCGCGTGAGCGGACAGCAGTCGCACTTCATTATCTTAGTGAAATGACGTGCGAAGAAATTGGTGATTTTCTGGATGTGTCGCCGAACACGGTTAAAAGCCAACTGCACCGCGCTCGGAATCGACTCAAGAAAGAAGCATCTACGGTTCAGGAAACCTTAGGCGATTTCCAACGCTCAGGCGATCTCATGGAGGACATCATGAATTGGATTCAGATGAATGAACCTGGCGTACGGCGTTCCGTGAACGTCCTATCTGCAACTTCGGAAAATACGCTTTACACGGTTATAGGGGACGAAAGTATCTACAAATTACCCGCGGGTGAAGAAGCGTGGCAACTTGTCAACGTCGATTTCTTGCGTCAGGACCCACACGGCACAATACCGATAGCCGAGCGCGATGGCACCCTCTATATTATTCCGTCTGATGAATTGTTCGCCTCCACCGATGGCGGTATTACATGGCATTCAATCGGTCCTTGTCCAAAAGGCTACACACAAGAACTGATAATAACAGAAGATACTTTTTACCTCTGCCTGGGTGAGGGCATTTTCCAGTCTAATGATGCTGGCAATTCGTGGAAAGCACTCAGTAATGGCTTGGACAGTCGATTGAAAGAACACGCCGGAATTGGCTCGCTACGGATATGTCAGGGTGCCCTGTTTGCTGGAACTTCTCTTGGAATTTACCGACTCGACGCTGGAACTTGGAAACACCTGCAATTGCCAGTAGACAATATGGTGCGGGTCAGTTCTTTGGCGGTCTCCAAAGATTATCTGTATGTCGCGGTCCTGGTGAATATTTCAGAAGGTCCTGGAACACCGGAAGAAAATTTCAAGCCGTTGCGGAACGGTAAGAAACGTTCATGGTGGATCCTCCGATCAATCGACGGTGGTGATTCCTGGAGGGATATAACACCCGCAGACCCATCAAATCTAATGGGTATCCTACCTCGGATAACACTACTCGCTGCAGGAGAAACGCTTTTGGTAATCGGGACGGATGATGGGGTCGTGGCGCGCTCGGAGGACAGCGGAAACACATGGACACCACCAGAATTGTCAGGAATCACCCCTATGCAGTTCAGCGTACGTAATACCGTGGCGTTGAACGAAAACAGGTTTTATACTGGTGGCAGCACTGGAATTCACCGCTCAACCGATGGCGGGAAAACTTGGCACCGATTTAATACACGATTTGAAAGCCGTGTGGACGGTTTAGTCAGTTTCGCAACAGGTACAGCACCAAATACATCTACCGCACTTTACGCGAGGGTAGGTCCAAATCTGGTCAAATCGAGGGATGGCGGTAGATCGTGGGACGCTATCAACGTAGCATCAGAGACGAAAAAACACCAGTACAAGGAAGCACCGCCCTGTATCGTTCAAGTCGTGGAAGCCGGCGGTGTGCTTTACGTCAAAGCCGTTCGGAATAATACCAAGACTGCTATTTTCCGATTATCTGTCGATGGTAATGCGTTAAGCCCTCTTGCAGAAACACCTCCGTCTTTTGATTCCGCAAAACTCATGTGTCATACGTTAGGTGGACAGAATTTTCCGTTCAAAGACAGACGACAATTAGGACAGGGGTTTCACATTGCCTTGTCTCCTGAAATTGACCCCTTGTCAAGCGAACTGATACATGAAAACCCAGATTTTGGGGCAGCATCGTTTTTAAAACAGTTGATGCAAGTACAAGCCGACGCGTCATTCGCGCATGAATTGATATGGGAGGGTTTGTGGGGCAGCTTCGCCATTAGCGGTAAAACGTCCTATATGGAATACAACTATAAACTCTTCCGATGGAAACCGGGGGAAACTGAATGGTTCTATACGGGTGTAGAAGAAACGATCGAACTCTCACCTGATAATATATGGCGAGGCTTCAAACTTGCTGCATCGGGTGAAACGGTATACGTCGGTAAGCGAGATGGACATCTTATGCAATCCGTTGACGGCAGAGACGGTTGGAACGACATTACACAGAATCTTCCAATTTCTGTTGAGCATTTCATACAGATAATCTTTGTAGGTTCAACGGTTCATGTGTCAACTGATAAAGGGGTTATTTGTTCAAAAGATGGCATTAATTGGAATGTGCTTACTGCTAAATCGAAAGAGCCTGTTATCATCAAGTCGTTAGCTACAGACGGACAGGTTGTGTATGGTGCCAACGATGGAGGTATCTATCGCCTACAGAGCGATACAAGTATTTGGGAGCAGATTGCGCCAGAAATTTCAGGAGTTGTGACCTCTCTTGTTGTTGATAAGGATATGTTTTACGCTGGCACGGAACAGCGAGGTGTGCTTCGCTTTGAACGTTCTAATTAGCAGGTGTCCGTTCTTTCAGAACATGTTATTTAGCGTGAGTTTGATAAGAAAACAGAATCTAACAAATAGTGCTGCGAAAAAACTGATTGCGACGGCACACGGCGTGTGCCTACTACCTTTAAGCAAACGCTCGTTATTTAGAACAGTGGGAGAAGCGAGATGTCTCTGATTGAAGGAATATGTGTCGCTTTTACTGCGATCTATGCTAACAAGCTGCGTTCATTGCTAACGATGCTTGGTATTATCATTGGGATTGCTTCGGTGCTTGCGATGATCGCCGTAGGAGACGGAGCAAGAACAGTTGTCCTTGAAGAAGCAGAAAAACAAGGCGGTGTTAATCAGTTCACGATGTACTGTATAAATATCAAAAAGGTCGGCGATGTCTGGATCGCTAATAGAAGTAATGAATACTTCAAATATGGAGATGTTTTAGCAATTGAGGCAGAGTGTCCATCTGTTGCCCTAACTGTGCCACAGATTCCAGCGTGGGGTGGTGTTCTTGCACAGGTCGCCGGAGGCGCTGAAATTCGCACGAGTTATAACGGTGTGAACGCCTCCTTTGCCAAAGCAATGGATTGGAATATTCAAGACGGACGTTTTATCTCCGATGAAGATATTGAAAAAGGTGCAAAAGTCTGTGTCCTTGGTGCCGATGTTGCTGCTGGTCTATTCGGCGATGAGTCTCCTATTGGAAAAGAGATTAAAATTGCGAGAGGTTCAGGAAATAACCGAGAAAAGGAACGTTTGACGGTTATCGGTACGATGACCCCTCGGCAGCAATACCTACGGTTCGGATTCAGTTTGAGCGCGCAGGTCTTTATCCCTATTACAACGACCCAGACGCGTTTTACTGGCTCTGATAAGATTCAGATGCTTTCAATTCAAACTAAGACTGTAGCGGATATCCCCCGCGCAATGGAAGAGGTAAAAGCGACAATCCGAAAACGACACAGGGGTAAGGACGATTTCTTTGTCACTTGGGATATGAAATCTGGTATGAGACAATTGGATAAAATCAGTGCAGTGATTAAAATCGCTTTGGGAAGTATTGCAGGCTTTTCACTTCTTGTGGGAGGTATCGGTATCATGAATATGATGTTAGTTGCTGTTGCGGAGCGGACGCGCGAGATCGGTCTGCGAAAGGCACTGGGTGCCAAAAACATAGATATTCTTCTCCAGTTTCTGATTGAATCAACGGCAATGTGCAGCGTTGGCGGCGTGCTCGGCATCGGTTTAGGCGTTTTCGTTAGTAAAGGTGCAGCATATATTGCTGTCAAAATTGTCAAAATTATTCCTGTCTGGCCCGCGGTCATTACGCCACATTGGTTATTGGTTTCCGTTCTATTTTCGTCGATGATAGGTATCCTTTTTGGATTATACCCAGCAATAAAAGCGATGAAACTGTCGCCAATCGAAGCATTACACACCGAGTAAATTGTTTGACCCGCCGCGCGAGCCGCACGCGCAGACATACCCGCCCGCAAAATCCACCGTAATTCAGAGTAGTTTTGCCAGTTTTTGAATAAAAACTTAGATTTTTTTCATACGATGCAAGCATTTCACTGAAAATTGTGTCTTTAACGATTGAGGGGCACAAATAACGCTTTTCCGAAGATCCTGACAGCGCGGTTTCTCCAAATAAGGACAACAGGATTTTTATTATGTAGGATGGAGACTTGCCACAGGAGTTCGCGTAACTTATCAGTATCTACGGTGTATCCTTAAGCAGAGAATCACGCGGCAGCTGCTTTTTGGCAATTTCCAATCCTATACATCCACTTTTTATTCGATTTCACAAGACGTTCCATAGGAATGGAGGCACTTTCAATATGTCAATAACCTTAATTCAGAAAGAGATAATGCTTCATGTTTTGAGCGCACGGTTTGTGGCACTACTCCTGATGTGCGTCCTGCTTATCCCGCTCAATTTCCATATCAACTACCAGCGTTATCTCCAACGCCAAGTTGACTATCAAGAAGCCGTCAAAAAGGAAAACAATAAGGGAGCTGCGGACGAACCTTGGGTACACAGACAAACAACAGATCCAAACTTTGAAGTCTCCAAACTGATTCTTAAACCCACGCCTTTAAGTGTGTTTGCGACGGGCTTAGAGTCCATCATTCCGCGTTACCTGGGGATGACACGCAATGGGATAAAACAGGGGGATACGGTGCTGTCTTCTGCACCGATAGCCTTTCTCTTTGGACATCTCGACTTTGTGTTTGTGGTTAGCACGGTTTTTAGTCTGTTGGCACTGCTGTTTACCTTTGATGCGGTCGCGGGAGAAAAGGAAGCAGGCACCATTCGGATAACCCTCGCCAACGCGTTACCACGCGATATCTTTTTGTGGAGTAAACTCATCGGCGGCTATCTCGTCTTCATTGTCCCTTTCTTAGTCTCGTTAATCATCGGTTTACTCGTGCTTGTCTTACAAGGGTTTCCATTGGCTGAACCCGACATCTATCCTCGCGTTTTCTGCCTTATCCTCGTCTCGTTGCTCTATATTGCGGTCTTTTTTGCGCTGGGGTCGGTAATTTCGATTTATTTCGACAGTTCCAAAACTGCCCTGATTGTTGCCTTTACCATCTGGGTGTTCACTGTTCTAATCTTGCCGCGGGTCGGGTTCCTCGCTGCACAAATTGTCGCGCCTACACCAACAGCGGAGAGCGTCTACAGAGAGAAAGCAGCGAAGCAAGCAGAATTGCGTGCAGGTCTTGACAAAGAAAGAAGCGCACTCTTTTCTGAAATGATACAAGACCTCATGCCAGAAGAGCCGACGTCGGGTGGTTTCGCTGCGGTAGTAGGTGGCCCGGAATACTTCGAGAAAATGAATGAGAAGATGGCGCCCCTTGAAGAGGCAGCACGGTTAGCGTATCGCGACTTCGCGGCAGAGCTCGACCAACGGTATCAGCAGCAAAGAAAATACCAAGAAGAAATCGGCATCAACCTTTCGCGCATTACGCCGACCTCCTCCTTCATCTCTTTAGCAACCGATGCCACGCAAACCGGTCAGGCGAAAAGAAACGCCTATTTTCAAACAGGGACTCGCTATTATGAGACGCTTGATGCGGAAATGTTTAGCAAAATGTCAGAAACTGCGATCCACTCAGAAGAGACTCCGTCTCCGCTGCCGCCGCCATCCGTTGTGGAACCGACCTTGGAAGAGACTCTTCAGCACGCCGTTTTAGATCTCCTTTTGCTCTGCTTCTTCGCAGGTGGATTGACAACTGCTGCGTTTCTGAAATTTTTCCAGGCAGATATTTGAGGATAAATGGGCGTGTTCAAAACGACTAATAGTCTATCACATCTAAACAGATGGATTGTTCGTAGTAGGGCAATTCATTGCCCGTTCTTGACGTGCGATAATGCACGTCGCATTTGAGCGAGTACGCCGCAAAATCGCACTACTACAAGCAGGGGTTACCTTTCATTTCAATGTTGACAGACTACTAAACCTATTCATTAACTATGGAGAACCGCGATGGCAAAAGACGATGCACAACTGATTCGCAGTACCCTGTCAGGCGACGAATTGGCATTTAGCACTTTAATCCAAAAGTACCAAAAGGGCATTCACGCGTTGGCGTGGCGGAAGATCGGCGATTTCCACCACGCTGAGGAGATTACACAAGACACATTCCTCCGAGCATACGAAAAACTCTCAACGCTTAAGAATCCTAATCAGTTTGCGGGGTGGCTCTACGTCATCGCCAATCGACTTTGCCTGAATTGGATGCGAAAACAGAAACCTGCGATGCTGTCGTTGGAGCAGATGTCTGTGAAAGAAATAGACACGCTAACTTATGGTCATTCTATATCGGCGTATCGCGAAACAGAGGCGACTGAACATCGTTATGAAATTGTCCAAAAACTTCTCGCAAAACTGCCAGAGAGTGAACGGACGGTCATGACGCTCTACTATCTCGGAGAGATGCCAGCAAAGGAAATCAGTAAATTCGTAGGGGTCTCGGTAAAGACGATTCACAGTCGGCTCCATCGGGCACGAAAGCGTTTGCAAGGAGAAGAAGAACTTCTCATCAAAGAGGTGCTTGGTAAGGTCCAATTACCGACGCACCTCATAGAGCGCATCATGCGACAAGTGGCTGACCTGGAACCGTCTCCGACTCCGACTGGCAAGCCGTTGCTCCCATGGGCGGCTTTTGGCGCGGCTACCCTTTTAGTGCTGTTGCTGTTAGGTGCAAGCAATCAATACATCCGCCGTTTTCAAAAACCGTATAGTTTTGAGGCGGTATCCGAACCCACGATTGAAATCATTGATGCCTTTATCGTGCTTGATATAGATTCAAAACCAGCGGTGCGGAATCAAGCAGGACAAGCGAATAACGCCACACACAGCAGCGGTACCGGTCTATCAACGACTGAGACAACTTTAACATCTAATACTCAGGCGGATTCTACAAAACTCTCTGATTCACCGTGGACACCGACAAATGGGCCCGACGGCGGTATTGTACATGATATCTTTGTTACATCCGAGAGGACCCTTTACGCTGCTGCACCAACAGGTATCCATAGATTCACGGCAGACGCAACCACATGGACACGCATCAACACGAATATACCCATCGGAGGGTTGCGAATGCCGATGGCAGAATACGCCGACACGCTTTATATTGTTTCAATGGATAAGATATTCACTTCCATCGATAAGGGTGAGACGTGGCATGCCCTTTGTTCCCGTCCAAAAGGACATCCGACTGGACTCGTTGTCATGGATGCGCCGAAGCAGCATAGTTTACACGCACGTCCTGTAATGTATCTCACGCTACAAAACAAAGGCGTTTTCCGATCTACAGATGCTGGTGCAGGATGGCATCATCTACAGAATGGGTTAGTAAACAAGAATGTTTATGCAATGGCTGCGGTCGGAGATACGGTGTTCGTTGGCACAGACAGGGGGCTCCATCGCCTTAATTCAGACGTTTGGCAACAATTGCATGTGGGTCTGTCAGGTGCTGTCTACGCCGTGACAAGATTTGAAAATAACCTTTACATTGAAATAGGTTCTAATCACTTCCCATGGGATCCGATCGAGTCGCAGCAAAACGAAGCGTATAATGTGACAATCCTTGACGATACAAATTCGAGCAGAATTTTACATTCGACTGACTTGGGAGTGTCATGGACTGAGATAACAGATGAAAACGAATCCCCCTTTATGAATGCAGCATTTGGTATGGTACTTCTAACGAACACCAATGAAATGTTCTTCCCACTGGGGGTTGTAAAGGCGGACAAAGATACTTTTTACAGAGCCGGTCCCTGGGGCATTCATCGCTCAACCGACCGCGGTAGATCGTGGCATCCATTTATGAAGGGGATAACCGGAACGACAATACAAGATCTGGTCGCAATCAACAATAGACTTTACGCTTATACTGGCAGGGATCTCGTTCAATCAACGAATGGCGGTGAGACGTGGGAAACCCTTCGGATTGATGAGAGCGATCGCACACTGAAAGAATTTTCTCTTATTAATGCTTATCTCGCTTCACAATTAGCAGTTGATAACGGGGTTCTCTACGGAATCCTACCGGGAAAAAACGACCCACACCTACGGGTTTTCTATTTATCCACAGATGACGACGTGTTTGTTCCCGTTCACGAAGCACCCGCTTTCAAACGAGAATCCTCACTTACTGAGATGCCAGCAAGAATCGAAGAGAACATAGCGGATCATTCACATAATAACATCAAAACAAGCGACGACTTGTCAGCATCGACGCAGGTTTTTGAAATACGCACCGTCACCGGTGGGTTAGCAGTTACTGGACACACCCTCTATGTGGAATACGAGCGGAGACTTTTCAGATGGCGACCTGGCGATTCAGAATGGACAGACACCGGTTTAATAGATACCGGTGAACCTCGTAGTGGCGAACTCGATACGGGTTTCAAGTTAGCGGTTTCAGGCGAAACAGTCTACGTCGGTAAGCGAGATGGCAAACTGTTTCAATCACTTGATGCTGGCAACAGTTGGAAAGATGTTACCTCCAACCTTCCTCTTCACTTTGCACGTTTCAATGAGATAGGCTTTGTAGGTTCAACGGTTTACGTCGCAACGGACACCGGGGTTCTGGTATCACAGACTGGAGAACACTGGTCGGTGCTGACCGATGGAATGGGAGGGTGTCCTGTCATAGACAGGCTTGTTGGAGATAACATGACGGTTTATGGTGCTGGTGATGCGGGTCTTTATCGTTTAGATGCTCGTGGGAAGTGGAAACAGATCTCGCCGAGCGTTCCGGGTAAAGTCAATTCTCTGGTTGTCAGTAACAACACGCTTTACATTGCTACCGACCACGATGGGTTGTTCCATATCTCGCTTGAAGCGGAAGGGTTGAAAGCCAGTTTTTAATTGAACTAAAAATTAAGTTTGTACAGAAATTTCACATTCCGCCCGGGTTCTGGCATCACCGATTTGATACGAGACAAATGTTCGCGATATTCTGTATTGAGAAGGTTCTCAAGCTCGAACACCAGCATGTTCTCAAGCTGCCACCACGAAAAATTGAGATAGCCACCGACATCATAGACGAGATACCCATCCGTCGGTTCCTCAAATTCGCCGAGTCGGGTTTGGCGGCCTGAAAAACGGGATGTCACGTGGAAGTGAAAAGGGGACGGTGTGTAACTGAGAACAAGTTTGCCGTTGAGGGGCGGCATACGTTCCAAGGGTCGTCTGGTGGGTTCAAGCCTCCCACGGACACCGCTCATATCGAAGTCGAGGCGGACTTGGGGCAGCACCTCACCACCCACCTGGATCTCAATTCCGTTCATCAGAACATGATGCCCCATGTATTGGTAAATCCACAACCAACCTGCTGCCCCGCTACCCCACTCCTTTAGACCCGTGTTCGTCGGAATGAGGTAGTTGTATATACGATTTCGAAACAGGATCAGATTTAGCCTGAACCTATCCGTTGCGTATCTGACAAAAAACTCAGCACCATAGCCGATCTCAGGTTCCAACTCGGCACTCCCTATCTCATAGGAATAGACAGCTAAGTGCGGTCCATCGCTAAAAAGTTCTTCGATACCGGGTGGGCGGAATGTCTTCATCAAGGAAGTTCCGATATTCAACTTATCTGTCCAGCGGTAAATTGCAGCCGTAGCGGCTGACAAGCCGTTAAAGTCGCGGCGTTGAACGGTTCCAGCGCGGATAACCGTACCGGGTCTAAAAGGTTCTGAACGCCTAATGTCGTAACGGATAGCCGCTTGTAAAGTGAGTTTGTCGAAGTTATGTTGGTTAAAATAAAACCCTGCGGCAGCGAACTCACGGGTGTGAGGTGTCCAGTAAAATCCGCCTGTTGCATGGTCACGGTATTCACCGGATACGCCAGCGATAGCACTGCCCAAGACGTGAGCCATCGCTGAGAAGTTGTAGGTTAGCAACCCGAATTCCACCCCCAGTGCTCCGTTTGATTCCAACTCTTGATGCTGATAACGGGTGTAGGCGGTCTGGAGTTTTACCTTTTTAAGCATTGCTCTATTGAAGCGATACTCCATCTGCCCTTCATAACGCTGTTTGTTCAGAGCAATGTTAACGCCGCTGAGATGACCCTCTGGGGAACCCGGGATACCGTAATCCGAACGGTAGCTGCTTCCGGAGGCACCGATGAAGCCCCACGGCTTAATCAGCGAAGTACCCCCTGAAAAATTAACGTTTGAAAGGGCAGTGTTTTCGAGTATACCTACTGGCGTTTGTATATCAGAGGCGAGACGACGATTCCACTCCAGATTCCCAGCAAAATCACCCAGTGGGAGGGTTAAGCCCGTTGTCCCTGTCAGCCCTGAGTTCACGGACTCACTTTGGAACTTTAGATGCATGTTAACGCGTTTTGGCAAAACCTGAGGGATGTTATTGCTTTTGACGTTAATCACACCCCCCAACGTGCTTGATCCGTAGATGAGTGATGCCGGACCGCGTGTGACTTCGATCCCCTCTGCGGTCGTTGGGTCAATCGACACCGCGTGGTCAGCACTGGAAGCGGATTTATCACCTGTGCGTTCACCGTTTTCAAGGATGAGGAGTCTGTCTCCACCGAGTCCGCGAATGACAGGACGTGCGACCGCTCGTCCCATTGTCCTTTGCGAAACACCTGTCTCATTTGCCAGTGCGTTTGCCAAGGTCATGCCGACCCGTCTTTGGAGTTCAGCCTCACTGAGTGCTAAATCGGTTGTCTCCTCAAACTGTGAAAGATCACGGTTTGCACCGTACACTCTAATTGTTTCGAGTTGAAACGGCAGTGCCTCCAAAGCAATCTGAAGATAAGGCGTAGATGCATTGACATCAATCGTCTGTTCAAACTGCCGATAGCCGACTTTCATGAACTGAAGCGTCTGCTGTCCTGCCGGTACGCCGTCAAACTTAAACTGCCCGTTTGCGTCGGTCTGTACGCGCTTCTCAAGCCCGATAATACGAACGGTAACCCCAGCAAGTCCGGCACGGCTCTGCGTTTCGACAACCTCCCCGTTCAGAGACAGCGTTGCCTCAGCACTTTGGGCATTCCTGAGATAGCAGCAGAAACAGACTATCGCGGAAACCAATACAAATAGGCAGGTACGCTTAAAAAGCGCACCTACCAGAGAAGATGTGTGCAGATAGGCACAAGTGCCTAACATGGTTTGCTCCTCATTGAACGGTCACAGGTATTGGGAGTGCTGCCGTGAAGTCAGGATGATCACCGTGAAGAAGCTGGAGTGTGATTTGGGTTGTGCCTGCTTTCAGTCCAACGACTTCAAAATGTGCAAACCCTTCTTCACCGTGTTCTTCGCCTTCATGTTCTTCATCCTCGTGTTCTTCACCTTCATGTTCTTCTTCGGCATGTCCGTCTTCGCCTTCAGACAGATGGATGTCAATAATAGCGGGATCATACCCCGTCAAGCCCAAGGCGAAGGTCTCCTCTTCGTCATGTTCATGTTCGTCTTCGCCTTCCTCTTCACCGATATGGACTTCCGCACCACTCGCGTCAAGAAAGGCAACATGGACCTCAATTTCTTCGCCGACTCCGAGGGTAAGCTCCCCGGTCTCGGTGCCTTGGAACTGACGATAGACTTCGGTTTCGTTAACTTCTAAGACAAAACCGTCTGCATCAGCGTGGAGCATTTCTTCTTCTTCGTGATCATCTTCATCAACAATAGGGTTATCATCTTCGCCACAACCCCCAATAAAGGGGAGGACCGCGACGAAAGCCAGTAATAAGAACCGAGAAATAACGACAGAAAAGTCGCTCCTATAACAGGATATAAACATTGTATTCTCCATTTTTTTCAGAAGGCAGTTACAACCTGCCCGCCTCACTATATAAAAATAGCAGCAAGTAACTTGGATATTATAGATACACAGAACTCACACAGTAAACAAGAAACTCTTTCGGTGTGCGTTAGCTTCACAACACTGAACCTAACCTACACACTGGCAGTATTGCGTAAATTTTAATAAATTTCGCTTCTAACCGATAGCAATTGAGAGTTCATTGAAGAATACAGGTGGGGCACGACTTCGCGTGTTTGTTGGGAGCTCTAAGGGGAGAAAAACGGACTCATAAAATGAGAACGTAGCATCGAAAAGAGATGGGAAAATGAGTGCAAAGGTTGTAATTTCAACGCCGACATGCTGACTGTTATAGAAACAGGCTGTACAGTTCTCTTCAGAATGTGTATGTGCGGTATGCTCGTGTGTCAGAGCAATAAGACTCAGCATCGCGAGATAGCAACATAAGCCTATTGCGATGTAGGTTTTCAAGTTATGCTCTGATGTTAGCATTTTGCGGAATGCATTACCGTTTTTCATAAACCGAAACCTGTACCGTTAGAAAAAATGATCGCCAATTGATTTGTGGAATATTATATCATAGGATTACGTCAATGTCAAACGAAGCTTGAAAAGATAGGCTTGCACTTATCGGCATGATGCTTTATCATATTGGGAAAAGATTATGCGAAGGAGAAAAAATATATGCTCAGTGTTGAAGCCGCCCGTCAACAGATGCTAAATACGATTCCGGTTTTGCCGTCAGAAAGGCGAGGCATTTTGGAGTGTGCGGATTATGTTCTGGCAGAAGAACTAAGTGCTGCAGAAAACATTCCGCCTTTTGATAATTCGGCGATGGATGGATATGCGGTGCGTGCAGCGGATGTCCAAAATGCTTCCCAAGAAAACCCGGCTGCTCTCTCAGTTGTAGAAACTATCGCTGCGGGGTATGCGCCTACAAATCAGGTTCGGGAAGGAGAAGCAGCGCGTATCATGACGGGTGCTATGATGCCTGCGGGTGCCGATGCGGTCGTCATGCAGGAGGTAACCCGAGAAGAAAATAGTGAACTCAAAATCTTTGAAGGCGTTAAGAAATATGAAAACGTCCGTTTCACAGGTGAAAGCGTCAAGGTAGGTGCCGTGGTGATGGGAAAAGGGAAACACCTGCGTCCGCCGGAGGTCTCAATGCTCGCTTCTCTCAATTGCGCCGAGGTTTTGGTACATCGGAAACCTACTGTTGCGATTGTCTCCACAGGCGATGAGCTCACGCCACTCGGTGCATCGCTTGAACCGGGAAAAATTCGGGACAGCAACCGTTACGGTCTCTATGCGCAGGTTGAAGAAGCCGGTGGGATTCCTATTGATATGGGGATCGCCCGCGATGACGCGGCAGAAACGGAGCGAATTTTTCGCGTCGCGCTTTCAGAAGCGGACGCGCTCATCACAAGTGGTGGCGTTTCGGTAGGGGAGCACGACATTGTGAAAAACGTTTTGGAGAAACTGGGTAAGATTAACTTCTGGCGCGTCGCTATGAAACCCGGAAAACCGCAGGCTTACGGCATCGCAGATGGGAAACCGATTTTCGGATTGCCCGGCAATCCAGTCTCTTCGCTCGTCGTGTTTGAGCTCTTTGTGCGTCCCGCGCTTTTGAAAATGGCGGGCCATAGAGCCCTACTCCGTCCGACCTTCAAAGCGGTTCTCTCAGAGAGTATCACCAACAGAGATGGACGCGTTAACTACATGCGAGCGATCCTCAAAGCATCCGATGGACAATACACCGCCGAAACAACGGGACCCCAAGGGTCAGGTATCTTGCATTCACTCGTCTTGGCAAACGGTTTGATTACGATTCCAGCCGGGGTAACGTTAGATGCTGGGGAAACAGTAGACGCACAGTTTCTGTTCTAAATTGAGTATTGAGGAGCTTCCCATGATTGTAGATACACATGTTCATGTTTGGGAAATCGATCCACCGAAATATCCTGTCGGTCCCACGGCTCCGACGTGGAACTCGTATCCAGACGAACCCGGGACTGCCGATGAACTTTTGGCAGAAATGGACGCACACAGCGTAGATTGGACGGTGTTGGTCCAGACGAGTTGGTCTACCTGGGATAACGGATATATCGCTGACTCTGTGGCGCGGTTTCCAAATCGATTCATCGGACACGGCTTAATCGACCCACAAGATCCCAAAAATGCGGACCAGGTCCGGTATTGGATAAAAGAACGGGGGTTGGAGGGTTTCCGTTTCCATCCGATGTACTATCCTGATGAAAAGATATTGCTAACGGAACAGAACAGACCGATGTGGGAAGAGATCGCTGCCTTAGACGCAATTATCCAATTCCACCTACGCGCCGAGTTCGCTGATCAGGTTGGGGTTATCGCGGAAGCGTACCCGCATCTCACGCTCATCCTTGATCACATGGGATACCCACAGGTGGATGCCGAAGCAGCTGCTTTCCAGCCGATTGTGGATCTCGCCCGATACGATAATGTCTATTTTAAATTATCGGATGTCGCTGGACGCTCTCATCAAGACTTTCCTTATACAGATGTCCAGCCTTTCATCGAAAAATTGCTTTCGGCTTTCGGTGCATCACGGACGGTATGGGGGACAGGCTACCCGGGACACCATAGACAAAAACACAACTGGCCGTCTTTAGAGCAGGAACTTCGCCTCATCCGAGAAAGGCTACCGTTTTTGACAGCGGATGATAAGGATCGAATTCTTGGTGGCACAGCGGCGGAGATTTGGAGTTTAGCGTAAATTGGCGAGGTTAGGAGGGAAACACCCCAGCAAAAACACCTCGCCAGCGGCGATGGATTGAAATGGGACAATATACTATGGCAGTACTCCCCATGCATTGGGGAAAGATGTCCTACACTGATTCAGACGATGCAGGTCAGCCGTTTCTCTTTCTACACGGCACTGGGTGCGATTCATCAGATTGGGTCCGGGTGATTGAAGGAGTGCCTCGGAATTCGCGTTGCATAGCTCTTGATTTTCGTGGGCATGGACAAAGTACTGTGCCTACGCAGTCCTTTACGTTAGCCGGTCTTGCTGAGGATGTTTTATATCTTATAGACTATTTGTGTCTTCAAGAATTGGTAATTGTTGGGCACAGTCTCGGTGGAATGGTCGCAATGGAAGCTGCGCAACATTCATCGTCTGTTGTTGGGCTTGTTTTATTGGAAGGGTGGACGAGCCTCGCCTCCGCGGGGAGTGCTTTCGACGCTGGACGCTTTTACGGTTCATTGCAAGAAACCGAGATTGCGCACATTCAGCAAAAGTCTGAAGAGACGCGAAGCCGTTTTAAGTCTGAAGTCTGGGACAACTTCTGGGAATCGGTAAAAGAATTCGACGGCTATGCCTACCTTAAGCAGGCACGGATTCCTATCTATGAAGTCTTTGGGAGCATTGGACGGAATGATACGACTGCACAGCAGCTCCGCATTCCGCCCAATCCGAACACCCAATGGATATGGATTCCCAATACTGGACATTACTTGCCACACGAATGCCCGAATGAAATCAGTAAAGTCATAAGGAAGTTCCATACACCGTAAGTTTTAAGCCTCTGGAATTTCGACCGGCAAATCCAGCCGGTCACCCCACTCTTTCCATGAGCCTATGTAGTTACTGACTTTCGGGTATCCTAAAAGCCGCAACGCCAAATAGGCTTGGGAAGAGCGGTATCCGCCCTGTCAGTAGCACATGACCTGTTTATCGGGTGTAATCCCGACCGCCTCATACATCTGTCGGAGTTCATCGGCAGACTTAAAAGCTCCCGCTTCATCCAGATTATCGAGCCATTCAATGTGAATAGAGCCGGGAATCGCACCTGGGCGTTCCGCCCGGGCAACCCTACCGTAGTGCTCATCATCCGTTCGAGTATCCAAACGGATAAAGTCGTCCCGACTGAGCAGCACACGGATCACATCGGCATCCATGTGTATATCGTGTTGAGCATTTATCGGAAAGGGTGGCACTTCTGGGGGTTCAACACCTGTTGTACTCACAGGTCCATCGGCTGCGAGCCATGCCTTGAAACCGCCATCCAACAAACGGGTTTCAGGGTGTCCTAAATACTCACAAAACCAAAACCCGCGAGAGGCGCGCGTTCCAGAGATGTCCTCATACCAGACAATCGGTTTACCGGGATCAAGTCCGCGTTGTTGAAACAGATATGCTATCATCCACATAAAGGTATCAAACGTCTCTTTGCTGGTATCAATAAGGCTCAAACCGAACAGATCTAAATGCAGCGCGCCGGGAATATGCCCACGCATATATTCATAAGTCGGTCGTGTATCGACGATGCAGTAGGTTTCATCGTCAAGGGAGCCTTTCAATTCCTCAGCAGAGATAACTAATTGTGGATTTACATAGCCTTTGTAATCATCCATTGACAACTCCTTATTAAAGTTATTTTTAACGCCGTCGGCGTGTGTCGGTTTCCCTACGCCTCTTTCGGCACTTGTCTATTAACAAGTTTTATTGTTTTCCACCTTCCGGTCCGATACCAAAGCCACATCACGAGACCTTGAACGACATTTGAGAGGGCAATCCCCAACCAAACGCCGTTGAGTCCAATGAAATGCGACAGCAGAATTACGAGTCCTAAACCGACCCCTACCTGCGAAGCGAGTGTAATTATCATCGGAGAGAGTGTATCCCCGGCACCGTTGAGTGCTCTGCCTAAAATAAGCGAAAAAGCAATAAATCCAAACGTTGGGGACAGAAACTGCAAATAAACAGCTCCGATTTCGACAACAGTCGTGTCGGGTGTAAAAATCCGAATGAAAGTCTGCGGGAAAACGAGGAAAACTGCCCCGATGACTGCCATGAGCGCAGTGCCTAAAAGGTTCGCAATCTTTGTAGACTTTTCGGCGCGTTCCATCTGATTCGCGCCCAAATTCTGTCCAACCAATGGCGAGACTGAGTTTGCGATACCGAAACCGGGATTCATGACCAGAATCCGAAGTCGCATGCAAATTGTATATGCGGCGATGATGTTTTTACCATAGGGTCCAATTACCCAGATAAAGCCGAGCCTCGATAAATGCCGCCAGAAGCCTTGCAGGGAACTATAAACACCGAGCCGTAAAATGTCAATCATCTCCGTCAGGTCTACTCGGTATTGCACTCGTCGCAGCGACACCGGGGCGCGGTTTGTCCAGCAGAGATAAAGTAGCACGAACACCCCTGCGCCACGTCCGATAAGCGTTGCATACGCTGAACCGGCTACCCCCAACTTCGGGAATCCCCATAAGCCGAAAATCAACAACGGATCTAACACAATGTTAATCAGTGTTGAGAAGACCAGCACAATCATCGGTGTAAAGGAATCACCACCGGCACGGAAAATAGAACCGAGAGCCATCGACACAAACATTGTGCTGATACCGAAGAGCGTGATGTGCATATAAGTTGTCCCGAGACGTAGTACCTCTGGATCACCCATGCGGACGGCACGTAAACCGGTCTCGGCGAGCGGATAACCAACAAGGGTGACACCGATAGAGAAAAAAACAGCCAGGAAGATCGCTTGCATTGCGATGTGCTCGGCTTTTTCGAGGTTACGAGCACCGAGATACTGCGCGACCATAATCCCAGCACCCGTTGAGACACCGAGCGAGAAAACACCAATCAATCGGAGTAAATTTCCACTGACTCCCACAGCAGCGATTGCACCCGGACCCAATCTTCCAACGAAAATCATATCAACGATGTTGAAGGCATCTTGGAGAATGTAGCTGAATATTATCGGTACAGAGAGCCGTAGAAGGTGTCTAAAAATACTTCCACGGGTCAAATCGCCCCGTGCTTTTCTCATATTTTTTATATTTTGGTTCCTACTTAGAACTGCTTAGTTGTTCCACCGGCATGCGATATTTCATAAGAACGTTCTGGTATCAGACCTATGGATTCTGTACAAGTCACGTCCATATTAGCAGAATCTCGTTCAACCGTCAAGCCGAAAATCCGAGTTTTCGGCGTGTCAAGTTTTCCTCTGAATCTCAAAACGGCTTTGGGACGTTTTATTGGAAGTGTTTTTTCTTTGACAGTGTGATTAAAAACTTGTTATACTATTTTCAAACCTTTTTAAGGAGTTAGAAACATGAAAAATACAATATCGACTGGCAAGTTCTCCCTTAACGGGACCATGTGTCTTTTCATAGCAGTCTCTATGCTATTCGCGCTGCCCGTCTCCGCGAATCTGACAGACGGACTTATCCTCCATCATGCGTACGATGAGGGGCAAGGTACAACCGCTGCGGATTCAAGTGGGAACGGTCACGATGGTGAGATTTCCAATCCGGATTGGGATTCTGGAAAATTCGGTGGTGCCCTTCGCTTTGGTGGTGAAGGCAGCGATGCTTACGTTACCGTCGAAAGCACAGATGTGTTGAACGTGAATGAATGTTCGTTCATGGCATGGATTAATGCCGATCATTGGGATGGCACACGTCAGATTGTTGGTAAATCCGTCCATGGTGGTTGTGCGGGTCGAACACAATACGGTTTGTTCAGCGAAGGCGGCGTTTTCAAACTCCGTTTTGAGACCGATGGTGGCAGAGCCGACATCACAACCGATCTCCCCGCGACAGGGGAATGGGTTAACGTCGCCTTTACCAACGACGGTGAAACCGCAACGATTTATATTAATGCCGAAGCCGTTGCCGATGGCGACGTGCCGGGTGCGTTGAATGCCAACGACGATCCGTGGCGCATCGGACAGGATTGTGAACGTCTTAACTATGTCTTCGCGGGATTGATAGACGAAGTGCTTCTCTGGAACCGCGCTTTGAGCGCCGACGAAATCGGTAGTGCCCAAAGCGGTCCGACACCTGTCGATCCGCTGGCGAAATTAACCACGACTTGGGGCGACATCAAAATCAGTCGTTAAAACAATAGAGGTGCGCGCCAAGCGCGCCTCTCTTCTCTGCCCCTCGCCCGTTCCATATCTATCAGAAAAATTGACATCTCATATCGGAGAACGGCATGTTTTGGGAACAGATACAAAGACATCACAACGCGGGTTCTGCACACGAATTTCTGCTCCATTTTAATGTCCAGGACCTCTTGTACGACGATGTTTATGGCTACTTGCCTGCCTTCGACTACCTCATGGAGCAGCTCAATGTATTAGGCTGCGACCTTGTTGTCGGCTATAATACATCACAAGGCATTATTTGGCCGAATATCGGGCGGCGGCGCAATATGCAGAAGATGCTAAAACTGATTCCCGCATCGCAAGAAGAAGACCCAGAGACCGAACGTCCGAGAATCAACGCTAATTTGGCAATCGACAAACTTCATGAAGACCCATTTATAAACGTTGATCCTGAGCCGTCAGAGGACTTACAACGGCAGCTGAACAACCTCTTACAACAGGGCAGAGCGAAAGTTGGGTTGGTTATCAATTCTCTGGAACATCTGGTGCCAAACGACCCGTCCTTGAGCAGTGGTGGCCATTATGATTTGCAGCGTTTTTTCAGTCGAATTCAAAATTGGGCTTCTGACTTAGAGATTCGAAGACGTAGACACATTATTCTGCTCCTGACCCAAAACACATTTGATGTCCATCCGAGTCTCACCGTCAACCCAGAGATTCCAGTCATAGAAATTCCATTCCCAGATTATGCGCAACGGCGGCACTTTATTGACCATCTGCATGCAATTTCAGATGATGCATCACAAATGCGTAAAACGCTCGGCGATGATCGTGATCGAGAGGTCTTGGCACACGAAACGATAGGTCTCAATCTCTTCGGCGTTCACGATGTTATCCGACAGGCAGAATCCACACAACAGAAAGCCGTTGGCGAACCACTTGTGAGATACCAGCGTGAGAGTATCAGAACTTTCAGTCACGGGATACTCGAACTTGGAGATGCCCAGAGAAATCCTTCTGCGGATGGCTGGTATGTGATGTGGACAATCCGAGATATTGCAGAGGGTATGAAAAACCAGGACCTTCGGCGCGTGCCGCGAGGTGTCCTTTTCCTCGGTCCACCGGGAACCAGCAAGATTTACGCAGCGCAATTGCTCGCTGGCGAAGCGAACATGACGTTTATCCAACTCCGCTACGCCAGTCAAGTCGGCGAAGTGACAATCAACATCAACGAAAATGGGAACTCCTACGAGCGAAACTTGAACGCTGCTCTCAGCTTCATTCGCGGCATTTCACCTGTTGTTGTCTTCATTGACGAAATTGAGCAGGTACCGCCGCATACCAGTATGCATCCAGAGGAACGGCAACCGGTTCCCCAAAGCCTTGTGAACGCTATTAGTGACACCTCATTGCACGGTAGGGTGATATGGGTGGGTGCATCGCACCGTCCGGATCTGATGCCGCAGATATTTCGTCAGTACGGCATTTTTGATACTAAATTCGTCATGCTACCCCCCATCGCTGAAGGCAGAATAGAAATTTTAAGGCTATTTTGCCAAGGCCAAACCGAAGACGGAATTAATTTCCGTGCACTTGTCGGCGGTTCAGATACAGATGGGTTGACGTGGCGAGATCTCTTTTTGATTGTCCAACGTGCCAATAACATCGCGAAACATCAGCAACGTGAACACCTAATAGAAGCAGATCTCCGCCAAGCGTTAGAAGATTTCATACCGGCATATTCACCAGAGATGCAGCTGTTCATGGGATTATTGGCATTGCGAGAAGCGAATTCCCGTAGGATGATTCCTGAAGCCTTACTGCCTGCTTACCAAGAATTTGTGGACGGCAATCGGATTGATAAAACAGGAATTAATAGACATTTGATGGAACTGAGCGATCAGTTGGGTCTGAACGTCTGATGTATAGAGCCCTAAACACACGCTATTTTCCCTTGACAGGTATTTTTGACGTTTGCTATAATACTTTATCTTTACCTAATAAGGGGGAACTCTAAGAATGAAATTGGCTATTTGTTTATCCATTGCGCTACTTCTCGTAACGACTCCCTTCGCTATGTCCATCGGTCCAGAAGAATTTTTGGACGGTTTGGTGCTATATCACCCTTATGATGAGGGAAATGGGGACAAAGCTGAAGACCTTAGCGGCAACGATCATGACGGTGTAATTGATAATCCCGAATGGGTTGACGGAAAATTCGGAAAGGCATTGGAATTTGGCGGTGAAGGTAGCGACGTTTTTGTAACCGTTGAAAGCACTCCCAAACTCAACGTAGACGAAATGACGTTTATGGCGTGGGTTAACGCAGAACACTGGAACGGCACGCGCCAAATCGTTGGCAAATCCGTCCACGGTGGTTGCGGTGGCAGGGTCCAATACGGGCTATTTAGTGAAGGTGGTACCTTTAAACTCCGCTTTGAAACAGAAGGCGGCCGCGCTGACATTTCAACAGGTCTACCTGACACCGAGAAATTTATCCATGTTGCCTTCACCAACGACACCAAAACAGGCAAAATCTACATCGATGGCAAAGAAGAAGTTGAAGGCGACGTTCCGGGGAAACTCAATGCCAACGATGATCCATGGCGGATTGGCCAGGACTGTGAACGTCTTAACTATGTCTTCGCCGGTATTATTGACGAAGTTCGTCTTTGGAATCGTGCCTTGAGTGAAGATGAAATCAACACTTTTATGGAGCAAGGTGAGGATGCTCTCGCTGTTGAGGCAGCTGGGAAACTTTCGATAACCTGGGGTTACCTGAAAGAAAGTCGTTGAAGGTGGGCTTTAAACCGAAATTTGTGAGATAATTTGTTTTGATGGCGAGGTTTTGCAGTGTACACGCTTAAATGCGATGTGCATCTCTAACCTCGCCTATTTTCACGAAGTGCGCTTTCTGAGGGCGCGTTGTCAATAAAAAAATGCCAGAAACTTCAGCAACAATTTCATGTAGAAATTGCGATACACAGATTGCGGTAGATACATTCGTTAAAAGCTTTAAGGTCTGCCCACACTGCGACTATCACCATTATATGAGTGCGTACGAACGACTCGACCTCATCGTAGACGCAGGTAGTTTTGAGGAATACGATGCGAATCTCTATTCTATTGACTCGTTAGAATTCCCGGAATACCCGCAAAAACTGGAAAGAGATGTCGCGAAAACAGGACTCAGATCGGAGATGCTTTCTGGCATAGCGAAAATTGGGGGCCATTCGACGGCTATCGCGATCGGCGATGTGGGTTTTATAGGTGGCACCTGCGGTTCGGTGATTGGCGAAAAAGTTACGCGATGCATCGAACGCGCCCTTGAAGGACAGCTGCCGTTAGTGATCGTTTCCGTGAGTGGTGGCATGCGTATGCAGGAAGGCACACTCGCTTTGATGCAGATGGCAAAAACTGCCGCTGCCTGCGTTGAATATGCTAAATCGGGAGTTTTTTATATCTCTATTGTCACCGATCCGACTTTTGGGGGTGCTACGGCGAGTTATACCTCGCTCGGCGACGTGATTATCGCCGAACCGGGGGCTCGCGTAGGATTTGCGGGCCCGTTAGCCGTTGCGAGTCTTCGCGAAGAACTCCCGGAAAACTTCCAGAAAGCGGAATCGTTACTCGAACATGGATTCGTTGACACCATTGTTCACCGTGCAGATATGCGTCAGACGCTTATTGATCTGATCACTTTTGTGTCCTAATGCGCGAAACTATCGTCCCTCTTCTTTATATCGGAAAACAAAATCCACGTCCGATACTCACATAATACATGCAGGCTCATAACAGGATATGAAACTATTATCAATGCTATCCGTTAATAAAAGTGTATGTTTATAAAATGATAGCGTGTCGTTAAAAGTATCAGTACCAGTACAGGACGCCTTATATTTTTTATCCCAACACAGAAGACCGAACCGAAAGTAGATGTCCACTAAATCAGGACATCCACCATCGGCAATAAAAGAGAATAGGAACAAGGCATGTCAAAGTCACTCGTTGTTGTTGAATCACCAGCGAAAGCAAGAACCATCAAAAAGATCTTAGGTAGGGATTATATCGTCGAATCCTCCGTTGGACATATTCGTGATCTACCGACGAAAGAACTCGGTGTCGATATTGAAAACGCCTTCAGACCGAAATATGTTCTGATTCGTGGGAAGGGGAAGGTTGTGAAATCGCTCCAAAGCGAAGCACGTAAGGTGGAGAACATCTATCTGGCTGCAGATCCCGACCGCGAAGGCGAGGCTATTTGTTGGCATCTCGCCGAAGAACTGAAGAAAACCAAAAAACCCATTTACCGGATAATCTACAACGAAATCACGAAAAGTGCAATTTTAAATGCGATTGAAAACCCTGGCGAGATTGATATGTCGCTCGTTGATGCCCAACAGGCACGACGCGTCCTTGACCGGCTCGTCGGCTACCAGATTAGTCCGATCTTATGGCGGAGTGTAAAACCGGGTCTCAGTGCTGGCAGGGTCCAATCCGTTGCGGTCCGACTTATCTGTGAGCGTGAAGAAGAGATTGAGAAGTTTGAGCCTGAAGAATACTGGACCCTCACGGCAATCCTCACGCCGGTTGACGTTGAACACCTTTTTCCAGCCAAATTACATAAGATTGGTAAGAAAAAAGGTGAGATTAATAACTACGGATTTCGCATAGATGAAGAACGGGCGAAAGAACTCGCTGCGGATGCGAAAACAAAGCACTATGTCGTCGAGAGGGTCGAAAAACGGGAACGTAAACAGCGTCCGGTTCCGCCGTTTATAACGAGCACTTTACAACAAGAAGCGTCTCGAAAACTCCGGTTTGCTGCGAAAAAGACGATGTTCATTGCCCAACAGCTCTACGAAGGATTAGAAATCGGAAGCGAAGGCTCGGTTGGACTTATCACTTACATGCGTACGGACTCGACGCGTGTCGCTCAAGAGGCGGTTCAAGCAGCGCGAACCTACATTAAAAATACATACAGCGCAGCGTATCTACCTGCTCGTGCTGTTAATTATCAGAGTAAAAAAGGCGCACAAGACGCACACGAGGCTATCCGACCCACCGTCCCTTTGCGAGCGCCAGAAGAACTAAAATCCTACTTGAACACCGAACAGTATCGTCTTTACGACCTGATTTGGAAACGATTTATAGCGAGTCAGATGAAACCTGCTATTTTGGATGCAACAACGATTGATATTAAAGCAGGGACTTACCTCTTCCGGGCAACGGGTTCGGTTATCAAGTTTAACGGATTCAGACGTATCTATATGGAAGGTAAAGATGACAGCAGTGCCAACGAAAACGAAGCCAGTGAAGAGAACGTCAACTTACCGACAATCAAAGTTGGGGACGCACTGGATCTACGTAAATTAGAACCGAAGCAACACTTTACACAGCCGCCACCGCGTTATAACGAGGCAACACTCGTCAAGATATTAGAGGCAAAAGGAATTGGACGCCCCAGTACCTATGCATCTATTTTGTCAACAATTCAGGATCGGGGTTACGTGACCAGAGAACGCAGGCAGCTCGTACCTACAGATGTTGGCAGGCTTGTCAACACGCTGCTTATTAAAGGTTTTGAGAACATCATTGACGTTAAATTCACAGCGGAGATGGAGGTGCAACTTGATACCATTGCCGAGGGTAAAGTCAAGTGGTCCCAAACTTTAGGCGAATTCTATCCATCCTTTCAAACGGCTTTGCAAGAAGCACCTGATAAGATGTATGAAGCGCGAAAGGCGATGGAAGAGGAGTCTGAAGAAAAATGCGATAAGTGTGGAAGTAACATGATTGTCAAATGGGGTAGGTATGGACGGTTTCTCGGATGCGCGAACTACCCAGAGTGTAAGACGATCAAACCGTTAAATGCAGACGATACGCCGCCTCCAGAACCTGAACTGACCGATACCGAATGTGACAAGTGTGGCAAGCCGATGGTTATCAGGACGAGTCGCGCCGGTGGCAAATTTTTGTCGTGCAGCGGATATCCGAAGTGCAAGAATGCCAAACCGATCCCAATCGGTATTGATTGTCCAGAAGCCGATTGCGACGGTTACCTTGGCGAACGTCGCAGCCGCCGTGGAAAAGTCTTTTACGGGTGCAGTAACTATCCGAAATGTGAATTTTCAACGTGGGATAAACCGCTTCCGGAACCGTGTCCGGAATGTAACGCTCCGTTCTTGGTTGAGAAGACGAAAAAAGCGCGAGGTAGTGAAACTGTGACAACCTTCACTACTTGCCCTTCGTGTAAATATACAAAATAGTTGTCAACTACCATTAAAATGATACAGGTCCACCAAGTCAGTTTCAGTTACGATGAACTTAGCGTGCTTGAGAAAGTGAGTTTTCGCGTTGAGCGCGGCGAGTTTGCTTTTCTTGTCGGTCCGAGCGGTTCGGGAAAGACGACCCTCCTACGACTCTTATATGGGGACTTAGCCCCTGTAGGGGGTGAACTGAATGTCGTTGGACAACAACTTGCTGAACTGAATCAGGTAAATCTTCCCTATTTTCGACAGAAAATAGGCATTGTTTTTCAAGACTTCAAGCTGTTAGGGGACAAAACAGTAAAGGAAAATTTGGCACTTCCACAGAAATTGGCGGGTACGGCCCCTCGGTTGCTCAAAGATAATGTGAATGAAATTCTCCATCAAATGGGGCTGAGCCATCATCAAAATGCGCGTCCAGCAGAAATATCTAATAACGAACGGCGTAAACTCGCTCTTGCGCGAGCCATTATCAATAAACCGCTATTACTGATTGCAGATGCCCCGACAGAAGGCTTAGATCTACGCCTCTCGCTTGAAGTCATGGCACTCCTTGATGCGCTTAACTTCCAAGGTATGACTGTCTTTATTGCTACAGCTGACCGGAAACTCGCCGAGAAATGTAATAAACGGATTATTGAACTGCGAGACGGCGCGATCCATTGGGACCCGTCGTCAGCGTCCATCTGAAATGTAGTCAAGCGATGCTTCTATGCCTCTCGCTGTTTTTTTTCATTTTGGTTAACAGAGAAAGACTTTAAAACACATGCGTTACCGCTTTCAAAATGCCATATCCCATATCTCTCGTGCGGGTAGCTCAAATCTGATGAGTATCGTTGGTATTGCGTTTGTTGTAACCTTGCTTGCCGTTCTACTGCTAAACCACTCGTCTATATCAAAAAGTTCTGAATTTAAAGACCACTCCCCAACGCTTGTAGCCTTCCTAAAAGACAGCGTAGACGAGTCAGAAGGACGCACGCTGCTAAGCCAAATAGAGAAAAGCGGACACATCCTCGCTGCGAATTACACCTCAAAGGCAGAAAACCTTGCGCGTGGTGAAACTGAGTTTCGAGATTTGGGAATTTTGATTAGGGAGGCGTTCGCGGAGACAAAAGGCGTAAACCCATTTCCTGCGTCCCTGAACATCTATGTAGACGAAGAATTGATAACACGCCGCGTATTAGAGCAGATCGCCTTAGAGATGAAAGGATACAATGAAATCGAAGATGTAACTTTAACAGGACAGGGACAGTTAAATGATCGGTTGCGGAGTTCAGAGCGAACAGTTTTGATTGGTATTGGCGTGTCAGTTGTCGTTGTCTGGTTCATTATCGGTTCTCTTTTAAACAAAACAGCGGCTGTCCGTGCTGAAGAGATTACGCTCATGAAGTTACTCGGTATGCCTCGACGCTATCTCCTCGCCCCCTTTGTCTGTCACGGAATTTTCCTTGGCGGATTCGGCGCGGTGTGTGGACTCGGCTGCTTCTATGGAATGTTTTATATATTCAGATCCGAATTAGGGGTCATCGATTTTCTCGCTATCTACCAACTCATCTCGGTCGTTCTGGGCAGCATGCTCGTCGGGTCCTTTACGGGTTTAATTACGCACTGGAAATATGCCTAATCTAAGTTGCCATTTTTGTCGCATACGGACTTTATACCGTTGATTTGTTAGATTGTGCCTTTGGGTGCACAAACTGAAAGTTCACGCTACACATCCTCTACGGAAAATAAATCCCCTTTGATAAAAAACGGTGTCTACCTACCTAAAATCTTATAATCGGAGACCATGAAAATGACCAATCGTGACATTAGTGATGTATTCAGAGCGATCGGGTCTCTGTTGCAAATTCGCGGTGATGATGCCTTTCGCGCACGTATTTACGACCGGGCAGCCGATGTAATTGAGGATTTTCCGCGCGAACTCGCCTCTGATTCCACCCAACCAGATACACCCAAATACGACCCAAAAGCATTAGAACAACTCCGCGCGACACCTGGTATCGGGAAAGCGATTCAGGATAAAACGGTTGAAATCCTCGAAACCGGGCGGTGCAAATTTTATGACGATCTGGCAGGAAAAATGGGGACTGGTATTCTTGAAACGCTGAAACTCCGAGGCATCGGTATCAAAACAGCCAGTAGACTCTACCATGAATTTGGGGTCAGGAATCTTGAGGACTTTCAGGAATTGTTGGAGAGCGGAGAGCTTGGCGGTATAAAAGGGTTCGGACGCAAAACACTCCGAACGATAACCGAGAGTTTGGCGTTTTACATAGAACAGAAAAAACAGCGTCCGCTCTGGAGCGTTTTACCTATCGTTCAGCAGATTACTGAGAGTTTAGCCCAATTTGTAAGGGAAGGATGGATAACACGGGAACCCGAATTTACAGGCGATTTACGTAGGCATGAAGAAGTGTGTCAAAGCATAGAACTCATCGTTGAATGCGAAGATGCGGGCGTATTTCAGTTTGAAAATGGGATGCCTACGTCTTCACTACAATCGCTCCTTGAAGTGTTCTCACAAACGCAATTTGGACCAGCGCACCTGACAACGAGTTCGTCAGAAACACCAGAAAACCAAGATGCGTCAATAGTTTTCAAAACGGACTTTGGTGGAACTCAACAAATTCAGTACGTATATGATGCAGACACGATGGCTCTCATCGAAAAAAGCCAAGACGCATTGACTGGCGATGGACGTGATCCCCTGCCTGCTATCCAATTCTGTATTGATCAAGAGTTTCCAGTGTCAATCTATTTATGCAGTGCCGCTACCTACGAATCAACTCTGTTTTTAACAACAGCGACAGATGAACACCTTACGGCACTTACTCAGGCAAAACCGTCAGGCTCAGAAACTGACTTCAACGCGACGCGTAACCTAACGGAAACAGAGATCTACAACAGATTCGGTATACCCTATATCCCGCCAGAACTTCGCCAAGACGAAACATCAGTTGTAGCAGCGAAAGATAATGCCTTGCCGAATCTGGTCGAATTCACGGATTTACGGGGTGACTTGCACGCACACACCGACTGGAGTGATGGACGACATACGCTTGAGGAGATGGTAGCAGCGGCGAAGGCGGAAGGTTTGGAATACTTCGCTATCACAGATCACTCTCTCTCGTCTAAGATCGCGAACGGGTTAAATCAGAAGCGACTTCTCGCACAGGTGGCACAAGTTCGTGAATTAGATGCCAAAACCGAGGGTATCACAATTCTTACTGGCTCTGAGGTAGATATCCGACAACGTGGTACTTTGGATTTTCCTGATGAGGTCTTAGCCCAACTCGATGTTGTTGTCGCAAGTGTTCATAGCCTCTTTACGCTGACCGAAGCGGAGATGACCAGGCGCATTATTCGTGCAATTGAGAATCCGTTTGTTCACATCATCGGTCATCCGACGGGTAGAATGCTCGGATATAGACCTATGTATGCGCTGAACATTGAAGAGGTCATCGCAGCCGCGGCAGAAAACAACACGGTATTGGAAATTAACGCATCTCTGAGTCGATTAGACTTGGACTCTCAATTTGTAAGGATGACGAAAAACACGGGTGTGTTATTAGCAGTAAACACGGATGCCCACAGCATTGGACAACTGCCGCGTCGTAGATTCGGACTGAACGTTGCGCGTCGCGGGTGGCTGACGAAAGCCGAGGTTATTAACACATATACTTTAGAGGAATTGCGCGAGGTATGTAATATCGGTGTGCCCCTATAGAAGGCGCGCCGCCTGTGCTTACTCTAAAGCCGCGAGTTGGGTCAAATGCCAATCCGGATCCTCTAACGCCTCATAAACGACCCCGCCTTCTACTTTCTCAGGCATTGGAAGCCCTAATAGATAGCAGAGCGTCGGCGCGACATCCACAACGCGAACCTGCCTTTGTAAAGCGATTCCTTGCCGGACACCTACCCCCGATAAAATAAAAGTAGAGTGCTGTCCACCAATTCCGAAACTTACAGACGGGAGCTGCTTACCGTGTGCGCCATCGAATTCAGGTCGGAGCGCGTAAACAACATCGCCTACTAAGTCGCCATGCAGGTTGAACATCTCAGCATCTGCGTGGGTGACGGCTAATGTAAACGGATGGCGTCCGGTTTCTGCGTCTTTATAAGTATGCAGTGCAGCGATAATCTCTCGTTGTGTCGCTTCATAGTCCTCAGGCGCAACGATCCCATCGGGTTCACGTCCGGCTAAGTTAATAAAGATATGCACCAAACCGACGTTGACTGCCCGTGTTTTTGTCCAGTCGATTGCACCGTTGGCATCCTTAACGATAAACCCAGTCTCTTCAAGGACTTTTTCGATATCCACGGCACGGAATTGATTTGGAGTCCCTCCGTGATCAGCACAGATTAGGACGACCGTATCGTCATCAGCACATTCTACGACCCGCCCGATCATCTGATCCACAGACGCATACGTACGTCGCAACCCCTCACGACACCGGTGAATTGTCTCCGGTGCAGCACCGCTAATTTCATCCGCTTGGCTGAGGAAGAAATGGCTGGCGTAATCGGGCGCATGGCTCTCCACCATGAGGACATCCCAATCGTTGTTTTTTGCGAGATGCGTTGCGACATCGGCGAGACGTTGATGGTGGTAGTCTAACACCTCAAAATAGGTATCATCGTCCATCTGTCCGAGTGCATCGCGTGCAGGGTTTTGAAGGAATGAGCCGATTTCTGTGTCAATCGTAGTGGCGACGGTTTCTGGGACCGTGTAGCCTGTTCGGGGCCAAATCTGTGGCACAAAAAGTTCAAAAGCATCGGCAGTAGCAGTGAGGGTAACAAGCTTCATTCGCACGTAACCTTCTACATCTTTACCATCAATCTCAAAGGCATCCAACCACCATTCACTCCATTCACCGACGCCGAGATCTGCAACGGAATCGTCTCCAGAGCGACTCTTGCAAATCCGGACTCGGTCGTAGCCGCTCTCTTGAGAGGCGTAAATTAAACCATAGAACCTTTTTGGGACCCGCGCTTCATCAGAGGCATCACCTTGGGAATGGACTGAAGGCATCACATCTTCTCTGCCACGCGCCAGAGGTTGGATAGTGAGTTCTACGGCTTGCACCGGCTTTGTAGAATCTGGCAAGGCATCCCAATCCGTATCGTCAATAGGCGCAATGGTCACAGGATCAACGTGCCGCACCTTTTGTAATGCGCTTGGGTCGAGCGTTTCTGGGTCGCGCTGTCCACCGATAGGACGGGGTGCCCATTTTCCTGCGACAAAGAGATGATACCCCGCAATCTGATGATGATTTGAGACGCCGGGTCCGGTTCCCTCAACCTGAATCCCAGTTTTCACAGTGGGGGGCCAAGACATCTCCCATTTCACCAAAATCGGTTTCCCGCCTGCGCGTTCTACAAGGTTCCATAGATATTCGGATTGGCACAAGCCGGTGTTAATGCCCCATGTCGTTTTATCAAGCTGTTCGCCCAAGGCGCGAATATTAAAGTCCATCACCCGATGTGTGCCGGGCCACGAGCCCGTAGAGAGCGCAGTCCAGCCAGGGGGTGTCAAGGTCGGAAATACACCGAGCATCGGTCGGTAGACCCCGTTCTGGAGGAGCCTCGCCATATTCGGGGTATGCCCCCAGTCAATCATATTTTTAACCAGTTCCATGCTTGCCCCGTCCATCCCGACGATAATTGCCCGTTTTGCGGGGGCACGTTGTGTGCGTTTTGTCATATTTTCTCTCCTCTTAGGCCCAAAATGATTTAATCAGCGATACAATGGCTGCCAATGCCGATCCCAATGCTATCCATATCGCAGTCTTTACGTTTTTGTTTGATGTCGCTTCCTGCCTTCCTTCAAGTTTCCCCCGAATCCATCTAACGTCACCGTGAAGATTAGTTACATCTTTTTCCACAGATGTTAGCCTGCCATCTATTCTTTCGTCCATTCGTTGTATTCTGTGGTCCATCCGTTCTACCGTTCGGTTGAACTCTTCGTCCATCCGTTCCATTCTGTTTTCTATTCGTTCGGTTGTGCGCTTGAGATCTTCAATGGCACTCACTATTCGTTCTCTGAAATCTTGGTCTGACATGCTTTCGTCCTCCTTTATTGTTCCATTATAACATAGAGAGGCTAAAGAGTCAAATTTACTCTCTACTATGCAGGGCTATTTAGTTTTAAGAGATAAGTTTACTTATGTAAAGGATTTCTGTCTCTGGAAGCCCGAACTTGTTCGGGAAAAGCGCGCTGTCCCGAATAAATTCGGGCTTCCGGACCCAAATTATTGGAAAACTAAATGACCTTGTCTACTATGGAATACGCTGGATGTAGATGTCATAATCCGCACCGCGCGCATCGCTCCAGACGATAATTGCTGCGTCAAGACCTGTAGATACGGCTTGGGGACTAATTTGCTCTTTCGGGGCACTGCAGACAGGAATGCCGTCAATTTCCCAAAGTGGATTGCCGTCAGCATCAAGCCGTTGGGCATAAATCGCATCCTCGGTTGAATCCCCGAAGTCCTCCCGATAGTCAAGCCAATAGACGATAACGCCTGCCTTGCCAATAGACACAAGCTGCGGGAGCCGCTGGACACCTGCCTCAGTGCATATAGGGATGCCGTTTTGTAAGTCAACATCCTCACCTCCCCAGAGTGCCTTACCGTTTGCGTCAATACGTTGTGCGTAGAGATCAGCGAAAATATTCCGTTCATCCCACCAAGCGACGATGAAACCTCCAGTGCCATCAGAGATGCAATGCGGTTGTTGCTGATTGACCTGCAATTCACAGACAGGAATCCCGTCTTTCTCCCACAACGCCTCTCCTTCTGCCGTCATGTGTTGTGCGTATAACTGGGCTCTGGTATAGAATTGCGGGTCATTGCGGTAATCCGACCAAACGAAGAAGACCCCGCCATTTCCATCATCGGCAGCAACAGGCGCGCCTTGGTTTCCTACTGCGACACAGACAGGGACAGGCGCAATTTCGGTATCAGTGCCAGCATTCCACAACGGCGTTCCGTCTGCTGAGAGTCGCTGTGCGAAGATGTTCCAATCTGGGGTGCTAATATCCCACCATGCGAAGATAGCCCCACCCTCCCCATCGGCGATGAGAACCGGATCGTATTGATCCCCTTCGCCCCTATAGACTGGAACGCCATTTGTCTCCCATAGCGGTTTTCCGGTGCTGTCAATTCTCTGGGCATAAATATCTTGATTCTCGTTCCGCCAATCTTCCCATACGACGATTACCCCCCCTTTTCCATCAGCGACAGCGTTAACATCATCTTGTAACGTTGGATGTGTACAGACAGGGACCCCTTCAGCACCCCAGCGTTTATTGCCGTCGGCATCAATGCGCTGTGCGTAACTGTCTTGATTTCCGTGTCGCGTATCCCCCCAAACGAGAATAGCACCACCCTGTGTATCGCCGACGATCAGTGGCCAACTCTGCGATGAAGGTAGCTCACAGATCGGGATACCATCGGGTTTCCAGAGCACGTCGCCTGTCGCACTGACGCGCTGGGCGTAAATATCACGATTCGCGTTACGCGCATCGCTCCACGCCACAATTGCCCCATCTTTTCCATCGGCAACAAGGACAGGGAAATGTTGTTCGTTTTGCGCTGTGCATAACGGTAGGTTTTGTGTTGGGGAAGTTGTCCACTCTGCGCTCGCTACACCTATTCGCATAAACACAAAGAGGATAGCGAGAGCGAGACACATTTGAAGTCGTAAAAAAGAACTGCAGTTTGAAGGCGTGTTAGTAGCCTTACAGAGAGAACGAAGAAGGTAATGCATTTTGTTAGAGGGTTATCGGTCATCGGTTGTTAGTTTTCAATAAAAGAGAGGCTCTGTAACAATTCCTCTGGCTTGGAACGTTCCAAGTTGGGTCAATTGTTACGAACGGCTCTTAACGGACTGTTGACGACTAACAACTATCTCAGATCAACAATTCATCCCCGATTGGAAAGAATTGGTCTGCGATCTGTTGTAGGTCCATGGAGGTATTGTGTTCAAAAGCGACAACTTCTACCCGCTTATCTTGTTGTTTGATGAGTTCAGCGAGTGGACAAAAGTCGCCGTCGCCGCTCGCTAAGATAACGACATCCAATGATCCGAGCATTGAGACGACATCTACAGCAATCCCGACATCCCAATCGCCTTTTGCCGAGCCGTCCCCACGTAAGCGTAGATCTTTGCTCTTAATCGTATATCCGTTGTGTTCAAGGAGAGAAAGAAAACTGGATTGATTGATTTCGGGTATCTGAACGACATAAGCGTAGGCGACCATGAGGTATCGGGGTCCAACGATCAGGTCAAGGAGTTTGATATAATCAACTCTGCGCCCGAACCGGTCCTTAGCGGCATAAAACATATTCTGTACATCAACGAAAACACCGACGCGTGGCTGTTCCGAGGTCATACCGTAAGGTCTTTGACTCTTGTTAACTTCCTGTGAATCCAAATAAGCGAGAGTTTGACGAATTTGGTTCAGTGCGCCTCGCGCCGCTTGATGGCAGCTCTCCAAAGTATCAAAATGGTTGTCCAAACTTCTTTGAAAATCTTCAAGCCCTTGATGCTCTTTGTAGATCGCCTCCTCAACCAATTTGAGGTCGGTAGTAAAAGTCTCTTTCACTGCCTTAACTTGCTCATATTCTTTGAGTTTTTCCGTTAATTGGTCCTTTTCAACGATGAGGAGTTCTCGCTCTTCAGCGAATTGTTGAAGTTCCGATGTTTCTTCAACATACTGCGCGATTTGCTCACGGAGCATGCGATTTTCCGCTTCAAGTGTTTCCAAACGCTTGTTGTTTTCGTGATATGCATCTGCCTCGCTTTTCAATCCCTTGTTCTCTTCTAATAAAAAAGTGCGCTGTTGATTAAGCCGGTTATGGCTCTGCTCAAGCGAGGTATAATTCGCTTTGGAATTTGCCAATTGTTGTTCAAGCTGCGCAATTTCGGGAACGGGAGTATCCGATCGTTGCCGGATCTCTTCTGAATCGTGGACAGCGTGTGGTTGAATTTCTTTTAACTGTTCTGTGTTTGGTAGGGTTTCCTGTCCGTTTACGTGTGGTTCTTCTAATGATTCATAAGTTCTGTTAAGCAGTTTATAGCCGTGTTCAACAACTTCTCGACGTTTATCCGTTAAGAGTGCCCAGACGATCTCGGCAAAATCACCGGCTTCAATGAGCACCTCAGATGTTTTAAAAAAGGTTTCGATTTCGGAGACTTCCATGTAACCGACTCGGGAGATCGCTTCTTGTGCTTTTTCGGTAAAGAACTGGCTTGCGAGTTCTTCGACTGAAGCCCCACTATTTCTTCCAAGAGATTTTGGTGGGTATGCCCCATCACTTTCAATAGCAATCTTGGGGTCGCCAGTTACGCCCAAAAACGCATCCGTTAGACTTGCCAATAACTCCCGCTTAGACAATGCATATAACCGGTCAAAATCCGGCACAATACTGGCAGAAGCACTTAATTGGAAAACCTCTCTTTCATCTAAGAGTAGATCAAGGAACCACGTGAGTTGATCTCGCCGTATTTTCAATTTTAGGTCTGAGTTTGGCATAGGTACTTGGGCTCCAAAGGGTGTAGCAAATTAAATTCTGACAATTTTTTCTCGTCCGTGTTGTACAGTGTGTGTAGCGTTGCGCGTGTCAACGACTAATTGGGCGTGTTCGACAAGCCACTGATAATTTATGGCACTATGATCCGTCAGAATGACAACACAATCGGCATTCTGGACCAAAGCGGGTGTCAACGGTTCTGAACGATAGGTTTTCTGTTTATCAAGAGACAAGGTCTCTACGTACGGGTCATGATACAGAAATTTTGCTTTTTTGTCAAGAATTAAACGAATTACCTCAAGTGCTGGCGATTCGCGAATGTCGCCGACATCCTTTTTATAGGCGACACCGAGGATTAATAATTGCGTCCCCTCAACGGATTTGCGTTGAAGATCTAAGGCGTGAACGATCTTATCCACTACATATTTGGGCATTTCGTTGTTAATTTCACTGGCAAGCTCAATAAACCGTGCGTGGTATTCATACATCCGCGCCTTCCAAGAGAGATAATGCGGATCAATCGGGATGCAGTGACCACCGAGTCCGGGCCCTGGATAGAATGGCATGAAGCCGAAAGGTTTTGTCGCAGCGGCATCAATAACCTCCCAAACATCCAAATCCATTCGGTCACAGATAAGGGCAATTTCATTGATAAGCCCGATATTGACGCTTCTGAACGTGTTTTCCAGTAACTTGACCATCTCAGCCGTGCGGGGTGAAGAAACGGTATGGGTCTTATTGATAAATTGCTCGTAAAATGTTTTGGCAACATGGGTGCATTGCGGGGTAACACCACCAATAATTTTGGGTGTATTTGTCACAAAGTAGGTGCTATTTCCGGGTTCAATGCGTTCGGGTGAAAAAGCGAGATAAAAATCGCGTCCGACTTGTGCGGGACGGGCACCTTCGGTTCTTCTGAAATGGGCTTTGAGGAGTGGTAGGACAATTTCTTGGGTTGCCCCGGGGTAGGTAGTGCTTTCAAGGACAATCAGCTGCTCAGTATGCAGGTGGTGTGCGACCTGCTCGACTGCGGCGGTGATGAACTGCATATCAGGCGTTCGGTTCTCACGCAAAGGCGTTGGCACACAGATGTTGACGGTATCCAACTCATGGAGCACGGCGTAGTCTGTCGTGACTTGTATCTGTCCAGAGGCAATAAGCGGTCCGAGCACAGCATTGGTGACATCCGGCACATGAGATATGCCCCGTTTTAGTTGTGCTATTTTGTGTGGACAAATATCAATACCTGTAACTCGGAACCCGGCACTCGCGATGGCAACCATAAGCGGCAATCCGACATAACCAAGCCCGATAACCCCAGCGTGAGCACTCCGGTTCTCTATTTTTTTAAGGATCATTTTCTTTTTGATAGCAAATTTCGGAAACCTGCAAGCTACGCCGAAAGTAGCCAGCGTGTCGCTGCGTAAAGGTTTGTGAATATCTTGTCTGGGCAACACTCCTCTTTATTCCCATACTGACCATACTTGGCATTAATGTAGTCGTGGTAACTCTCCTCTCCAAGTCCGGTTAAGACGAGGAATCTTGTGGTTCCAGCACGCTTACCCGCCTGAATATCTGTAAGTACATCACCAATGAAATACGCGCTTGAGAGGTCGATATTATGTTCTTGTGCGGCACGCTTTAGCATGCCGGGTTTCGGTTTTCGGCACTCACACCCGGCGTCAGGACGGTGCGGACAGTAATAAACAGCGTCGATTCTTCCACCCGCTTCTGCAATTTGGGCAGTCATTCGAGAATGTATATCCCTTACGTCCTCTTCCGAATAAAGCCCCCTTCCAACTCCGGATTGATTGGTTATCACAAAGATACGATACCCGCTTTGCGTCAGTTGTTGAATTGCGTTACGGGAACTTGGAACAAAGGAGAAGTCTGTCCAGTTCCGGACGTACCCCATATTTGGAGGGTTCCGATTGATAACACCATCTCGATCAAGAAAAACGGTTTTCATTTTATTCGTTCTCGGCTTTCAATCCGCTGCCTACCGACTGCTGATAGCCATTAGGTTTGTGCTGTCTCAATCGCGCGGAGCAGCTCCTTCGGTGTGACAGTTGCACATCCCATTTTTCCGACAACAATCCCACCCGCGAGACTGGACAATACTGCCGCACTCTGAAATTCGGCACCTGCGGCAAGGGCAAGTGTGAAAACTGCAACAACAGTGTCCCCCGCGCCCGTCACATCCGTTACAACGCTGGAATAAGGGGGTAGATGCTTCACTTGCAGGTTCCCGTCGGTTCCTCGCTGAAACAGAGACATTCCATCGGCATCACGTGTAATTAACAACGCCTCAAGGGATAACCGATCCAAAATTTTCTCTCCGACAGTAATAAGGTTTGCCGTCTCGGTAATTTCTTCATGAACAGCGGCACTGGCTTCTTTATGATTCGGTGTCAGCGCGGTGACACCCTCATAATACCAGAAATTATCGCGCTTCGGATCAACGACGACTGGAACATCGTAAAACTGCGCCTGTTTTACCACTTCCTTGATAAGTTGCGCATTCACAACCCCCTTATCGTAGTCAGCAAAAACAACTGCATCACTTGCTGGCAATTGAGAAACCACTTCAGCTAACAGGTGCTCTGACAATCGGTCAGGGATTTTTTGTTTAGACTCCTTATCAATGCGAAGCAGATGCTGCCCGGGCTCCCGCGTCCCCTCAGCGAAAGTTGAAGCAGCGGCATGGGCAATGACACGGGTTTTCGTGCTTGTCGGTCGTTCGGAATCAATACAGACTCCGGTAATCCCGAGATTCATCTCGGTAGCCATCTGGATTAATTTTTCACCGGTTCTGTCCGCCCCAATGACCCCCACAAGTGCTACGTTTCCACCAAGGCTTGCGACATTCTGAGCGACATTCGCAGCGCCCCCGCAACCGATTGTCTCAGTGGACGTTTCAAACACAGGGACAGGGGCTTCGGGCGAAATCCGACTCACATCGCCCCAGATATACTCATCCACGATGATATCGCCGATAATCATCACCCGTTTGTCTTGAAGTTGTGTAAAAATAGTTTTTAAATTCACGAGAGTATATTAGCATAAGTCCGTAGGTTAAATCAACAAACATTTTTTTCTTTTTCCTTATGAATTATGCTATAATAATAAGGGAATCTGTTTTTGAGTTCTCCAAAAGAGGCTGATAAAAGGCGAAGGCAATGGATAACAAATTCATCTCAATTATGACAGAGCGCATCGTGCAAGGTTTTGATCCGCTACAGATTATCCTTTTCGGTTCACAGGCACGAGGGGACGCAGATCGGGATAGCGACATAGATTTGCTAGTGGTTTTTTCGGAGCTCATGGATAAACGGAAAACCGCTATTGATATTGATCGCGCCCTGGCTGATTTACCTGTGGCAAAGGACATCATTGTATCCACACCGGAAGAATTAGAACGCGGCCGCACCCGGATTGGCTCCGTGCTGCGGTATGCCCAACAAGAAGGTAAAGTCATTTGGAAGCGCTGGAACGCAGCTGCACACTACAGTACACTTAATAAGGAAATAAAATCCGCTATGCAAACGACAGATCGCCTTGCAGATACCGCCCGCTGGCTCCGCTATGCGGAAGAGGACTTGATAACCGCTGAAACCTATTTAAAGGATCCGCGCGTTCCACCTCGCCAATCCTGTTGGAACGCGCAACAAGCCGCTGAAAAGGCTCTAAAGGCGGTATTAATCTTCTTGCAGATCGATTTTCGGAGAACGCATGACTTGGAGGTCTTACAGGATCTGTTGCCTGAGAGTTGGCACCTCAAAACCGCGATGCCAAACTTGGAAGGCCTAAACAGATGGGCGATTGCAGCCCGCTATCCAGATGATCCACAAGAAGCCACCGAAGCAGATGCGTCCGTGGCTGTTGAACAAGCGCGCGCTGTCTGGGCTGCTGCATCTACTGAACTTGCACAACACGGTTTTCATGGACAAAGAACATCAGAATCCTGAAAATCCTGATTCAAACGGGGATCCCCACAGCGAATAGCGAATGTATCAAGACATCACACCTTACCAGATACCCTTGAATTCTCAATAGTCACACCTAATCTACGAACTCCCTCAATTAATCACACATTTTTTGAAGAAAAGTGAGGTGGCTTGTAACTAAAAACGAGAGTTAGCTCACAAATGGCACGCGTGATTTTCCTTTGCATTTCCGCGATATAGGTGCTAAAATATAGAATGTATGCTTGTAGACCGTGCCTTGAGTGCAAGGAATTAACAAAAGGCGTAGGTCTAAAAAGCAACGAAAAAACGAAATTTTTTGGAAAAGGTCAACAGTAATTTTTTATGAATATCCTTCCTTTACGCCGCTATACTTTGAGTGACATGCGTAGGCCTCTAAAAGGGACTATTCGCCATTTCGTTCTGTTTCTACTAATTATACAAATCGGTTTTTCTGTGTCGCTTTTTGCGGAAGATTCTCCTACCGAAAATTCTACTGTCAATACAGCAACGCCCCGAACAGATCAAAATCCTTCAGAACAATTGTCCACATATAGATTGCAGATCGGGGATAGTTTCGTCGTTACCGTCGATGGATACCCGGAATATAGTAAAGACAGAATTCCGGTGCCAATTCAACAAGATGGTTATGTTTCCTACCCGCTTATTGGACTCATTAAGGCGACGGGTCTCACGGTTTCCGAACTTCAAGCACAGATGCAGGCGGCTTTTTCAAAACAACTTCCGACGGCGCGCGTGTTCGTGACCCTGATGCAGCCGAAGCGTACGATTCTCGTTTTCGGTGCGGTTACGCCGCGAGGCCGCGGAAACCTGCACGTCTTTGAAGTCGGACAGGTTTATCTGCTCCAAGCCTTAGCATCGGCAGACATCATCTACGAAACCGCTGATCTCAGGAACATTTATATCTGGCGTGGTGGGAAACTTCACAAAAAGGTTGATTACGTCCAACTGATTGACGATGGCGGTCCCGATGTTCCTTTGGAAGACCACGATACTATCTTCGTTCCTTCCATCTATCAACAGCGATCGGTGCGTGTCATAGGTGCCGTAGCCTCCCCAGGGGTCTATCGTATAACAGTCCCGAAAGCACCAGCGACTCAGGTGCTGAAGCTTGCTGGTGGATCGAGATCGGATTTTGCGGACCTACGCAATGCAGAAATTATCACCAGTACGGAACGCATTTTAGCCGACCTGTCCACAGAAAATGCCGATGCCATGCTGGCACCGGGTGATACGTTGTACATCCCGCTCGCTGATGCGAAAATAAGCGTTACAGGTGCCGTGGAGAAACCCGGGCAATACGTAATCACTGAACCTGTGCCTTTAAGAGAGGCGATTGTCATGGCAGGTGGGTTTGATGAGGATAGAGCGAATCCGAAAAAATGCCTCTTAACGCGGGCAGACGGGACAGAAGAAGAGATAAACTTCGATCTGGTACAGTCGGAGATTTACCTACATCCGAAAGATCAGATCCGAGTTCGTGAACGGATACGCATAGATTGGCGGATAATTTCAGCGTCCTTATCATTTGTGAATCTACTTTTCAACATTTTTGCAAGATAAATTAGAGGTTAAGGTTAGAGATGCGAGAGACAACTGATAGACACCTTGAAGAAATTAGAGAAATCCGATTATCAGATTACTTTTGGATCCTCTTTAGGAATAAGTGGAGTGTGCTTCTTATCTTCGTGCTTTCTGTTTTTGGCGCGTTCCTCGTAACCGATTTCACGGCACCCGTTTATCAATCCGAAACGGTGATTCGTATGATAGACAGCCAACCCGCCTCGACCCTACTCTCACAGTTACCACTATCCGGGCTATTGAAGGGTACCTCGTTAGGTGCTCACACCGCCCAATTACAGTCGCGGGATCTCGTGGTTGCTCCGGCAGTGCGGCAGCTGAGAGCGGAAGGGTTACTTGAACCCCTACCCGTCCATCGTGCGAGCGCTCTGGTGTGGTTTGCCGACTTGCTCAATATTGAACTCGATCCAAATGCTACGGAACAAGGCGAACTTACGATTACTGAATGGGAAGACTTTTTCATCAAGACCCTTATTGATGAACAGTTAAAGATCGAAGAAGTCCTCGACAGAAACACAATTACGGTTACTGTGAAACAGCCGACACCGGAACGGGCGCAAAACTTAGTTAATAGGATTGCAGCGGTATTTCAGAAGGTCGTCGAAGCGGAAACTGCGGAACAGATGGACTGGTGGCAAAAACCGTTCCCACAAACACTGTTAAGTGAGACGAAAGAGAACCTGACAAAAGCAGTAGAGGAACTGTTTGCCTTTCAGAAAGAACATCCAGAGATTACTTTAAACGCCGAAGGCGGCACACAAGCACAGATCATACTGGCACTCCAAGTGAGAGAACATGAATTGATAAATCTCTTAGCAGGTGCGGAATTGAAACTCGCCACTTATCAGGAGGAGTTGGCGGAATTATCAGAGGACCTCATTTCAGAGACAGTCGCTCAAAATCCTTCCCACGCAAAATTACGAGATAGCTTGCACCAGTATGAAATTGACCGTGCTGCGCTTCTCGGTAAATATGATGAGACGCATCCGGAAGTCACCTCTATAGATGAGCAAATTAGGGAGACAGAGGTACGGCTTGCTGCAGAGGAAAAACAGATTACGAGCACAACATCTACTTACAACCCGCTTTACCAAGTACTCTCGGAGAAGGTAAATGAGGCACAAGCGGCTTTTATCAGTCTCAAGGAACAAAAAGTGGAAGTCACTGCCCAAATTGCAGCACACCTCACTGAGCTCCAAGAATGGTCGCCGGATCAATTGAAGTTCTACCGCCTCAAGCGCGATATTGAAATTTATAACGCGCAAGTGGTGGCTTTAGAAGCGAGAATGCGGGAGTCCGAGATTTTATCCGAAGCGCGGACAGAGAGCATTAAGGTATTGGACGAAGCGCGGGCACCCGAAGAACCGTTGAAACCACGGCTAAAACTTAACCTCGCTTTAGGTGCTTTCGTTGGCATGCTGCTCGGCGTGACATTTGCTGTCGCGAAAAATTACTTCAAAGATACATACCTGCGATTAGAGGAGGCAGTGCGGCAACTGGATGCGATGCCTGAATCGCCGAGTTTTCTGGGTATTCTCCCGTCAATAAAAAAACGCCGCGCCTATCGACTGCCACTTATTGTTCACGATGCACCGCAATCAAGGTCAGCAGAGGCGTTTCGCGTCCTACAAGCGAAATTGCCGTTTCTGAACCCGGGTGCACCCGTGCAAACCGTCCTTGTTACGAGTGCGAGGCGTGGAGAAGGCAAAAGTACGACTTCCTCTAACCTTGCGGTTGCGCTGGCACAAAGAGGAAATAGGGTTCTACTCATAGATGCGGATATGCGGAGACCCTCGCAGCACAATATCTTTCCAACAGATGAACCGCCTCAATCTGAGGACCCCGGAAATACCTCCCATTCTGAATCCACCGCACTGAGCGTTGATATTCGTAAGCCGGGATTGAGCGAGGCACTCATCCACCTAAATGCCGAAAATGCCGAAGATATATTGCGCACAACAGTCAAGCAGACAGGTATTCCCAATTTGCACTTAGTCCCGAGCGGCACTGTCCCACCCAACCCGATTGAACTTCTCAACTCAGCAATGATGACTCACTGGCTGGAACTTGCAAAATCGGAATATGACGTGATCGTCATCGACTCACCGCCAATCCGCGCTGTGGCGGATCCGATGATTCTGGCAAACATCGTTGATGTTATTGTCTATGTCTTTGACATCACGAAAACCCGACGGGCTGATATACTCATGGGTATACGGGATTTGACAGAAGCCTTTCCAACGAAAGGGATTGGTGTCCTTTGCAATATGATTGATCCGAAACAGGCGAAGTCCTACGGCTACTACAGTCGTCATTCCAGTTACTATGAGCTCGGTGATGAAGAGAACGAAACCTAACTCTTTGCCGCATCCAAATTGAAGGGTATAGCAGTCGCGAGCACAGCTCGCTCCTACAAGAAGATAAACAAACAGCACGGCATCCAGACGCGGACTATGGTAAACCTTAGAATTAATTAGACACTCAGCACCGGTGCGGTTAGGAAACCGCACCTACCGGGTTGGGGTAAAATGTCTGTTTATTTGTCTGGTTTACCATAAATGTTTTCTACCCATCAATTTTTCCCAAACTGGCAGGAGGTCGCGATCTCCCGACAAACCCGGCAAGGACAACCATTGTTAAAATATAGGGCAAACTATTTAGCAGCTGCACTGGCACCTCCCATCGGTTTGCGAGTTCCAAAGCCGTTGCGAACCCAAAGAGGCAGCACGCTGAGATACCGCTCAAAGGTCGCCAATTCCCGAAGATGACTGCTGCGAGTGCGAGATACCCACGCCCTGCCGTCATCCCTTTTGTAAAATAGTGGACCTCAGATGCCAAAAAACACCCACCAACAGCAGCGAGGACTCCGCTTAACAGAACGCCCAAGTATTGCCATTTCGTACGGCTCAGACTCATTGTTGCGAGTGCTTCGACGGATTCACCGGCGGCACACAACCGTAAACCCCACGGTGTTTTAAACAAGAGGATATGACTCACTATCACTAATATGGGTAATAGATAGACAAGAAAACTATAGGCACCGATAAATGGGAACTTCCACTGTGGAAGGCCGCCAACCTGTTCAGGTGTAGGGACCAGGAACTCTGTAATCCCCAACGCCAAGATGTTAATTGCGATCCCAGTGACGATTTGTTCTGCCCGAAAAGTAATAGTCGCAACAGCATGTAACAAGGCACACAAGAATCCGAAACTCATCCCGACAAGCAGCCCGATCCATGTTGAACCAGAAACCTGCGTTCCGACAACGTAGCCAAAGGCTCCGATGAGCATCATCCCTTCAAGCGCGAGGTTAATCACCCCGGCGCGTTCGGAGTAAATTCCGCCGAGGGCAGCAAACCCTAACGGTGTTGCCATTCGCAAAGTGGTAGGGATTAATTCAAAAATCAATTCTTTCTCCGTGAAACACCTTCCATGCAAACTAACCAGATAATCAGTACACCTTGTCCGGCAAGGAACAGACCTCGCCGGATCTCCAACAAAATCTCAATATCTAAAGCGACTTTATTCAACAGACCAAACAAGACAGCAGCCACCAAAATACCAAAAGGGTTATTTCTACCCAAGAGGGCGACGGCAATACCAGTAAAACCCCAACCCGACGAGAAATTATCCAAAAACCGATACCGGTATCCTAATACCTCAGCAACTCCGGCTAACCCTGCGACTGCTCCACTGAGTGCCATTACCCAGATCGTCACAGTCTGCGGGTTAATCCCGCCATAAGCGGCAACATCTGGTGCATTTCCTAACAACCGAAGTTCGTATCCCCAACGGGTATATGTTAAGAAGATATAGCAGCAAATCGCACATCCACAGGCAAACAAGAAGCTCAAATTCAACGGATTGCTCGGCGGCAGAATTGGGAATAGAGATGCCAAGCGTGGGAGTTGCGCTGCTTCATAAATTTGAGGGGTCTGAGGTATCATCTGTCCCGGTTCTTGATATACAGACGTAACGAGGTAATTCATGAGTGCAAACGCGACGAAGTTCATCATGATTGTGTTGATGACTTCATGTGCCCCGTATCTCGCTTTCAAGAAACCGGGGATTGCGCCCCATGCAGCACCAGCAATCACAGCACTGCCTATACACAGCGGAATTAACAAAAAGCCGGGGAGGTTTAGGTGGATACCTATCCATGCAGCGGCGAATGCTCCAACGTAGAGTTGCCCTTCGCAACCGATATTAAACAGGCCACTTTTATAGGCAATCGCCACAGCAAGCCCTGTAAAAATCAGCGGTGTCGCGTTAAAGAGTACATAACCGAAATCGTCAAGACTCGAAAATGCACTAACAAAGATAATGCTGTAGAACTCAAGGGGACTCTGCCGGCGTATCTGGAGTACAATGCCACACAAGAGAAAAAACCCAGAGAGGGCAAGGAGGGGCGGTAAGCAGTAATTAACAAACAGATTTTTGATTTGAGGTGTTCTATCCCGTAACAGGGAAGCGAGTGCTTTTTGGATGTTCAAGATTTTTCAATCTCTCTGCTAAAATTTGACAAAAGCGATTAAACATGTTATTATGCCTAATATTGGAACTATCTACAACACAACTCTTAGTATAGCACGGGTGCCAGATTAAAAACAATTTGAGAAAGAAACACCGAGGAAACTTTATGGAGATGAACAGCGCGAAACCGCCGCATCTTAAGACGAACCCAAAGGAACTTCCCGCCGTTTTAGGTGGCACACCGGTCTTTGAGACATCTCCTGACGCGCCGTATCCGAAATTAGACGCATGGAAGCAAATCACAGAAGAAGAAGCACAGATCGTTTATGAAATGACCTTACGGAACGAACTCTCCGGTGCGTCTCCAACTGTTCAGGAATTTGAAAAAATCTGGCGCGACCGTCATCAAATTCGGTTCGCCTTGAGCCTCACGAACGGCACAGCGGCACTACAGAGCGCAATGTTTGGGGTCGGTGTTGGACCCGGAGATGAAGTTATCTGTCCAACGTATACATGGATGGGTTCAATTACACCGGCGTTGGCATTGATGGCGACCCCGGTTTTCTGTGAAGTGGATCCGAAAACACTGCTTATTGATGTGGCAGATGTTCGGAAACGGATTACGCCACGCACAAAAGCAATCGTGGCAGTCCACCTATGGGGCAATGTGTGCGACATGGATGCGCTGATGGCACTCAGCGCGGAGACAGGGGTAGCCGTTATCGAAGACTGCTCCCACGCGCACGGTGCCTCTTACAAAGGCGTGCCGTGTGGAAGCATTGGTCAGGTAGGGGCATGGAGTCTACAGGGGAACAAACCCGTCAGCGGCGGTGAAGGCGGAATGCTTGCGACCCACGACATCGCGATCTTTGAACGGGTGTGTCTACTCGGTCAGGTCAATCGTCCGGTTGACGCCATAAGCGACGCGGCACCAGATGAATTGCGTTACCCGTACCTACCACCGATGGGACTCGGCGTTAAATTTCGTGCACATCCACTGGCGATCGGCATCGCTTCTGTGCAATTGAAAAAACTTGACGAACTCAACACGAATCGCCGCGCCTATATTCAAGAAATCTCAGACGGACTACAGGAGATTCCAGGGGTCTCGGCTGTTGAAACTTGTGAAGGCAGCGAATCAGCAGGATTCTATGGCTTCCCGATTCGATACCACAAAGCGGAAATGCGGGGACTCTCAGCCCCAGCCTTCGCCGATGCGCTCCGAAAAGAGGGGGTCTTGGCAAATAATAATCCTTACCCGCTCCTTGTTGGTGATGGTGTCCCGCTGTTTTCAGGCAGTCTGCCAACAAACAGCAATCCATACCCGCTTCTCCACACCTTGCCGCTCTTCACACACGGACTCGACATCTACCAGAACAACCGGGGTCCTCTCTGTCCGGTCGATACGGGTGGCGTGTTTGAAACTTATGCAGCCGGGGATCTGCCTGTCACCGAAAAAGCGTGTTCTCAACTGATATTTTTGCCGTTGTTGACGAAACCCGTGGCGGGTGCTGTATCGGGAATTCTGCATGCGATCCGCAAGGTCTCTTTACACAGTCACTTGATAAGTGCCGGAAGTTAAGGGTAAAAAATGCCCATAGAATTTTCAGCCCGTACCCGATCTAAGAATATTCAAACGCTGAAGACCGAACCGTTGGATGTTTTGGTTATTGGTGGTGGTATCGTTGGCGCGGGTGTCATTCGCGATCTTGCTCTCAACGGTGGCATCAAAGCAGGTTTAATTGAACAAGGGGATTTTGCAAGCGGAACGAGTAGTGCCACCTCGCAGCTTATCCACGGTGGGTTTCGTTACCTTAAACATGATAGAGAACTCGTTAGGATGTCGCGTAAAGAACGCGACATCCTCCAGCGCATTGCACCGAATCTTGTCAAACCGCTCCCTTTAGCGATTCTCTTCTACAAAGGCGACCCGTACCCATTATTGGGCATACAAGTCGCTGCGCACTACTACAATTACCTCTCTAAAACAGACAAGGCAGAGAAATCGAGAACGATTCGTAATCCTCAAAAGATTCAACACTTACTGGGTCCCGTTGCCACGAATACCCTAAAAGGTTGTGTTATCATATGGGACAGTACGACTGACGACGCGAGATTAACCCTCGCAACGCTCAAAGATGCGCATCGACATGGAGCCGCTATCACTAACTATGTCCGGTTTCTCGATTTCGTTAATCAACCGGATACGACAGGTAGCGGAAATCGGAGATATAAAATAACCGCTAAAGATGTTATCTCCGGCGAACGTTTCAAAATCTCCGCGCGAAAAATTGTATCAGCAACAGGTCCTTGGAGCGATCATATATGGCGTAAAGACCCAAGTTACGACGGGAGACCGCGTCTGATAACGAAAAATGCGCAAGGCACTCATATCGTTTTACCAAGGTGTGGAAAAGAAGACGCATCGGGAATGTATGGTTTAGTAATCTCCACACACTCAGAAATGCGAGAAGGTGGCAAATCCCGCGGTATTTTCATTCTCCCCGGTCCTTACAATACCTCTATCGTCGGCACTACTGAAACAACCCCAGCGGAAGATTTATCGTCGGTGCGTCCATCAACTGACGAAGTGGGGTATCTACTCTCAGAAACGCAGCGAATTTTTCCAGAACAAACGCTTAACAAGGATGCTATTATTGCTACTTACGCGGGGACGCGACCCCTGATCGCCGAGAATAAGCAGCAACGCGGATTTGAAGCGGACGATTTTGTTTCGAGAGATCACTTAATCACAGAGAGTCCGAGCGGGGTGATGTACCTGTACGGTGGGAAACTCACGACTCATCGACAAATGGCGGAAGAAACAGTAGACCTCCTTGCTCCCGCTTTGGACACTCCTCGTCACTGTAAAACAGACACTTCTCCACTGCCCAATGCGGTCGGTGAGGCATCAGATATAGATCAGAATCACGAGTTACACGGGAGTCTTGATACGGCGCGGCTTATTAAACGATATGGGGAAGGGTATCGCGCTATTCAAAACTTTATAAGCGAGGATGCCACGCTTGCCGAACCGATTACATCGTCTCTGCCGTTCATAAAGGCAGAACTCCTTTACGCCTGTTGGGGTGAGATGGCGATAACATTGGAGGATCTTCTCTGGCGACGCACTCGAATCGGTTGGACACCGGGGCAAGGCATTGACATTGTACCCCAAATCGGACAATTTTTAGGTGAGAAAAACAACTGGAGTGATACCAGAATTGCAGCTGAAGTCAAGGCATATCGGGAGCGTATTCGCTGGTTAAATGCTCATCTATAATTGGCAAGGTTAGGGAACTTATGGTGAAGTCTAAAATAAGTAGACGCTTCTCGGTACGACGTGCGATGAATCGCACTACTACAAACGGGTGTTTGTTAAGGGATAGGTATTCACATAAGTTAGACTCTACAGAAAAATAAAAAACCATGGAAGTTTATCGTTGGGAAGATCGGAAATTTGGAAAGCTGGAACCTTTACGTTTTGGCGCAGAACGTGACTTCGAGGACCTACTCGAAAAAGACGCAACGCTGGTCCTTGGTGAACCGCTCTGCGTTATCAGCAGACAACCCCCACTGAGTACATCAAAACAGAAAATTGACTTGCTGGCACTGGATCGACAGGGCAATTGCGTAATTATTGAACTCAAACGCGGGAAACCCTCTCGAACAGCAATCACCCAGATTCTCGAATACGCCGCTGGGGTCTCCCAACTCGCTTACATAGAATTAGAGCAGCTCGCTTACCGATGGTGCCAACAACAGGGAAAAGAGTTCTCGTCCCTTACGGCACTTCACAGTGAATTCTTTGAATACGAACCGGGCGATATTCGACCCTCGGCGTTCAATCAACGACAGCGATTAGTTCTTGTTTCGGAAGGGGTCGATACACGCGTTTTGGAAGTCGCGGAATACTTGCGCACCCTGGGGTTGGATCTCACTTATATCTCTTATTTCTCCTACCATGCCCCGGACGAAATTTTAGTCGCTACCGAAACCGTTTTAGGTGGGAAACTCGTCAAGGAAGAGGAACGGACCTATCGCACGACTGCGGAACAGTTCATGACCCTCACATCGTTCGTTGAGACGCTACAGGCAAACGAGGCACTCCTACAAATTGTCCATGAATTCTTAGGGTATGTTGATACATGCGGCGCGACACTTCGACCGCGTATCGCCAAGCTCCGAATGACGATTGGTGGACACTGGTGGCTTGATACTTACCCATCAAAACGAGCAACGCATTTCCGTATTGATGTCCATGGTGATTTCACACCGCTCCACATTGTCGAGTGCAGAGCGAACTTGCCTAACGTGACAGTCAAGAATTTTGGCATCTCATTTAACATCGCGTCTAAATCCGAACTCGAGTATGCTATCGAGATTTTTGAACGCGCTCGGAACTCTATCCTATCTTCCTCATGAACTGGCTCCGTTTCGGTCATCCAGAATTTCTCCACTTTCTATGGGCAGTTCCACCGCTAATTCTGTTGCTGCTTTTTGGATTACGACAGAAACGGAGGGCACTCCTGCGATTCTACAGTGCTGTAGATCCCGTGCATCTACGACGACACAAAATTCAAGCGGGGTTGCTGTTGCTGAGCTATCTCTTTTTGACGCTGGCGATGGCGCGTCCACAATGGGGCGCGGCACCTGAACGGGTTGCGGAAAGGTTGGACGTTATGCTTGGACTGGATATTTCAACGAGTATGCTGGCAGAAGATGACACATCTGTTCAACGCCTAACGCAGGCGAAAGCGGCTATCTTCTCACTCTTGGAGGAATTTGAGGGTGATCGATTCGGTTTGCTTTACTTCGCTGAAGCGAGTTTCATGGTATGTCCATTGACGAACGATACCGACACGCTCAGGGAATTTTTGACAGCAATAACCGCCGACACACTGATCCATAGCGGGACTCGCATCGGCAACGCCATAGAAATAGCAACCGAACGACTCACTTCGGATCAGGACAGTCCGACAGCAATAAACCCGGATGACAGAGGGCAGAAGGTGCTGATCCTGTTCACAGACGGGGAGGATCACGGAGAAGCCGCACTCTCAGCAGCGAAAGAGGCGAGTCAGGTAGGTGTATATGTCTATTGCGTCGGTGTGGGTAATCCTGTCCAATCTGTCCCGATTCCACTTCCACAAGGGTCTGGTACAGAGACTACGCCGTACAAGCGTGATGTCAACGGACAACTGGTGCTAACGGCATTAGACGAAACGCATCTGCAAGAAATCGCCAAGGCAGGGCGTGGCAGTTACTATCATGCACCCGCTGGAATTACCGAGTTAGGGACAGATTTAGCGCGACTTGAAAGGCAGCAATTCAGAATCCACGGAGAGGGCAAATACCGAGAACGGTTTCAATGGTTTGTAGTCGGTGCGTTAGTTCTGCTTATCTGCGAAAGATGGCTGTCAGGGATCAGCAATCAGCGGTCAGCAGTCAGTAGATTATTGTGGTGGTTGCGAACGTTTTCCTTTCCACAACGTTCTCTGACCGATAACCGAAAGCGGAGCGATCCGACAACTGACAACCATTAAGCTTTTTTGAGCGTTAATCCACCTGGACGGAAACGCATTAGGAGGATGAGGATAATCCCAAAAATAAGGTAGCGTGAGCCGCCAAATTGGTAAGGGATAATGAAACCGGGTCTCAGCACTTCTCCTAACGATCCGAGAATCGCTGCGCCTATCATAGCGCCCCTTATACTCCCCATACCGCCAAGGACGACCATACAGAGGATGAGAATAGATTCCCAGAATTCAAAGAAAGGGGCACTAATGTTAACTTGGAACTGTGCCACGAAGCCGCCTCCCAATCCGCCGATGGCTGCACTTACTGCAAAAGCCAGTGCCTTATAGCGACTGACATCAATCCCCATACTTTCCGCTGCCTGTTCATCTTCGCGAATTGCAACCCATGCTCTCCCCACACGAGAATGTTGGAGTCGATAGGCGATAAAGACCACCAAGGTTAGCAAAATAAGAATATGGTAGTAATTATGCCAATTCTGATTGAAGACCATTCCGAAAATAGCAGGCGGTGGAATGTCGCGAACCAACCCATTTGGACCGCCAATTAACCACTGTTCGTTTTTTACGATACGGAAGAGCAACTCAGCAAACCCAAAGGTGACAATTGCGAAATAATCACCTGTGAGTCGCAAAGTCGGTGCCCCCCGCAACAATCCCCACAACGCGCCATTGAGTACAGCGAGGGGCAATGCAATCCAGTAACTCACGCCGAGGCGCGCCATCAATAAACCTGCCGTGTAGCCCCCAATCAGGTAAAAACCGACATAGCCGAGATCAAGGAGTCCAGTAAACCCGCAGACAATATTGAGTCCGATAGCGAGGAGCATATAGAGATACGCTCGGACAATAATCCGAAGCATGTAATCTCCACTCGGAAGCCCGAGATAAATATCCTGATGGGACAGGAATAGTGCTATTGCATCAATGCCATACATCAATAACGGCAAAAAACAGACAAACAAAGCAAAAATGATGTTTTTGGGTGTCAATCGATCTTTCATGTCAAGCACGGTGTCCTGTTGATCTGCCAAAGAGTCCGGATGGACGAATAACAATGACAGCGATCATAATAATATAGGCAATTGCCAAACGGTATCCTGAGGAGATATACCCCGCTCCAAAAACCTCTGCCAATCCGATGATGATACCACCGAGCATTGCGCCTGTAATGTTGCCGATACCGCCGAGAACGGCAGCGGCAAAAGCTGCTACCCCTTTATAGTACCCCATTGTCGGCGTAACCACTTCTCGCAACCCCACCATCACCCCCGCAACCGCTCCTAAGGCAGAACCGATAATAAACGTTATCGCAATGACTCGATTTGTTTTGATTCCCATCAGATTTGCGGCAACCGGATTTTGGGCACAAGCCCGCATGGCTTTTCCTATTTTGGTCAGGTAAATCAACCTGTTTAGGGCTACCATTAAAATGAGCGCCAATAGGATGATGAACACATCCCTGTAGGGCAAAGACGCTCCACCGGGCAGTGAAATTGCATTCTGACTCAGAAAAATAGTAGGGAGCACTTCAGCGGGAAATTGACGGGGCCGGGCGGACCAAATCATTCGGGCAAGGTTCTGGAGCGCCAACGACATACCTATTGCTGTAATCAACGCCGATAAACGGGGTGCATTCCGAAGGGGTCGGTATGCTACCAGGTCCATCAGCATTCCTAACATGCCACACAAGACCATACTCAGCGGCAACGCTACCCAAAACGGTATACCGAAAACCGTTACGAGCATGAGTGCGATATACGCGCCAAACATAAAAATTTCGCCATGTGCGAAGTTAATCAGTTGGATAATACCGTAAACCATGGTATAACCGACCGCGATGAGTGCGTAGATACCGCCGAGTACCAATCCGTTAATAATTTGCTCTAAAAATTGCGCCATAATCCTCTTCTTTTTTGGTGCTCTTTCGGACATCAGAGCGCGTCGTGGCAGTTGCAGGCGTTTCGTGCTTCACAAGCAATCGCTTGGCAGCCGACCGCCGATTGCTGACAGCCCTTTAAATCAATTTAATTCAAGTAGTTGCTGATCAGCGGCAACAAATTGCCCAGCCTTCACAATTTTCACGTAAGCCGGTTTATTCACCGTATCCCCATTTATATCAAAATAGGTTAAACCCGTAACACCTTTGTAGCCTTCTTCAGGTGTATCCAAAGATGCCAAATGGTCTCGGATCGCCTTTCGGTTATCAGCGACGGCTGCCTCTGAGTTATAGGTTTTTTCAAGGGCGTCCGCGATCATTCCAACGGCATCGTAGGTCAACGCAGCCCATGTGTCGGGTGCGACGCCGTGAAGGTTCTCAAAATTAGCTGCCATCTGTAGGGCATCTTCGCCAGCTGCGCCAAAGGTAAAAGGCGTTGTTAGATAAGTGCCCTCGGCGGCCTCTCCGGCGATTGTGAGGAAGTCTGGGGAATCCACGCCATCCGCTCCGAAAAATTGTGATGTGATGCCAGCCTCACGCGCCTGTTTGGCAATCAAACCCGCTTCAGTATAGAGCCCTGAGATGAAGACAGCGTCTGGGTTTTTGGCTTTAATACTGGTGAGTTGTGCCTTAAAATCGGTATTATCCCGATCATAGGCTTCAGACGCGACGAGGTCCAGACCAATCTTTTCGGCTTCTTCAACGAAGGCGTTTCTTAAACCACGTCCGTAATCGTCATTATCAAAAAAAACAGCGACAGATTGAAGATCTGTTAAGATCTTGTCAATATATTGTGCGATAAATTTCCCTTGGAAATCATCGCGATATAAGTTACGGAATGTCCAGTCGCTTCCCTCACAAACCGTCACATTTGTAGAACCGGGTGATAGTTCAACAATACCGGCGCGTTGGTAAATCGGTTTTCCAGCCAACGAGCAAGAACTGTTGAAATGCCCAACGACTGCAAGGATCTGTAGATTATTGGCGATGCGTTCTGCCACCAGGCTGGCTTCTGCATCTTTGCCAGCATCATCTTCAAAAACCAGTGTAAACTTCATCCCATTGATTCCACCGGCATCGTTAATCTCTTTTGCTCGGAGTTCAGCACCGCGGCGGATCATCTCTCCAAAAGCAGCAGCATTGCCCGTAAATGGCGCAGCAACGGCGACTTTTAATTCCCTCGGTGCTCTCTGTGTTTGGCCCGTGCTCCTGTCTTGGGCTTGACACCCCAAAAACGACACGAGTCCTACTATCAGCAATCCGACAAGCCAATTTCGCATTTTAGGTTACTCCCTTCGTTGTTTAGCAATCCTGCGTGTTATATTAGTACGAATTAAGCCGTTGTGGTCATTCGCTATTTTGTTGCAAGACCTGCTTAAAATCAAATTTAAATTGCAATCTATCTGCTTTACCGTCTGAATGAATTATCCGAACTTCAGGGACAACAATCCTAACGTCTGTCGTGTCACTCGGAAGTCGATCAAAAACTAAAAGCCCGCTTCGTCTCGCACCGGAGAACAATTTACCACTTTCAAAGATGCTATCCTCTATCACAATGCGTCCCCATTCTAATGCCTCGGTATCTACATAGGACTGGTGATACCCGTAATAGGAGGGATAAGTCAGGGGCACATAAGGATTCTGGTGCGATAGATCCACATCGTCGTAAAGTGAATCGAAGTAATCGCTGGAGAGATTGGCATATTGCGTATCCTTTCCATCAATTAGAACGGCTATGTCATCAACAAGGACACGACGGTGGTCGCGATTATGGACTGTAATGCCAAACACCGTGTAGATAGGTTCAACAGCACCATTCCTCCCGACGATAAGATAAGGGTTTAATTTCGGATCTTCGGTGAGTGCGAACAGTTCAACCTCATCAAGGGGTTCAATTGTAACCGCAACGCCTTTCTTTTCGACGGTCGCCGCCGCCGTTTCTGGATCAATTTGGGCGTTAAAACGTCCCTCAACGGGTTCCATGTAGACTTCAACCGAAGGGTATGGCGTCGCAGCACACCCAGCCAAAAACACACCTGTTAGCAGCAGCAAACCGATGCCGCTTATAATCTGATATTGGAAATAGATGCGATCTCTCTTAGCAGTCATACGTCCCACCCCCCTCTTGCTAGCTATATTTTACACATCGTGAATTTTCTTGTCAAGTGCTTTAGTGTCAAAATTATTTAATGGTGCTAATCAACAAGTTTTTGGAGACTAAAACTCCCATTTCAGCAGCGTGACGCGTTTATGCCATACAAGCATACCCATCGCAGTGCCAATCGCTGCGCCAGCGACGACATCTGATGTATAATGCCGTCCCAAATAGACGCGCGAAAAACCAACGAGTCCTGCCCCGAGATAGATCGGAATTCGCCACTTCGGATACTGATACCCCAAAATGGTTGCGACACTAAATATGATAGAGGCGTGTCCTGATGGCATCGCCGGATTCCCTAAAGTTTCATCAAGCGGACGTTTTCTGCCTATTAGCCTTTTCATGCCATACGTTATGCCCGCGGCCCCCATATACGCTGAAGCCAACAACTTTCCGGTTTCTCGATGCGATTGATTTCCGTACGCCATAAGGAGAATTGAGGCACCCATCACACCCCGATAATCTCCAAGATCCGAGATCCCTCCCATGATCGTCCACATCGGCTCTTGGTGTGGTGGTGCATCATACATACGGTCAAAGAGGGTTTGATCCCAACGCGATAAGCGGCTCTCGGCGTTTCCTTCTAATCCTGTTGCAAAGAAGCAAAAAACCGACAGACATATAACAAACGCTTTAAAACATTTGACAGTTGTCAACCTTTGTGGTGTAATTAAAATGCCTAACTTCAAAAACACGGCACCTCGCTTTAAAATAGTAAAACGGGAGATAAGAAGATGCAAATACGCCATACTGTAGTCGAGTATAATCTGGAAGAAACGGCAGCCATGCTCGACATCTCACCGGCAGCCCTCAAAAAAGCAGTTGAAGCAGGACACTTGCAGTGTTACTACCGACGCGGTCAAGATGATTACCGTTTCCACGAAGCGAGCGTTCGCGTCAACAAAGACTTACTCTCCCAGAAAGATTACCTCGCCGAGATGTTGAATAGGGATTCCGCCTCGTGATAGTCCCCATACCCTAAAAGGTGGGAAACCTCGGTTTCATAGCGATTTTGATCCACTGCGTTCGGCACGGTTTCCTAACCGTGCCTACTGCGTTTGGGGTTTCGCGTTACTGTGAGGCTTTAAGCCGTCCCCAAGTCATCGCCAATTTGCCGTGCGCTTCAACAGCGAGGAATGCGTCAACGCTATCGTTCATGATAATATTGACTTCTTCTTCGGTCAGACCGCGCTTCCAGATGTTAAGGTCATCCATGAGTCCATTAAACGGACGGGCATCGTCAATATTAAAACCGACGCGAGCGCCCTGCCCCCAATCCGGGGCAATTGGCGTGCCGACGCGAGCCTTCTCTTCCCCAACATTACTTCCGTTAATGTAAAGCACAGCTAACCCTTCTGCTCGACTGAATGTACCCGCATAATGCACCCATTCGTTGGCTTTGTTTTTGCCAGCGCGGATGTCAAAGATCGTCGTGCCTCCAGCACTCCGATTGAGCCAACGATAGTTTCCGTCACCGCGTGCTTCTGGATGAACGAGCCATGTGTTATCAGCAGCACGGGCGTTAAAAATCGCCATGTCTGAGATCGCCTCAACGTTAATCCATGCGACAATGCTCATTCCCTCAGTCGGGATATCTTCAGGCTTGATATTCGGTCCATCAAGATCAAGAAAACTCCCTGCTGCGAAGTGGGCGGCTTTCCCAAACTTCCCATCATTTGACTGCGTGACCTTTCCTTGGATTGCCCCATCGTAGCCACGCCCGGACTTTTCAACGACTGTATCGCCATCAAAATCCTCATAATCAAAATAGAGGACTAAATCCGGATCGAGGATCTGAGCAGATGCGTTCTGAATTTCAAACCCAAGGAACCCTACTATATGTAGAGAGAAAGCACATATTAAAAATAAGCACGCCAGATGAAGGCGCAGCTTAGCAGTTGATATTGGGAATCTTAAATCCTGTTTCATTTTAAAATCTCCTTTATAGTGGTTATCCATTTATCTCTTAGAGGAACGAGATGTTTGTGTTAAGTTTATCACTTTCTCAATCGCATTTGCAAACCGAAATCGAAAAAAATCTTGATTTTTAACCCTGCTTTGCGTTAAACTGATTTAGGTGATAGAGAGAAAACATAACGAATCTCGGATGTCAAAAGGAAGCATAAGGTTGCAAAGTGTAGGAATCATCCCCGCTCGCTATGCCTCAAGCCGTTTTGAGGGGAAGCCGTTAGCAAATCTGCTTGGGAAGCCGATGGTGCAACACGTTTACGAAAGCGCGTGCCGCGCGAAAATGTTAAACGAAGTTATTGTCGCCACAGACGACCCGCGGATTTACGATGCGGTAGCCCAATTCGGTGGAAACGTCCAAATGACGGGTCCGTGCGCGACTGGCACTGAGCGAGTCGCAGTTATTGCAGAAGAATTAGAATGTGATATTGTCGCCAACATTCAAGGTGATGAGCCGCTGCTTGAACCTGCGCAGATAGACATGATGCTCCAACCTTTCATTGACAGACCAGAGGTGCAAGTCTGTACGTTGAAACAGCGGGTTAAGACTGCTACAGATTACCGAGACGTTAACGTCGTTAAAGTCGTTACGAACCTTCAAGGGGATGCCTTATATTTCTCACGTGCGTCTATACCGGGCAGAATCGGTACGGATGAACTTCAGAAATTTCTTGTATATCGACACGTTGGTTTGTACGCTTACCGTCGCGAACAACTCCTCGCTTTCACAAAGTGGAAGTCCACGCCTTATGAACTCGCAGAAGGTTTAGAACAACTCCGTTTTTTGGAACACGGTGTCCCTATCCATGTTGTCGAAACCGACACACCCCTTATTGGGGTTGATGTTCCGGCTGACTTAGAGCGGGTAAAACGAATTTTAGAAACCCATTAACACCAGAGCGTAAATGCAGAAACTACAGGATTTCTTGTAGCACAAGGAGGGCATTATAAAGTAAAAATGACAAAATATATTTTTGTGACCGGCGGGGTTATCTCAGGTATCGGCAAGGGAATCACGACCGCATCTTTGGGCAGACTGCTGATTAATCGCGGTTTCAAGGTGATTGTCGTCAAAATTGATCCGTATCTGAATGTCGATGCGGGTGTGATGAACCCATTTCAACACGGAGAGGTTTTCGTCACGCATGACGGTGCGGAAACCGATCTCGACATCGGGAACTATGAACGCTTTCTCGGTATTGACCTCAACCAATACGCCAACTTCACTACGGGATCCGTCTATAGTGAAGTGATTGCGAAAGAACGTCGCGGGGATTACCTCGGTCAGACGGTGCAGCTGATTCCACACATTACCGATGAAATCAAACGCCGTATCTACCAGATTGGTAAGGACAACGAAGCCGAGATTGTGATTACCGAGATAGGCGGAACGATCGGTGACTTCGAGATGCCGCCTTTTGTCGAAGCGATTCGGCAGATGGCAGTCGAGGTGGGTCGTCAGAACACGATGTTCCTCCATGTGTCCCTCATTTACACGCTACCTAACGGCGAAAGCAAGAGCAAACCGACCCAACATAGCATCCGCAAGCTCCAAGAATTGGGCGTTCAACCGGATCTGTTGCTGTGCCGGACCAGCCAGCCGCTGGAGGAGGCGTTTCGCCAGAAAATCGCGCTCCTCTGCGGGCTCAGTGAAGAATATATTTTTGAAGGCCTCGACACGAAATGCGTTGATGAAATCCCACTTAATTTTGAACGGCAAGGGATGGGCCATCTCGTTTTGAAGCGGCTTGGCCTCGACACACGTCCACCGATGGACGCTGAATGGGCTGCGATGGTTGAAAAACTGAAAAACCCGAAACACGCCGCCCGCATCGCCGTTGTCGGAAAATATACCACTGGGAGTGATGCTTATATCAGCGTACAAGAAGCCCTCAAGCACGGTGGGATTGCCAACGAGACCGCTGTTGATATAGAATGGATGGATTCCGAAGAACTCACAGAAAAACCGGACCTCGACAGCGTTTTTGCGGACGTTGATGGGATTTTGGTCCCGGGCGGATTCGGCTATCGTGGCATCGAAGGGATGCTCGTTGCAGCACAATACGCCCGTGAAAATCGGATTCCATATTTCGGGTTATGCCTCGGTATGCAGTGCCTCGTGATTGAGTTTGCCCGACACGCCGCTAACCTAAAAGGCGCGAACAGCACAGAGGTAGATTCAGAAACACCGTATCCTGTTATAGATTTGATGCTTGAGCAGCGCGCCATTGCTGACATGGGGGCGACAATGCGACTTGGCATCTATCCTTGTAGACTAAAAGAAAACACCAAAAGTTATGCCGCTTATCAGCAACCTATCATCGTAGAACGCCACCGACATCGCTATGAACTGAATAATGCGTATCGCTCGGAATTAGAAGCAGCGGGGCTCTGTTTTAGTGGTCTGTCACCGGACGAGAGCCTCGTCGAAATCGCTGAGGTGGTTGACCATCCGTGGATGGTGGGTTCACAATTCCACCCCGAATTTCAATCAAAACCGCTTGCCCCGCACCCGCTTTTCCGCGAATTTATCGCGGCGGTGCTGTGCTGCCAAGAGAAGGACAAGAAAACTTAGAGATAAAGATATAGAAAATGGATATCGTGCTAGTTATCCTATTTTTAGGTGGTGTTGTCGCCATATGCGCGCCTATTTTCGATAGTGGTCGCGGGTGATGGTGTTTTTGAATTACGCTTCCATTTTGGGTCTGGTTACCGTATCTATTTTGGACAAATAGACAACACGATCGTTTTGCTACTCTGTGGCGGTGATAAGTCATCACAGCGGCGGGATATTGCCCGCGCAAAAACTTATTGGAGACAACATAAGGAGACACACCAATGAAAAAATACCGAGAATGGCGCGAAGTTCTCATTGAACAACTGGTTGAAAGAGGAAATGTCATTGGCTATCTTGAAGCGGTTATGGAAGAGTATCAAACACACGGAAATATTGCTGCTGTCCAGATGGCACTCGAAAGTGCTATTGAAGCACAAGGTGAAATCTCCAGACTTGCCGAGAATACTCACATTAAACCACAAGTGTTATTGAAGAAACTATCCAGTGAAAAGGCACTACGGATAGACACGCTCAGAATTATTCTCACTGCACTTGGATGTCGACTTTCAATCGAACCCTTGGAGGGTGCGGGTTCTGCACTTGAAATCAAGGACAAAGATCATCCTATTAAGCCGCATGTGGATGTAAACCCCAAACTCGAAATTACCGATAACCAGTAAGTATATTAGACTTTCAGAAAGCTCAACGAATTATACTCCTATAATTATTCTATTTTAAATGGAGAGCATTCATGAATAACACTATTACAGTCCGTTCCGGTGCGTGGTATGGAGACAATGCGTTAGCACTGAATTTTCCAACCAATTGGGAAGTAGAGATGTTAGGACCTAAGGATGCCCCTGCACTCTCTGACGCACAAATCGAACGCGCATTCGCTGAACCGATCGGGACACCTCGTATTTCGGAATTAGCGAAAGGCAAAAAAAGTGCCGCGATTGTTGTGGATGATCTGAGTCGCCCGACACCTGCGGCAAGAGTTATCCCCTTTCTCTTGCGCGAGTTAGCTGCAGCGGGTGTTCCAAAGTCCGAAATCCGTTTTGTTGTTGGACCCGGTTCCCATCGTCCCCTGATCGATGCGGAGATCCCTATAAAGGTTGGGGCAGATGTGGCTGCGGCATACGAGGTAACAAACCATAACTTCCTGGCGGGTGATCTCCGGGCATTGGGTAATCTTGATAATGGCATGCCTATCTATATTAATCGTATCGTTGCAGATGCGGATTTCAAAATCTGTGTTGGAGGTATCTATCCGCACAGTTCCGTCGGTTTTACCGGAGGTGCGAAGTTGATTGTACCGGGTGTCGCAGGATTTGCGACAATATTCTATTTCCACACTTTCTCATCAAGCCGGGGTCCCGCCATAATTGAGGGAGAGGTAGAACTTGACCGACGCGACTGTGCTGAGCGGGCAGCACAAATTCTGGGGCTTGATGCTATCGCAAACGTTACCCTGAATAGTCATCGTGAGATTTCTGGGGTGTTCGTAGGCAACTTTGTGAAGGCACATCGCGCAGGGGCGCGTTTCGCCTTGGATACTTATAGCACACCGATATCTGAAATTAACGAAAGAGAGACCGATTTGGTTATCGTCAACTGCTATCCGCTTGATTCTGATGCGATCCAACTGGATAAGGCATTGGCGGCTTTTAGTTATTTCGAGAACGCCTACACATTAGCCCTGTACCCAGCAAGTGACGGGAGCTGTTACCACGGATTGTACGATAGACTGGATTATCCGCGCTACCGCCAGCAGCGGGCGCAACAGATTCCGTCTGAACCTCCAACACCGGAAATCGGCAGACGCAACCAACTACACGTCTGGTCTGAGCACTTTGAAACAGATGAGTTCTACAAGGAATACCCGGCTGCTCGTCTTTTTCGCAACCTTGAACAAGCGATTCAGCTCTTCGCAGAGAAACTTCCGGCACAGGCACGCGTCGGTGTCTTGCCAGCAGCCGGAATTCAGGTATTAGTCCCGGACACCGATCCGTAAATGGAGGAACCGTATGAAAAACACTGCTACAGTCCACTCCCGTGCATGGTACGGGGATGAAGAATTGACGCTGAATTTCCCTTCGGGCTGGGAGGTCGAAACATTAGGTCCCAAGGATGCACCTGTGCTTTCAGATGCCCAAATTGAACAAGCATTCGCTGCGCCAATCGGCACATCCCGCATCTCAGAACTCGCGAAAGGCAAGAAAAGTGCTGCGATTATTGTAGACGATTTGAGTCGTCCGACCCCTGCTGCGACAGTGATTCCTTTTCTCTTGCGCGAATTAGCGTCAGCCGGTGTTCCGAAATCTGAGATCCGATTTGTTGTTGGTGGCGGTTCCCATCGTTCCCTCACTGATGAAGAGGTTGCGAAAAAGATTGGGGCAGACGTTGCCGCTGCGCATGAAGCCACCAGTCACGATTTTATGAGCGGCGATCTCCGCGCATTAGGCAGTCTTGATAACGGCATGCCGATCTATCTCAACCGAGTTGTCGCAGATGCGGATTTCAAGATTTGTTTGGGGGGTATCTATCCGCACGGTTCTGTGGGTTTCGGTGGTGGTGCGAAATTGATCGTCCCAGGGATTGCCGGTTTCACAACGATGTTCTATTTCCATTCTTTCTCACCGAGTCGTGGACACGCTGTTATAGAAAGAAAAGGCAGCGAACCCGACCACCGTGATTTTTCCGAAGCCGTGGCAGGTGTCTTGGGTCTTGATGTGATCGTCAACACTGTGCTCAACAGCCGTCGTGAAATCTGTGGGCTGTTCGTAGGCGATTTTGTACAGGCACATCGGCAAGGGTCGCACTTCGCTTTGGAGACTTACGGTACAGAGATACCAGAAACGAGTCGAAAAGAGACAGATCTGGTTGTGCTAAACTGCTATCCGCTTGACAGTGACCCGATCCAGACGGGCAAAGCACTCTGGGCAACCCGTCATTTCGAGAAGGCGTATAAGATGGCATTGAACCCAGCAAGTGACGGCATCTGCTACCACGGACTGTTCGATCAAATCGATTATGCCCGTTTCCTTCAACAGAAAGCAGAGCGGACAGCATCTGAACTCCCGGCACCCCAACTTGGGAATCAAGACCAATTGCACGTCTGGTCAGAACACTTTTTAGTCGACGATTTTTACAAGAAGCATCCGGGGTCTCTCCTCTTCCGGGACCTCGAACAACTCATTGCGTTATTTGCCGAGAAGCTGCCATCAAATGCTAAAGTTGCTGTTTTACCATCGGCGGGGATCCAAGTGTTAGCACAAGGGAAATAGCAAATGAACGATCTTTCTAAAGCAAGTGCCAAGCCTCCGCAAGTCCCACACAACACAGTTTCGGTTCTACAGCGTATCAATGCCCGTCTGGGTAAGATTGAAACCGGCTTGCTGTGTCTGATTATCACAATGATGTTGGGACTTGCGGTACTGAAAATTGTCTTGCGCTATGGGTTTCAAATGAGTTTGGCGTGGAGCGATACAATGCTCCAGCATTTGACGCTCTGGTTGTGTTTCCTCGGTGCTGCGCTTGCCACCTGCGAGAGACGACACATTAGCATTGATGTGCTGAGCCGCATTCTTCCTGAAAAAATCACAAACTGGAGTAACCTGACTGTTGATTGCCTCGCGCTGATTGTTGTCGGCATCTTAGCATATTACGGCTTTGATTTCGTTATAGATGAACAATCAAGCGAGGCTGTGCTCATAGGTAACATCCCACTGTGGTGGGCAAAGAGCATTATTCCGGTCGGATTTGTCCTCATCGGACTTCACTTCATCCTTCAGATTGGCATCCGTTTAGCAAACAGGGGAGCGGTTTCCGAGGTTAGCAAAGGAGGCTCGGTGTAATGGGACTCATCATTGGTATTGGATTAGTAGGGTTCGCGCTTTTCGGTGGTGCCCTCTTTGTCCTATTAGGCGGTGCCTCGATTATCGGATACCTCACAGCAGGCGAACCGATTTCAACGATCTTAATCGATTTCAACCGGCTCACAAGAAATTCGACGATCCTCATTATCCCGCTCTTCACCTTTGCGGGATATGTAATCGCTGAAGGAAATGCCCCGCAGCGGTTGGTAGCGTTCGCGCGCGCCAGTGTTGGTTGGTTGCCGGGTGGGATTGCGGTGGTTGTCCTCGGCACCTGTGCCTTCTTCACAACTTTTACAGGCGCGTCTGGCGTAACGATTATCGCCCTCGGTGGATTGCTATATCCAATCCTGCGCCAAACTTATAGCGACAGATTCTCGCTCGGTTTGGTGACGGCTTCTGGGAGTATCGGCCTTCTGTTTCCGCCGTGTGTTCCGCTGATTCTCTACGCGATAATCGCTCAGGTCCCCATTGAAAGAATGTTCTTTGCGGGTATTATTCCGGGACTGCTTATCCTTGGTATTTTGAGTCTCTATTGCTGTGGATGGAGTCTTACCAAACGGATTGAGACAACACCCTTCGATATTCGCGTTTTTATCCGAAGGCTCTGGGATGTGAAATGGGAATTACTGCTCCCATTTGTAGTGTTAGGCGGTATCATCTCCGGGTTCGTTACATTGGATGAAGCCGCCGCACTGACGGCTATCTACGCCTGTATCGTAGAATTTGGTATCCATCGCTCGATTTCAGTGAAAGTCTTACCGCGTATTGTCAAAGAGAGTACGCTGCTTGTCGGGGCAATCCTCATCATTCTGGGTATCGCTTTAGGTTTAACGAACTACCTCATCACGCTTGATGTGCCGACAACTGTCCTCGATTGGATCCAAGCGACGACTGAAAACAAGGTTGTCACGCTCATCGGACTCAATATTTTTCTGCTCATCGTAGGGTGTCTGATGGATATTTTTTCAGCGGTCATTATCGTTGTGCCGTTGTTGCTGCCAATCGCCGAAGAGTTCGGGATCGACAAAGCACATCTCGGTATTATTGTTTTGACGAATCTTGAGATCGGTTATTTGACACCGCCGGTTGGGATGAATCTCTTTATCTCGAGCATGAAGTTTGATCGGTCAGTTGTTGTGCTTTACCGTTCGGTTCTCTTGTTTATTGTCCTGTTACTGATAGCGTTAGTATTGGTGACCTATATTCCGGATTTGAGCCTTTGGCTACCCCGTGCCTTAGGGAGAACAACGGAACCACTTTTTTAATTGGGTTTCAGCAATTAGCAGTCAGTAGTGCGTATAGCAGTTGCAAACGTTTTGTTATCAAAATAAAAAGTCTGGCGAAATGCATCGCCAGACTCAAAAAATAAGGTTTTATAAATACAGCGCGTCCAACTGCGTTGTTAGCGAGTCTTCTTCAAATCGCCCCACGTAACAGCCAATTTTCCCGCCGCTTCAACATCCAAGCTGATATCCATCATCTCCTGAACTTCACCTTCATCAAGGGCACGTTGCCAGAAAGAGATTTCATCAATGACCCCTTCTGCGCCGTTCAGGAAGGGAATATAGGGAATCGTTTCCCATCCGAATCTCGGTTTCTCGTGGAGTTGTGGGAAACCGCCGGTAATTTTCTTTCCACTGGTGGCTGCCTCCGCCCCGTCAATATAGAGGAAGGGATTTCCGCCACCAAAGTCCCATGTTGCTGCGACATGAAGCCATTCGCCTTTCTTTATGACCCCTGCTGGATCGAATTCAACATCCTGCCAATCGGCATCGTCAGCGGCTTCAAAATAGAAACCGAAATCTTCGGGGTTGATGTCAGCGTGGTTAGCACCCTTGGAAACGAAAAAGTAGATGGGTCCGAAACTGGCATCAAAAATCCGATAATCGTCGCCATCGGAGCCATCCCAATCGGGTTTGAACCAGAAGAGTAGGCTTCCTTCCTCAGCGATCTGATCGGGGACTTCCATGTAGGTTTCCGCGCCTTTGAGAGAAATTCCAGTGGCAAATTTACCGTCGGGCACCCACTTGGCGTTACCGTGAAATGTGCCGTCATTTCCGTTTCCGGTTCCATCAACGGCTTTGTTTCCACTCCCCTCACCAATCCATGAAAGCAGATCGGCATCGTTAGGGATTCCTGCAAAGGTAGTCGCTACGGCAAATATACTTATAAGCAAGACAAAATAAATGTGTCTCACGGTCTTTGAACCTCCCATTGTTTAAAAATTTTGATGAGAGGATTGTAGCAAAATTCACAAATTAAGTCAATTACTTTTTTTTGCGTCTGCCGTCTTTGGAGCCGTATTCGTGGACACCTGCGGCGAACCTTCTTTTGTTAGTCCTTTAGTGATTACTGAATACGCGGGTCTCTTGATCGGGGGTTGTGCCTGATGTAATTTCGGACGCTGTCGGAACTGTGGGATCGGGTTCGGCGGTTCATAGGTGTCATGTATTGGCCGTTGCCCGACGGAATAATCGACAGCACTTCGTCCGACTTCAACATGTTGTTCTTTCATAGAATCATATCTCCCATTTGCTGGTTCAACTGATTCTGAATTTTCTGGCGGTGTCGGCGTGTCAAAAGGAAATCGTCCTTCAACATTTGCGAACCGACCAAATACCATTCACGGTACTGCTCAAACGTAGCCTTAAATGGTTCCAGTGGGAAGTCTGGGTTGACTTCCATTTCATAGATGAACCGTTCCAAATTGAGTCGCAAACTTTTAAAGTATTGTGCGTTGTGGCTTAAATCCGCCATACGGTCTGAAATTTTAAGGATGACATGCAGGAGTGCTAATAATGCGGCACCGCCTGCGATAGCCAACCATATTGTTTTTTCTGCTGGTGCCCCCCAAGCCATCCACCCTACCATGACTGAAGCGATGGTAGCGATCGTCATGACAGTTTTGATCGCCCCATCTACCGGTCTCCATTTCTGGAGGACTGAGCTCATGAGGCTTTCAGCATAAGCGACACGGTAGAAGGTTTCAAGGGCAGTCTGCCATAAGAGGTCTTTCTGATATTCTTCAACACTACGATCCATATAAGGAGCTCCTTGCACGCGGGAACAGACGGAAAGGCGTGCGCTTTCCTTTACACTATATGTTAGGTCCGGTACCTGTGTATTTAAATTTTAACGGAGGAATTTGAAATTGAGTAACAAGTTCTTTCGGCGTGGATGGCGTTTGTAACTTCAGTTACAATCTGAGGTATAGACGGCACTATTTTCGCTAATATTTTATGCTAACCGATGGTGCTTTAGCAATTCCCAATTCGGGGTAAAGCCGATGCCCGGTCGAGACGGAACGGTAACATACCCGTCGTCCTCCAAAACCATCACCGGTAGAAACATTTCACCCCGTAACGGATCAACAGCGGGTGGGTAATACTCTAACATCAGCCCGTTGTTTCGGCTCGCAGCAACGTGGATTTGTAATTCTTGTGCGCCGTGCGGTGCTATTAACTTTTCGGCTGCAGCGGCTTCTTCGACGACCTGCATCGCTGGCTCATAACCAGGCAGGATGGCGACATCCAGATTGAAGACATCGGCACCCTCATAGTCGATAAGCGTTTGGAAATAGTGGAGTCCGTATCCGTTTTCCCCTGTGGCGATTCGGACCCCGTAATCCTGCGCGATTGCCCGCAGCACTTTATGTCCTCTATAATCGTGGCTATGAATCGGTTCTTCAAACCAGAAGATGTCGTTTGCCTGAAGTGCGGGCAGGATTGCCTGTGCCGCTTCAATCGAAAAGGCGCAATTGGCATCCACCATCACAGTAACATCAGCACCGACTGCTTCCCGAACCGCCGCTATGCGTTTGACGTCTGTTTCAAGCCCGGCATCTGGGTCGCCGATTTTCATCTTGACGGCGGTGGTGTTGAATTCGTCTGTGTTTCGGATCATTTCTTCGCGAAGTTCATCAAACCCTTTCCCTCTACCGTAGTAGCCACCGGCGATGTAGGTGCGGATGCGTTGCTGCGTACCACCCAGTAAGGCGTGAACGGACTTTTCCTCAATCTTCCCGCGGATATCCCAACAGGCTTGGTTTATTGCTGCGATAACCTGTGTGTGATAGCCGCCGGGACCGTAGATTTTGTAGTTCTCGGCTAACCGTGAAACGAAGGCGGTATCTGTTACACCGTGTCCTATTAAGGCAGGACGGAACAGGTCTACAAATTTTGGGAATATGGAGAGGGGACGGGTTGCGGCGGTCCCTCCGTTGAAGCCGTATCCGACTACTTCTTCTGTTCGGCTTTTGGCTGTCACTTTTACGAGGTGGAGTCTGCCCTTATCGTAGACGTGCATGCCGTTCCAAATAGGCGGTTTGTCCCATTCGTAAAGTTGGCTTTCAATGGCGGTGATTTTGAAGGTAGGTGTAGGCATTGCTTTCTACTATCCGTCCGTTTCGTGTGGGGATTTTGCTGCAAAAATTGTCAAACGTAATTCCTCGTCAAATACCTCATACACAGGTGTTTTCCCGCTGAGTGTTTCGCTCTCATTGAAAATGATACCGACCCCTTCCCCTCGGCGTTCTAAAAAGTGTCGGCGGACGACTTGCCTTCCCAGATCATCTTCGAGCGTAATCTCTGAAAGTAATCGCGCAAGGAGTTCATTTCGGGTGGCTTGGCTGTAGCGTAGATTCTCTACCGTTAGTGTATTTGCCAATGCTCCGGGTGAATAAATTTCCAGCCGGTCATCGAACATAAACAACCGTATTTTTGAGGCAGTTCTTGAATAATCTCTATGCACAACGGCATTGACTATCGCCTCAAATACGGCGCGCATGCTGTATTCTGGATAGTCTATCCTGCCCATGTCTTTCCGCGCTGCGATTGCGTTATATCTTTTAACAAACCTCACAGCGTCTATAATCTGTTGGTCAAGCGGTCCCTTAAAGTCCTGCGCATCAAGTTGGTGGTTTGCATCCTTTTCCTTACTGAGATAAAAAACGGCTTGAATGAAACTATTATAGAGATACTCATGGGGTGTCTCATGACACATCAGGACACCCGCTACAGAGGCACGGTTCTGACCATCTTCCTTGACGAGTAACCGCCTTTTTAGTAACAGGTCTTCTATTTCATCCTCTGTGGCACCTTCTGTGATAAATCGTTGATAAAGGTCTTTACTTAATGTGTCCTTATCTGTATTCGGGACGAACTGTTCATCAAAAGCGATAATGCGTGCTTGCGAGCGCGCTTGAAACAGCCGCGCTAACTGCTCGGTGGGCATCTCTCTTTTGCTACTTCCTTGGCGAATGAAGTACCCGTTAGATGTTTTGTGAACAAATAGGCTTCTCGGCACCTCTATTTTTAACAGGTTTTTATCGTCAATCCGTAGCTTTTCTGTAAAAATGAGAAGGATCGGATCAATGCTGTCCTGACATATTTCAACGACTGTTTTTTCCGCGCTATCCAATGCCTGCCGGTTTAAACCAACGATTTCACGATTGTCGTCAACGCCGATAAGTATTACACCGCCCCTGGCATTTGCAAAAGCGGCGATCTCGTCAGCAAGGTTGCTTCTACGCGGCATTTCTCTTTTGAACTCTATGGTTGCGTCTTCGCCCAGAGATATTTTTTCAATGAGTTCGGTTAAACTGTCATACATGTCTCTTCCCCGGTTGTCTTGCTGACAGTATACCATTATTGCTATGTAATTTCAAGAAACTTCGTGCTGCTCTGATTTGGAGTGGTAGATGAAATGTATTCGCGGGTGCGGTTTGCAAACCTGTGAAAAACTGCGCGAATTTCAGAGTATTCAGAGTAAAATAGGAAAAATGGGTATGAGAAAAATACGAGAGATACCAGGTGAACCGTGCGTTTTGGACGTTTCTCAACGAAACGCTACTCTGAAAAACTATGCGAATTTCAGAGTAGGGTATGATTGTTTAACAGATGATTAAGACTCTAATCCAGTAGGCATTATTGAAGAGGAAAGTTGTTAACTATAAGTTAGTTTTTAAAATAACTAAAAAGGTGTTTTTATATAACGCCGTCGCTACCTTCTCGTAGCATATGTCTCAATATCCAGCCGGGCAGATATTTCCAGAAACTGCTGCTCGCTGAATACCAATTGAAAGATACCTTGTCGCCGCGGTCCGTCAGATACCACCATCCTACCTGTAGTGTTAAATGCTCCCTCAAGGGTTTCCAACACTTTTCGCTTGTACTCGGTGTCAAGGTTGCCTGCCAAGTGTTCCCCTTTTGTATCAAAAATCATGACGTATGTTACGCCGCCAATTTCATTTGCCATCGCAACGAAATCAGGATAGATGCGTCCGCGTTTCCAGCCCTGTACGTAATACGCCCCGCGTTGACGCGCAGCGACCCGATGCCACCATTGTAACGCAAGTTCCTCATCAAGATAATAGGCAAACTGCTTTTCCAAGTCGCTATCAAATTGATGTTCAAATAGCGGTTCAAATAGCGTGAGTTGCACGGGCTGGCAATCTCTTCTGAGTAGTGGTCTATCGTTATTGGGGTTGACTTGTATCTCATAACTATCTACCATCTGGTAATTGGGTTCCTCTGCTTCTAAGTCAAAGCGAATTTCGCCACTATTCAATTTTGTCCGAAAGACCTGTTCAGATTGCTTTTCGACTTCACTTTTTACATGTTCCCGTAGGACATGCGCAAGATAAGAACGCCTATCGTAGATGTCGGCTTCGGTTTCACCATCCGCTCTAAGACATGCGTGCATCTGCTCGGCAATTCGAGCTGCCTGCCAGAGATTGGGCATAATGTCAGATAGACGGCGTGCAAAATCGGAAATGCTAATCTTTTTCTCAATGAACGGCTCTTGTTCAGCATGGAAAACGAGTAAGGTTTCACCGATATCAATTGTTGCAGATTGCCGTTGGGTGCTTTGGGGTGCGGAAGCACTCGGATCGGGTGACTCAATTGCCGACCAGTCTACGTGTGGCAGGATGTGTGCCTGATAATTGAGTCTTATCCAATTTTCACCATCTTTATGGAGGACCATCGGCAGATAGATACGTTGATTCTGAAACTGCGCGCGACGTTGTACAGACTGCGTTTGGATATCTGCCACTTCGCCGCTCCGTTGTGCATCCGCTGCGCCCATTACTTCATCACCCAATCCCGTCAATCCCTCCGATTCTAAGCCATTTTTAACTTGTGCGACAACGGTGCCGACATCGGTATTATTACAATAAACGTAACACTGATCCAGCAGTTCTCTACCGGTAAGTTGTGCGTGGGGTTGCCGCATCACCCGTCCTACAAGCTGCGTAATTGCCCTCTGTGCTCGCGTATTGTCAAGCATTACGAGTAGATAGGCAAATGGGCAATCCCATCCCTCCATAAGTGCGGATTTTGTGATAATCCAGCGGACTTGCGAAAACTCCGAGAGTAGATTTTCTCGCCCGAGTTCATCGTTTTCAGCGGATTTGACGCGAACTGCCTCAGAAGGCACACGCAAATTTCGTGTAAGATACTCTCGAACATCCTCGGCGTGGATTCGTTCGCTATCGCGTTGATCCCTACCGGTTCGTTCAACGCGGACAATGGCAATCGGACGGATATAGCGTCCTGTGTTGTTCTCAAGCGATCTTGCTTCGGCATCAAGCCGCTCAAGTTCATCAGCTGCCTGTCCAAGTGTTAGCTGCCACTCGGCATTTGGGAATGATGTTACTTGCACAGGTAACTTAATCATCTCCTCTTTTTTCAGGTCGGGTCCCTCAATATCGACGAGGAGGTTGCTAATACCACGGTTGGGGGTGGCAGAGAGTTCAATCACCATACGTGGGTCAAGGCGGTTGATGGATTTGGCGAATTCTTCGTTTGTTTCTCGACTTCTCGCGCCGTAAGCTTTATGTGCTTCGTCCAAAACGACGACTGGACGGAGTATTTTGAACACGTTAAACAGACTGCGCTTGATGTGGCCACCCTCACTTTCAGGATGACACTCCAGATCGGGGTATTCGTTTCTCATACGCGTATCGCCGAAGACATCGTCACTGTCGGGGAAAAAACTGGGGTAGCGTCCTGAATCCCGAAACATACGCAAAAATTCTCTGCCCCTTTGCCGGTTCGTTGCTGGAAGCATGAGGAGCATGACGCATAGGTAGTTGGTAATATCGTTTCTGTTGAAGGTGTCCTCTTTTTCCAGCATTTTGAGGCGGCCTGCACTTGCGCGATTCAGCATCTTACGGTAGGGGTGTTGCTTGTCCCACAAGGCTGCCTTCGTTTGGGCGTAGATCGCTTTGCTTGGCACAATCCATAGGACTAATCCGCGTTGCCAAGGGAGGCGTTCTAAGGCAGCGGCAGCGAGTAAAGTTTTCCCGCCGCCCGTCGGCACTTTGAAACAGATATGGGGAATTGGGCGGTTTGCGTCGTCGGTGCGGTCAACGTATTCGCCAGCGGTTGGTGCAACGCCTCCGTTTTCTCTCAATCTTCTCCACGCATCTTTCGGATAATCACGCAGCTCATTGATAAGCGAGGTATCAATTTGTCTCTGCTGCAGCATCTCAATTGTAGTTTCTGAATCACGCTGTGCGTCTTCAAGTGCCTCCAACCAACGACTGAAGACCTCAAGGGCACCGCGTTGATATTCCTTTAGTTCCAGCATCGCGTTATATCCTTTGAAAATGTTTCAACCGAGATTCACAGGTTCGATCTCTCCATTATTTTACGTACAATTTACCCCAAAAATGTTACACTGGTGTAACATTTTGTGTTGGGAGTGTAAGATTAGAAAACCCAATGGCCGCAAGGGTTTGTAGATGTTTTAGTTTTGAATTTCTGTTGTAAAAAAAATCGAAAAGTGTAACATTTTTTTGGCTAAACGGTCATGGTGTTATTCGGACACTGAGTTTTGACAGATCGGAGGTGTGACTTTTTCCATTAAAAGACGTTATTATATATTATACTATTTTTACCAACTGATGTCAAGTAAAAATCGATTTTTTAGTCGTATATCTTGACCAGGGCTATTTCCGGCAAACTATTAAGCCTCTTTACCTTTCATGTAGGGCATCGGGGAGTTGACAAAAGATAATCCCCATCTGGGTGAGTTCACGTTGCCCGATGTAATTGCCTGCTGCATAAACGATTGCCTTTCTACCGTTTTGATTACTGGCATCGCGGATGCGTTCGGCTCGCTCAAGATTGAGGATAGCGGCGTTGCTGCGGAGGTATTCAAGATCGGGTTTGTAGAGTAGATAGTAGTCATTTTTAGCGTCGCTGTGAAACAATCCATCATCGTTTTTAGATTCTAATTGATCTGCGCCTACGGAAACGCCAGAGGTGGTATAGAGCAAATTGGCAGCGAGTGCTGAATAGGAAGGCAATGCCTCACCGGTGAGCATTGTCTCTACCTCAATCGGTTTGCCTAAGGTGCAGTAGGTAAAGGATCCGCCTAACCCTTCGCGGAGTGCCTCGTCCCGCGCATCGGGTACGCCGTTGATGACGCGACGGACGCGTTCAGCGGTGATGGTATCGGCATAATCTTCGCACTCAATGAGGATAAACTTTCGGTTGCCGCCATCTTCCTTATTGAGGGATAGGACGGCGTGGGCGGTGGTGCCGCTGCCAGCAAATGAGTCTAAAATAATATCACCTTTTTGGGTGCAAAGAGATGCAATTTCCTTTATCAGCAATGATGGTTTAGGATAGGAAAATTTGTTGGGGTCCAAAACGTTCCGCAACTCAATGCTTCCATGAGCAGTTGTTTTGACAATTTCAGAATCAAGAATGGAAGGATATGCTGTATAGGTTTCAGTACCAGCAGGGATAATCCTATATGCCTCAATGCGACCATCTGGTTGTTCTTCAAAGGTAACTAAACCACCCTCAATGAGGTCTTCCATTGCAGGTTGTGCCACTCTCCAACGACCATCGGTTCCATCTGATCTTATAGGATAAACTTCGCCAAATTCGTTGGAGTGAATAGGATAGTACATTGTGGGTCTATCTTCTCGCCTATCCCCTTGCCCCCATTGTCGTAGTCTTTCTCTTGATTCAGTCTTTCTAATTCGCCTATCTTCTTTGAATTTTACTAACGCTATGTCTTTTGCATAAGCAATAATATACTCGTGTAACGTGGCAGTATTCTTAGCAGTTGCGCCACGTCCTAATCTTGAACGCCAGATGAAAGATTCAATAAAATTGTCCTCTCCAAAGATCTCATTCATCAGCATCCGTAGGTGATGTTGCTCATTATCATCAATAGAGATAAAAATCACGCCATCATCGGCAAGGAGTTCTTTGAGCAACTGCAATCTTGGCCACATCATACAGAGCCATTTGTCGTGCTTCTCCAAATCTTCATTATCAACCGGTGCGTTCTCTGTAAGCCACTGCTGCATCAATGGGCTGTTTACGTTGTCGTTGTAAACCCAGTTTTCGTTGCCGGTGTTGTAAGGTGGGTCGATGTAGATACACTTGATACGGTTTGCATAGCGGGGTAATAGTGCTTTAAGAGCGTGTAGGTTGTCGCCGTGGATGATGAGGTTGTCGTCGGTATTGGTTGGATTGCAGGAGCGGTCCTCGTCGGGTTCGAGAGGTCGGTAGGGGACGGTGAGATGGTGGGCGTAGATGTGTTGTTTTCCTTTGAATTCGAGCGTGGGCATGGGCAACTCCTTTCGGTTTGTTTATGCTATGCAAATTTATTCATTCTTTTTTGCGATCATCCGACTCAAAGGGCGAATCGAACTTTATCGGTATTTCCCCTTCTTTTATTGACTGATTCAGTGCTTCAATGTCTTCATCGGTGAGATGCGGTGGTTTTTCCATTGCTTTGATGAGGCGTTGTGCAGCGGCATTTTTTCTTTTTTCGGGTTCCTGTTTCCTTCCTGATTCCGATATCGGTTCATGATAAAGTACCTTGAGCTGAGATGCTAAAAAACTCAGACACTTATACATTTGCCCGTTGTCATCGCTGAATTCTACTTCATACGCTTCGCCGCTTGAAAGGATTTCAACAACCGTGCCGACTTTTCCGCGCTTGAAATTATGCTCAGGGACATCTTGTGTGAGCGCAACGACATCCAGAAGCTTGATTTCGCTTTTTCCTGTAGGTGCTTGATTGCGCTCAGGTGAGTTATCTATATTTGAGGTGCTGTTGGGAAATTTGTTTTTCATGTACGATATATACGATAACATATTTCGCGTAGGGATTCAAGTTCATTTTTATTATTTTCTGAAGCAGTGGAGAATATTAAAAAGGGCGAGGTTAGGAATGCACATCGCATGAATCAGAATCAACGGTATTCATGCCTTATGGGCATGAACCGGGTATGAATGCCGTGTGGCATTCCCCGGAGCGTGTACGCTGCAAAACCTCGCCAGCGGTGTGTAAGCGGCTATACAAATGCCGTCCTTATATAGCTGAATTCTATAAACATGCCGAAGAAATATCCAAGCAAATCCTATAGGACTAAGGAAATCAGCACTTAAGAAGGGAGCCAGGTTAGGAGACTGCCCTACTCTCCTGTGGGGTTGGAGGATCTCACATTTCGCCCCGCTGGGGCTTGCCTCTTGGGGGATGCAGCATTTCTATAGACATTCCGCCCCGCTGGGGCTGCGCTCAGGTGCATCTAAGCTTGTTTCTCTCTGAATTGGGTTTATGTAGCAAACTCACAGAAAAATCCAAAAACTCTTGAAAGTTCAACTCATACGCGACACCAATTGTCCAAACTTCCGATGAGGTGTTTCTGAAAAAGTGTGCGATAATAGAAAATGCTGCAATCACTGCTTGATTCTTCCCCAAGTAGTTGCGAGTTTGTCTGAGGCGGAAACCGCTTGCGGTTTGCCAGCTGTTTCGCCCTCACCGTCTCCCATTTCAATGTCATCAATATAAGCGGTCAGCGCGGTAGGATGGTCCCAACCGAAGAAGATCCAACTGAGGCTCGGATTCACGCCGCCTTTGCCCCCTTCGCCTCTAAAACCGAAATCATCAGCGACTTGCTCGTCATCAACATAAAAGTCATAAGTTTTATCCTTAAAGTCGAGCACGATGCGGAAATGATGCCATTCACCGAACTTCCCCTGCGTCACCTTTTGTCCTGCATTGCCATCAAGCGCATTGATAGCGGCATCTGGAGAGATATTAAATACGGCAGCCCCACCCCACTTGAGCGCATCTCCACCGATATAAAATAGCATTGTGCCTGCACCCTTTTCCCGCTGCGTGAATAGTGAGACATACTGAATTCCGTCATGCGTGCCTTCAAAACTTCTGGTGACCATTGTGTTTTCTGTGATCAGAATGCTTTTGCCTGTGTCCCCGCGCTTCACCTCGCTTCCAATTTGGCAAGTTTTTTGGTTCATTGCCGTTTTCCAGTCATCTTGCCCAGCAATGTCACCATCTTTGAAGTTGTCAAAATTTTCACTGTACCACACATTGCAAAACGCATTGACCCCAAAAAACAGGAGTCCGAAACTGAGTGCCAAACTTCGCTTTAACATCATCATGATAAGTCTCCTGAAAGTTATTATAACCCAAGTTGCCACCCATTTATAGACATAGCACTCCGCTGGAGTGCAAGAGTTCACATACGCCATTTTCTATAGACATATCACCCCGCTGGGGTGAAGAGGGCATCTGGAAACTTCTTTGAAAACGTTCAAAACCTGTTAGTAGCAACTTGGGTTATTATACCATATACGGCAGTTATTAATTGAGTGTTTCAACCCATTCACTGATAACTCGTGCCATTTCTACGAATACATCTTCTTCGGTTTTACGGCGTTTGAGGACTTTGAAACCGTGGTCTGCTGTGTCCAATAAGTGTAACGTCGCCTTGTCGCCTAAATTTTCGCAGACGGGTTCTAATAGGTCAAGGACTGCCAATTTGTCGCGGGTCCCAGAGAGGAAAAGCATCGGAATCGTGACATCAGTAAGATGTTCCGCACGTTCCGTGCCTTCTCTGCCAGAAGGGTGGAGGGGGAACGCAAAAAACACGAGACCTTTGACGTGTTCAATCGGTTCTTTCGCTGCGGACATTGAGGACATACGTCCGCTATAGGAATGTCCGCCGACGAGGATGGATACATCGCTTGCGGCTTCATAAGCCGCCGCCGCGGCAGATCGAACGGTTTGGAGTGCGACCGCCTCTGACTCTCTACCACCGCCACCGCGCTCCATGTAAGGGAACTGGTAACGGAACGTTGCGATGCCTATATCTGCTAAACGCTCGGAAATGGTCTGGAGGGTTGAATGGCGCATATTTGTGCCTGCGCCGTGTCCGAGGACGAGGAGCCATTTCGCGCCGTCGGGTCGCATCAGGATTGAAGAGACTTCGCCTTTTTCCGGCGTTGCGATGAACTTTGATTCTATTGTTTTGTAGCTCATTTTTTTCCTTTATAGCGAAATTGATAATTAAGTAGTATGTAAAATGATGTCAGGCAACCTCAGAAACGGCACAAACTAACAGTTTGTGCTACAAAAGACAGTGTTGCACGACATCTCGGTAGGTTTCTAATCCAGCAATTTCCAACCCCTTGACCTTTGCGAGATCGTCCCATCGCCGTAAAGTGAGTCCATCCTCGAAATAGGGAATTTGTTCAAACGCTTCCCGTTCCTCGTCTGACATGTTACCGCCTTGAAGTTTGAGACTCCTTTTTGAGGCTTCAGATAGTCCGTCCCAATAGGACGGATCGGTTGTACACAGGTACCTTTTTGCTGGCACATGGAGTCGGATGGGTGTGGTGACGGCTTCTGGGAAAAAGGGTCTCAGATACTGCGCGCCGACCTCCTCGTGACTCAGGTCAGTATTCAAGAAAGCCTCGCGGGCACTGTGTTCATCTAAGATAATATGCCCGATGTCGTGGAGTAATGCGCCGGTAATTAATGTTGGACTGGCATTGCTCTGCTGTGCAAGGGCAGCACATTGGAGCGCGTGCTCTAATTGTGTCACAACCTCATCGTAGAAAGATTGACCACGGTCTTCCATGTAACTGAAGAGTGTGTCAATCTTTCGTTCCGCTGTCCCACTTCTCATGCCTTGCGCGAGCTGGGGATCAATATATTTTTCAATATCGCTTGAAATCTGAAATTTGTCATCAAAAGTCATGATTCACCACTTTTCCTTGAAAATGTGCTATTTTGCTGATTTGTTTGTCTCGGTTGGAACCGTCTTTTGCGTATTCTGAGAAAGCCTGTCGCTTGTCGGCGTAATACCGTTCACGCCAGTCGCCTTGAGAATTGGCGTTGTAGGTGAGATAGATAATCCGTCTGGGTTGGTCCGAACAATTCGTTGGACTTTTGTGCGGGATGTAAGAACCGAAAAGGAGAATGTCCCCAGGGTCCGTTGGTACGGCGGTCCACATCATGGCAGCGGCGGTTTCAGGAGCGACGCAGCCTTTCTCGTCCAAGGCGATAAAGCCTTCTTGATGTCTACCCGCTGCGAAATAGAGACAACCGCTTTCGGGAGTGGCTCTATCTACCGAAATTAAGCAGGTGATGTGGTAGTCGATAAACTCGTAAGCAGGGGCATCTTGATGGGCAGCATAGCCGCCACCGCCCGGATATTTGTAGTTAATCTTCTCTTTATAGAGGACTGCCGGTTCACCCATCAACCCAGAAACCACATTTAACACCTTACCACCTGTCACAGTCGCTTTCATACCGGTGTGATACGGCACGAAATTTTCTGAACGGGAGAGCCTCGGTCCACTGGGTGTGGATTCATAATGATGCATCCACTTGTCCTGTGTCGGTTGCCAGCACGATATTTCGGAGACCCAAGTTTGTAAGGCATCTATCTCTTCGTTAGAGAAAAAACTCGGGATTTTCAGGTAGCCGTTCGTTTGCCAGTCTTGATGAAGTTGTGAATTGAGGCGATTCGCCATAATCCTTTTCCTTGAAGAAAGTCGTCTTAGGTATAAGCATAGCATAAGCAGAGCCTTTTGTCAAGTTCTATTGAATAGAACAGAAAAGCGTTATCTTAAAAAATAGGCTTGACATTTATATGAAAACGTGGTATAAAGTATACTATACTTGAACGTCAAGCCTTAGGAGGTTGATTGTGCAGACTTCAACACTTACTCCCCAAGAAACCCCCACTGGTTCTATCACTATTGAAGAATTGCCGATAGAAGCGGTAGCAGAAACCGAACTTGTTTACCATCAACTCTGTCTCGCTGATGACTTTGAAGACCTCGAAGGCAAACCGTTTCACGTCAACGGTACACACCTCGCGGTTTTCAAGTTTGAGGACCAATTTTACGCCGTCGATAACCGTTGCCCACACATGGGGTACCCTATGTCGAAAGGCAGTATCCGAGATGGCGTACTTATCTGTCACTGGCATCACTGGGAATTCGACCTCAAATCAGGAGGGTGCTTTTTGGCATCCGGCGATGATCTGAAAGCATTTCCTGTCGAACTCAGAGATGACGGCTATCTGTACGTTGGATTGGCTAAAGGTGAGCGGGAAGCCGCAAAACGACGGGTCATTGATCGCGGCAAGCGTGCCCTCGAGCGAGGCCTCAAAGACCGGAGCACCTTCTTTATCGCTAAAGCTGTCACAGCACTTCGAGACGCAAGCGCGACACCGAGAGAAATCATTCAACAAGGACTTCACTACGGGGCGCACAAGAGTAGTGAGGGATGGTCGTCAGGGGTTGCTATCCTCACCCTCGCAGCGAACCTATGGGACGATGTTGACCCGAAAGACCATAACCTATTTCTCGTACACGGCTTGAGCCAGATTAGCCGTCGGACGACTGGGAGCTCACGTCCGTATCGCGCGGCGTTTCCGCAAACGAGCGAGGCGCACGATCTCGAAACGCTCATGCGATGGTTCCGCTATTTTATTGATAAACGGCACGCAGGTGCGGCGGAACGGATATTATTGACGCTCAACGACCGTGATTATGAAAAATCGGTGATTGCGGATTTCGTCTTCACAGCAGCAACCGATTACTATTTCACAGGCGATGGGCACGCCCTCGATTTTGCAAACAAAATGTTCGAGGCGTTAGACTACGTCGAATGGGAAGGTGCCCATGAGATTCTACGCCCGATTGTTGTTGATCTCGTCAGCCGAACGCGACACGAAGAGACTTCGCGATGGGCGGATGCAGTGCCTGTGTTAGAACCCGTCTTTGAGCGACTTGATAGCATCTGGAAAGAGAATCAGGCAAACACATCGGAACTGGATATCTCTGCGTTTACACAAACGCTACTTGGTGACGAGTTTGAACCGACCGTCGCTATAGTCGAGGAGAAACTACGCGCCGGTGTGGATCCGAGAGACATCTGCCGTGCGATGACCTACGCTTCTGCGATTCGTACCGCTCGTTTCCATCTCAAGAACGAAGGGGATTGGCACGATGTCGCGAACATCTACTCGTATGCACACGCGCTGTATCACGCTTTTGCGTATGCGCCGAGTGTGAACTTACTGCGAGGCATTTTTCACGGTGTGGTCTTCCTGGCATATCTGCGTTGGTTGAACATGCCCGCCGCCCGGATTCCAAGACACGGTCAGCGACTGGATGAAACCTATGAATCCGCTGCTAAAATGTTGGACAGGCTTCAAGAGTTTGCGGACTTCCAGAAGGTGTACGAGGCAGAAATCCTGGTGAATCAATATCTCGAAGAGGGACATGACATCGATGCGTTGAAGCAAACACTCGCACACATCTTACTGCGTGAGGATGCGGAACTCCACATGTTCCAAGTGTTGGAAGTCGCGTTTCGGCATTACGATCTGTCGGAAGACAGTGAAGAGCGGCGGATGCACATGTTGGCAGCGACCCGTTACATCACGGCGCAGAAGTTGATGAAGAACATTTTGTGGTCTACTGAAAACGCTGAACGCCTTGCTCGTGGCGAGTTGCTGAGTGAACGCGACGATGATTAGTCCCACGATGGTAAATTAGATCGGTAATACCGCAATATCTGGATGCCTGAACTTGTTCAGGAATGTTTCGCTGAAACGCGTCCTCAACAAGTTGAGGCATCCGAAAAAATTATCGAAAACTTGTTCAGGAATGTTTCGCTGAGATATGTCCTCAACAAGTTGAGGCATCCGAAAAAATTACCGAATTATAGTAAAGCCCGAAAATAAGTGAACAATGGAATTCAATCGGATTCTGGGATAGGTAAAACGTCCCGATAGACGGGTTCCATCTTTTCTGAGTATGTATCCCCCCGAACCCACATGGCAGGGCGAATGTTCTTCCGACCCGGAATACGTTCTGCATTCGCGCTGATATAATGTGCGACGTTACAACGCCGAAAGCGAAGGCTGTGGTTGTCGGTGCTTTTATGCAGGAGTTGATTGTTGAACCAAACGACTGCTCCCGGCGGCGCTTCAACAGCGACACCATCTTCGTCTTTGGCATCGCGCGCTATCTTAAACTCGGTCTGTTGTGAACCTTCAAGATCGTCATGCGCAAGGATGCCATATTTATGGCTACCCGGAATGACGTACAGACACCCATTATCTACATCTGCAGCATCAATCGCCATCCACGTCCCGACTGTCATTTCAGTTTTGTACTGATGGTTGAAGTACCATTTGTCTTGATGCCACGGGAAACCTAAGCCAATCTTTGGTGCTTTCCAAATATAGAGATTGTTGAGACCGAGAATATCTGGACCGAGCAGGTCAACGATTGGACCGGTTAGGCGGGAATCGCGCACACGTGCGAGGAATTCAGGAATATAACAACTTACATGATGGATTTTGTGCATTGCTTGGATACCCAATGCTTCAACTTTTCCATCTATAACTAATGCGTTTTGATTAATATTATCCGCCGGGAAAGGTCGTTTTCCATCAACAATGTCGTCCGCAATTTGACGCAGTACGTCGTTTTCTGTTTCAGTGAAAACGTCGTAACGGACGAAATATCCATTCTCCTCCCACGCTGATCGTTCTTCAGATGTCAAGGCAAATTTCCGTTCCAGTTGTGATGTATTTGTGTCCATTAGCTCTCCTGTTCTTCTGGAATGGGTAGCGCGTCCCGATAGACGGGTTCCATCTTTTCTGAGTGTGTATCCCCGCGAACCCACATGACCGGACGAATGTTCTTTACCCATTTATTTTCAACACGTTCTGAATCCGCACTGATATAATGGGCGACATTACATCTGCGAAAACGTTCACTGTGGTTATCCGTACTTTTATGAAGAAGTTCATTATTAAAAAATACGACAGTCCCTGGCGGCACTTCAACCGCGACACCGTCTTCGTCTCGCGCACCGAGTGCTAATTTAAACTCATTCTGTTGTGAGCCTTCAAGTTCAACATGCTCACGTACTCCTTTTTTGTGGCTACCGGGAATAACGTAGAGACATCCATTCTCTATATCTGCGGCATCAATCGCCGTCCATGTGCCGACGGTTTTTGTGGTTATATACTGACGGTTAAAATACCATTTATCTTGATGCCACGGGAACCCTAGACCGATTTTCGGCGGTTTCCAGATATACAGATTGTTGAGACCGAGGATATTTGGACCTATTAAGTCAACGACGGGGTCGGTGAGACGTGGATCGCGTGTGCGTTCAAGGAATTCTGGCGAATAATGATTTATATGATGAATAGCGTGCATCGCGTTGGGACCGGATGCTTCAGTTTTTCCATCCCTGACCATAGCGTTTTGATGGACATTTTGGGCGCGGAAAGGTCGTTTTCCGGTAGCGATGTCATCGGCGATTTGCGCTAAAAAGTCGTTTTCCGCTTTGATAAAAACGTCGTAACGGATAAAGTACCCGTTCTCGTCCCAAGAGATTCGTTCTTCAGGGGTGAGTCTAAACTTTCGTTCTTCAAGCGTTGTATTTGTATCCACGAGTGCTCCTATTCCTCAATCGTCTAAAATTGGTATAACATCATGTTGAACTTCATCTGCCATACCGGGGTAGATTTTACCTCGAATCCACATGGGAGGTCGTTTTTTATTGACTGCCTCAGGACGCGTCCATTCTACTGTCGCACTCACATAGTGTGCTATGTTCGCACGTCGGAAACGATTACTGTGGTTATCCGTGCTTTTATGAAGAACTTGGCTATTGAACCAGATGACCGCGCCAGCGGGGACCTCAACGGCGACGCCATCTTCATCGCGAGCCCCTTCTGCCTGTTTAAACTCTCCCTGTTGTGAACCTTCAAGGTCCTTATGTTCACGAACGCCATATTTATGGCTGCCGGGGATAACATGTAGACATCCGTTTTCTTTATCTGCGTCATCAATTGCCATCCACGTTGCAACGGTCGTTCCGGTTTTATACTGAAGATTAAAATACCATTTATCTTGATGCCACGGGAAACCTAAGCCAATCTTTGGAGGCTTCCAAATATAGAGATTGTTGAGACCGAGGATATCGGGACCGAGGATGTCAACAACCGGGTCGGTGAGACGCGGGTCACGGGTACGCGCAAGGAATTCTGGACAATTACAACTCACATATTGGATATTGTGCATTGCATGGATACCTTGTGCTTCGACTTTACCGTCTCTGACTAAAGCGTTTTGAAAAATATGATAGTCTGGGAAAGATCGTTTTCCGATAGCAATATCGTCAGCGATTTGACGTATCACGTCGTTTTCTTCTTTTGTAAAAACGTCGTAACGGACAAAGTATCCGTTCTCGTCCCAGGCGGTTCGTTCTTCAGGGGTGAGTTTAAATATCTGCTTTTCGAGAGTTGAATTCGTGTTCACTTATGCTCCTATTGATAAATTCTATTTGGGTTCTGCGCTGGGTAAAGTGTCGCGGTAGACACCATCGGACAGCGTCGGGTATATTTTGCCCCGAACCCACATGACTGGACGCATATAATTCTTATGGTGAACGCGTTCTGCCTTTGCGCTTAGGTAATGTGCGACGTTACACCGTCGAAAACGCTTAGTTTTGTTATCCGTGCTTTTATGGAGGATTCGATTGTCGAAAAAGATGACACTTCCCTGTGGTACCTCAACGGCGACCCCATCTTCGTCCGGTGCCCCGACTGCCTGTCTAAACTCCTGTTGTTGTGAACCTTCAAGCTCAGCATGTTCAAGAATGCCGGTTTTGTGGCTACCCGGAATAACGTAGAGACACCCGTTCTCTATATCCGAAGGGTCAATTGCCGTCCACGTGCCGACGGTGGTTTCGGTTTTAAACTGAGGGCGAGTATACCATCTATCTTGATGCCATGGGAACCCCAAACCGATTTTTGGGGGTTTCCAGATATAGAGGCTGTTGAGACCGAGGAGATCGGGACCGAGGATGTCAACAACGGGGTCAGTGAGACGCGGATCGCGCGTGCGTTCAAGGAATTCTGGCGAATACAGATTCATTTGATGAATACTGTGCATGGCGTGGACACCCGATGCTTCAACTTTTCCGTCTCTCACTAACGCGTTTTGGAAGATACGATGGTCAGGGAACGGTATTTTTCCCAGTGCAATGGCATCAGCGACTTGCGTTAAAAGATCGTTTTCTGCTTCAGTGAAAACATTGTGGCGGACGAAATATCCGTTTTCGTCCCAAGAGGCACGTTCCTCAGGAGTCAGTCTAAATTTCCGTTCTTCAAGCGTTGTATTTGTGCCCATCAATTCTCCTTTAATACACGTCGGTCCGTGCTTTACCGCCTCATATTTACAAGATAAATCCCTACTGCCACCAATGCAGTTCCTGCTAATATACTCAACGACAGTTCATCACCTAAAAGCAGGTTGCTAAACAATACACCCGACACAGGATTGAAAAAATACAAGACTACCAATTTGCTCGCCTTGTATTTTCTTAGCACTGACGTCAATGTTAAAAAGCAGAAACCCGTGAGTATCCACCCTTGGTAGAGCATTCCTGCTCCACTTGCCAACGTCAATACAATCGGTTTCCCACGCTCGAAGAAATAGCTCAAAACCAGAAAACAGGGTATGTTTAAACCTAACAACCAGACGAGAAGGCGGTGTGGGTAAATGTCTTGAACAAACACTTTCGTGAGCGTAATACGGAGTCCAAAGAAACAGGCAGCCAGCGTCACAATCAGGTCTCCAATGAGATACTCCAAAACGCCACCCTCTCGTAGGTTCGGCGCGAAGGCAACAATAACACCACCAAAGGCAGAGAGAATCCCCAATATCTTCCTAACAGAGAGCCGATCATCCGGAAGCCAAAAGTTCCCGAATATGACAGTAAAAATTGGGTAAAGCGAAAAAAAAATGGTTGAGCGAGAAGCTATAGTGAGCTGAGTGCCGATGTTCAACAGAACGGTATGCAATGCGTGCAATACCGCAACTACCGTCAACCGGCGCAACTCTTCAAAACGCAACCGCATCGATATTCCATAGAAAAGGCCGACCCCGCCAACAGCAATAAGCCCTAATATATAACGAAAAAATGCCATTTTCAGCGGCGGAAAGCCTTGCAAACTGATCTTAACAGCGGTCGAACTCCCACCATAGAGAGAAACGACAAACAATACAAAGGCAATAATCTTACCGGGCGGATCTTCGTTTCTAAATTCTTTTTCTATCATAATTCTAATGTGAGTTCGGGAACCTGAAAGTTTGTAATATAAAGAGAACTTTTTTATGTAATGCGGTAACCTCAACCTTACTTGCGTTATGGTAAGTTTTCAATTACCAATACACTATAGACAGATACAGAGAAGGGTGAGGCACGGGCCCTCACCCAACACGATTTGTCAGAACAAAGGTGCGGCTTCTGCGAACCATTATATCTCAATGAGTTCGATCTGAACGTTGTCAGGTCCCTTGAAAAACGCCCGCTTGATCTCAGGTAGCCGATAGTCGAGTTCTGCACCTTTCGCCTGGAGTTCTGCGACGGTCGCGTCGAGGTTTTCTACAGTAAAGGCAAGTTGGAAGAGTCCCCAGCGTGGATTGCCGCTGGTATCTTCTACATCCATATGCGCTAATTTAGAGGAGAGGAATATCCGTTCCCCACCGATTTCCATACGGACGACTTCTAACCTGCCGACATCAACTGTTTCTAAGACTTTACCGTCAAATATATTTTCGTAATAACTGATTGCCCCGTCCAAGTCCTCGCACCGAAGATGGACGTGGTCAAACGTAATTGTCATTGTTAGCATCTCCTTTCCTTAGAAGAAGCGCGCCCGATAGCGTGCAAGTCAAAACATGATACAGGATATGTCACTATCACATAATTCGTTGATCGTGTAAAATAAAAAAGCACTTTAGATAGGGTCTATATTCATTTACATTGAATCAAATGCGAATATGAAAAACAAGCTGGCGTAAATGTCGAACCTACTCAACATATCCGAGATCCCGTAACTTACCTTCCAGAATCTCTGTCTCCTCAGCCGTAGATTCTTGTGTTTTCAGGTGGTGGTAATTAGAATTCATCAAGATGTTGTCATAAGTGTCGCGGAAGTGATTTGGATCTTCACAGGCACACTCTTCACCACTCAGCACATGTCGATACACGAACTCACCTGTCTGTTCATCTTCACGATACAGATACTCACCATCCGTCAGGGACCAGAGTCGAACGCCTTCCGAATACCTATCAATCTCTATGTTGTCAACCATTGCCCGGGAAGTTACGCGATGGTGCGGTATCTCCAAGTTGTTTTTGTCAAGAAACCTAACGCCGTAGAGACTATCCAGCTCCGACAGGACCAATCGGTTTGCGTCAATTTGAGATGGAGATAGCAGGTCTTGTCCATAACCGTGATAGTCCACATCAATACCTGCGAGGTTTGTAATGGTCGGGAACAAATCAATCGCTGAAATCGGCGGATTCGGAAATTCCAGACTCCCCACGTCAGGGATACGGGCTAACAACGGCACGTGTAGCACGTTCTGATGGAGTGTGGCACCGTGGTTTATAATCTCATTGCAGATACCTTCACCATGGTCTCCAAAGATGAAAATTGCCCACTCTGAGAGATGAAGTTGCTTCAAAATTTCAACGAGCTTAAATTCGAGTATATGCGTCACAGCGGCGTAGTAGATACGCAACGCCTCATCCATCCTACTGTTATCGACGAGCCACCCGAGACTTGGCGCACCCGGAATTCCGCTCATGCCATATCCATCGTGTGCGTACCAGAAATGCAGGAAACAGAATTGCGGTACATCCGAAGGCTGCTTGAGCTGTCGGATTAAGTTTTCAAGTGAGCCGAGATGTTGTGCCGATGCATTCGGGTCGATTGCTGTAATGAACGGCTCAAAGTCGAGGAATCGGAACACATCCGGACGTTCTGAACACCCGGTGATGTGATAACCCGCATCACTAAATATCTGAAATAGATTTGGAATCCCCTCGAACATCTTAAGGTAAGCCTGCCCATAGAGACCGTGTTCAAACGCGTAAAGTCCAGTGAAATAGGAGGTATGAGACGGCCGTGTCGCCGGTGCCGGCACAAAAAACTTTTCAGCAAGCGAAAAATCCTGCGTCAGTAGGTCGAACTTCGGCGTGTTAAAAAGGGGGTTCGTCCGACTGAGTGCATCGAACCGCCAGCAATCAATTGAGATGAGTAAGAATTTATTGACAGTGTTGATTTTCATCAAAAATAGGGGTTAGAGCCCCACGTCTTTAGGCGTGTGAAGAAAACCTACCCCCATGTATGAAACCCCAGCGTTTTTTTCAGAAAAACACCAGAGCCATTCAGTTTTCGTTAATAGAAGTTTCTGTGTGATATTTAGAGCATGTGTGGCGTGATTTTTAAGGAGTAAGTTAAAAACCAAGATTCTAAGGTGTGTAGGGATGTCTGTAGCTGCCAGCAGGCAACTACAGACGCTGAAGGAATTACATCGAAAAACTGCCAACAAAGACGTTGTTCGCTGTGCCGCCCTGTTGCCACGTCACCGGGAGGTGACCGTTTTTATAGTGATAGACTTCAGATTTACCGACGATGGCGTTCTGAATTGCTGTCAGCGGTTCATACCAGATTTGGTGTGGCTGTGTGCAGTTCGCACACGGATAGCGGTTGGCAGATAGCGTGAGGACTTCACCGACCGTTACATCGTATTTCGTGCCTTGTTTCGTGAATTCAACCGCAGCGGTTTGCGTCGTAACAACTTTGCCCAAAACGTCGGCGTGTTTTGTGGTTAGCAGATCACGGAGCGCAGTGCGTTGCGCTGCTGTCGTACTTGGATCCATGTACAACACGCTCTTACGGGTCTCGGTATCGATTGCCAAGTTGCTCTTCGCACTGACGACAGCGACGACGGTTAAGCCATCAAGCGAAACGTCGTTCCAACTGCCTTGCTGGATGTTCCAGACAAGGGTCGCCTCTTTACCGCCTTCCATAAATTCGGCACCGAAGTGACATGCCCCGACATAGACACTCGCCGATCTCGCTTCAATGTATTCACCTTGCACAGTTGGGGTTTCAGTCGCAAAGGCGAAACCCGCTATCAAGGTTAGTGCGAGTGCTGTTAAAACAGAGATGCTTCTCATCTTGATCTCTCCCTTTGTTTTTTTAGATTCACTTTAATAGACGTAATCGTAACACTATACCTATTTGACCTTAAGCCTTATTATACCTTAAAGGAATAAAAAAAACAATTGTTTTGTAAAAAAAAATTGCGTTTTTTATTTTTCAAGTTCCTATTCCTCCACAGCAGGTGCGGTCTCTGGTATCAGTGGTTCAGGCAGCGGAGGTTCTGGAAATGGTTCAGGTATAAAGTCGTCGCCACGTCTCAGTTGACCTGGGTCAGCAACAACACCCATAAATAACACCGTCTGTGTCTGATTATCACGAATCGCGAAAAAGAACGGTCGGTCTACAATAAAGGGAATCGGCGGCCGAGCTGCATCGAGTGCTGCTACCTCTGCCTGGGGTTCGTCGAAAAAAACATAGGTGTCCGTGGCGGCTTTGGTGCCTTCCTCGTTGACTTCAACAATCGCGTGATGGTCTAAGTAACTAATAAACACAGGAACGGGTGAAACCCGCATGCGGCTGAAGTCCGCTTGACTCCCGTCAAAGGCAATGCCCATGCCGAGTTGCCCCAACGCCCGCTCAAGTCCTGCTGAGTAGCGGAGTTCAAATTTGGGCAGGACTAACTGCACCTCCGTTTGCGGAGAGAATCGCGACATCCAAATTTCCCAATTCTGAAGATGTAAGTCCGCTAAGAACGTGTTGATATTTGTATCGCGATTCGGCAGGAAGATATACATACCCATTTGACCCTTGCCATACGGGAGTTCAACAGCCTGAAAGTTCTCGCCCGCATAGTAAGGAAACCAGTCCGTCTTGTGCATCATCGGGACCTGTTTTTCCCCGCCATTTGCGAGATAAAAGGGCTTGTCCAAGGTCTGTGATACCTCGAATTCTTCTTGCCAACTTCCCTTGAAATAAATTCCACTAATTAGACAGACTACTGTCGATGGCGCAATCGCTTCAATAATATCGGAAATCCTGCCATCGGTGCTGTCACTTATACTCTCGTTAATCGTTGAAACATTATTCGGGTCTGTGAAATCAAGATTTGAGATTTCTGTATCCAAGAATTGACGATTCCGATTCAGAAAACCCGGGTCAAACGCAATCCCTGCAGCACCCCAAAGTGAGTTGGCAACCGATAGGGTCACGTCTGAGTCGGGTGCCTGAAGTGTGTTTTGCAGGTACACGTAATTCGCGTTAAGCGACTGGGGATCTAACCCTTGCAGTTGCAACGCATTTCGCATCGCCCGCTCCGTCTCGTCTACTGCGCCGTTGCGGACCATCGCCAACGCGAGAGAAACGCTAAATGGCGAGATAAGCGTATTCTGATCTTGCTCGGTTCCTCGCAGTGCGTTGAGTAATTTAAATCCGAACCTTGTATTCGCTCTGACGAGCTCCGGATCCACGGCATCAGGTTTGACCCGGTTGTTGTCAATCATACCCAAGTCAATCCCATCACAACCGATGAACACCAGTAATACCAAGCTCATCAGTCCCAAAGAAAGTTTCACAACTGTTTGTGTTCGATTCATCAATTTTCTCCAATTTCGTTTTCTGAGTTGCTCCTACTTTGAAAAAAGCACCTTTTATAAATTGCGGGGTCATATCCTAACATAAACCTTTTTTAATGACTTCGGAACTATTTCCCGGCGTTTGCTAATAGGCGTTGGAGTGTTCCGCCCAAAATCTCTGTTTTGTCTGCCTCTGGAATAAAGGCGCAGTGCGTTCGGAACGCTTCAAGCGCGTGCTGATAGGTCATAAATTTACGAACCACTGGATAATCCGATCCCCAACAGAGTCTATTGGGACCGAAATGTTCGTAGAGGGCACGGACAATCCAATGTGTATCGGATTGTGGATAGTCCCAAGGGACCTGCGATACATAAGCGAAGCCTGACATTTTGATGTGGATATTCGGCACGTCTGCGGAAGCGAGGACCTGCTTAAGTTGTGGATATGGGTGCGCCTCACCTGCCCGTGCACCGCCCATGTGATGGCAAAGAATTGGAACGGTTGGAAACTGGGCTGCGAGCTTTCGGAGTGCCTCGTGTTGATGGCTTCCCATGGCGATACTGGCGATTAATCCGAGATCGGCTGTCGTCTGAAAGAAACGTTGCCCTTCCTCAGAAAAGAACCATGCCCCATCGTCATCGCCTCTGAGATAGTGGGTGTAGCCTTTAAGCGCGTAAGCCTCCGCTGCTGTCTTGAGTCGTTCAGATGCGCCATCTGTGTGATACGTCTCTGTCCAGGAACAATCGACATCGGCGAATTGGATTAACCGATCCGGGTAGCGTTTGACGCAGGCTGCGACGTAATCGTTGTTTTCTGGATTCCTGTCGATGCGGGCACAGATAAGCACGGCTTTGTCAACATCGTGCAGATCCATTTCATGGAGGAGTTGTTCAACTTTGCCACGACTCTCATCATCCGGGACTGGGGGTTGGTAGGGCCATCGGGGCCAGGCGTGTGTATGTGAATCGATTATCATTGTGATCCTTCAGTTCGTTGTGGTATCTAAGGGGTTATAAAGAAAAATAAAGTCTGTTTCATTGCGTCTCCCTCCGTTGCTATAGTAAACCGTACTTTCCGAGATCTGTCAATCTAAATTCAACAGGCAGTTTGGCGTTAATTCAGACCGAGCATCAAGGCACCCAACTCCTGTTTGTTCGTCTCACTCGGCTTGACAATACCGACGATTTTGCCGTCGTACATCACGGCGATTCTGTCGCTCAATTGGAGGAGTTCATCAAGCTCAGCAGAGACCAGCAGAACGGCTCTCGCACGGTTGCGTGCGTGAATCAGACGTGAGTGGACAAATCGCGCAGCGTGAATATCTAACCCACGCGTCGGATGGGCGGCGACAATCAGTTCAGGTCTTCCTTCCAACTCTCGCGCGACAACGATTTTCTGCTGATTCCCACCAGAAAGCACTTTGATTCGGTCAACTATATCGCCGACCTGAATATGATATTTATCCAAGGCGTTCAGCGCAGCCCGTTGAATCGACTTTCGTCGCAGCATTCCGCGGTTGCAGTAACGCCTATTTTTATGGTGTCCGATGATGAAGTTATCGTCAATTCGGTCATTCAGGCTGATACCGTGTCGGTGTCTATCGGCGGGTATGTGGGCAATCCGTTCACCGTTTAAGGTAAGGCTTCCGCTATGAATGCGTCGTAAACCCGTCAGGACTTCAACGAGTTCAGTTTGTCCATTTCCTTCGACCCCTGCTATTCCGACGATTTCACCGGGGAACACCTCAAGGTCAATCTCATCGAGATGGTGTTTACCAAGTTCACGCGAATCTGGCGCGTGTGCTTTCCGAGAACGTCTGTTAATGAACCGCGCGAACCCCATTCCGGTATCCGAATCTGCGGAGAGTGTAACGTTTTCCAAACGGAGCATCGGCGTTGGGTTTTCGATCCGTTCTCGTGTCACGGCGGTGGGAATCAAAGGTTCACCGAGCATCATTTCCGCCAAGGCTGTCGGATTGGTGTCGGCGATCAGGGACGTGGCGACAGACTGCCCGCGCCGCATGACCGTGACCGTGTCGGCGATTGCCATCACTTCATCGAGTTTGTGTGTGATAATAATGAGGCTTTTTCCCTCATTTTTGAGGCTGTGCATGCAGTTAAAAAGCCCCTCGATTTCTTGCGGTGCAAGCACGGCTGTCGGTTCATCCATGATGAGGATGTCGGCACCGTGATAGAGAACTTTCAAAATTTCTGTGTGTTGTTGCGTACCAATCGGCAGAGATTCGACAGGTGTGTTCAGTGGGACATCAAAACCGAGTTGCGTTGCGAGTGCTGTTATTTTTTCTTCCGCTTGCTGCGCATCGATTAACACACCGAATTGACGGGGTTCTTTGGCAAGGATGATGTTTTGAAGTGCAGTGAAAATCGGGATAAGCGTGAAATGCTGCTGGACCATGCCCAAGCCGAGGCGCATGGCGCGTCGCGGAGAGGAGATCGCCACAGCACGTCCATCCACAAAAATCTCACCCGCATCAGGACGATACAAACCGTAGAGAATCTTCATCAGCGTGGATTTGCCAGCCCCGTTCTCACCAACGATGGCATGAATTTCACCGCGACGGAGCGTAAAGTCCACGTCAGCGTTCGCTTGTATCCTTCCAAACTGCTTCTGGATGCCTCGCATCTCAATGATTGGGGTGTCTTTCATTTCTACTGCCGTTCGTGTGGGACGACGATCTCACCGGCGACAATTTTCGCCTTAAATGCTTCGACCTGTTCCAAAATTTCGGCGGAGAGGAGTGAACGGTTGACATCATCGACGATGTATTCAACCCCTCCTTCTTTCAGCCCGTAATTCTTTAGACCGCCAGAAAAATTGTCTTCCTGAACGCTTTTTATCGTTTCATAGACGGATATTTCCACACCTTTGATGACGCTGGTGAGAACCAAACCGGGCGCGAGGTTGTTCCCGTTAGAATCGACCCAGATAATCGATTTTTTCACCGTCTTTGCGGCTTCAAGGACGCCAAGACCACTGGCACCCGCAGCAGCGAGGATAATATCCACACCGCTGTTATATTGTGCGAGTGCGAGTTCTTTGCCGCGCGTCGGATCGTTGAACGCCTGGGGTGTCACACCGACATAGTCTGCCACGAATTCAATATCCGCGTTTGCCGCCCGAATACCGGCACGGTAACCGATTTCAAAAGCCTCGACGAGCGGCACTTTCATCCCCCCGACAAAACCGATCCGTTTTGTCTCTGTTTTCAACGCTGCAATAACACCTGCCAAGAACGTCCCCTCGTGTGCTCGGTAGGTGAGCGAGGCGACATTGGGCTGCTCTATGATTGCGTCAATCAGTGCGAACTTGACATCGGGAAATTCGCTTGCGACGCGGTTCATCGGCTCTTGAAACAGAAAGCCGACCCCAATGATAAGGTCATATTTGAGTTTCGCGAGCCTGCGGAGTGTCAATTCAGTATCTGTACTCTGGCTTGGGGTCACTTCCGTGAGTTTGAACCCCCATTCGTCCTTCGCTTTTTTTGCCCCGGCGTAGGCGGCATCACAAAACGAGAGATCCCCGCGTCCGGTTACATCATAGATGAGTCCTACTTTCAATGCTGCGGGTGCTGTCCCTATCGTAATAAAACACGCAATAAGCAGCGTGATGAGAATCCTGATGTACACAATATTTTCCTTTCGATTTCGTAGTGTTTGGATAGATAGATAGATAAACGCGTTTCGATACTATCTATCATACCCGATTGCGTGTTGAAAAGCAAGGGATATTTGGAAAACTAAATGACCTTACCAACGGCGAAGTTAATCTTGACTTTTTTGGTTTTTAACGCTATTCTATTCATAGTATCTCTGCTATTGTCGTAATAGCGAGGTCTATTAACGAATGTCTAAACTATCTTGATAAAAGATGGAGAAGAACTATGGAAATGACTATGAGATATGGGAAACTAACCGCTCTGGGTTTCATCGTGCTTGTGGGTATGATGCTTTCACTACCCACATTCGCGGGGACCCAATTGTGGGACTTTGAGGAAAAGCACGATGACTGGGAAGTCGCAAACGGAAATTGGGACATCAAGGGCGGTATCTACCAACTCGATAAAGGCGGAAAAGCTGAACACTCCCTCGTCGGTGAAGAGGATTGGGATGACTACACCGTTGAAGCGAAGGTTCGGATAGACGAAGGGAACTGGGCAGGCGTGGTCTTTCGGGCACAAAGTGAGATGGAATACTACATCTACTATATGAACATCCCGAACAACAAGTCTGAACTTTGGAAACACAGCAAAGGTGCCTGGGATACGCGCGTCGCGCTTAACAGTAATATCGGTGCCGCTGGAAAACTGAAAATAGAGAACGAAGAGTGGTATGACGTTAAAGTTATCGTTGAAGGCGATACCTTCCAACTTCATATCAACGGCGAACTTCAGGGTGAACAAACAGACGGCGACTACAAAACCGGTATGATTGGTGTGTGGGGATGGGAGACCGGCGCGAGTTTTGACGACGTTATGATTACAGGTGATAATGTCGTAGATACGCTTGCCGTTGATCCGAATCACAAACTCGCGACGACGTGGGGTCGCCTCAAACAAGCCTTTTAGGTAGGAACTGCCATTCCACTATAGGGACGGTAGCAAGTGGTACGGAGACTTTCCTATTACACAGTCGTAGTGGTGGCACTCGTAGGGTGCCACCTTACCTTATGGTGTGTCCCAGAGGGGTCCTGCCAAGAAATTAGTGATGCGGACATCGCAGCACAGATTCACGCCTATAAGGCGCAACTTGCTGCCGATAGCACTCAGATTGAGACTCGACTGCAACTCGCAAAGGCTTACCTCCGAATTGCGGCTTACACGGAAGCGGCTGAGGCGTATCAACAATTAATAGCCGCTGTCGAAGCAGCCCCTCACTCGGAAATTTCAGCGGAGGCATACTACGGTTTGGGATTGGCATACACAGGGCTTGAAGCGTTTGAAGATGCTGTCGCTGCATATCAGCAGGCAATTACGTATAGACCGGATTGGGCATACAGCCACGCGGCGTTAGCGAGTGCCTACGCCAACATGCACCGTTACACCGAAGCCCTTGATGTCTACAAAGTCGCTGTTAAACTCGATCCGACTGATGAGATGATTCATCATCAACTTGGGAACGTCTATAGCAAACGCGGGAAAAACGCAGCGGCGATACGGCATCAACAACAGGCAATCGCTATCGCACCGGCGTTCGCAGCTGCGCACTATCAACTCGGTCTCCTTTATGCCCAAGAAAAACAGTGGTCTCAGGCAATTACATCCTATCGGACTGCATACGAGTATGACGCAACATTAGTTGAGGCACTCTACAATCTCGCGCAGGCGCACCTGCGAACTGGGGACACGACGGCGGCGCGCGAGCAGATGGCACTTTTTGAGAAACAGAAAGCGGCACTGACACCACTCTCTCAGCTGCGCGGGGCACTGCAACGGACACAAGAGACAAAAGATCGGGCGCAGATCCTCGCTAACATCGGTAGGCTTTACCTTAAAAACGGGCTATATGAAAAGGCGGTCTGGGAATACCAAAAAGCCCTCGGCATGGATGTAACACTCGTGCCAGCACATAACGGCATCGGTATCGCTTACACAATGCTTGAGAGGTACCCAGAAGCGGTTGCAGCACAACAGAAAGCGTTGGCACTCCAACCCGATTTCGCGCAGGCTTATGCAGGACTCGGTTTGGTATATTTCAGGCAGAATAAGTTAGAACCCGCGTTGGAACATTACCGGCACGCCGTCGTACTGGAACCCGATTTTTTAGACGCACACCTGAAGATTGGGGCAATTCTGCGGAAACAGAGGCGTTATGCAGCAGCACTCGATACATATCGGACGGTTGTCAGACTTAAGCCCGACGATCCTGAGATACATCACAATTTGGGTATCTGTTATGCGCGCCAAGCGAAATCGGATTTAGCAGCGGCGCGTCGTTATGCCGAGGCAGCCATCCGTTTGAATCCGAAGGTCGCGAGTTATTACAACACACTTGCACTCATTGATTTTCGGCGCGGAGACTATTTGCAAGCAGAGAAAGCAATCCGAAAGGCGTTGCAACTTGATTCCGAAAATCCTAATTATCAACAAGGGTTAAAGCAGATTTCTGGTAAATTGGCAGCAGAATGAGAGGACTTATATGGCATACGCAAGTCTTGAAGAGTTTGTGAAAGCCTTGAACAGGGCAGGCGAACTCAAACGCATTAAAACAACCGTATCCCCCGACTTAGAAATCAGTGAGATTACCGATCGCGTGAGTAAGGCGGGGGGTCCCGCCCTCCTATTTGAGAATGTCGAAGGCAGTCGGATGCCGCTCCTGATTAATACCTACGGCTCATATCAACGGATGGCGATGGCACTCGGTGTCGAGAATTTTTCGCAGATCGCATCCGAAATTGAGGCGATGATTAAGCTGGAAGCACCCGATTCGCTTCTGGATAAGATGAAAATTCTCCGCCTCTTGTCCCAACTGGCAAACTTTCCACCGAAGACCGTCAAGCGCGGTGCCTGTCAAGATGTCGTCCTGACGGACGAAGAAGCATCCTTGGATGTGCTGCCGCTCATTAAATGCTGGCCCCTTGATGCCGATAGGTATATCACGCTGCCGCAAGTCTTTACGCATAGCCTAAAAACCGGTCAACGCAATGTCGGTACGTATCGTTTACAAAAATTAACGCCGTATACGTTGGCGATGCACTGGCAGATCCACCACGACGGCGCGGCGCACTATCGGGAATATCAGCAGGCAGGACAACAGATGCCCGTCGCAATCGCGCTTGGTGGGGATCCGGTGATGTCTTATATAGGCACGGCACCGCTACCCTCTGGGATTGATGAGTTATTGTTCGCGGGTTTCCTCCGAAAATCAAACGTTGAGATGGTGCCTGCTAAGACAATCGACATGCTTGTGCCTGCGGATGCCGATATTGTGATTGAAGGGTATATTGAACCGGGTGAGACCTGTACAGAGGGACCCTTCGGGGATCATACAGGATTTTATTCGTTAGCCGATGAATATCCACTGCTCCATATCACAGCGATTACGCACCGCAAGAATCCCATCTATCAGACGATCATTGTTGGCAAACCGCCTATGGAAGACTGCTACATGGGCAAGGCGACTGAACGGATTTTTATGCCACTGATTAAGACGCAGCTCCCGGAACTCGTGGATATGAATTTGCCGTTATTCGGTGTATTTCACAATTTCGCACTCATTTCTATTGATAAACGCTACCCGTATCAGGCAAAAAAGATGATGCACAGTTTTTGGGGGCTTGGGCAGCTGATGTTCAGCAAGATTATCATCGTTGTCGATAAAGAGGTTGACGTTCAGAACGTGGAAGAGGTGCTTTTCTACGTCGGCAGCAATGTCGATCCGAAACGGGATGTGACGATTGTTGAAGGACCCGTCGATGTGCTTGATCACGCTTCGCCACTCATGGGTGCGGGGTCAAAGATGGGTATTGATGCGACAACGAAATGGCCCGAAGAAGGCTATCAACGCGAGTGGCCTGAGGAGATTCGGATGTCTGATGAGGTCATCGAATTGGTGAATGAAAAGTGGAAGAAATATGGGCTTTGAGAAATTAGGAGAAAAACGATGGCAGAAACGATTTACGACGTTGCGGTAATCGGTGCGGGACCGGCAGGGGCGCAAGCGGCGGTCTCAGCGAGCCACCAGATGCGGCACGTCTTGGTCCTCCACTCTGGAAAGGTGAGTTTTAGTAGAGGACGTGCTTATTGGTCGAAGTCGGTCGAGATTGAAGACGCTCCGGTATTTCCGGGTATTATCGGACCGAATTTTGCAAAAGAACTGATGCGGTGGATGGAGAGCCGACCGGTTGCCGATTTTATGATTGGTGGCGAGAAACGTAAAACCGGCATCGACATTCGCGATGGCCTTGTTTTAAACCTGAAAAGGAACGGTGCGTTGTTTGAACTCGAAGCCTCCACAAAAACACTCAAACGCGGTAGGGAGTTAGCGGTAGAGCACTTCAAGTCTCGAACGGTTGTTGTCGCTGCTGGATTTGATGACAAGTGGCCCGATATTGAGTTTGAACCCGGTGAAGAACGATTGTATAAACAGTACGCCACCGTCTTCCGCTATGCTGGCAATCGAAAAGGGTGGCACGTCTGCATCCGTTGCGATGGACACTTGCACGTGAACGAGCATCTCGCACTCCTTGGTGTCGGCGACTATATCTACGAAGCAGCAATCGGTGCACAGGATTTCACAGATAAAATCACAATCCTAACGAACGGTAGACCGCACGGCATGTCGCCCCCTGTGCTGAAACAGATTCGGGAACGTAAAATTAATATCATTGAAACAAAAATCAAACGGCACATTGGCGAAAAAACAGACCTTCTGGGTTTCGAGATGATTGACGGTAGCGAGATGTTTTTCCACGGATTTCTCGTCGATGAAGGGTTAATTCCAAACACGAAATTCCTTGAAGGCTGGGATTACCAGAAAGATGAGGAAGGTTTGATTATCGCAAACGAGGATATGCAGATGCTGGATAGCAAAGGGGAGCCAATTCCCGGTCTCTTCGCCGCAGGCGACATCATCTCCGGCGAGCGGAACCTCATTGCAACGGCGTTCGCACTCGGGCAGGAGGCGGGTCTGTCAGCATCAGATACCTTACGCCGATGGCATTTCCCAGATGAGGAGGCAAATGGCTAAATGCAAGATGAGCAGAGAGAGACTTTCTATATCATTGATACACACGCCGAGATATTCCGAGCGTATTACGCGATCCGGAACGGATTAACGAGCAGCGTCACCGGTGAAGCGACACACGCTGTGTTTGGGTTTGCGGGAACGCTGATTAGAATCCTTTCGCAACTTAAGCCGAAATATCTCGTCGCTGCGATCGACACACCCGGAAAAACGTTTCGCAACGATCTTTACTCGGCATATAAAGCAAACCGATCCGCACCCCCTGATGATCTCGTGACCCAGATTCATCGTATTTTGCAATTGCTTGATGCCTTCGGTATCCTAACGCTCGGTAAACCCGAGTTGGAAGCAGATGACATTATAGCATCTCTCACACAAACAATCCTCGATACCCCAGCGGCAGACAATGTAGATATTACCATCGTTTCGAGAGACAAAGACCTCGAACAACTGCTCTGTGATCGGGTAGCGATGTTAGATCTTCACAAAGATACGATCATCGATGTCCAATCCTTGTGGGAGACAAAAGGCATAAAACCGTCGCAGGTCGTCGATGTGCTGGCACTGATGGGAGATAGTTCAGACAACGTCCCGGGTGTCGAAAAAATCGGTTTGAAAACAGCGGCACAATTGATTCAGCAGTACGATTCTGTTGAGGGTATCTTTGAGCATATCGAGGAAATTAAGGGAAAACGCCGCGAGAATCTGGAGAAAGCACGCTCGCAAATTGCTTTGGCGCAACAACTTGTGACGTTGCGGCGGGATGCGGATTTAGACTTCTCAATGGAGCGGGCTTGCGTTAAACCGCTTGACCTCAAGAAAATCCTACCGCTGTTTGAAGAACTGGAACTTAAGCGTTATCAACAGGTCGTAACGGAACTCGCTGAGGGCGGCGCTGCGTCTGATACATCAACAATCAATCAGCCGACAACGCGCAAGGAACGCGTTGCAGCGTTGGCGCGAAAAACGGATGCTATCTTGGATAAAGGCGACTACGATACGGCGGAAACAGGCACCTATTCGGCAATCGTTACACACGCCGAATTGAAAGAACTCGTCGAGACGCTTTCGGCACAAGAGATTTTCAGCTTCGACACCGAAACGGACGGCTTGGAGCGCGAGTCAACGCTTTGTGGTATCAGTTTTTCGTGGGCACCGCAGCAGGGGGTTTATGTCCCGATCCGCTCACCGCAACCGGAGCGTCATCTCGATGCCGACACCGTGCTTTCCGCACTTAAACCGATTTTGGAAGACCCGGACCTACCGAAATGTGGGCATAACCTGAAATTTGATACCGGTATCCTCATCCGAAATGGGATTAAACTCCAAGGTGCTGTTTTTGATACCTTATTGGCAAGTCAATTGGTTGACGCTCGGACCCCCTCTCATAATCTCGATACGTTGGCACTCCTTCATTTGAATCATAAAATGATCTCCTTTCAGGAGTTAACCGCAGCTGCCGGCGATAGCAACAGTGATGAAACGAAGGCGTTAGGAGAACTATTTGAGGCAGCATCAGAAGAACAGAAAACGATTGATCAGATCCCGTTAGCACAAGCGACAATCTATGCCGCAGAAGACGCTGATATTGCGTTAAGGCTTCATCACTTCCTGACCCCGAAATTGGAAGAGATGGGGATTATGGCGTTAATCCGTGATATAGAATCACCGCTCGCACCTATTCTCGCCGAGATGGAATATAACGGCATTGTCTGCGATAAAGCAGAACTCAAACGTCAAAGCAGTATAATTAGCCAACTCGTCAATGCCCGTCAAGAAGAGATTCACGAAATCGTTGGGTATCCCTGCAATATCGATTCGCCGCGGCAGTTGGCGGAAGTCCTATTTGAAGACCTCGGTTTCAAATCGGTAAAACGGACACGCGGTGGTAAAGTTTCTACGGATGTGACGGTCCTGGAAGCCCTCTCTTTGCGGGAGGATATCAATAATCCGAAGACGAGTGTGCCGCGTCTCATCATCGAATACCGTCAATTCCGCAAGTTGCAGAGCACCTACTTGGCGCAGCTTCAGGCGGCAGTAGACCCAAAAACCGAGCGTATCCACACCCATCTCTACCAACTCACAACAGCAACAGGACGTTTGAAGTCTGATCGACCGAATTTACAGAACATTCCAGTCCGTACAGAAATCGGGAGACAGTTGCGGCGTGCCTTCATAGCACCAGAGGGACACAAGTTAATCTGTGCGGATTATTCACAGATTGAACTCCGCATCCTTGCACACTTCAGCGAAGACGAGCATTTAATCGAAACGTTCACTGAGGATTTAGACATCCACACAACAGTCGCTTCGCAGGTATTTGAGGTAGCGATTGATGCCGTTACGCGGGAACTGCGAGATAAAGCAAAGACTATCAATTTCGGTATCATCTACGGTGTATCCGCCACGGGTCTCTCGCGTCGGATTAAAGGGATGCGTGTCCAAGAAGCGGCAGCCCTTATTGCGGATTATAAAACCCGTTTTCCGGGGATAGATCGTTTTCTACAAGCGTGTGTCCGCGAGGCATCGGACCAGGGATACGTTAGCACGCTCACCGGACGGCGACGTGCCATCCCGGAAATCTACGCCTCCAACCAAAGGCAACGGAGCCTCGGGGAACGCCTGGCAATCAATACAGTGGTGCAAGGTTCCGCTGCGGACCTGATGAAGGCGGCGATGGTGCGCGTGCAGCAACGTATCGATAAAGATAGGCTTCCCATGAAAATGCTCTTACAGATTCACGATGAATTAGTGCTTGAGACCCCAGAAGCACTTGCGGCAGCACACGCTAAGATTGTTTGTGAAGAGATGGAGAACGCAATGTCGTTGCGGGTACCCCTGCGGACAGAGGCGGGTATCGGTGATAATTGGATGACAGCAAAATAACGGGGAAATGACATTTTTCACAATTAAATTATTAAAGGTTGACAAACAATATCAATTATGGTATAATTTAGGTTAACGTAAATTTAAGGGAAATGTGATAGTGTCCGCTGGCAAAGTTACGAGTAGTGTTTTGACAGTTTTACGGTTTGGAACCAGAGCATTCTCATTATGCAATGTGACGAGGATCCAACAAGAGATTGATAAGAATTACTTTTTGCCAATCTTTCCTATGCTTGCTGCCAAATTTCTGCCTTTGAAAATGCTGACAGTGCTCAGTTTTCTCATTTTCCCGTATCTTATCCCTTTCCTTGTGTTTTGGGAAATATCGGTGCGCGTGAATGTGCCGTTCGTATTCGGAATACCGGGTCGGGATACATATAATTTCTAAAAGGAGAAACGAGATGAATATCTACGTTGGCAACGTGCCTTATGCGGCCACGGAAGAGGACCTTGAAGCACTCTTTAGTGAGTACGGTCCGGTTGCGACTGCTACAATTATCCGTGACCGGTACGATGGTCGCTCCAAAGGATTTGGCTTCGTTGAAATGGAAAACCAAGAGGATGGCGAGCGAGCAATAGAAGCGTTGGACGGTCAAGAAATGATGGGACGTCCGTTGAAGGTCAACCCAGCACGTCCTCGCGAGCAACGCCGTGAACCTCGTCAGTATGGCGATGCGGAGATGTAATCTCCTTGATGGTGCCCTCTGTGTGAGTGCACCGATAAAGTTTGTAGAATCGCTGTGAAGTTACATCGTTTCGTAAACGATAGTAGCTGCGACGCGTTTTGCAAATTTTTGCCCCAGTTTTGGGACCTGTTTTATTTTAAACACGTTCCAAACCGGGGCTTTTTTCTTTAGGAGCAGCGCGATTAAAAATAGAGACGATAGCTGCAGATGCGATAGAAACTACCGCACCCTCAGCATCTCTGTCTGTATTGGATTAATCTTCCCACTTAAGCATGCCCCAAGTGACAGCGATTTTCCCAGCAGGTTCTACTGCGACACCTACGACCTGTAAGCCGTTATTCATAATGTCAGCGATATCGTCATCCGACAAAGGTGAATGGAAAAGACCGACTTCGTCCATCGCACCGGTGAACCAGTTGCCGTCACCATCCCAAATGCCACATCCGCCGATGTTGACATTGAAATCTGACCGACCGTGGTTGGGCCAACTGCCTTCTACTGTCGTTGCCTCTCCATCTACGTAAACTTTGGTGAATTCTCGGGTCGCAACAGCGGCGACGTGGTGCCATTCACCCGATGGATGGGGATATGGATTATTATTGCTGCCGGCAGTCGGTGTCCACAAGGCAACAGTCGTTGGGTTAATAAAACCGAATTCGGGGGAATCGTTCTGTCCAATCAATCCGACGCGATTCGATGTAATATTCCCTGGCTTCACCCACGCGACGACAGTGAACTCACGCCGACCGTTGAGAAATCTTTGACCGGTGCTGACACAGTTGCCCGTGCCATCAAAGGCTAAAGCCCCACCGAACCGTCCATCTACCCAAATCGGCGCGTTGACGATCGTCCCGTGATTGTTGTTCCCAGATGAATCCATCGCAACGCTCCCCGTACCGTCATCAAACAACCAAATACCGACAACACTACTGGGATCAATTTCGGCACTACTGCTGTTGACAGCAACGAGACCTATAGCCATCAGTCCGAGACTAAACAGAATAACTGTTAAAGCATTAAATTTCATTTGAATCCTCTCGCTTTCTTTAGAGATTTACCGCGCCATACGGCGGGTTTGTCCTTTTAGCCTATTCCGCTGTTTCTGAAGTCATCAGGACACGTTGACCGTCTGATGCTTTTCGCAGCGTCACCAGAAATAGCAGATAAATATATTTTGACACATTTTGCATTAAAATGCAAGTTTTTTTCTCACAGCCCCATTTTGTTACTATAGCATAAAGTGCCATAATTCTCAAAAAGAAATAGTAAGAAGAATAAAATTCTGATAGAATACTACAGAAATATACGAATTCAAACGTTTCTTGATAACAAAAAACAGAGAAACTTTATAGGGTAACCCCTCTGACCTCAGCACCTAATACATTTATGAGACGATATACAGCGATTTTTACCCTTTTTACGCTTCTTGTGTGGACAGCAGCGGCGGAAACTGATGCCCCCCTCTTTACAGAAGTGACCTCGGCACTCGGTCTTTCACAAACAGATGAGTCTTGGCCCGCAGGCACGCACGCCTTACCCGAAGTCATCGGGAGCGGCGTTGCGCTATTCGATTATGATAACGATGCCGCACTGGACATCCTGCACATCCGATTTCCGCCACCCGGAAAAACGGATACACCTACGCCTAACCGGCTCTTTCGACAACAACCCGACGGAACATTTGTTGACGTTACAGAAATTGCTGGTATCGGAGACGAAGGTTACGGACAAGGGGTCGCAATCGGTGATGTGGATAATGACGGCGATGCTGATGTCTACGTGACGAACTACGGACCTGATGCATTCTACCGCAACAACGGCGATGGCACTTTTGGTCTTACAGACATAGGCATCTCAAACGAGGCGTGGGGGACATCAGCGACCTTCGGGGATTACAACAGGGACGGCTATCTCGATCTTTATATTGCCAATTACGTTCAATTTGATCCAGCAGCGGTGTGTCGTGGAAAACACAGCGCGCCGGACTACTGTAACCCACAGGTATTCGATGCCGCGCCAGACCGTCTATTCCAAAATAGGGGGGACGGGACGTTCGTAGATGTGACGCAACAGGCGGGTATCGCTGCGATGCCGGGAAGGGGTCTCGGCGTTGTCTGCCTCGATCTGACCGGCGATGGATGGGTAGATTTTTACGTTGCCAACGATGGCGAAGTGAATCAACTCTGGGTAAACCAGACGGACGGGACCTTCAGCGAGGAAGCGATCGTACGCGGGATTGCCTTTAATGCTTACGGACAACCCGAAGGCAGTATGGGGATTGCCGTTGGGGATCTCAATGGCGATATGCGGGCGGATCTCTTCGCAACCCATCTGTCTGGTGAAACGAACACGCTTTACATCACCACGCCTTATGCAGTGTTTGTTGACATGACAGAAGTCTCAGGATTCGCTGGACACGATCTGCTTTTTACAGGCTTTGGGTGCGGCTTCCTCGATTTCGACAACGATGCCGATCTCGATATTGCCCTCGTCAACGGTCGCGTGAAGCGCGGTGCGATCTTAGACGGTGCAAACGTCGGAGAATTCTGGAATTTCTACGCTGAGCCGAATTTGCTGTTCCAAAATTCTCGGACAGGTACTGAGCACACAGGGAAAAACGTCACGTTTAACGATGTGAGTTCGCTTGCCCCCGATTTCACGGGTCCGGTCGAAGTCAGTCGTGGAATGGCTTTTGGGGATATCGATCGCGACGGTGATATCGATATGGTCGTCAGCAATCTTGACAATCGAATCCGTCTTTTCCGCAATGATACCCCGATGTCGGACAACAACTATCTTTTTGTTCGAGCAATCACACAGAACCGCGATGCCCTCGGTGCGCAAGTGACGCTACGCACCGAATCACACACCTTAACGTCTTATATCCTGCCCGGAACGAGTTACCTCAGTAGTAGTGAACCGAGTGCGCATTTCGGATTGGGAACAATAGCTGCCGTTGTGGCGATCGAAGTGCGCTGGACAGATGGGAATCGTGAAAAATTTCCGGGTTCCGCTGCCAATCGGCGTGTAACGGTGTATCAAGGAGCGGGGGTGTCCTTTTGAAAAAATTGATTCTCTATTTGTCCCTTATTTTCATCAGCACTTTCACATCCGCAGCCCTTGACGTGCCACAGCCTGCTGACCTCGATTTCGTTGAAGAAAAACGCCTTTTAGATGCAATCGAAGCCGCCCAAGCAGCTGTCCGAAACGCTCCCGACATCGCGCACGTATGGGGACACCTGGGGGATGTCTACCTCAGTCACGGTTGGGAAATTCCAGCGATACCGTGTTATCGTCAAGCGAGTCAGTTTGCGCCGAACGAAGTGCGGTGGCACTATCTACTCGGTAGACTCAACAAGCAGCACTACCCAAGAGAGGCTGTCGAACATCTCACCCGTGCCCTTGCCTTAGATCCGAAATACGTGCCTGCCCATCTCTACCTTGCTTCTGCCCTCCGTATTTTAGGACGGCTTGATGAGGCATGTCATCATTTAGAACGGGCAAAGCAACTTCAACCCGATAACCCGTTCTCTGAACTCTGGCTCGGTGAAATTGCGTTGTCAAGACAACAGATAGAAGACGCGCGGACGCATTTGGCGAGTGCCCTTCGTCTGAATCCGGGGCAGAGCGAAGCACACGCTCTGATGGCGCAAATCGCGATTGCGTCAGGAGATACACACGCGGCACAACAGCACGCACAAGCGGCACGCCATCCAAGCCAATACGGTGAATTACCGGATCCACTCTGGTGGGAAGTTCTACAAGCCGGTGTCACCGCGCCTCTCTATGCTGAACGCGGGAGACACTATATGGCAAGAGGGGATTATGCCCGTGCTGTTACTGAGTTTGAGCCCCTCATCTCAGACACACAAAAAGATATACAGGTTTGGTTCGACTACGGCGTTTCACTCCTTCATACGGAACGGCACGCTGAAGCCCTTGCTGTGTTAGAACAGACGCTGTCGCTACTCCACAACGATACGGAGATTCAGAAAGAGAGAAGCACAAACGAGATAGCCTATCTGAAAGCACAAGCTTACAACTACATGGGACAGATCTATTATGAAATTGGACAGACGGATGCAGCAATTCTCGCCTGTCAAAAGACCCTTCAGTTTGGACAGTTACTCATCAACGGAAAAGAAGATGACAAGCCGCAAAGACAATCGAATCTTCCGGATTATGGCACCTTTTTCTCGAATGTGCATGCGAATCTGGCGATGGTGTATGCGCACACAAATCAACTTGAAGCAGCGATTGAGCACTACCACAAAGCACTTGCGTTGCAGCCCGTAAAACTTTCTCTGCACCGAAACCTTGCGGGTGTCTATTGGAAAAAACGGCGTTATACGGAAGCCGAGCCGCACTACAAACAAGTTATCGCCCAGGAGGCAAGGGATGTCCAAGCCATTTACAGGTTGGGTCTAATCTTTGTAATGAAAAATCACTACCCTGAAGCCATCTCCCATTTTAAAAAGGTTATCGAAATCGACGGGACGCACGTTCGCGCGTATGGTGCGTTAGGCGTCGCTTACCAGAAAATAGGACATATTTCAGAGGCGATTGACACCTTTGAAAAGGTCTTAGCATTAGAACCGAACAATAAGGTTGCGTTAGAGATGCTCAAGGAGCTGCATGAATCGAAATAGGAAGAGAGTAGGGGCTGGGGTCCCCCAGCCCTACGTGTATTCAATCAAGCAAAGTGGGTTATTGCTTGAAATGGTGAGTCGCCTTAATACGACCCCAAGTTGTTTCGAGTTTGCCTTCAGGGTCAACTGCTAAATACTGCTCGAACCCCACGTCCATCAGTTCTTGGATATCTTCTTGTTCCAGTGCTGAGTGGAAAATGGCGACTTCGTCCATTGCACCTGGGAAGAAGTTTCCACCCGGATCCCAGACCCCACACCCACCGATATTGACATTAAAGGCAGAGGTGCCGTGGTTTGCCCATCCCCCTTTTTTCTCGGCGTATTCGCCATCAATATAGACGTGGACGTAATCTGTGGTAGCGACACACCCGACGTGATGCCATTCACCGTCCCCGTGTTTGTGTTTCCAAGGATTCGGTGTTCCACCGGCCGTGGGTGTCCAGAGGTTGATCGTATTGGCATCAATAAAACCGAATTCTGGAGAATCGTTCTGTCCAACGAGTCCTGTGCGATTTGCCGGTGCGTCCGTGGTTTTTACCCACGTGAGAATGGTAAACTCTTCGAGGTTGTCAAGGAGTTTTTCCCCTGTTGAGACACAACTCGCTTTTCCGTCGAATTCAAGTGCCTCGCCGAATTTACCTTCCACCCATGTCGGCGACTTGACAAGTTCCCCTTCGTGCCCTCCAACAGAGATGTCCCCAGCAACACCTCCCTTACCTTCGTCAAACAACCATATACCGACCGCAGTCTCAAAGTCAATCTCAGCAGTGCTGATGTGAACAGCGATGAGGCTGAAACACATTACGCCGAGGGTTAATAAAACTTTTTTCACTGATTTGCCCTCCAATATTTATCGCAAGCACGCTTCGGAAGCGCGCTGCTACGATTAGGTTTCGTTTTTGATATACTTTTATAGTAAATTATATCGTACAAAATTGCAACAAAAAACCTGATTTAGACAAAATGCTACTTGTCTAAATCAGGCTTAAAATAGTTGTTGGTTAATGGTTAATAGTTACGCGTATGGCAGTTGCAATCGTTATTTGTTGTCTATATTACACGACTGTGGGATGCAAGATTACTTCGTCTACTCGGTTATATTTGTAGCGTTCTTCGGGTCCGAATACGATGTCGAGTTCACGCTTAGCACTCTCTGCGGAGTCCGAGGCGTGTACAATGTTATGCGTTACATTCACTGATAAGTCGCCTCGAATTGTCCCGGGTTGCGATTTCGTCGGATCAGTATCTCCGTTGAGCATCCGCACTAATTCTATCGCGTTTCGCCCCTCAATAACTAAAGCAACGATGGGTGCCGAAGTCATGAATTCAATAAGTACATCGTAAAAAGAGCGTCCCTGATGGATGGCGTAGAGTGCTTCTACCGTGTCGCGCCGGAGTTGCTGAAGTTTCATTCCCACAATCTTCAGTCCTTTGCGTTCATAGCGAGCGATAACTTCACCGATAAGCCCACGTTGAACGCCATCCGGTTTAATCAGAACCAATGTCTGTTCTGTCTCCATAGCCCCTCCATCTGAACCTTTGTATGCTAACATAGCCTATCCGTCGTAAACCTGAGTAACTGACGACTGTAATACAAGCGTCTAAGGACTTGACACCAAGCCTTTTTAAGTATATCATATTTCCAAGGTGTTTGCAATTTTATTTCCTTAAATAACGCAAGTTGCCACCTTTGCTGTAGAAACTTCTAACGTGTCTGATAAGGCACGCAAACTAACAGTTTGCGCTACAACACCCCTCTGGAGAATGAACACCTTTCATTCAAACAGGGAACTGCTTACCTAAAATCTTGTAAGTAGCAATTTGGGTTTAAATAAATTCAGTGGAGATGACTATGTACAATAAACTCGGAGAAGCGGTATTAAAGACAGAAGAACGGATGGAAGTCGGTGTAATTACCGCACCTGACGCGCCTCATGCTGAAGAAGTGAAACAGTTCCTCGGGCATAAAGGCGGCAACTGGGAATGGCATATTGAGCGGTGTGTCACGGAAGGGCTTGATGCGTTAGAGACCCGTTTCTATGTCGGTAAACTTGACGGACGCGTGATTACCAACATTATGACGGTCGAGCATGAAGGTATCGGTATTTTAGGGCATGTCTTTACACTTCCGAACCAACGCAGGAAAGGGGCGTGCAAAGGGGTGATGGGATACCAGATGGCGGATTTCCGGCAGCGCACCGGTCGTGCCCTCTATCTCGGCACAGGTTACAATAGCCCCCCGTATTACATCTATCATAGCTTCGGATTTGAGAGCGTATTTCCAGAGTCTGGGTTTATGAAGTATTACGTAAACGAGGACTTTGAGGAAAACTACTTCGCGCCTGCACCCGCAGAGCCGAAATCGGTTGAATGGCACGATTGGCCGAAAGTCACGGCACTCTCAGGGATTGTCGGTTGGGACGCGCTACGGAGTCTGGCATGGGATGTCTACGGTCCCACGAATATGGAAGGCGGCTTCCTCGGCTTCAAACACACCTTGGAAACTGAAGATGCCTACGACGCTGCCAAATTGCTGGTTACCTCGGAGGGTGCGATCGTTGGGTGGGCGACTGTCAGCAGGGATGAACGTTGGCAGCCAGCGACTGCGGTGTTGGACCTCTTTTTCCATCCGAATTTCGCGGACGCTGTTCCGGCATTGCTTTCAGCGGTGGCGTTTCCTGATGTGAAGGTGCAGTGTTACGTTGACAGCGGTGCTGAGCAGAAAGCTGCGGTTTTGGAGACTGCCGGTTTTACCTGCGAAGGTCGGTTCAAAAATCAGTTTGCGTACCAAGGGCAGGCTTACGATGTTTTGGTGTTTGGGCGAGGGTAAGCGTATTTGTGTGTTTGTCTGAATGCACATCGCATTTAGGCGAGTCCGCCGTAAATCGTGGCTTGTCATGGATGACCCGGATTTTATGTGATATTAGAACACGGACAGCGTCAAGGGGCATCTGAAGGGGCTGCTTGTATCACGGGAATGACATAACTCCGAATGTTTACGCCTGCCACGGTTTCTGTTTCTACGCGCGGTTCCGGTTTTTGGCGGTGATCGAACACAACATAATAGCCTTCCACGACTCCTTCCAGTTTGAGATACGCCGCCAGTTGCTGCTTGCCTGCTTGATAGCGGACATAACCGCGCCAAATCTTTGTTTCAACGATATATTTCCGCTGATTGTGAGTGATACAGAGATCCATTTTACCTGACCCTGTTGGCACTTCAAAGGACATAACCGCGCCGACTGCCTTGACGAATGAATCCAGATAGGTAAGGAGAAGGTGCCTACCGATATACTCTTGTGGTGTTTCAGGCACTTGTAGTATCTTGAAGCCTACGCGTGTGATGAAATCCCGGAAGTTATCCAAAAGCTGCTCGATATCAAGGTGTCCTTCCGGTGTGAGATAATTTTGAAACCCGCCGGTCGTGTTCTCTGCAAAGTAATCACGCTCCAGTCCATTCACCGTTGGTGTGAATACCTGCATGATGTGATGGAGATAGATAGGGTTAACAATCTCACATTTCCCGTCAGGCCCGTTCTGAATGACCCCATAAGTTGTGAGTTCATCGATAATGTCGTCGTGCGGATTGAAGCGGACACCTTCTTCATAAGTCATGATTCGCATCAAGAGTCTTTCAAACCGGCGACTTTTGCGGACATTGGTTGTGAGGTGCTCAATGTTCGTGTTTTTTTCGAGAAGAAGTTTCTTCTGTGCTGTTGTGAAGTGTGCCAGTGTAATCGTCTCGGTTTTGGGAATGTTGAGTTCTGATGTCAGAATCTGCGCGGCGCGGTTGACAAGGAAGGGCTGTCCAGCTGTCTGTTTGTACAACGTCTCAATGACTTCAGGTGTGAAGGCTTGACCGACTTCATCTGTATACTGCTGCAGGAGTTCACGGACCTGTTCCACGGTGAAGTTTGGCAAAACGAACTCATCTTGGATATTGAAGGGTGAAACGGAGTCATCATAATTAAGTTGTTTGATACTCTTAACGCCGACAATGCCGACGCTGTGTGGGCTGCGCGGCTTGCCGGCGACGTAAATGTGGCGCAGCGAGTGAAGAAATCCTTTAAGTGCATCACGTGAGATACCATCAAACTCGTCAATGAAGAGAACCACGCGCTGCGTGAGGGAGGGGGTTTGTGTTGTGTCCGGTGTATCACGTGGCAGCAACCTTGCGAACTGCCGAAAGAACCTACGCATAGAGCGGTTATCGGTGATACCGTTGTTATTCTCCAAAAAATCTGCTAACGCTACAGAAGGCACCTCGCCGCGTCGCTCAAAAACAATTTCTATCTGCTCAAGAATATCTTCATAGAGACCTCTGTAAAAATTAGGGGCAGTGTCGCTTTCAGCCTCCTCAAAATTGAGTTGAATAGGGAAGTAGTTTTGTTCTTGAGTGGTGAGGATATCCAAGGCGCGTTGAAAGAATGTCGTTTTTCCGGTCTGTCGAGGTGCGAAAATGACGATATATTTTCCATCTTTGACGCGCTCCATAAAGTCAGCAGTTTCTTGGGAACGTGTGACCATATAGTTATCATGCGGATTGACGGGGCCTTGTGTTCCGAAAGTCCTCACGGTTTTCTCCTCCTTGTGAAAGCGTTCGTTTCTTTAGTATATCAGAAGGCGTTGGGGATGTCAAGATTTACGCGTCAAAGAACACCCGTTACCAAATTCACATTCTCTTCATTTTTTTTCAAATTATGCACGTTTTTCTCAAAAAAAAGTGTCTATATAGCACACGATTCACAGTAATAGACAAGACATCCAAATCCATTCATCATGGAGTCCAATAATGATAGAAGAAGACGTTCAACTGATTCACAGAATTTTGTCCGGTGATGACGCAGCCTTCACGGCTTTAGTCCGAAAATACCAGAAAAGCGTGCATGCCTTGGCATGGCGGAAAATTGGCGATTTTCACCATGCCGAAGAAATTACCCAAGACACCTTCCTCCAAGTCTACAACAAACTGTCAACCCTCAAGGACCCACGCCAATTCGCTGGATGGCTTTATGTCACCACAAGTCGGAGATGCAGCAACTGGCACCGAAAAAACAAGTCCAGATTAGAAGTACTGGAGGCGACGGCAATGGAAACAATTGACAAATCCGCTTATGCCCGTTATATAGCAGAACAACAGGAAGCCGAATCTGCTGAACGTCGGCAGAAACTCGTCAAGGAACTCCTCGATAAACTCCCGGAGAGCGAACGGACCGTGATGACGCTCTACTACCTCGGTGAAATGAAGACGCGCGAGATTAGCAGATTCCTTGGGGTCTCCGTGAACACGATTACCAGCCGTCTGCAGCGCGCACGTCGCCGCTTACGACAAGACGAAACAGTCTTGGTCCAAGAGATGCTCGGCAGTGTTCAACTCTCTGCGAACCTCGCAGAAAACATTACGCAGAAAGCCGTTGATATGAAACCGATGCCCTCGCCGGCTACGAAACCCGTCATTCCGTGGATCGCAGTCGGTGCGGCTGCGATTTTGATGGTGTTGATGCTCGGACTCAGCAACAAATACCTCACCCGATTTCAAAGACCTTATAGTTTCGAGGCAGCATCGGAACCGACTATCGAAATTATTGAGGCACCCATCGTTATTAAGACCGATGCGAAACCGTCCGTACGCAATCGGTTCGGACAAACTGCCACCATCAGTAAAAACAGCGCTGCGGGTTTACGAGATGACGAGCGGGATATAACATCTAACACCTCAGAGGATTCACACAGTCTTCCCGAGACACACTGGATGCCGGACACAGCACTCCGACAAGCGATCCGAGAAACGCTTAAAATTCCGGCAAACCAGCCATTGACACCCACATATCTTCAAGAACACTTAACCAGCCTCGATGCGCGACACAAAGGGATTGTTAATCTCACGGGATTAGCGCATGCGACGGATTTGGAAGGACTTGTTCTGATAGGAAACAAGATTGAGGATATATCGCCTTTGTCGGGTCTAAAAAAACTGGATTTTATTGATTTGGGAGGTAACGAGATTTCAGATCTGCGCCCGCTCGCAGCACTCACGCGTTTAGAGACTTTACATATTTGGCAGAACCAAATAGAAGATATTTCACCACTTGCCGGGTTAGCCAATCTCAAAAAATTGTTGATAGAAAATAATAATATTACGGATTTTTCACCGCTTGATGGGCTCACTCACTTAGAGGTTATAGACAACCACGGCAATTTCGGGGTCTGTGATGATACATCAAGGGTTGCAATAGCACCCCGTATCAAAGGCAGAGATTACCCTTCGGTCTTTTCGGCGTGGCATTCCGAACCTCTCAACTTACCAAACTTATCCGATGAGGATGCAATCATATATCACGATCTGTTTTGGGGTGGTCTGGGGTTTGACCTGCAATGGCAACCTACAACCGAGGGTCTTCAAATCTTTGGGAGAATAGACGATGCTCACGGGAAAAGAGAAGACCTTCTTTCAAAAAATCCTAACTTCCTAAGACTTGTGAGTCTTAACCATATCAGTGCCGATCCAAGCGACTATCCTGAAAATTGGCCGCATTGGATAAGAGATGCGAATGGCAATCGCGTTCAAACTCACTCTGGTGCTTCAACCTTCCTCATAGACTTTACACATCCTGTTGTACAGGACATTCTCATTCAGAAAGCCCTTGCCGTCGCGAAATGTGCGCTCTACGACGGTATCTTCTTGCGTGAATGGGAAGAAGATAGTGTCACGCTTCATAATGGTAGAGGTCATAATGACAAAACGGTCTATTATCGAAGTGTCGAAGCCGAGCGATCAGCGAGAATCTCTATGGTGCGTCGTATTCGTGAGGCTGCCGGTGAAGATTTTCTGATGATCGTCAATTCAAACGAGAATAAAGCACCAATGGCTGCACCCTACGTTAATGGGATATTCATGGAATCTTTTCTCGACCCACCGCACACGGGTTACACGCATCGTAAACTCCGAGAGATTGAAAGCGCGTTGTTATGGTCAGATCAGAACTTCCGCGAACCGCAAATAAACGCCCTTGAAGGTCAAGGTGTATCGTTTGAACCTCCGGATTCTCCCCGTAACCAGCAGATGATGCGTGTGATTACGACTCTGGGCTTGACACATTCAGATGGCTACGTTTGCTACACGATTGGCGTAGAAGGTATCACCCACACACATGAATACGAGCTTTTACCCGGACATGAGAGAGACCACACGGAAGGTAAACCGCACCATCACAATCACGAACACTATTGGTATGATTTCTGGGATGCGCCGCTCGGTCGTCCCGTTGGTGAGAAGGGACAACTTTATCATGATGGTAAGGGATATGGGGTTAAGGGTCTATTCATCCGTGCGTTCACCAACGGCTGGGCGGTCTATAACCGCTCCGGTAAGGAACAGCAGATCCGTTTACCGAAGCAAGCCGCCGCTGTCGCAAGCGGTCTTGCTGGTGTTCAGCATACCCTCTCTGATTTAGATGGTGAAATCTATCTCAAGGTAGACTTAGAAACCTCTTCCATAAGCCAAACTCCGCCTGCAGTGGATGTTAACGAAGCAGGAGAGGAGAAGTTGGTTAGCAAACTTAATCCCGTTCTTCTGACAGCGAACGATTTATCCACGACCACTATGGGACTCGGGAGGAGTCATCCTGTTGCGCATCGCCGAGTTGAACCCGCTTTTGCAGAGGGATTTTCCCAATCATGGAATGGACCGCAACCCGAGGAACGCATCGCTATTCGCTACTGGTTATTTTATAGCATTACGGATGCCCAACAAGCCGCCGACAAGTGGCGGCACCATATTTCTGCGCTTCCAGTCTATAAACCCGAGCCGAATGTCGAGGAAGTCATCGGGGATGCGACATGGCGCGCCGGAGCCTCTATCTGGTTCGTTAAAAAGAATGTGCTGGTCTACATCATGGCAAGAAACCGTCGTGTGAACCAACTGTCGCTGACGCGGTCTGTTGGTCGAAAGATTGAAGCCAAAATTGAGGCAGCATTGAGAAAAAAATGAACAGAGGAGCTACCAATGTATAGGAAAACAAGAATTATCGTAAAATACATACAAAGCATCCAGTTAGCATTTGCTATTTCGCTGATACTCACGGCTTCGGTTCCTGTGAATGCGGATACTTCTAAAACGACAACTTCTAAAGTCACGTATGGCTATAGCTACTTCAGAGATGATCTTACAGCGTATTACCGTTTTTTACCTTCACCTACACCCGAAGGTCTCTATTATCAGGGCAGGATGAGTGCCTTTGGAAATATTGACGACACTCCCGAAAAAGAGGTCATTGTTCTACTGGTTGTCGGGGCAGAACCGCGTCAAACCGCCTACAGCGATGACGGAGAATTCGGCAACTGGAGCCACGCGTTTCTCCTTATTACGGATGATAAGGGAAAAAACCCCGAAAAAAAAGAATTATTCAAACTTTTTGACACAGGCACACATCCGTTGGAAGTCCCCGCAGCGAAAGCCGTTGAACTTCACTCCTCTCCATTTACCTTCACCCAACCGACCCATGGTCCTTCCTTTAGACTTGTGGATTTGACGGACGATGGTACTTTAGATGTTTGGGTGGAATCCACAGACGGGGTTGCCCTGATTTCCTTTGAAAATGGTGAATTCAAGGAAGTCTTCAGTCACTACACGGTGACCAGAGAAGAATTCGCAGAAACCCCTGAGATTGAGTATCATAGTTACGACTGGTACGATTTGTCTGAGCCTCGGGCAGAAATGTATCACCGTTTTTTGGCGACCCCACCCCCAGAAAGGTTCGTCTATACGACCCGGAAGAAAGCCATCGCAAATATTGACGATACCCCTGAAAAAGAGACGATTGTTCTAATGGTGGCTCAGCCAAAAGGAAAGGATGCCGAAGGGGGAGACTGGGGCGTATGGAACCAAGCGTTTCTCCTGATTGCTGAGAATGAGGTATACGGGTTCCCGAAGAAAAAAGACCTTTTCAAACTTTTTGCTTTGGGGACTTATGCGTGGGAGGCACCAGCGAAAACCATTGAAGTCCAGAGTGCACCCTTCATCTTCCGAGACCACAAATCATGGTCAAGTGGTCCTTGGGGTTTCCAGTGGGTCACCTTTAAACTCATTGATTTAACGGGGGATGGCATTTTAGACATTTGGCTGGAACATGCATACGGTATCGCCGTGATTTCCTTTCAAAATGGCGAGTTCGTCGAAGTCTGCAGTGCCTACAGTTCTACCAGAAGGGAAGACCCGATGGAATACATTGACCTTGATAACGATGGCATCTACGAAATCAAAATTCCCGATAGAATCTCTATAGGTACCGATAGTGGATCACATCCTGAATGGGTCAGTCTCTACGAGTGGAACGGCACGACTTATATCCTAAATAACGAAAGATTTTATGCCGAGAATGACGACTTCCTCCTTCGCTTATTGGTGGCGTATAATCATGTGTTGATTCAATATGGGAGATATGAAGAATACAGTTTCTACATAGGGTTGGTATACTACTATCGCGGTAACTTCACAATGGCAAGAGGGTATCTACAGTGGGTCGTCAAACATGCGAAGAACGACGATTACAGGCACGCTGCTGAATCCATCCTGAAGGAGATGCCATCCCACTGAAAATATGATCTTTGGCTGGATGAAAGTGTTCTCCGTGAACTTGAAACCGACAACTACTTCCGTACGGCGATTTTTCCGACCTTCTGTTTCTGGACATCGCCTTTGCGCGCTGTGAATTTGTAGAGATAGACACCGTTCGCGAGCGGCTCACCGTCCGCATCGTAGCCGTCATAATGGTATTCGTTGTAAGAGACAGACGCGTCAAGCGTGTCAATCGCTGTGATACGGCGACCCGTTATTGTGTAGATTTTAAGGCTAACCTCGTCAGCACTCTCCGTGAGGTAGTAAGCGAAATGCGTGCCGCTGCCGGGTGTGAAAGGGTTCGGAAAGTTAGCAATATTCGCAATCTCAAATTCACCGGCGACCGTTCCCGTCTGCTCCGTGTCTGACACATTGCCGTTTGCGTCCTGTGCCTGTAGCCGGATGCGATACTCACCCGGTTCCAAAACAGGGGTATAGGTCACCAACAACAGATTGCTATTCGTCGGTGACGCGGCAATTACATATTCGTCTTCCGGTACGCGCTGTCCATTTTTAGTCAGGATGATGTGCGCCGGACGCGCGTCAACACCGTTCGCATCTTCAATCCGCGCAGAGATAACCGGCGTATCAGAAATATAATCTCCATCAATGAATCCCTGATGTTCAAACGTCAACGCAAGTGTCGGTGGACTCGAATCACTGTGAGATAACACCGCGAATGTTCCCGGCAGTTTGACCTCCGCAGAGACCTTCTCCGTATCAGCAGTCTCTTCACCCACCCGAATCCAATTGCCGTTATCGTCGTCCCTTCTATAAATGTATGCATTGTCGCTGGCTTCCTTTTTTCGGAAAGTAGCGGTTGCCACCAATGCCGCCTGTTCAGGCAAATCGAGTTGATAGGCAACCTGTGGCACAGATTCTGAAATCGGAGCGATATCGGGTTGGTTTGTAATCGTCAAGGCTTCTTCCGAATAGGTCAGCACTGTAGCGGTTTGAAGATTCTCCGATGGGATAGTAACTTGGAAAGTGCCATCTGGACTTTGGATCGGTTGACCAACGGTATCCGGCGTGAGAACGAACCGGTTACCGGTAAACCGTTTCGCTGCGCTGTTATTCAGTTCTCGCTGTTCGAGGATACTGCCACGCGGAAGTCCCTCAGAGGGTGGATCTACATAGACAGTGATAAGATATTCGCCCGGTGTCGGTTCCCACGGCACACTTGCCATACCTTGACTACCGGGTAAGATTTCGGAAATAACTTGAACATCTCCAAGTAAGGTCGCGTCCTGTAAGTCCTCGATCTTCGGGACAGCGGCGGTATTCGGAACAGCGGCAGCAGCTTCAGGACTCAGGGTTTGGAGATAGAAACGGACCGGGACGTTTTGGGCAGGTGCGCTGCCCTGATTGCGGACTTGCGCCGAGAGCACAAACGGCGGTGTTGTCGTCCAAGCAATCGTCTGATCCAAAAGGAGGAGATCGATCTCATATCCGACCCCTCCGAACTCATAAGTGACGACCTCTGTTTGCAATGTCCGTCCATCTCCTATCTTCACCTCTAAGTAGTAATCGATGAGGTCCCCTTCAGGGTATCCTGGAATAGGGTGTTCGCTTCTATAGGTTGTCCCGGTCTGACGGCTCACAGGAATCGTGAAAAACTCAATAGCATCCCAACTCCAAAAAAGTGTCAGTTCTTCAATACCACTCTCATCCAGTACCTCTGTGTAAAGGTGAACAGGTTGATCGGGTTCAACGGGATACGGCGCAATACGGACATTATCAACGTATCGCGATAAAACATTATATGACGCATGACCGATTAAATCCTCATCGGCATTCCATGCGTAAACTTGTACGTCGCCGATATCAAATTCAGCACTCGCTGGCACCTCTATCTGTGCCGTAAACCGTCCGTTGGTAACGGTGACGTTTTCCCGTTCCGACGGGATGTCAACCGCTCCGCCAATCGCAGGAACAACGATAATTTCGGCATCTCCGCTAAAAGTAGGGTCGGGGAACGTTCCAGAGACAGTAAGTAAAGTCTCTCGATGCCTCGAAGTCCCGATTTCTACTTCAACTTGCATCTGTTTGTCCGGCAGCTTCAGCCGAGTCGCTGGGTCCCCGAAAAGTGTGAAGACTTCAGCCAGATCGAGATACCCCGGAGCGTTGATAAGAAACTGCGTTTTCGCTTCAGCGAGAAGAGCCCCTATATGTTGCGTCTGTTGTTTGAAGAGAACATCGAAAATTTCTAAGTTAAGAAGATAATCACCGTCTAACAACCCGATACTCGTCGCCCCAATGACCGCAATCGCGCCACCACTTTCAGACCGCAGGAGCTCCTCAGCGAGGCTGTTTGTGTTGCTGTCGAAGGAACCCGTATAACAGGTCATACTGATAACCAAGGGGAGTTGTGAAATATTGGTTAAGTTCTGCTCAGGATCTTCAAAGTCCAGCATTCGACTGGATGACCAGATACCACCGCCACCGTGCCCGATATAGTTCACAAGACCGGCACCCTCGTTGAAGCCGTCAATAACGCGTCTCGCGATAGGCGAGCGGATCCGTTCATCGAAACTCGCTTCCTCTGTGTACGGCGCATAGATACGTTCAGTCTCATACCTACCGCTGAGCTGATTACGCGAGATAAGGCGATCCGTCTGGGAGTGGAATACAAACTCCGAACCCGCAAGCATGAGAAGCCGCTTGCGCCACGGACCGACGGGTGAAGTTGTTTCATAGTTGATTGCCCGTTCAACAAAAATACGGACATCCACACGATTGTTCGCAGGCATCCGTCCAATTAGCATATCTGGGAAACTGTCGGCACCTCGAAACGTAACGAATTGGTGGTCGCTTGCTGAAGCACCGTATCCTGGGATTTGCACCTGTGTTGTCGGAACGAAATTGATCTGGTTCTTAAGATCGATATGTGTATCACCGACGAGGAAGACGTAAGTCGGGGCAGGGGGCTGCCAATTGTCGTAGGTGTAACTCAGAAACTCACGGATAGCATTCGGGTTGAGGATGCCGTGGTTGAATTCGTCGTAGATATTTTGGACATCAACGACTTTCGTACGAAGCCCTTGTTGGCTACGAAAATCAGCAAGCGGTTGCACATCTTGAAGAAAACTCTCGTGTGTAATGATAATGTAATCTGCGGCGTTGTGCGTGCTACGCAAATCGGACGGCGTATCTACGGAAATTTTCGGTTTTTGAAATCGGTCGGGCGTGAGTGCGATATATTGGATGGCAGTATCATCGACATCCTTAGGTCGAATTTGCGTTGAACGGAACGGGAGCCGGTAAGTTCCCGGTTTCTCTTCATCAACAATAGGTGCTAAACCGACATAACGGGTCCCGTCAATACCATAAATTTCGATGTCAGGGGTAGAGAAATTCTCTAAAACAACCTCAAAGTTTGGGTTGACAACACCCATTTCGTCAGGAAAGGGCGTGATCGCAAAGGGTAGCACATCCTCCGTCACTTCAAAACTCCGTTGATAGTCAATCTGGATCCAGTTGAGCAGAACGATATCAAGAAATTGATCGCTACTTCCCGGATTGATGATACGAATGACATTCCGTCCATTCAGGAGAAAGGATTGCGGACGTTGATTCTGAAACTGGTATTCGGTTTCACCATTCCAACGCGCCTCGCCAAGACTCACTTCGTCATTTAGCCACACATCGGCTTGGTGTTCCGTGTTAGATCTGCCGTAAAATCCGATCCGTATTGTTGCCGGTACAGCAGTGTTCGCGACACCGGTGAGCGTCACACCGAAGGGCTTTGATTCAGGTGCGGTCAATTGTGCCCAAAACCAACTATCATTTGGCAGCGGCGGTAATTCCGTTAAAGTAAACCAACGCTCCTGTAGCCCTTGACTGAATTCTTGATATCTCTGGTCTTCTGTCAGATTCGCATTGGGAAACCGTCTACGGTGATTATCTTTCTCAAAGTGTGCGCGTGTGAGAAAATGGCGATGGACCTCAGCATTGCTGGTCTCATCAAGGAGCGTCCTCGTTCCCATGCGGCTTCCCGGTCCGGCGTTCCACGAGAGCCAATACACATTCTCATCAGAAAACGGGTTGATATAACTCGCCTCGCCGTGGAGCTGCTCCCCGTAGAAAATAATTTCATCCGTCGGATCGAGTCTACCGTCGCCCTCACCTCGAACAAAGATTGGTATCTGTTTCCCTCTGTTTGTCATCGTCAACGTTCTCGGTGTAATCGCGCCTATATCAACGCCGACCGTCTCCAGATCTCGTCCAGTAACGCGATACATCCCATCTTGCGTAACACTGAGTTTATGGCGAGGGGCTATGGCAGTAAGACTCGGTGCTTGTGGCGCTCGGAAAGTCGTCCCACGCCACTGCCTGGCATCTTGCGGATTCACCAAGACGCTTTCAAAAATTGTATCGTAAGCAGCGGACTCAGGCATCAAGGGTCCCCGTTGTGCCAACAACGCTTCACCGGACCGGATGAAACGCACCTCAACGATAAGCCTGTGATAGAGGCGGAGCTCGCGACGCACAGGATTGTATTGAACTGGGTTGAGTTGAATGGGGAGGACACGGTTCTCTCGGATCCAGCCGGCTTCTCTCGTCTCCACAAGATTGGAAGGAAAAAAGCGGTCGGTTTTATGGCTATCGACTGACGACTGACGGCTGACGGCTATCTTACGTGTACTAAAATCCTGCTCAACAACCCGCACTTGAAAATCGGCATCCACGGGTACGCTGATGAGGGTGGACTGCACGGGAAGTCGTAGCGCACCCGGAGACTGGACAGCAAAACGGCATCCCGGGAAAGCGACCGTCTGCGTTTCAACACGAGACACCTGAAACTGATCGCTGCTATCGACTTCTGTTCCTATTTCAAAATCGGATTCTGGGATGAAAAGTTGAAGCGTTACGCCTTGCGAGGTTGTGCGTATCAATTCAATCTCTCGCTGCGCGTTTACGCCTTCACGTACGGCAGTTCTGGCACGTCGATTGCTTGACGAAACGGGTGCTGCATCGGCGCTACCGGACGAACCGATGTAGGTAAAAGAAAAAAAGAGATCTGTTTTAAGAAAAAAGAGAAGGGCAACACATACAAAACAGGCAATTATGCAACGCTTTATCGGGCGAATTCGCATCAAAGACTCACTCCAAAAAGATAGGACCTACCACTGCCGGACTGACTGCCACGCTAATTTTTTGCGAGATGATAAATCTCAATTTCCCGAATTTGAGCAATCGCGGGCTGCATGACACGGTAATGTGGGTAGTAGAAACCAGCAAGCGTTTTCCGCTGGTCAACAATTTTATCATCGGGTTCCGCGATCATCTTATTCACGATGACATCATCAACGGTTCGGGTAACAACAATGCGAATCATCCGCGTCTGAAAGTTCAATCTATCAAAAACGAATTCGGCTTGTGCGCGTTCATCGCCAATATTACGCCGCTGAATAATCGTATCAAACGTCTCCCACTCTCCCGTATCATCGTTCAAATACTGCATTTCAAACCGGAAAAGATTCCCATTGTGAATGACTATCTTTCGCACGGGATGGATATTGGCAAACCGGAGAACAAAGTTCCGCTCATTTTCCGCGGGAAGCGTGGCAAGCGTTTCGAGATTCCCGTCGTTCATACCCGGGTGATTTGACTCCGTGCCGTAGGAGGCTTGTGCAATATTTTGGCTGTATTGGGTCGATAACACCTGTGCCATTCTACAAGCACTGAAGTGTAAGCAGAGCAATAAAAGCGTACCGAAAAGTGTAATAGCGCGTTTCATCCTTCCTCCTCCTGAAAAGTTACATCAAAATGGTCTACGATACCCATGATGAGCTCACGAATCGGTGCATCTTCAACACCGAAGACTTCTTGTGCGACACCCGGACCTGCGCCAACAATCACGGTGTCCCCCTCACCCGCACCGACATAGTCAACAGCGATCGTCGGGGTGCGAACAAGTTGAGATTTCAGACTCAGCGGTTGAACAAGCAGCAGCGTCCGGTTTTGGTATGCAGGATGTTTAACGACAGAAACGACTTTTCCGATTACTTTGGCAAGGTACATTTTTCAATTTTCCATTTCCGAACCTGTGTCTACTTCATCAAGCAGAGAAAGCGAATCGACAAGACCAACAATAGCAACATCAACCGGCATCCGCTTTCCCGGTATAATACTTACGGCATCGCCGCCGGTAACGATGTAGACGATTTCGTCTACACCTGCGTCGTGCAAGGTATCGACTGCCACAAGCGGTTCAGAAATGGGCTTATATTTCTCGTCTAAAGGTTGCACAAGCAAGAGACGTGTGCCTTCCAAACTCGGATCTTTTCGGGTCGCTACGACAGTTCCAATAACTTTTCCTAAATCCATTAGTTTTATTGTTCCTCGTTATGCTTCAAATTTTTTATGGTTGTTAGTTATCAGTTATTAGTTTTCAGTTAAGAAGTTTTGAGAGAACAGGGCATCATTTCTTAGGACGCGCCAAGTTAGAGTGGATTCTTCCAAAATGATTCTTAACCGATAACTGACGACTGAAAGCCTGCGCAGCAGGCGTACTGACAACTATAAAACCAGCTTATACTCAACCAGTTTTGTATGGAGTGTGTTTCGGTTAATACCGAGGATGTCCGCTGCTTTACTTCGATTTCCGTTGGTGTGTTCCAGCACAATTTTAAAGAGGGGTTTCTCAAAGATCGCGCGGATTTCAGCGTAAAGTTCACCGGGCGGCGTTTCAGATTCTATATGCTGTTCCACATACGCATGAAGCACCCCATAAATCTGTGCATCAAGGTTGCCTTGTTGTCTCGGACTCAACGCACTCGGTTCATTCAGGATCGGATCGAAATGTTCAGGCAGCAGCATCTGTCCTGCACACATCACTAAGGCACGCTTGATAGCATTCTCCAATTCGCGAACGTTGCCGGGCCACTCATAAGCCGTGAGGAGTTTGACAACTTCCGTGGAGATACGGATTTCCGGGAGCTGGTATTCCTCGACGAACCGGTGCGTAAACAAATCTATGAGTTCCGGGATGTCCTCTTTCCGTTCTCGGAGCGGTGGCAGAGAAATCGGAATAACGTTGAGACGATAGTAAAGGTCTTCTCTGAACGCCTTCTGGGCAATTGCGGCTTCAAGGCGGCGGTTGGTCGCGGCGATAATACGGACATCGACCGCATGGGTTTCCGTCCCGCCCATCGGCTCTACTTCGCGCTCCTGTAGCACACGGAGCAGTTTCATCTGTACCTCAACCGGTAATTCTCCGATTTCATCAAGAAAGATCGTCCCGCCATCTGCTTGCTGAAATTTCCCCGTCCTTGCAGCGTGTGCATCGGTATACGCCCCTTTGACATGCCCAAAGAGCGCGCTCTCTATGAGACTCGACGGCATAGCCCCGCAATCTACGACGATAAAAGGATTGTGCGCCCGATGGCTGTTTTGGTGGATCAATTGGGCGACCAGTTCTTTACCCGTGCCGCTTTCACCTAAAACAAGAACGGTCTCGTCGCTAACCGCAGCGCGCCCAATCTTAAGATATACCTCCTGCATCGCTGGACTCTGCCCGACCATTCTGCCTTGTCTATCAACATCAGGCAACACCGACGTTTTGACATCCTTCGTTTGGTTCGTAGCGGCAGCAGCGCGCGACACAAGATCCAGGAGCTGTTTCTGATCAATCGGCTTTGTCAGATACCCATACGCCCGTTGCTTCGCCGCATCAATAGCCGTCTGCGTCGTCCCGTGTGCGGTAATTACAATGATTGAGGCGGTGCTATTATCCTTCTGGATTTCCTCGATTAACTCGAGTCCATTGACATCGCCTAACCAAATATCGAGCAGAATCACATCAATATCAGCGCGCTTGACGGACGCCAAAGTTTCACCCCCATTTCGTGCTTTGAGGGTCTCATATCCTGCTTTTTCAAGGGTAGCCGCGAGGATGTGTCGAAGACTGTCATCATCGTCAGCAATAAGCACTATATTTGACATACTTTTAGCTATTAAATCTGGTCATCGTTCCATTACATTCCACGATGGTCTCTGGTGCAGTCAGAAACCTTTGAACACCTGGAGCAGGTTGAAAGCTACTGAAAACCACTGCAAAACGGAGTGGAGAGTGACCAGATTTCCATAGTTAGAAAATCGTTTCACGGTGGTTTTCGGCAAAATCGTAGCACAAACTGTTAGTTTGTGGCGTGTATTGCGCAAACTAACAGTTTGCGGTACAAGTAAAACATCCATCAAACTCAGACTCCACGGTGGTTTCTGGCAAAATTGTAGCACAAACTGTTAGTTTGTGGTGTATATTGCACGAACTAAAGTTTGCGGTACAAGTAAAACATTCATCGAACTCATGCTAATACATAGGGAGCGATATAATAAACGCTGTGCCGACATCAAGGTTCGCATCAATCTCAATGCTGCCTTGGTGCTCGGCGAGAATTTTTTGGCTAATGTAAAGCCCAAGCCCCGTCCCCTTCTGTTTAGTCGTATAAAATGGATCAAATAGCATTGGCACATCTTCGGGCGGGATTCCGGGACCATCATCCTGAATCCGCACCTGAACAACCCCGGTCTGGGTTAGGTATTCCGTCTGAATTGTCAATAGCCCTTCTGTATCCATTGCCGTAATCGCATTGTAAAACAGGTTGAGAAGCACCTGTGTAATCCCATCTTCATTTACATTCACCAATGGGCAATTGCTGTCATATTGGGTGGCTATTGTGATTGATCGATGTTCTAATTCGGAACGACAGGTAGTGAGGCTTTTCTCAAGCAGTTGATGAATGTCCGTCTGTTTTGCGGCTTGCATCGCCGGTTTACTGAAGGCGAGTAACTGTTCAATGAACCGGTTGAGCCTGTCCACCTCTTTGATAATGATCTCAGTGTATTCCTTAATCTCATTTTCAGAGAGCTGTATCTGCTCAGAATAAGCCTCGACTTGAGAATCTGATTCCACCGTATCCGTCTGTTGAAGCAGTTGGGTCCCAAGTCGGATACTCCCTAACGGATTCCGCACCTCGTGTGCGATGGTTCGTACCAATCTACCAAGCGTTGCCATCCGTTCTGATTCGACGAGCGCGTCAATTGTCTGTTGAATCTTGACCCGTTGTGCGATGGTTGAAGCAATAATCGTCAAGAGCCGTCGGTCGTCCGCTGCTGAAAATTCGTCCGATGCCTTGTCAATCGTTAATGTACCGATGACCTGCTCTTCTATAATAATCGGGATACACCAGAAGGCGATTATATCTTTTGACTCAACGCTCTCCGGTTCAAAGAGTTTAACGTAGCTCCGCGGACTTCGAGTTTGCGGTACACCGATCGCTTTACCGGATTCAAGGACCTGCCGCTGAATGTCTTCTATCTGATTGTCAGTGCCGCGTTTCATTTCAGCGGGTGTGAGTCCTAAAACGGTTTCCACCGAAGTAACGACTTTCCCATCCTCATAGAGATGCAAAGCCCCGCGGTATATGCCGAGCCGTTTAGAGAGGATCTCAATGATGCGCTGAAAGAGACCTTTCAACTCAAGATTCGCGTTCGCCGCTTGGCTCACCTCAAACAGTGTAGAGATGTCACGCACCTGTTTCTCTAAATTCGCATTGACACTGTTTATCTCCTCTATCTCCGCGGCACCACTCCGTCGTTGGGTCTGGAATTGACGAATAATACGGATAATACCGAATACAAGAAACGGATAAAGGAGCGCTACAATCGTGCTTTCCGTGTGCGTCGGATAGTGGAAAACGTAAATCCAATTGGCTACTGCCGTAATGCCAAAAAGGATGTTTTGTTCACGAGGTCGAGCATATATCACAGCGAAAATCATCACGCCATAGTAGCAGTGACTGACTGCGATATAATATTCCTGCATCTGAAACAGATGTGTACCCACATTGATGAGTAGTACAAGAAACGCGAGAAAAAACGTTAGCATCCTTCTGGTTTATGGTAGTTGGTTATTGGTTGTTAGTCAGAAAATTATTGAGCATTTTTAACCCAACACGTCCGCTCTTTTCAAGATGGAACTGTGTTGCGATGAGATTCTCGTGCGCAATCGCGCTACAGAACTCAAGCCCATACTTCGTTTTTCCAATAACAATGCCCTGTTTCTCCGGGACAGGATAATAGGAATTGACAAAATAGAAGTGCGCGGGATTCGGAACGTCTTTAAAGATTGGGTGTGATGCCGTTTGGTAGACTTCGTTCCATCCGATCTGTGGAACCTTCAGCACTTCTGTCCCCACATCTGCTCGCGTCGTCGGATACTTCTTTACATATCCCGATAGGAGACCGAGGCACCCGGCATCTTCTTCTTCGCTGTGTTGAAAAAGAATCTGGATACCGATACAGATACCGAGCATCGGCTTGCCGGTCCGATAAAAGTCGATCAAGACCTCATCGAGTCCACGCTTCTGCAAGGTTTCCATCGTGGCTTTTGCCGCGCCGACCCCAGGGAAAATAACGCGTTCAGCGGCAGCTATCGTTTCAGGGTCAGATGTAATCTGATTTTCGTGGTTTCCGAGATATGCCAATGCGCGCGCAACACTCGTCAGGTTACCGGCATCGTAATCTATAATTGCAACCATACTTTTAACTTAGGACTTTATCAATCGTTCTATAAAGATTCGCCGTTTCAATTCCAGAAACCGCGGCTTCAAAGCCTTTGTTTCCTGCCTTTATCCCAGAGCGTTCAAGTGCCTGTTCAATTGTATCTGTGGTAATGACTCCGTAGATAACCGGCGTGTCTGTGTTGACTGATGCTTGCGCAATGCCCTTCGCACTCTCAGCAGCAACGTAGTCAAAATGCGGTGTCGCGCCTCGGATGACAGCCCCCAAACAGAGAACGGCATCATACTTTTCACTGCCCGCAAGACGTTTGGCGATTGCGGGAATCTCAAAGGCACCGGATGTCCAAAAAACATCAACCTGATCCAAGTCAACCCCGTGTCGTTTTAACGCATCTAATGCGCCCCCAAGGAGTTTTTCGGTCACAAAACTATTGAATCGGCTCACAATAATCCCGAATGTGAGCCCTTCACCGAGAAGGTGTCCTTCATAAACATTTGCCATATTTTTAACTATTAAATCTGGTCACCGTTCCACAATGTAAAGCTAAGACAAATTGTTCGCTAATCACTCACAATTTTGTTTCACGGTGGTTTCTGGTTAAGTTGACCCCATCTGGGTTATGAAAGCTTCCTAACAATTCACTAAAGTTTAAACAATTTCCGGGAACAATAAGCCAGCAGGAATCTGGATGCTTGATCTCAGACAGAAATTTATTCCTCATCAAGGAGGAGGTGTCCAAGTTTAGAACGTTTTGTTTGTAAATACCTTTGGTTAAATCGGTTGGGTTCGGTTCGTAAAGGAATGCGTTCAACAATTTCGAGCCCATGTCCATCTAACCCTCTCACCTTTTGGGGGTTGTTCGTCATTAATCGCATCTTCCGAACGCCCAAGTCAACGAGTATCTGTGCCCCGATGCCGTAATCTCGGAGGTCCGCAGGGAAACCGAGGTGCTCATTCGCTTCAACGGTGTCTAACCCGTCATTGTCCTGTAGTTGATATGCGCGGAGTTTCCCTTTAAGCCCCATACCTCTGCCTTCCTGTCGCATATACACGAGCACGCCCCTGCCCGCTTTCTCAATCGTTTGTAAGGCAATTTCAAGCTGCTCACCGCAATCGCATCTGAGGGATCCAAAGACATCGCCAGTCAGACATTGGGAATGAACCCGGACCAAAACCGGGGTTGCATCGGCGATATCGCCCTTTGTGAGTGCGATATGGGTTTTATCGGTTTCAACATTCTCGCCGTCGGTATCTGTGCTTTCGTAGGCGTAAAGTTTGAATTCGCCCTGCGCCGTTGGAATATCAGCGGTAGCGACGCGCTTAATCAACGTCTCAGTCTGACGGCGGTAGGCAATCAGATCAGAAATCGTGATAATTTTCAGTTGGTGTTGTGCAGCAAACGCCAGCAACTCAGGCACACGTGCCATGCTCCCGTCCTCGTTGAGTATTTCACAGAGAACACCCGCCGGGTAGAGTCCTGCCATACGCGCTAAATCAACAGTGGCTTCTGTATGACCGGCGCGCCTGAGGACGCCTCCCGGTTTCGCCTCTAATGGGAAGATATGTCCGGGTCGCACAAAGTCTGAAGGTGTAGCGTTTGGGTCAATGAATTTGCGGATCGTATAGGCGCGTTCTTGCGCTGAGATACCCGTCGTGACCTCTTTCGCATCAATTGTAACCGTGAAGGCGGTTTGCATCTGCGCGGTATTCGCTGCGACCATAGGGTAGAGTTCCAGTTCGGCGAGTCTCTCTGAACAGGTCGGTAAACATATCAAGCCGCGCCCATATTTCGCCATGAAATTGATAGTCGCTGCTGTCACCTTTTCAGCCGCCATGATGAGATCGCCTTCGTTCTCACGATCGGGTTCATCAACGACAACAATTAGTTCACCGTTTTGGATTGCAAAGAGTGCTTCAGGAATGGTATTAAATGTGTTTGACATATTTTTAACTATTAAATCTGGTCACCGTTCCACTACGCTTCACGGTGATTTCCGGTTAAATCCAACTGCCTTTAGGTTATGAAAAACTTTACCCTAAAAACGTCGCCTGCTACTACATCCGGCGTTTAACCAAAGACTGACAATCCACGATCAATCAATGTAACCATGTTTGGCTAAAAAATGCAAATTGAGTATCTCGGAACCGGTTTGTTCAGTCCAACCCGTCTCCGCCCCACTATTTTTTAGAAGTGTTTCAAGATAACGCGCAATGAGGTCAACTTCAATGTTGACGCTGGCACCATTTCGTTTTGTTCCTAAGGTTGTGACCTGCTTCGTATGCGGAACCAAGGCAACTTCAAAGGAATCCTTAGAAACATGCGATACCGTTAAACTGATACCGTCAACGGTAACAGAACCTTTATAAGTGATGTAGCGTCTGGTAGTGTCGCTTATCGTTACCCGCATGAGAGAGGCATCGCCTTCGTCTTTCCACGCGCAGATTGTTGCCACTTCATCCACGTGTCCGAGGACCAGATGTCCACCCAACCTGTCACTTAATCGGAGCGAACGTTCTAAGTTAACCCGTTCACCCACTGTGCGTCTACCTAACGTCGTTCGCCGTAAGGTTTCAGCAGATATATCCGTAGCGAACACCGTCGGTGTGAGAGAAACAATCGTAAGACAAGCACCATCAACGGCAATACTATCGCCAACGTTTGCATCCGTGAGGACCTCACTCGCCTGAATTTCGAGGGTCGCACCTTCGGATTTGCCCTGAATACTTCTAACCGTGCCAAGTTCTTCAACAATCCCAGTAAACATGCTACAGATACCCCTCGATAAGAAAGTCGGCAGCATCAGCAATCGGTGTGATATTGATCCGTTGTAAGTGAGGCGCATCACGCAAACTGGAGATACCGTCACCCCCAATGGGTCCAGGGGCATCCCGTCCACCAATGAGTTTCGGTGCGATAAAGCACATCACCTTATCAACAACGCCTGCGGCTATTGCTGCGGCATTAATTTCGCCACCGCCTTCTATCAGGACGCTTGTTATCTCACGTTCACCCAATAGTGCCATCAAACGCTCGAAACAGACCTTACCCTTTGCCTCTGGGACGACGATCACTTCCGCCCCCGCCTTTTCAAGGGCATTGACCTTTTCCGCTGGTGCACCTGGTGTTACAGCAATCATAACACCGGCACTGCTTTCAGGGTTGAAGATCCGGGCATCCAAAGATGTTCTTCCGCGCGAATCCAGCACAATCCGGGTTGCATCCTGTCCTTCTCTGCCTCGAAGCCGCGTCGTTAGCGCAGGATTATCGTGAACAACCGTGCCCCTACCAACGAGTATCGCATCCACTGCGTCGCGAATTTCATGCCCGCGCTGTCGTGATGCCTCAGAGGTAATCCACTGCGATTCACCCGACCCCGTAGCGATTTTCCCATCAAGGCTCATGGCGGTTTTCAGAATCACAAACGGCTTACCTGTCTGAATGTATTTCCGATGGACCTCATTCAACCGCGCAGCCGCTTCAGCACACGTGCCGACATGGACACGAATCCCTGCATCTTGCAGTTGACGAATGCCTTTACCAGCAACACGCGGATTCGGATCCACCTCTGCAACGTAGACTTCAGCAACACCTGCTCGCAGGAGCGCCTCCGTGCAAGGCGGGGTGCGTCCCCAATGGCAACACGGTTCAAGGTTCACGTAAAGCGTCGCGCCTTTCGCGTTCTCACCAGCAGCATTCAAGGCGTGGATCTCGGCGTGCGGGGTTCCTGCTCTCTGGTGGTATCCTTCACCGACAACCTGCCCAGCTTTTACAACAACCGCACCCACAAGCGGATTTGGACTTGTACGTCCCTGGCCCCGATGCGCTAAATCCAAAGCCCGTTTCATAAAGGTTTTATGTGTTTTGTCCATGAAAATCTTCTATAGACATAGCACACCGCTGGCGTTCAGATTCGGACGCTGATGCGTGCTGTGTTCTATTGTCAAGATGAATCCGTGTTACTGCCGTTGCCTGTAGGAAGCGGCTCGTCGAACGGGATGCCTTTGGCTTCCGCTTCAAGTCGACGCTTGTTCCAATCAGCGATCTCTTGATACGCTTGCCTAATGCCTTCGGCTTTGCCTTGCTCAAGACCTTGCTCAAGACCTTGGGCTTTACCAATTTCTATGCCCTCGGCACGGATTCTGTCTCTATAGAGTTTCGCATATCCTAACATGATGCCCTCCCATACATGGGATAGTATGAAAAACCAACCGACTATGATTGTCATTAGAACCGCCATGCGGGTTAATATCGTTTCACCCAAAGCCTCCCAAGTCCAACCTAACAAAAGCTCTGCTGAAACATTAAGGATCACCAAACTTGAAAAAATCCATACAAAAAGACGGAACCATTTTCGTGGGATCCTCACTAATGACACATAATCACTCTCACTCCTATTCAAGGACAGTCCTCCGGTAAAAAGATTACCGCCAGGGTATCATTTTTGCGGTAGTTAATAGTATATCATATTTTGTTAAGAAATCAAAATCAATTTTTATTTGCGGGGCTATTTAGGATGGACTTTTGTAACTTCACATTGACGTTGAGCTGTAAGTGGGAAGGGGTCGGCATCAACGATGCCCGAATTTTTGAGGAAGGGGGTCGCCAAGGAGTTATTGAGTTTCACAGCTTTTGTTGAGCGACCAGTGGACGGCGTAAGTCCTATCTAATGCAATACCTTTCAAAGTGCCGTAGCACAAACTTTTAGTTTGTGCCACCACCTTCACTTTCTTCAGAAAAGGTATCACGATCGACTCAGGTTATACCAAAGGGTCGCTCTTCGCAGCGGGAGACTGGTGTTTCTGAAGCGCCGCATCCTTATACGCAGCAACCAACTCATTCTCAAAGTCAATCCAGACTTGATGTTTCCGCCAACGCGAGACCGTCGAATCCGTGACCTTAAAGTGCGCCGCAATTTCAGAATTGCTTCTACCGTTGAAAGACATTTCGCACGCCGCGAGAATCGTGCCTTTTGAGTTACTACGCATCGTATCCCTCCTTGTGAGTAGACTTTGAAAGTCGGATTTTAGGACTGTATAAGAAAATAAGTTAATGGGAAAAATGGCGTGATTTTGCATCCCGCCATTTTTCCGTTTTCTGCTATTTCAAAATAACCATCTTCCGCATCGGTGATGTCTCGTCGGTCTGCAACTGGTAGAAATAGATACCACTCGCGACCCGTTCACCCAGGGCATTTCGACCATCCCAATACGCCGCACGACTCCGAGACGTGTAGTACCCCGCCATCTGATGACCGAGGGTTAGTTCACGTACCAACGTGCCTTGTGCATCGTAGATGTTCACACGCACATCCGTGCTTTCCGCCAAGTGATACGGGATCCACGTCTCCGGGTTAAACGGATTCGGATAGTTCGCCAATAAGACGGTCTCATCGGGACGTGCCGATGCCAACAGGTGTTGGAGATACAACAACGCACGCTGCGCTGCAATCGACCTGTCACCTGATGCGAGCAACACCTCGACCTGCTCCTGCACCCGATCAAAATCGACATCCAATGCTTTCACATCAATATCAATCGCCGGTGCAGCGACATCATCGTCAAGGTTAGCAATGACGAGGATCAGGTCGGTGACATCGACTGTGCCAGAACCGTCTACATCCGTGCGTGGGTTGGTTATAGCGGCTCCGCTCTGTCCGACAGCACCTGCGACAGCACGCGTATCAGCGTTGTTCACCGCACCGTCCTCGTTGACATCATATTTCGAGGCGACCGTCGGTTGTGTTGGCTGTGTCGGTTGTGTCGGCTGACTGACGACAGGAGACCTTGTCGGCAACGTGCCACCCAAGACAAGGTGCCCAGGACTTTGTAAACCCGTCACCAAGGTGACCGTCGATTGCCCCGACAGATTCCGACGCTCGAGCTTACTCGCACGCGTCAGGTAAATCTTTGAATCCGAACCGTCTACGTCAACCCACACGCGCCTGCTACCTACTAACGTCTTCAATGCCTCAACACCCGTGCCGTTGGTGTTCACGCGGTTCAGTTGGGCAGCATTCCCTGATATCTCCGTCCAGTAGACGCGACCGCTATGCACCGCAAGACTCACGGGTTCACCCGAACTCGTCGTAATCGTCTCGATCGTCCGACGGTTGTTACGCAGGTTCATCCGACGGATCTGTCCCGTCGCTTCACCCCAATACAGATACTCGTTTGACCAGACGAGTCCTGTCGGAGACGATAGATTCTGCGCCAAGAGGGTGACCCTGTTCCCCTGAACCGGACGGCTCTTGATCTTTCCAAGAATATCCGCCCAGTAGAGCGTCGTCCCCGTGCTATCCACAGCAATACTCGTCATCAGCGTCAGAGA
>JAJEIE010000039.1 GCA_022827625.1 Candidatus Poribacteria bacterium | reverse complement strand
CACCTGTTGGCATCGGCACGTCCCGATGAGACGGTGTTATTAGCGAACTATCCGAATCCGTTTAACCCGGAGACGTGGATACCGTATCACTTGGCGGAAAGCACAGATGTGCGTGTGAACATCTACGATGCGCAAGGCGTATTGGTGCGTGTGTTGGTGCTTGGTCATCAGACTGCGGGATATTATACGTCTCGGAGCCGTGCGGCGTATTGGGATGGTCTGAATGCCCTGGGTGAACGGGTCGCGAGTGGTATCTATTTCTACCAGTTGCAGACCGACGAGACATCGCCGATGCGGAAGATGGTTATTTTGAAATAGCAGAAAACGGAAAAATGGCGCGATGCAAATCACGCCATTTTTCCATTAGTTTATTTTTTTATGAAGTCCTGACATCCAACTTTCAAAATCTATTCACAAGGAGGGATACGATGCGTAGTAACTCAAAAGGCACGATTCTTGCGGCGTGCGAGATGTCTTTCAACGGTAGAAGCAATTCTGAAATTGCGGCACACTTCAAGGTCACGGATTCGACGGTCTCGCGTTGGCGAAAACACCAAGTCTGGATTGACTTTGAAAATGAGTTGGTTGCTGCGTATAAGGATGCAGCGCTTCAGAAACACCAAGGTCTCAATGCTGAGAGGGACGCTTCGACATAACCTGAGTGGATCGTGAGACCATTTCTGAAAGTAAGATCGCCTAACACCTTTTCTGAGAGTGAACGTGGCACAAACTAAAAGTTTGTGCTACAGCACTTTGAAAGGTATTGCATTAGATAGGACTTACGCCGTCCACCAGTCGCTCAACAAAAGTCGCGAAACTTAATAACTCCTTGGCAAACCCCTCCTGAAAAATTCGAGCAGCGTTGACGCTGACCACTTTCCATTTATGGTAACCTTTTTCTGGTTCCTTCACCATAAATAGCCCTATTTTGTCCGTTCCCCATTTTTTCTTGATTTAAATAGGCGTTAGCGGTTATAATAATTTATAGTAAAGTTTACAATTAAGTAGACACCTGCTTCTTAGCAAACAACGGTTCGTAGTAGTGCGATTCATCGCACGTCGTGCTAAAGGGTGCCCAGATATTTTTAGACTTCACTATTATATAGCATTCGTCTTTCTAACATAATCCAAATTGCTACCTAAAACGGAATTTGCAAGCAAGTGGTCAAACGCTTAGGGCATTAGGGTTTGACAACACTTGTTTTTTTATCTTCACAAGCTTAACAATATGGCAAACACTTTGCCGAAAGAAATCCCAGATAAATTGGTGGTGTTGACATTTGACGACGGATGTAAATCGCAAGCGACTTTTGTCGGTCCACTGCTGAGTGCATACGGCTTTGGTGCGACTTTCTACATTACCGAAGGTCTGAACTTCCTGACAAATAAAGAAGCCTATATGACGTGGGAAGAAGTACGTGGGTTGCATGATGCGGGTTTCGAGATTGGTAACCATACGCGCCACCACCGGAATGTGAACCAACAGTCAGCGGCGGAACTGCGTGCGGATCTATTGCATATTGATGCGCGTTGCGAAGCATACGGTATCCCGCGACCAACGACGTTCTGTTATCCCGGCTATAGCCATGGCGAAGCTGCTGTTGCAGTACTTGCTGAACGCGGCTTTCATTTTGCCCGACGGGGTGTTGCGCCAGAGTTCCCTTACGACGGTGAAGGTGGGCGCGGACCTGCTTATAACCCAACGGTGCATCATCGACTTCTCATCCCGACGACAGGTGCTTCGGGTCCACATTGGTGCTTTGACGATTTCGAGTGGGCACTTGCGCAAGCAAAGGATGGGCATATAGCAGTGCTCACGTTCCACGGTGTCCCCGATCTTGAGCATCCATGGGTTCACACAGAGCCAGCACAATTTGAAGCGTATATGGCGCATCTCGCGGAGAATGACTATAACGTCATCGCACTCCGGGACCTCGGTAATTATGTGAACTTTTAATTTAATATATTCAGACAAGGACACACGGAGATAAAAGATAGAGCGGGTTTGTGCTGTGCAAGTGCCTGCTAACTTTGTACACTATGCTTAGAGAATTTACAAATAGTCTAACTCGATGGGATACCTTGCTGTTTCACCGTATCTTTGGTTGGGGCGATAAAAGAATCCTGAGTCGTTCATTTCGTATCATCTCTTGGAGTGCGAATGGATGTCTGTATCCATTTATTGGGCTTTATGTCCACTTGACATTCGGCGCGGCGACCAGCAAACCACTTCTGCTATCAGCGGCACTCGCATTCCCGCTTGAGAGGCTCCTCTATCACTTCCTGAAACAGTCAATGAAACGCGACCGCCCATATACGCGGATTGTGGATGTCCATTTTCGGGTCCGTCCACCGGATCAGTTTAGTTTCCCCTCAGGACATACTGCGTCTGCTTTCTTGATGATGGTCCTGTTATCGAATACCTTCCCGGCTTTACAAATTCCGACGCTTTGTTGGGGTGCTTCCGTCGGTGTTGCGCGCGTATATCTCGGTGTCCACTATCCGACGGACGTGCTCGCAGGCGCGCTCCTCGGTATCCTCACAGCACAAATCGGTATGTGGTTTATAATGTAAGAGGTTTCTTCAATACTGGCAACCGACGACCCTAATAAGGTGTGTTGTTCGTTGTTAAAGCACACCAACGCGAAGCAAACAGATGGTTGAAAAGTGCTTCCTGTGCTTCGGGAGTCTTAATCTGCTTGAGTGCCATTGCAGCGTGGAAACGGACATATCGATTTTCGTCTTCCAGTTGCGCAACGAGCGTCGGAATCGCGGGTTCAGCAACTGTACCTAATTTTGCTAAAGCACGAGCAGCATTATCTCGCACCCAGTGATAGTCATCGCGCAACCCCGCCGTTAAGACCTCCACTGCCTCAGATAAATCTATATCCTCGGACACCTGTTGTCCAATAATTCCCAGTCCTTCTGTAGCGTGCCGTCGGACCCATCCGTTAGAATCTTGTGCGGCGCGTGTCAGCACAGGTATTGCTTCCGCTGCTGCTTTCCCCATATCCGCTAAGGCAAACGTGGCACTCGCCCGTACGGAATCATCTGTTGCTTGCATAGCATCAATGAGTGTCGGGACAGCAGGCATCCCCGTGAGACTCAGAGCGTATCCCGCATATTCACGGATAGCATCGGATTTGCTATGCAACGCTTGTTTCAATGCAGGCAGGGCAGCCGCACCCACCCGTCCTAAGCGATAAGCAGCGTTGAGTCTATCTCTTTCATTGTTGCTATCCAAAGCTTCGGTAAGGGTATCCACTTCAGTATGCGAAACACCGTTAGTCGTACCGTTCTGTTTCCCGTTATACCAGTCCCATAACGACTCCCACAATTCTGGGTGTTCGGCTTCTTCGCCGTTGCCGAAGGCGTGCCAGTCAGAAGTATCGCTTTTCCATGCAGGTGTTTGCGGCTCATCGAGTCGGATAAAGAGGAACTTCAACATATACCGCCGCTTGTCGCTACTATTCGGCATTGCGCGGTGCCATAAATCGTAGTGAACAATGGTCACTGTTCCGGCTTCGCCAGTAAGTGCGAGTTCCGGCTGCTGGTGCGCGCTTTCACCGGTTTCGTAATACTGGGAAGCGGGTAGGACAGCAGTCGGTCCCATATCTTCAGTGACATCTTGCGGATAATAGAACGCCATCGTCCAACGGCACCGGTGGCGGCGGATCTGTTCGTCTCCTTCGTAGCTATCCTTATGAAAATTCTGACCCTCGCTGCCCTGTTGGTTGAAATGACAGTATCGGTGCGAGTGCATCACATAGTTTTCACCGAGTACGCCTTGCATTGCCCCGTGAACGAGAGGGTGGTCAAAGACCTCTTGGATTTCAGGGATGAGTGGCAGCACATTGTTTCCCAAATTCCCGGTTGCTTCAAACATGGTGTCGAGTTGTTGGCGAATATTCTCATGAAAACTCGGTGGGAAATTTGTCTTCACCTTGACATAGCCGTTGATGATGAAATCCCGCATCTCCTGATCGGTGAGTTGAAGTACAGGTCTGCTCATTTTACGCCTCCTCTATTTTGCCATAAGTATAACAGAAGCTGGTCAAACAGTCAAATTCCCAGAGGCATTCACACACTGCCAGTCTTATGTAACATCAGAAGGTGATTTTTGCACCACGGGAATGACGTAACTCCGAATTGTCACACCTTCATCTGTACTTCCAAAAAGTGCTCCATCCTAATCACCACGTTTTTTGGGATATCCAATTCCTGAGTGAGCACCCGCGCGAATTGATTGACAAGAAGCGGTTGTCCATTGGTATGTTTGTAGACTGCTTCAGGGACTTCTGGTGCAAAGGCTTGTCCTACTTCGTCTGTGTACTGCCCAAGGAGTTTTTGCACCTGTTCCACGGTGAAATTGGGCAAGCCGTAATGATCCTGAATATTGAATGGGGAGACAGCACTGAGAGGATCGCGTTGGATGAACGACTCAAGGCTCTCAAAGACAACACTGTGAGGACATTGCTTGTAGCGACTATTATATATGCTCCGCAGTGAAGCCAGAAAACCGTTTTCAATGGCCTGTGGGATGCCGTGAAATTTATCAATGAAAATCACCAATTTTTGGTTTGTCAGAAACTTCTCAAATCTTGTATAGAAATTTCGCATCGAGACATTGTTGCTTATCTGTGCGTTTTTTAAAAAGTGAATTAAAGCCTCACAAGGTATGTTTCCATGTTTTTGGAAGGTTTTTTTGATTTCCTCACAAAGATCATTACAAAGAGTACTGTAGAAATCCTTCTCAGATAAGTCTTCACGATTCTCAAAATTGAGTTGAATGATAAAGTAGGTTGGTTCTTCAACTGCCAGCGCGTCAATCACCTGATGAAAAAAGGTCGTTTTGCCGGTTTGCCGTGGTGCAAAAATAACTATGTAACGTCCGTCCTTGACGCGGTTGATGAAATCCGCGATCTCGTCAGAACGCTGAACGACATAGTGTTTTTCTGGGTCTACGGGGCCTCGGGTGCCAAAAGCTCTCATTTGATCCTCGTCTTGATAAGCGGTTGCAAGTGGCGTAGATGGTCTCTACCGTGAAGCGGTGCTTCTACTGTGATTTATCGTATCACATCGCTGTCTGAAAATCAACGCTTATTGCTGACACACTTATTTTTTTACTGCACCGAATGTAACGCCGCGGAGCAGATGGTTTCGCATCAAGAACGTAAAAACGGCAACGGGTAAAAGAAATACAAAAGTGCCTGCAGCGATTTTGCCCCAATCCATGCCGCTGGAACCTGTCGCGCTTGTAATAGAAGGGGGTGCGGTCACGGCTCTACCGCCGACCTCTGTGAGGACCAAGGCAAAGGCGAACTCGTTCCACGCTGTAATGAGACAGAATACCGCAGTTGCAGCAATGCCAGTGACAGATTGCGGCAAAATTACTTTCAGGAAGGTTTGAAAACGAGAGTAGCCATCGACGAGTGCGGCATCCTCATACTCCTTTGGAATCTCGTCAATGAACCCTTTCATGAGCCACACGGCAAACGAAACATTGAAGGTGGTATAGAGCAGAATCAACCCAAAGTGCGTATCGCGCAGCCCAAGTGCGCTATACATGAGATAGATTGGGATGACAACGACAACAGGTGGAAGCATCCGTGTGCTGAGAATAAAAAAGAGTAAATCATCCTTTCCAGCCACATCAAAACGGGAAAACGCATAAGCCGCAAGCGTTCCGAGTCCGACAGCAAGAATCGTGCTACCGCCACCGATGATAATACTATTGAGCAACTGGTAGAAATACTTGGAGCCACCGTTCGCTAATGCAACGCAAATCGCTATGGTTCCAAAAACGCTTGGCAAGACAAAAGTAAGCCGCTGTTTTTTCGCTATCTGGAATGCAATACTGCCTGTCTTCTTGAACGGTGCCATCAGGAGATAGGCGATGGCTGTGCAGACAATCAGTAACAGAAAGTTGAACCGAGCATCCATTTGGAGACGGGTCTGTAATTGCGGTAGACCCAGAAAACTATAGAGACAGGTGAAAACAAAAACAGCGTTCCACAGTAAACCGAGATTTCGGAGCGACAAGGCACGGGGCAATGTCCCCTTAAAAAGGGAAAAGAAGCCGAAAAGGAGCAAACCGATAAGCACCTCGGCTAAGAAGATGTACGTTACACCCGGCACTCCCTCTGAAGGCATTAACTTTTGATAGTTCTCCAACGATATTTCAAAGATGAACTTCGGGAGTTTCGTGGTGATGTCCGCCAACCCTTTCAGGGATGTTGCCAAGATCCAATAGATCGGGGTGATATAGACAATCACAGCCACGGCAACGAGTACTAATATAAGGTAGTGGACAAAACTTTTCCGATTCCGCATGGCGTTTCCTATGCCTCTTCTCCCTTGACGCGGTTCAGGTATTTTACATAGATATTGCTCAGTGCGACGATAATGATGAGTAAGATATATGCCATCGCGCACGCTTTACCGGTGTTGTAGTTCCGAAAGGCGAGTTTATAGAGGTTCATTGATACCGTCTCCGTAGCAGTGCCGGGTCCGCCTTCACGCGTCAGGACATAAACGATGTCGAACATCTTAAACGCATCCATGGTTCTAAAGAGAAGCGCAATCAGCAGCAGCGGGGAGACCAAAGGCAGCGTGATCCATCGAAACTTGAACCATGCGGAGGCTCTATCGACATCGGCGGCCTCATAGAGATATTTCGGAACAGCACTCAATCCGGCTAAAGCGATCAGCATCATAAATGGCGACCACATCCATGTATCCACAATCACAACGGCTAACATTGCTACCTTTGGATGGGTCGTCCAACCGATAGGTGAGTTTAGGAAAGGACTCAGGAAAAAGTTCAATAGACCGGCGTTATCCGAAGAGAGGATGAACCGCCAAAAGAGCCCGACGACCACAGGGGAGAGCATCATCGGCAATAGGAGTAGCGTTGTAACGAAACCTTTATACCGAAAATCTCGATTCAGTAGCAGTGCCAATCCGAATCCAATAAAGAATTGCGCCGCGACTGCGAGAATCACGAAGTAGGCGGTGGTTTGAAAGTAGCCCCAGATTTCTGGATCGGCAAGGAGACGTGAATAGTTACGGACACCGATAAATCTCGGTGCTGCGGGCATGGAGGCTTTGTAGCGGTGGAAACTCAAATACAACGACCACAGGAGTGGAAAGATGTTCATCAAGATGAGCAAAATCATCGTAGGCATAATAAATGCCATCTTCAACTGATAATCGCTCATCCCACGGGACGTTGTGTGTGGAAGGTTGGCTTGCATATTTTCTATGGTTATAAGTTATAGGTTATAAGTTAAGAGACGGATTGTTACGAAAGCCCTCTTAACTTATAACTTATAACCAACAACTAAAAACCCATTCTCCAAAAACCGATAATTCAAGCGGGACAACCCTTTTACTCGTCGTAATACCCCGCGTCCTCAAAGATTTCCTCATGCTTCCTTGCAATCGTATCCAGAGCCTCTTTCGCAGACTTGATTTTGGAGATGGCTTCGCTCCAGTTGGTCTGGCAGACCTCCAAAAGTTCTGCGTATTCCGGCACAGCCCAGAAATCGCGAAGGTAAGGGAAACTCGCAGCGAAAGCCTCGTTAAAGGGGGTCGCCGTTTTAAATGCATCGGACTGCAACACCTCTTTGTGTGGTGTGAAACCGCCGAGCATTGCCCATTTCTCTTGGACGGGTTTCTGCATGAACCATTTCATGTACTGTTTGGCAAGGTCCTTGTTTTTGGAATAGGAAGAGATGGACATCCCTTGTCCACCGATGCTGATATAGTGTCCCTTCGGACCTGCGGGTGCTACAAAGAAGCCGCTCTTGTCGTGGGAAATCGGATTCGTTTCAGGATTCACGACACCCGGGAAGAAAGCGAAATAATTCATCGCCATAGCGACTTTCCCTGCGGTGTAGGCATTCAGTGTCTCTGCCCAATAGTAGTTCGGTGCATCAGGGGGGGCGAACTGGAGCAGGTCGGTGTAGAAGTCAAGTGCTTTCGCAGCATCTTCTGTGTTGATATATCCGTCAACCTTGAAGTTTTCAGCATCACCATAAGTACCACCAAAACTCCACATTACCTGTTGGAAGCCCATCGTGATACCGTCGTATTCTTTGCTATACCAAGTTGCGATGCCGTAGAGGTCTTGCGCCGGGCGCGTAAAGAATTCGGCAATATCGCGGAGTTGGTCGTACGTTGTTGGGGGTGCGAGTGCGTAGCCGTACTTCTCTTGGAACGCCGCCATCTCTTTTGGATCTTCAAACAGATCTTTCCGATAGACGTAGCCAGCGGCATCAACTTCGGCGGGCAGTGCCCAGTACGTCCCGCTGCCTTTCGGATATTCGGCGAACGCCGTCATCGCGGGTCCGTAGATAGAATCTACATCAATATTTTCATTAATCCAATCGGTGAGATTGATGTAGTTCTGACCCTGAGAGTTCCGACCGAGCCATTGACTATCGCCGATGACGATGTCGTACAGATCGCTTTTCCCGACAAAAGCCGTGAAGACTTTATCTTGGAAATTGGGCCACGGAATCTGGATGACATCGACGGTAATGCCGGTTTCGGCGGTAAAGTCTTTTGAGAGTTCCTGCAGGTAATTAGCGGGATCCCATTCTGCCCAGACAATGGTTAAGGATTGGGATTGATGGTCATCCGCTTTGAGGGCAGTGACGAACGCAAGTGTGAGTATTAGCACTAAGACAAGACTTATGCGAACACTTTTCATGTTTTTTCTCCTCCGTATAGAAATCGTGCGAGTTGGTATCAGCACTATATAGTAAAGCCCAAAAATATGTGAACACCTGTACCACAAACTGTTAGTTTGTGTGTAGAGTGGCACGCAAACTAACAGTTTTGCGGCGTACCCGCTCAGATGCGATGTGCATCGCGCTACAATGGAAGTGCTCAATTAATTATAGAATTCACTATAAAAGATATGTGATTCGGTGCTTTATGTTGGTATTATAAATAGAGTTAAAAATTTTTGCAATAAAATTTATTTGCAGTGCGGACATAAATGGGAGGGTCTGTTAAAGTTCACCGATGCAGAACACAGTATTCTTTGCTTCTAAACTCCGAATTTCGGAGTAGTGGTAAACTTGGGTCACTTCCACTCCATTTTCAATGATGGCAGTGGGACGTTCGATAACGAAGTCAGCGAAGTGTGGTGCGTTGAAAGCGACATAGGCGGGGCTGAACATCTCAATCTGCCGATCGTATCGCTTTGACAGATCTGGAAATAGAACGATGCCTGTATCAACTTGGTAGATGCCGGCGTTTTCATCTATGTTCATCGTTTTAACCGGGCACTCGATAATTGCCCGTTGCTGTGTATGGGTATCCCATATTTCTGTGTGCGTTACGAGAGGTAGACATTTTTGTGTCGCCTCAAAAACGGCTGCGTTGCTATCAAGGACCTGGACCGGCGATGCCTCTTGAACATCAAACAGAGGACCTCCCCAATAATCCCGTGCCGGTCTATACTCGACGTAGGTATCGTTGCAATAAGCATGCCTTCTGAATATTGCTGTATGTGCTTCACCAAAAACAGGGAGGAAGTCGTAGTTTGGATGTATGAAGAGATTTTTCTCCGCAAAAGTGTGTTCACTCTTACACGAACCACATTGGTAGTAATCGCTGAAACTTCCATCCGTGTCATCTATGATGCGGCATCGAGATTCGACCCAAAAGCGAGGGGCATTCCCGTTCCCAACAGTGTTGATAAAAGAGAGTCCATAATCAAGGCACTTCATCGATTTTCCTTTTGTTAATCCGATTTATCCGCAGTTACTCAACCGCGTATCCGGTATAAGGTCGAATATCTGGAGGGCGGAACCCTAAGACAATATGCTCTTTCGCCACTCCGTACCGCTCTAATTCAGGCGCGATGCCTTCGGTATTATCTTGTTGTATCCATAATTTCCCATCAATAATATCAATTCGGACAACACAGGCATGGATACGTTTATGTTTCTGATAGCCTCGGGCCATCCACAGATAGCGATCTGCTTCTCGATCCACAATAAGTTCATCTACCATATCTCCATAAGGGGATGGCACTTGTATGTACTCGCGAAGCACTCGTAGTATAATATCTCTATACTTTTCTATCCGTTCCATTTCACGATCACCTCCTCGGCTCTGTCAAAAATAAAATACTACACAATCAATCAAAAGTCAAGTTTTTGTCACTTATCCCTATTTTTATGTTAGGTTTATTGGTCATAGGCGTATGTGAGAAAAAATATGGGAAAGTGTGTGAAAAAGGTGATAGTCCTGTGGAGGACATGTAAAAATTTTGACACGCGCCCGGAACTACGCTCTATGAAAGATATTGCAGAAGCGCAAGGCGGAATTGAAGAACTTGTCACATGGACAAATCTCAGTCCACAGACTCTCACCTATCTCCTGAATACCGAGCACCCACCGCAATTGGATAAAGTGTTTGACCTTCTCTCCACGTTAAAAGATGCCCGCCACTCAAAACATGCCTTCATGGAGAAACACAATGAAAATCAAGCCAGTTAGGCAACCAACGAAATTAGAAAATACCAAAACCCAAGACGAGGCGGATAGCACCCAAGAAAATCGCTACAGCACATAGGACGCATCCAGCAATAGCATATTCTTTGTTTGACGATAAGACAAGGGCAACAATACTGAAAAGTAATCCAAAGACTGCGAACGGAATGTTAAGGTAGTTGATGGAACCGAGACACGGGATAAAACCGACGACCATTCCAAGAATAGCCAATATTCCCCAAACTAAACTGAGGATTGATAATATGTTCATGGTTAATCTCCAATCTATGACAAGATGTTATCGGTGCGGAGGGCCGCTCCGAGATTTTTAATAAAATAGGTCGTGTGTTTTAGTGTAATCATTGCACAAAAGGTATTGAGGACAAGTACGGCATAGATATAAAGACTCAACGGATTTAAACGATATGCTTCCGTGAAGTCTCCGTGTGAGAGCGCATAGAATGCAGTCGTCATTCCACAGAAAGCACACGGTTTCTGAAATTCGACTTGCCATGTGCATTCAGGGATGAATTGCGCTAACTGGTGTAACGGCACGACAAACGGTAGCACAAGGGTTATAAAAACACCTGCACTTACGATAAACCATACAAGCAGCCCTGCTAACATTAATTCGCGCCGTCTGTTTTCCAACGTGCTATACCTCTGTTTCATCTTCTTTCTTTTTTAGGATAATATTTCCACCAATCGAACGGAGTTTGAGAAGCGGACCCCCACCGTTGATAGTTCCCTGCAACTCGTTGGGTCTGACGGAACCTCTCATCTCCACTGAGACCGGCAATTCCGTTGTCACTGTGCCACCAAGGACTTGCGCTTCAACCGTCGCGGCAATATCTGGAACGACCGACACGTTTATACCGCCACCCATTGTTTCCAAATCCAGTAGTACATTCTGATTTGGAGCCGCCTTTTGCAGTTGGCAACGGATAGAGCCGCCTGTCGTTCTCGCAAGGACGGGTCCGTCGTTTTCCACTTCAATACTACCCCCAGCCGTTTTTACGTCTGCCCCGCCTTTGCAGCGGCGCAGTGTGATATTCCCACCAGAGGTTCTTCCATTGACGACACCGGTGAGATTGGCAAATTGGAGGTTCCCACCAGAGGTTTTGGCATCGACATCGCCGCTGCCAGTCTCAAGCGTTATATTCCCACGGCTTGTTTGAAGGTTGGCATCGCCATTGAACGCCTTGAGATCGATATTCCCGCCAGAGGTTTTCCCATCAATATATCCGGTTATATTTTCGAGACGGAGCCTACTCCCAGTTGTTTTGGCATTCACGTCCCCAGTTATATCTGCAGCGGAAATTTCTGCACCTGCTGTTGTCAAATCAAGGGAGTAGTGTTGGGGGACAACGATACTAAACTGAATGTCTAAGCGTTTTTGTGCCTTTTTCCACTGTTTTCCGGGTCCCTTGAATTCTGCTTCGATTTTAACATCAGAGGCTTCGTGGGTCATCTGAACATCGAAATGCTTGAGAATTTCGCCTGCCCGTCGATCCGCTTTCAACTGGGCGGAACGTTGCACACGCACAGAAACAGTGTCCTGCGCTGCGCTCTGTACGTCAATTGCGCCGAAGTCAGTATTGACGGTTAATTTGCCACCAGATGCGACAGGAAACACTTCCGTTATATCTTCAAGCGTGGTCTCGGTTAAGAAATCTGGGACCGCCCTCCGAATCAAATCGCCGAACGGTCTATCTGTGAGTTCCTCTGTTAGGTTTTCCATGAACCTTTTTCCGAAAAAGCTATCGAACCATCCCTTGAAATCGGTAGCGGTGTCCAATTCCTCGTTGAGGTATGCTGCGAGCTGATGGCATGCGATCCCGATTTGACCAAAAGACGCATCGTCCGCAAGTTCTTCAAAAAGTCCATCAGGCACAGCATTCAGGTCGCGCAGACGTTTGAGGACGTTATTGAATTGGGAGATGCATCGCTTTTCGCCCCCCTTAAAGGCATCTGTCAGGGCTGCATCCTCCGTGATTTTTGCGGTATGCTCAAGCAGATGAAAAAGTGCTTTGAGTTCGTTCGGTCTCGGCTGTTCCATATTTTTTTACCTCTCTGTGTACCAAAAACTGACAACTAACAACTCGCTCATATATCCGTTCCGTACCCACGTTTTTCCAAGATTGTTTTAAGGAGATCCTTTGCTTTGTGTAGCCGCCATTTGACAGTCGTCAGCGGAATAGACAAGAATTCAGCGATCCGTTTTTGCGACATCTCTGCCCAATAGTAGAGTTGAATAACTTCTTGATAATCGTTAGGGAGACCTTGTATAGCATCTCTAATAGCCTCTTGCGTTAGTTCCCGCTCCACAATGCGTGCCGGATCCGATTGTGATGTATCTGAAACTCTATTTAAGTGGAGTTCCATATCTTCTTCTGGCTGATAGCGACTCGCATTTTTATAATAACGTAGGGCGCGATTTCGAGTAATCGAGTGAAGCCACGCACCAAACCGGTTCAGATCAGTGAGTTGTGGGAGTGCTTCAAAAGAACGCAAAAACGCGTCCTGCACGACATCTTCTGCATCGGCAGGATTTCGGACAATCTGCTGTGCGACCGTCAACATCGCGCGTCGATAGCGGTTCACCAATACATCAAACGCTGCTGTATTTCCTGCAAGTGCCGAGACAACTAACGCTGCATCGCTTACTTCAGCTGCTTCTTGACTTTGTAATATCGGCTTGCAAACTTCACCTACAGACATGAAAACGCTCCCTTCTTGCTTATTAGAGACCGACAGTCTGAAAAGGATAGTAAAAAGTGCGTTTTGTTTTGAAAGTGCGCCGATACACGGAAGGAAGGTGAAGCGAGATAGCCGCTGCCCTTCGACTGAGCAATGTCACAGACCCAGCGGCTTTTGTGAGAAGATGTGCTATGAAGTAGGTCTATAGAGCATAACCAAACATCCGCCGAGTGCAGCAAGCAAGATACCTGCGACGAATTGCCATCGGACAGCACTCCATCCACCCGCAGGTGGGTGTGATAGGGTCGCGACGATAGCGTTTACAATGGGAGCCCCTGCGAAAACAATCGACATCACCACGGCAGGTCTACCCCCTGCACCAAAAGCGAGTAAGACCCCAAACGCGCCAATGGCACCGACAAGTCCTGCTACAAAGGACCACGTAACACCTTTACCCGTAAATTGCCAGTCAGACCCGATAAGCATCAATGCCGAACCGATGACTGCTGCAAGTAAGTAGGCAAGACCGACAAACAGAAACGCTTTGTAACGTCCATGCACGGCATCTGCCATCGAAACCTGTCCCTGATGTAAAAAGACACCGTAAAGTCCCCATGAGGAGACGGTCATGAAAACAAAAATGAGCCATGTTTTAGCCATAATTCGTTCCTTTTCGATTTTTGGCACGTCCGTTTTCAAAGCGCGCCCGTTGTTAAAGCATTAGAGATAGTTCCGAAACACCTGCAAAAGTTGTTCTGCGATGACTTCATCGTTAAACTTCTGATGCACATTCATTTTTCCAGTTTTTCCGAGATGCGCACGCCGATCGGCATCGTTGAGGAGTTCCATAATGCCGAGTGCCACCGATTCAGCGGATTCAGGTTCGACGAGAAGACCACCTTCGGTTGCCTGAACCATTTCAGGAAACGCACCGTGTCGAGGTTGGACCACAGGGACTCCATTGGCGAGTGCTTCTATAATGGACAAGCCCTTCGATTCACGGTAAACAGTGGGGACTGAAAAGACATGAAGGCGGTTGAGAAAATCAATCTTCTGACGCCGTGTCACCTCGCCATAATGTACAAAACTGTCGGACAACCCCCAAGTCTGAATCTGTTTCACGAGTTCTTCAAGATAGGGTTCATCTTTCTTCCCAAGGTATCCAGCGACATGAAGTTGAACGTTATCAGCACCGAACGCCTCAACGACTCTACGGAACGCATCGACCAAGATATGTAATCCTTTTTCAGGGCAAATGCGAGCCAAATAGCCGATAATAAAAGGTGGCGGTTCAGGTTTCTCGACAGGGATGCCGTGTCCATCTATGTTTAATCCGAGTGGGACCACGTCAATCTTATCAACGGATAATTTAAGATACGCATCCGCCATAAATTGTGCATAGTATTGACAAGGTGCGATAAATCCGTCCGCTTCAGCAGCGCGCTCTCGGAGTAGATCCAACACTTCCGTTTTATAGGGTTCAATGAGATCTTGCAGGAAGATGTCTTCGCCTTGGAGGGCACAGATAACCGGGACATCTAACGCCTTTTTAATTTCTCTGGTGAAGCCAACCAACATGGAATTAGTGAGATAGACGATATCGGGTCTATTCTCCTCAGCAAGCCATTTGACCAATTTCGCCAATTCCTTCTTTTGATGTCCTTGTTCAGCCCGGAGCATAGATACAGTCAACTGCCCGAGGTCTCGCGCATCGGTTGAGCTGCTAAACCTCGCCAATCCGTTCAATAGGGTTGGACTGTCCAGCAGTCTGTCAAATGCCCACGGCGTATGTCTGAAAATCGAAAGCTTCTGTTGGAGATAGACGTTAACACCCCCAAAAAAAACTCTGTCTAAACTCACATTCGTCTCATCTGTTCGGGTAGGGGTATAGGTAGGTATAAGCGCGACGTTATGCCCTTGTTTCTTAAGAACTGTGGCGATAGTGTTGTCGTGTATGCAAGTTCCGCAGTACATTCCGGCAGCCCCTGCGGTAATATAAGCGACTTTCATGTTTTGTTTTACTGCTAAATGTTTAAGGAAACGCAAATTGTTTCTACTCTATTTGAAGAAACCGGTATGTCAGCCTTAGGGATATAATAGTAGTATATCAGATTCTCTAAAAAAAGTCACATCTATTTTGGGCGGTCGGCACGCAGCAGCGAGAGAAATAAATGACCCCGAGACGGTGATAAAGAAATTTGCATTTTGTCTCTAATTGTGGTATTATTAACATTTAGGTTTAGAAAAGGGATTTAGTGAAAAAGAAGAGAGGAGCATGATACATGTCACGTATCTGTACGGTCTGCGGTAAGCGTCCCCTAACAGGCAATCAGATTAGTAAATCCATTCGACACACAAAAAGACGTTGGATGCCGAATCTACAACGGGTTCGAGTTCAAACCGAGGAAGGGACGAAGCGAATCCGTGTCTGTACCAAATGTATACGGAGCGGAAAAATTACCAAAGTTATATCCAAAATGCCAGCGGCTTAATAGGGAAGTACGTCTCGGTTGAAGACCAGGCTCACCCCACGAAGTGAGATTAGACTTTACGGGTGACGCGCTGTACGCCTTTTAAACGACGAATCGCTTGCATGACTTCTTCGAGTTGCCCGGCTCCCGTAACGTCGATTGTGAAATAGTCGGATGCTGTTGCCTCAAGACGTTCTATGGAGGGTTGGAAATTCCCAGATCGGATGTTTACCTTGTACTTTGCGATAGCAGTCGTGATTTCACCGAGCATGCCGGGACGATCACTGCACTCCACAAAGATTTTTACGGGATAGATGTCAGGCGGATGGTTTCCATTTTCGGCGAAAGATTTTTCGAACCAAGTCACAGATAAAAGGCGTTCGGGTTCATCAAGTACCCGGATACAGCCTGCTCTATGGACAGAAACGCCGCGCCCGCGAGTCAGGTAGCCGACGACCTGATCGCCCGGTATGGGATTACAGCACTTCATAATCCGCATCATGCCCAAATCAATGTCATTTTCGAGTTGTATGGCTGGGGCAGATGCGGTTTTTCGCGTTGGGGTTGTCTCTTCTGCGGTTTCAGGTTTGGGAGTCTCAGGTTTTAGCAAATTAACGACTTGGGTAGCCGATTCATACCCGTTGCCAATCCGGACGAAAAGTTCATCAAGGTTCTTGAGTTTGAGCTGCTTCGCGATATCCAAGAGTTTGGGGGAATTGAGATACTCACGCGGGGTAAGAGAGGCAGCACGCAGTTCAGCGTCGAGAAACTTTTTACCTAACTCCAGAGCGTCAGCCCTGTCCTTTTCCCGTAACCAGTGTCTGATTTTACCGCGCGCCGTAGCGGTCTTGACGTAAGGTAACCAGCTCCGACTCGGTTTGCCATTCGGTTGCGTCCGAATCTTAACTTGGTCTCCATTTTCAAGCGTCCGTCGAATCGGTGCAACCCGTCCGTTCACTTCTGCCCCTACACATGTATGCCCGACATCCGTATGAATTTTATAGGCAAAATCAATGACGGTCGCACCTGCAGGGAGTTTAAACAGATCACCCTTGGGAGAAAAGACATATACATCATCTTGAAAAAGTTCAAGTTTCATTGACTCCACGAACTGGTGTGGATTGTCTTGGATTTCCTGTATGTCTTCGAGTATCTGCTTATAACTGGCGAAAATGGAACGCCCCTGTTCGCTGGTAGGTACCCCTTCCTTATAACTCCAATGCGCAGCGATACCGTCTTCAGCCACCTTATGCATCTGGTACGTGCGAATCTGTATCTCTACCGGTTTACCGTCATCAAGAATCGTGGTATGGATGGACTGATAGCCGTTTTTCTTCGGTTGTCCGATCCAATCGCGAAGCCGTTCTGGATGATAACTCCATTTGTAATGGAGCGCGCCGAGTGCAGCATAGCAGTCAGCATCGGTTCTGACGAGAATTCGGAGACCGACGAGGTCTCGGATTTCGCTGAAAGGTGTCCCTTTCTGTTGTATTTTCTGGTAGATGCTGTAGATGTGTTTTGTCCGTCCGTGGACATCAGCGAAAATGCTGCGTTTCTCCAGTTCCTGACGAATCTGCTTAACCATTTTCTCACAATATGCTTCTCGCTCGTCCAGTTTCTGATTCAGGAGTTCGGCAATTTTTCGGTATTCACCCGGGTAGAGATGTTTAAACGCCAAATCCTCAAGACGGCTCATGATACGCCATATCCCCAATCGGTGTGCGATCGGTGCGTAAATTTCCAACGTCTCTTTTGCGATCCGTTGGCATTTCTCGCTGGAAAGGAATTTCAACGTCTCCATGTTATGGAGTCGATCTGCGAGTTTGATGAGGATGACCCGCATGTCTTCCGCTGTTGCTAAAAGGAGTTTGCGGTAGGTTTCTGCTTGGCGCTGTCGATGAACGCGGTCCTCAACTGTGGTTGTGGCAACAGGCGCAGGCAGCAGAGAGACATTGAGTTGATATTGACCGATCTTTGTGACACCTTCAACAAGATTCGCGATATTCGCACCAAACCGTACCTGCATCTCTTGACGCACGATACCGGTATCTTCAAGGACATCGTGCATGAGGCCTGCACAGATTGTGTGTGTATCAAGCCGGAGTTCGGCGAGAATTTCAGCAGTTTTGACACAATGCGTAAAGTAGGGTTCACCGGATTTCCGACGTTGTCCTTTATGGGCATCTTGTGCGAAGCGGTAGCATCGCGCCAGCAGTTCAACTTCTGCATCCGGATTATAGGCTTGAATCTGGGTTATTAGTGACTTGAGACTCATGTTCTATGATCTCCCACATAGATTCAATATTTTCCTTCAGTTGAAATTCAATAAAAGCGGGGCATGTCTGTTTAATCCATTCCCCCTCAAGATAAGTACCAGAAAAGGATAAATCACTTTTCTCAGCAGGAAGGAGTTTGACAAGCCGTTGCCCCGGTTCACCAGGTCGTGTAATGTACCGCAGTTCTTCAAAGATCGTAAGTCCAGTGTGAACAGTCAGTGCTGCACCGAGTTCACCATTAAACATTTCTGCTTCGGGATATCCTGCGACCCCGTTGGATTGGATAACCTTTCGCATGTTGATGTATAAGTGACGTAAAGCATCTTTTGCCGGATATTTTTGAGCGATCCAATTGTGTATATGCGTTGCATCCGCGTCGTTATAGATGAGATGCAGATAGGAGGTTCTGTCAGAAACGAAAGCCGGTTTACAACGTTTGAAAAAAGCATCGGAACTCGGTGTTAGGTGGCAGAAGACAAAGTGTGGAACGTATGGAAACTCTTGATAATGCGAAAAGGTGCTACTTGAAGCGATTGCCCGGAGTTCGCCATTGTGGAGCTGCTTCAATAACACAGCCGCTTCAGCCCTCGAAGTTGTCGCATCGTGCCGCGCGATGCCTTCAATACTCTCAGGTAAAAGTTTCATGAGCAGAAGGTCCAACATCTCCTCGTCCTGTACATAAATTATACAGGATTCTTCCGTCGCGAGCAAGTCTAAAAGGTATTCTTTTTTATTTCCGTTCCGCTTGTCAACGAGCTTCGCAGCAGAGGGGTCGTCGCGTTTTGGAAACACGTCCCATTTCATGCCTCTACCTGTGGGACGCACCTGCCAATCCTCAAGGGTGAACTCGACGGATCGCCGACCTTGCCATTCGTTGATTTGTGGAGAAAAGGCAATATCAACGGATAGGTTGGAACCTATGAAGTCGACGCGCCTATCTCCAGCGCGCCATGCGATAGTTTTCCGTGCCAACTGTCCATCTGTTAGTGTTATCTTCAAATGATTTCTCTCGGGTCCCATAAGGGTAGGCCCATCACTGATCTTGAGGCGGCGTGCGCCAAAACGGAACTTGGGATTGCTTTGTCCGAAGGGTTCAAATTGCTCAAATTCCTTTAGTGTTTCTAACGTCAAAAGCGGCAGGTGTGTTTCAAACTCAAGGTCGAGTTTCGGTTGTAGTTCCTCCTGCGTGAGGCTATTGGCAGCGACTTTGTTGAACGCTGCGCTGAATTGAGGGATATTCTCAGTTTTGATCGTTAGCCCAGCTGCCGCTGCGTGTCCACCATGTTTCACGAGCAATTCCGTGCAATCCATGAGCGCATCAGCGAGGTTCATGCCATCTATACAACGTCCGGATCCAGTCGCTTGATCACCGTCAATCGCAAGCACAATAGTCGGCTTGTGGTAAGTTTGAAGCAGGCGAGACGCGACAATGCCGACGATCCCTTGTGCTTTTTCAGGCCACTTATCGGAGGCAATAACAAGTCCTACAGCGTCATCCTCTATTTCATTTTCAATAATTTCGATCGCCTGATCCTGAATGTCCCGCTCTAATTCTTGTCGTTTCTGATTCACTTTATTGAGGTCTGGGGCGATCCGAGCTGCGACATCATCGGAATCGGTAGTGAGCAGTTCAACGGGATTATTTTTGGTAGTGAGTTTTTTATCGGCTTTACTGTCGATGTCCATTCGCCCTGCAGCATTAATGCGGGGACCTAACTTAAAAGAGAGACTATACCCATCAAGCGGTTGGTCGAGTTTGTGTCCTGCGGCTTCGCATAAGGCGTGAATACCCGGACGTTCGCGCTTGTTCAGTTTGGCTAACCCTAAGCGGCTGAGAATTCGGTTCTCCCCAGTGAGGGGTGCCATATCCACAACTGTCCCTAATGCAACCAAATCCAGTTGGGACTCAAGAAATGATCTATCGTTCACTAACCCTTGTGCCAATTTGAAGGCTAACCCGACACCTGCGAGTTCGGTGTAAGGGTATTGATTCCCCGGCACTTTCGCTGAAATTAAAGCGTATGCTGGCGGTTGTTGCCCCTTTGGTTGATGGTGATCTGTGACAATAACATCCATACCGAGTTCATTCGCTAACGTGACCGGCTCAACGGCGTTGATACCACAGTCCACAGTAATGAGCAATTTCGCTCCTGTTTCTTCGTGTACCTTTGCCACGGTGCATTCACTCAGTCCATAGCCATCTCTAAACCGATTCGGGATGCAGTAATCAGCAGGGGCATTAAGTTGGCGGAATGTATTGAGTAGCAGCGACGTTGCGGTCGTCCCATCAACGTCATAATCACCGTAGATACAGATTTTTTCACCGCGCGCAATTGCTTTGTTTATCCGGTCAACGGCTTTATTCATATCGGCAAATTTGAAGGGGTCGTGTAATTCATCAAAAGTCGGATAGAGGTAGGTCCGCGCTTCGGCAGCGGTTTTTATGCCGCGATTGGTAAGGAGCCGCGCAGTAAATACAGAAATTCCCAACTCCGATGCTAATTTCACACTACTATCAAAATCTGAATTGAGGAACCGCCACACTTTGCGGGAGGGTTTTTTCATAATGCTCCGTTTGTTGTTGAAATCGGAAATCTGCACTTTGCGACAACATGGAGAGATTGCAAACAATACGTCTTTGACTCTTGATATACTATCATAAAAATTCGGGTTTGTCAAGTCTTTTATACGCAATAACCCTGTTTCTGACGGTTAGCGAGAAGCGTTCGTAAAGGGGCATATCCGAAAGATGCGAAATCTCTTATACAGAAAAATCTGATAATGTGCAGATTATTTAAATATAACTTGACAAAATGAATTGCACGTGGTATTATTTATAGTATCCTAATCGCAACGCAATAAACAGTGGATTTTGGCAAAACTTGTAAACGAAAACTAATTCTAAAAACTGGCGAAACTTGTAAAAAAACGCCATACATGATAATGTTTTTTCTAACGCCTTCGTCGAATGGGGATTAACCTCGTCTGTCAAATGAAGTTTCCCTGTTGTATAATAGGGAGGCCTTATTGTAAATCAAGCGGAAAGGAGTTTTCTCGCATGACCTATGTGATTTGTGAGCCTTGTATTGAAGTTAAGGACAGTGCCTGCGTCGATGTCTGCCCAGTGGACTGTATTCACCCTCTACCCGATGCTGATGAGTTTGAGGACGTTGATCAGCTTTACATCGACCCCGAAGAATGCATTGACTGTGGTGTTTGCGAACCTGAATGTCCGGTCGAAGCGATCTTCATGGAAGAAGATGTACCGGAGGAATGGGAAGAGTTCATAGATATTAATGCCGAATACTTTGAGTAACGGATCGTTGACGCAACTTTTAGATTGCGCTGCCTCGAACGGTTGCCGATTTGTAAGCCTGCTTAAGGTAACGCAGATCGGCAACCGTATTTTTTGTCTTAACCCACCTGAGCGGTACTATGCAGAAATTTCAACCGACCCATATTGAAAGAGGTAATACAAGTTTAAAGATTCAGTGGAAAGACTCACACCACAGCGAGTTGTCCTACCGCCTTCTCCGCCAAAAGTGTCCATGTGCGCGATGCGACGCAACGCGTTCGGGTAAAGACCCTTTTCATATTTTACCCGCTGGTGATTTCTTTGAAAATTTACAACTTGTGGACATTCAGTTGGTAGGTCGTTATGCCATTCGATTGGTTTGGAACGATGGACACCGTACCGGTATCTATACGTTCCAGTTTTTGCGAGAACTCAGCGAAGACGCTCCGGTAACTGAGGACGATAAGATATAGTGGGTGCTATTCGGACAGCAGTCGCAGCACAAGATAGCAGTTTGGCGTTTTCTTCTCAACACCTAACTCGCTGCTGAGCCTTTTACATTCATTCCAATAACGCGTATAATTGAGCGGACGATATTGACGGCGTTTTCCAATAAAAGTTTTATGGCAACACGCCAATTCATTGCCGTTATGGATCGGGTATCCCCAGACCCGACAGATGACTGGACGGTGTTCGTAAACCGCACAGACCCCAGCAATCAGCATCGGACACTCACCCTCAGGTGTGCCTTTTATCACCCCGATTGCTTTCATACCTGCATCGGGGATAATATTTTCCGCACTGTAGCCATGCGCTTCCAATTTCTTAATAGTCCGCTCCGCTTTCCGGCGGATATGCGTGCGCAGCTGCGCAGGGAGCCTTTCTAACCCTATCTTCAAGTCCTGCGCTTCAACCTCACTAATCGCCATTGTTGCTGTATTTTGGCAGCAAGAAAAACAATTGGTTGGACACGGCACGCCTCCAAATTCCACACGCAAACGTTCCACATCGCGCTGGATCTCGCTAACAAGTTCACGATAGGCTTCCATAGCAACACCTAATCCAAGGCAAGCGCGTAAACAGCATGGCGGAAGATAACGACTTTTGCACCGTTCGCTAAAATCAGCTTAATCTCATAAGGACTCACCCAGTCTATGGTCCCACGAAAAATCTCTCCCTCTCGGAGTGTGATCTCAATCACAGATTTACTTCTTCGGGCACGCTGCACCGCCTCGGTATCCAATTCACAGGCATCGGCATCGGAAGTTAATTGCGTTAACTGCTGGGCTTTGACCTCTGCATCAATATCAATAGCTGCCTGAACCCTCTCGGCGTCAACATCCTTATAACAGTATTTAACATCCGTTTTAGCGACGTGCCGCTCATTTCCATTGCTATTGAGGGTCAAACGTGAGAGCGTCATTTCAAGGACCGTTGCGGGAAGTTGCACAGCGTCGGACAATGCGAAAAACATAGGGGTTTCAAAGTTAATCTGCTTAAGGATGTAGAGGTCTCCGAAGCTGAGTTGTTTTGAAGTTTGTTCTTTCACATCCTGAGGCGAAGTTTCAGTATTGTTGAGATCTCTTGGTGAGGTGGGTTGGCTTCTTGGTTTCGCAGGCGGTTTTGGAGTCCCCATAGATACACTGCGATCGCGGCGACTCCGAGTCGGCTTTGACTCGGCGGCTTTTTCATTAAAGGTAGAGGTACCTTCATTACCGAGGAATTGGTCTTGATGCTGCCCAGGAAAGCCGGCGTAGCCGCGCGGAATGATGGCTTTTCCTTGTCTCAACCATCGGCGCTCCGTCGGAGTTAGCAGCACTTCAACATTCTGAGCAACAAGTCCCTTCTCTCCTTCAACAATGTTGTATTTCACCCGCTGCCCGACCCGGAGTTCCTCGTATTCGGGTTGTTTAATCGCAGAACTGTGTAAGAAAACATCAGCATCACTGCTATCTTGGGCGATAAATCCGAAGCCTTTATCAAAATTGTAGTACTTAATCCGTCCTGTAGGCATTATATGCTCCTGGCGTCTTGTCCATTTTCAGGAAGATGACGCTAAACATTCACCATTCACGTTCCTACGCGAGCATTTCTCTTTTGTAAGGCGGCTGGCACAGGAGCCGCCTGAATTTACCGTTTTTCTTGACAGAATCAACCTGATATCCTATAATAGAGCAACTTTGCTTTTTGGTAGCAAGTCTTGTGACCCTGCGTATCTTATGAATATGCAGAACCTACAAATTACGTCTTGCGACACGCAAAACATTATATAGTAAAACACAATCCAATATATTTGTCAAGTATAGTGCTATGAATACTTCTTGCCAATTCATTTTATATACTTGCTTTATGTGTATAGATGTTCTTACGAGATGTAGTGCGAAAAGTTACGCGATATTTCACATAAACGTCAACGTCAGTAAACCCAACCAAAATCTAAAGAGCCGAAACGGAAACTCCGTTTCCAGTGTCTAATTTTTAGGAGACCTTACATGGCAACCACCGATTTAGCACACCACATCCAGTCGATTCGACTCGTTGATACACACGAGCACATGCGGCGCGAAAACGATTGGGTCGAGAATGGTCCCGATATCCTCCAAGATCTGTTTGGGAACTATGTTCCCGCCGATTTAATAACAGCGGGTGCCTCTCCAGAAGCGATGCGTGATCTAATGGACGCTTCCAAGGATATCGCCTCGCGGTTTGAAGGCATCCAAGATGCGTGGGAAGCGACACAGTTCACCGGGTATGGTGAGGCTGTCAGCCTCATTGCCAAACACATCTATGGGCTCGACGAACTAACAGGCGATGGACTCGCAAGTGCCGATAACCTAAAGACGCTGCGCTCTCCGGGCAAACGTTATCACATTTTACACGACATCGCGAACCTTGATCACATCCAAACAGATGACTTCAGTTGGCCGTGTACCCCGGACACTTCTGGTCCTGACTTTTTTCTTTATGACCTCTCTTGGGCAACATTTTGTAACGGACAGGTAGATCCAAGTGCCATTCACGCCGAAACAGGCGTTGAAGTCAGTGATCTCACCTCCCTAAAACAGGGCATGGAAGCGATCTTTGCCAAACATGCCGGTTGTGCTATCGCTGTAAAATCCCAACACGCTTACAACCGCACGCTCAACTGGATCGAACGGAGTGACGCTGAGGCTTCCGATGCGCTGAATACTGTGCTAACGCAGCCCGCTTCAGAAGTCGATGAAGCCACGCGTCTATGTCTCGGCGATTGGTGTTGGGCACGCGGCGTTGAACTCACGATTGAACACAATCTCCCTTTCAAAATTCATACCGGTTACTATGCAGGCAACGATCGGATGCCCGTCCGCCGTATTCCTGCTGGAAACATGTGTGCTTTGTTCGCTCGATATCTTGATGCGAAGTTTGTCTTGATGCATATCGCCTACCCTTACAACGATGAACTGGTTGCGCTCGCTAAGCACTACCGAAATATCTGGGTAGACTTCTGTTGGGCATGGAGTATTGATCCGTATAGCTCACGCGATTTCCTACGCCGGTGCATCCACGCCGTGCCGTCCAATAAGTTATTCGCCTTTGGCGGTGACACGGGTTGGCCAACAAGCGCGATGGCGTATGCCATCCAAGCGAGAAACGAGATCCGCCGCGCCCTTGAGGCAGAAATCGCAGACGGTTACCTCACGGAGAAACAGGCGATGGCGTTCGCGACTCGGATTATGAACACAAATCAATATGCCTGTTTTGACATCGATGGCACCCGCGCAAACATTGCCAAAGCGGCGTGACGTTACAGGCGAACCTTGCGTTTATGCGTCGCGTAAGGCTTGCAGGCTCGTTGTATAAGGTGGCCGTGCGACACCTTTTTCTGTAATAATCGCCGTGACGAGTGATGCCGGTGTAACATCAAAGGCAGGGCTATAGACTTTCACGCCTGCAGGTGCGGTTACCTTTCCGAACCCTTCGGTTACCTCTTCCGCTGAACGCTGCTCAATGGGAATCTCTGCCCCGGTTTCAAGTGAAAAATCTAAGGTTGAAGTCGGTGCAGCGACATAAAACGGAATGTCGTGTGCCTCCGCGAGGATCGCTACATTATAGGTACCGATTTTGTTTGCCGTGTCGCCGTTTGCGGCGATCCGATCAGCACCGACAACAACACACTGAATTTTGCCTTCTTTCATAACCTGTGCTGCCATATTGTCACAGATAAGGGTCACATCAATTCCGGCTTGCATCAACTCCCAAGTGGTAAGCCGTGCGCCTTGTAGCAACGGACGCGTCTCATCGGCGTAAACCTGTATCTGCTTACCGGCTTCGTGGGCACTGAACATCACAGCCAACGCAGTGCCATAGTCGGATGTAGCCAACCCCCCGGCGTTGCAGTGTGTGAGAATAGTATCGTTCTCATTGAGCAATGCCATTCCGTGTTGTCCAATCGCGCGACACATCGCTTTATCCTCAGCGATAATCTCTAACGCCTCTGTGAGCAGGACCTCTTTGAGTTCAGAAACCTGAAGGTGACTGTTCTGCGCTGCGATCCGCGTAATCCTATCGAGTGCCCAAAAGAGGTTGACGGCTGTCGGACGTGAGGTAGCCAAGTAGTCGGTTGCGGCTTTGAGTTCAGCCGCAAAAGCGTCATAAGTTTTCGCGGTAGACTCCCAAATTCCGAGGACCGCACCCAAAGCACCAGCAATGCCGATCGCGGGCGCGCCTCGCACACGCAGCGACTTAATCGCTTCCCAGATTGATGGAAGATCGTCACAATAAATCTGCTTAAATTCGTTGGGCAACAGCGTCTGGTCGATGAGTCGGATTCTGCCATCCGCCCATTCAATTGTTGAAAATGCCATTTTTTCGTAGCATCCCCTCCCTAAAAAACGAAGTATGTTGGTAAATAAAGAGACAAAAAACTAAGATTACCGTTTAAATCGGACATGTCAGTTGACCAAGTTCATTGGTCAACCGAAGGTTCTCGGTGTAATCAACCGGGCAATCAATGATCGATGGAACATTCTGGTTGAAAGCATCATTGAGTATAGGAACGAGTTCGTCACTACTTTCAACTCTGTAGCCCTTGGCACCGAAGGCTTCAGCATATTTGACAAAATCAGGGTTCGTAAAATCAATATGTGCCGGTCTGCCGAATCCGTTCATCTGTTTCCACTCAATAAGCCCGTATGCTTCATCATTGAAGATAAGCGTGACAAAAGGAATACCGGCACGAACAGCCGTCTCAATTTCCTGGGAGTTCATCAAGAACCCGCCATCGCCGCAGACTGCTAAACATTTACGTTCGGGATAGATAAGTTTGGCGGCGATAGCCCCCGGCACAGCGATGCCCATTGCAGCAAATCCGTTAGAGATGATACATGTATTCGGCTTATAACACGGATACATCCGCGCAATCCACATTTTATGTGCCCCGACATCAGAAATGAGAATATCATCCTCAGCAAGTACGGAACGGACATCGCTCAATATCTTTTGTGGTTTTATCGGAAATCCTTTGTCGTCTCGGTGTTTATCGAGTTGATCCAGTATGATTTTCCGTAAAGTATTCGAGGCGTAGTCCGAATCTTTAGGGTAAATTTCTTGTGCCATCAGATGTCTGAGGCTCTGCCGAATGTTTCCGACCATCTCTACATCAGTGACATAAGCGGCGTCACTCTCACTGGCTTCGGTATCAATATGAATGAGTTTCTTGTCGTGATTTGGGTTCCAAAGTCGAGGGTGGTATTCAACGATATCGTAGCCGATGGCGATGACGAGGTCTGCCCTGTCAAATCCGCAAGAGACAAAATCGTTGGCTTGCAACCCAACACTGAGCAGGGAAAGTCGGTGTGTCCAAGGGATGCTCCCTTTCCCCATAAAGGTGTGGGCAACGGGAATGTTTGTCATTTCAGCGAATTGGGTCAGTATTCGAGCGGCTTTTTGGCGGACAACCCCATTTCCTGCGAGGATGATAGGCTGTTTGGCATCGTTAATCAATTGCGCAGCGCGTGCCAAACAGGAAGCAACAGGTTCCGCCTCGCTGGGATGGTCGTGTCGGATCGGTTCCGCATCGATCTGCATCTCTGCGACATCTTCGGGAAAATCAATGTGGGTTGCCCCGGGTTTCTCACTTGTTGCTGTTTTGAAGGCTTTACTAATAGATTCAGGTATGATTTCGGGGAGGTGGATGAGCGTGTTCCATTTCGTCATCGGTTTGAAGACGGAGACAACATCCATATATTGGTGCGACTCTTTGTGCATCCTGTCAAGGCTTGCTTGTCCTGTGATTGCAACGAGGGGTGCCCGATCCATATTGGCATCCGCAACTCCTGTGACAAGGTTCATAGCACCCGGACCGAGGGTCGCGAGGCAGACACCGGCGCGCCCGGTGAGACGCCCGTAGACATCCGCCATGAAGGCGGCACCGCGTTCATCACGCGTCTGAATGAATTGAATCTTCGAGTCCAAGAGGGCATCCATCAAATCCAAGTTTTCTTCGCCGGGTATTCCGAAAATATAGTCAACATTTTCGTTCTCAAGACATTTAACGGTGAGTTCTGATGCTTTCATGCTTGCGGTTCCTTAGATTTATTGCTAACAAGTAAATATTGATGTTAAGCTAATGGAAAAAATTTGGTTTTTTCTGCTTGAATTTCACGCTAATTAATAATATAACATATTACGTCTAATATTACAATTTAGGTATATACCCATTTTAAGGGGAAAGTCGCGAGCACGGCTCGCTCCTACAAGATAGCGATTAGCGATGCAAAGAAATTTTATCTATCTCTATATTCTTGTGTTGTTCGTAAATACACAAATCGTTTTTGCCCAAAGCAATTCAGAAGGTTTCCCGCATATCAGAAACACCCCCGGCGAACTCATCGTCCGCCTACATTCAGATGCCTCCGTTGCAGCACTTGACACGTTGAGCCAACGGCTCGGTGCCGTGTCTGTCTCGCCCGTTTTTTCACCGGCAACACCTGCCGGACAACACCCACGCCTCAAGAACATCTACCTCATCCGATTCCCAATACAGTGGGAGTTAGAACCGTTGTTGCGGCGATATGAACAACATCCTGCCATTGAAGCCGTCGAATTCAACCGTCTAAGTCAGTTTTGTGCAGGAACGGTGCCAAATGATCCCGGTTATAGTGAACAGTGGAATCTGAGGTTAATAAATATGCCGGAAGCGTGGCGTATTGCCCAAGGAGATCCACAAGTAACAGTGGCTGTCGTGGATAGTGGTATAGCGACCCGGCATCCTGAATTCCGCTCACAACTCTGGCAAAATAGTGGTGAAATCCCTGAAAATGGCGTTGATGATGACAGAAACGGTTATATTGATGACATCAACGGTTGGGATTTTAGCGATGCACCAACGCTACCGGGTGGTGGTGATTCGACGGTGCGCGACAATGAACCTGAGGACGAAACCGGACACGGCACGCATGTCTCCGGTATTATCGCTGCGAAAGTAAACAACGGACTCGGGATTGCCGGGATTGCCCCGGAATGTCGCCTTATGCCGTTGAGAGCGGGCTTCAAATTTGGCGGTGGCGAGTACCTCCAAAACGATGATCTTGCCGTGGCTATCGTTTATGCAGCGGATAACAGGGCACAGGTGATTAATATGAGTTGGGGGGATACCGTGAATGCTTTCATCATAGAAGCGAGTTTAGAATACGCTTATGCTCGCGGTTGCGTCTTGGTTGGTGCAGCGGGAAACTCAGGATCACTCGGATCTTATTATCCTGCCGGTCTTAAAACCGTTATCTCCGTCGCTGGACTTGGGCAGGAAAAGCAATTGTATAGCGATTCCAATTTCGGGGCAACAATTGACATCGCTGCCCCGGGTGAAGAAATTCCGAGTACAGACATTGACGGCGGCTATCAAAACAGGTCTGGCACATCAATGGCAGCGGCACATGTCTCTGGTATCGCTGGCTTGCTAATCGCCGCGAACCCAAATTATAGTAATGCAGAAGTCCAAGAAACCCTCATCGCTACTGCAGAACCGCTATTTATCAATTCTCTCGTTGGGGCAGGGGCACTTGACGCCTACGCCGTACTTACGGCTTCAACAGTAATCATCGCTCAACTTGATGCCCATCAAATAGCACCTCAAGTTGAAGGTGTTAGCAATATCGAGATTTTCGGCAGTGCTGGCGGATCTGGATTCATTGAATATTGGCTGGAATATGGGGTCGGTGAAGTTCCAGATTTATGGTTGCCTTTAGGATCTGTACAAACGAAGTCTAAGTTTAATGCCTGTTTGCACAAGTGGGATACTTCTGACTTAGCGGAGAATCGATACACACTGAGGCTTAGCGTCAAAACAGAAAGTGGTGAAATCAAGAGAGACAGAATAGTTGTTGACGTGAGTCACACGGCATCTCTTATTTCGAGACACGAATTACAGACATGGCTTGCGGGGAATAGCATCGACCCGGTCGTTATGTGGCAAACTGACGAGGTATCCGTCGGTGCGATAGAAATTTTTGATGCGGGTGGAGACGTGAGTAGGGCTGCTCGTTCCGATTCAGAGAACCTTCTCCATATTGTGAATGTATCCGATTTAGGTATCCCACCGGGAATATATATGTACCGATTGTCGGTGGAAAACCGCGCTGGATTTCTACGCGTTGATGATAACAGGGGTGCGCTGTACCAGATTGAGATGCAGAACACTTATCTTCAGCCGTTGCCCTTCTTCCCAGTCGCCTCCGCTGAACACAGTTTGCATGCAGTTGTCTCGCCAGTGGATATGAACGGAAATGGGAAATTAGAGATTATCGCCACCGAAATGGACACGGGTGCCGCAAAAATTTTTGAGGTACAGGACAACGGTAGATTTGAGGCAATCTTTTCATTCCCCGAATCGCTATGGCCCCGGGCAATATCAGATACCGATGGGGACGGACGTATAGAAATATTGTGCAATACCTTAGACGTGATCTTTTTGCTGGAGCAACCGATACAAGGACAGTTCCCGACAGAACGGATTTGGGAAGCTCAAGGCAATTGGAGCAAAACAATTATAGACGCGGATGCCGATGGGACAGATGAAATTATTGCACGCGACGATGCTACCGACTCCATTTATGTCTATGAGGCAAACGGAGATAATAACCACCATAGGACGGCTATCCTTGAAAATCCGACGTTAGGGAATAACGGACTCAGCGCAAACTTTGTGACGGGTGATTTTGACGGCGATGGACGCATGGAAATTTTGGCAGGCGACAATGACAGTGAACTATTTTTGTACGAAGCAACCGGGGACAACACATACAGACAGACATGGGTTCATGCACTTCCTGAAGGCGATCCACAACTCTTCGCCGCTGGTGATATGGACGGCGATGGCAAGGCGGAATTCGCTGTCTGTGCCCAGACGGGTACAGCAATCAGCACTACGCCATTGGATATCCGTTATTATCACTGGGTATTGACCATTTTCACTTCGGAAGGTAATGATGCCTATCGCGCTGTATGGACACAACGGATTCGTGATGTACGAGACGGTGGAAACGGAATGGTTATTGCCGACATAAATAACGATGGACGGAATGAACTGTGCCTCGCCACTGCCCCAAATTTCTACGTTATTCAACACGAGAGCGGCGGCTACCATCCTCTCTGGCACCATCCGGCGACAAATACCTCTAATCCTATCGTGACTGACATCAACGACGATGGAATGAATGCATTGTTGCTCAATAGCAATAACGCATTGACAGTTTTTGAAACGTCAATCTTCTCAAGTTCGCAATTGAAAAATTCGCTTGGTGCACCGTGGGGTATCACAGCGAAACCCATCGGCAAAAACGCAGTCGTTCTCACATGGCAGACCGCGTCTGGCGCTGCAACACACACTCTCTACCGTGGGGAACGTCCCGACGCACTGAAACAACTCCAAGGAGGGATTCAGGGAACGGAGTTTACGGATACAGGACTTACAACGGGTCAAACTTATTGGTACGCCCTCGCAGCACGGGCTTCAGACGGCAAAATTTCAGGTCTATCAACATTGGTATCTGTGGTGCCAACGCAGCGACCGAGATTAAGCACCGCTGATTATTCACCACCAAATCAACTCTTGCTACAGTTTGACAAACCGATGGGCCTCTCGGCGACGCACGCTGGACGTTACCGGCTGTACAAACAAGAAGGGACAGACAGTCATTCAGGAAGTCATGCACCGACTTCAGCGATTCTGGATAAGTCCGGACATCGGGTCGTGCTTACATTTCCGCCTGCCGTTTTTCGTACAGGGAACCGCTATCAGATTGAGGCACTACAACTCTCGGATATGTACGGTGCGGCACTTGCGGACGACGCGAGAATATTGCCAGTCCTATTGCCAGCACCGACGCTAACTGAGACAATCGTCTATCCGAATCCAGCGGAATGCAATGAGGTTACCTTTGATAAACTCCCTATTGGAACAAGTATTCACATTTATGATGTCGCTGGAAACTGCATCGCTTCGTTTGAGAGGACGGAACGGGAGCGGGATAGAAAGGTTTGGGATCTTTCTGGAATTAGTAGCGGAATTTATGTCTATGTTCTTGAATCAGAGACAGATCGACGTATCGGCAAACTTTCGGTCATCCGTTAAATTTCACTTAAGGTTCTTGGGTTCCGACATTCAGATGTACATAGGCGGGATTGAGTTTAAGGACGTTCCGAATTGATTTTATCGCCTGCTTTCGTTTTCCTGCTTTTAAGGCGACCTGTGCGAGATGGTAGTGTGCCTCAACAGCATCACTTTGAAGGTTGATGGAGCGTTCTAAGGCTTTCATAGCTTTATTCATCTGCCCCCGTTTCGCCAAAACCCAACCGAGGGTATCGTGATAAGCGGCGACATTTGGATTTAACGTGACCGCGGTATAGGCTAACGTCTCAGCGAGATTCAGTTTCTGTTGGTAACCGTCAACGTAGAGACGTGCGAGGTTGTTATACGCTTCCCCATATTTCGGTGCGAGACGGATTGCCTCTTCATAAATGTGCTGTGCGTCTTGCAGACGTTCCAGTTTCATATACGCCGTGCCGAGAATGTTGTAGGTTTCATAGTCCTGTACAACCGTTGCTTTAACAGCAGTCGTCGGATATATACCGCTCAGTGAGGCTTCAGCAGTAAATACATCTGGGGGCACGTTCTCCCGCTCTTCCAGAAACAACTCATACGCTTCAGCTGCGAGCGCATACTGCCCTTCCTTGAAATACGCAAATCCAAGTTTCCTATAGAAATGGATAGGGAGTACCCCAATATCCCTGCTCAACTGATAGGCACTAATGGCTTGTTTATAGTGTCCCTCTTGGATGTAAAAATCGCCTTCAGCCAAAGAGCGTTTTACTAAATCCGGAACTTCGGTAGCTGAGAGACCCATACTCAATAAGGGGGTCTCCTTTGCGCCGCGATACTTTTGGTATTGCATAAAACCAATTGTGGCAGCGAGGAGAATGCCCCACAAAATCAGGTAGACGCGCGTGCGGGATACCCATCTCTTGGAGAGGTATTTTCCAGGGTGCAGGACAGCAAGAAAAAAGTTTTCATTTTTCTCTTCAGATGGTGCTACATTCGGATGATACGGAACAGTGGCAGCATTCGGTGCTAATACAGGAAGCGCGACGGATGAACCCGCAAGCCGCGGCGACTGTGAGATTGATTTCACTAAATCGTCTATTTCTGTGTCTTCATCTGGATCTCGGTATTTTTTTGGGGGAATCTCTGTATCTTCTTCGGATTCTGAGGTCCCTGGACCATGGATTTCGCTATCTTCGTCCAGCTCTGGCGGCTCCATATCTGGCATCAGGTTTTCTGAAAATTCCGCTTCCGTTACGGTCTCCTTTGGTGTCTCAGTAGATGCGGTATAGTCCTCCTCATCGACTCCCTCTTCGGGTTCACCCTCAGTTATTAGATCTGGCTCCCCTGAAAGTTCTTCAAAAGTATCTGCTACGGAAACCTCTATTTGCTCTTGATGGTGTTCATCTGTTGTCTCGGTCGCTCGAGAGGTACGCCGGTTCCTTCTATTGAGTAGGTAATGCAAAAATGAGTCGCGCCCTTCTTCCGCTTCTTCTACTTCCACAGGGTCCGAATCCGGGCGCGGTGTCCCCTCGGATAGCGTTGATTCAGAAGACGGAGTAGGGCGCTTTTGAGCAGGGACCGTCTCCTCTCGGTTTGGCTGCTGAGGGGGGTTTCCATCGCCATAACGTTCGCGAATCTTACTAAGGCATTTCTTGACCTCTATCCGTGTGAGCATAGAGTCAACATTGCTTAACGGTTCCAAGGTCGAAAGGACACTGGGATTTCCCAATTCACCGATGGCTTCCAGCATTGCCCAAACTGTCAAGTCTTTGGATTCGACTTGCAATGCTTCAAGGAGGGAGTCTATTGCCCCAGTTGCGCCAAGGTCTTGAAGTGCTTTCGCTGCCTCACGCCGTATCATTGAATCAGAATCGGAAAGTGCCTCAATGAGGAACCCTACACTGCGTGTGTCCCCTTGCGCAACAAGTTCCTCAATAGCACTGCTACGCACGACGATCGGTTGCGTTGTATCTGTTAAACACTGAATGAGTTGGTCAAAGGATGCCATGATTTTTTAATAGGCGTAATTTATTGCCAAAAGTATTTGCTCGTCCTTTGTCGGTAAAGTTCCGAAAACACCTCTATGCTGAAAAATTGGTTGAATTTAGAACGCTACGACTGTATTAAGACACTCATACATTTAATAATACGATTTTCATGGAAAAAGGATACATTTACCTATAATTTTGTAGATAGTTGTTGGTTAGGAGTCGGGATTTGGAAATCCCTCCTACAAGATTATAAATTATAAGTTAGGAGTCGGGATTTAGAACAAATCAGAATCAACGGTATAAAGCCTATAAAGGCTTCAAATCAACGGTATTCATGCCGTGTGGCATGAACCGGGGTATGAATGCCTGATGGCATTCCCCGCCTCCTACAGCAGAGCTAAATGTTTCTGAGTGATATGAAAAGGCAACTTGACTTTTCCTTAGGAAGTCTGTATTATAAATGCAATCTTTAGAGTAATAAACATGGAGGAATTTATGGAAAATAGATTTTCTGCCCACCTTTTCTTAGTTACACTCCTGATACTGCCATTTACGGTTCTCTCACCAGCACTCGCTGACTCGCATATAGAACGCGGTGGCACTTTAATCTTCGGGCGCGGGGGTGACTCTATCGGGCTCGATCCAGCACATGAGATGGATGGCGAATCCTTCAAAGTCTGCGAAAATATTTACGATACACTCATACAATATAAAGATGAAAGCACGGAACTTGAACCGGCACTCGCTACGAGTTGGGCGAGCACAGAGGACGGTTTAACGTGGACTTTCCAGCTTCGCCAAGGCGTGACCTTCCATGATGGAACGCCTTTCAACGCCGAAGCTGTCCTTTTCTCACTGAACCGACAGCACGATGATACACATCCATTCCATAAAATTGGGGGTGTCTATAATTATTGGATAGATACCGGTTTAGCAGAGGTTGTGGACAAAATTACTGCCGTTGACGAATTCACAATCCAAATTCGCCTTAAATCGCCGTATGCTCCGTTCGTTCCAACACTTGCGATCTCTGCCTTCGCAATCGTGAGTCCGACAGCATTAAAAAAATGGGGTGAGGATTTCACGAATCATCCCGTCGGCACGGGGCCTTTCAAGTTCGTCCGATGGGACCGGAACGATAAGATCGTGCTTGAAGCGAACGATGCCTATTGGGGTGGCAGACCGTTGTTGGATAGGGTTATTTTTCAGTCTATTCCCGATAATTCGGTCCGCCTTATCAAACTCCAAGAGGGCAGTCTTCATGCGATGGAATTTCCAAACCCAGATGATTTCCAACAGATTCAAGAGGATGCAATGCTCGAATTGTTGATGCAACCGGGTATGAGCGTTGGCTACTTGGCAATGAATATGGATAAACCACCGTTCGATAATTTAAAGGTCCGGCTTGCGATAAATCATGCCATTAATAAAGCAGCGATTATTGAACATCTATATCAAGGAATGGGTATACCGGCGAAAAATCCGATCCCTCCGACGCTCTGGAGTTATGACGATACAATTCAAGATTACGCCTATGACCCCGAATTAGCGAAGCGGCTCCTCGCAGAGGCGGGTTATCCCGATGGATTTGAGACGACGCTCTGGGCATTACCGGTCCCACGTCCATACATCCCAGATGGACGCGCCCTGGCTGAGGTGCTGCAATCCGACCTTCGCACTATCGGCATTGAGACAAAAATTGTAACTTATGACTGGGGCACTTATCTTGAGAAAACGAAAAATGGTGAACACGATATGGCACTCTTGGGTTGGTTCGCCGATATCGGAGATCCGGACAACTTCTTCTATTATCTTTTAAGTAAATCGGCAGCGAAGAAACCCGCGGGAAATATCGCGTTTTATCGCAGCGATGCCATGCAAGATGTTTTGGAGCGGGCAAGAGCCAGCACTAATCAAGAAGCGCGCGTTTCGCTCTACCGAGAAGCACAACGGATTTTCCACGAAGATGTTCCATGGGTGCCGTTAGCGCACGCGCAACAAATTTTGGTTATTAACAAAAAGGTGAAAAACCTTAAACTCCACCCTTTAATGTGGAAATACTTCCGCCAAATTTGGCTTGAGAAATAATTATGACGAAATCCGTATTTCGCGTGGGTATCACGCGCGACTTTTTGGGACCCGACGGCACCAGCGATTTAGATGATGTCGCCGGTCCGCTTTTTGATGAGGCCGGTTTGCAGTGGGAATATATTGCAGAAAACACACCGGTATTAGAAGCAACACAGGTGCAAGATTATGACGCGCTCTTGGTATTGGGAGCGGGTATCACAGCGGAAACCTTCGCAGATGCCGACAGATTGGCTGTTATTGCTCGATTCGGCGTTGGATACGATAAAGTGGATGTACCAGCATGTACCGAAAATGGTGTCCTGCTAACGATTGCGCCCGACGGTGTTCGCCGTCCCGTTGCCACCTCTATCATGACTTTTGTCTTATCGCTGAGCCACATGCTGTTGATAAAGGATCGACTCATCCGTGCTGGTGGATGGAGAAACACACAAAACTACAGAGGCATGGGGTTGGTCGGTAGAACGCTGGGACTCGTCGGTATGGGTAATATTGGGAAAGAAGCGTTCAAACTGGCGAAACCTTTCGGAATGCGCCATATCACCTACGATCCGTATGTTACGGCTGCTGAAGCCGCAGCAGTCGGCGTAGAACTCGTCGATCTGGATACCTTAATGCGGACTGCTGATTTTGTGTGCGTCTGCTGCCCACTCAGCGAAGAGACCCGCGGACTCGTCGATGCGAGACGTATCGGGTTGATGAAACCGACGGCTTACCTGATTAACACTGCACGTGGTCCCATCGTTGATCAGAAAGCACTCACAGAAGCACTCCAGAACCGACAGATTCAAGGTGCAGGACTTGATGTCTTTGAACAGGAGCCGATTGACGATGACGATCCCCTCTTGACACTGGATAACGTTATTGTTACACCGCACAGCATCTGCTGGACGGATGAATGTTTTGACGGCAACGCTAAGAGTGCGTGTGGAAGTATCATCAATGTGGCTTCCGGGAAAATCCCCTCGTACGTTGTTAACCGAGATGTTATAGATAGCCCAAAACTACAGCAGAAGTTAGCGCGATAAAATGTGGAGGCACGTTATGCTTACAGAACAGCAAATCAAGCATTTTCACACTTTGGGATTCGTTATCTTTCGGCAGTTGTTCAACAAAGATGAACTGAAAACAATACATGAAGAGTTTGAAGCTGCGATGAATGAAGCGTATCGTCATGCACCCTTCGATGGGACACACCGACATTGGTTGCCGATGATGGCACCTGAAACGCCGTTCTTCGCGAATTTGCCCGAAGATCCGCGGTTTAGCGAAGTCGCAGCGCAACTGTACGGCGACGATGTATTTTTTGTCGTCTCGGACGCGAATCGTTATGTAGGGAACACGGGTTGGCATCCTGACCATAATGCCAATCCAACCAAAGATTGCTATGGGGTGAAATTTGCGTACTATCTTGAACCCGTTGATGCTGAAACTGGAGCGTTGCGCCTAATTCCCGGTTCTCACAAGAACCCGCTGCACGATGATCTCCGTGAGAATTTGAATGAATTGGGTCTGGAGATTTGTGATGTTCCGGGTTATGTTTGCAAATCGGAGCCGGGGGATGTAGTCGCTTTCGATATGCGGTGCTGGCACGCCAGTTGGGGTGGTAGCGAGGATCGTCGTATGTGTACGGTGGTTTACTACAACAACCCAAAAACCGCAGTGGAAGTGGCTGCCACACGCAATCGAGCACGCAGCAACGCCAAAAGCCCCGAACATTTCAACCGACCGGGTGCTTCACTCTATGATCCACGTTGGGTCGCAAACTCGGCGGGAAGTGAAAAGCGACAGCGTTGGATTGATCGGTTGCGCGAGTTGGGATTCTTAGATCTTGTTTAAACTTAGAGTGTTTCGACCCTTGGAACCGGAGACAATCTGATGCTCTGGACAATTGTTAGAAGAGAGATCACAGCAAATATCTTGAGTTTCAGATTCCTCATGGGATTGCTCATCTATTTCTCCCTGATTGTGACAAATCTCTTCGTTTTGACCAGAGGCTATGAGGATAGACTGCAAAGTTACCGAACCGCCATTCGGGAAAATGAAGATAAGATCAGTCAGGTCCAGAGATACTCCCAATTCGGACTCACTCATCTGCTGAAGTGCGATAGAAGCCCGAAACTACTTAGCATCTTCAACGAAGGCGTAGATAAAAGAAAGGGAAATACGGTAACGGTAGCACACGGATATGTCCCCGCCGTTGCTGAACAACACGGTTCTGATAACCCGTATCTGAATATCTTTTCCTCTATCGACTTCACAGTCATCTGCCAAGTCGTGATGAGCCTGCTGGCACTGCTTTTCGCTTACGACGCGATATCGCGGGAAAAAGAAGCCGGGACCTTGAGATTAGCACTCTCAGGCGCAGTTTCGAGACCGACGCTGCTCTTGGGAAAATACATCGCTGGGATGGTGTCTATTTCTCTGCCGCTTATTGCGAGTTTTGTTGCTGGCTTGTTGGTGATACAATTCTCCCCTTACGTCTCTTTTAGCAGTTCGGATTGGGGACGGATACTGCTAATCTTCCTCGTATCAATGCTCTATGTATCACTCTTTTTTCTCATCGGACTTTTTCTTTCCACTCGAACCGACCGACCTTCTATCACGCTGATGTTCTCAATGTGTGTCTGGGTGCTTTTCGTGCTTATCGTTCCGAATCTAACAGTCTTGTTAGTAGAACATGCAAGTCCCACACAATCAGAGGAATCTTATAAAGAACAGGCACGTGACCAGTGGAAGCAATACGGAGCCGAGGTCAAAGATTATTTAGAAAACCGTAGCGTTGAGAAACCATTGGATCGCGCCAGTTTTGGGGGTGTTGGTGTTAATTCTGGGGTCAACGACTACGACAGTGGAGAGACAGTGAGTGTGAGCGGTTTTCGGGGTGAAGAAGGTGTGCCTTTTGCCCAAGAATGTTACGGATTCAAAGAAAATCTGCGTGCCCAATACGCCGATCGGATATGGCAGATACGCAAAACATATCTCGACAAAAACCCAAACCGACAATCTCTATTGGCACTCAACATATCCCGTATATCTCCGGCAGCGGTTTATTACAATGCGGCTGCAATTCTGGCAGAAACAGACCTCGGAAGTTTCTGGCGGTTTATGGAACAGACGCGACAATATCGCCGTGAATGGCTTGACTATATGAGAGACGAAGAAATATTTTCTGCACGCAGATGGTTCACGACTGAATTCGAGGAATCTTTTGACTTGAGCAGAATTCCGAAATTTAAAGAACAGAGCGAAGGCATTGGGAGTAGTCTGCAACGCGCAACATTAGACATTATGATACTCGCGGTCCTAAACGTCCTATTCTTCATGGGTGCATTCATTTCATTTCTGCGCTACGATGTTGTGTAGTGGTGGTTAAGGAGTCAAAATGATCTGGTGCATAGCAAAACGGGAAATCCTTGATAACTTAACGCGTTTTCGATTTGTGCTCACACTGATTCTGGCAATGGTGCTGATGGTGATGAATGCCGTGATATTTGTGAGCAGTCAATATCCGCGAAGGATAGCAGAATACTCGGAAGACACGCGCAAAGCCGTTGAATCACTGGAGAAGAAAAGCAGTAATTTAGGCGAACTTGCAGTAAAAGGTCCAGGAAATTTGTACAAATCTGTAAGTCCGTTAACCTTCATCGCTACCGGTAAAGATGCGAACTTACCAAAGCGGGTTGAAGGTGCTTCGAGCGGTGGCTATGGCATCGGTATGACAACGCCTGATTTTAGTTTCAACTACTCTTGGTCAGCAAACTGGTGGCTTCAGTATCCACAGGACACATTCCGTAAAAACGATTCGTTACCAAATTTTACAGAATTGGATTGGACGTTCATCATCGGGTTGATTATGAGTTTTATGGCGATCTTGTTCACTTACGATGCCATCTCTGGAGAACGTGAAACAGGAACGTTAAGCCTGCTTATGTCTAATTCCGTGTCACGCGCGACTGTACTTCTCGGAAAATTTATCGGTGCTTTCATCACGATCTTGATTCCGTTGTTTATTGGGATATTGCTGAATTTAATGGTCGTCAGTGCGTCGAGATTGGTGTCGCTGAGCGGAGAGGAATGGGCGCGGGTTGGAATAATCTTTGTTATTTCTGCGCTCTACATCTCAATATTTTTATGGCTTGGCCTGTTTATCTCAAGTCAGTTCTCCAATTCGTCAAGCAGTTTACTGGTATTATTGCTAATTTGGATCGTCTTTGTGGTGCTTATCCCAAACACAATGGGCGTATTGGCAAGCGGCTTCAAACAGGTTCCCTCCAGAAGCGAAATGTCTCGGACAAAGAAAGCACAAGAAGAAGAAATTGACACTCGGCACAAAGAGGGAGACAAACTTTACCAAACAGGTTCGCCTTCGGATACACCGCCTAAAACTGCGGTGTTAAGGATGTGGGCGGACTATCTAAACGAACATGCTGATGCAAAGGGCAGACTTGAGGATGAACACCTCAATAAACAGTTTGCACAGATTGAGTTCACACAACAAATTACGCGATTATCCCCGGCAGCTATCTACAAATATGCCGTAGAGTCTCTGGCGGGTACAGGATTTGCGCGACACAAAAGGTTCATTCAACACGCGCGCCGCTACAGACAACAGTTTGTTGACTTCATCCAATCAGAGGATCGAGGAGACAACGAAAGTTATCACGTTTATCTTGTAAAGGAAGGATTATCCCAAAAGCCGGTTGCCTTTAACAGCATTCCCAAATTTTCGGACAAATTGACGTTAGATATTGCTTTTAAAGGGGCAGTGTTGGATCTAACGCTGTTGGTCTTGCTTTCGCTACTTCTGTTTATAGCGGCGGTCTTGGGATTTATACGCAGTGAGGTTAAATAAAGATCGAACTAATCGACGACCGGACGCGAGGGATTGCCCCAATTCCCGTTTCTATCTTTTCCGCTCACCACGACTCCTTCTCTATCCCAGTGAAAAGAGGCTCGGACATCAGTAGAGCAATAACGCAAGGTGAGACCGCACCGTCGCCTCGGCGAAGGATTAGCATTCGATCCGTGCAGCAATAGATCAGTGTGAATAGAGATTTCACCTGCTTTGAGTTCAACATCCACCGTTTCACCATACTGTTCAGCGTCCTCAACAATTTGACCCAACACGCTATTTTCGTCGGGTGTACTGTGTCGAGCAGTCAAATGCCCTGAGTGATGCGAACCGGCAATAAAGCGCATTGCTCCGTTTTCGACCGTGGCATCGTCAATTGCGAGCCAGACGGTAACGGTTTTGGAGGGCGTGAGAGGCCAATAACCCGCATCCTGATGCCAGCCGACGGTTTTCGAGTCGTGGGGCATTTTGCAGAAGTAGTGCGCGCCCCAACCGATAACGTCCTCGCCGATTAGGTCTTTGACACACGCGACGATTTTTGGATGCGTGAGGAGGTCGTAGACCTTCCCATACTTCATGTGCGCTGAGATAATTGAGTAACTACTCCCGCCTTTCGAGAGGACATCGGCTAAGAGAGCGTCAAAGTACTGGCGGTGTCCACCAATCTCGGTTTCATCGAAGATCGGGATACCTTTAACATAGCCGACACGGTTGAAATCCACCAACTGTTCTTGGGTCAGTACCTTGGAGTGTTCGGTGACGCTTGGATAAAACCGCAGATCGCGGCCCATTTCAGCGAGTTGTTCCCACGTCGGCATGATTTTGTCGGTTTTGTAAGCTACGCCTTGAGTCGCCATATTGTCCCACCTTGTCTAATTTTTGATTTCATCTTACCATAAAGACAACGAAAATGGTATAATATATTGGGTATTCAGTTATCAGTTATCGGTTGTCAGTAATCATTGATCAGAAAATCTTTCGATAAACAAACCGATTATCTATTTCTCTAAAAATTGTATTACGAGTTATATCTTGCAATTGAGGTCTATTAATGGCGCATGCATATACCCCCGGTCTCAAGGTGACCGAGGGGATGACAATTGAAAAAGAACGCCGGCTCCCGCTTGAAGGCGAAGTGCTTGTCGAAGCCGGTGCAACAGTCAAGGCAGAGGATGTCGTCGCAAAGGCGGATCTGCCGGGTAATGTTCAACTCTTGAACGTTGCGAATCTACTCAGTGTGCCTCCAAAGGAAGTCGCCGAGTACATGCTCAAACCGGTAGGTGAATCTATCTCGAAGGACGAGGTTATTGCCACAACAAAAGGACTCTTTGGACTTTTCAAATCACAGGCACGCTCACCGATTGACGGTACAATCGAAGCCGTTTCCGATGTCACAGGACAGGTGATCCTTCGTGAACCACCTATTCCTGTTGAAGTCAAGGCATACACAGACGGTATCGTAACAGAAACCGTCCCAACCGAAGGTGTCACTGTAGAGACCTACGGGACTTACATCCAAGGCATCTTCGGGATTGGTGGCGAGACAGTAGGAGACTTGGTCGTTGTCGCCAAATCGTCGAGCGACGAGTTGACCGCTGAACAGATTCTCCCAGAACATCGAGACAACATTTTGGTTGGCGGTTCGTTGGTCACGACGGATGCGATTCAGAAAGCCATCCAGCACGGTGTGAGAGGTATCATCGCTGGCGGGATTGACGATGCAGACCTCCGGGAACTTCTCGGTTACGAACTCGGTGTGGCGATTACGGGTTCCGAGGAGATTGGGATTACGCTGGTTATCACGGAAGGGTTCGGACATGTTGCGATGGCGGAACAGACGTTAACGCTTTTAAAAGGGCGGAAAGGTATGAAAACCTCTATTAACGGCGCAACACAGATCCGCGCTGGCGTTGTCCGTCCAGAAATCCTGATTCCCCTTGGATCAGAGGCTGCGGGATCAGCATCTGATGCGGACGAAAATGCCGCTGGCGGTATTCTGGAGGTTGGCAGCTCGGTGCGTATCATTCGGGAACCGTATTTCGGACAGTTGGGACGTGTCACGGCACTGCCGGTAGCACTCCAGGATTTAGAAACAGAGGCACGGGTGCGGGTGTTACGGGTTGAACTCGAAGATGGTCAACAGACGACTTTGCCTCGTGCGAACGTTGAAGCGATTGAGAGGTAGTCATTAGGTATCAGTTGTTCGGATGGAAGTGATCTCTCTGAAAATTGATAACTGAATCTCGTTGATACAGTACGCGGTGTTGCTGCTAATTTTTCTTGATTTTTACTTGAAATTAGTGTAGGATATAGTATTACTTAGCTAACAAAATAATCTTTAAGCTTTCGGAAACCAAAAAGGAGATGCGATTGTGGCAGATAAAAATACTCTCGGAAGAATAGGATCCGGTACGTCAGACTCCCAAATACGCTATGCTCCCACAGGTAAAACGGATATCTTCTATCCGGAATCGGATGGTAAACCTATGGCAGAAACTGAACGGCATCGTGATCTACTTATAAATACACTTTTGATCCTACAAGAACATTTCCAAGATATTCCAGATATTTGTGTATCAGGCAACATGATGATGTATTATGTTGAGGGAAATCCACGGAAATCTATCTCCCCGGATATATTCGTGACTTTCGGCATTGCAAGGAAAGAACGGCGGACATATCGCATCTGGGATGAAGGTAAACCGCCAGATTTTGTATTAGAGTTCTCAAGCGAAAATACATATCGGAACGATTTGGGTGCTAAGAAGGAGCTGTATGCGGAAATAGGTATTGCCGAATACTTCCTCTATGATCCAGAACGGCAGTATTTACCCTTTCCGCTGCTGGGATTTGCGCTTATAGGTAGGGAGTATGCTCCGATTTCGCCTGGAGTTAATGGGAGCGCGTTTTCTGCAACTCTCGGTTTAGAGTTGCGTTTACGGGGCGAAACGCTTGGGTTTTACGATCTTGTCTCGGAAAAGTGGCTACAGACCCCTGCCGAAGCCGCAACGGCACGCGCTGAACGGGAAACTAATGCTCGACAACGCGCTGAAGCCGAAATCAAACGTCTCCAAGAGGAGATTGAGCGATTAAAAGGACTTTCCTAACAATCCGAAAGAATAGAACACTGTTCGTCTAAAGAACCATTAGAACTGATTTTCATACCACTTGACGTTGCCTGTGCTGAGGCCGCTGGCGACGATATCCAATCTGCCGTTCCCGTTCATATCCAAGACGTGCATCTGTCCAACGCCTAAACCGCCATCGTCGACGGTCTCTTTATGCCAACGGTTTTGTTCCAGATTCTCCGGACGATAGAGATGTAAACTCGTGCCTTCACCGTTGTAGCCACAGATAATCTCAAGCACGCCGTCATCATCAACGTCAACAGCGGCGAGCGAGTGTCCTCGATTGAGTGTGTCGTCAATGAGATGACGCTGCCATGGGTCGGTTCGCAGATCGCCGGTGGCTTTATACCAGACGAGATTGTTTCCGTGCCACGGTTCAATCGCCAAGATTTCGTTGACCCCGTCGCCATCAAGGTCAGCGGCGAATGTATCGCTACATTCTCGATCACTGATGGTCCATTTGCCCCACTTTTCCGTCATCGGTACCGCAGGAGGTTCATACCAAATCAATCCTTCCGAGCAGCTAATCAGCACATCGTCACGTCCATCCTGATCAACGTCGTTGATACTCAAGCCGTGGTTAATATGAAGAGAATCGTCAAGAAGGTGGGATTTCCAAGAGGATACGTCTCGCGGGGTATCTGATAATTCGTAGCACCACACCGAGCCGGGACTGTGCCATTCACCGGGTTTGCCGTCCTCGCCACGAATTGAAGCGACGATGAGAAAAGGAGCGGCTGAAGCGTTTCCAGAGAGATTCACGAGGGCAATCCGATGAATGAAGGGGACATCAGCGATGCGATAGCTCTTCCAGTTCTGTCCATCTGCTACGGGTGCCTCAAGCCAGTGAAGGTAGCCACCAGCAGCGTTTACACCACGGTTAAAACCGCTGCCAACGATGAGATCAGGCGTGCCATTGCCAGTCAAATCATAAGGCGCAATAGTAATGTGTCCGCTGCCTTGATTGGTCACGAGGTGTCTTTTCCAGTCAGGTGCTTCATACCAAGCGATAATGGGTTCACCTGTGGAACCGGCGATGATGTCAAGTTGACCGTCGCCGTTTATATCAGCGACCGCCAATCCATAAACGCTTCTGACGGTGTCGTCAAGTAGATACCCCTTGAACTTCATAGCTGACCTCCTGGCGTGATTCGTGCTGTTTGTTTAGGGATTGCGGAAAAACCTAACTATCCCAGGCTCTATTTCATAGCCGACTGATGACCAGAAGGCAGTAGCCCACGGATACTTTGAGAAACCGACTTTTACTCGTCAAGCCAACTCATCATACTGCGCAGATTTTTGCCGACCTCTTCAATTTGCAATTCCTCTTCCTGTCGGCGGAGAGCACCGAGTACGGGTTGGTTCGCCTCGTTCTCCAAGACCCACTCGCGCGCGAAGATACCTTGCTGCACGTCCTTCAAGATTTGGCGCATCTTGTCTCGGACGCTGTCGTCAATAAGCAGCGGACCACGCGTAAGGTCACCAAATTCGGCAGTATTGCTAACGTCATTGCGCATTTTGCTCAAGCCACCGGTATAGATGAGATCGACAATCAGCTTGAGTTCGTGAAGACACTCAAAGTAAGCCATTTCCGGTTGGTAGCCAGCCTCAACGAGCGTATCAAAAGCGGCTTTGATGAGTGCGGCGGTTCCACCACAGAGAACGGCTTGTTCACCGAAAAGATCGGTTTCGGTCTCCTCACGGAACGTCGTTTCAATCACACCTGCGCGTGTGCCGCCGATGCCTCTGGCATAAGCGAGAGCAACGTCGCGCGCAAGTCCCGTCGTGTCTTGATGGATAGCGATAAGGCACGGCACACCACCACCGCCTTCAAAAACCTCGCGGACAAGCGAACCGGGACCCTTCGGGGCAATCATTGCGACATCAATGTCACTCGCCGGAACGATCTGTCCAAAATGGACGCTGAACCCGTGTGAGACGAGCAGCATATTTCCGGCTTGCATATTGGGAGCGATCTGGTCGCGGTAGACAGCAGCGTGGCGTTCATCTGGAATGAGAACTTGAACGATGTCAGCCATTGCTGCGGCTTCTTCAACGGTTTTGACGGTTAACCCTTCGGCTTCGGCACGTGGTTTTGAACGGCTGCCTTCGTATAGCCCAACAACAACGTTTGCGCCGCTGTCTTTGAGGTTTAATGACTGTGCCCGTCCTTGCGCACCGTAACCGATGACGGCGACGGTGCGCTCTTTTAGTAAATCAAAATTGGCATCACTGTCGTAATAAATCGTTGCCATTTTTCTAATTTTCCTTGCGGTTCGTCCAAGAAGGTTGTAGCATAAATACCCCCTTCCGTATATCCAGCCCCGCGACGATCTTTGGCCAATGCGCGTAGCACGCAACAACGGCGCGTGCGGAACTTGATTAAAAATTTGAGTGGCACCAGAAATTCAGATTGCACGCTTGGCGGATTGTTAAAAAACTATTTTTCAGATCCACGTAGCATCGCTACCTTGCCAGTACGCGATAATTCAAGGATACCGTATGTATTGAAAATATCAATTGCTGCCTTCAATTTACCCTCATCACCTGTAATTTCGAGGACAAGTGAGGCAGGTTTCATATCGATGACACGCCCTCGAAAGACTTCTGCGACTTGCAGAACCTCTGTGCGTTTTTGTGGGTCATCGATGGCAACCTTGATAAGAACAAGCTCTCGTTCAACATGCGTTCCAGTGGAGAGGTCGGTTACCTCAATCACATCAATGAGTCTGTTTAAATGCTGGTAAATCTGATCGATAATTTGGGCATCTCCATGCGTAACAAGGGTTATGTGTGAAATACCCTTGTCATGTGTTTCGGCGACGTTGAGACTGTCAATATTAAAGCCGCGCCCGCTGAAAAGTCCTGCGACGCGTGCCAGGACCCCAAATCGGTTTTCGACCAAAACGGAAAAAATGTGTCGTTCTTCTGAATTCATGGTTTTAACTTATGTGTTTCTGAGCTGCTGCGGACGTTGTCCTGGCAGTATTCTAATTGTCAAAAAACTTCTCATAACCTAAAGCAAGTTTTTTAGCAACTTTAGATCGCCCTGAACAATGTTTATAGTGCCCATGTTTAAGAGTAAGAAACCCGCCGAATGGACTGACGAAAATTAAGATAACCCACGGATAACATCTCCAAGTCCAGCACCCGCTGGCACCATCGGGAACACGTTCTCCTCTTCGTCAACGATGAAGTCAATCACAACAGGACCCTCGTTAATCCCCTTTGCCTTCTGTAATGCAGGCTCGACATCTTCGGGATGTTCGACCCGGAGTCCGGTAGCACCGAATGCCTCCGCGAGTAAGGCAAAATCAGGATTATCGTGATAATCGACAGCGGAGTAGCGTTTGCCGTGGAACAGTTCCTGCCACTGACGTACCATGCCGAGGTACATATTGTTGATGATAAAGACCTTAAGCGGGAGTTTCATCGTAACCGCCGGCACCAACTCTTGGATTGTCATGATATAAGACCCATCACCATTGATATTGACAACGGTTTTGTCCGGACATCCAAGTTGCGCGCCGATAGCAGCCGGGAGACTAAAGCCCATAGTACCGAGTCCACCCGAATTGAGCCACTGCCGAGGTTCGGTGAACTTGAAGTATTGTGCCGCCCACATCTGGTGTTGTCCAACATCGGCGACAACAATCGCATCGCTGTAATGTTTATAAATTTGTTCAATGACGTATTGCGGCATCACCTTATCGCCCTTTTGCTCGTATTCAAATGGATATTTCTGCTTCCATTCCTGAATTTGAGCACGCCATGGGTCGATATCCGTCGGACCCACCAACTTATTCAATTCAGTTAAAACGCTCTTGGCATCACCGACGATCGGGACATCTACGGGTACATTTTTCCCAATACAAGACGCATCAATATCGATGTGGATTTTCTTGGCGTTGGGCGCGAATTTACTGAGATCGCCGGTAACGCGATCGTCAAACCGTGCGCCGATAGCGACAACAAGGTCAGCATCGGTGAAGGCATAATTTGCACAACAAGAACCGTGCATGCCAGGCATCTCCATCGCCAATGGATGCGTTTCCGGGAATGCGCCAAGTCCCATCAGGGTAACAGTGATAGGAATCTGTGTGTTAAAGGTAAGTTTCCGCAATTCCTCACTGGCGTTGGCAAGCACAACACCACCACCAGCATAAAGCATCGGACGCTTGGCTTCTTTAATCAGTTCTGCTGCTTTCGCAATTTGCGCCGGATCGCCATGGATTTGTGGCTTGTAGCCGCGGATGTCAACCGATTCTGGGTACTGAAACAGCGTCTCATGGATCTGTGCATCTTTGGCGATGTCAATGATAACGGGTCCCGGCTTTCCGGTCTTGGCGATGTGAAACGCCTCGGCGACAACGTCCGCGATCTCGTTGTTACTTTTGATGAGGTAACTGTGTTTACAGATCGGTCGGGTTACCCCAATAACATCGCATTCTTGGAAGGCATCGCTGCCGATATAGTGGGTGAAAACCTGTCCAGTAATCGCAACCATAGGAATTGAATCCATATAGGCGGTTGCGATACCCGTGACGAGATTGGTTGCCCCAGGACCGGAGGTTGCGAGTGCAACACCGACATCTCCGGTGACGCGGGCATACCCGTCAGCGGCGTGGGAAGCGCCTTGCTCATGCCGCATCGGAATTAATTTGATGTCTGGCTCACTGTATAAGGCATCGAAAATCGGCATCGCTGCGCCACCATTCACACCAAAGATATATTCGACACCTTCCCGCTTGAGACCCTCAATAAGGATCTGCGCTCCTGAAAGTTCCATGCCAATTTTCCTCATAAATGGTAGTAGGCACACTCCGCTGTGCCGTAGCTCATTAAAATTAAAAAAGCCCTCTCGTTCCAACTTTGGAGACGAGAAGGACACTTACACTGACCTTACCGTGGTACCACTCCAATTCCCTTTCTCATTTCATTTGAGGCATTAGATAAGCTGACAAAGCCCTCCTGAAACGAGAGAGAGCACTCTTTGGGACGCGATAACGGGCATCAGACCGGCTCATCCTACTGAGGTATAGACTGTTCAGATTTGCAGCTCCAGGGCGACCTTCAGTCGTGGAAACTTGAGGAGACCTTTCAGCCCGTGAATCCCCCTCTCTTTCAAGCCTTGACGACTTACTCCTCCCCTTCAACGCTTTTTGGGTAATCTATTTAATTTTTTAATTACGCACGCTGTTTTAATCAAGTTTCACAAGCGTGCCAAAAAGAATTATCTCTACATTTTAAGTATAACACATCCAAACGGGAAAGTCAAGAAAAATTAGAATCTCCGATTACAGTTTATAGTAAAACCCGAAAATATGTGAACACCTGTACCACAAACTGTTAGTTTGTGCGTAGGGGTGGCGCGCAAACTAACAGTTACATAGAAACTATCGACGAGATTTCAGTTTACCCCATACGACACTAATTTTGCCGGTTGGGTCCACGGCTTGTGACGTTGCAAAGCGATTTGCAATCAGTTCAGCATATTCCGTGGCGATCTGGTCATTCGGGGGTATAGCTGTCCCGCAGCAGGAGGTATGGAAATTGATAAACCAGCCGTCCATGTCGTCTGTACGGTATGCAATTGGGTCGGCATTCACACCGTCGTCAGCGTAACTTTCATATTCAAAATCGTTTCCCTTCAAAACAGCGAGGCCTGCTGGACGGTTAGAGTTCCACTTTTTGAGGGATGGGATATATTTCTTGCCGAGGTCAGTCGGTGTGACAGCAGTAACCGTGCCGTTTGTAACAGTGGCTCCGAAGACGCTTTGCTGTCCGGCACCTGCCGCCGTAACACGTACGCCTTTATCCCAATAATAGTAGAAGGCGTAATCGCCAATAAAACCGCCGATGCCGCCGCCTCTTAACCAGTTGTAGTTGGGTCAAGACACCCACCCCTAAAGGTAGGGCTTGTGCTTCGTAACAATGAAGTAGCGGGTAGGATTGAAACATCTTCACTCCTCCCGCTACTGAAATCCGAAATCTACTTACTATACAAATTAGGCGTTTGCTACGTAGAGTTCATTGACGCGTGTCCAATTGATGACGTTTCCCCACGCTTCAACGTAGGCAGGACGTAGGTTTTGATACTTCAGATAGTATGCGTGTTCCCAGACATCAATACCGAGAAGGGGGACGTGTCCTTGCATGAGCGGACTGTCTTGATTTCCTGTGGAGTAGATCTCCAAACCGTTGTCTCCGAGGACGAGCCATCCCCATCCGGAGCCGAAACGTGTTGTCGCAGCTGCAACAAACTGTTCTTTTGCAGCTTCAAGGGATCCGAAAGTTGAGGTGATCGCAGCTGCGATTTCGCCACCCGGTTCGCCGCCGTTAGGACTCATAATCGACCAAAAGAGCGAATGATTGGCGTGCCCACCACCGTTGTTAATGACTGCCTGACGAATGTCTTCTGGGACTTGATTAATATTTCTAAGTAGTGCCTCGACATCTAAGTTAGCAAGGTCATCATGACCTTCTAATGCAGCATTTAGATTGTTAACGTAACCTTGATGGTGTTTGCCGTGATGGATTTCCATCGTTTGTGCGTCAATATGAGGCTCCAAAGCATCGTGAGCATAAGGGAGCGCTGGTAAAGTATGTGCCATTTAAAAATAGCCTCCTATTTGTTTTTTTACGATGTACTTGCAAATTGCGTGCTAAGAGTAGCAAGCAAGATGCTTCAGATTTGAAACAGTATAACAGATTTGTGGGAAGTGTGCAAGTTTTTTCTGATGGGCGCGCTTTTAAACTTCACGGGTTGGAAAATAATAGATGGAGATTAGTCGTCTGACTGACTATCTTCAGAGACTGCACCGACACGACAGACACGTTTATAGGCGCAATAGCTACAAGGCTGCGTTTTGTTGCGTGGTGTGAGGGGCTTATCACCATGTTCCTCAGAATCCACAAACCCGTATTCATCAGTCTCTACAACGCCGTCTTCCTCGGGCGGTGAAAAGGTTTTGACGCCGGTGATGAGCGGAAAGTTGCCGTTGGAAATACTCTCAACGTACTGTTGGACGTAGCCGCTAACGCGCAAAAGCCTATCATTGAAAATCTCATTGTCTAATAATTGACCACTGGCTGAAAACTTTTTCCACTCTTCACCGTTGTAGTATTTGAAAGCGAACGCATTCAAAGATTGCTCTCCGATACCGAGTTCAACTTTGCATTCGTTTAGCCTGACTTTATGATACAATCCCGCTGCTGGATCAAATCCAGTTCCTCTATGGGTTTCTAACAATTTTCTCGCTATTTGAAGGTAAATAGGGAGCTGAAGACTCCGTCCGCTCAGGATCTCCGCCATTCTAATCGTGGAGCCGCCAGTTTTATAGTCAACTACATTGAAGGTATTATTATCGATATCAATACGGTCAATTTTGCCTTTCATACGGACATTACCGATAGAAATTGGTTCGCTATAACTGAGTTGAGAATCTGCAGGTTCACCAGGCTGCCCGAAGTTAACTTCATAATAACTTGGTATGAGAGATAAATCATAAGCGCGCTCTGCTTCAAGCCATTTGTATAAGGCAACACGCTGTTTTTCTATGTCTGTTATCCAAAAAAGATTATTCTCGCCGATAGGCGTTTCAGCACGTTTTTCACTATGCCTTTCTTTCTCAGAGAGGATCTCTAAAATTTCATCCAATTGCCGTTTCGCTTCTTTAAATTCATCCTCTGTACATTGTCGAATAGATGGTTCTCCTTGCTGCCGACGATCATTGTAGAACGCGAAAAGGACTTTGTGGAGTAGTGAACCTTTTTCAAGACTGGATAATTCGTCCTCCGCCTCGTCTTCTTCAACACGAAGATTCAAGATCTTACCAGCAAAATACTGAAACGGACATTTGGCATAAGTTTCCAAATCTGTAACCGAATAAGTCCACTGCTGCCGTCCTTTCAAACGTTCTCGGCTTTCGGTAGAAAGCGAACCTGCTGTTAGGATCCCTTCATAAGCCAAAAGTTTGTGCGTCTCCTCGCGGCTCTTTTCGACCTTAACGACGTGGTTTATTAGGGGGCGCATATGCGCTAACCCATGGGGAAACGCGTCAGCGACAGGTGTATCTGCTGTCCATACATGCTTGCCGTAGTCTCCGAGAAAACCTGGAACGCTTCCGCGTTCAGGATGCTCGACTTCAGCCGTCTCAACATCAGCGACTGCGCTCAATTGTTCAAGAAACGGAGAAGGAATCAATTCCGCTTCGCGTTCACGTTGTGGAACAAGGAGGTATAATCGCTTTTGAAAAGATTTGAGTACCCGATAGAACATGAACCGATTATCATGCAGCTGCTCTTCTTCAGTACGATACGGATTTTCCGGTAGAAGCGGATCTGGACGGTAATTTTCTGGAAAACTGCCGTCTACAAAATCACCTAAGAAGACGGTATCAAACTCCTGACTTCTGAGTTCACCGAGTTGAACGATCCTGACAGTCTCGCCCTTTGTAGTTGCTCTGTTTTTATAATTCGTATGCTTTCCAATGTAGTGAAGTTTTTGAATATAATTACCAAGAGAGTCCGACCTAACGCCCTCCAACATCAAAACGCTACAGAGCTCTTTAACAACGCTATGGAATTGGCGATACGCCTCAATCTCGGCTTCCATGACTTCAAGGTCTTTTCCAAACATCGGGTTTAAGATATTTTGAATAACCTCGCCCTTTTCAAGCAAACCCTCAACATATACCTGAAACTCGCTTGGGTGAAACGGATGCGTGTCTGAAGCAGGTTCCGCCACAGAAAAATAGGGGTCATTGAGTGGTGTCCGGTCTGACGAAAGGCGAGAAAAGATTGCTTTGACGAGTTCTGATTTTGTCAGAGGTACGGTTTCTACAAGCGAATAAGGAATACCGTAGGTTGGAAAAATCTCGGCGATACGTTGCTGGTACAGCCCTATATTGTAATAGGCGACGCAGATGTCATTGAGTTTACAATGCTTTTTGGAGACATATTTTTGGATCCGGCGTGCAATTTCCTCAATCTCTTCGGAACGGTCAGCAGGTTTGAGAACAGTAATCTGAGAGGCATCATCAGAATTGTGATTCAGATTTGCGGACACAGTACCAGCCCGAAAGAGATTCTCAGCGAAATGTTGGTGTTGGACGGTATCACGCTCATAGTCGGGATCAATAGCGGCATTTACGTCCCTAAATTGCGAGACAAGATTGGTGATATTTTTATATAAGTCCTCATTACCTTCAAGCCAGTCGGTGCGGAACCACATCTTTATATCCGGCATCCCAGCAATGCCGGTTAAGATGTCAAGGTCAGCTTTGGAAAGAACAGTGAACCCTTCAACAACCACAAGGTCGGCTCGCGGAAAGGCTTCTCTCATGAATTGCGGATCGAAATTATTAGCAAGATAGAAGCGTTTGCCTTTCTCATCTATCCAACGCTCCTCAAGTCTCGCTTCATAATTTTCATAGATATGAACGAGATCAGTTTTGGTGCAATTATCCGCCACAATGCTCTGGGCAGTTTCACCACGCTCCTTGAGACGGTTAATTGTATCTATAATGAGGGACAGCGTGCTATCAGGGACAGAAAAGTTCTGATCTGGGTGAAAGGCTTCATAACTGTAAGTATTACCATTGTCCGAGCTTGGATTTGCTATTTCATGCAGCCAGAGGTTTTGGACACCTTGGGAGATGTGCAGTCTTGCTGGACGGACTTGGTTATATAGCCTTTGAATGAAGCTTCCGAGTGTATAGACCCGCAGGTTGGCAACCGCTCGGTTGGGATGATAACCAACCAATTCGCGTTGGCGATGCAAACGTGCGGAATCGGTCGGCACAATAACAACAAAAGTGTTTGTCTTATCGTTTTCAATTCGGTTTTTAAGGATGTTTTCTATATCCGGCATTTGTTTCGCATCGGGGTTACAAACCCTTCCTATTCTGACTACTATCTTACTTGCGTACCGAGGGGCATCTCTTTTTCAAGGGTCGCAAGGACTACGGTGTCCCCGCTTCCTGCGAGGACCATCCCTTGTGATTCGACGTTGCGAATCGTGGCGGGTTCTAAATTTGCAACAACGATTACCTGTTTCCCGACCAGTTCTTCTGGGGTGTAATGTTCAGCAATACCAGCAACGAGTTGCCGTTTTTCAGTGCCGAGGTCTACCTGTAATTTGAGGAGCCGGTCGGCACCTTCAATAGGTTCAGCAGCGAGGATCTTCGCAACCCGTAGGTCGAGTTTCTGGAAATCAGCGAAGGCAACCAAATGCGTCGTTTTCTTTTCTGCCTTCTTTTTCGGTTTCGCCTCAGGTTTCGGTTGCGGCTGTTTTTGCTTTTTGGTATCAATGCGTGGAAAAATAGGTTCACCCCTGCTGACTTCTATTCCTACGGATAGACCTCCCCACGCTGTGGCAGTATCGAATTCCGTCAAACCGATTTGGTTCTGAATTTTCTCAGCGGTGTCCGGAATGAAAGGCGAAATCAGGACAGAGATAATCCGGAGTGCTTCCAAACTGTTGTAAAGGATAGTCCCCATCCTCGGTTTCGTTTCAGGTTTCGCGAGCGTCCAGACTTGGGTCTGCTGGACATACCGATTGATGCGCCGGACAAACTCCCAGATGGTTTCCAATGCTGCATCAAAGGCGAACGTCTTTATGTGTGCATCTAACTGGTCAATGGTAGCCTGCGCCATCGCTTTGATTTCATCGTCGAATTCACCCGGTATCGTTGGTGTGGGGACCCCTTCAAAGTTTTTGTTGACAAGACCGAGGACACGATTGAGGAGGTTACCGAGATCGTTTGCGAGATCGGCATTATAGCGGGCGTGCAAACGAGCAGGCCGGTAGTCGCCATCGTTTCCGAAACTGAACTCACGTAGGAGATAATAACGGAACGCATCCAATCCGTATGTCTCAATGTCCGTATCCATATCAATGAAGATGCCCCGCGTTTTGCTCAGTGCCTCACCGTCCTTTGTCAGCCAACCGTGTGCGACGATCTGTTTCGGAAGCGGTAGGTTAACTGCCATTAGCATTGCGGGCCAAATCAGGGCGTGGAAACGGGTAATCTCCTTTGCCATCATGTGGACATCTGCTGGCCAGAAGGTATGGTACCGATCACTTTCGTTTTCATAATCGAGTGCTGTCATATAGTTCGTTAACGCTTCGATCCAGACATAGACGATATGATCGGGATCAAACGGCAACGGGATTCCCCATGAAACGGAAGCACGAGATATGCTTACGTCCTCTAATCCACCTTCTAACACCCTCAGGAGTTCGTTGCGTCTACTTTCCGGGTAGATAAATTCAGGCGTTTCCTGAATATGTGCGAGTAACCTGTCCTGGTACTTGGAGAGTCGAAAGAAATAGTTTTCTTCCTCAAGCCATTCCAAGGGCAATTTATGATCTGGACAAATTTTCTCGTCCGTCAGTTCCTTTTCAGGCACAAACCGTTCGCACGGGCGACAATAGTATCCCTCATAAGTGCCTTTGTAGACATCTCCGCTGTTATAGAGGGCAGCGAGGAATTTCTCTGCGCCACGCTTGTGCATATTACTTGTCGTGCGCATGAAGATGTCGTACGAGATGTTAAGACGCTCCCAAAGTTTAGTAAAGGTCGGTGCTATCCTATCACAATAGGCTTGTGGAGAGATGCCAGCGTCTGTGGCGGCTTCATGTATCTTTGCCCCGTGCTCATCAACACCGGTTAAAAAGAAAACATCATCACCTTTGAGGCGATGATATCGCGCCAAAGCATCGGCGATGATAGTGCTATAAGCGTGTCCGGCGTGTGGTTCGGCATTCGCGTAGTAGATGGGGGTTGTGACGTAAAATGCGCTCATTAAACTTCCTCTGTGGGAATTCCCGTTTTTGGTAAAATTATAGCATAAGAAAATCGGTCTGTCAAACCGCTTCTGCTTAATTGTGTTACCCTTAAAACCGAAAAAGATAATCTACTTCAGTAATTTTAAACACATCACCTCCAGTGCCAAGGTAGCATTTGTGTTTGTGTTTTCGATGAGGGATTTGGTGTCAAAAACGGTTTGGATGGCTTGTTGGATACGCAGATGCGAATAACGGGGAACGAGTGTCTGGAGTTCTTCAACGGAATGAATATGTGTTATTAATTCGAGCGGCGCACCTTGTTGCAAAAAGAGTAGGTCGCGATACCATGTAACCAAACTCTCCAAAGTTTCAGGACTATCTTTGAAGTTTTCAGCGAGCCTAAAAGCAGCTAATAAATCCGTCTCCTTGAGAATCTCAGGGACTTCTTCGGTAAGTGCCCCCCCCTTTTCAAGTTGGGTGATTGCCTTCCCAATTGCCCCGCCAGCAGCAATTGCGAGGGTTGTCGCTTGTTCCGGTGCGACTGAAAATGTATCCGTCAAGACCGCCGCTAATTCCTGCGTCGGCATCGGATGAAATTGGAGAATTTGGCATCGAGATCGGGTCGTTGGCAGCAGGACTTGGATGTTCGATGTCAACAGGATCAAAACAGAAGAGGCAGGTGGTTCCTCAAGCGTCTTGAGCAAGCAGTTCTCCGCCTCCGCATTCATCCGTTCCACGTCCGTCAAGATGTAAACCTTCCGACTCGCTTCGAGCGGCTCGTAGACAATCTGTTTTTGCAGCTCCCGAATCTGCCCTATTCTCAGCAGACTGCCCTCAGGTCGGATAAATTGTAGATCTGGATGGTTTCCAGAAGCCACCTTCCGACAAGCAAGACACCTTCCACATACTGTAGGGGGCTGAGTGTCTTGCTGGCAGAAGATGAGTTGTGCGAAATACCGAGCGACCGTCTCTTTTCCAACACCCGTCGGTCCGACAAAAAGGTATGCCCCGGCGATACGATCCGATGCCACGGTTCGCTGGAGTTGTTCAATGATCTGTTGATGTCCAATAACTGGATTTTGCATTTTTCCTTAACATCGTTTACCATGCGTAATCTTGATATTCGGCTAAGACCGCGGCGTGGACAACATCTGGAGACTGTGCAGCATCTATCAGTTTGACGCGATGTGAATTTGCCCTCGCGACGGATAGGTATCCCTCGCGAACCTTACGATGCAATTCCAAAGACTCTCTGTCCAAACGGTCGCGATGTGCTCCACCTTGCTGTTGGCGTGATAGTCCGACCTCTGGCGGTAGGTCGAGGATAAAGGTGATGTCAGGTGTTAACCCACCCGTAGCAGTGCGATTCAGCTGGTGAATAAGCGCAAGGTCGATGCCGCCGCGATACCCTTGATAAGCCACAGTGGCATCAATAAACCTATCACAGATAACGGTCCGTTTTGCTTGTAACGCGGGACGTATCTGTTCTTCGACGTGTTGTGTGCGTGCGGCAGCGATTAGCAACAACTCTGTCATCGGTGTTATGCCTTCAGATGTGAGGAAGAGGTCGCGAATACGTTCAGCAATAGGCGTACCACCGGGTTCACGGGTCAGTAGCACATTCGAGCCCAAAGCGGTTGCGAGACGTTGTGCCTGTGTCGTTTTACCTGAACCTTCTACACCCTCAAATGTAATGAAAATTCCGCGTTGTGTCACTTTTTTATTTTTAATCCCTCCGATATGAACAAGTAGCACAAACTAACAGTTTATGCTACATCTTAGAGAAAAAGCACCCACATCGGGCTTTCTCCGACTGTGTAGTTTGCAAGTGGCGATAATTTGCCGGTTTCTCGGTCAATGCGGTAGGTGGCGAGTCTGCCAGAGCCTTGTCCACCGACAAAAAGGAAATTACCCGTTCCGTCAATGTTGAAAACGCGCGGGGTCGGTTCAGTCGGTTGGTGTCCGATGGCACTTAATTTGCCGCTCTCCGCATCAATTGCGAATCCTGCGATGCTGTCATGCCCGCGATTGGAGACGTAGAGAAACGTTCCCTGTGGATCAATGTGGATTTGGGCACACGTATTGTCCTCCTCAAAATCTGCGGGGAGCGTAGAAAGGTCTTCCTGCAAATCCATCAAGATTCCTGGGTGTTCTTTTTCTTGTAGGACATAGGCGGAGACGCTGGAGCCTTGCTCATTTGAGAAGTAGAGAATCGGTTTGCTCGGATGAAAACAGAAATGCCGCGGTCCAACCGGTGCACCCGGATTGAGGTTTCCAACAGGGTTTTGCGTGAGGGTCCCTGTATTCTCATCGAACTGAAATTGATAGATAGCGTTTCGAGGGACAGTATGCGGGACAAAGGCATACCTGTTTGAGGCATCTGTCTCAATGCAGTGGGCGTGTATGTCGGTTTCAACGGTCTGAAGCGGTTCGCCTTGGACGGTCTTATCGTCGCCGATTGCATGGACGGTAACCTTGCCTGCACCGTAATAGGCGGAGAGCAGAAAATTCCCTGTTTTGTCCGTTGCGATATAGCAGGTATCGGCATCGAGTTGGACGGTCCGCAAGTGTGAGAGATGTCGCGTCTCTTCATCAATGCGGAAACTTGCAATTTCTCGACTCGACCGAAGTCCGGCGTATAGGTAGTTGCCACACGGTGAAAGTGCCAAAGGTCCCGGAGAGCCGCTGACGCTGATATTTTCTTGTAATTCAATGCTACCGTCGGAGACATCGAATGTATAAATGGCGATTTTGTTTTCGCCTGCTATGGAGAGATAGACGTGCGTTTGCATTTTTTAATTGATTGCTCCTGGGCTGCCTTCCACTTCGTTTCAGGCAGGTTTCTGGTCAATTCGCGACTGGGATTGGGGATCAGTTCAATTGCCAGTTAAAGAGGGTTCTGATAATCCAAATATCCATTGTAACTGAAAACTAACTATTTCTCGTTTGATGCCAGGCTAAAAATACCAGCGGCACCCATACCACCACCGACACACATTGTTACCATGCCGTATTGGTGATTTTGCCTACGCATTTCATTGATCAAACTTACAGTGAGTTTCGTGCCAGTGCAGCCGAGTGGATGCCCAAGCGCAACTGCGCCACCGTTGACGTTTACCTTTTCGATCGGTAATTCTGCTTCTTGAATTACAGACAGGGCTTGCACAGCAAACGCCTCGTTGAGTTCTATAATATCTATATCCGCCAGAGCGAGTCCTGCGGATGTGAGTGCCTTTGGGATCGCAGGCACGGGTCCGATCCCCATAATTTCAGGTGGAACGCCGGCTGTGGCGTAGCTAACGAAATAGGCTAACGGGTCGTAACCTTCTGCGCTCGCGCGCGCCTCGGACATCAAGACGACAGCAGCGGCAGCGTCGCTCATCTGCGAAGCATTGCCAGCCGTCACTGTGCCATCTACATGAAAAACAGGTTTGAGCGATGCCAACGCTTCTTGTGAAGTATCTCGACGCGGTCCTTCATCGGTATCAAAAATAGAACGCACAGTTTCAAGCGTATCTTCCGAGTTGAAGTGTGTCTCTTCTATCTTGAGCGGAATAATTTCTTCACGGAATTTACCCGCATCAATCGCGTTGATTGCCTTGCGGTGGCTCTGATATGCATAAGCATCCTGTGCGTCACGAGATATACTATATTTCCGCGCCAAATTTTCAGCGGTCAACCCCATACTGAGATAGGCATCGGGGGTGTATGCTATAAGTCCTGGGTTCGGCGAAAGGTTCACACCGAAGGGTACCTGACTCATACTCTCTACGCCGCCAGCGATGACCACCTCAGCACGCTCAGATAGAATCTGCTCAGCCCCCATCGCGATAGTTTCTAAACCGGAGGCACAGAATCGGTTGATCGTAATAGCAGGCACGGAGACCGGAAACCCGGCGCGTAAACTTGCGATTCGGGCGAGGTTGTAGCCTTGCGGTCCCTCATGTGTCGCGCACCCGATGATGACATCGTCCACTGTCTCCAGATCCAGTTGTGGAAGTTGCTCAACCGCCCCACGGAGTGCAGCAGCAGCGAGTTCGTCCGGACGTGTGTTCTTCAGGGCACCTCTACCGGCTTTGCCGACGGCTGTGCGTACAGCGGATACAATGACTACGTTGGATGTTGTCTGCTTCATTTTTTGCTTCTCTGGAGGGTTGCCTCTATTCTGGCGTGTGTTTGCTGTTCCCCACAAAGGCTGAGGAATACCTCGCGTTCCAAGTCGAGCATATACTGTTCGGTAACAAACTGTGGTACTGAAAGTTTACCACCACAGAGGACATAAGCCAATTGATTCGCAAGGTGTTGGGTATAGTCGTCAATAACGTCCGCCTGCCGAAGCAGATGCGTCTGTAGGTTAAACCGTGCAATCCCTTCTTCACCGAGTACAAACACCTCTGGGGGTTCAGGTGGATGATAGCCTGCTGCGTGCATTGAGAGAACGAGTTGCTTGGCATCGTTGAAATGCGTCTCTTGACTTGATGAGATAGGATCCGTCTCTCGAAGATAACCGAGTTCGATTGCGTCTGCTGCGTCTTCTGAGACCTTCGAGTCTCGGAGCGTGTCAAAAGCCTTATTGACATAAGGAAATAGCGTTTGGATCGGTGCGGGCAGCGTTATGCCGTTCAGACAGCGAAATGCCATCTCCTTCGTGCCACCGCCAACGGGGATAAGTCCAACGCGGAGTTCAACGAGACCGATGTAACTTTCCGTAAAGGCTTGGACAGCATCTGCGCCGAACGCAAGTTCACACCCACCACCGAGTGCCATGCCTGCTGCCGCCGCCACAACGGGTTTTGATGCCCTACGGAGTTTCGTACACACAGTTTGCAGGTTGCGGACTGTCGCCGAAATCGCGTCCCAATTCTGGTTCTTGGCACGTTCCAGCAGGAGAATGAGGTTGAGACCGACCGAAAAGTTTTTCGCTTCTGTGGCGACAATCATGCCTGCGTAATTGGCTTCGATCTCCGCCAACGCTGCATCAAACATCTCCAGCGTTCCATCTTCAATGATGTTCAACTTGCTATGGAGTTCAAGTCGGGCAACCCCATCGCCGATGTCTATGAGACTCGCATCCGCATTAGAAATGATGGGTTCAGCGTTTGTCATTTTTAATGTTGGCATTCGGTAATCTACTTTCTGGCTTGCTAATTTACATCAAAATGATAGATGATTTCGTCAAATCGGTCCGCCGCGAACGTGAACAGAAAGATTAGATTCTCGGTACCGGTGCAACGGAGCGAATGCTTTGCATGAGAAGGGATAAAAACAGATGCCCCGGCACTCAGCGTTGCCTCACAGTCCTCTATTGTTACATACCCGGAACCGCTGATGACGTAGTAAGTCTCCTCAGGCTCGTGATGATGAAGCGGAAGCAGCGTCCCCGGGGTCATCTCTGCTATTCCCGTAGCAAGCCGACCACTGGGACCGCGTTCCCCCGATATGAGAATTTTCCAACGAATTGGACTCCGGGCAGCGAGGTCTGGATCGTCCCAAGTTTCCCAGTCGAGTTCTGCTTGATTGAGAATAACAGGTCTCTGTTTATTCATAAGATAGATTCCAATAACCAGCGCACTGCCCATTGTTTTCAAAGCCGATCACTCTGGCAAAATTTATAGGTTAGCGATCCAATACATCCAATTCAATGCGAAAGCGTTCCTCACAGGCAGCAAGCAGATTTTCGATAACTTTCTCTGTGCTACCAGACTCGGCAACGAGGGTCTCCATCTGCTCTACAGCAAAAGATTGAACATGGCTAAAACAGTTCTTAGAAGACTTGTCGAGATGATTCCCGACGTTTAAACTCAGCACTAACAACAAAGCGCGTTCTAATCTTTCAATGCGGTCGTCCCGCTTTTTAAGTTCTTCCACTATATCCATTTCGGTAGTCTCAGTCGCCAGTCCATTTATCCCCTGTGAAGGTGGGAGGGTAGCGGACGGACCGTGCGGAACGCTTTACAGTGCCACCCGAACTGGTTCAAATAGTATAACAGAAAAACCGGGAAATTACAATCGTTTTGAAAAAAATTGTTGCCATAAAAACTTTATTTATTTATACTTAATCAATATAAACTTTTTATAGATAGCGGAATTTCTCATTCGCGGGGATTTATACATGGAAGACCGAACAGTGATAACAGAGACACATTGGCAACATTTAGCGCATGCGAACCGAGAGATGCTCTTACGACTGGAGACACTCCAGAAGGTGCGCGCACGGGGCGATACACATGAGATAAAGCGGGCGGAGATGGCATATCTCCAAGCGTTGCAGTGTGTTTACGATACGGTGGTAGAAGCGATTTCGGATGGGACACGTAAACCACGAAAATAAAAAGGACAGGTACAAAGACCTGCCCTATGGATACATGGTGAATTGGTTCTATCCGGTCACAGCACCCTCAGAAGCAGAAGATACCGAGTTCGCATATTTCGCCATGACCCCGCGTGTATAACGCGGTTCAGGGGGTGTCCACTGCTCAAAACGTACCTGAATTTCCGCGTCGGAGAGTTGAACGTCAAGCTTGCGTTCCTTGGCATCAATGACGATCTCATCTCCCTCTTGGAGGATCGCGAGGGGACCGCCTTTCGCGGCTTCAGGTGCAACGTGACAGATCATGAAACCGTGTGTCGCCCCAGAAAACCTACCGTCGGTTAAGAGGGCGACATCCTCACTCAAACCTGCGCCGACGATTGCTGCCGTTACGCCCAACATCTCGCGCATACCCGGACCACCAGTGGGTCCCTCATAACGGATAACAACAACATCGCCGGGTTTAATCTCCCCACCTTTAATAGCAGCGAAGGTATCCTCTTCACGCTCAAAGATACGCGCTGGACCGCGATGAAGGGTTTTATCCTGTCCAGCTAACTTGAGAACACACCCATCGGGCGCGAGGTTCCCCCGCAAGATAGCGAAACCACCTGTCGATTTAAGCGGTGCATCCACGGGTCTGACGACTACCTGTCCCTCGGTTTCAGTGGCTGCATTCGCCTCTTCACCGATGGTTCTTCCGGTGACCGTGAGTTCGTCGGTGTGGAGCAAACCCGCCTCCGCCATACGTTTCGCCAAGAACGGAATGCCCCCCGCTTCATAGAGATCGTTCGCGACAAACTGTCCACCCGGCTTTAGGTCGGCTAACACAGGCGTTCTTTGACTAATGGCGTGGAAGTCTTCAAGTGTTATGGGGACCTGTGCTTCGTGCGCGATGGCGAGAAGGTGTAGAACGCCGTTGGTAGAACCAGCGGTTGCAGCGACAGAGGTAATCGCATTCTCAAGAGACTTACGGGTAATAATCTGACTGGGGCGACGGTCAGCAGCGAGCATGTCGATGATGAGTTGTCCGGCTTTGTATGCCTCATCGTCCTTATCCTCTACGACAGCAGGAACACTACCGCTTCCCATTGGCGCGATGCCCAACATTTCAACGGCTGTCGCCATCGTATTTGCAGTAAATTGTCCACCACATGCGCCAGGTCCGGGACACCCCTTACTAATCAGATCATCGAGTTCTTCAACAGTTATCGTGCCTTCCGCATGTTGTCCGACCGCTTCAAATACATCTTGAATCGTGACATCCCGTCCCTGAAACTTGCCCGGCATGATTGAACCCCCATAAAGTGTGAGTGAGGGAATGTCTAACCGTGCCAATGCCATGACGGTGCCGGGAACAGTTTTGTCGCATCCACAGAGCGCAATAACAGCATCAAACATGTTACCGATGGAAACCAATTCGATCGAATCAGCGATGATTTCTCGACTGATGAGCGAGGTTTTCATGCCTTCGGTGCCCATGGTAATGCCATCAGAAATGCTGACCGTATTGAATTCAAGCGGCGTACCGCCTGCGGCGCGAATGCCTTCTTTGACCTTGGCGGCCAGCCGTCTTAGGTGAAAATTACAAGGTCCGATCTCGATCCATGTATTGGCAACCCCGATAATTGGTTTGTCAAGGTCCTCTGGTGAGAGTCCGCCATCGCCGAACATGAGCATTGTGCGTGCAGCGGCGCGGTCGGGTCCATCGGTAATCGCATAACTCCGGGGTTTCAGTTTATTGGACATCTGTTTGTGTTCTCCTACAAATTGCTAAACAAGCAGAAGGGGGAAGTATAGGAAATCAGTTTCCCTACAACACCGGTATTTAATATAATTATGGCTACATTGCAAATTCGTAGATAAGGTTCCCCTCTGGTGCATCTTTGAGTCGCAAAACAATAGTGCCTGCTTCCTGTCGGTAAGCGTTCTGATACAGCGTTTTGATCGGTGTAAGGTTAAAGCGATAGTTCTCTGTTGGATATGCTTCGCACGTGTCCCCATTAGCGTTGTGTGCGATAGAAGCGTGCAGTTGAACTGGGAACGATTCAAGAAAACCCTCCGAAACCACAAGTGTGAATTGGTGATCTTCACATCCACCGCTGTAGGAGACGCTGACATTCAACGTATCACCTGTGATAGTGGCAGAATTTAAGACATATTCGTCGGTTCCGAATCTACTCCCTGGATCACCAATAAAAACAGTACTCGCATAGAATATTTCGTCTGGATGAACATCATCTACAGAAATCGATACAGCGGTATCGGGTCCCGTTTTCATCCCACTGTCTAACTGCTGACACCCTATGATGAAGATAGATAGGCTCAAGGCGTATACAATGGCATCTTTGAGTTTCATGTTCAGGTACATTTTGATGTGCCAAGTCCTGGAGAGTTAACCTACTACATACCCAGCCAATTGCTAAGTATGCCGCCGTACTTGGCGATGAGTCCAGCAAAGACCACAGACACCATAGACATCAACTTAATCAAGATGTTAAGCGAGGGACCGGAGGTATCTTTGAAGGGATCACCGACGGTATCACCGACAACAGTGGCTTTGTGTTGTTCTGAACCTTTCTCACCATATTCGTCTTTATGTTTGCCTTCTTCAATGAATTTTTTGGCATTGTCCCACGCACCACCGGCGTTTGCCATCATGATTGCGAGAACGAAACCGGTTGCTAAACCGCCTGTGAGTAAACCGAGTACCCCACCGACATCAAAAACTAATCCGACTAAGACAGGTACAACGATGGCGATAAGCGATGGAAAAATCATCTCACGTTGCGCGCCGACCGTTGAAATCTCAACACACCGGGCATAATCCGGTTTCTCCTCACCCTTCATAATGCCGGGTTTCGCACGAAATTGACGGCGGACCTCTTCGACCATAGCCCCCGCCGCCCGTCCGACGGCTTTCATCGTCAACGCGCAGAAATAGAACGCCATCACCGCACCGATGAACAGTCCAATAAGGACTTGCGGATTCATAAGGGTAACATCATAGTAGTCCATGAATTGGCTGATTGAGACCTTCGCTGTATCAACCATACCCTCACCGGGTATCTCAAGTGTTTTCTGTCCTGCCAAGTCACTGAGACCGTGTCGAATCTCTTCAATATAGGCAGCCAAAAGTGCGAGTGCCGTTAGTGCTGCGGAACCGATGGCGAAACCTTTACCCGTTGCAGCGGTAGTATTTCCGAGTGCATCCAACTGATCCGTGCGCTCTCGGACACTTTTATCGAGTTCAGCCATCTCAGCGTTTCCACCGGCATTATCAGCAATAGGTCCGTAGGCATCCGTAGCAAGTGTAATACCGAGGGTCGCGAGCATACCGACCGCAGCGATCCCGACTCCATAGAGTCCCATCAACGGTTCCTGCATACCGCCGGGGAGATAGTAACTGATAGCGACTGCAGTAACAATGGTGATGACAGGGATTGCCGTCGATTCCATACCGACAGCGACACCTTCAATAATCACGGTTGCGGGTCCGGTTTGCGCCTGTTTGGCGATCTTACGCGTCGGTGCGTAATCGTGAGATGTGAAGACTTCAGTGACTTTTCCGATGATCAAGCCTGCGACGAGTCCAGCGATGATTGCTCCCCAAATTTGCCACTTGTTGGGAAGATCGAGGTAAATGAGCACAGGAAGTGAGACAATTGCAATACCTATCGCACTGCCGTTAATGCCTAAGTTAAGGGAGCCCATCAACTGACTCATGGATGCGCCCTCTTTGGTTCTGACAAGATAGATACCCATAATAGAGAGGATCACCCCAATGCCAGCAATAATCATGGGAGCTGCGAGGTATTTCAGTTGAAGCGCAAGGTCGTTATAGTTATTGGCAGCGACAGCAGCGACACCGAGGGCAGCAGTTGCAAGAATGGAACCCGCATAAGATTCATAAAGGTCTGCGCCCATACCTGCGACATCACCGACGTTATCACCGACGTTATCAGCGATAACAGCCGGGTTACGCGGATCATCTTCAGGGATGCCGGCTTCTACCTTTCCAACGAGGTCAGCACCAACATCGGCAGCCTTCGTATAGATACCACCCCCGACGCGGGCAAACAATGCCTGTGTTGAAGCGCCCATCCCGAAACTCAACATAATCACCGTAATCTGCGGCAGTGGATTCACTTCAGACAGAAATCCGGGGAATATTTTGGGAAAGAGATAGTAGAGGATGAGAAACCATCCTGTAATATCAAGAAGTGCGAACCCAACGACGACCAATCCCATAACTGCACCAGCACGGAAGGCTACCTTTAAACCGGCGTTGAGTCCTTGCATCGCCGCGCTCGTGGTGCGCGCCGAGGCATTGGTCGCTGTTTTCATGCCGAGGAAACCGCAGAGACCTGAGAAGAAGCCGCCTGTAAGAAAAGCAAATGGGATTACCTTGTTTTGGGCATTAAGGACGAACGCCATGAAGAGAAAAATGAGACAAAGCACAAGAAAAACCAATCCGACCACTTTGTATTGTTGCCTGAGATATGCCATCGCGCCCTCACGGACAGATTGTGCGATGCCACGCATGGTTTCGTTGCCCTCATCTTGTCTCATGACAGCACGGTAGAAATAGTACGCAAATCCCAAAGCGATGAGAGAGCCGATAGGCGCAATCCACCATACTGTAGGGATAACCGGATGGGACTCTGTTTGGGCAAAAGCTACGGTGGCTAAATTCAAAACAGGAAGAGATGTTAGAAGTGTTTTCCAACTTAACCACCGTCTTTTGCAGCTGATTTCACGCATTAAAAACCTCTCTTTTTCTATTTCTTTAAAAATTGAAATACTGCTCGGTTTCGTTCAGACCCTTGTCAGCAATGGGTGGGTCCCTATCCAAAACCGTTTTCTTGTTAAATTTTATCAAAAATTTGCACCATCACCTCAATCCATTATGTTTTTTACCGTTCAACACCATAGAGTGCTTCCAAACAAGAGTACTCCTTCTATCAACTATTAAAAACCGAGAACTGTTTTAGTGCCTGACCGACGAGATAGAACGAACCTGTGATACAGATTAAATCTGTTGGTGCCGCGTCGGACAGTGCCTTTGCGATCGCTTTTTCTGGCTCTGGACAGACCCTAAGCTTTCTGCAGGTCCCAGTCCAGGCATTCCCTATTGTTTCAGCGGGCATCACACGCCTGTTATCACTCACCTGTGTAGCAATCACAGTATCAGCAGTCTTTGAGACAATATTACCAATTTCTGTAAGGTTCTTATCTTGCATTAAACTAACCACGAAAGTCATCTGGTCATATCGAAAACTTTCTCGGAGCGTCCGACACAAGACTTTCATTGAAACCGGGGAGTGCGCACCGTCAAGTACAACAATCGGTGCCGACTGAATTCGCTGAATCCGCCCGTCCCACTGTACATTTTTGAACCCTGCGTAAACACTCGCTTTTGGGATTACATATCCTTGCCGTTTCAGACATTCAAGCCCGGCAAGAGCCGTTATAGCGTTCACACATTGATGGTGTCCCAAAAGTGGAATAGTCAGCTGCGGATAACGATCCGAATTGGTTGCCACATCGAAGTGCTGTGCTACAGGTAGACCGTCGATATTGTAGACGATCCGAGGGGTAGAGGTACTGAAATCACTTCGGATAAAATCTTTGACTTCAACAATAGGCGCGTTCCGTTGCTTGGCGATCTTTTCAAATACTACCTGTGCTTCTGGATGTTGTGGTGCGAGGGCGAGTGGACATCCATGTTTAATGATTTCTGCTTTTTCGCTTGCGATTTCACTATAAGTTTCGCCCAAGATCGTCGTATGTTCCAAACCGATTTGTGTAATAACGGTTGTAACAGGTGTGACGACATTCGTCGCATCAAGTCTGCCGCCTAAACCGACTTCAATAACAGCGAAATCCGTCGCTTTGTCAGCGAAATAGGAAAAGGCAAGCGCGGTGTATATTTCAAAAAACGAGACACGTCCGAACTCGGAAGTGGAAACTGCGTCGATGGCAGGTCTGAGTTTGTCAATATAGAAAGCAACGTCCAACTCCGAAATGAGGTCATTATCAATTCGGCATCTCTCTCGCGGTGTAATGAGATGCGGAGACGTAAACAGACCGGTCTTATAGCCTGCCCGGGTCAGGACCGACGCGATAAGTGCAGCAGTCGAACCTTTCCCCTTACTCCCTGCGATATGGACAACCCGTAACCTGTCTTGCGGATTGCCGAGTTGCTCCAATAACAACGAGATTCGATTCAGATTATAGAGCCTTGTCTGCCGAGCAAAGTCAGGACTTCTCTCATAGTCGATGAATTCTTCAATATAGGCAAGTGCTGCGTTGTAGTCCATAGCCGACAGCCGATAGCTATCCTAAATATTCATAAATCGGAAATTGCGCGCAGAATTCCCCAACCTTCTTCCGAATTCGGCGTTTGATGGAGGCTTTTTGTCTGTTTTCAAGCGTCTCTGCGATGAAATCGGCGACTTGAACCATGTCATCTTCTTTCATACCACGCGTGGTAATCATAGGAGTCCCAATACGTAGACCGCTCGTGGTCCTCGGTTTCCGTTTGTCGAAAGGAATGGTATTTTTATTAACGATGATTCCGGCAGCTTCCAAGTGATCCGCGGCTTGTCGTCCACTAAGTTTCTCGTATTTGGAAGTGAGATCTATCAACATTAGATGATTATCCGTTCCCCCACTCACTAACCGAAATCCGTTTTCGAGTAGCCTTGCAGCGAGTGCTTTGGCATTTTTAACAATCTGCGCTTGATATGTTTTAAAAGCGGGTGCGCTGGCTTCCTTGAAGGCGACAGCTCTCGCTGCGATTGTATGAAGAAAAGGACCGCCTTGTAAACCCGGAAAGACAGCACGGTCAATCTGGTTTGCGTATTCAGATTTACACATAATCATGGCACCACGGGGACCGCGTAAGGTTTTGTGAGTCGTTGTCGTGACCACATCACTGTACGGAACAGGGTCTGGATGTACGCCGCCTGCGATAAGTCCTGCGATATGCGCTATATCTGTGAGCAGATACGCATCCACCGAATCGGCGACCTCTCGCCACGCTGCAAAATCGAAATGTCGAGGATAAGCAGTTGCCCCAACGACAATGAGTTTTGGACGATGTTCTTGCGCAAGTGCCGCAATCTCTGCCATGTCAATACGCTCAGTCTTGGCATCTACACCATACGCAATAACATTGTAATAGCGTCCTGAGAAGTTGACATTATCACCATGGGTGAGATGTCCACCGTGGCTGAGGGACATACCCAAAATCGTGTCTCCCGGTTCGAGCAGCGCATGATAGACCGCCATGTTCGCTTGGCTGCCGGCGTGCGGTTGGACGTTAACGTGTTCAGCCCCGAAGAGTGTCTTGGCGCGTTCAATCGCCAGCGACTCGGTTTCATCCATAAACTCGCACCCGTTATAGTAACGTTCACCGGGGTAACCTTCGGCGTACTTGTTAGCGAGGATAGTACTCTGTGCCTCCATAACGGCACGGCTGGCGTAGTTCTCTGATGGGATTAGCATGAGAGAATTTTGCTGGCGTGTCAAGTCTTTAGAGGCAATTTCCACGATCTGCGGGTCGACTTCACCCAATTTGGATTCTAACGTGTTCATTCGCGTTCACCGCTTACAATAAAATGTGAAATAGTATGACATTTATAGGAGTTAAATTTTAACACAGATTTGCCACAAATTCAAATTTTTCGTCATTTTGGTTCTATAGAAGATTCAATTTTTTCCTTCCCTGTTGCATTAGTTGCAAACGCCTTCCGTTCTCTTTGGAAAAAATACATTAATCTACTATAGTTTTCGGTTGCATATCACTTAATAATATGGTAAGTTAATAAGAAGGTTTATCATAAAATTGGATATCGACGCTTCGTGAAAGGATTAATGTGTACCTCTGGAATAGAAAACGATTCATAGCATTACTTGTACTCCTGCTTGCTTGGGGATGCGATTCAGCGCAGAAAGAGTCATCGCGTCAGTCAACGGTGGAGCAATCCGCATCTCCTGAAGTGATGGAATCTGTTACACCCCCGCCGCGTGCTGAAGATTGGCACACGTTCATGTACAATTTAAGCTTTTCCGGGGTTAGTCGAGATAAAAATCTTGCCCCTCCGCTGGAATTGCTGTGGAAATTCAAGACGGGTGGACCGATTTACGCCTCACCCGTGATTGCAAATGGGATCTTGTACATCGGATCGGCTGACGGGAAACTATATGCCTTAGACGCGAAACAGTGGGGAGTCAAATGGGTGTTTGATGCGGGAGATGCTATCCGCTATTCCGCGACAGTGCTGGGAGACAGGGTCTACTTCAATGCCCGGAACAATAAAGTCTACGCATTGAACGCACAAACAGGCGAAAAGTTGTGGGAATTCAAAACAAAAAGTTGGATGGACGCACCGCCGATTGTTGCTGACAATAAAGTTTACGTCGGCGCATTTCGGTCAAAAATTTATCTGCTGAACGCCAGAACGGGTGAACTTGAGGCGATGCGGGAACGGACAGTCCGAATCCAAGGCATTGAATATGGGTGTGCAAATGGCGTGTTGCGTCCGGTCTTCCCTGAGCATAACGCGAAGGTATGGCGTGGTCGGACAGCAGGAAGCGAGAGTTACCCTGTTACGGCAAATGGGGCGGTCTACATCGGTGCCCGCGATGGACGGATTCATGGATTTGATTCCGCATCCCAGACGGAAACTTGGACTTACCAGACTGGCGGTTTTGTGGACGCTGCCCCTGCTATTTCTGACGGGGTTCTCTATGCAGCATCCGGCGACGGATATGTTTACGCGTTTACGAACGCAACGGAAGTAACGGCAACTGAAGAGACGAGACGGTCGGGGGTTGTCGTACACGATGCTGCACCGGTTTATACAACGAAAGACGGCACGTCTGTCCTATTACATCTCAACGACGGGGCGCGTCTGCCAATTGTGCAGGTTTCAGGGAGACTGTATGAAATCGAATTGCCGAACGGGGTCCGCGGATGGATGGACACACTCGCCTTCGGGGAGTTTGAAGAGACGGACGGTATCTTCTTCAACACTACTTTTTGCCGTCCGAATAACGAGTCGAAAGTATCTCCACGTCGTCTGGAGTTGATAGAGGGTGCCGAGTACCCGCGCTGGAGCCCGGATGGAGCGTTAATCGCGTTCTTGAAAAGGGATGATTTGAGGGGTAGGTACTGGCGTGCAAGCGAGTTGTGGATTATGGATCGGAAAGCGGAACGGGTGCGAAAGTACTACACCGGCAATTTTTACAATCCACATGTCTCCTGGTCGCTGGACAGCAGGCTCGTAGCGTTTGAGGTCGACGAAAACGGCGAACGGCAGATCTACACAGTGGATTGGAAGTTTGGACAGACAAAAAAAATAGCCCATGGTGATGGACCAGCGTTTTCACCGACATCCAACCGCTTGGTGTTTAGAAGACACGAAAAAGGGCTGGATATCGTTTACCGTGTCAATAGTGACGGGAGCGGTTTAAGTGCTATTGCCCGTGTACCGATTGAACGTCGTCAGCGTTATACCTATCTGCCCTCGCCCTCTTGGGCACCCGATGGTACGCGGGTCGCTTTCGGTGTAAACAGTTCGAAGTATGTCGGTATCCGTATCCAAGATATAGAAGGGCAACGCATCAAAGAGATTCAGACGCAGCACCAACAGGTACGTCAATTGGACTGGGCAGCGGACGGGACACGGCTTGCTTATGTTTTGTCGGGTAGCAATCGACCCGGCGGGCGGATTGACAAGCAGTTGCACCTATCGGAAACGGTAAGCACCTTGACGCAGAGCGAGATTCTGGAACACACATCGCCATCGTGGTCCCCGACAGGTAAGCGATTGGCATATCTGGAGCGTGAGGACTGTGAAGGTATCCGCTGGAAGGTTTGGGTCTATGACCTTGAAAGTGGGAAGAAGTATCCCATTGCCCGCACCGCAATGAAGTTGACATCGGTTGTCTGGATGCCAGACGGCGAGCACCTCTGCTTGTGGCAGACATCGGATTACTTACGCGATAATGCTTATAAACCTGCACTCACAAAAGGGTGGATCGTGCCCGTCGATATGCCTTAAAATGCCTCCTCAAATAACGCGATCATATCCGCTTCCTTACACTCTCTCGGATTGAATTTGTGGCAGTGATCGAGCATCGCATCCGCACCGAGTTTTGGAATCTTCCGGCGGTCTAAACCGGCAGCTCCAAGTCCCGCGGGCATACTCAGTTCAACATTAAACGCCCTAATTTTATCAATAGCAGCATTCCCTGCCGCGTCACTATCCATGTCAGTGGTGTCTATGCCTAAGGCGCGAGCGACTTCAGCGTATTTCTCGCTTGCGTGAGAGAAGTTAAACTCCATGACAGGCGGGAGGAGAATGGCGTTCGCTACACCGTGTGGAATAGGTGCATCTGTAGAGAGTTGATGTGCTAACGAATGGACTGCCCCGAGACCTTTCTGGAATGAAAACGCTGCCATACACGATCCAAGGAGCATCTCACCCCGCGCGGTTACGTCCTCACCATTGTGATAGACCCGCTGGATATTCGCGCTCAACATTCTGAGTGCCTGCAATGCGACCCCCTCAGCAATCGGGTGATACTTCGTCGCTACATACGCCTCGATCCCGTGTGTGATCGCATCCATACCCGTCGCAGCAGTGAGTGCCGATGGCATGCCGAGCGTTATGCCGGGGTCAAGGAGTGCTATGTTCGCCATGTTGAACGGCGTAACGATTGCGCGCTTTCGCCATCGATCAGTCGTCCGTAGCGATGTATCCGTAATAATCGCACCTTGTGAGACTTCACTACCGGTACCAGCAGTCGTTGGCACGCATATTAAGGGCGGCATATCACCACGGATCCGCTCAATTCCACCGACATCAGCATAGTATGGCTCTAACGGCGGTTCGTGGGTTATTAGGAGGCGAATGGCTTTCGCGGCATCCATCACACTCCCGCCACCGACAGCGATAACCACATCACACGCTTCCGCCTTGTAAACTTCTACACCGTCTGTGATGCTGGTGTCTGTCGGATTCGGTTCGATGTCTGAATAGGTGGCATGCGCTAAACCGACTGCGTCCAACGCCTCTATTGCTTTGGCGAGGATACCGGCATTGATAACACCGGTATCACTCACTAAAAGCGGCTTTTTGCCATCAAAGGCTTTGACATGTTCCCCCAAATTTTGGATAGTACCGTCTCCAAACTCAATACGTGGGGGTAAGAAATAACTCAACATCTTTTAATTATTCGCCTCTTGGACCTGTTTCGTCCGTTGTCCGAAACAGGATATCTGGTAAATTGGTAGTGGATTGGTATTATAAGGCTTGCTCCTACCCTACTTCACGGACTTGAGATGCGACCAAGTCGTCGCGAGTTTACTTTTTGCGTCCACTGGCAACGAGGGTCCATCGGGTCCGTAGACGATAACATCGTCATATTTCGCGACCGTTGCCCACGTTGCGAGCCCGATCCGTCCGACACCGCCTTCGGTATCATCGTCTACCTGTGCGACTTCTTCATCGTCGAGGATGACTGTGTAACTATCAGGTGTATTGACGATTTTAATGTGATACCAATCTTTATCTTTGATGGTGTGGTTGCTATTCGCACCGGCTTTGCCACCCCACGATTCGACTTGTGAGCGTGTATTGCCCCAACCGCCGAGGTTCCACCAGTATTCCAATGAAGGCTTGAGGTTTTCCATACGCGGTGGATGGTCTTCGAGTGCCTGTCCACGCGGTTGCATCAAGCCTTGGCAGCGGAACATAATCAAGAACCCTTCCGCACCACTGACTTTGCTGCCCCGGACTTCATAGGTGTACTCGTTCCAGGTATCATCCCAAAAATCGTCAGCAACGACGCTCATACAGTTAACAGAATTCTGGAGTTGATGGTATTGATCATCTGCGAATTCCCACTCTCCGAAGAGCGGAACCCATTTATCTTCAGATGCTTTTGCATCGTCAAAGTTATCCTCAAAATAGGTCTGTGCCGTCGCGAGTGTAGCGATGCCGAAGGTGATAGCACAGATTGTGATGAACAAATTAAACTTACTCATAATAAAATTCTCCTCTTTGTATCCGTTGTAGTATAGTCTGTTAGGTTGTGCATCCCGTATGCCTTCTTTCGTAGCATAGCCTGTTAGGCTGTGCAGAGGGAACAGGCAATTTTGGACTTAAAAACTTATAGATACTGTTTCGCAAAGCGATCAAATTCACCTAAATCATGAACATGAATAAGGTTCCCCTTTCCTGCTTCAGAACGTAACCATTCGCCCGATGCAGCCGAATAACCGCCTCCTTCTAAAACAATGATTGTAGGATAAGGATTTTTATTAATAGAAAATACCTCAAAGGGATATTTTTTCTCAATACTTCCTGAACTTGATTGCCATTTGCACTGGATAACAAGGCTATCAGTCCACTTTTCAGGGTGGTATAGGATAAGGTCTACACGACGCTTTCTATTGTAAAGGGAAGTTCCAGCATAGCATTGGCGAGCATATATTGGATCCTTTACACGGCTCTTTAAATCAAAAAAATGCTTGGATACCACCTTACTATATCCAAAATCATCAAGTATCGCTGCAATATAATCTTCTAAATGCTGGCCACAGTTGATCGTATTGGTCATCTTTGAATTCCTTTCTTTGAAAAGTGATAATCATTTTTTTAGAAGCCTCTGCGTGTCTTCCAATTTTACTATATTACCCAACATCTTCAATAAAATAATCGGAATCGACTCGTTTGATTTCATAAGTTTTCACTGTAGAAACCCCGACGTTGTGGTCAATCATCAGCTGCGCAAGTCGCCTTCCATCAATAAGAATAATTTTGAAACCTGCAGCATCATAGTCTTTGGCAGCTTTGGTAAAATCGGACGTTGTAATGAAAATTCCCTTGTTAGCCCCTTTTCCTGCTAATGCGCCTGCAAAACCAGCAATTTCCGGTGAGCCCACATTGTTTTTCCACCGTTTCGCTTGAACATAAACGACATCAAGACCGAGCCTATCTTGGTTAATAATACCGTCAATTCCACCATCACCACTACGTCCCACAGCTTCTGCATCTTCTCTTGAACCCCCATATCCCATCTTAACAAGAAGGTCAATAACAAGGTTTTCAAAAAAAGCAGGGGAATTCGCTTTAATTTGCTGAAGTAAATCCTCAGCCACTTTTTCTCTAATCTGTTGATAAATCTCTTCAATATCTCCATCAGCAGGGGGTGGTGGAGGTATGTTGCGAGAGAGAACATAAATAAGGTTTTCCCTTTCCTCCCGGTTGTTTTAATTTTCCCTCCTTTACGAGTCTTTCAAATTGAGGAACAACTACTTCATAATGAAAGAAGTCAAGATACCGTTCACCTCTCTTTGTCTTTGCTGTCTTTTGTTCTTCAGACAACTCAAATTTTTCCTCTAATCTCCGTGTTGCTTCTATCATCTTGATTCCATCGGGTGGATAATCAAGTTTAAGAATCTCCTGTTTGACCACTTCAGAGGTCGGTAATTCTATCGGATATTTCTCACCCGTAACTGGATATACTGCCATTCTTGTCTCTGTACTCATGGGTAATCTCTTTCTCATTAAAACATAAGGATAACATAAAACAGTACGATGCTGGGCAAGAAACCATCAAGCGAAGTCAACCCTGTCTGCGCTTTACTGCTGTTGATATTCGCTTTCAAGCCAAACCTCTTCACTTTTTTCATCAAATACCAAGGTAATTGGATCGACGGGATCACCTGCCATGAGATCGCATTGCCAATTAGTTATAGCGTCGCTACATAAATACTCTATTTCGTTCTCATGGATTTCTATACTCATAACGCGGACAATCGCATCAATATAACCGTTGCGATTCAAGGCATGTGCAATTGCACACTCAAAGGGATCCTCAGGGTCACCTGACGCGATGATATCTTGCGGTTCAACCTTTATTCTACCTAATTTGATTTCCATTTCAATTCTTCTTCGTCATTGCGATTTTCCAATAGATGCAATAGGACACAATCGAAAACTCTTTGTTTTGCCTCTGGGTGATAGTTCTTGATAAAAAATATGTAAGTTCAACTTACATAATATCAGGCATGAGTGGCACCAACTAACAGTTTACGCTACAAACAACGCAAAGGCACACAGGCTAACAGCCTATGCTACAGCGGCATGAGGGACGCGAACTAACAGTCTATGCTACAGCGGCAATAATTCCACTGCCACTTTTCCCACCTGTCCACTAAACCCGCTTTTACAGGATTATTAAGAACATAGGCAATAATCCGCTGCCACTCCGTTGCATCTCGAACAACATGATCGTAACTTTCTCGTTGCCAGAATACACCACTCCGTCCTAAGAGACGGTTAGCTTTGCGAGCTGTATACCCTTTAAGGGACTGCAGGATAGTGGAAAGTGGATTATAGCACAAATTCTTCGTTTGTGGTGTATTTTCCGCCGAATTAACGACCTCTGTTCTTGAAGAGCCCATTGCCAGGGGCGTAAATACAACATGGACATGATTCGCCATGATGCAATAGGCATCCAAGCAATACATTTTTCCATCTCGGTAATGCAAACTTTCGGTTACTTCTTTAGCGATCCGATCATCCTTGAGCCATACAGGTCCATTTTCTGCGCTGTCTAAGGTTTTTTCAAATTTTCGGAACCATTGTCGTCTCCATTCTAACTGCTTATCCCTTTGTTCTAAATGTATCTGTTGCGTTGACTCGTGCCCGGAGTCATTTTGCAATCGGAGAAGTCTTGATTTTTCTCTGTCAAATTGTAATTTTTCGGTTCTCCATTGCGCTAATACATGCTGTGGTATAGAGCCTGCAAGCTGGAATGTCACAAAGAAAGTCGCCCCTGGTATCTGTATATGAGGCAAGTTACGACGGTAAAACGATTTAAACTCATCTTGACTCATCTTGCTTGTATCCATTGTGGCTTCTTTCGTAGCATAGGCTGTTAGCCTGTGCCTCCCGTGTGGCTTCTTTCGTAGCATAGGCTGTTAGCCTGTGCCTCCCGTGTGGCTTCTTTCGTAGCATAGGCTGTTAGCCTGTGCCTCCCGTGTGGCTTCTTTCGTAGCATAGGCTGTTAGCCTGTGCCTCCCGTGT
>JAJEIE010000002.1 GCA_022827625.1 Candidatus Poribacteria bacterium | reverse complement strand
AACTTCTGTTTATTTTTATCTAAATGAAGGTATAGTTTCCTTCTGTAGGTCGGGTAGAGCGTAGCGAAACCCGACACGTACTGATTAAGTCTATCATGTCCAAATCAACGTCAAATGCACTTTTGGCAATTGTCGCCAGTTAATATTTTATTGGTGCTTCGCTCTACCCGACCTACAATATAGCACTTGACAAAGCACTACGGGAGTAATGTGTAAATCCTATTTTATAAAACTTACCGATAATAAAAACGTGTTATGATAGGATTTGATACAAACTAAAATTAATCATAAGTACAAAAAAAGAAACCAACCTATATGAAATAGGTCGGTTTCTTTCGGTGAGTCAATACCCCCGACGAGATTTGAACTCGTGTCGCCGCCGTGAAAGGGCGGTGTCCTTGGCCAGGCTAGACGACGGGGGCTTATAGATGTATGAGCCGTACAGGAGTCGAACCTGTGACCACCTGATTAAAAGTCAGATGCTCTACCAGCTGAGCTAACGGCTCAAACCACCAACATTTAATGATACCATATTTTTGGGTGGATGTCAAATTAAAACGCAAGAATTTGGGAAAAAATTACGTTTCGAGAGACTACCAAAGCGGTCGTCCTAATTGGACGATCTGATCTCTATCGGGTCCAACAGAGATAATCGGAATTGACACGCCGAGATAGTCAGAGACATACGCGACGTAGTCTTTCGTCAGTTGCGGAATATCCGCCGCTGTGCGTGCTTCGGTTAGGGGCTGTTGCCATCCGGGAAGCGTTTCGTAGATAGGTTCGCACTCCTCTAAGACGCGTAGGCTGCTGGGGAAGGTCGTTATCCGTTCACCCTTATAGCGGTAAGCCACACACACTTGCAAGTCAGCGAGTGTATCAAAGACATCGAGTTTTGTCATTGCGATGGCAGTGAGTCCGTTAATCTGGGTTGCATATCGGAGCGCAACCAAGTCGAGCCAACCACAGCGTCTCGGACGTTGCGTTGTGGCACCGTATTCTTTACCGATTTCCCGAATCTTCTCGTCGAGATCGGGAGGCATTTCGGTTGGGAAGGGGCCACCACCGACACGTGTGACGTAGGCTTTGGAGACACCAAGTACCTCTTGGATTGCCTTCGGACCGATGCCGAGTCCAGTACAGACGGCACCAGCGGTGCAGTTAGAGGAGGTGACGTAGGGATAGGTGCCGAAATCTATATCGAGCATAGTTCCCTGCGCGCCTTCAAAGAGAATCCGTTTTTCAGCGGCGAGTGCGTCGTGCATATAAGCGACGGTGTCGGTTACATAAGGCGCGAGTCGTTCTGCGTAGCCGTAGTAGGTCTCGAGGAGGACGTGCCGCTCGGGGCCACCGATTTGCAGGGCTTCGGCTTTGGTTTCGAGGTTGTAATCGAGTTTCTTTTGGAAGTTATCAAACTCAAGCAGGTCACCGACGCGGATACCGGCGTGTCGGTTCATCTTATCGGAGTAAGTGGGCCCTATGCCGCGTGAGGTGGTTCCGATCTTCGTCGCACTGCCCATCTGTTCCCACTGCTCGACAGCCTTATGATACGGCAGAATGAGGTGGGCGCGATCACTAATTTTCAAGTTATCGCTGCTGACTTCAACATCCTGTGCTTGCAAGCGGTCCATCTCACCGAAGAGCGTCTCCAAGTTGATGACGACCCCGTTGCCGATAACATTCACAGTGTCAGGTCTGAGGATGCCCGATGGGATTAGGTGTAGGATAAAGGTCTTTTCACCGAGAACGATGGTATGCCCAGCGTTATCGCCGCCTTGATAGCGAGCGACGACATCTGCGTCTCCGGCGAAGACATCCGTCAGTTTCCCTTTACTTTCATCACCCCATTGTGCGCCTAAGATGACAATGTTTGACATACAACACCTCTTCTGAATCTGAAACAAGCGAACACAGTTGTCCTTCTAACGCTTCGAGAATTGGAAGCGTGCGCGTGCGCCTTTCTGTCCGTATTTCTTCCGCTCGACCATTCTCGGATCGCGTGTCAGAAATCCTGCTTTTTTTAGCGAAGGTTTCAAAGATTCGTCTGCTTTAACGAGTGCGCGTGCGATCCCGTGTGAAATCGCGCCGGCTTGTCCGGTGTTTCCACCGCCCTTGACATTGACGTGAACAGCATACTCGCCGCTCTTCTCAACGTGCTCAATTGGGCGTTTTGCCGCCTGCACGTGGTCGGATCGATCGAAGTATTCATCAATAGGTCTCTTATTGACGAGAATGTCGCCTTCACCACCAGGGATAATTCGGACGCGCGCGACGGATGTTTTGCGTCTGCCGGTTCCCCAGAATTGTTCAATAGCCATACTACTCATACTCCATAGTTGTCGGTTGTCAGTTGTTGGTTATAAGTTAAGCGGGTTTTTGGCAACAATCTACCCAAACTTGGACGACTCTAAGATAATCTATGATTGTTACAGAATGCTCTTAACCTATAACTTATAACTAAAAGCGTAGCGCAGCGAAGCGTACCAATAACCATTAAAACGTTAAAACTTCGGGTTGCTGGGCTTGGTGCGGGTGAGACGGTCCGGTGTAGACCTTGAGTCCCTTCATTAACTGTCTACCGAGGGAACCCTTTGGGAGCATCCCCTTGACGGCGTTGGTGATGATAGTCTCAGGCTTTAGATCCATCTGTTCGTTAAAGGTCCGATATTTATCGCCGCCCGGGTAGCCGCTGTGCCTAAAATAGGTTTTCTGTTCCCTCTTATTTCCAGTGACGGTTACCTTCTCCGCATTCACGACAGCCACGCGAAAACCTAAATCGGCGTGAGGTGTAAATCGCGGGTCGTGTTTGCCTCGCAGTACCTGTGCGATTTGCGAAGCCAAACGTCCGAGTATCTGTCCCTCCGCGTCGACTACATACCATTGAATGTCTTTGTCTGCTTTCGGAAAATAGGTTTTCGTTTTCAGTACCATGATTCCCTGTCCCTTCAGCGAAAATGTGCTGTTCGGTACACAAGTTGCTTTCTTTTTTCAGGCTTTTTGTGGTTTGTTGTTTATCATGTATGCCCTTGAAAGGGTCTGTTTGTACAGTTATGAACACAACAAGATAATATTATAGCATGAGAGATGGCTTTTGTCAAATTTTTTGCGGTAAATTCTATTAACTGTCAGCAAGCGTCGAGATTAGGAAATCTCGCCTACGGCTTGGAGAGTGGACGTGCGTGAGTGAATTAGAGGGGTTTGTTAGGGAAGATCGGCGAAGTTTCAAACCTTGCCTACCAGTTCTTAGGAATGGGATATAGGTGAGATGGACGTGTGGTGCGTCCATCTCGTATCGGATTTAGAGATTGTCACTTGGCTGGATTTTTAGATCTCCTCAGATTTACCAGGCTGTCCAGATTCAAATACTCTTTCATCTGCTCTAAAGCGTCTTCATCAGTTTTATCTGAATCCGCGTAATCTCCAGTACAATTACAATTGCCTTGGAGGCATCTGACCCGTTTTAAAGCCAATTTACTTTCTCTATAAATTTCTATGTTTGTGGCGACTCCAATTAGATCCGGGGCACCGGGAAGCGACATCAGGTGTTCAAAAATCATTCCAACTTGTAGAGGGGTTCCAGTTAATTTGGCACCCCCGAGTATGACGGATTTACCTGTTTCGGGGTCCTTGAGTCGTCCTGAAAGTATTAGCGTCACTTCTTTCACAATTCACCTCTTTCTAAAAATAAATTGATAATTGCGTAGGGCACGCGACAGAGACAGGTCTATGAATCTCGTTAGTTTGAAGCTGATTGGATTGCTGCAAAACACGGCAGCATCGCGCTGCACTCAGCAACTAACGTTAAGATATTGTCGTAAATTAGCATTTACGTATGTAAATAGGAGGGAAGGGATGGTAATCAAATTTAAAACATGGTGACACGGGGATAATGGAGAGCAGTAGGCAGCGTTAGCAAACAGGCGTTTGCCCTTAAAACCAATGCTTACTATGAGTTGTAGTAAGGTAGAAAGTGTAAAAAAGGGAGTTATTTTCAACGTATCTATGCTACTTTCTATTATAATAATTGTGTCTATGCCTAAAAATTGTTGCACACCACATCTCTTAAGATTGTTATAATAAACTATGGCAGCAAAAAATGCAAGTTTTTTTATTTTTTTTCAAAAATGTATCTTTATCAATTCTTCAGTGTCAAAACCCCATCCTTTAGAATCAACGGTATGAATGCCTTATTGGCATTCACCGGGGGATGTAGACACGGTTCTCCTACGTTTTTCACTTGAAATAAGATGTTGTATCTGCTATAATATTTAGAGTGTTCGGCATTGGTTGTAGTTGAAAGCATTGGTATATTGCTTGATATTGAGTTTAGCTACGTAAAAGCCTGCACGCCTCATAAATATCTAAAATATGCTTGTCATCTGTTCGGGAAAGACGCGTCATGGCGAATCTCACGAGAATGTAAAGCGTTAATAGCGTTTCATAACAGATCAAAAAGTTCATAAGGCACTTTCGTGCGAGGTCGGGATAGCGACCTTTGCGGTTAGGCATAGTAAGACTTTCGTTTTTGACATTCTCAAAATGAAAGCCATGTCGTTTGAACCCACAAATGCTTCTGCATCAAAACACTTTGCAGAAGCCCCGTCCTTTAGGGCGGGGTCTATCACACTATACGTGTCCACATAAATTCTGACAGGCATGGATTTAGATAATGCGGATTATTCTTTATACAGGTAAAGGTGGCGTTGGTAAAACGACCATCGCTGCCGCTACGGGTATCCGACTTGCTGCACTCGGCTATAAGACGATTGTCATTTCGCTCGATGTGGCGCATTCACTTCGCGATGCCTTTGATAATCACGAAAAATTAATCCACCAACGCGAAGAGAAACAGATCCGAATTAGCGAGAATCTCTGGATACAGGAGATTAACGTTCAAGAGGCGATCGTTGAATACTGGGATGATGTATACAACTACATCCGTTCGTTGCTGAATCGCTCAGGTCTTGACAATCTCGTTGCGGAAGAGATAGCGGTGTTTCCGGGGATGGAGGAGATTTGCGCGCTTCTCTATATCAACCAGTATGTTCGTGAGCAGCGGTATGATGTGATTATCTTGGACTGTGCGCCGACAGGCGAGTCGCTTCGATTTGTCAGCATTCCGACGACGCTGGAGTGGTACATGAACCACATCTTCAAGTTGGAGCGGAGTCTCGCGAAGGTTGCGGGTCCAGTGATTGAACGGGTGAGTTCAGTTCCAATTCCGAAAGATAACTATTTCCAGAATATCCAAGACCTCTTCGATAAATTGGAGGGGATCGACGATGTGCTGACAGATCCGAAAATCACGACGGTACGGTTAGTGACGAATCCAGAAAAGATTGTCATTAAAGAGACGCAACGCGCCTTTATGTACTTTTGTCTTTATGGACTCTGTATAGATGCTGTGATTATCAACCGCATTTTTCCCGATGGGGTTGATGGTGCCTATTTTGAAGCGTGGAAACAGACGCAGCAGCACTACATTAAAGAGGCAGTGAACTACTTCTCAGACGTGCCGATCTGGAAGGTGAATCTCTTTGCCGAAGAAATTGTGGGTGAAGCCGGGCTGCACCGGTTGGCGGATGCGCTCTATGCAGAGATTGACCCGGCGGACCAGTTTTCTAACGAAAGTCCATACCAGTTCCGCAAGACAGGGGGTGCGTATCAGTTGTCGATGCGCCTTCCCTTCCTGAGCAAAGAGGAGATCGGATTGACGAAACACGGTGATGAGTTGATTATCACAGTGGGTAATTTCAAGCAGCACGTTGCTTTGCCGCGGAGCCTCTCGAATAAAAAAACAACTGGAGCGAAACTGACAGGTGAGCAGCTTGTGATTAAGTTTCAGGACGAAAGCAGCAGGTAAAGATGCGTTGGAGGCGTATGGGCAGCAAGGCGGACAAGGCGGTTTTTACTGTAACAGGAACAACGCTTTTAACGTTCTTAATAGCAAGCCGAGTTGGCTCTATTTGGGTGCTGTATCCAAACGTCCTGATAGCAGCTGCGCTGTTCATTTATTGTATCCGTCAGATTGACGAAGATGCCTCACAGCTCTCAAATAGTTCCATTTTTGGTCTTGCGATGACCTTGACGTATGTACCGATGGACTGGCTGTTCTCTCGGAAAGCAGGATTGATTTTTTATCTTCGTTCAGATTTTCTGGGACATCTGACCACACCGATTGGCGTAATCCTCAACTGGGTGGTATTCGCGACGCTGGCAGCCTACTGTTATCGGCGGTTCGAGATGATGCTTCGAACCCGTTTTACTGATGAATCCGACGATTCAAAGATGGGTTTCGTAGGAATAGGTGTGTTGGCATCGAGTGCGACGGGTATCGGTGCTGCGTTGGGAAGTATCGTTATTTACGGGCTTGGTGCGTCACATTTGTGGGTATGGAACGCTGCGCAGGTAGATCAGATGCCGCAGATTGCATCGGTGCCACTTTTTATGCCACTCACTTTTCTCTTTACCTTTTTGTTGTGTCCGTATTTTTTCGGTGTGGCTGACAGAACGAAAGAGGCTACTGGTGTCCGCAGGTATCAGTATGCGGGTGTCGCAGGAATCAGGTGTGGTATCTTTCTGGGCGCATTACAGTTTTTTAGTTTTCTGCTGTTCTATGTCTGGAAATAGACGGCTTTAAGCAATGGAAACTAACGGAGTTACCTAATTCTATATTAATCTTTATCGTGGATTCATACGTCTATTAACAAGAACTTTGTGATAGACCCAAGTCTAAAGACTTGGGCTTCCGCACATTTTAAGCGAAAGCATTTGTGGAATATAGAAGCCGACTGGAGGCTTCAACGGAGATGCCAACGATTTTGTGAAACAAAACAATCGGGCTTATTTCTCCTAACCCAAAGGAAGCTACCCCTTCCTTGAGAATGTTCATCGCAGCGTTCTGGTCTCGGTCAAGGTGTGTATGGCATTCAGGACATATCCAAGAACGATCTGCAAGCGTAAGGTCTTTATGAGGGTGATTACAAACAGAACAACACTTTGTCGTTGGCGACCAGCGATTGATTTTCAACACGGAACGAATCCGCTTTTTCGCTTGGTATTTGAGTTTCCGCATAAAATCACCGAAGGCAAGGTCCGATACCTGTTTACCCCACAAGCGTTTCATGCCTTCAAGGTTCAGGTCTTCAAAGAACAGTATATCAAACTTACGACACAGCTCTATAGCAAGTTGCCAGTGATGAGCTGTTCTTTGATTTACGGTTTTCTTATGAATACGCGCAACATTCTTACGGGCGCGTTCTTGGTTGTTAGAACCTTTGACCTTGCGGGAATGTTCCTTTTGTGCTTTCGCCAACTTATTAGCGTTCTGTTTATAGCACATCGGAGACGTATATCTATGTCCGTCACTGCCAGTCAGGAAGTCCTTGATACCCATATCGAACCCTTCCGCTTTACCGGTCTTCGGTTCGGGTCTGACTTCGCTAAAATCTTCAGTGAGCGTGATATACATATCTCCGAGTGCGTCGCGGGTTACTTGCACTTGAAGTATCTCGCCTTGTATCGCACGGTGCAACGCAAACCGATACCAACGTCTGTTGATGCGGATTTTATACGTCGGATGGTTTCTCTTGTGTTTCTGTTTATCACAAACTTTTTCTATCGGGCAGTGTTTACCGCGAAACGTCATACCTTTGTGTTGCTTACATTTCTTAAAACGCGGTTGACCTCTGCCAAGCGTTTTCATTTCTCGGTAAGACTGTGCAAGACGCTTGATCACATTCTGCAATGCCCACGCGTAAGGCATATTCCAGTGTTGGTATTTTTTAAGTTTCTTGAGTTTCGTCAAATGCTTGGACATTTTCGCATACGAAAGTCCTTTACCATACCGACGATAGTAACGGCGCGCCAACGCAATAAAATGATTGCGGGCAACGCCGATGATATTCATGTCGTCATGCAGGTGACGCAACATCTTATCGTGAAAAAGTTTATGTGTCGTGTTTCTCATGGTATCTCAAGTATCAAGTCGTTAACCCCTTCGTAGTGGGTAGACGGACACGTAACCAAGCGGTTACGCTACGAATGTCCGTCAACTTGATATGTTAAGTATACCACAAATCTTATACAAAAGTCAAGTTAACTTTTGACATAAACATAGGCGGTGTCGTAGGAAAATCGGGGTTCTGCAACGAAGTGGCAGAACGTTACCTTTTGTTTGGCTTTCGCAAACAAAAGCCCGATTTTCCTAAACATCCCAAACCTAAAGGATTGGGTTTTGACACCGAAGAATTGATAATTGCGAGAGGAAAAATAAGTAAGGATGCAAATTCGCTCAACAACGATTTTAGCCGTTCGCCGCGATGGCGAGGTTGCTATTGGTGGTGATGGTCAAGTGACTTTAGGCGATACAGCGATTAAACACGGCGCGCGAAAGATCCGTAAGATTCACGACAATCGGGTGCTGATTGGTTTCGCGGGTTCTGCATCAGACGCGATCACCTTGTATGAGAATTTGGAGAAGAAGCTGCAACAATATCGTGGAAATCTTCAGAAATCAGCGGTAGAATTGGCGCGGGAGTGGCGTAACGATAGGGTGTTGAGGCAGGTGGATGCGCTGATGATCGCTGTGGATGCTACTGACGGCTATTTAATTTCTGGGAACGGTGATGTAATTGCACCAGATGACGATGTGCTCGCCATCGGTTCGGGCGCGCCGATTGCGCTTGCTGCGGCGAAGGTGCTGCTCAAACATTCAGACCTGACGGCGAGAGAGATTATTTCAGAATCACTGCAACTGACGAGTGAAATCTGTATCTATACAAACGCTCAAATTGAAATTGACACAATAAAATAGCAATCAGCAGTCAGCAAAGTTTAAAAGTTCAAAGTGTGCTAAAGTTATAAAGGGTCCTACGAGTGTTCTAAAGTTGACAGTTGCTAAAAGGTGTCTGATGAATCAAGAATCTCGGACAACTTTACGGGCTTCATAACTTTCAACTTGCAAACTTTCTTGTACTGACGGCTGACCATTGATAGTGATGTCCGGGAGGTTACTTTTGGAGAAATCGAATGTGAAAGATGAAAAGAGTACTTTAGCGAATGCGCTCACGCCGCAACAGATTGTCGAGGAGTTGGATAAGTATATTATCGGTCAGTTTGAAGCGAAACGTTCTGTTGCGATTGCGCTCCGAAACCGTGCGCGGCGCCAAATGTTGGCAGAAGATATACAGGACGAAGTCTCACCAAAGAACATTATCATGATAGGTTCAACAGGTGTCGGTAAGACCGAGATTGCGCGCAGGCTGGCGCGGCTGGTTGATGCTCCTTTCATCAAAGTAGAGGCGTCAAAATATACTGAGATAGGATATGTGGGTCGTGATGTTGAATCGATGATTCGGGATCTCACAGAAACTGCTATTGGTCGTGTGAAATCTGAACAGACGGAAGCGGTAGAGGAAAAAGCGAGAGAGGCTGCCGAGGAACGGCTGCTTGATTATATTTTCCCCGTACCACGTTCGTTGCAGCAGCGCCCGCGTTTACAAGACGATGTGCTCGAGGAATCGGAGAGTGAGGAGGAGGGTGAACTCCTTCAATTGCCGTTCGATCTCGGTCCGGATCCTGAAGCCGAAGCCGAAGAGGTCCGCGAAAAAGAACGCGAACGGTATCTGAAAACGCGTGAAAGATTTAGGGATTGGCTCCGCGAGGGTAGACTTGAGGATAAACCTGTAGAGATCAACGTTAAGCATCAGAGCATGCCCTTTGTGGAAATCTTCTCGCCGGGCGGTATTGAGGAGATGGATATTAACTTTAAGGACATGTTTAGTAATATCCTCCCAAATCAGACGAAGAAACGGCGAGTGCCGGTATCCGAAGCACGGACGATTTTGATGCAGGAAGAGGCAGAAAAACTAATTGATATGGATGCCGTCGTCAGTGAAGCGATTCAACGCGTTGAGGATTCGGGGATCGTGTTTCTCGACGAAATTGATAAAATTGCCGGTAGAGAGTCTCGGCACGGTCCCGATGTTTCCCGCGAGGGGGTGCAGCGCGATATTCTCCCGATTATTGAGGGTAGCACGGTAACAACGAAATACGGTGCGGTCCGCACCCATCATATTCTTTTCATCGCTGCCGGGGCATTTCATGTTTCGAGTCCATCGGATCTGATCCCAGAGTTACAGGGACGTTTCCCGATCCGCGTCGAACTAAAAAGCCTGAACAAGAGCGACTTTAAATCTATTCTCACCGAACCTAAGAACGCCTTGGTGAAACAGTATGCGGCGCTGCTCCAAACGGAAGGGATAGCGGCGGAAATTACAGAGGATGCGATAGATGAGATTGCCGCGCTTGCGTTCAAGGTGAATGAATCTGTTGAGGATATAGGTGCTCGGCGACTCCATACGATCATGGAAAAACTTTTTGAAAATCTGTTTTTTGACGCGCCAGACCTCGATGAAGACAAGGTCGTTATTGATGCCGACTACGTACAATCAGAGTTAGCGGATATTGTTGAAGATCAGGATTTGAGCAGATATATCCTGTAGTGGTTGTCAGTCGTCAGTACGGATTACTGCGTAATCCTTTCAGTTATCAGTAACCCCAGTTGCTGCCTAAAGGATTTTTAGCGATGGAATCTGCTGCCCGAAGGTCTCTGACGGTTTCCGAAAGCCGAAAACCGACGACATACACATTTCGCCTCTTTACCCTTCTGTTTACTTATACCTTGTTCCTATCCAGCGGCTTCGCGCAAAATACAGGGCAATGGCGCGTGCCTGATAGTGGCGAGACACCCCTCGGCGCAACATTCCTAAATGCTATAACCTTTTCCCCAGATGGTTCGCAAATTGCCGTTGCAAGCGCGAACGGTGTTGCGATATATGATACTTATAGCGGGAATGCCGTAACGCCATTCCCTATTCTGGTAGATGATGTGAGTGCGCTTGCGATTTCGCCTGCCAGAGAGAAGGATGGTGGGCAAACGGTTGCGGGTGCGGTTGCAGACGCAGTTGTTCGTCTCTGGGACGCCCGAACGGGTGAACAGAGAGTAGATTTCATAGGACACACCGATCCGGTTGTGGCATTAGCGTTCTCGCCAGATGGTAACACCCTCGCCAGTGGGAGTTTTAGAGAGATTCGTTTGTGGGACTTAACCTTGGAGCAAGTACCCCGTGCTACTGTCCTTCACGGACACCGGGATATGGTTACCACGTTGGCGTTCTCGCCGGACAGCAAAACCCTTGCGAGTACCAGTTTTTACGGCACGATTTTGTTGTGGGATGTGGAAACCGGTCGGCTCCGGCACAGTCTCTCGGCACACACAGATTCAATTCAGGCACTCGCATTTTCACCCGACAGTGAAATTTTAGTGAGTGGTGGCTATTGGAGTCCGGACGCGGAAAGCACAATCCGTATGTGGAATCCACACACAGGACAGCTGCTTTCCACCTTTGAAGACCATACCACCCCAGTCTTTGCTTTGGCATTCTCACCAGATGTTCGTAGTAGGACACTTGCCAGCGCAGGTTGGGATAACAACGTTCGTTTATGGCATCCGCAAACCGGACAATTACAAGCGACTTTTGAAAGTAATGCCGCGCCGGTGATTGGTTTGGCATTTTTGCCAGAGGTCTACTCCACGCTAAGAACCCCCCAACCTCCCTTATCAAGGGTGCAGGATAGGGACCCTAAAATTTATGAAAAACTCCTTGCAAGTGTAAGTCTTGATGGCATAATTCAACTACAGTCTTTGATGCATGGACAGAGACCTGCGGATGTCAACGGTGATGGTGTTGTAAATATTTTGGATCTGACCTTTCTCGCCTCACGTTTTGGAGAGAGTTCACCCGACGTTAATGGAGATAGTATCGTCAACATTTTGGATTTAGTTCTCGTTGCACAATATATCGGGCAATAGGAGTCGACTTATGGATGTTAAACAATTGCGTTTTTATGTGCGTGTATATCTGCTTGATAGTATTCAGTCCCGATTTTTCAATGTGATGTTGCTTTTAGCTGCGATTTTGTTTCTCTCGGATGCCTATGCGCAAGATTCCACACAGTGGCGTTTACCTGAAAGTACCAGGGCGCGCCTGAGTAAAGGCAGCCCTACGGATGTCCAGTTTTCGCCAGATGGCACCCAAATTGCGGTGGCAAGTTCCATAGGCATCTGGCTTTATGATGTGCAGACGGAGCAAGAAGTCGATCTACTCACGGATCATGTGCGTGGCGTCCGGTCATGTATGTATTCGCCGGATGGGACGATACTTGCGGGTGGTGGAATGGACGGGACACTTCTCTTATGGGATGTTTCCACGAGACAACTCATCACTACGTTTAAAGGACATGACCAGTGGCGGTGGGTCATAACGCTCGCCTTTTCCCCGGACGGTAGGACGCTTGCGAGTAGTGCGAATTATGAGGATGCCGTTCAGTTGTGGGATGTCCCTACTGCCCAACATCGTGCGACCTTTACAGGGCACGCAGGTGTCACGGCTGAAGGACGTCCCGGAGGTGTCACGGCTGTGGCGTTTTCCCCAGATGGTAGGACGCTTGCGAGTAGCAGTCGTGACGGCACGATTCGGTTATGGGATGTCGCTACGGGTGAACACGACGCTATTCTCGTGGGACCTGAGGTGTTGACGCTGGCGTTTTCCCCGGATGGTAGGACGCTTGCGAGTGGAGATAAAGGCAATAGGATTCATTTGTGGGATATGGACACGCACCAGTCGCGCTGGAATTTCATTGAACCGACTCAGCTTGTTTCTGCAATTGCGTTCTCGCCGGATGGAACGCTGCTTGCCAGTGAGGGTGAGGATGACGCAATTCGCTTGTGGGATGCAAACACTGGTCAGCAAAATGCAATTCTCACGGCACATACCCGGCCCATCCGTTCTCTGACGTTTTCCCCGGATGGCAGAACGCTTGCGAGTGTCGGTGAAGGTAACACGGTGCGGTTATGGGACATTGATATGCTGTGGGCACCAAATACGACCTATACCGAATCTAAATCTATTCTCCATGCGCACCCAGGCTACATTACCGCTATTGCGTTCTCACCAGATAGTAAGTTGCTTGCGAGTGGCAGCGATGACCTTGTTTTTCGTGTGTGGAATACTGAAACAGCAAAAGTGCGGGAATCCTTCATCGCTGGAGATACGGGTTGGATTCGAGCAGCGGCTTTTTTTGCGGATGGCGTGGCTTTTGCCAGTACAGCCAGTACAGGTGCTGACACAGGGGTACATCTCTGGCGCACAAGGGGTGGAACGCAGGCACTTCTCACACTGCAACAAGGGTCTGTCTACACAGCCACAAGGTTCTCTCCGGACGGTAGCATCCTTGCAAGTGTGGATGGATTGGATGATGTTATTCTGTTATGGGATTCAACAACCGGGGAACGCTTGGCGACGCTTGAGGGACATAGACATTGGATTTTTGCGTTGGCATTTTCACCGGATGGCGAAATGTTGGCAAGTGGGGGCGGAGACAGCGCGGTTCTCTTATGGGATATTGGGTCAGGACAACACCTTGCGACTCTTGGCAAACAGGACGTAACTCAGGGACGTAGGGATGATGTTTACGCGTTAGCGTTCTCGCCCGATGGGAGAACCTTGGCGAGTGGAGGGGCGGATGGACTGATTCAGTTATGGGATACGGACACAACCCAACGGCTTTCTACCCTCAGTGGACATACATACGAAGTTGATGCTTTAGCATTTTCGCCGGATGGTGGAACGCTTGCGAGTGGCGGTGGCGGTTGGGAAGGCATAATCCTACTATGGGATGCAACCACTTTCCGTACGCCCGATCCTCAGGTATCACCTATTAGCATCCTCAAAGGACATACAAGAGAGGTCGAAGAATTGACGTTCTCACCCGATGGCAGGACGCTTGCGAGTGGCAGTCGGGATGGCACAATCCTTCTGTGGGAGATTACATCTGGCTTGACACAAATCCCTGCGGATGTTAATGGAGATGGCGTTCTCAACGTTTTGGATTTGACTTTTATTGCCTCTCGTTTAGGGAAGGCTTCACCCGATGTCAATGGAGATGGAGTCGTCAACGTTCTGGATTTGGTGCTTGTTGCACAGCACATCGGGGAATAGCCATCAGCGGTCAGGTCGCTACGCTTTCAGTTCTTAAGTAACTTGCTTGTGGCGGGTGAAAACGTTTCCAACTGCCAGATGCTCTACTGAGTGCTGAGAGTGGAGCGGAGCGGAACGCCCTGACGGCTGATAGCCATTTTGCATCTTGACACGCGCAACGTTTTGTGGTAAAATAGCAGCATTAAATTGGATATGAAAAGAGAGGAAAAGATAGGTGAGATTATTACAAAAATTCGTGTTTCTGCTGGCATTGTTTATTCTCGTTTCACCTGTGCTCGCCGAGGAAGACGCGACAGAAGAAACGCCTCTGCCTAAAAAAAACTATGCTGAATTCACACTGAGGGGTGCTTATGCTGATACGAAAGTTGTTAGCACCTTTGGCACGTCCTCAACGAAGACGCTACGGGGACTCTTTAAAAAGTTGGATGCCCTTAAAACAGATGATGAAATTGCTGGGGTTGTCTTCAAAATAGACGATGTGAGTATAGGGTGGGCGACCCTCCAAGAGATCCGCAGCAAACTTCACGAATTCCGAGCAGCAGGAAAAGAGACGATCGGATATCTCGAAGGCGGCGGAAATGCCGAGTATCTCCTCGCGGCTACGATGGATCGCGTCGTTTTAATGCCTGTTGGCAGTCTGAATTTAACCGGCTTGCGCGCCGAGATTATGTTCTATAAGGGTTTATTGGATAAGTTGGATATCCAAGCCGATATGCTGGCGATGGGGAAATACAAATCCGGTGTCGAACCCTACATGCGCGATGGGATGTCGGATGCGTTCCGTGCGTCGATGGCAACGCTACTTGACGATTTGTATGCGCAATTGCTGAACCATATCGCTGAGAGTCGAGAGGGTATCACAGCAGAAAGCGCGTCGGATTTGATGGACCGCGGTCCGTTTACGGCGGAAGAGGCATTGCAAGAGAAGTTGGTTGACGCGCTTCAGTATTACGACGAGCTCCTAACAGCACTGAAAGCAGCATCTGAAAACGAGGATGTTCAAGTCGTGGAACCCGGTAGTGAACGGAAACGAAAAGTACCGGATATGAATAGTTTCGCTGGACTTATGCAACTGTTCAGTATGCTCAATCCACCGCAGCGTTCACAACCTACTTCCGAGAATCAGATTGCGCTGATCTATGCCAACGGTCCTATTTTGCCGAGTGTTGAATCGCTTTTCGCTTCAATGCCGATAATTACGCCGAATGAATTAAAGGAGGCGTTTGAAAAAGCACGTACCGACGATTCTGTTCAGGCGGTTGTGCTGCGCATAGACAGTCCCGGTGGCTCTGCGCTCGCTTCCGACCTAATTTGGCGTGAGGTGATGCTAACGCAACGCGAAAAACCGGTCGTTGTTTCGATGGGCGATGTCGCTGCCTCGGGTGGCTACTATATCGCGATGGCAGCCGGGACGATCGTTGCGCATCCAAGTACGTTGACAGGTTCGATTGGTGTGTTTGGCGGTAAACTGAACATGAAAGGTCTCTATAACAAAGTCGGTCTAACGAAGGAGATCATCACATACGGTCAGAATTCCACCCTCTATTCAGATTATGGAGGTTTTACGCCTACTGAGCGCGAACGCGTTGAAAAGATGATGGAAACGATCTATGAGGATTTCGTCGGTAAGGCAGCGACGGGACGAAACAAATCCTTTGCTGAGATTGATGAGATTGCACAGGGACGCGTCTGGACGGGTCAACAGGCAAAAGCACTCGGGCTTGTTGATGAACTCGGTGGACTGGACACTGCGCTGTCTATTGCTAAAGAGCAGGCGGGTTTTTCTGCTGATGACGCGGTTAACCTTATTGTGTTACCGAAGCAGAAACCGTTTTTTGAGCAACTCATGGAACGAATGATTGAGGATATGGAGGGATCGATTCAGGTGCCGATACAATTGGTAGTGAGTGATCCGGCGCTAGCGATGTTAAGGACTCGGTGGGAGCCTGTTCTTACGTGGTTAAGTCTGTTTGGTTTTGAAGATGGGATACAAGTCGTTACGATTTTGCCTTACGATATTTTGATTCGGTGAGGGTTTATGGATTCTAAGAATGAACTTTCGGCGCAGCTTGCAAGCCGAAACTTGCTTGACAAAAGTCAGGTTAATCTAACTGACGAACAGGTTGCCTTCTTCCGAGAAAACGGATACCTGAGCATTCCGCGCATCACGACAGATGAAGAGGTCGAATGGCTCAAAGGGATTTACGACGAACTCTTCACGGAGCGGACTGGAGAAGCAGAGGGACGCTACTTTGATCTGGCGGGTCCGCGTGCACACGGTGGACGGGAAACGTTGCCGCAGGTACTGGGTCCAGAGGCGCAATTTCCTGAACTCCGAGAGACGATTTATTTCCGAAACGCACATCGGCTTGCTGCGAAGTTACTCGGTGTAGGAGCCGAAAAGGTCAACGGTGGCGGGCACATGATTTTGAAGCCTGCGCATTATGGGAATGCAACCCCGTGGCATCAAGATGAGGCGTATTGGAATCCTGATGTCCTGCCGCATAGTTTGAGCGTTTGGCTGCCACTTGATAAGGCGACAGTTGAGAGTGGATGTCTCCAATTCATTCCGAAATCGCACAAGGGTGAGGTGCGCTGGCATCGTCATATCGACAACGATCCACTTGTGCATGGATTGGTAACGGACGATGTTGACACATCGGAGGCGGTGGCGTGTCCGATACCTGCGGGGGGTGCGACCTTCCATCATTGTCGAACTTTGCACTATTCCGCACCGAACACGACATCGGAAGTGCGGCGTGCGTATATCCTCGTTCTGAGTGGGCCGCCACGAAAGTTGGATACACCGGCGCATCGTCCATGGCAGACGGAGGAACAGGAAGCACTCGCGCAACTGAAATCATTAGCAAAGGGGGCATGAATTGAAAAAAATAACGGATATGTCCTGCACCGAATTACGTGGACTACTACAAACACTTGTTTCTGAGACCATCTTTGCTTCCCGCGAACGGCTTCTTGTATTGCTCAGTGAACAAGGCTCATCAAAAAACAGGGAGCGGTTAGAGGCAGAATTCCGCGAATTTTTCTGTGGATATGAAAATCTTGCCTTGTGGCTGGAAGAATACGAGGAGGATCCGCTTGCCGGGTTGGATGTAGATACCGTAGTTGCCAAGAGGTTGAAGCGGCATCGCGAATATATTTTTGCTAACCGTAAGACGACGCTGGAGGAACGGATGGTCCGTCGAATGGGAAGTTATCTAAAAAGCGATCCGATGCCAAAAAAGAAAATCGCTGAATTGGGGCAAGATGAGTACCGAGCCCTGCTTCACGGATTGGCTAATCAAGAACTCTTTATTCTACAGCCCCGGGTCAATAGGCTCTTGACAGAGAAGGCACCGCACGAAGAGTTGTTGGTGGCATTTCGTGAGTTTTTCGTCGCTTATGAGCTCTTAGAACTCGTCCTGGAAGACTACCACTATGATCCAGACGAAGGTTTGGAATTGCGTCCAGAAGTTGCCGAAAGGCTGGACCAAAGTGTTGCTGAAGTTGAAAGTGGAACTGCGGAATTAATTCCGTTTGAGGAGGTTGCTAAGAAACTCGGAATCGCGTTAAACTGTTCATGAGGTTGGGCACCGTAGTAGGGTTTATTAGGTGGGTTGAGAGGGACTTTCAAAATCATGAAAATTATCTGTACAGGCATCAGTTGTTCGGGACGCAAGGAGTTAATGGCGGATTTTGCGACATTCTGTGCGCAAAAAGGGCTGAATATCGGTTTCTTCAATGTCGGTGACTTTATGCGCCAAATCGGGGCAGAATCTCAAGTCGATTTTACGGAAAAGGTCCTTGATTCGGATCCAGCAGTTCTGTCCTTGGCACGGCGGACGGCTTTCTATGAAATCGCGCAACTCGCCGCAGATTATCAACACGCCGTTATCGGACTCCATGCCTGTTTTCGGTGGCGTGGTAGTCTTCTTGAGGGGTTCTCTTTCAAAGATATTGAAATTATCCAGCCCGACATGCTCATCAACGTTGTTGATAATATCACCGATATATCGGAACGGATGGAACAGTCTATGCAATGGTCAGGCACAGGGAAAGCGACCCTCAATGTCTGGTTAGATGAGGAAGAGTTCCTGACGCGGCAACTGGCGCAACTTATCGAGAAACCCTATTACGCCGTCGCAAAACAACACGACCTCGGAAATTTCTGTGAACTCCTCTTTTCGCCGAGGAAACCGGTGTTTTATCTTAGTTATCCAATTACGCTCTTAAGAGACACCCCAGAGGAAATTGATAAAATTCGCAAGATGGGAGAGCGGTTAAGCCGTTCGTTTATTGTCTTTGATCCGCTCTCTATTAAAGATATGGCACTCGTTACCCGCACGAAAGCTGATGGTGCTGACCCCCTGAACCTGCCGCCAACTATGAGTGAGATGGATGATGACGTGATTGAACAGATTAAAACGCGAACAATCTCTCGAGATTACCAATTTATCCACCAGAGCGATTTTGTGGTTGTACTCTACCCAACAGACAAATTGTCACCCGGGGTCCTGAGTGAAATGAACTACGCTTCTCGTTATAATAAGCCGGTGTATGCGGTCTACAGTGAGACGCGGAGTATCTTTTTTGAGAACTTGTGTGAGCGGATTTTTGATACCTTTGAGGAGCTTGAGGACTTTTTGTGCGAAACGTATGGGATAGATGAAAGTTAAAAGTTCTAAGGCGTTTATATGAAAATTGGTATCCTCTCTCGGGGACCTCAAAACCACGCTACGCGTCGCCTCAGTGAAGCCGCTTTCAATGCGGGACACACCGCCGAGATTTTAGATCCCTTCGGTTTCTATCTCCATATCGGTGGTGATAAAAGTCGCATCACCTATCACGGCAAACCCGTAGAGGATTTTGATGTCCTCGTGCCGCGCCTGAGTCGTACAACAGCACGGTACGGTGAAGAGGTGGTGGCACATTTTGAATGGATTGGTACACCTGTTGTGAACCGAGCAAAGTCGATCGCGGCGGCACGCCACAAATTCCACTCCCTCCGTATTCTTGCACAGCATGGGTTACCCGTCCCACCGAGCCTCACCGTCGGTTCCGCCGCATTTTTAGAGAACGCCGTAGCCGAAATGGGAAATTATCCGTTTATCTTAAAACCGTTTCACGGCACCCACGGGAGAGGCATTATGTTATTGGATACGCCAACGTCCCTCACTTCAGCCGTGGATGTGCTGTGTGATCTGCATGAAGATTACGTCATTCAGCCTTTTATTGCGGAAGCAGGTGGTGTTGACATCCGTGTGCTCGTTGTGGGTGGTGAAGCGGTTGCGGCGATGCAGCGGCGTGCGCCTGCTGGCGAATTCCGGGCGAATGTCCATAGGGGTGCATCCGGCGAGGCGGTTTCGTTGCCAGATGAATATATTGATGTTGCTATTAAGGCGGCAGCGGCACTTGGGTTGGAGATAGCGGGGGTCGATCTGCTCCAGGCAAACGATGGACCCGTTGTACTGGAGGTTAACCCGTCCCCGGGGTTTGAGGAACTGGAGTCTGTTACAGGAGTCAATATCGCCGATGCGATTATTGAATTTGTGACGACGTTCGCACAAAATGGATCTTTTTTTTAAGTGTGTGCTTATGGACGGCGTTCTGTTCATAAAATTGATGAGAAAATCTCTTTTAGATTATGAAAGGTTTGTTAACAATTGGAAATCTGCAAGGACAACGGACGCAGCAGCCCAGAAGCAATCGTTAAAAGAATATTGATGTTCAATCACGAGTTTCCGCCGATCGGTGGCGGCGGCGGTTGGGTGAGTTACTTTTTAGGGAAACACTTCGCTGCAGCCGGACACGATGTGCATCTGATTACTTCGCAATTCCGTGATTGTCCGACCGACGAGATAGTAGAAGGTTTTCATGTGCATCGGGTGCGTGCGCTTCGGAAGAACCCGGATGTATGTGCCGTCCATGAAATGTTGACGTATGCTGTCAGTTCAAGCCTCTACGGGCTGCGGTTCGCGAAGCAGTTTAAACCCGATATTGTCCAAGTGTTTTTTGGTATCCCTGCCGGTGGAGGTGCGTATCTTTTGCGAAAACGCCGCGATGTGCCGTATGTCGTATTTTTGGGCGGTCGCGATGTACCGCGTCGTAATCCAGATCCGCCGTATTATCGGTGGTTATATCTGTTGCTGAAGCCGGTTATCCGCTCAATTTGGAATAATGCTTCGGTGGTTGTTGCCTGTAGCGATGGTTTACGGGAACTCGCGCAAGAGACGGCTCCTGATGTGAAAATAGATGTGATTCCTGACGGTTTAGACTTAAGCCGATTTGAACCGACACTACGCAATCCGTGTCCAGAGAGGGTCCGAATTCTCACAATCGGGCGGCTCATTCCACGCAAGGGTTTCCAATTTCTAATCCGCGCCCTTCCGAAAATCGTTGAGAACGCAGCACACGACTTTGAAATTGAAATTGTCGGCGATGGACCGTATCAGAAGGAACTCCTGAAATTGGCAGCAGACCTTGACGTAACCGAGCATATCCGTTTTGCAGGCTCCGTGCCGTATGCGGAGTTGCCGGGGAAATACCGCGATGCCGACATCTTCATCTTGCCGTCGCTCGCAGAAGGCATGCCGCTTGTCGTTTTAGAGGCGATGGGGACGGGGCTTCCGATTGTTGCGAGTCGCGTCCAAGGCATCGAAGAACTTGTAGCCGAGGACGTTAACGGTGCGCTTTTTGATCCAGGAGATGCCGACGGACTGGCACGGAGCCTTGTCAAACTCATTAACGCCGGAAAAAGGCGTGTTGAAATGGGTGAAGCCAGTGTTGCACGCGTTAAGCCTTACGATTGGAAACACATCGCCGACGCTTACCTAACCCTCTATGCCGATATTTTGGGAAAGGATAGCGGTCAGCAGTCAGCGGTCAGCGGTCAGTAAAGAGCAGTTTGTGGCAGGGGAATCTTGTACAACTACCACACAATAAAAGTGAAAAATAAATAAAAAAGGAGAAAAATAGATGCTTTCAGTCAAAATCCTTGCCATCGGTGCGGGTGGTCTACAACGCGCCTTGACTCATGAATTTGTTCATATCCTCAACCAGCGGAATCTCTACAACGGTGGTATCTTTGTTGGGCAGCCGCGTGGTACGGAAAAAGCCGATGCCTTTAATCGACAGGATGGCGTATATCACGTTGTCACATTTGACTCAAGTGGTGTCCATAATATCCAACGGGTTGAGAGCGTTGTTGCTGCAACGACGCTCTCAACGAAAACCGGTTGTGACTGGTTCTATTCGCAGACTGAGAATCCACTCGACCTTGTGCTTATCGGTGTAACTGAGGCGGGGATCGCCAAGGGCGAACTGGCGATGGATGTGCTCGACGAGACCCTCTATCGCTATTTTTCTCACCACGGTGCCGATTCGACGCTTTGCGTTATCAATACCGATAACCTCCGAAATAATGGTGACATTATTCAGGATATCCTCTGCAACGAGTATCCGAAGCGTAGCGATGATTATACGACATGGTTGGAGACAAACGTCGGTTTCCTCAACGAAATGGGGGATCGACTTGTGCCACAGGTTTATGCTGTCCCTGACGAGATTAAAGCGGCTGCACGCGCCCAGATTGAAACACCCGATGAACTGATAACCTACGCCGAGAAGTCGCCCGCGATACCGCTTATCTTGGAAGACTTGAAAGGTATGTTACGCGTGCCGTTCAGCGAACTTCAGGATCAGGGCGTTGTTGTGAGTCGGGAGAGCATTGAACCCTATCACGACTGGAAGTTGCTTTTGGTGAATGCTGTGCATGTGCCGGGGATTACGCATAAAGGGACGCTTTCTGGGATTGAATACGTTAACGAAGCGGCAACGCATCCGGTCTTTGCACCACATCTCGAACGCCTCATGGAGGGATATGCCGAGATTGTGGAGGCGGATATTCCGATAGCTGGGAAAAGTGCGAGAGCATACACCTTGGAATTTGTTGACCGTATCCGAAGCGTCAAAGATGACAATGCCCGTATTAACATCATTGAGACGGTGAAGTTACGGGAGCGCGCCGCAGATATCGTCCGCTCGCCGAACTACAGTGCCAGCACGGAACTTTTCAAATCCGACTTCGCGTATTCCTTCGCAACGGTCCTCCGATTTCTGACGCCACATACAGTATCGGGTGCTGATGACTATCGGGGTATTACGGATACCGGGGCGGCATACGAAATCCGTGACCCTGACCGAACAATACAAGATATTTTGACTGGAGCGTTTAGGGCGAGTCAGGCGGATGTATCGGAACGCATTTCTGCTATTTTCTCGAATGCGACGCTTTGGTCACCTGCCGGATCTGCATCGCCAAGCGGTTTGAACGAGAACCGAGATTTTACAGCGCGCGTTGAGGTCTATTATCATCGACTCATCAACGGAGAGACGTGTCTTGAGGTTTTAGAGAGTTTATAGTTATCAGTTATGAGTCGTCGGTTAAGAGTGTCTTGTGGCCGGACAAGGACCTATAATTGCCACAAAGTATTAACTGACAACTGATAACTGACAACTGACAACGATTAAAGCAAAATCACACCTTTTTTCCGTTGAAGCACCGCATCGTAAAACTTCATGGTGCCAACGCAGTCATGGATACTTGAGATTGGCTCTCGGTCTTCGCGGATTGCGTTGACGAACTCAGTGAGGCTGATACCGTCGCCTGTCAGTTCGCCGTTACGCTGATCAGAAAAGTTTGAGGTGAAGGTGTTGCCGGATTCCGTGAAGTGCTGCGCACCCCACAGCCCATCTAAAACGATGTATTCGTGTTGTCCGGTGATTTCGATGTAGTCGTAGTTGCGCTGCCAGAGGCGTTGGCTCGTCAGTTGTAAGCTGCCCACCGCACCGTTTGCGTATTCTACTGCAACCGCAAACGCGCCTTGCCCATCGACTTCATTGTGAAAAACGCTGAGTTCCTTCACGTCTGCCCCGGCGATGTGCCGCGCCAAATCAAAATGATGGATGGCGAAATCGAGCAGATAACTTTTGACCGTCGGGTATTTCCCACTACAGAACGAGCAGAAGAGTTGCGTGAGTTGCCCGAAGGATTCGGTCTGCATAATCTCTTTTGCCTCTCGGACACCGAGGCTGAACCTGCGCTGAAAGTTCACCATTAGCGTTTTACCGTGTTTTTCTGCGGTTTCCGCCAAAGCGATGGTTTCTGCGAGAGAGGGTGCCGGGGGTTTCGGGACGAAGACGTGATACCCTGCAGCGAGGGTTTCAAGCACAAGCGGTTGTCGAGGGTCGGGGCCCATGCAAATGATAACGGCTTCGAGGTCTTCTTTTTCAAACATTTCGTGCCGGTCAGTGTAATATCTACCGGTTCCGAATTTACTGGCAGCGTCTTTTGCACGGTTTTCGTCTGCATCGCAAACGGCTTGCAGTGCGACAGGGGCGAGATGAAGTGCGGGATAAATGGTATGCCTTGCGAAACCGCCGGCACCGAGAAATCCAATCCGAAGAGGTTCCATATCTGTTTCCTTTTTTTATGGCTATCAGCGGTCAGCAGTCAGTCTTCAGTTACTGTCGTTGAAGGGGTATCGTTCTTGCGAGTCCACAAATCGTTGACGAGGGTTACTGACAGCCGACAGCCGAAGACCGACTGCTAATCCAGAGTTTCTATGGAATTTAGCACAACTATCGGGAAGTGTAAAGAAAATTTTTGTGCTTGTGTTGGCGGGCAGTAGAAATTTCAATTCAACCTAATTGCGAAAATTATGTCAAAAGATAAAATGCGGCATTTCTGATTGCTGCGATTATAATAAAAAAAATATAAAGCAAAGACAAATTTTGTCCGTGTGGGCAAAATTTGGATAGGAACAGAAAATAGAATGCTTAAAAAAGCAGGTGACCAACGGCGAAACTTTCGATTTGCGCTGCTGCAAGGCACCTTCATGCGTATTAATTTGGCGTTTGCGGATTCATCGACGGTGCTACCTGCTTTTATCTATAAGTTAAGTGGTTCGGATGTTCTCGTAGGATTAACCGGTTCGATGATGACAGTGGGTTGGATGTGGCCCCAGCTCCTGATATCGAACCTACTGGAACATCGCCCGCGCAAAATGCCGTTCTACATACTCGGCATGAGCGTTCGCGTTTTAGCGTGGCTTGCCATCTTCTTCTGTACGGTTGCGATTGGTGAGCAAAATCCGATGTTGCTCGCCGGTTGTTTTCTTTTTTTCTATTTCGTATCCTCTTCTGCTATGGGGGTTTCAACGCTTCCTTACATGGACATCGTCTCTAAAGCGATAGCACCCCAGCAGCGTGCCCGTTTCTTTAGTCTACGCCAATTGTACGGCGGTTTTTTCGCGATTTGGGTCGGGTTCTTGGTGCGTGCGGTGCTCGGAGACGAATCCGAATTTACGGGCATACTCGGAAATATTACGCGAGCGTTTAAAACGTTCACGATGTATTTTATCGGTACTGTCTGTAATCTGGAGACCGATCTCGGATTTCCGTATAACTATTCTCTTCTCTTTATCTGTTCGGTGATGGCGGCGTTCTTCTCTTTCATCAGTTTCTTGGGAGTGCGCGAACCTATTCATCCTGTCCAACCCTCACGGCAACCGATCTCTCAACACTTGAAAAAGGGACTGTACTTCCTGCGGACAGACCATAATTACCGACGATTCATCTTTTTCCGCGTCTTTGCACATTTTTCTGGGATGGCAGCCCCCTTCTATATTCCGTATGCCCTGAACGAACTCCAGTTTTCAGAAGCAACGATAGGCTTTTTCATTGTGTGTTCTGCCTTGAGCGGTGTGATTTCAAACACAATCTGGGGATACGTTGGTGAAAGGTATGGCGTTCGCTCAGTATTGATTATCACAGCGGGGTTAATGGGCATTCCGCCTGCACTCGCTTTCTCTTCGAGTATATTGCCTGCTTCATTACAGATGCCTGCTTTCTTTCTCATTTTCATAGTCGGCGGTATTTTATCAAACGGCATGATGGTCGGTTTTATGGCGTACATGCTGAATATCGCGCCGCCGCGAAACCGTCCGAGTTACATCGGTTTCATGAACACGCTGCTCATGCCTGTGAGTTTTGCGCCATTGATTGGTGGACTTTTGGCACCGCATATCGGCTATCGGTGGTTGTTCGCTGTTTCGGTGGGGATCTGTATCGCTGCCTTCCGCATTGGGATGAAGTTGGAAGAAATTATGCAAGAAAATGAAGTGGCGGAGGAAGCGGAAGACGAATCCGCTTAACCTACGCACCGTTCTTAAAAATCTCTCCACAATTCCAGGCAATTTTTTTACTTTTCTAAAATTCTGCAACCTTTTCTTCCCTAAGTCGCGTCTTTAATAGCAAATGGGAAAACCCTCTTTTTATTTTTCAATAATAGGTTGTTATCTTTGGAGAAGCATCATGGCAGACACAAAATACCCGGCGACTTTGCTGTTCACACCAACGCAATTGGAGGACATCGATGACCGTGAGTTTGTTGAGCGGGTTCGGAATGGAGAGACGGAAGCGTTTAATCCGCTGGTTCTGAAATATCAAGGAAAAATATACAATCTGATTTATCTGCGTGTTCACGATCGGGAAACGGCGCGGGATCTCTGTCAAGATGTATTTCTGAAGGCGTTTCAGGGGTTGCCACGCTTTAGAAGGGATTCGACGTTTTACAGTTGGCTTTACCAGATTGCTATCAATTGTAGTATTGATTTCCTGCGAAAACGGAATAGGCAAAGAGTGCTTATGTTTGAAGCGTTACCTGTTGATGCCGACAGTGAGCTGCCTATGGCAGAGACCCGTCCTTGCCCTGCTGAGGCTCTGGAAAGTGAAGAACTTGGACGTGTGATGCGTCAGGCGATTCGCCGACTCTCACCCGGTCAGCGTCGCGTTTTTAGGATGCGTTATCGAAGGGAACTCCCGATTAAGGAGATCGCGCGCCGCCTGAACAAGTCGGAAGGCACTATTAAAACGCACTTATACCACGCGCATCGCCGCCTGCGAAGCATGCTCCTGCCCTACTTAGGGAATGAACCGATTGAATGGATTGGAGAGCCTTAAATCGGTCGGTAAGAATACGCTTCTATTTCCTACTATTTTTCCCAAATTACCAAAAAATTTACCCTATTTGTAATCCCTATGTTAGAATAGTTATCGGTGTGCCGTCGCGAATTCTCGATTCACAACTCTCTTGCATAATGTCATGGAGGTTATGGCAGATGAAGATCGTAATGGCGAATTTGATGCTTATGTGTATCGGTTTAATTGCCCTGAGTCTGATGTTTACCAGCATTGGCAATGCCGAATTTGATTTGAAAACCGTTGCAGGGATGTGGCTCTTTGATGAGGGCAACGGTGATACAGCGGTGGATTCTTCTGAAAATGGTAAGGACGGGGAACTTGTGAACGGTCCGAAATGGACAAAGAACGGTAAATTTGGATCCGCACTGGAGTTTGATGGAAATGAGAGTAAGGGACACGTCGTGGTTGGAAATTTGGACTTGTCTGGCGCGGTTACGTTGGTTTTGTGGGCAAATCCGAGTGATGCCGCCGATGATGATCGGTTGATATCGAATATCAGTGGACCGACGAATCCGGCTTTCACAACTCGGTTCCAAAGTGGGGCGGTTGAGGTCTGGAGTAGCGCATGGAAACCCGTCATTCCGGAATTTGACGACAATAAATGGGGACACTATGCGTTTGTATTCGATGGCGAGGGAAATGTGACAGGCTACTACAATGGCAAAGAGGAAGACACAGTTGCCGATTCTTATACTTTTACTGAGATAGGGATTGGTGCGAATTTTTTGGATCAGTGGGGACAATATTTTTCTGGTCAGTTTGACGAGATCGCGTTTTTCAGTATTGCGCTGACTGCAGATGATATTGAAATCCTCGTGACAAAAGGTCTCAAATCCGCGCTGGCGGTTTACCCTGCAGGTAAATTAGCGACTACATGGGGGAATATGAAGGCAAGTCCATAAGGATTGGATTAAGTGGGAAGCAATCTTTTTCATCAAATGACACTTCTGCATTGATTTCGGCAATAATCATGTCGCTGTTTCGGCGAGCTGTGCTCTCTGTTATAAGTGTGTTCTCGCGTTCACCTAGTTGTCAAGGGGTCTGGTGCCTTTCATTATGTAGACCTCGACTATTGAGACACTGCTTTTTGTGTGTCCTGTGCTGTCGGTGAGAGCGTGGGTTGCTTTTTCCGTAAAGCAATTATTGAGACAATCAAAGCACCGAGCGCACAGAGAGCTACCGCCCAGTCTTTTATTGCTGAAAAAGCGATGCTGCGTCCACGCAACTCTGCAATATTCGTTTCGACGTTTCGCAGCCGTGTGTCTAAACCGTCGATTTTTGTGTTGATTGTCGTGGTTTCTTTTTTGATTTCCTCTTGTACAATCAAGCGAATTTTATCAAGATCCGCATCTGTCAATTCACCCAGTGCTGGCAAAGCGATGAGAGAAAAGAGTATTGAGAGGACGAGTATCGTTTTCATGAAGTGTTCCAGTGCCAGTTTGATTTTATCCCCCTGCAAAGGTGCTTACTGTTACCCATAAGTATAGCGGGTGAGATAAGGTTCGTTGAGTTTTTCTTGTGTAGGGTTGTTCCCTGTGTTATGTTTAAAAGATCTTCTGAGTTTGGTCGTCGAAAGTATCTATTTCTTATAGAGGAGCT
>JAJEIE010000034.1 GCA_022827625.1 Candidatus Poribacteria bacterium | reverse complement strand
GGGCCTCAAGCACAACTTCTGCTTTAAACTTAGGTGTGAACTTTCTGCGTTTCGCCATCGGAATGCTCCTTTGAAATATAGATTATCATTGTAGCACAATCTTATATTAGAGAGTGGTCTAAATTTCCGGTGGCAGTACATAATCTTACATTGGCACCGTTGATACAGTTTAAACATCCTATCTATCTTAAGATATATTTTGAAACGAAAAAACGAAGTATTAACTCCGAAGAATCTGATTATATAGGTGAACAAGCATTATTTGAAATATTTGATGAGTATTTAGTAGTATGTAATAAAGCAATATGCAATAGTCTAAACCGTCATGAAAGTGCCTCTATAGTACAAACCGAATTGAACAAGATCGCTGAGTACTTATGGACAAATCGCTGTCGCCATATTCCTTTTGAGAAATTAGGAGACATCGTTGACAGTAAACCTCTTGATGAATTGGATTGGGACTCATCAAAATCCCAGGCCATACTCAACGAAGATTTGCTCGTTTACCGAGATTGGGGTCAATTTGGTGAATCAGTCTACTTTACCTATGACCTGCTCGGGGGTTACTTGATCGCCAAATATTTGCTTGAACAAGCTGCTGACGATGCACAAGGATTTTTAAATAGTGAGGAGATAATAGCAGCATTATTCAGTGAAGACTACCAAACCTTACATCCGATGCACGAAGACATTGGTAAGTGTCTGGCGGCACTTCTTCCTACCAAGACTGGTAAATTTCTGCACCAACTTTTGAATAATGAAAAAGCATTCAACTTATCAATCTACACATTGTTTGAGATTTCCCCGAAATATATAAACGGAGATTGTATCAGTCTAATCGCCCGTCTCTTTGAGTTCCCTCAGTGCCGAAAACCGCTTCTTGAATTAGCAGAAACTACGATTGGACATTCCAATCATCCATTCAACGCTCCATTCTGGTCGGATCAGCTCATAGCCCTGTCTATGCCAGAACGAGACTTAAGTTGGTCCGAGTATATAAGGCTGTACCGTGAAAGTTTTGAAAAGAGACTGAATCGTTTTGAGGAAACCTGCCAAAGCGATCAGGAATTGTCTGATATTGGCAAAGAACGTCTACATCTTTCAGCAGAGTACATAATGTGGATACTTACATCAACCGTGCGTCCTCTGCGCGATCAAGCAACACGCGCACTTTATTGGTATGGACGACGTTTTTCTCACGAATTCTTCGAGTTAGTCCTAAAGTCTTTCACAATTAACGATCCGTATGTATCTGAACGGATGTTAGCCGCAATTTATGGTATTGCTATGGCAAGGCAAAATGATCGTGAGGATACCAGTTTTGTAAAAGAGGCATTACCTTTATATGCAAGACAATTGTACGAAAACATGTTCAAACCTAATGCACCACATTCAACAACACACATCTTGGCACGCGATTATGCGAAACGAACAATCGACATCGCTTTGATACATCACCCTGAGTTACTAACAGCAGATGAGTTTGAACGTATCACTCCACCGTTTACAGATGGTGGAATTCGCGAGTGGGGAGAAAGCGAAAATAAGAATGAGGGTGAATACGAAAAAGGTCCTGCCCCATTACAGATGGATTTTGAGAAGTACACACTTAAGAGTTTGATAAAATATGATAATGAAAATCCGGATGCATACAAACGAATTAGAGCAAATGTTTATTGGCGGATATACGATTTAGGATTTTCATTGGAGAGTTTTGGAGAAATTGATGGTCTGCTTTTACGAGAAAATTATAGAAAATATAGTCGATCTGGAGATGGTCGAAAAACGGACAGATACGGTAAAAAATATTCTTGGATAGCTTATTTTGAACTTGCAGGATTTAGACAAGATCAAGGGACTCTTCCTGATTATAATGATAATAGTCGATGTATAGAAGTTGATATTGATCCAAGTTTTCCTGATGAACACCGAGAGTATAATTTAGTCAGAGAAGATTTTTTAGGTGATCGTGAAGCATCTACAGAACAGTGGGTATTAAAGACACCAACCCCAGATTTAACACCATATTTGAATGTTGACCAACTTTCGGATGAACAAGGTTCTTGGGTGCTTTTGCATGGACACTTAGGTCAAGAAGATAAACAGGACAAACGAAAAATGTCTGCTTGGATGCAAGGACTAATAGTAAAACCTGAAAATATGGATGAAATCGTTGAGATCTTGAAAAAACAGGAGAATATTGATGGACACACCGTACCATTTATACCAGAAGACTATAGAACTTATGCTGGTGAAATACCTTGGTGTGATACGTATCCAGCGAACAACTGGCAAGAATTTTCGTTTTTAGTTAGAAAATATACGATTCCCAAGAAACAGTTTGAGTTACTACGTGGTGGTGAACCTATACCCTTGATTGACGATTTTGAACTTTGGGACACTACAAGGAAGCTGATTGAAAAAAATGATGAGCAAAGACTAAATGAATTACTACGTGAAAGAAACCTTGAAATCAGAATAAAAACAGTTGATGAAGAAAAATTTGAACATAAAGATTTTGAAGTACTAGTTCCGGTAAGATATAACTGTTGTGAGGAATCTCGTAGTGCAGCAAATCCACGTCGGTCAATTGCTCTACCTAATAAGGAGATTTCAGACTGTTTAAACTTATATAAAAAACCCCAGAGCTTTGACCTTTTTGAAAAAGATACCAATAGACGTGCTTCAATATCATTTGAATATGGTGATATATGGTCAAATTCACAGAATTTCACATATCTACGTAGAGATTTATTGGAACGTTTTTTAGCAGAAATAGGTGGTGAATTAATTTGGGTAATATGGGGAAACAGGCTTTTAGTATCTGAAAATTATGATGGTGCGTACAAAACTTTTCAGGAAGTCAAAACATACTATGAGATCCGAAAAGCATCAGGAGATTCGTAATGTATGGGATGGAGTTGCCAGAACACTGGAAAATAGCAAGATTAGGGGATGTCTGTAACATTATCATGGGGCAGTCCCCGCCTTCAGCAACCTATAATGATGAAGGCATAGGAATGCCTTTTCTGCAAGGAAAAGCAGAATTCACAGAATTATTCCCGATGCCAACAAAATATTGTACAGAACAACTTCGGATTTCTCCCGAAGGAAGTGTACTTATGTCAGTGAGAGCACCGGTTGGTGATGTCAATATAGCAGATAGGAAATATATCATTGGACGCGGACTCACTTCAATCAGTCTGAAATATGGTAATAATCGATTCCTATTTTACCTCCTTTCACACCATAAGAAAGAACTTCAAGCTAAAAGCTCAGGTTCAACCTTCAAATCAATAAACAAAACCACGATAAATGATTTTAGAATCCCCCTACCTCCACTCCCCGAACAACACGCCATCACCAACGTCTTACAGACAATCCAAGAGGCAAAATTTACCCGACAACGCGAGATTGAATTAGAACGCGAACGCAAAGCAGCGTTGATGGATTACCTCTTTTCACACGGCACAAAGGGTGAACCCCGCAAGCAGACAGAAATCGGCGAGATTCCTGAGAGTTGGGAGGTAGTCCAGTTTGAAACTGCTGCTACATTTACAAAAAAACCAAGAAACTTAGGATATTCAGAATACAGTGAAATTCCATTTGTGCCAATGGAATTGATTCCAATTGCCAAATTATCTTCTGAAAAATTCATACTCAAAACAAACGATGAACTAAAAAGCGGTACCTATTTTGAACCTGGAGACATTCTCCTGCCCAAAATTACACCATCCTTTGAAAATGGAAAACAGTGTATCATTCAGGAATTACCCACGCCATTTGGTATTGCAACGACCGAGGTAATTCCAATTCGGGAGGTGGAAGGTGTCAGTGATAAATTTTATCTATTCTATTACTTATTGCTGCCTGATGTTCGCACCTTACTTGCGGGGAAAATGCAAGGTTCGACAGGGCGACAGCGTTTAAGAAAAGAAGCACTTGTTAACTTGGAAATCCCACTACCCCCACTTCCCGAACAACGCGCCATTGCAGATGTTTTTCGGGCAATTGATAAAAAAACAGCAGCCCTTGAAAAAGAAGCACAACATCTCGACGAACTCTTTCACGCTATGCTTGACGAGCTAATGACAGGAAAAAGGTCCGCTGTGCCGCTGATTAATACTGCGATGGACGCGTGAGACATCGTCATTTTCACTAAACTGACAAACTTGATAACTTTTTCACCAATATGTTATACTGTACACACCCAATTTCGGTGATTTATCATCTGACGTAGACCAGCGTATTACCCGCTGAAAGGATAAAAGAATGGAATATGTTGTAATCTACGAAAAGGGTGACAGCAGTTATGGTGCTTATGTGCCAGATCTCCCCGGTTGCTTCACCGTAGGTGAGACACTGGAAGAAACCCAAACATTAATCCAAGAAGCTATCGAATTCCATATTGAAGGATTACAAGAAGACGGTGACGATGTTCCGCAACCTTCTTTAAATCTTTCTACTCAGTGCGATATTCCATTTTTTGGTAAACACAAAATCATCGAAACCTATATAAACGAGGAGTATCCTGCTCTCTTTTCATGTAAAGACTCTGCAGGTCATCTTTACCTTGTTACCGTTGGTGAAAACGATCAAGATAAAACATGGCTTCGTGTTTGCATCTCTAATGAACGTTTTAATCTTATCCGCTCTGGTGGAATAGACCTTCGCAATGCATTCATCGACCCTGAGAATGGCTATTTATTTCGAGTAAAAGTTTCCTACGATGCTCCAACACAATCTTCACCAGAAGTCATCCGTCCCAATGAAATCTCTGAGGACCTGCTTCCGTTTCCAGGTGAACGTCTCGGACTAAAAACCAATATTAAATTCCGACTACTTAGCCTTAGTCAGTAACCCTCCCGCAACTTAGATACAATTATGTCTGAACGTTCTGCAGTCCAGGAGCCGATGCTCAAATACGCCGATGAAATCGGTTGGCGGTCTGTTTCCCCATCAGAAGCACTGCAGATGCGTGGTGGTGATACCACCTCCCTCTACTTCACCGACATTCTAAAATCACAACTCCTGAAACTCAACAAGAACGTAATAGACGATTCCAACTGCGCAGACGTTATCCGGCGACTCGGTTTGCTACACCCGACACTTGAAGGAAATCAAGAAGCACTTTTATGGCTGCGCGGCGAACAATCAACCTTCGTTCAACATGAAAACCGTGAACGCAACGTTACCCTAATTGATTTCGAGAACCCCAACAACAACCTGTTTCATGTCACAGATGAATGGGCGCAGCAAGGCACAGCACGCCGCAATCGCGCCGATGTGGTGTTCCTGATTAATGGGATTCCCGTGGCAATCGTGGAGGCAAAAAACGCCAACAAACAGGATGGATTGGCACTCGGTGTTGAGCAAATCCGCCGTTATCACAACGAAACGCCGCAAATGTTCACCACCGCACAACTCTTCGGGGTCACGCAACTGCACGACCTCTTCTACGGCGTAACGTGGAACACCAACCGCAAAAACTTGTTCAATTGGAAAACCGACGAAGCCCCCCTGATAAGGGGGGTTGGGGGGTTGAACTACGAGCAGAAAGTCAAGACGTTCTTCAATCGCGATCGCTTCCTGAAGGTCTTACAGCAATCCATCATCTTTCAGAGTAAAGACGACCAACTCACCAAAATTGTGTTGCGTCAACACCAGATTCGTGCAGTCGAAAAGGTCATCGAACGCGTTCACCACCCAAACAGACGGCGCGGACTTGTCTGGCACACGCAAGGGAGCGGTAAAACCCTCACGATGATAACCATTGCTGCCCGTCTCCTACGCAGTGGACAGAGGACAGAAAAACCGACCGTGCTGATGGTCGTCGATCGCAATGAGCTGGAGAGCCAACTCTTTAGAAACATCACCGGTTATGGCATCACAACGCTTAAGGTAGCACAGAGCAAGGACGACTTAGAAGCAATTTTAGCCTCCGACTATCGCGGTTTGATTGTGTCCATGATTCATAAGTTCGACAAAAGACCGGCGAACCTTAACACCCGTGAAAGTGTGATAGTCCTCATTGACGAAGCACACCGCACCACCGGCGGCGATTTCGGGAACTACCTCATGGCTGCCCTCCCCAACGCAACCTATATTGGTTTCACCGGCACCCCGATTGATAAACTCTCTAAAGGCGAAGGCACGTTTAAAGTTTTCGGCGTGGACGACGCGCAAGGCTATCTCGACAAATACGCAATCGTTGAGTCCATTGAAGACGGCACAACTGTTCCGCTGAATTATGCACTTGCTCCCTCCGATTTACGCGTTGCCCGTGAGACATTGGAACGCGAATTCCTAAGCCTCGCAGTAGCCGAAGGAATGAGTGATTTGGAGGAACTCAACGCAATTCTTGACCGTGCCGTTCAACTCAAGGAGCTGATGAAAGCACCTGAGCGAGTAAACAGCATTGCTAATTATGTCGCCCAACACTTTCGCGAGACCGTAGAGCCGATGGGTTTCAAGGCGTTCTTAGTGGCTGTAGACCGTGAGGCGTGTGCATTGTATAAGCAGGCACTGGACAAATATCTATCACCCGAATATTCGGAGGTCGTCTATTCAGAAGGCAATCGGGATTCCGCATTGATGAAATCGTATTACCATACAACAGAACAAGAAAAGGATGTCCGTAAGCGATTCATCAACAAAAACGAACACCCCAAAATCCTCATCGTAACCCAGAAATTACTGACCGGTTTTGACGCACCTATCCTCTACTGCATGTATCTCGATAAACCGATGCGCGACCACGTCCTTTTACAGGCAATTGCACGTGTGAATCGACCATACGAAGATGAAGATGGCTTGGTAAAACCCGCAGGCTTCGTCTTAGATTTCGTCGGTATCTTTGAGAGCCTCGAAAAGGCACTGGCATTTGACTCTGATGAAGTAGCAAGTGTGATTCGCAATATTGATGTCCTCAAAAACGATTTTGCCAAGCGGATCCGCGAAGATGCAGCAGTGTATCTGCCCCTCACCAAAGGTTGGGACGATAAGGCAAAAGAGCGAGCAATTGGACATTTCAATGACAAAGACCGACGCGAAACCTTCTTCAAGTTCTTCAAAGCACTGCAAAATCTTTACGACATCCTTTCACCCGATGCCTTCCTTCACCCCTTTATAGCAGACTATCAGGCACTCGCAATCCTCTATGGACTGATTCGCAATGCCTATTCTGATCGTCCTTATGTCGATAAGGAACTGACTGCTAAAACGCGAGAACTGTTGCAGGCGCATACAGAGAGTGAACTGTTTGAGTTACCCGATGCCATCTATGAATTAGGCGCGGATACCTTAAGAAAAATTGACCAGAGCGATGCATCCGAGACAGTCAAGGTGCTGAACTTACAAAAAGCACTTCGTCGGAAGGTAACTGACGAAGGCAGGGCAAACCCTTCCTCATTTCAATTGGGGACCGTGCAGAAGCAGCCGCAGAGGCTTATGAAAATCGTCAGATTGCAACACAAGACCTATTGGCTGAGTTTAGGAGGTTAGCAGAGGAATGCTCGTTTGCTGCAAGAGAAAGCGAACGACTCGACATGGACGAAAACACTTTCGCAGTCTATACGGTTCTCAGGAATGCCATAGCGGACGTTACACCAGAACAAGCACAAGCGGTTAATCAGGTTTTTGAGCAATTCCTCGATTATCAGTGGGACGGGGATCAAAAAAGGGAGTTGCGGATGACACTCTATAGCACCTTGAGTCCCACGGTCGACCCAAAAGAACTTGTCAATACAACAAACAAATTGTTGAAGTTGGAACGCGTATGAATACCGATAAAGCAGATCTGAAAAATGCTGTATGGCAGTGGGCAGAACATATCGGCGTAAAGGTGAAAGAGATTCACCTACGTCAGATGCAGTGGAAATGGGCATCCATCTCAATGAACGGTCGATTAACACTCAATACCGAGCTCCTCAATTTACCAAAAACGCTGACCGAATTCGTCATTGTCCATGAATTGGTGCATCTGCTTGTCCCGAATCACGGTAAGTTGTTTAAGAGTTTCATGTCTGCTTACCTTCCCGATTGGGAAGAGCGACAGAATCATCTGAGATCGCTCTAAGAAGACAGGAACACGAGGGAAACTGGCAAGGTTAGAATGCAGATCGCATTTAGGCGTATACGCCGCAAAACCTCGCCTGCCTATTTTAAGCGAAAAATTGAAATCCAACACCGACTTGTGGTAAAATAATAGGAAAGTCTCTACAACACAAAGGAGTTAACAGATGCCCCACCCTGTTCATAATCTGTTTAATACACGCCGAACACTCGAAAGCGGAGGACAGGAGTGTACCTACTATTCACTTCCTGCCTTAGCAGAAGCCGGTATCGGCTCAATCGCAAAGTTGCCCGTCAGTCTCCGTATCCTATTGGAGTCGTTACTGCGAAATTATGACGGACATCAAATCACCGAAGCGGATGTCTCAAACTTAGCGAACTGGAACGCACAGTCCCCAAAAGCCGAGGAGATTCCGTTCAAACCCGCACGCGTCGTCGCACAAGATTTCACCGGTGTCCCGCTGGTCGTCGATATTGCCGCAATGCGTTCTGCTGTCGCAGCACTCGGCGGCGATGCACGCATGATAGAGCCACTCGTCCCCGTCGATTTAGTCATCGACCACTCCATCCAAGTCGATGCTTATGGCTCAGCAGACGCATTTCAGTTCAACACCCAACGCGAATTTGAACGCAACAAGGAACGCTATGAATTCCTGAAATGGGGACAGCAAGCGTTTGAAAAGTTCAACATCATTCCGCCCTCCATCGGCATCGTGCATCAGGTCAACTTGGAATACCTCGCGAAAGTGGTTATGACAGAGGATGCCCTCGCCTACCCCGATACCGTTGTCGGCACGGATTCACACACCACAATGATTAACGGCTTAGGGATCGTCGGGTGGGGTGTCGGCGGCATTGAAGCAGAAGCTGCGATGTTAGGACAACCCGTTTATATCCTGACCCCTGAAGTCCTCGGTGTCCACCTCACAGGCAAATTGCGAGAAGGTGTAACGGCGACAGACCTCGTGTTGACCGTGACGCAACGTCTCAGAGCCGCCGCTGTCGTCGATAAATTCGTTGAGTTCTTCGGTGAAGGCGTAGAAGCACTCTCTCTACCCGATCGCGCAACGCTCTCCAACATGTGTCCTGAATACGGTGCGACTATCGGATTCTTCCCGCCGGATGCAGAGACGATGCGCTATCTCCGTCTCACCGGACGCGATGAAGCACACGTCGATCTCGTTGAGTCTTATCTCAAAGCACAAAACATGTTCGGCATCCCACGTCTCGGTGAAGTCGAATACTCGGATGTCCTTGAAATCAATCTCGGCGATATAGAACCGAGCATCGCTGGACCGAAACGTCCGCAAGACCGGATCGCGCTGTCGGATGTCAAAGAGACCTTCACTGAACTGCTCACACGTCCCGTCGCAGAAGACGGGTTCGGCGTGGCAGCAGCGGATACCGATAGCGACAGCATAACGCACGGATCAATTGTCATCTCCGCGATTACAAGCTGCACAAACACCAGCAACCCGTCCGTTATGATTGGCGCAGGACTCCTCGCTAAGAAAGCCGTCGAAAAAGGGCTCCACGTTCAAGATTACGTCAAAACCAGCTTAGCCCCGGGTTCACGGGTCGTAACCGAGTACCTACAGAATACCGGTCTGCTGCCTTACCTCGAAGAACTCGGCTACAACGTCGTCGGCTACGGTTGCACGACCTGTATTGGGAACAGTGGTCCCCTCGACGATGCTGTTCAAGAAGCGATTGACGCAGGAAACCTCGTTGCTGCGAGTGTTTTGAGCGGGAACCGGAATTTTGAGGCGCGTGTGCACCCTGAGATAAAAGCTAACTTCCTCATGTCGCCACCGCTTGTTGTCGCCTATGGACTTGCAGGACGGATCGACATCGACTTTGCGGCGGAACCCATCGGGCATAACGATGCCGGTGAAGCCGTCTATCTCAAGGACATCTGGCCCACCCGACAAGAAATCGCTGAGATGATTGGCGCAGCGGTCGATCGGCAGACATTCCGGGAGATGTACGAATCGATCGGTAATCAAGCACCCGAATGGGAAGAACTCGCTGGTGCGACGGGCGTGCTTTATCCGTGGAACGAGCGGAGTACCTACGTCCAACACCCACCCTTCTTTGAAGGCTTCGCCCGCGAACCCGCACCGATCTCTGACATCAGAGATGCCCGTGTCCTCGGCATCTTCGGAGACTCCGTCACAACCGACCACATCTCTCCAGCAGGCGCGATTGCTGCAGCGAGTCCCACAGGCGAATATCTACAAGAACACGGCGTTGAGCCTCGCGATTTCAATACCTACGGCTCCAGACGGGGCAACGACCGCGTGATGAGTCGCGGGACATTTGCCAACCGTCGCGTTCGGAATCTCATGACTCCTGATGTTGAGGGTGGATACACCGTTCAGCACCCTGAAGGTACACAGACCACCATCTATGAAGCGGCACTTCAATACCGTGAAAACGGGGTACCGACGGTCATCTTCGCCGGACAGGACTATGGCATGGGAAGCTCGCGCGATTGGGCAGCGAAGGGTCCTAAACTCCTTGGTGTCAAAGCCGTGGTTGTGGAGAGTTATGAACGGATCCATCGGAGCAATCTTATCGGTATGGGGGTTTTGCCCTTGCAGTTCAAAACAGGTGAAAACGTCGAGACGCTCAACCTCGACGGCAGTGAGATTATCAGTATCACAGAATTTGCGGATACCCTCGAACCCGGACAGACAGCAACGATGAAAATCGTTCGAGCAAACGGTGAGACGCAGACAACCGAACTGCTCATCAGAATCGACTCACCTGTGGAGGTAGAATACTATAAACACGGTGGGATTCTTGACTACGTTATTCGGAATTTCTTGTCCGCCTAATCGACTTTTCCAACCAAGGTAGGTGCGGTTGGGAAACCGCACCTTGTGTAGAAATCTAAGAGGAGAATCATGATGCCCTATTCCGATTACCCCCACGGGAGTATTGCAGCTCGCGGCGAAGCGATATATCATCAGCAGCTCCGTGAAAAAGTTGAATCCAAGCACAAAGGTAAATTTCTGACGATTGACATCGAAACAGGACACTACGAGATTGATACTGATGAGGTAGCATCCTCAACGCGTCTCCTTAAGAGGCACCCCGATGCTGTTATGTACTGCCTACGAATAGGGTTCCCAGCTGCCCATCGCATTGGCTTTAAGATTTTTGATTGACTCTTCTGCAAGAAAAGTACCGATTGTTATCGAAACCTAATAATAAACGGAGAAATTTGACGATGCCTGAAACAATAGAAACCCTCGCCAAACGGTTGGATCGATTAGAACAGGTGTTAGAAACGGTGACTCTGCAACTTTCTTACCTTGTTGATGAATTGGTGCCGAACGCGCCAGAACACTGCAAAACCAAAACGACAATACCTACATCTACGACCAGGGCAGATAAAGCAGAAGGCGCGAGAATTATGAACGAGCTCCTTGAAAGGATGGGAATTGCAGATGTGGAACCGATTCCAGTTGAGGAACTCCGTACAAGTATGGCAAGTCGCATTCGCGCTGAAGATAACGAGTTTAGTCGTGCGATTATCGCAGAACGTGAGAAATAGATGTCCAAAAAAAGAAAACATGCTGTTCTCAACAAAACTGCTTATCCTAATTACCTCATACCTCATCGCGCTCAGTATCGGATGCGGTTGGGACAATCACATAGAAACCATCATCATAGGTCCCTATACCGAAACCTGCCAAGGGTTCATCGAGCAGCAGTGTTATCTTGAATTCAATACGGAGAGTCAGAAGTGGGAGTTTTTCTATGAAAGCATACAAGGGTTCGACTTTGAACCGGGATATATCTACACACTTAAAGTTAGGTTGGAAGATCGGGGAACAGAAATTCAGGATGTCGGGCGGTACGCCTATCACCTTGTAGAGGTAATAGACAAGGAGAAGGCATCAATAGATGAGAGACCTCCGCGAAAACCGTAGTATTGCTCTCCTACCTCCCATGAACCGCCCGCAAATCCAACCGAGCATCGACGTTGTCCGAAACAGCGTTTGTCCAATCCACATCGTCAATACGCTGTAGACTCATCAACGCAACATTCACTAAGGGATTCGAGAGGGAATAGTTAAGCAGGAAGCTATCCACGTCAACATTCGCCATCTCATTCGGAAAGCAGTGCTTCATGAGATTCTGAAACGCATTACTCGTCGTAGAACGCATCAACACAATCCCCATCTCCTGCGCAACCGCGTCAGGGATAATGCCGCGTCTGCCGAACGCGTCACACGTACTCTGATACATAAGGTTATAGTGGGTTTGTATCATGTCAAACGCGCCGGTGGCAATCAGCTGCTCCGTGCCGCCGGAGGGACCGTCCGCCGAAAACCCAATAAACCGGACTTTTCCGTCCGCCTTGAGTTTCAGGTACGCCTCCAATCCCCCTTTATCAAGAATTATGTCAACATCTTCGGCATAGAACCAACCGCCGTGAAACTGCAAAACATCAATGTAATCCGTTCCGAGCCGTTGTAGGCTGCCCTCCACATCCGTCGCGATACCGTCTGGATCGTATTCCTCCGTTTTGGTCGCAACGATACACGACTCCCGTCGTCCAGCAATCGCCTCACCGATAATTGTTTCGCTGTAGCCGCCGCCATAGTCAGGTGCGGTGTCGAAATAGTTGAGACCGCAGTCCATAGCGTAGTGGAGCATATTGACGAGTGCTGCTGCATCATGTTCTGGACGGACTCTACCGCCGCCATAACCGATCTCTGATACACTGAGTCCTGTTTTACCGAGTGTGCGATACTTCATAGCAACTTCCTTTTTTTCAGTTGTCAGTTGTTAGTCGCTTTACTAAAAACATTTTCTAATATGCAAGAAAGACTGCCTTCCCGAAACTCTGAAAACCGACCACTTTAAACAAAATCTGTATATGAGCCGCGGCTCTTGCCGCCGCGCATCGTCCGATTGCTCGGTTTGATACAATCTTCACCAAACAACTGCTCCACCTCTTTAATAACTTGTGGCTTATACGCAACGTTGTATTTCCGACCACACCGAGCGATGACCTCGCCGTAGCGGGGCGTCATGAGCCGTAAAATCAGATCGTTCTGTCCTCTGTTGGCGCGGGCAATTTTCTGGAGTGCCTCCAGTTTCTCGGTGTTCTCAAGATCCACTTCTGGAATTGTCACCTCAAGTGCAGAAGTCTGTTTTTCAGGGACGGATTCAATATCCACGATGTCGTCAGCCTGTATCTGGCGTTGTTCCCGATGTACTTCATCGTCAGACTTCCGATTCCTACTGTTCTGATTAACCTTTCCGCGAATCCAAACGACCCGTCCTTCCACGAGATCCCCCGCAGTTTTATAGGTATCAGGAAAAACGACCACCTCAACCGAGCCTTCCAGATCCTCAAACCCAATGACCGCCATCGGATCCCCTTTCTTCGTAGTGAGATTTTTAACCTCTGTTATCATACCCGCCACGAATACCTCAGCGTCAATCTGTTGGGTAATGAGGGTCTGCGTACTTGCGGTTGTGTAGTACTCGATGATGTCGTTATATTCCTCAAGTGGATGTCCAGAAACATAGAAACCGAGCTGTTCTTTTTCCTGCTTAAGTCGTTCCAAGGGATCGTATGCCGGGGCATCGGTGAGCGTCGGTGTTATCGGTGGCACCTCTACAGCTTCGCCGAAAAGACTCATTTGTCCACGTTCGCGTTCCGCCTGCGCACTTTGTGCCGCTTTCATGATGTTTTCTAAGTTCACCATGTGCCGTGCGCGATGTCCTTCAAATGAATCAAACGCACCACTCAGGATTAAGCTTTCAACAGCACGTTTATTAACCTGTTTGAGATCCACGCGTTCACAGAAATCCTCTAAAGATGAAAATGAACCGCTCTGTTCCCGCGCCTCGATGATTGCATCAATTGCACCATCACCCACACCTTTTACAGCAACAAGCCCAAAGCAGACATCGTTGCCATCGACTGTGAATTCTCTCCTGCTGCTGTTGACATCCGGTGGTAAAAGATTAATTTCCACATCCAGGAAATCGGCAAGTTTCTTACACTCGGCGCGATAACGCGTAATTTTCTCGGAATAGTTCGCCTCCCCTGTCATCATTGCTGCCATGAACTCATGCGGATAGTGCGTTTTCAGATACGCCATACGGTAGGCTAACATAGAATAAGCAACGGTGTGCGATTTATTGAAGGCATAGCCTGCGAAGGGTTCCAACTGCGTAAACACGTCTTCCGCTTCCTGTTTCGCGATCCCGTTTTTCACAGCACCTTCAACGAATTTCTCGCGTTGGGATTTGAGGAGTTCAGGGTCCTTCTTTCCCATTGCGGAGCGGAGGATGTCCGCTTCTCCGAGCGTAAAGCCAGCCATATCGCGGGCGATTTGCATCACCTGCTCCTGGTATACACAGACCCCGTAGGTATTTTTGAGTGCGTTTTCAAGCGTGGGATGTATATATTGCACCGGTTTTAACTTATTTTTCCGATCAATGAATTCTTGCATCGTACCGCTTTCAAGCGGTCCCGGGCGATAGAGTGCCGGAATTGTGGAGAACTCCTCAAAGGTATCCGGTCTCATTTGTGTAACAACCCGAAACATACCCGGCGAAGTTTCCAACTGGAACAACCCGCTAAGCAATCCCCTACTCAGCAACGCATACGTGCGTGTATCATCAAACGGAATATCCTCTAATCTGATCTCTTTTCCCTGAGTCGCCTTAATCATCTGAAGACAATCAGCTATCTCAGTAAGACTTCGCACGCCGAGCGAATCAAACTTGACGATACCGACATCTTCAACGGTTTTCCCTTCAAACTGTGCTGCGACTTGGTCGTGTCTATCTTTGAACAACGGGACGTAATCGGTGAGGGGCCCATTTGAAATAACAAGTGCTGAGGCGTGACACGAAACGTGCCGCTTCATACCTTCAACGGCTTTGCTAAGATCCATTAACTCTTTATTTTCCGGGAGTTCGGCGCGTTGCCGAAATTCAGGAACTTGTTCTAAAGCCTCATCGATCGTGATACCGGGGATGCTTGGAATCCGTTGCGTTAAGTCTTTGACGTTCCCAAGTGGTATCTCAAGCGCACGCCCGACATCCGTGATCGCAGCTTTCGCGCCGAGCGTCGCAAAGGTGGCAACTTTGCCGACAGAATCTTCGCTGTACTTCTTTTTCAGGTAATCAATCACATGTTCACGGGCGCGATCGGAAAAGTCAATATCAATATCGGGTGGGCTGATGCGCTCAAGATTCAGAAACCGCTCAAAGAGGCAGTCGTAATCCATTGGATTAAAGGTAATCACATCAAGCGCATACAGCACGAGGCTGCTCGCAGCGGAGCCACGTGCGGAAAGTGGGTACCCCTGTTTGTGGGCGTATTTAACATAATCCCAGACAATCAGAAAATAACCCGAATAGTCGGTTTTACTAATAATATCAAGTTCGTAATCCAACCTTTGTCGAACCGGTTCGGAGAGTTCACCGTTATATTTTTCGCGCAAGCCTTGATAACAGAGTTCTTTGAGATAACTATCATTTGTGTGCCCTTCGGGCACCTCATATTCCGGCATCAGGTTCTTGCCGTAATCGAGTTTAAGGTTACACCGATTCGCGATTTCAAGTGTGTTGCCGATGGCTTCTGGCGGATACGCCTTCAACACCTCTCGCATTTCGTCAACGTTTTTAAAGTAGAAGTGGTTGTCAAATCGCAGCCGGTCTTGGTCAGCCACTGTTTTCTTTGTCTGAATACAGAGTAGGACATCGTGCATCGTGTGGTCAGATTTGCGGAGGTAGTGGCAATCGTTTGTGCCAACAAGTGGAAGATTGAACTCCTTCGCGAGCTGCACCATTATCGGATATGCTTCAAGTTCCTTGTCGATATAGTGATTTTGGACTTCAACATAAAGGTTGCGTTGCCCCATTATCTCCATCAATGTCTTGAAATTCCGCACGCCTTCTTCCCGTCTATTTGAGGAAAGGAGTTGGGGCACCTGTCCTTGGATGCATCCTGTGAGTGCGATAATGCCATCACGATATTCGCGCAGGATCTCCATGTCAATGCGCGGTTTGCTATAAAACCCTTCTGTATATCCAAGCGATACCAATTTGAGGAGGTTCTGGTAACCGGTGGCATCCTCTGCAAGCAGCGTGAGATGATAGGGACCGCCCTGTTCTTTCCCGCGTGTCTTTCGGTCGCCGGGTGCCACATACACCTCACATCCGACGATCGGATTGACACCTGCGTTTTTTGCTTTACTATATAATTCCCATGCACCGAACATGTTGCCATGATCAGTCAGTGCAACAGCGGGGGCACTATTTTCGACTGCCCAATCTACCATATCAGCGATACGGCACGCACCGTCGAGCATGCTATACTCACTATGATTATGTAGATGCACAAATTCCGTTGCCATGTTTCCTCCAAATATTTATTAATAAGTGCGATTGTTAAGTTTCTGGATAATCACGAAACCAATTTCATTATACCAAAAACACGTCAAAATTTCTATAGTAAATTTCTTAAAGGCTATCGGCTTTCGGCTGTCAGCTATCCGTAAAAGAGGGTCAAGTTTATCTAAAATTTCTTGGTTACCGACCGCCGACTGCTGATGACCAACGGCTGTTTTTAATTTGACACCTGCCCCTTAGACCTGCTATAATAAACAATAATTTTTAAACTATTGCTCCTGCGCGTTGCGTCCGTTGTCCGCAACGATCTGAAATTGTTAAAAAACCTACTTCAGGTTACGAAAGGTTTCTTAACGATCCTGAATCTGCCCTGGCAACGGAAGGGCAGCTCAGCAGCAATCGTTAAAAAAATGAAAAAATCAAGACTGCTTCTTCTGTTTTTAACCCAATTCCTCGTGATGCTTGGGTTTGGCATCATCATTCCAAATCTCGCTTACTACGCCCAAGATATCGGTGCAACTCCCACCCAAATCGCCATCTTAATGTCCATTTATTCGGGGATGCAACTGCTGTTTGCGCCGCTCTGGGGCAGATTATCAGACCGATACGGCAGAAAACCGGCAATGCTCCTGGGGCTACTTGGGAATGCCGCCGCCTTAATCGGGTTCGGACTGGCACAGGATTACGCATGGCTTATCATCGCGCGGGGTGCTGCAGGCATCGCCTCAGCGGCAGTGCTACCGAGTGTCATGGCTTACGTGGCTGATGTGACGACATCCGAGGAACGCGGCAGAGGCATGGGCTTAATGGGAGCGGCGATGGGACTCGGCTTCATCCTCGGACCAGCACTTGGTGGCATTATGGGCAGTCACGATACCCCCTTCTTTGTCGCCGGGGGTCTCTCTTTGGTAAACTTTCTCTTCGTCCTCACGCTACTCCCTGAATCACTCCAGAAAGTTGACACTCATGAAGAGGGCGAAGCACACCACGAGTGGGTCTCCCCACGTGAAATATTCCGCTGGACGACCCTAAAATCGCCGTTCAATTCCCTTTTTCTTGTCGCATTTTTCACAGCCTTCACCATGTCCGGCTTAGAAACGACATTCCCACTTTTCATCGAAAAGGGTTGGGATTACAAACAAAGGGAGATGGGTTGGATGTTCATGATTATGGGCGCGGTTGTCGTACCAATACAAGGTGTCTTACTCGGAAGCCTCATTAACAGATTCGGGGAACGGCGGATTATCCTCGTCGGGCTATCTCTCAACGCCCTCGGTCTGGCACTTTTGCCGAACGCGTTCTCATTTGCGACACTCACAGTCTATATCACTATCACCGGTATCGGTAATCAACTCATCCGTCCAACTAATTCATCATGGATTTCCAAGGAAACTCAGATCGGTCAAGGAACGGCTATCGGCATCATGGATGCCTTTTTAAGCTTGGGACGTATTTTGGGACCGCTGCTCGCCGGTTGGCTCTATGAAAAAGGCACCTACCCTTACGTGGCTCTGGCAGGCATTTTGGTAATAGCGACCCTCTGTCTGTATATCCCGTTACGCCGCATTGGCAGCGAAAATAGCAGTCGGCAGTCAGCAGTCAGCAGTCAGTAGAGAAAAACCGGTCTTATGCCTGTCCAACCGTCATAGCCAAAAATGAGCGAGCAACCATCTTGATTGCGGACAACTATTTTGACAACGGAAGCAGCGACCAGATTCACCCCTTAGAAAACTACTTGGTTTCCATTTCCCTCCGCAACGGTGGGAGTCGGTGTTCCACGCGTCGCGTGTTGTATTTACGGCGATACTCCCGGTGCGCTTCATCATCTGGGTAATGTTCAGATTCTGGATACGGGTAGGCGGACATCCCGTGAAAAGGCAGCGGCTCAACCGTCTGTGATGTGAGGGTATTGATGTCGCCATCTTTATCCCATCCATCGCTGTAAAGGATAAAATCGCGGACCCACCCCGGTTTTAAAGACGGGAGGCGCGCAGCCTCAAATTCTACCGTGATTTCGTCCCCGGCATTGAGGATAACGTACATATCGTCGACTTCCTGCAACAGCGCGTTAACATCACCATAGCGGGTATAGTATCCAGCGAGATCACGCCACTGCGCCTCTGTGGTTACCTTTTGATAATCAAACAGATGCGGGGCATGCGGATTTGGACGGTACATCTCAGAGAAACCGCGGTAGTGTAAATCCGCGCTATCGGGGTTTAAAGTCGTCATCTCTATTGGCACAGATTGCTCGCCAACTGTGAAAAACGCCATATCCCAGTAGATTTGCATATCCGTTTCAATCCGAACTTGCCTATCTTTCGACAGGAATTTCCCCGTTAAATCAACCGTAATTGTCTTGTTTTTGCCTGCAGGTATCCCAATCATATCCATAACAGTTTTCCATTCACCTGTTTTATTCTTCACGGCGACCGAAGGAAAATTCGGATTAATTGTCGGGTTCTGCGATAAGGCGACATTGATACTCGTATCGGTTGGGAAAATCCAACCCGTCAAGAAAAGCGTCACGGGTGCGTCATTAGGAACATCTCCGAGGTCAAGGACAATCGCGTGCGGTTCAACGACGCCTTGATAGACACCGGGCGCGTGTTCTACGGCGTAGTGGTAATCAAACGCCTTTAAGGCATCAGCGACATCTTCACCGCGATGATTGACTGCTGACTTGGGGTGCCTTTTTTCGGCAACGCCGTAGACTTTGAATTCCGCAAACGGCGGCGGGATATACTGTTCGTCTACGAAGATGTCGGTCCCAGCAGGATGATCAACGGCTATGAGTTTCACCTCATCAAAATAGGCAGTCTCCCACAATTCCTCGGTAATCTGAATAGAATACTTGCCAGATTTCGGTTGCATCTGCTGTCCTGATATTTTCACGAAGTCCCTTGTTTCGTCAGGTGCGACGAATCCCATTGACGTAATAAGTCCCAACGGGGCGCGCCAGAGCAGGTCGGTCACGAATTCATATTGCTCGCCGTTGTAGACGTATAGGAAGGGACAGGAACCTTTCAATACCTGCTTTTCTAAAATACGCTGTCTCGCTTGCGGCTCAACGACATTCTGAGGCACACCGTTTGTCCAGACGACGCGGACGACATCTGCGGCATCATGCGCTCCCAATCCGAAATGCGACACCTGTTCGGATACATACCGCAATTGATAGAGACTACCGACTTTCACTTCCAACTTTGATCCGATAGCGTCTCTATTGACTTTGTTATTTCCAGCCGTAATCCCCTCCAACCCGACCTGTATCCAGTTGTTCTGATTGCCACCGTTGTTTTGCAGTGCGCGCAATTGTCCGTCGGCGTTGATGAAAAAGAGGTCAAGGTCGCCGTCGTTGTCATAATCTCCGACTGCCCCCGCGATTGCATTCTCAAGGCGCGGCTCGCCTGTGAGTGTTGTCGAATCAAGAATCGGATAGGGTTCCTCAAACTTACCAGCACCGGCATTCCGAAACAGGAACATGCCTTTCTCACCGCCAACCCAGAGGTCAAGAAATCCATCGTTGTCGTAATCTATGTTTTTTAATAGAACAGGCGGTAGACCTTGAGTCTCTGCCTCTGGGCCCAACACATCGACGAAACTCCCGTCCCCTATATTTCTATAGTGATGGATGCGATCTGTTGTCGCCAAGAAGAGGTCGAAATCGCCATCGTTGTCGTAGTCCCCGGCGGCAGCTGCGGTATAACGGACGTTCTGCGGAATCCCGGTTTCACTGGAAACGGCGCGGAGTTTTCCTTGGCGGAGATTGTCGTAGAGTGTACATCCGGTTTCACTATGTGTCACAAAGAGGTCTATATCCCCATCGTCGTCAAAATCAGCGGATAGTGCTTCAGTCGGGTAACCTTGTCCTGCAGGGACATCGCCTGCATCAGTGGTTACAAAGGTCTGTTCTGTAACATCAGTGAAAGTCTCATCACCGTTATTTCGATACATTGTGTTGGCAGATCGCCCCGAAAAGAGATCCAGATCGCCATCATGATCGTAATCAACTGGATGGATGACCTTACTCTCCGTTACTGGCAGCTTATAATGGATAACAGGAGATACCGGCTGCCAAATCCCGGTTTCATCCATCTGGTGATGGACTACTGAGTTGGAAATTTGCAATAGTAAATCTTGCGTGCCATCTTTATTGAGATCCGCGAACACTGCGGTTGGCGTATCAGCCCCAACCCGATACACATGCCTAAACTGTCCACCAGTATTTCGGTAGATGGATAGCTGAGGTGTTAGATATAAGTCGAGATGCCCGTCGCCATCGTAGTCAATGAGCGAAATATCGGCTGAACCGACAGGTGTCCTCCTCACATTGGTAAACCCAAGTTGTTCCGTTACATCAACAAATTCCACACCAATCGGTGGATTCTGTTTAGCAGTGATGCGCGCTTTAAAGTTTTGGTCGAAACGCTCTATCGGATGCCCAAGGATGTTGGTCACCAACTCACCAATGCCCTGCTGATAGCGTGGACTCGCTCGATGTAAGTTCTCAAAGATTCGGATATTTCGCGTAGCAAGTGCCAAGTCTCCCTGCTGTATTGCCGCTATCCCTTGTGTGAGGTATGCGAGTTTCTCTGGATCTGTGTCCCCTAAAACGCGCAGCAACTCTTGACTGAGACGCGCTGCAGCCTCAAGTTGTTCCTGTGCCAACACCCCTTGTGTGAGTTTCAACAACACGACAACATTCACCGGCGACCGAGTGTGAAGTTCTTGGAGATGGCGAACCGCTTCTTGCTGCGCCTCTGGATCGTTCCGTTGTCCGAGATAGTGGCGGACCAACTTGTAGCGAAACTCTAATTCATCCGGATCTAATCGAACGGCTTCCTTCATCGCCTCAACTGCTAATTCGGTCTGCCCTTGTAGTTGGTAGACCTCGGATAAAATGAAGTGTAATTGACTGTCCGTTGGGACGGCTGCAATCCCACGTTTGACCCACGCTTCGGCGGTATCGGCTTGCTGTAACCGTAGATATGCGACGGCGAGGTTCCCGTATCCGATCGCCTCGTCTGGTAGGAGCCCCACGAGTGCTGTAAACGCCTCGACGGCTTTTGAGGGCTGTGATTCCTCAAGATACGCCAACCCCAGATTCTGATACCGGATTGCCTCTTCAATAATTTGAGTTGCATCCATCTCCTGTGCCACCACCGTCCAAACAGCAAAAGCGAAAAGGCATGTGAGTAGCAATATGCAGGACACGTATTTTTTTGACATTATGCGTTTTCCTCCTTCTGAATAGCGTCTGCGGCTTCTCGGATTGCCTGTCGTATACTGTTTAGGCGGAGTGTGAGGGAGTCTTCAAGCTGTTTGAGGTGAAGGAGCCATGACTGTTGCGAGTCGCCTTCCTCTGTGCCGAACCCGTCGGTGATTGAGAGCCGAATATATTTTAGCCGTTCCGCTTGTAGCATCTTCATCTGGGCATCGTAGTCCTCAATCCCAGATTCCAGCAGCGAAACCAGTTCACGTATTTTTTCCACAGTTCGTCTCCTTTTTAATTCTGTGTTTTTTATAATTTATTCTTTGTAGGTTGGGTTAAACGTAGCGAAACCTAACTCCGGTCTTTCCTTATTAAAGATACACCTAACCCAAAAATGAGGCTCTTTTGTAGCATAAACTGTTAGTTTGTGTCCTATAAGTATAACCCTTTAAGCGACCCCAACCTTTAAATCAAACTCAGGTTAGTTTATCTCATTTCACATTTGCAATCAAACAAAAATTGGGGGTTGTATCTGAATTGTGGATTCAGTTTGCGGTTGGGTTGGAAGATTGGAAGATGGTTTTTGGTTGTCAGAATCAGGATTTGTAGGATTGGGAATACAATGTACAAACTAACAGTTTGAAGTGCCACCCTTTATTTAGACCAAAAATTAGCAAAGTTAAGAGAAGGTTTGTCGTTGAAATTCTATAGGTGTCAAATACCCTAACGCCGAATGTGGGCGTTTCTGATGATACACCTGTGTGATAAAATGCCCGATGCG
>JAJEIE010000009.1 GCA_022827625.1 Candidatus Poribacteria bacterium | reverse complement strand
TGCGGAGGCATAACGGCTTTTTGGGCTTTGATGGTTTTCGCGTTCGAGTCGCCTGCGCCGTTGTTGCAGGCTTCGCGCTTTGGGTTACTTTTTCGTATGTTTCTAAACGTCAAACTACCCAAGCCTAAAGACTTGGGCTTGTAAAAGCGTCAAACAGAAATAACTGCTTGGCATGTTTACAGCCTTTGTCTTGTGCTTCGTTTTTGTTTCTCGTTTCATAGAGGGTGGTAACCCACCGCTCTCCACGAAGGGCAGCAGCTGCCCTATAAAGTATGTTGAGTGCAGCGTTATGGTCTCGGTCTAAAACCGTGCCACAAAACTGACAATCAAAAGTGCGTATCGCCAACGTTAGTTTCTTTGGAGACTTCTTACCACAGGCAGAGCATGTTTGCGAAGTGTTCTTGGGATCGACTTGATGGAAGTGCAGACCGTCTCTTTCGGCTATGTCGGCACACCATTTGAAGAAGATACCCCAAGACGCATCGGATATGCTCTTGCTAAGGTGTTTATTCTCAACCATGTTTGAAACGCTGAGGTCTTCAGCAATCAGAATGTTATTTTCTTTATGATGATGGAGTTTGTAAACGAGTTTCCCGATAAAATCTTTGCGTTTGTTAGCCGTGTGTTCTTGGTGCAAAGCGGACGCATGCACAGCTTTATACCAACGGTTGCTCCCTTTCTTACGACGTGCCATCGTCTGATTATGTTTATGAAGCAGTCCTTCGGCTTGGCGATACCATTTTGGGTTATCTTCCTTTTCGCCTTCGGAAGTCGTCAAATAGTGGGTTGTGCCAACGTCAACAGCGATAACAGCCGTCGGTTCAACTTTAGGCGTATCAGGAAGTTCACAGGTAATATGGGCATACCAACCACTTGCTTTTTTCACGAGTGAGACTTGTGTCGGATCGCCTTGAAGTCGGCGGTGCATGTATATCTTGACTTCGCCAAGTTTTGGCACTTTCAAACGGTCATGTTTCCAAGATGTTTCGCGGATCGGGTTTTGGCGAACGCGTTCATATTCACCCGTTGATTTGTTCTTTACTCTGTGTTTACGAAGTTTCCACGACATAGACTTTATCCGTTTGCGATGTCTTGGATACCCTTTTTTCGCAGCACCGTTTTTACAACGTCTATAGAAGGCATCAAAGGCTTTATCCATGCGTTCCAAAACACACACTTGCATATCTTGTGGAACAGCGCGAAAGTCTGCGTATTTCTTGCGGGCAACCGTCAACTTCTTTTGTTGATCATTGCAAGAAATGCCTTTACCTTCAGTCTCCCAAGCAACCTTGCGATCATGGCGCGCAGCGTTCTGAAGTTCGCAGAGATGGCCAAGCCACTCAAACAATATGGTTTCCTGTGTCTGTGTCGGATACACAGGATATTTGAAAGTCAGTTTCATGGGTTATCAGGTATCAGGCGTTTATCCCCTACGAAGTGGGAGGCAAGCACGTTACTGAGAAGTAACGCTTCGTATGCTTGCCAACCTGATATAAGAATTATATCACAATCTTACACAGATGTCAAGTTTTTTATCAAGACGAGGGCTTAGCGGGCTTTCCTCCCACAGCTAAAGCAGTGGGAAACCTCTCGCCCGAATGCCCGTGAAAACTTGCTTAGGACTTACGCGTTGCCGTGGTAGGTGCGGTTTGTAACCGCACCGGTCCCGAAGTCCTATTAGAACTTACGCGTTGCCGTGGTAGGTGCGGTTTGTAACCGCATCGGTTCGGTTTTATTCACCTTCAATAAGTTCGCCGCCCTTCTTGAGAAAAGCGACAGCACTCCGTGAGATTTGAACCTTCACTTCTTGATTGTTCAGTTCTCCAACAGTGATGAGAATAATATTCTTGTCGTTACTCAAACCCAGAATTTTACCGTGCAATCCACCATTGGTTACAATTTCGTCACCCTTGGATAGATTCTCCAGCATATTCTGATGTTTTTTCCGTTTGGCTTGTTCCGGTCGCCAGAGTAAGAAATACATGATAGCACCCATTGCGATGAACGGAACAAGCAGCCCCATTATTTGGTCCATAAAATCCCTCCTTCTGTTTTGACGTAGTTTGAAGTCAAGCTGGCTGTTGTAAGTTAGCAGTTTTCGGTTAAGTGTTCCTACGGTTGCCTCATGCGTAAATTCCACAACATCTGTGTACTGATAACTGAAAGGTTTGCGTCGCAAACCGTACTGACAACTGACAACTATTAAAGAATCAGCATGGCATCGCCATAACTGTAAAAACGATAATTGTGCTGAAGTGCCTCTTGATATGCTTTCTGAATTAAGTCCTTCCCAGCGAAGGCACTCACAAGCATGAGTAAAGTTGATTTAGGTAGATGGAAGTTAGTAACCAATGCATCCACCACATTAAATTGATAACCGGGATAGATGAAAAGTTCGCTATAACCGCTATAGGGTTCGACAGTCCCTGTCGTACCAGCACTTTCCAGCGCGCGAACAACTGTGGTACCAATAGCGATAATTTTCACGCCTGTTTCCCGCCCTAAACGGATACGGTTTGCTTCTGTTTCAGTGAGGTAGATGTATTCAGCGTGCATTTTGTGGGTCTGAATCTCTTCCACTTTCACAGGTTGGAATGTCCCGGGTCCAACGTGTAATGTTAACGTTGCGGTTTCTGTCCCGTTACTTTTCAATTCCGCCAACAATTCTTGCGTAAAATGCAGCCCTGCTGTTGGGGCAGCGATTGCACCTTCAGTGGCGGCATAAACGGATTGGTAACGCACCTTATCTTCAGCGTTCGGTGGGCGGCGAATATAAGGCGGCAGCGGCATCATACCAACTTCTGTAAGGACGGTTGAAAACGTTCCCTTATAGTTAAGACCGACAAGGCAGTGTCCATCTTCTGGTTTCGCCAGGACTTCTGCTATCAGCCTACCGTTTCCAAATACAATTTGCGTGCCGATTCGGAGGCTGCGCCGTGGTTTCGCTAATGCCTCCCATATATCTGTCTCCTTTTCACGAATAAGAAGTAATTCTATCTTTCCACCAGTGCCACTTTTGTTTCCAATTAACCGTGCCGGTATAACCTTCGTGTCATTTAGCACCAAGAGCGCAGCGTCCGGCAGATATTCTCCAATCAGCGAAAATCGGGTGTGGTGAAACGTGTGAGTGCTGCGATCAACTACCAAAAGTCGTGAGGCGTCGCGTTGTTGGAGAGGGCTTTGTGCAATTCGGTCAGGAGGTAGGTGATAATCGAAATCTGTGAGTCTCATAACTCCGTAGGCGTGCTGTGTCTCTAAAATAGAACTTCCGCAGCGCGTTCGTCAATCCCCGTGATAACCTGTGGTAAATCGTAGAGGCGAGGTTTCCTCGCCGCTTTCTGTGTAAGTCTGACAACCCTTAAAATAGAGATATTTGGGAATTGACAGGGTAATTGAAGTATTCATGAGCGGCATCGGTTGCAACACGTCCGCCCGGTGTCAACATCAGGAACCCCTCTTTGATGTAGTAAGGTTCGTAGACCTCTGAGATAGTCCGTTCATCTTCACTCAGCGCGACAGCGAGTGCTTTAAGCCCCGCGCGTCCATTGAATTTCTCAATAAGCGTTTGAAAATAGGCGTAGTCTTGGGCATCTAATCCGCGTTCATCAATCCCGAAGAATTCGAGTGCCTCCTCCGCAATCTCGTGTGAGAGCACGCCGTTACCTTTCACTTGCGCATAGTCTCTGACGTTTGCGAGCAACTTATTGGCGATGCGCATGGTGCCACGAGAACGTCGCGCTAATGTGTATTCGGCGTTCTCGTCAATATTAATCTCCAGCTTTCCACTGTTGATGCGAATGGCTTGTTGAAGGTCTTCTGCTTCGTAGTAATCAAGGTGTATCCGGATACCGAAGCGATCGCGAAAGGGACCAGCAAGCAAACCTTCGCGTGTGGTTGCACCAACGAGCGTGAAATGGGCAATAGAGACTTGGACTACATCCGATGCGGGTCCCTGTCCAATCGCTAAATCCAGGTGATAGTCTTCCATTGCTGGGTAGAGCGATTCTTGCACGTACCCTTTCATGCGATGGATTTCATCAATAAACAAAATATCGCCTTTATCAAGGTTCGTCAGAGTTGATGCCAGGTCGAGCCGTTCCATAATGGGACCGATCGCCTGTTTAAAACCGCTCTGCATCTCGTTAGCAATAATTTTCGCAAGCGTAGTCTTTCCGAGGCCCGGCGGACTGACAAGAAGCACATGTTCTAACGCATCGCCACGTTTCTTAGCAGCTTCAATGTGGATACGGAGTTGTTCTTTGGCTCGCTCCTGTCCGATAAATTCGTTTAACCATTCCGGGCGGAGACTGTATCCAAAGTCATCCTCTTCTTCAGTTGCTAAATCTTGCATCAATATTTCGTGATTATCCATTATTTTATCCTAATTTGAGATGCGTGTCGCTTGTTGGGTGTGGTTTGCGTCACCTCACGTTCCTTGAAGAAGGCTAATTTTGGATATAGCGGAGTGCGTGTTGCACTAAGTTTTCTCGCTTCGCAGCAGGTCCCAGGATTTTTTGCGCCTTTTCCACGGCTTTTTCCGCTTGAAGTTCTGGGGCACCGAGGTTGACAAGCATTTCAATCACCTCTGCATCCAGAGATATAGCGTGTTCGGGGTCAACATCGCCTTCAAATTTCATTTTCATAATATTCTTTTTCAGCTTGGAGATGATGACGTGAGCGAGTTCATTACCTAAACGCGGAACTCGCGTCAGCGCGGTGATGTCTCCTCGATGGATAGCGCGCTGGAATTGTGCCGGCGATAACCGCTCGGCAATATTTTGCGCCAGTGCCGGGCCCACACCCGAGACTGTCAGTGCTAATTCAAAGACTTTTAGTGTGTCCCTTGTAATGAATCCATAGAGTGTAATCTTATTATCACGGCTTTGGTGATAATATGTGTAGAGAGTAACCGTGTCACCTATAGGCGGTAAGTCCGTTTGGGTTCTCGGCGGGACATCAACAGCATACCCGACACCATTTACATCTACGGTAACCTGTTTTGCGTCTTTATGGGCGAGAATCCCTTTGATGTAAGAAATCATGCTGGCTGTCCTTAGTGCTGCTATCTACGCAGCAGCTTCCAAAAGACTATCGGGGATATCGAAGTTAGCGTAGACTTTCTGTACATCATCAAGATCATCGAGAGCATCCATGAGTCGCAGCATCCGTTCGGCTTCTTTTCCTTCAAGTTTCACCGTATTCTGCGGGAGCATACTGATTTCGGCGAGTTGAACATTCGCTGAGGTCTCTTGGACTGCCGTTAAAACGCTATCGAACATCTCAAACGGGGTCAGGATTTCGATGCCGACCTCGGAAGCCGTAACATCTTCCGCACCCGCTTCAGCCGCTATCAAAAAAAGCTCTTCTTCATCAATGCTATCGGGGGCAACGACAATCAGTCCGCGTTTGTCGAAGACCCAAGCAACACACCCGCGTTCCCCAATTCTACCTTCGTGCTTGGTGAGGGCATGTCGAACTGCTGCAACGGCTCGATTGCGGTTGTCGGTTAAGACCTCTATCATCATTGCGACACCACCGGGGCCATAACCCTCATAGGTGATTTCTTCGTAAGTAGCACCTTCGAGTTCACCCGTGCCACGAAGAATTGCCTTCTCAATATTGTCACTGGGAACGTTACTCGACTTTGCAGCCGCAATGGCTGTTCGGAGCCGTGGATTCATGTCCACGTCGCCACCGCCGATACGCGCCGCCGCGGTAACTTCCTTAATCAACTTTGAGAAGAGTTTACCGCGTCTGGTGTCGTTCGCTGCTTTCTTATGTTTAATTGTAGACCACTTAGAATGTCCTGACATAGTTTGTGTCCTTTCTGATTATTTGTGGTTCAATTAGTATAGCATAACCATAAAATAGATACAATTTAAATCCACGTTTCTGCGTTATAATTGAACTGGACAAAAATCGGAATGCATGTTAAACTTATTACATCCTTCGTTTGAGAGGTCTAAACAGGTTGCTATGTTACCTTTTGTTTTAAAAATCGCAGATCGACCGGTGGAACGTCTGCAGCGCATCAATGCTGAAAACCAATCTATCGATGTTAATGTTCAACTCGAGTTTTACTCGCGGGAATTTGAACCTGCGGATATGGCATCCTCATCACGGCGGCAAAGATTCAGCCAGTTAATCTTACAGGAAGCCACCGAAAACGCTTATGCGACTTTTGTGAGATTCCTTGGAGATAGTGCAGAGCCACAAAATTTTCTGCCATTTGAGCACCTCGCACAATATCCCTGTCGGCGATATGCTTTAATCCTTTCTGCCTCGCGCTCACACGAACTTTTTGAAATCTGCCAGATACAGCCCGACGCAAGCCATTCGACCCTAAACTATCGTGGGTATGAGATAGCAATCAAACCGCGCAGGTACGTTTTAGATACCGCCGCTTATTTAGTCGCACCCGATAAATATACACTTTTTATAAGGCAGGTTCGGGAAGACAATACCATTCGGGTTTACCGGAGCGATTTTATCAATCTCACCCGGAATTCACCTTCACCCTTTAAACTTGATACCCGAGATATAATGGAGAACGTCCAACTTGAACTCGCCAGGGAAACAGAACAGGCACTACCCTTAGAGCAATTGCTTATGTTTCCACCGGCTAACGAGGAGGCAGGGCTGCCTCGCGTCGTGAACTGTCCGGAATGTAATGGACGCGTGCGGCGTCTCGGTAGAGAGGGGTATTTCTGCTTAGAGTGTGATTGGGATAACCTACCCCCGCTAAAGCGGCTGTGATAAGTGGCGGTCGCTAACCACTTCCCCCAAGTTTCGCTAAATGCAAGACGAGGATCGTGTTACCAACCGCTATCACCGCGCCGACAACGGTTTGCAGGAGCGTATGCCGTTTTCGGTAAACCCTTGCCCAAGCAATCACGGGGATGAGTAGGAATAACCAGCCAAATTGTGGGTTAACAAGCATCACGAGGACCGTAACGCATCCAGTGGCAACGCTGCTGTGAAAACTAATTTTCCACGTTAGCGTAATTGCAAAAAAGATAACGCTGTTTACGACGTAAGCAACGCCCGCCCAAACGATTTCACGCGCCGCACCCAACCGATACAATAGAAAAGTTCCCACAATCATACTGACAAGCGTACAGCATAAAGGCAGGAACCGTTCTTCTCTGTTTTTCAAGTGTAAGTCGCTTACTTTGGAAAATCGGACCATGACTGCTATTGAGAGTGCCGGTAGTACGGTAACAAATAGCACGACGATTCCCAACCACCGAAGCAGGTCTTCAGGTGCCGCGTGTTTTTGGACAACGCCAATAGCTGTTGCAACGGGAACCAAAAAAGGACTAAAGACGACAGAGACACACCAGGCTAACCGTGCGAGGATTGTTGAGAAAGTCCTACGGATCATCAATTAGTTCGATGTTTCCAACGTTTTGAAGAAATTGACTAAATCTGGTCCGTGTGTACTCGGATTGACCGCTTTATCAATTTCCAGAATTTTCCCCTCTGGGTCAATGATAACAGTGAGTCTGCCAATCCTGCCTTCAAGGGCATCTGTTACACCATATAGGAGCGAAAGATTGCGACCCGTATCTACCAGAAGCGGAAAGTTCAGCTGATTTTCTTCGGAGAATTTCTGGTGGGAATCCGCATCGTTTGTGGTAATTCCAAAGACCTGCGCATCATATTTGGCAAAATTACTCGACTCATCACGGAGCGAGCAGACTTCTGCCGTTCAGCCAGTGCCAAAATCGCGCGGATAGAACGCCAGCACAACATTCTTTTTTCCACGAAATTCGCTCAATTGGTGTGTTTTGCCAGCGCCGTCAGTCGCAATGAAATCAGGAGCGGTTTGTCCGACCGCTATCTTCGGCAGCACCTCTTTAAGCTGGGCAACGACATCTGCGCCATGTGTTTTGGTGTTAACTTCTCTATCAATAGCACGGATGTATCCCGCTTTATCAATGATAAAAGTTGTCCGTTTTGATGCGTTGAATCTTTCAATGATCCCACTGTACTGTGTGCTCACCTTAAATTCAGTATCCGCCAGTAGAGAAAATCCGAATTTTTGCTCTGTGCGAAACCGCTTGTGTGATTCGACGGAGTCGACGCTCACACCGAAAAGAACGCTATCGGTTGCTTCTATCTCGCTCAAACTGTCCCGGAGCGAGTTGAGTTCGGCTGTTCAGCCACCTGTAAAATCTTTTGGATAAAAGGCGAGAACGACGTTCTTCTGACCTAAATAGTCGCTGAGATTCCGCTCAACACCTTCTTCATCTTTCAGCGTAAAATCTGGGGCAATCATCCCGACTTTTAGCATATCTGGAGTTATCACTGCCTCCTCCCCTGAAGCTGCTGAAGTTATAAGGGCTGTTATGAAAATGGCAGCCCAGATACCCGCATTAAACCGTGTTAGAAACATCACATTATGCCTCCACGAATTTTTTATCCCAAGTTTTTGGCGCGCAGCTTCGCCGAAAAACTATTATTACGCAAATTATACGCCAATTTCCTGTAGGTGTCAAGAAACGCTGCATTCGGCGTAGTGCCATTTCATTCCTCTGTAGGACAGTGAATGCCATACGGCATTCATACCCCGGTTCATGCCACACGGCATGAATACCGTTGATTTGGAAGTGCATAAGCACTTCATACCGTTGATTCTGATTATTTCCAAATCCCGACGCTTACCCACAACCCATAACCCACAACTCGGATTGTAGGAGGGATTTCCAAATCCCGACTTTTCTCAGTTTGAAAGGACCCCTTTTTCTTCAAGCCATACCTTCAAAGGCACATCTGCATCCTTAGGTGAAAAATGCCCGTTTGCATTCGTCCCGCCACCGAGCAGCTGCTGTCGAATTGGGTCATTGCGCTCGAACATCTCCTGCGGAATTGTCATGTTATCTTTGCTCCGTAACCATCGATACCCGTATCCGTAAAAGAGTCCCTTACGAGTGATGTCTGAGTCGTTTTCGCTGCGTGAGTGCCATAGACGCCGATCAAAGAAGACCGCATCACCCGGTTTACAACAGACCGCTATTGCCCCCTCAGGCAGTGAACCATCTGTCGGACGGTCCTCAAGTTTATCCGATAAGTGGCTGCCGGGGATGATATAAAAGTTCCCGCGCCCAGGTTCTGAGCAGTCCGACAACCAGTAGACGACTTTGACAGAGAGACGCGGTCGCGGTGAGCTTTCCATTTCAATGTTAACACGCCCGCTATCCTGATGCCAACCGAGCGGGGTCGGTTTACCCCGAACTTCCGCCGGACGTGGCGGTGTAATAATAAAATGGCTGTGATAGGAATAGATGTTCCAGCCCAAAATACCCCAGACCTTCGGGAACGTCTTATACCAGTCCAAAATATTCACAAAAACCTGATCTGTACCCAGAAAATTCGGATAAAAGAAATTGTTATGCGCCGCCAGTTGGTTTTTGGTATATGGATCGTAGCCAGCATCAAGGTGTGCTTGATAAATGTTGTCTACCCGTGTTTCAAGCCGTTCGACGAGGTCTGACGGAAGGGCATTTTCAACGATGAAATACCCATCTTCATTTATAGCACTGCGTTGTTCGTCAGTCAACTGGTGTTGTAGATGTCTTTCGTCAAGCATAGCGTAAATCTCCAATTTATAGGGTTTGTCGAAATGCACGAAGCGGTTAATCTGGCAAAGGCCCCTCTATTTGGTCAACGAAGCGGATAGAGTGAATAACATCACGGAGGTCGGTGAGCGGAACTTGCCGGTTACGGACACAATCGACAAAGTGGCGATGCATGGTGAGCACACCTTCATAACTGGCTGAGTCGCGCTGATCTACATCGTCAACTTCCCAACCGCCCATGACACTTCTGTTGTTGTCTTCATAAATTTCGATTTCTTCGGGGATTTTCATGTAACAGCCGATACCGACACCGTGTAATTCGGAGCGTAGCACGCGCCCACCCGATGCACGACTCCCGAAGAGCACACCTGTAACATTGTTATCAAAACGGACGAAGGCGGTGTAGAAGTTACGTTGTTCTGCAGCGAACGTATCTCGATGCGCCGTGACTTCCACCGGTTCACCACCCGCCATATATCGGAGCAGATCGACGACATGGCAGACATCGTTCCAAAGCGTGGTTGTAAATTCTCGATTCTGCCCGATCATTTGCTTGTTAAAGGTAGTGACGGCTAACGTGACGGGTCCTTTTGCTGCGACGCGCCGCATCGCTTCGCGTGTAACAGCGGCATATCGCCGCTGGAACCCGACCATGCAATAGACATCGTTAGCGATTGCTGCTTCGAGCAATTGCTGCGTTTCATCGCTATTCGCACCCGGAGGTTTCTCAATAAACAGATGCTTGCCTGCGTTGAGGCAGTCCAAAGCGGGTTGTAAAATCCACTTTTCGTTCATCACACAGTAAACGATGTCTAAGTCTTGTGTGTCTAACATTTTCCGGTGATCAGTAAAAGTGTGTGGGAACTCGTATTTCTGTGCGACTTGTGCGAGTTTTTCCGCATCCAATTCGCACGCCGCGAGCATTTCAACGTCGTCTTCAAGGCGGTTGACGTTCGGATAATGCGCACCTTGACTGCGTCCCCCTGCACCGATAAATCCTGCTTTAAGCATTCGGACTTCTCCTTCGTCTCAATATTCGCGAAATTTCGTCCGCTCGAAAGTGTTCATACTTTAGCACAAACCCAAATTGATAGCAACAAAATTTTAAGGATGGCAGTCTGGAAGAATGGAAACAACGAAACGTTTGATTTTCCCAAGAGTTTGTGGTATTCTTAAAACTACATTAACCTACGTTGCTATCTAACCAATGCTACATAATTTACAGAATTCACGTTTAAGGAGAAACCCATGCCAGTTTTTGATGCAGAAGCCTTAGAATATTGGGAAGAACACGGTTACGTTGTTGTTCCAGAAGCAGTGCCCCTTGAGAACTGTCGCGCTGCGGAACAAGCCGTCTGGGATTTTCTTGAAATGGATCGCGACGATCCCCACAGCTGGTATCCCGACCCACCCCGTCGAGGTATCATGGTCGAGATTTATCAGCACCAAGCCTTGTGGAACAATCGTCAATACCCCCGCGTACATCAGGCGTTCTCAGAGATTTGGGGAACCGAGAAACTCTGGGTAAGCTTTGACCGTGCGAGCATGAACCCGCCGGAACGTCCGGATTACACGTTCCCTGGTCCCTATCTACATTGGGATATGTCGCTCGACAATATGCCCGTGACTTTAAAGGTGCAGGGGGTTTTGTATCTGGCGGATACGCCGGGTAATCAGGGCGCATTTACCTGTATTCCGGGTTTCCATCGGAAATTGGAAGAATGGTTAAACGACCTACCTGATGATGCCAACCCACGGGAGGTCGTCCGAGACTATCAAGCCGAAGCGGTCCCTATTGCTGGAAAAGCAGGCGATCTGGTTATTTGGCACAGTGCCTTGCCACATGGGAGTAGCCCCAACTCTGCAGAACGTCCACGGATGGCGCAGTACATCACCATGTCACCCGCACCAACGAATGGCAATGCTGAATCTCGGATTAAAGGGTGGCGCGAACGGTTAACAGGTCTCGGCAGAGAGACAAAAGAGAAGGAGCATTACCACGGAAAGACAGCCGAGTTGTCACCTTTAGGGAAAAAACTCCTCGGACTTGAGTCGTGGGGCGCATGAGGGTTTTCGGTCTTCGGTTATTTCTTAAACTCACGTTAACCATTAGGGTGGGTGCCTGTACCGCTCACCGGTGTGCAACTGGTGATGCATGAAGGAGGGTTCTATCATGACAGATTTGTTAGCGGCACGGGCACAGATGGCGATGTCTCTTGGGTTTCACATCATTTTTGCGGTCATCGGTATCGCAATGCCACTCTTAATGGTGATTGCTGAAGGGTTGTGGATTAAAACACGAGAAGAGACCTACCTAACGCTGGCGAAGCAGTGGGCGAAAGGCACCGCTGTGATGTTCGCTGTAGGGGCTGTCTCTGGCACCGTCTTATCTTTTGAACTCGGCTTGTTATGGCCCAGCTTCATGGCTTATGCCGGTCCGATCATCGGCATGCCCTTCTCGTTGGAAGGCTTTGCGTTTTTCCTTGAGGCAATTTTTTTAGGACTTTACCTCTACGGTTGGGACCGTATCCCAAAATATGCCCATTGGTTTGCCGGTATGATGGTATTGCTTGGCGGCACCCTTTCCGGCATTTTCGTTGTTACCGCGAACGCTTGGATGAATACGCCGACCGGCTTTTCAGTTGTCAACGGCGAAGTCACAGACATTGATCCGATTGCGGCGATGCTCAATCCCTCCTCGTTCAGCCAAACACTGCACATGACGATTGCTGCCTTCCTCGCTGTCGGATTCGCAGTCGCTGGCATCCACGCCTATTTTCTCAGACGTGATCCGAATAACCTTTTTCACCGTAGAGCCTTCGCTATTGCGTTGAGTGTTGGCGGCGTGTTCGCACTTCTTCAACCAATCTCTGGGGACATCAGTGCCAAGCGACTCGCAAAGTACCAACCCATTAAACTCGCCGCAATGGAGGGGCAATGGGAAACGGAGCGCGGCGCACCCTTACGCATCGGCGGCATTCCTGATGAAGATGCTGAAGAAACCCGATATGCGATTGAGATTCCAAAGGCACTCAGTTTTCTCGCACATTCCGACTTCAACGCTGAGATTATGGGTCTCAAAGCAGTACCACCCGAAAATCGTCCGCCTGTGGCAATCGTACACTTCGCATTTCAAATTATGGTGGCGTGTGGTCTTATTCTGATTACTGCTGGCGTTCTCGGGGGCTGGCTCGCATGGCGGCGCAGAGGACTGCCAACCCAACGCTGGTATCTTCGACTCATTACCTTCTGCGCACCGCTTGGATTTATCGCGATTGAAGCCGGTTGGACAGTCACAGAAGTCGGACGGCAGCCCTGGGTTATTTACAATTTCATGCGCACCGCAGATGCGGTAACCCCCATGCCCCATCTCGTCGTCCCTTTTGTCAGTTTTACAATACTTTACATCTTTCTATCGATTATTGTATTCGTTCTATTGCGCCGCCTTATCTTTCAAGCTGAAAGATAATTGCCGACCGCCTTTTAACCAAAAACCGAAAGCGAAGCGTACCAACAACCCTTACTATGCTAAGTCTTGAATTCTGTATCGCAGGTGTGATGCTTATCTCCCTAATTATCTATATGTTAACCGGTGGTGCCGATTTTGGTGGCGGCATTTGGGATCTGTTCGCAACGGGTCGCCGTGCCAAAGCGCAACGCGCCTTAATCACAGAAGCCATCGCGCCAATCTGGGAAGCCAATCATGTCTGGTTGATTGTGATTGTTGTTCTTCTTTTCGTAGCGTTTCCCGTGGCATTCGCAGCGATTAGTACGGCTTTGCATATTCCACTAACGCTCATGCTCATCGGCATCGTACTTCGCGGCTCGGCGTTTGTGTTTCGGACCTACGACGTGCAATCCGATACAATCCATCGCCGCTGGAGTCGGGTGTTTGCCGTCGCAAGTGCCATTACACCTATCATGTTAGGAATTACATTGGGCGCAGTCGCATCTGGCACAATTCGTGTTGATGTTGCAAGTGGACAGGTAGATACCGATTTTATCTCAGCATGGTTTGCCCCGTTTCCCTTTGCGATCGGTTTTTTCACCTTGACGCTCTGTGCGTTGCTTGCGGCGGTGTATCTGACCCTGGAAACTGAAGATCTGGCATTACGGGAAGATTTTCGGCATCGGGCACTCATTGCCGCAGTAAGTGTTGGCGCAATGGCAGGGCTGAGTTTCATCTTATCTACTGAAGGCGCGCCAGCGATTCGGCGTGGACTCGGCAGCACCCCTTGGTCGATTCCATTTCAGGTCTTGACAGGAGCAGTGGCTTTATGGGCGATCTGGACGATTTGGAAACGTCAATTTCGTCTCGCGCGTATCCTCGTTCCCATACAGGTTACGCTGATTGTTTTTGGCTGGGGACTGGCGCAATATCCGTTCCTCGTCACGCCAGACTTAACTTTTGCAAACACAGCTGCATCTGATACTGTGCTACGTTCAATGCTGATTATACTCGGTGTTGGGGGTGTCCTGTTAGTACCTGCGTTCTGGTATCTTTACGCCGTGTTTAAGGGAACACCCCAACGGACAAAAGAATCTTCAGAGCAGCACGATACGTATGAAAACAACTCAGGATAAATCCGCCCTTTTTCCCTTGATTTCCCCCTTATTTTTTGCTACACTTAAAGAGGTTTAAGCAGTTCACGGCTGATTTGGTGCACTGCTCATGAGTGACATCTGGAGGCTTCTACCTTGGAAAACAGACGCGCTTCATCTATTGGAACAACAATTGAAAGATAAAATCTTTCTGGCAGTTTCCGTGCTGCTATGCCTCTTTATCTTAGCCGAGGTCAACTATCCCCAGCTCACACCACAAACCGAGTTGGCACTCTTCGCGATGTTCGGGTTGATGGTAGTATTTTTAAATTACCCTATTCATCAGCGTCTTGCTGACCGCCGCGTTTTCCGACTGCTTGATGTCGCGCTGATCAGCGGTGTGATTGTCTGCTTTGGCTACGTTGTGATTCAGACAGAGCCGGTTTTTCAGGAGTTCTGGTTAGACGGTAAACCGCTTGGCGAACGGGCGGGGGCGGAGTTGCAGCTGGATTACATCATCGGTGGTGTCGGGCTTGTCTTAATCTTAGAAGCGACGCGCCGTTCTATCGGTATGACGCTTCCCCTACTCTCTCTCGCATTTCTGCTCTATGCCGGTTTTGGGCAGTTTATGCCGGATTGGCTGTTTCCACATCGTGGATATTCTGTTCAACGTATCATTAGCCAGACGTTTTTACACAGTCAAGGGGCATTCGGCATCGCACTTCGGGTGATGTTCACTTATGTGTTCCTTTTTGTGTTGTTTGGCACCTTATTGGAGCGGACGGGAGCCACGGGTTATGTGCTGAATTTGGCGAGACGGATGTTCGGTTCGAGCGTAGGCGCACCTGCGAAGGTCGCCGTGCTGAGTAGCGGGATGATGGGTTCACTATCGGGTTCCGCTGTCGCGAATACCGCAACGACTGGCACGTTTACAATCCCATTGATGACACGTTCTGGGTTTCAACCCGCAATCGCAGGCGGGATTGAAGCCGCGGCGAGTTCCGGTGGGGCATTGGTCCCACCTATCATGGGTGCAGCGGCGTATATGATGCTGGAAATCGTGGAACCTGCTGTCACCTATTTAGAGATTATCAAGGCAGCACTCCTGCCGGCGATTCTCTACTACACAGGCATGCTGTGTATGGTACACTTCGCTGCAAAAAGTAGAAAACACACTCTGGGAGAGGCGTGGAACCTCGAACCTAACGAAACACACACCAATGACCAAGAGACATCACGTGAAAAAATTTTCACAGTACAAGGAGGCATCTTTCTCGCTGCATTCGTTACGCTGATTGGGTTTCTGCTGATGGGTGCTACAGCCTTCCGCGCTGTGACTTGGAGTCTATTGGTGGTTGTCGCGATAAGTCTGCTGAATTTCTTGGGACGAAGAATCGGGAACCGGAATTCTACAGCACAAACGCGTATCGGGAGCGTGGATTTACTGAAGGCAGTTGACTTTTTGGTTTCACCCTGTAAGCGGGCAGCACAGAGCGGTGTTTCATTGATTGCTGCTGCTGCGTGTGTCGGTATCATTTTAGGTGTGGTGACATTGACCGGTATCGGTGGCAAATTACCATCGACCCTTTTACCCCTTGCAGCAACGAATCTAATGTTGGCACTCTTCTTTTTAATGATTTCGACAATTATTCTCGGCATGGGGTTGCCTTCATCTGTCTGTTATTTGCTGATGGCTATCTTGGTGGGTCCTGTACTTCTGGATTTAGGGGTTGTCCCGCTTGCTGCGCACTTTTTTATTTTCTATTTCGGGATGATGTCAATGGTGACCCCGCCGGTTGCGTTAGCGGCGTATGCTGCGGCTGCGATTGCAGGTTCTGGGGTTATGGCGACGGGGTTCGCAGCATTTCGATTCGCACTTGTCGGTTTTGCTTTGCCTTACGCCTTTGTGCTGCGACCCGCACTCCTCTGGTTACGCCCTGATGGTGGGATTCCAGAAGTGTGGACAGTTTTAGGAATATTTTCTCTAACGTTCGTAGGGACGGTTATCTTTGCAGCAGCTATCGCCGGTTATCTTTTTAGTAAATTGTCAGTATCAGCACGTGGTATACTATTTATCGCTGCAGCGATTCTCTTTTTTGCGCCTATAAGTATCCAATTCGCTTGGATTCACGGCGTAGTAGTTGTTGCAAGTGGTGCTGTTTTCTACTATAATTGGCAGAGAAAGGAGATGCGCCATGAAACATCGGACTAAATGGTTGTTTTACTGCTTGATTGCTTTATTATTCTTACTTCATAACGATTTCTGGTTCTGGAAAACGCCGCAACTCGTTTTAGGGCTGCCAGTCGGACTGCTGTATCATATCGGGTTCTGCCTCGTGGTAACACTGCTAATGGCTGTCTTTGTCAAAAATGGGGTCAAAGGCGATCAAGATTGGAGCAAGCGATGAGCATTGCTGTTATCTTTGTCTACCTTGCTGTGGTGCTTGTTCTCGGTGCGCTGAGTCATAAACTTTTCCGCAATACTGGCGAAGATTACTTTGTTGCGAGCCGGACAATCAATTGGTTCGTCTTGTTGATGACCCTTTTTGGCACGAATATGACGGCGTTCTCGATCCTCGGTGCATCCGGTGAAGCCTATCACAGGGGGATCGGCGTTTTTGCACTGATGGCTTCGTCTACCGCTATAGTGGCACCGTGTGTATTCCTTTTTATTGGAACTCGCCTCTGGCGACTCGGAAAGCGGTTTGGTTATGTGACACAGGCGCAGTACTTCAGAGACAGGTGGGAATCTGGAGGCTTAGGACTCCTGCTTTTTATCGTGCTTGTGTTACTGCTTATTCCGTATCTGCTTATCGGGGTCATGGGGGGTGGTGGAACGTTAGCAACACTGACTGATGGTAAAATTCCGCAGTGGGTCGGGGGTTTACTGATATGCGCTGTTGTTCTCAGTTACGTTACCTACAGTGGGATGCGAGGCACTGCTTGGGTGAACACATTTCAAACGCTCGTTTTCATGATCCTCGGCGGTATTACATTCTTCATCATTGTGAATCGGATGGGCGGATTTTCGAGTGCTATCTCTAAAGTGGACTCAGGTTTGCTCATGCAAGCGGAGCATATTAAACCCTTGGAACTCCTAACTTATATCTGTATGCCGCTCTGTGTTGGTATGTTTCCGCATATCTTTTCACATTTCCTGACAGCGAAGGAAGTTGGAACGTTCCGCTATGCGATTATCTTGTATCCCGTGTGTATTGCAATTGTTTGGATCCCGAGTGTGCTGCTCGGCATATTAGGAAATGTCGATGTCCCGGGTTTACAAGGTTCGCAGGCAAACAACGTGCTAATTCAGATGATTGGTATACACGCACCTGGAATCTTAGCTGGGTTTTTAGGTGCAGGCGTTTTCGCCGCAATTATGTCCTCACTGGATTCGCAGTCGCTTGCTATTGGGAGTATGTTCACACACGATATTGTTGAGCATTATCGTGAAAAGGCGTTTTCGGAGAACCAGCGGGTGTGGGTAGGACGGCTGTTCGTAATGGGTGTCCTCTGCATCACCTATCTTATATCGCTTGTTGCGACACCGAGCATTTTCAGGCTCGCCGTTTGGTCGTTTACTGGATTTTCAGGACTCTTCCCGATTGTCGTCGCGGCGCTCTTCTGGCAACGTAGCACAAAGCACGGGGCATTCGCCGCAATTATAAGCGTTATCTTATTGTGGCTCTATTTCTTCCTCAGAAATTGGCAAACACCGGGATATACTGTCGGTGGAACCGGGATTATGCCCGTTGCGATTTTGATTATTGTTTCATCTTGTATGTTGATAATCGTTTCTCTGTTCACAAAACCGCCGAGTCAACAAACACTTGGGAAATTTTTTGATTAATTGCCGGTAAGGCGATAACGAAAAATCAAAAAAAGGATAATAAACACACGATGAACCCCAAAAATACTATCTTGTTTCTTTTACTACTAACGTGCATCTTCGCATGTGGGACAACCGAAGATCCGCTTGAACCGGAACCTGAACCCGAAGAACCGGTAGTACTTCAATACGGCACGGTCTCTGGAACCGTTACTGATGCGGGGACAGGAAATCCTATCCCTGGATCAATGGTAATTCTAATGGGGCTATCGGTTGAGACGGGTGTGGATGGCGTTTACACTTTCCAAGATTTACTTTACAGCGATACTTATAACCTGATTGTCAGGGATCCGGATTATGAATATCATGGTCAGTCCTTTGTGCTCGACCAACAACGCTTGGTTGTAGATATCGCGCTAACACCCTTAGAAGACCCAGTGCTGGAAATACAGGGATTTTTTGAGAATTTTTCGGACCTCCTTGAGTCTGTGGACGTAGAAAATATTGAAGCCGTTGAGAGGCTCTTCTCGGAAACTTATGTCGCCGCAGATGATGATGCGACCCTCTTTGGGGTGGCATCGGGCATTATCCCTGAAAATTACGCAGATGTCAACCCCGCAATAACCCAACTCTTTGATGAGTACACCTTTCTTGAATTCCTGTTCAAGGATATGGATATGGATGTGACGCATGCAAGAAAAGCGGCAGTAACCCTTCGGCTTGATGTGAACGCCAGAAAGGGGGATGAAGAGAACTTGAGAGAAATTAAAGCCGGTGCTAAATTTGAATTCCGCCGTGAAGGACGAGATTGGAAAATTGTGTATTGGCAGCTTCTGGAAATAGACATCCGCCTGTGATTCTAAAGGTAGGACTTCCAAATTCAAGCAATATTAAAAAATAATTTACCACTTTCCCGACGGGCATCGAAACTCGATTAACTTATAACTTATAACTACTTAACACTGAACCAAAAAATTCGTAAGGGCGGCGTATTCCGTGATATCCAATGTTTCGGCGCGCCGCTCCGGAGCTATGCCGGTTTCCTCAAATGCAGCTGCCAATCTTTCCGCTGAAGCGAACCTCCCCCTAACCAAAGCATTTTTTAACATCTTCCGCCGCATTCTGAATGCCGTCCGTACTATTTTAAAAAACAACATCTCATCTTCAACGCTAACCTTCGGGCTTTCGCGCATCGTCAACTTTAGAAGGGCTGAATCTACTTTCGGAGATGGGTAAAAATTCTCTGGCGACAGCGTGGCGATTAGCGACGATTCAGCGTGATAAGCGACACCAATCGTCAGGGCACCATAGTCCTTTCCCCCCGGTCCAGCGACGATCCTTTCCGCTACCTCCTTCTGCATCATTAGGACGCAGCTATGAAGCTGTCTCCGATGCGCAAGAAGTTTCCACAAAATCGGTGTTGTGATACTGTAAGGCAGATTTGCGATGACCTTGAAAGTCGTAGGGTCCTCAGATGCTGTGTTTTCGGACAACAACGAATTGAATTCCAATTTGAGGATGTCTGCGTTAAGGAGTTGGACCTGTGAATCTACCGAAAACTGCGCCGCTAAGGCATTGTATAATAACTCGTCCACTTCGACAGCGATTACGCGTTGAGCATGGCGCGCCAAGGCATCCGTGAGATACCCTAACCCGGCACCGATTTCTATGACGGTATCACAATCTCTGACTTCTCCGGTTTCAAGAATAATATTGAGAGCCTCTGGGTTAACAAGGAAATTTTGCCCTAACTGCTTTTTGGGACGTGTATGATTACGGGTAAAAAAGTCACGGACCTGTTGTGGGTTCATCTTTATTTCCCACTTTTTCGTATCGAAACCACCTTCGTCAGAATCGCATCCGCTATGTCGCGTTTGGGGGCGCGTGGCAGTTCTTCACAAGTACCGTGCCTATCGAGCAGGGTGACGATGTTGGTATCGGATTGGAATCCAGCACCTTCCGCAAGAATATCGTTCGCGACGATGAGATCACAGTTCTTGCGAATCAACTTCTTTTTAGCATTCTCGAGCAGGTCATCCGTTTCTGCAGCAAAGCAGACGAGGGTTTGATGTGTTTTCCGTTCGCCAATCGTCTCAGCTATGTCTGGATTCCTTTCGAGTGGAAGTGTTAGCGGGTCAGTGGTCTTTTTGATTTTATGCGGTGTAAATTCGCGTGGACGGTAATCAGCAGGTGCAGCCGCCATAATGACAATATCCGTTTCATCGAACGCTTGCAGCACTTCGTCGTGCATCTGAATCGTTGTTTCGACATGTTGCGTTTTAATGTTGGTCGGTGGAGGGAGAGTAGCAGTGCCGCTGATGAGTCGTACTGCCGCGCCACGGTGTGCCGCTGCCTCAGCGATGGCGTAACCCATCTTACCGCTGGAACGGTTGGTGATAAATCGGACAGGATCGATGTACTCGCGCGTCGCACCTGCTGTAACAAGGACGCGTGTCCCGCGCAGATCAGCTCCCTTTTCAGTAGGAGGGAACTCCGCTTCCCGACTTCTTCCTGTAAGCGCGCCCTCCGCTTCCCGACCCTTCAAAATACCACCCACATCTGTAGGAGGGAACTCCGCTTCCCGACCCTTCAAAATACCACTCACACCCTCAAGGATCGCCTCTACTGTATTCAAACGTCCGATTCCTTCATAACCGCATGCCAAATCACCGCTTGCAGGTTCAATAAAGTGGTAGCCGTGTGTTTTCAGTTTGTTTATGTTTTGTTGAACGAAGGGGTTCTGATACATGTGTCCGTTCATTGCAGGTGCCACGAGGACTGGACAGTGAACAGACACAGCGACGGTGGAGAGGGGGTCATCAGCGATACCGTTTGCGAGCTTACCGATAATATTCGCCGTCGCAGGGACAATCATGAGGAGATCAGCACGGTCAGCGAGGTCAATATGCGGCGGTTTCCAATCTGTGCCTGCGTCAAAGATATCCAAGAGGACGGGGTTCCGCGAGATAACTTGGAATTGCAAAGGTTGGATAAGACGGGTCGCGTTCTCTGTCATCACGACGTGGACAGAGGCACCACTTTTGACGAGTTGGCTGGCCACATCAAGCGACTTGTGGATAGCAATCCCACCTGTGACACCTAAAATGATAGTCCGATCTTTAAATTCCATACCTAATCTACACCCTCAACACCGAGCAACGGATTAATCGTCTCTATCAACTTATCATCAATACGGGAACGTTCAGCAGCAATAATAGCCTGAATCTGCTTAACCGCTTGCGCAATACCCTTTTCAGGATTGTGAACCCAGTAATCGTAGTGCCGAATCTGAAGGACTTCGGATTTAGCGATGTCTAAACGCTGTCTCAGTTCCTTTTCCGATTCCGTCTGTCTGCGGCGAAGCCGTTTCTCCAAGGTAGCAAAAGATGGGGGGACGATAAAAATGAGGAGACTTCTCGCAGGAGCAAGGTCTCGCGCGTGGTCTCTAATTTGGAGGGAACCTTTTACCTCAATCTCTAAAACAGCGTCTTTCCCGGCTTCGCGTGCCGCGACGATTTCAGATTTAAGGGTACCGTAGAGATTGTCGCCGTATGCCGCCCATTCTAAGAAGCTGCCCTGCTGAATGTGCGCTTCAAATTCTGCTTTTGATAGGAAGTGATAATTAACGCCATCCACTTCACCACGGCGCGGATTGCGTGTTGTTGCGGAAACGGATAGTTTTAATGTTGGATCGGCTTTGCAGAGGGCATCAATAACAGTGCTTTTTCCTGAGCCAGACGGGCCGGAGATGACGATAACGAGGTTCGGTTTGTAAAGGTGTGTATTCGCCATTTTTTTACGATTATGTCCGAACATCGCGTCCGTAGGAATCATTAAAAAACCTGATCAAGATTTAAAAAAGGCTTTTAACAATTGGAAGCCTGCAAGGACAACGTCCGCAGCAGCTCAAAAGCAATCGTTAAAAATTAGTCTGCGGCTTCTGCGAGTTCCACAAGCACGGGTGATTCGATACGGATAGCGTCCTTGATACAAACCTCTTCGCACAATTTGCAGCCGACACAATCCTTCGGTTTAACCAATTCGCAGATACCGAAGAAGCTCTCAGCGTGTTCCCCCGTCTCCGGGTCCTTGAGTTCAAGGCAATCCCATGGGCAGATATGAACGCAGAAATCGCACCCCGAACAGAGCTCTTCGTAGATCACAGCGATGGGTCGATGCGTCGGACGACGGATGAACTTACACACTTCGCCGAACTGGTCCCGAATCGCCTCAACCGGACAGACCATCCCACACGCACTGCAGTCAATACAAATGTTTGGATCGATGATGTGCAGCATGTTTCTGTCCCCGGTAATCGCGTCAACGGGACAATTCGTTAAACATGCCATACACCCAATACATTCTTCAGTGATATAGTACGCCATTTGTTCTTTTCCTGTATTTTTAGACAAAATCTTTCTGATATGCTTGATACAATATATTTTATCACAATCTTTTTACATTGTCAAGTGTGTTTTTATTCGCTAAAAACTATTCCATTGACGTTCCAGAGTTCTTAGACTATAATAATAATGTTCCTCATGAGAGGTCGTTTTTAAATCAATATATTTCATCCAAAAAATAAGGGGATTCCAATGAACTTAGGATTAAAAGACAAAGTCGTCGTTGTAACAGGCGCGAGCCGCGGCATCGGACGTGCAATCGCACACGGGTTCGCCGATGAAGGCGCACGCCTCAGCATCTGTGGCAGAACCGAAGACACACTCCAAAGCGTAACAGCCGAACTCACAGCAAAAGGCGCGCACGTCTTCGCCAAACCCACAGATGTCACAGATACAGGTCAAGTTGAAGCGTTTATATCGGAAACGGTGGACACTTACGGCAGGATTGATGTCGTTGTGAACAACGTCGGTGGGAGTCGATGGACCCCATTGGAAGATATTTCAGATACCGAATGGCACGAGATTCTCGATCTGAATCTGGTTTCTGCAGCGCGCGTTAACCGATGTGTAATCCCTGAAATGAAAAAACAAGGCGGTGGCGCAATTCTGATGATTACCTCCATCTACGGTAGAGAAGGCGGTGGACACATTACCTACAACGCCGCGAAAGCCGCCGAGATTAGCATGACGAAATCCTTAGCAAAAGAACTCGCACCCGACAATATCCGTGTAAATAGCGTCGCCCCAGGTTCCATACTCTTTCCCGGTGGCGGCTGGGCACGCCGAATCGCAGCCGATCCAGAGGCAATGGAGGCTTTTGTGAAAAGCGATATGCCACTCGGTAGATTTGGGAAACCCGAAGAAGTTGCAAATGTCGTTGTTTTTCTGTCATCGGAACGGGCGAGTCTTGTAACGGGTGCCTGTGTGAACGTTGATGGGTGCCAGTCGCATTCAAATATTTAACGCGGTTGGACGAATGATGGTTGGCACTCCGTCAAAATGACGGGGATTAGGTACGTCAAAACGCCGTACCACGTCAAAATGCCGTAGTTCAAAATCGGGCTGAATTCAATTTTTTGTATTGGCAATAGGCAGTGGATTACAAACACTTTCCCATAAATAAACCCAGTGTATACCTATGTTTTAGCAGCATCGTCGTAAAAATACTTTCGTAGGTTTTGGCACAAATATTGTGTCTTCCTAAAGGCATTGGCATGAAACTTGCTCAATATAATCATGAATACCGTGTCTTATTGAGACATGGCTTATGATAAATGTGGTCATAACTTCACCTCTCTAATCAGTAGACTTATAACCGCATCGCTATGGAAATGTAGATTAACTTCCTTGAGCGAATGAGGCATTGGCGATACTTTGGGGTGAGGCTTAAATTTGAAAATGCTAATGACAGGAGGAAAAACCTGTGAAAGACCTTGAAATCATGCGGATCAAAGAGATGGGTAAAAAAATGATCTCTGACTTCATCCGCTTGGAAACCGGAAGCGTTGGGGTCAAGAACGCTGCTACAATTGGTGGGGCATTTGCGAGTGCTATAATCCTAAGTCAGACAAGCAGCGAAGCTGTGTATGACGATGAAGGCAACGTTATAGCGGTTATAGTAGCAATCTAATACCTCAAACAGAAATTCAATCTGTCTCAGTTTGTTAATCTAGAATTCGTGGGACTGAGAGATGAATTATAATTCTGAGAAAACTTTAAGAAAAGGAGGAAAAACCTGTGAAGAATCATGAAATCACGCGGATCAAAAAGGTGGGTAAAAAAGCGATCTCCGACTTCATCCGCTTGGAAACCGGAAGCGTTGGGGTCAAGAATGCTGCTACAATTGGGGCATTTGCGAGTGCTCTCGTGCTGAGTCAAACAAATAGTGAGGCGATCTTTGACCTTGGCACTCCGATTGAGGTTATTGTGGCAATCTAATCTTACAAACTAAATCACTTCGCTTAGGTCCGTTGTCAACCGAAACACGGATTGGTTCGTACGCGATCTAGGCGAAGTGACTCAATTATTAGTGTGTCGAAAAGGTATTATTGTAACTGCCAAACATCAATTTGAGGTAAGTCCCATGCCATCAGTAAACATTGGAGTTCTCCTGTTTTTGTTAACCTCTCTTACCTTAGCAGACACAACCTTAGCAGGTACTTTTGTAGAAACGTTTGATAATAAGGACTTAAATAAGTGGCAGGAAATTGTCCAGCATGATGCAGTGCCCGGTTCTTGGGAGGTTATTGATAGTGAACTTCATGCAATAAGTCTGGAAGGGTTTACAAGATTACTCACAATAGGCGATGAAACATGGCGCGACTACACTATTGAATTTGATGTCAAACCCCTGAAAAAACATGGACCCGGAAATATTGCTGTTGCCGCACGAGTTAAGCGAACCTGGGCGGTGTGGTGTGTAGTTGGTGACCTGGCCTTCCCGGCACTTAGACCTGAATTCAGGGCAAGTTGTTTTGCTGGCAATTTGCACGACGACAAAGCACTTTTCCTTGGCAGTAAACGCCATCCGTCGTTGAAATTGAATCAATGGTCTCATCTGAAGTTGAGCGTTCATGGAAATCTCTTTACTTTTTGGATTAATGGGAAGCAGGTTTTGGATCCCCTAGGCGTTCCAGAACCCAGAGATCTTCCGGAACCGCTAAATGAATTCCCTAACTTTTCGACAGGTCATGCCGGTTTGGGATTATCAAATCATACAGCGCGTTTCGATAACATCATGATTACTGGCGACAGTATCCCAGATAGGGGTGGATTATCGGTAAAACCAAAAGGAAAACTCACAAAAACGTGGGGTAGTTTGAAAGGGTTTTAAAAGAGTATAATGAGGTGTGCGCATGTTGAAATGTCCAGTTAAAACACATCATCTTTATAAGTTTAAACATAATAATCGGTTGTTCATTGCCGACTTGGATAAGTTCCAGTTGGTTGAAGTCAACCAAATTGCATGGGATGTTGTGGAATTGTCTCCTATGCTGGAAACGGAAGAACTAATTGCACATCTGAGCCAAACCTATTCAAAGGAATTAGTGCTTGAAACCTTAGAATTATTGAGTGATTTTCAAAGTACTGATGTAATTTTTTATCTCCACCCATGGATCCCTCCGCCAGACTCCAAAAATGATCGGTTGAGAATTTATGTGCCCCAAGGTAGAAACGAATGGTTTTTAGATCCGGAATCTATTTCAGCAGGGACGAACGTAGCTTTATATCACACGACTCAAAGCCTATCAAAGTTTGCTGATATTTATTTCTCAGCAAAAACAGAGGAAGAAATTGCACCAGGTATCTATACTATAGGACTTTCCGGAAATGAATTAAAAGAATCTCCACAAAGATTTAACCAAAGATTGAAACAGATAGGAATAAATGGAATCTTGGCACATCAAAACTATGGTGCTTACGAACTTTTTCCCTTTTTCCGCGAAGTTGCCCTTCCTATTATTGTCCAGAATCATGCCCCGAGAGGCCACGCCGGTCAGGCGATTAATACCACGTTGTTACATCATTCTTTAATGCGACCGTATGATGCCTTCACATCACCCTCGGATTCTGTCGCCAAATTCTACTCAAAATTTGTCGGCGATACGCGCCACTTTCACACAAATCCGAACGGTGTAGATTCTGAAACCTTTAAACCTCTGGATAAATCCGAGGCAAAGGCAACTATTGCTGAGATTGTGCAAGACAAGCGAATTGAAGATGGACTAACTGTTGGTTTTCTCTCGCGGTTTCAGCCCGAAAAAGGCGCACACATCTTTATTCAACTCGCTGAAATGCATCCAGATCTGCTTTTCTTAGTAGGTGGGAGATTTTTACTGCGTCCTACTTATGAGAAATTACCTGATAACTTGATCTATGTCGGTTTTTTACCCCGAACGCAGCTGCCAGTGCTCTACAACGCTTTTGATATCTACTGTTTTCCTTCAATGGCAGCAGAGGAGACGTTTGGGCTTACCCTTTTGGAAGCGATGGCATGTGGTGTGCCGCCTGTTGTGCCAAGATTTGATGGGTTGCCGGATGTGGTTGGCGACGCAGGTGTTATTGTCCCTGCGCAAGAGTTTTCAGAAGACATGGCAGGATTTGCTGCTTATGTTTCACCTGCTGAACTCTCGAAAGGTGTTACCTCACTCCTTGAGGATAGCATCCGTCATGAACTTGGAAAAAAAGCACGCGACCGGGCAGTAACCTTCACATGGGATAACAATGCGAAGAGACTCATTCAACTCTTTGAGGAATTGAATCAAATCAGAAAGCACCAGAGAACCGCCCCAGATATGTCTGTCGCTTTTGTTCCGCATTTTGATGCCTTTCAACACCAAATAGAAAGCCGCGCCCTACTCCTCAATTTGACCTCATTTCTGGAGTCACCGCTTCAAGTAAAAAGGGGTTACGTTCAAACGATGGAAGAGGGACTGGCTCTGACGTTATTGAAACGACATACACCGAGACAAGTCGAAGCCGTCTTGACACATATATTTGAAGATGTTTCTAATGCTGCTAAGGTAGTTGAGAGGGTTCAGAACTTCCTTAACGCACTGGCGTAATATAACCTGGGTTCAGTAAAAGTCTTTGTACCGTAAATTATGTGAGGTTTCAGAATTTAATTCGGTAATATTTATTTCCCCAGGCCCGGTAGGTGCGGTTTCCTAACCGCACCATGGGTGTCAATTTTAAAAAAACGGTTGTTTTTCGACCCTGAAAAAATCTTGTTCAGTAGAACCTTTTCAAGGATTCTGCGGAAAGTAAGAGGGAAGGGGTCTGTTTTGAGTCCCGTAGGGACGGTATCTATGTAGAAACGTATATGAGCAAAAAGCAAGCCCCGTAGGGGCGGCATTTAGAGAAACGCACTTCAAAATACCGCGAAAAATCCCTAAATTGACACTATGGTGCGGTTTCCTAACCGCCCCGGGCATTGTTAGGAAATTACCGAGTTAAAAAGTTAACCTTCATACAGTTTGTGCTACAAGGGAGATTGAGAATATTAGATGATTAGATTCCCGCGAACACTTCAACAAATCCACACGTTTGAAAAAGACGACGCTTGGTATGTTGCGAATCTCCAAACAGGCGATGTGCTTCAAATAGATTCTGTCACCGCCGATATTTTGGCGTTATGCAGTACGCACAATAACGCCAGTATCCTTGAAAAACTTGGACACAAGTATTCAGAAGGGCAGATTCTTGAAAGCCTGAAAGCGTTGGATGATAATATAGAGACGCTTCTGTTTGAACCTGAGCAGACTCCAATCTTAACAACTGCAGATGATAAATTGCGGATTTTTATCCCGCACGGCTTTATGAAATATAAGGAGATCCTAAGCCCTAAGACAAACGTCGGCATTTATAATCTACTGATGGCACTTGCAAAATATGCCACAGTCTTTGTGGAAATAGACAATGACAACATTGTCAAGGAACAACGAAATCAACTAGCAGCATTGGGTATTCAGTTCGTATCCGACCTATTTGAATCAACCGATCCACCAACTTATGCATTGAATCGTTTCATCGTCAAAGACTGTCATGGAATTTTCGCCCTTTCACCCCATCCCTACGAGGAGTTGAATTACTTTCGACACAATACGATACCAATCATTTCGCGCATCTACAGTGATAAAGACTTACGTGAAACCACAATTAACAAATTGTTAAGTCACCATGCCCTCCGCCGTAACTTCGACAGTGTTTGCCTAGATACACCGTGGATAGCAGATGAGTTGGCGTGGATCCTAAGCACACAAACTGACAGTTTGTGCCATAATTCTTCTCAAAGAGAAGGATTGGACATCATTCCCAACGGCGTTGATACGGACTTGTATTCTCCGCAAAATCACCAACAAGCGAGAGAGGCTGTCGCTTCGATTGTTGATGAGAATAGTATCTTGGACTTGCCTCTTGTTGGAATCCTTAATGGTTTCCAGCCCCAGAATAGCCTTGGAATGATAACGGAGTTAGCACAATTACATAAAGAAATTGTTTTCATTGTCTATGATTCAATTCTTGGCCAAGATCACCAGCAACTACAGCGTAATGTTTTTTATATTAACATTCAACAACCCGAGGATACCGTCGCCCTCCCATGGATTTATAGTGCCTGTGAGTTTATGATTTTTCCAACGATTATCGGTACACCGTTTTCTATGGTCCTTGAGGCACTCGCATGCGGGACCCCGGCACTTGTCCTTAATTCAAACACGTTACCCGAAGAGTTAACAGCATGTACAGTATCAGTGCCTATCATACGAGATGGGACCACAGGCAAGTTTATGATTCCGATCAATGCCATCTCGGAACAGATAAATGCATTACTCGGCAACTCAGAATTGCGAGAAATGCTGTCAATCAAAGCGAGGCAAATTGCTTTAAACTACTCTTGGGATAAAATCGCACAATGCTTTGTGGAGTTGTTTACCGAACTCAACAAGATCAAAACGCAAAATACAATTCCAAAATATCCTGATGTTGCTTTTTCGCCATACTATGACAGGGCACAGAATGTGGTTAGAACAAGTGCCACACAACTAGACGGTTTTTTTAAAAATCGAGTTGAAGAAGGAATAGCACAGACCCTCTTGTCTGATCATACACCTGAGGAAGTCCGGCTTGTCTTGCGGTATCTGCTCCAAGACACAGAGAAAGCAGATAGGGTGGTTGCAACACTAATTCCTTAAAGTGTAAAACTTATTCTTGTAGTCGTGCTTTCACGAAGTGTATAAAAGTGTACCGGTAATTCTATAAAAACGTGGATTTGATAATAGCAACTGAAAGCGAGGTAGGTTAGGTTGAGCCACCTGCCAAAGTTACGTTTGTTCCACGCGTAACATCCACTTTCCAAAAGTAACAGCAGCGAAACCCAACAAAATTGTGGTTGCTTGAGAAATAGCTTTGAGTTTCGCTGGAATTCGGAGGTTTTAATGTTTTTAGTCCGCTGGAGGTATTTGAGGTAAATAGTTTAATTTTTCATGCGCCGCTCAACCCAACCTACGTAGTGCGCTTATATTACCGAACTCAAATTATAAAGGATAGTTTTCAATCAAGAAAATCTATAATCCTGCAAATTCTTTAATTCTATGCATCATGGTTCAGACACAGAAATAAAAAATGCCAAAAATCAGAATTGAACGTCTATTACTCATCATTTTTATCTTAATTTTTTCCTTGACCCTGCTTCCATCGCTAGTTAAACGCTTTCTGCCAGGGCCCAAGATTATTGAAACAACCCCCGCAATCTCAGCGATGAATGTCCCTATTGACACACAAGAGATTCGGTTCGTGTTTAGCCAATCAATGTCCCAAGAAAAAAACATCACCTTTCGAGGGATGCGGTTGAGAGGCCAATCCCAATGGATTGATGAACAGCGAACAATTTTAGTGTTTCCACTCACAGAATCCTTGAAACCAGAGGCATTTTATAGTATCGTCTTAAACAGCAGCTTGAATAGTACATCCGAAAGTGAGAATATCATGAAAGGCCGATGGGGAAAGCCTCTTAATGAATATGTCTTGACATTTATGACCGCCCCATCTGACATAACACAAAACCGCATTTCTGAATTTAAAGATAGAACTCTCCAAGACACCGATAAAGATGGATTAGATGATGGCCTTGAAGCCGTACTTGGTACACTTTCCACAACTTCTGATACTGATGCAGATGGATTGACAGACTATGAAGAATACTGCAAATATCAAACGGATCCAACCTCATCCGATAGTGACGGAGACGGCATACCCGATGCAGACTGGGACGAACGGAGAGAATACACCTATAGCATTAGGACAGTGCTCGAACTGAAACCGCCTTGGAGCCTTGAGGCGATGAACGATCTCTTTCAAGACGCGCGACTTATGGGACAAGCGATTGAAAATAGAGCTTACAGTAAGATAGAGATTATCGTTTATCCCTATGCTGCGCCGGTGCTGCTCCCAACTGCGTATCCCAGTCAACGGACACCAGAAGCATTCGCCAAGTATACCCAGCCTACTATTGATCTCAATTATTCTCCAGAAATGCAGGCGGAAATCCAGCGAATTCTTTCCGGTGCAACCCATACGCTAGATCTCCTCGCGAGATTGCAACATAAGATCTCACAAATGAAATTAACCGTTCCGCTCTATGCCCCTTTCGTTTACACCTATAAACAGCAGGGCAAATTGGTCGTAGACCAAACCTTCTTTGAGAGCATTGATCAAGAGGTGACCGATGCTAAAATTCGAGAGGCGTTAGCAGTGAATTACTTTGGCGACTCAATGTTTAGAAGAAAGCAGTATGGTGCCTGTATTTCTCGGGCACGTCTTTTCGCTTCCATGTTGAGAGCTGCCGGGATTCCAGCCCGGGTGTCTATGTCTGTGCCCATGATATACTATTACAAAGGCACTGGTGAGTGGAAACGCTTGATGAAAAACTTGGGCAATGAAGCTGTTACAGGCAGCTATGCTTACGAGCAGCCATCTGTGCCTAATGAAGTTGCAATTGTTGGACACAGTCAGGTCGAAGTTTACCTTAACAATCATTGGATCCGGCTGGGTTATCAAATCAATGAGGGACCTTTATTCGCAGGAACCGACAAAGTCTTCATAAAAATTATTGATGCAGCGGAATTCTCCGAAATTGATTTCACAAAAACTTGGTCACCCACGCAATGGGTTAAGGAGCGTCCCTACCGGACTGTGGAATTATCAGACCAAGAAGCAAAATACGTATCGAAATTCTAAGCGGGGATTCCTTAGGGTTACGCTATATGTTACTAACATTGATTCAAAAAGAGATCCTACATCATATTCTAAATGTCCGGTTTGTTGCCCTCCTCTTGATGTGTCTTTTGCTTATTCCACTCACGCTTTCTATTAATTATCGGAATTATCGCCACAACTTAGTGGACTATCAAGAAGCCGTCAAACTCGCAAACATTGAGGAGACCACGATCAATCCCAAGATGCCCTTGGAACCCGAGTTAGAGGTGTCCAAACTTTTCCTGAAACCGACACCCTTGAGTGTATTCGCAAACGGATTAGGGGAGGCACTCCCAAGTTATCTTGGAATGACGCGCAATGGAATTACCCAGGGGCCTCCTGCCTTGGTCTCTGAGCCGCTTTCCTACCTTTTGGGGCACCTTGACTTTCTGTTCATAGTAGGCACAGTCTTCAGTTTGCTGGCACTGCTATTTACTTTTGATGCAGTTGCTGGCGAAAGAGAGGCAGGAACGCTCCGAATTACGTTATCAAATGCGCTGCCGCGCGATCTCTTTCTCTGGAGCAAGTTAATTGGCGGCTACCTTGTGTTTATCGTCCCATTTTTGGTCTCCTTCCTCTTCGGTTTACTCTTGCTTGTTTCGCAAGGATTCCCTCTCGGCGAGCCTGACATTTTTCCACGCGTTCTCTGCCTCACACTGGGTTCCCTGCTTTACATTGCCGTCTTTTTTGCGATAGGGACGGTGATCTCTACTTTCTTGGACAATTCCAAAACGGCTCTCATCGTAGCGTTTACCCTCTGGGTGTTTGCCGTGCTAATTGCGCCACGTGTAGGGTTTCTTACGGCAAAACTTATCGCACCGACACCGACTTCACAGAGCGTTTATCTGGAAAAGACAGCCTCTCGCGAAAATTTTAATGCGGAACTTGAAGCGAAAAAAGCTGAGATACATAAAGAACTCTGGGCAGCACGCCAGCAAGATTTTACTTCTCCTGATGACACGGAAGCTTTGACCGTCAGCATGGAAATTGGCAAGGAAGTTGATAAACGTGTAAAACCGCTTGAAGCCGAATACCGACAGAAGATTGCGGAGCACGCTGCCGAGATAGACCGGGACTATCAGCGCAAGAAAACGCGGCAAGAAGAAGTAGGCGAAACGCTATCCCGAATCACCCCGACATCTTCCCTCATTTATCTGACGACAAGTTTGACGCAGACGGGCAAGCGAAAAAGAAGGAATTACTTACAAACAGGCGAGCGTTACTACGACGCTCTTTATACGGATTTGTTCAGTAAAATCGTAGATCATGTCTCCATAAGAACTATGAGCACTCAGGATGTAGTTCAAATCACACAACCACCCCCTTTGGAGACCACAATTTTAAAGGAGACCTTCCGTCAATCGATAGTGGATGTACTGCTCCTCGGTTTTTTCGCAGTCGTGTTGACAACCATAGCGTTTCTGAAATTCTTCCGATCAGACATTTGACAATCAATCGAAAAATTTGTATTCCTGCTAAGCAATACCTAAGGTATACCACAATTTTGTGCGTCACAGACCTCTAACGGAAAAAGATATTTCAGTCCAATTAATAACAGCCCAACGGGGCGATAGGTCTATAGAAAAGAGAATGCAATGATGCAATATCACGAGTTTGAAACAACATTTGAAAAACTTCTACAAACACAGAAAGATTTATATCCTTATGCCGTTGATTACCATCAAACCAACTTTCAGCACTCAATACAATATCTATTGTCTTCTATTTTGAGTCAAACCGAAGCACTCCTTCAACAGCCTCAAGCCAATTGGGAAAATACAGAAGAAGTCGTCGGTGATATTCTCTATTGTGCGGATGTTAATATGCAACAACTTTTTTCGCTTGAAATTCCCAATGAACTCACAGCAGATAGGGATTTTGAGGATGTCAAAACCAAACTATATGAAACCAAGTATTACCCAATTAGTGAGCACCTGAATTATATCTTTCTGCCACCTGCTTTGGAACGAAAAATGTTTATCCACAAGCACTTGGATCGTTTAGCAGATACAGGACACTTCTGTGACCTCGGCTTTGGCCCTGGCGTGCTGAGTGCCTTTATCCTCCAACAGAAAGAACGATGGATTGGATGTGGTATTGACATTAGCAGCTACTGCCTTCAGCACGCCGAAAGACTCTTAAAGAAAAAAAAGGTTCTTGAAAGATGCAAACTGTCCCTCGGGGATGTCCGTGCGTTGCCTTATCCTGATGATACCTTTGATTTGGTTGTTGCGGTCGAAGTGCTTGAGCATATCCCGGATCCAGAAGTCGGTTTGGCGGAGGCACTGCGTGTGTTGAAACCGGGGGGTTATGCGATCACTGCGCTTCCAATAAATTTACCGATTCTCATGCACCTCTACGATTTTGAGAGTCCCGATGAAATTTTAGCACTCTACAAAAAAGTTGGACTCAAGGTTGTCGACTTTGAAACAAAGGAATTTCAACGTCAGACAGAGACTTTTGTGGATACCTTCGCGTTAAGCATCAAGTTATAAAGGAGCAGCGGGATGCAAGCCATTATTCTCTGCGGAGGTCTTGCAACGCGGCTGGGCGAAACCGCGAAAACTATACCTAAAATCTTGCTTGACATCGCTGGACAAACCGTATTGGCATGGCAGATTCAGATGCTGAAGGACGTGAATGTCCAAGAGGTCATCCTCGCATCAGGACACCTACACGACGTGCTTTATGAGCAGGTCGGTGACCACTACAATGGTGTCCGCATTCGTTACGCCAAAGAAGAAAAAAGGCTTGGTACTGGCGGCGCAATTCGGAACGCGATGCAATATATTAATACATCCGCCTTCTTTGTCCTAAATGGTGATGTCCTCCTAAATGGCTTCTCACTTCGAGAAATGTTAGAGAGATTTCATAAAGAAATGATAGGTTTGCTGCTGAGTATACACGTTGATGATATTCGTCAGTATGGTGAAATTCTATCGGACAACAATGGGAGAGTCATGGCTTTTCGTGAGAAACAGTCTATATCCCGTATCGGATACATAAATGGAGGAGTGTATCTCTTTAATCAAACCATCGCCGACGCATTTCCTAAAAACCAAGAGGGCTTTTCCATAGAACGAGATGTCTTTCCCTCTGTTCCCAATCTCTACACTTTAAAGACCGAAGCGAGTTGGATTGATATAGGGGTTCCCGAGCGACTGGCGTATGCAAGACGATACTTCCGAAACGGAGCCAGTCAATGAATCCTAATATCTTCCGGGCGTATGATATACGCGGCATATTTGGCGTTGACTTTCAACCGAAAGACTTTTATCACATTGCCCGAACTTATGCTAACTGCTTTCAACCCAAGACAGTTGCATTAGGACACGATGTCCGAGAAAGTTCACCACAGTTGTGGGAACAGGTTGCGGACGGTCTCCAAGACGCAGACGTTGAGGTCCTCAATCTCGGGCAAATTTCAACCGATATGCTCTATTTTGCTGTGGTGCATTACCAGACAGACGGCGGCATTACCATCTCAGCGTCCCATAATCCCGCAGCGTATAACGGAATGAAACTGGTTGGTCGGGGTGCAACACCCATTTCCTCGGATACCGAACTCTTTGATCTTCGCGATGCTATTGGAAACAGGAGTCTACTCAAGAAACCGAAGATATCCTGTCGCGGGAGCCTTCAACCTGCCCCGTTTCTGGAGGCATACCTCACACACCTCCGTTCCTTTGTAAACTGGCAGCAGTTGTCCAGCAGACGGATTGTCATCAACGCGAATAGTGGACTTGCGGGTCAGACTGCCGAATATCTATTAGAAGAAACACCGATTCATATCTGCGCGCGATTATTCAGCAAACCCGATGGAACGTTTGCTGACATTCCAGCGGGCCGCCCAGACCCGTTGCGTCCAGAGAATCGAGAACTTACCACCAAGGCAGTCAAACAGACAGGAGCAGACTTGGCAGTGGCGTGGGATGCAGATGCTGACCGATGCTTTTTCTTCGATGAAAATGGAGAATTCGTTGAAGGCTGCTACATCACAGGGCTACTTGCTCAGCAACTCCTTGCAGAGAAACGGAGTGGGAAGATCATCTTTGACCCAAGAGCGATATGGGCGGTGGAAGGTGCTGTTAAGAATACCAACGGTACACCGATGCTCAATCGGTGCGGACATTCGTTTATCAAGGCTCGTATGCAGGAAATGGATGCCCTTTTTGCAGGAGAGACGAGTGGACATTACTATTTTCGAGACAATTTCTATGCCGATAATGGCATGATTCCATTTTTGCTTCTCCTTGAAAACCTCTGTGAAAAGAGAAGTTCACTCACAGAATTGGTTAATCCACTCCGAGCGGAATATCCAGTCTCCGGTGAAATTAACTTTGCATTTGAAAGTCAAGGTCTAATGTTCGATGCCATGAATGTGGTCAGACACACATTACATTGGTTGGGAAACCCTTTCCAGATTGAAGTCCCCGTTGACGGCATATCAGTCCGATTTCCTAAAAGTCACAAGAGCGACACCGGTTTCCATCGTTTAGGACCCGGCAGCTGGCGGTTCAATCTCCGAGAATCGAACACCGAACCCCTTTTGCGGCTCAACCTTGAGGCAATTAGGGACCTTCCACTTCTTATCGAAAAAACCGAGCAGCTCAGTGAAGTGCTGGAAAACCTCGGTGGCAAGCGAGAAACAGCGTTTCGTTGGGAAAATAGGTAATCTCCTGATTTAGGTTGGAATACATCTAATGAATTTTAGTGTTTTTGAATTATTGACACACGAAAAAATGGTTTTCTTGGCAATTGTGAGTTGCGGACTTTATACAAGTTATACCGATTTCCGCTACGGAAAAATCGCTAACATTTACACTGCGTTCTTGATCGGCTTTGGCATTATCAGTCAAGTCCTGTTTATAAGTGAAGGAAACATCACCTGGATGCACAGTTGTGTTACCCTTTTTGGCGGATTGGGTATCTCCTTTGTAATGTTTTACACGGGAATATGGGCAGCCGGGGATGCCAAACTCTTTTGGGGCATGAGTCTCTTGCTGCCACCGAGTGCGTTTAGCAACACTTCAGAGACACAATTTTATCCCTTGATTTTGATGGTGAATATCTTTCTCTTGTTTTTAGTTTATGTCGTATTAATCTCCCTCCTTAAAACAACTTTTCAACAGCAACGGACACTCATTGCTAAGAGTTTCACTGCACAGCTAAAACAGTTTCCCCAGCGACTGCTGCGAGTGCTTTCGTATGTGGGAGTAGGTGGACTGGCGTTTTATGTTCCCTCACGCATGGGTGTGGAGTTGGACTTAGCTATCCGAATAACACTGTTCATGGCAATTATTTTTGCTTTTAATAAAGGGGTTGAAAAGTACATTCCACAGAAATACGTAACTGCATTTCATGTTCCCTTTCTCCTCTTAGCACTCTTTTTGGCGATCCCGTCGCTTATTCAACTCGGCACTTTTATTGTCTTTATCTTTCTGATTCCGTGGTTTCTCATCATGTTTAGTGCTGTCATCCGTTCCCTTTTTACAGAAGAGATTCCTGTCGAAAACCTTCGTCCGAACATGATTCCCGCAGAACGAATCGTTAAAATTGAAGAGCAGGAGGAGCAGACCGTGAAGGATAGATACGTGAAAATCCCTGCCGGTTTTGCAAATCCTGCCCAAGATAATGTCATTGTGGATGTCTCTTCTGAGGGGTTAACGCCACTTCAAATCGAGCAGCTTCATCAGCTTGCTGCAAAAGGTAGTCTCAAGGAATACGAAAATAGATTGCTCATTCAGAAAAAGATACCCTTTGCTTTAATGATTGTTTTGGGAGCTGTGGGGACACTATTGGCAAATGGAATGGTTTATTCATTTGTTCGCGGAGCAGAACTAAATCAGATGATGGAGAGAATAGGGTCGTTTTTTCTTTACTGAAAAATATCCTGAATTATTGAGAGTATGCACCTTACGGAGCAGTAATACTTGCATCGCAACCCAATTCGTAGGGAGGGAACCCATGACCCACCCTACTTTATATGTCCCTTTCCCTACCTAACACTCGTCACCACTTTTTTTTAATAAGAGTCCCGTGTCCTTGAAATTATAGTAAAGTTCCCAATTACTTGGACATTCCTATTGTAGCGCAAACTGTTAGTTGCGTGTCACTCCGACACGAACTAACAGTTTATGCTACAAATGCCCACATATTTCTCGTGTTTTTGTCGATTATGCACGTTTTCGCCTCCAAAATTACGACTATATAGATAGAGTGAGCTTGATAAAAGTTTTAAAGGTTAGCGATCATCGGAAACCCATCATTGAGTTCTTCGAGTTTTCGTAGATTCAGTGAAGGTTCCTTATTCGCTTAGAAGGGGATAAAACTTCTATACCGAGTATGCTCTGGGAAGTCATGCACCCATTCGTCCAAAAAATTGTGTCCTTAAATTATAAAGGACATGAGTTTTGAAGAATCATATTTTGTACCACCTTTTCCTTTTGCATACGCGTTGTTAACTTATAGAAGTGTTGTTTTTTTTGTCCTGCGGAAAAAGGAGGGGAAAATATAGAGAAAATGAGCAGTCTAATGAGAGATGAATTGACTGGGGATTATAGTGAGATCGTTGGAGAAAGCCCCCAGATTTTTGAAGTCCTCCAGCAAATTGATGATATTGCGGCTACGCACTTGAAGGTTTTAATTTTTGGTAAAACAGGGACTGGCAAAGGGGTCGTCGCCCGTGCTCTGCACAAAAACAGTGGCAGATCAGGAGAAATGGTGTCTATCAATTGTGCGGCGATACCAGAGAATTTATTTGAGAGTGAATTGTTTGGACATGAGAGAGGCGCGTTTACGAGCGCGAATAGACGACATGTCGGTAGGTTTGAAAGGGCTCACAATGGTACGCTGTTCCTTGATGAAATCACTGAGATGCCGCTTCCCATGCAACCGAAGTTGTTACGCGCAATTGAGGAAGGTGAGATTGAACGCATTGGCGGTAAAAAACCAATTACGGTGGATGTTCGGGTTGTGGCAGCTACCAATAGAGATATTGCACAAGCCGTTAAAGGTGGGATGTTTCGTGAAGACCTCTATTATCGATTAAATGTTGCTTCTATATCTCTGCCGACGCTATACGAGAGAAAAGAGGATATCTGCGTGTTGGTGTCACATTTTCTTGAGAAATACTGTCAATTTTCCAGTCCCCCGGTCTTACAAATTTCTCCAGATACACGAGTTCTGCTGGAAACTTACCCATGGCCCGGGAATGTACGAGAATTGGAAAACACTATTGAAAGGGTGTCTTACCTTATCAAAGGAGGGATGCTCTTACCGAAGCACCTACCCAAAAAAATTCAGACGTACCAAAAGCAATCTATGAATATCTCCGAAGAGATCGCTATCCTTGAAAACAGGCAAAGCGTGAGTGTTCCCGTCGGCACGACGCTTAAGGCGATGGAAGAAACGCTTATCCGTGAAACTTTGGCGTGGTTTGATGGGAATCGAACAAAAACAGCGAGGGAATTAGGGATTGGCATACGAACGTTGCAAAGGAAGTTGAAAAAGTATAATATATTTTAACTTGACATCAGTTAGCAAAAATAGTATAATATATAATAACACTTCCAAAGAGGGGAATAACGTATCAATCTACAAACAATAGCTTCCGACAGCCAATAGCCCGGGGAATGCTATAAAGCATTCATACCCCGGTTCATGCCCATAAGGCATGAATACCGTTGATTTGAAGCCTTTATAGGCTTCATACCGTTGATTCTGATTTGCCCAAAAAAAAATGTTACACTTTTCGGACTTATTATTTTTTTTACGACAGAAAATTAAACATCAACAAACCCTTACGGCTACTGGGTTCTCTAACGTTACACACCGCACACAAAATGTTACACCAGTGTAACATTTTTAGGGAAAATTACTAAAAAATATACCGTTAAGTTAAATCTATATTCACGTCCGTATTTTTTATGAAACGTCTCGAACTCATGTGAAACCGATCCTGAAAATCCTTGAATCCTGATAATCCTGATTCTGACAGACACCAACTAACAACCGACACCTTATTTTTTTCTATTGCTTAAAAAGACCCTACGTGTTAAAATAGTGTCCATGTAATAAACGAGGAGAGTGGACATGGACGCAAAATTGTGGGTTCCAGAATACGACACCCCCGAATTATGGCACAAAGAAATCTCACGACGCTGCTTTTTCAAGAGCGGTTTCACGAGTTTTCTCGGACTCGTCGCAATGCAACACTTCGGGTCCAGTAGTTCTGCGCAGCTTGAAGATATGCTGCCACGTGCCAAGCATTGCATCGTCCTGTTCATGAATGGTGGCGCGAGTCAGATAGACACTTTCGACCCCAAACCCGACACTAAAAACGGCGGTCCCTTCGCAGCGATTCCGACAAGCGTTGAAGGTATCCAGGTGTCTGAACATCTCCCGCAGGTTGCCGAACAGGCACACCATCTCTCTATCATTCGTTCCATGGTTTCCCGTGAAGGGAATCATGAACGCGCACGGTACTTACTGCATACCGGCTACGCACCGGGTGGCGCAGTCAGACATCCGACCCTCGGTTCGCTTACCTCTTATTACCTTGACGATAGCCTATCCGACCTTCCGAGTTGCGTTAATATTAATGCCCCAACATATTCTGGCGGCTTTCTCGGTGCCACGCACGACCCATTTGTCGTCAATGACTCGATGCGTCCAGTAGAAGACCTCTCGTATCCGGCACAGATGGACACGCACCGTTTTCGGGAACGTCTCAAGATGCTCAGAGCGATTGAGAAGGATTTTATCGCTAAACGGACGGGACGCAGCACGGAGGCGCACGAAGCGATTTACGAAAAAGCCGATCAGCTCATCAATTCCCCTAAAATAGACGCGTTTCAACTCAACGAAGAACCGATCGCTGTTCGCGAAGCCTACGGCATGAATAAGTTCGGACAGGGGTGTCTGATGGCGCGACGCCTTGTAGAAGCCGGGGTTAAATTCGTGGAGATCTCGTTAGACGGATGGGATACGCACCAAAATAACTTTGAACGTACCAGAGAACTCTTAAATCTCGTAGATCCCGCATTTGCAATGCTTCTCAAGGATTTATCCGAACGCCATCTCCTTGACAAGACCATTGTGTTATGGCTCGGTGAATTCGGACGGACCCCGCGAATTAACAACAATGATGGGAGAGACCATCATACCAACGGTTGGGCTACTGTCGTCGCAGGCGGCGGCACACGCGGCGGACAGGTCATCGGTGGAACCAATGAAGATGGGAGTGAGGTGGTCAGTGGTGCTGTCGGTGTACCTGACCTTTTTGCGTCGCTCTGCTTTGCGCTTGGGATTGATCCTGATGAAGAAAACTACTCCCGTTCCGGGCGACCGATTCGCGTCGCCAACGATGGTTCAGTTATAGAGGAGTTATTTAAAGGGGTGTAGTTATTAGGTTATTGGCTGTCTGTGGTTAGAATCAACGCCATAAGCGTGTGTGGAACCTGTGGTGGGTTTGTAAAAATTAGTTTCTTAACTTATAACTTATAACTTATAACCCTAATGAGAGTAATTGCCGGCACATTCAAAGGCAGACGTTTGGCTGTCCCTAAAGGGAATCGGCTCGTCCGACCAACGACCGATCGGGTAAAAGAGTCGGTGTTTAGTATCCTACGGGAACGGGTTGTTAATGCGAATTTTCTTGACCTTTGTGCCGGGACAGGGAGCATGGGGATTGAGGCGTTGAGCCGCGGGGCAAAACACGTTACGTTTTTAGACCAAAATCCGCGATGCATCGCTATTATAGCGCAGAACCTTGACACTTGCGGTCTCACGACTGAATCCGGGATATATTATCTGCTCTGTCGTGATGTTTTGAAAGGGATTAGATCCCTTCATAAACGAGAAGATACGTTTGAAATCATTTATTTTGATCCGCCCTATGGTGTCGGTTTAGGAGATGGGTCGCAGAAACATCTTGAACTGTATACGACGACTTTAGCCCTGCTTGCGAAGGCCGCGCTGCTTAAAATCGGTGGTATATTGCTTGTTGAACATGCAAAACAGGCTGTTATGCCTGACGCTGTGGGAAGTTTGCACCGAGACCGACAAACGCGTTACGGAGATACAGTCGTATCGTTTTATCAATGGGAGAATAGCTGTCAGCCATCAGGGCGGGTTGCTACGCAACCCTTTCAGTAGTCAGTAAAAACCGTTTGTAGCAATTACCCGTGTTTGAAATATTTCGAGTTAGCGTTGAATTGTTACAGAAAACCTCTTCGCTGACTGCTGACTGCTAATTACTGATTGCTATAAACAAAACATGAAAATCTTGAATCTCCAATCAGGAACACCCTTTCAGATGGGTAAAGGTAAAAACTGGCGTGTTGTGCATCCAGATATGGGTTCAACACAAATTACACTGAACCATGGGCTTCACGCACCCGGTCAAGAATTCACACAGCATTATCACGATGCCTCAGAAGACGCGATTGTCGTGTTGGAAGGGGGTGGGGCTATCCGACAAGGGAGTGTCTATACGCCGATTGCCGCAGGTGATCTCATTTTTGTGCCTGCAGGCGAAATCCATGGAACCGTCAACACGACACCGAACATGGCACGCCTCATTAGCTTTCAAGCCCCGCCGGATATGGCACTCTATCGAGGCGAACGAGATACCCCTGATGCAGCACCAACGCCGGAAAATGGACACCGAAGTAACGTTCAGGTCATTAATATGGCACGAAGTGGTCCTGTTTTTGGGAAGTCTGTTGAGTGGCGAAGCGTTGTCTCACCTCACAAAGGCTCTGTACATCTCTCCTTAGACTACATCCACCTGAATAAAAACCAGCATTTTACACACGAACCGATACAGACTGAATCGATTTATGTGCTAAAGGATGGAGGAGCAGAGGTGACATCTGAGGCTGAGACGCGTGTGTTGGAACAACACGATGTGCTTTTTCTCGCCCCCGGAGACACTTTTTCGCTTTCCCACACAGGCGATGAACCGACCACACTAATATATTGTTGGGCAGTCGGTGATTAGCGATTGGTAATTAGCGGTTGGCGATTCGTAAGGCGTGGGTCAGGTGCGAATATCTGTAATATCCACAACGCCCACTTGCTGCTAATGACTAACCACTAACAGCCAATAGCGAGTACAAAAAGGAAATTAATGGATGAAACCAGATGATGTAGTTGTTTCACGGCGGGGAAACCTTGTCGTGATAAACCATAGTAAGTTTGAAATTAAATTCAGCCTTTCAAAAGGAACATGGGATTACATTGATGAGAGTGGCGATACAATTATCCGCAATGGATGTGCACAGATAACCCTTGATGACGGAAGCGTTGTCAAGACCGAAGATGCCGGGAACTCCGAATTTATCACAGCATTTCCCCAAACGGATGCTTTCGGAACGTATTATCAGATCCGTTTCTCGCATGAAGCGACAGGGAAGGGCATACGCATAAATACCTACCTCAATTGCTACCCTACACAGCCAGCTATCCTGCTGAAAGTGGGTGTTGAGAACCTCAATCAGGAGCGATCGGTCCAGCTAGAAAATTTAACCGTACTTGGCGTTTCCACAAACCGTGGTGCTGTGTTGGTTGGTAAAACCCCCTCGGATTGCCATCTATTTATCAACATGCCGCCCGTCTCCTCTGGCGTGAGTAGAAGGCTCTATGATGGATTTCTGTTGAGTGAAACGGATGCCAGACATCCCTGCCACGATGGTGTACTTCGCGATACCAAGAGCGGCAAGACCCTCGTTTTTGGGTTTCTGACGACAGAGAAATGGTGGCCCCGTATCCAAGTCGGCTGTCACGGTAAGCCGCGGTCCAACGCCCAATCCCATAAAAGGACATCAACATCTGGTGCTAATCCGTGGGCACTCTATCATCTATGTAAACAGCGATGCGATTTCGGGGAAGAGATCACTTCGGAGACTGTCTATCTCAACTTTTCAGGCAGTGCTGCAGCGTGCTATGAACACTACACGCAGATGTTAGCACTGAAGAACGGTTGTCCTGAACCTCACACTTCGCCTGAGTCTGATGTCCCAATTGCTGCTTGGAACCTTTCCCCCGCCCAACTGTCCTTGGACGCGAACACTGTCTTAACGCAAGCCGATGAACTCACGGAAAACCGGTTCTTTCAACCAGATTTCCTCGGCGGGATAAATTATATTCAATTAGACCCTGGATTAGAATCGCAATTTGGGACTTCTGTACTGGATAGAGAGGATCCAGAAACACAAACGCCTGCTGACGAGCTGCGAACAGTTCTCAATCAGATTCAAACAAAAGGCTTTAGGACAGCAGTTCGAATCAACCCATTTTGTGCAGTACCTGATTCAGCACTTGTCCAGAAACACCCGGATTACTGCATCCAAGAGGCAGTCGTGGCACGAAATGGAAGAAGGAAGTCACGGCGGCATTCAGGGCGCAACGATTACAAACCTGCCACAACGCATCTACCAGAAGGCAGTACCGAAGTCGTACTGTTAGATGTTTCCCACCCTGAAGTGCGGCGGCATATCAGCAAACAGATTAAACAGATAATCAACGAATATGGATGTTCACTCATCAATGTAGATTTCACGGCGTATACGACAGCGCTTACTAACAGCGAACACAACTTGCGCTGGCACGATAAAGCTCTTACCTCTGTCGAGCTCTACCGCCTTGCCGGTGAGTTGCTAAAAGATGCTATTGAAGAGGCGCGCTCGGAGAACACATCTACTGATAAAAAGGTCTTTCTGGCGGGATACAATGCCGTCACGGGACCCTGCCTTGGGAATATAGCGTTGAATGCACCACTTCTCAACCCTCCGTTTTCGAGCATGGCTACTTCAAACCGCATCAATGATCCGTGGCACCACCCGCGGGGGACGAAGCACCGTTTGAGCAGATATGCAGCCCGTATCCGAGAGCATCATTCCCTCTGGCAGCATGTCTTCGGTGAACTGACGGTGGGTGAGCCGAGACCTGTCAATGAGGTGATTGTGGAGATGACGGCAGCAGCATTGAGTGGCGGTGCCGTCTTTTGCGGGGACCGATTAACCGCACTTACTGCGTCGCGGGCGGCGGACTTAGCGCGGATCTTTCCGCTCTTGGGTAAGGCTGCTATACCGGTAGACCTTTATGATGAGCTATTCCCACAAATTTGGAGCCTCCCGATTTCAACACCGAACGAGGCCTGGCACCTTGTGGCAGTCTTCAATTGGAATGACCATGAAGATGATACTTACTTTGAACTCGATGCACTTGGGCTTGGTGAATCGAAGGAGTATCTCGTTCACGATTTCTGGATGCGGCAGTACCTCGGTAAGATTTCACATAGCGTGAACTTACTCAATATTCCCCCGCGCTCCGTGAAACTTCTCTGTTTTCGTGAAGAGCAAGACATTCCACAGCTCCTTGCAACGGATATGCACTATACGCAAGGCGCGGTTGAAATTCTATCCGCGGGTTGGGATAGCCATAGCCAAACTTACCTACTCGTCTGCAAACCCCTTCGACAGGCGGATGGTACCTGCTTTATTCATGTACCAGAGGGGTACTTACCCATAGGTGTAGCGACTTACGGCAGTGATTATCAATATAATTGGAACTCACCGATCTGTCAATTGACGTTTACAAAAACGCAACCCGACAAATTGGTGCAGGCAAGCATCCAATTCACTAAGACCTCTGGCAGTTCTTCTGGTTTTTAAACTATTAACTCTGGTCACCGTTCCACTATGTTTCACGGTGGGATACGGTTAAATCAAGCTGCTACTGGATTGTAGAGTATATTTGTTGCCGTCACAAGAAACATCAATTTTTTAAACTATTAACTCTGGTCACCGTTCCACTATGTTTCACGGTGGGATACGGTTAAATCAAGCTGCTACTGAATTGTAGAGTATATTTGTTGCTGTCACGAGAAACATCAATAAAATTGGGGATGGAAATGTGAGCACTATTCAGACGCATTTGGAAACCCTCAAAACACAAGCAAGCGTTTGTACAGCATGTGATTTGTCAAAAACTCGTGCGAATGTTGTCTTTGGTAGTGGAAGTGCTTCCGCAAAATTAGTGATTGTGGCTGAAGGACCATCTGCTGCTGATAATCGGACAACGCTTCCATTTTCGGGACCTGCTGGGGATTTGCTTGATGAAGTACTCGCTGCAAACGATTTAACGCGCAGCCAGATTTGGCTGACGAATATTATCAAGTGTCGAGCGGCAAGTTTTAAGGGAGGCGTGCTCAAAAACCGCCCACCGAAAGCATCGGAGATTAAAGCGTGCGCCAAATGGCTTGACGGAGAATTGACCTTCATACAACCTTCGGTGATTTTGTGTATGGGCGCACCTGCTGCAAAGGCACTCATTCAGCGAAGTTTCCGTATTACCGAGGCGCGCGGTATCTGGTTTACGGATACACTGTATGCCCCCTTCGCGATGGCGACCTTTAATCCGGCTTATGTCCTGAGACAGGAAGGTGAGGATTTTGAAATCGTCCGACAGACTGTCATTGACGATATCGCCGCAGCGAAGCGAAAGTTACGCGAATCTGAAGAACAACCGAAATTGACGCTTTTTTAATGGTTGCTGGTTAATGGTTCTCGGTGCGTTCCGCTGCGCTCCACTTTCAGTTCGGGTTGCTACGCAACCCTTTCAGTTGTCAGTTTTCGGTTAAGAGGTCACTGACAACCGATAGCGAACGAAGTGAGTGAACCGATAACCGAAGACTACTACCAACAACCAACAACTAACAACTCGTAAAAAAATGCTATTGAAAAAACAAATTGCTATAAATGCCGTGCTGAAGGCGATGCGGCTCTGTGAGCAGGTGCAAGCCGAAATGGTGTCAACCGATGCGATTCAAAAAGCGGACCGAAGTCCTGTCACCGTCGCTGATTTCGGATCACAGGCACTGATATGTAAAGCGATCGGCGATGCTTTTCCTGACGACCCTATTGTCGCTGAGGAGAGCGCACAGGCACTTAGAAAGAACGCAACACTTTTAGCGCGCGTCGCAAGTGATGTAAGCCACTTTGCAAAAGAGATGGTTTCGCCTGACACTGTCTGTGACTGGATTGACCGTGGCAGCGGCGAAGTTGGACAACGTTTCTGGACGCTCGACCCGATTGATGGGACGAAAGGCTTTCTGCGTCGCGATCAATATGCGATTGCTTTGGCTTATATTGTTGATGGTATTGTACGGCTCGGTGTGTTGGGGTGTCCAAATTTACCGTATCTTTTGAAGGATACGGGTACGGAGCAACGCGGGTGCCTTTTTGTTGCCGCCTATGGCGAAGGCACGCAGCTCTATACAAACACAGGAAACTTTTTAGAGCCAGTCCGTGTATCGGAGGAGGTGCATTGCTTCGCCGAGAGTGTTGAGTCCACGCATGGGGATAGCGAGGCACACAGTAAGATTGCGGAAGCACTCGGAATTACAGAACCACCTGTCCGGATGGACAGTCAGGCGAAGTATGGTATTGTTTCCCGTGGTGAAGCCTCACTCTATATTCGTCTGCCGAACCCAACGTATCCTGATTACCGCGAGTGTATCTGGGATCACGCTGCAGGGATGATTGTTGTTCAGGAAGCCGGTGGGATGGTCACAGATGCCAACGGCGCACCCCTTAACTTTTTGACAGGCAAGCGGATGCACGAAAATCGAGGCATTGTCGCAACCAATGGAAAACTCCATGAACACGTTTTAAAAGTTGTCAGTTCTCAGTTGTCGGTTGTCGGTTAATGCTTGTGGCAGTGTCGTAACGCGTGAATTCTACGGACTCTTAATAGTAAAATTAAGAATTAAGTAGACACCTATCTCTTAACAAACATCCGTTCGTAGTAGGGCAATGAATTGCCCGTCGTCTTAAAGAGTGCCTGAGTTTTTTTCGACTTTACTATAACTGCTAACTATAAATTATAAGGAGCAAATATAGAAAAATGAGAGCCGGACAAATTGTTGCACCGCGTCAGATTGAGATTGTTGACATAGAACAACCGAATCTCGCCAATTATCCCGACGGCACAGTGATGATAAAAACCGCACATAGTGCCATCTGTGGCACCGATATGCCGTCATTTGTTCTTGAGCATCCAGCAGAAAGTTATCCGCTTCAGCCGGGACTTTCGATTCACGAGGCGATTGGCGTTATTACAGATAGTAAATCGGATAGATTTAAACCCGGGGACGAAGTCCTTGCGCTACCACGCTATATCGGTGGACTTTCGGAGTACTTCCTGTCCGATGAGAGTGTCACGATGCCGTTGACAGATTTCCCACGGAAAGACTGCATCCTGATGTCTCAACCCCTTGGCACGGTTGTGTGGGCATGTCGGAAGCTCCCGAACCTCCTCAATCTTGATGTGGTTGTTGTCGGACAGGGACCGATGGGACTTCTCTTTACGCATACATTAAGCAACCTCGGTGCGAAAACAGTCATCACAACCGACGTTGTTGACTTCCGACTTTCTGTTTCCAAAAAGATGCGCGCCACACACACGATTAACGCTGCTAAGCAAGACCCAGCCGCTGTTGTAGAGGGGATTACAGAAGGTAGAATGGCGGACCTGGTGATTGAGGTCGTTGGGCACCAAACGGAGACTATCAACGACTGTCTCCAATTACTAAAACGCGGCGGAACGCTGCTTGCCTTCGGTGTGCCGGACGATTTGGTTTACGATTTCCATTTCGCAGATTTCTTCCGAAAAAATATCAACTTTATCGGCTCCGTCGGACCCGATGCACCCAACGACTTCCCATTAGCGATGGATATGATTGCCCAAGGTCGCATTGATGTGTCCCCGATTATTACGCATCATCTGCCTTTCACAGAGGCACAACTCGGATTTGAAATGGCACTAAATAAAAAAGATGAGGCGATTAAGATTGTTTTCGACTATATATAGCCGTTGGCTATCGGCTACCGGCTTTCAGTTAAGAAGCGTTGTGTAACAATTCACCGTTTCTTGGAGTCCGCTGAGTAGCGGGGTAATTGTTACAAATTGCTCTTAACCGACTGCTGACTGCCGATGGCTAACAACCCACTCACAACGGCAATTCAACAATGCGCCCCTCGCGACTCGATTGGTAGATTGCGAGGATGATCTCAACCGCTTTACGTCCTTCGCGTCCGTCAACAAGATGTGAGGCATCGTGTTCAAGTCCGTTAATGAGGTTTTCCATCTGCCGCCGATGGTTGTCATGGTTAATAGCACGTGGGTCAGAGGCACCGCCACCGGTATCGGTTTTTTTGGCAAATTTCTCTCGGATCTCCGCATCTTCAGGAAGTTCGGGATCAAATTCCCATATCACGATGTCTTCTTCGGCTAAGACGATAGTCCCATGTGTACCAGAGATTTCGGTCTTCTTAAGCATACCCGGATAAGCAGCGGTTGTGCCTTCGATAACACCGAGGGCGCCGTTCTCAAACCGAAGTGCAGCAACAGCAGCATCTTCGACCTCTATGCGTTCGTGTGCCAGTGTATCGGTAAAGGCTTGGACGGATTTGACGGGTCCCATGAAATACTGGAGCAGGTCGATGGCGTGGATGGATTGGTTCATAAGCGCACCACCGCCATCAAGGTCCCATGTGCCGCGCCAACCGCCGCTGTCGTAATATTCTTGGGAACGGTACCATTTGATGTAGGCATCGCCTAAGGTGAGTTTACCGAATCGACCGCTCTCAATTGTAGATTTAACAAGTTGTGTGCTTTCCGTGAAACGGGAATTAAAGATAGCGCACAAACGAACACTTGCTGCATCACAGGCTTCGATGATTTCATCACACCGTTGTAGAGTGATTTCCAGCGGTTTTTCAACGATGACGTGTTTGCCGGCTGCTGCTGCAGCAACAGCGGGATCCAAATGCGCACCACTCGGTGTACAAACGCAAACGATGTCCAGATCATCGCGTTTGAGCATCTCTGTGTAATCCGTATAACTGTCAACGTTGTACCGATCGGTGAGCCGTTTCGCGTTCTCAGCGTTTCGCGAACTGACCGCAACGAGTTGACCGTGTTCTAATTCAGAAATTGCGGCGGAGTGGAAATCTGAGATCATTCCGCACCCAATAATACCAAATCCGTATGTCTTCATATTTTGTGTGTTCCTATTGTAAGATAAAAATTTATGAGGTATTGGTTATCGCAAACCATCAGTAGATCGTGTGGCGGTTGCGAACGTTTCTCCTAACGTAACGCGCTCTGACCGACTGCCGACGGCTGACAACCGTAAAAATTATGACTTCTAACGAAAACCAAATTCCAGAAAGTTCACCAACAGAGGAAGCGGAACAGACACCCGGCAATAAAGTTTTTAGGATTGTCTGTATGACATTTTGCCTTGCAGTAACGGTGTTGTTTCTCTGGGTCTGGCATCACCAAACACAGTTTAACGACCACTATCGAAAAGCAACCTTTCTCATGCGCAACGGCGAAGCAGCACAGGCGATTGAAGTGTATCAGAAGGCAATTAAAAATAAGACCCGTACGATTTTCTTTGCGAAAGAGCCTTCGGTTTACAACAACCTTGGACAGGCGTATCTGTACGCCGAAGAATACAGCGAAGCAATCGCGAACTTTAAAAAAGTGATTGAGATGGCACCCGATATAGTCGAGGGGTACGTCAATCTGACAACTGCGTATCTTCGGCAGAACTTACCAGCGGATGCCCGCGCGTTGTGCCTACATGCCCTTCAAACTTTTCCGAAAACGGCGCTGCTCCATTACAACTTAGCGTGTGCCTACGCGTTAGAAGGTGAGTCCCAAAAGGCAGTAGGCTCACTCGCGCAAGCGATAGACTTGAACCCGGAACTCAAGCGATTCGCGCAACAAGAGGACTCGCTTAAAAGCGTAGTCTCTGAACTCCCCTGAATCCTACGTAGACATACTGCTGGCGAGGTCCCAACCTCGCTTTTTACATGCACCTATTACAAACCAATTATACGCCTATTCTCGCCTATTTGCAATGAAAAATGGGCGAGAGTGAGGTCCCGCCCAACTTGATGGCAACAGACAGATGCCAGTTTTCTAACTATTGCTGTATAAGTACTGCTCCATTACATTCCACAGTAGTTTCCGGTAAGGTCAGTAATCTTTCCAAACCTAAAGCAGATTCTCTACTCCCCGAAACCATCGTGAAACGAAGTGGAACGATGCTCAGATTCAATAAATTAAAAACTATTTCTTCAAATCACCCCACGTCGTTGCCAACTTACCAAGCGCAGAGACATCAAGCGTATCGTTGATGATTTTCTGGATGTCCCCCTCAGAGAGCGCATAGTTGGCTAACATCAGTTCATCGATCCTCCCTTGAAAGAAACGCGGACAACACCCATTATTCTCGCCACCGAATTTCAACGATCTATCCGGCATACTCCGTCCAGGTCCCTTCTGCGCGATAGCTTTGCCATCAGATTCCCCGTTGATGTAGAAACGGGCTTCGGTCCCGTCCCACGCAAGGGCAACATGGCTCCACTCTTTCGCTTTCACCTTACCGTCAGAGATATGGTAGCCGGGGTTATTCGTGTCATAAAAATAGTAAGCGAGTTTCCCGTCCCCGGGTTCGATTTGCAAATAATAGGTGTTCTTGAAGAAGATAGTGAATTTATTCTCCTGACCACCTGCTGGGAGTTCCTCAGGGTAAACCCACGCCATCATCGTAATCTCTTCGTCCATATCCACTTCGTCGGAATGGGCAACCTCTATAAAATCGGCTTTCCCCACCTTGCCAGCCATCTCCACGGCACTCCCTGAAATGCCTTCAGCCCACTTCACATTGCCGTTAAATTCACCGACCAAGCCGGCAGTTTCATCTTCAGTCTTATCCCCTTTGCCTTCGTCGAAGTGCCAGACATATAGTTGCTCGCCGAGTTGTTTCACGTTCCCCTTCCCACCTGCACTGAATCCGACTTGGCAGATAGATAAGCTGAGAAAAACACATAGTATTAGATACACTTCGGTTTTCATCGATCATTCCTCCTTGTGACAGAGATAGACGGAAAAACACACGCTTACTACCTTTAAACAGTTTTCTGGTTGTCAGTTTTTGGCTAAAGACTTGCGGCGATAGGGTTCTCTGTTCCAGCCACAATAAATCTCTTAACCGACAACTGACAATCGATACCTGATAACCATTACATCTTTAACTTGCCCCATGTCGTGGCAAGCTTGTCCTTCGGGGACACAGCAAAGTAGACACCGTTTTCCATGTCTTGGTTAATCTCGTCAACGGAGAGGGCGCGGTTATAGATAGCCACCTCATCGACCAAGCCAACCATACCGTCTAACCCCGTTTGTGCTTTGCCAATGCGGAAAACCACCTCGATACTATTAATTTTCCCCTTCGGTGGCGCGAATTCGACATCCAATTTGCCGTCGATATATTGACGAATCATATCTCCATCGAAAGTAGAAGAGACGTGGTGCCATTCCTCTAATGCCGGTTTAATCGTCTGTTTATTGCGAGAGCCTTGCCATCCACCGATGTTGATCCATGTCTCAATTTGCGGGGCACCCGTAAACTGCGCGCTCCATTGGAGACAATAACCCCCCACGTTTGCCCCGCTCCTGCGTCCCATCAAATTAGAGTCGCCTTGGGATTCTTCAGGAAAAAACCACGCCTGAATCGTCAGTTCATCGGTAATATCGAGTTCGGGAACTGCGTCAACCTCTACAAACTGCTGGTTGTTTTCAAGATAGACAGCACCACCGATTTTACCATCTTTCGACCAGACTGCACCTTCAAACGAACCTTCAATGTTATTTCCAGTTATATCTGTCACTTTGCCACCTTCGTCTTCATCAAAAGTGAAATACAACATCAATGCCTCATCATCATTTAATGCCCATGAATTGACGCTAAGACTCAGGAAAATGACGGAAAGAACGGTGATAACGGATTTCATAACAAGTGAACTCCTTTTTTAATAGTTGTCAGTTAATGGTTAAGTGCTTTGGAGCTTATGTTTTTTGTGAATGCCACAAACCTTTTTGTACAGAGAAGCTGGGGAATTCAAGACGGATGTAAAGACCAGAACACTTAACCAATAACTAACAACCAACGACTATTAACAACCAATTAGAAACTCGAAATCTGAATTTCCTTTGCGGTGATAAACTCAAGCAGTGCCGGTACACCTTCTTGTGTTTTCTGAATGCCGCGTTGAATCGCCGGGATAATCTGATCCGGGGTCTCAACCCGTTCACCGTAGCCACCGAACGCCTTCGCCATGTCTGCGTAGTGACCAGAGATGTCTGTACTACGGAATTTTTCAGTAGAAACAGGCATAATCGGAATCTCAATAGCCATAGAGAAATTGTTGAATAGCACTGATAAAATCGGGATTCTCTCACGGACCGCAGTCTCGAAATCCATACCCGTAAAGCCGATAGCGGCATCACCCCAAACGTTGACACAGAGGTGATCCGGTCTCGCCAGTTTCGCACCCATCGCGAGGCCAAGCCCATAGCCGAGCTGCGTCGTTTTGCCCCAACCGATATAGGTCAACGGTGCGACGGACTGCCAAAACGGCGACATCTGATCGCGTGGGCTCCCCGCATCGTGTGTGATAATCGTGTTTTCGACATCCACGGTATGCAGTAGGTCTCGGATGACGCGATACGGTGTCATCGGCACTTCATCGGAGGTCAATTTAGGCTTCCACTGTTCAAGCCATTCCGCTTTGACAGTACTAATTTCTTGCTTGACAGCATCCGCACGACTTTCGGATGTACCATTGGTACGATCGCGGACGGCTTCTACCAATCCGTCTAAAATTAAACCGGCATCGCCAACGAGAGCGGTTTCAACAGGAACGTCTTTGTTGATGTCTGCTGGGTCTAATGTAGCGTGGATGACGCGTTTGCCTTCAGGAATCCTAACACCAAAACCCGTCCGCGTGAAGCTGCATCCGATACCGAGTATCAGATCCGTTTTTTGGAGAAAGTGATGTACCGGTTTCGGAATCGCGCGTCCACCGGAACCGAGGGCTAACGGATGATTTTCAGGAAACGCACTTTTACCACCTAAACTCGTTGTCACAGGTGCACCAAGCAACTCCGCTAACGTTTTCAGGGAATCCCACGCTTGCGCGTAGTGGACACCTTGTCCAGCATAGATGACAGGGCATTCTGCATCAAGCAGTGCCGCTGCAGCGGCTTCAATCGATGCGCTATCAGGTCCGTAGCGCACGGTAGGTACTGGTTTTGGATCAAACGCGTCCGAGATTTCCTCGTTGAACAGATCTGACGGGAATTCGACGAGTGCAGGGCGCGGTCTGCCGTTCCGAACTTGGGTAAAGGCGCGGCGCATGGCTTCCGGGACAGCTTCAGGCATTGTCACTTGCTCGCACGACTTCGTTACGTGCCGATAGTTCAAGGCGGAATTGAAATTCGGTTGAATCTGTGTGATACTTCGGGAATAACCACCCGGCAAGACCACAATCGGGGCGGAATCACCGTAGGCTTGTGCGACACCCCCGAACGCGTTTTCGGAACCGGGTCCGCTCTGCATGCAGAATACGCCAATCTTTTCCCCAGAGGTCATTCGGCTCATTGCATCTGCCATGTGAAGTCCAATCCGTTCCTGTCTGACGATAATCGGACGGATGTCTAATTTCGCTGCTGCCTCGATTATCGGGTTGACCGGGTAGGCGAATAAGTACTCTACCCCCTCGGCTTTAAGGACTTTTGCAACTGCATCAACAACTTTCATGTTTTTCTCCAATCCGTAATTGCGATTTTGTGATCATCTTATAAGTGAAAAAAGATTTATGCGTTAGGGTTTGTCGGCACCCCTGCATCCATTACAAGCGGAAAATGGTCGCCTGCTAATTTATCGCCGTCATCGACGGTGACAAAAGGTTTCATAACGTGGTTTCCACTGGCATCATAGCGAGTTTCGCCTGTCATGTAATGCACCGCAATCGCACGGCGCGGATTCCCACTGGTGTTGTCATGCGAACCGTGCCACGTTAAGGAATGATGGTAATGAACATGCCCTTTCGGGACAGGGCAGAGTTCGACCGCTAATTCTTTATTTTCAAAGTGGTCAGGCATGGAATGGATGTCTTTGATGGAATGCAAGAACGGAATCTGATTGCCCCAATGGTAAGAGCCGGGGACCATACGCATACACCCGTTACTTTCATCAACATCATCCAACGCAACCCAAGCCGTTACCTGACTCGTTTTTGGTGTAAGAATTGGCCAATACGGCGAATCCTGATGCCACATATTGACACCCCCGACTTTGGCGGGTTTGTATTGGATCTGGTCGTGCCAGACGCGCACCTCTGTTGCTGCTGTCAGTTGGCGAATTTCTTCCACAATAACAGGGTTGTGAACGAGTTGGTGATAGGCAGGACTCGCCTCCCAAATATTAACGATTTGCCAGACGGGACTCTCTTCCCTACCACCAAGATTGGCGATGTGCACGGGCTGCGGAATATCGGCTTTTTCGTAATCATCAATAACGCGTGCCAGTTCTGACCGTAGTTCCTCAACCTGTTCATCGCTTAAAACACGGCTTCCGAGGAGAAAGCCTTTTTTCTGAAATGTGTCAACCTGGGTTGGGTTGAGCATATCTCTTCACTCCTATAGAAAAACTTATATATTCGGCTTCGTCGGTTTTCCAGCATCCATCACAAGTGGAAAGTGGTGGCCTGCTAATTTATTGCCATCTTTGATAGTAACGAAACGTTTCATGATGTGGCTACCACTTTCGTCATAAATGGTTTCGCTCGTCATATAATGCACCGCAATCGCGCGCCGCGGATCGCTGCTGGTGTTATCATGCGAACCGTGCCACGTTAAGGCGTGATGATAATGGACATGCCCCTTCGACACAGGGCAGAGTTCGACCGCTAATTCTTTACCTTCAAAGCGATCCGGCAGTGAATCGAGGTCCCCAACTTCACGCAAAAACGGCATCTGGCTGCCCCAATGGTAAGAACCGGGGACCATACGCATGCACCCGTTGCTTTCATCAACATCGTCCAACGCAACCCAAGCCGTTACTTGGCTCGTTTTCGGCATGAGAATCCCCCACAACGGCGAATCCTGATGCCAACGGTTCACGCCACCGACTTGTGGCGGTTTGTATTGGATTTGGTCGTGCCAGACGCGCACCTCTGTTGCTGCTGTCAGTTGTCCAATCTCTTCCACAATGGTCGGATTGTGAACGAGTCGATGGTAAGCAGAACTCGCCTCCCAGATATTAACAATTTGCCAGACGGGACTCTCTTCTTTACCACCGAGATTGGCAATACGTACAGGTTGTGGGACCTCAGGTTTTTCATAGTTATCAATGACGCGCCCCAACTCCGAACGCAATTCATCAACCTGTGCATCGCTTAAAACTCGGTTTCCGAGAAGAAACCCTTTTTTCCGAAATGTATCCACCTGATTTTGATTGAGCATAATCTTTAATGAGCGTTCCTTGTCTTAGCCGCCGACACTCAGCCGACAGCAAGAAAATTGCTTTGCTGACTGCCGACTGCTAACGGCTGACAGCCATTCCTTTTGATTTTAAGTGCCAGTTACCCTATTTTTAAGTGCTACCCACTCTTCATCGCTGAGTTTCGGGGGCCACGCGATCCGCTCGCCAATGAGCGCGGAGCGATACGCCGCCATAATCAGGTCAAAACCGAGCATGGCGTACGCTAACCTATTGCGATGTGGTTGATTTTCATCATCCAACCATGTAGCGATCGCCTGCGTAAAGTCCCGCTGTCCGAATTTGTCGTCTTCACCGAAGTGGGTTTTCTCGACGAAGTGTTCTGTCATACCGTCAAATTGGTATCCCCATGAACCGTTTTCTCGCCACCACATCCTGCCTTTCGTTCCCCAGAAATCGAGGTTACACCGAGGATTGCTGCCGGGGAAGTCGATGGTCCCGAATGCTGTCCGCGCCGATTCAAAGTGGACGCGAGCACCGTTCTCAAACGTATAAATCGCCATCAAATCTTCAGGACATTGCCGATATGGAATGTGATAGGTTTCAGCACCTTGAACGGCACCCCAGACGTGTGTAATTGGAATATCTTTAAGGGCAAAAAGCACGACATCCATTAAATGGGTATCCATATCAGTGATGTCGCCTTCGGTGCAAGCACGGATGAAATGTATATCCCCGAGGCTATCGTCGGCAAAGAACTCCAGAAGCTTTTCGGCGAAAGGCAGATACCGACGTTGGTGGTTGACGATAATCTTCAAGCCTGTTTTCTCGTGCGCGGCAGCGAGTGCCTCTGCTTCACGCGGTCTGAGTGCGAGCGGTTTCTCTATCACTAACGCCTTGACACCTGCTTCGGCGGCGAGCTCTACCCAGATATGTCGTGGCACTGTCGGCTCCGTTACGGCGTGGACAATGTCGGGTTTTTCCTTTTCCAGCATTTCGACGTAATCTGTATATCCCGGGACGTTGAGTTCCGCGACGGCTGTTTGTAGCCGTTCCTCGTCAATCTCGCAGATGGCAATTACCTTCATATTCTCAATGCCTTCATAGCGTCGGGCATGGTGTACGCCTCGCCTTCCACCGACGATCCCAGTTCGATACATTCCCATAATGTGCCTCCTCTTTGAAGCGTGCAGTTGTGGGTTTCCGAAACTTGCCATTATATTAACACGCTCACGAATTTGTGTCAACTGTTTGATTGGGAAGTCTTTACTTGCTTTCTCTGTTGTCAAATTCGTGTGCTTCTGATACAATGCAACCGACTAAGTTAAGTGACTTCTAACTGGAGGGATATATGAAGATTGATAAAATTGAGTCGTTTTTTATTGGGAACGGCTATGTGATTCGGATTCACACAGATACAGGTATCAGCGGAGTTGGACAGACCGCCTGCTGGGGCTATCCAGAAGCCGTTGATAGCATCGTGAACACGTTTAAAAAATACCTCATTGGACAGAACCCATTGCGGATTGAGCATCACTGGCAATACCTCTACCGCATGGGACCGTTCCGTGGGACTGCCCTGAGCGGTGCGATCAGTGCGGTGGACATCGCCTTGTGGGACATCAAGGGCAAACATTTCGGCGTACCCATCTGGGAACTGTTAGGTGGAAATTGCCGTGACAAAATCCGGCTACACCTGCTCGGTGGCGGCAGCACGCCAGAAACGATGTATGACGCGGCGAAAGCAGCCGTTGAAGAAGGCTTCACGGCACTCAAATTTGATCCGGTGGTTGGAGGTTTCCAAGATATGGCGGTTGATCGTCTCGTCAAGACGGCGCGCGATATCGTTGCCGCTGCGCGTGAGGGTGGTGGCCCCGACCTTGATCTGATTGTTGAGGTACATCGGAAACTGACACCAATGAATAGTATCGTCTTAGAATCGGCGTTGGCACCCTTTAATCTCTATTTCATTGAAGACCCTATTCAGATAGATACCATCGCGACACAAGCGGAATTAGCGAAACGGATGACGACCCCACTTGCTGTCGGCGAACGCAATGTCAGCATCTGGGAATTCCGTGAACTCCTTGAAGCAGGCGGACCGCAATACGTGCGTCCAGACCTCGGTCTCGCTGGCGGTATAACACAGTGTAAAAAAATCGCTGCACTTGCCGAGGCGTATCACAGCGCGGTTGTTACGCATAACTTCCTCGGACCGCTCATTACTGCTGCATCGCTGCATTTAGATACGAGTATCCCGAACTTCATCACCCAGGAATATACGAAGGCTGATGAATCCGAGCAATTCGCCGTGTATAAAGTGGCGTATAAACGGGAAGGCGGTTATATTCCGATCCCTGAAGCGCCCGGTTTGGGCATTGAACTGGACGATGGTTTAATCGAGAAAACTCCTTATCAACCGATGAATACCGGTACAACACCTTTGCGTGAAGATGGTTCTGTTGCTTATGCGGTATAACTGCCCACAGCAGTCAGCAGTCGGCAGTCAGTAGGTCGTGTGGTGTGGACAAACGTTTGCAATCGCCACAGCGAATCGCTGATGACTGATGACTGACTGCTGATGGCTATTTATGAGGCGGAGGAAATCGAAAATGAACGCTGACGAAAAATATCTATTTGATCTGAACGGTTACCTCGTTATAAAAAATGTGCTAACACCTGAAGAGGTAGCCCTTGCCAACGAAGCAATTGATAGACATAGTGAGCAAGGCCGCGTCCGTCCCCGCGAACAGGCACTTGATGGTGGTTCCCCAGACTTAAAAGGTGAGCAGGGAAGAGGCGAACTCGGCGGTATGCTCCACTGGGAAGAACCATGGTGCAACCCGTTCCGACACATGCTCGCACATCCGACACTCATCCCTTATCTGAATGTAATATTGGGAAAAGGGTTCCGGATGGATCATCAAATGTTCCTGCTGTCAATGGACAAAGGTGCGGAGGGACATACGTTTCATGGTTCCTCTGGCCCCGGTTTTGACCCGAACCAGTATTATATCTTCCGTGATGGACGCATGCACAACGGTTTAACTGTCGTCACGTTCCAGTTGACGGACGTACCACCGGGAGTAGGCGGGTTAATTGTCATTCCGGGAAGCCATAAAAGCAATTATCCGTGTCCACGAGAGATGCGGCTTTACCAGAAACATCAGGAGCATATCCGACAGGTTGTTTGTGAAGCCGGTGATGTGGCCATTTTCACAGAAGCGGTGACACACGGAACGCTGCCGTGGACTGCTGATCATCCAAGACGTTCAATTTTGACGCGTTATACCGCAGGCAACATGGCGTATGTTCCTGCCTATGAAATACCGGAGTGGGCAAATGAACGTCAGCGCGCCGTGATGGAGCCGCCGTATCATTCTCGCCTAAATCGTCCTGTATTAGAAACGTAGGTGTAATTCCAACCTCGGCCAAAGCCAGGAGCACTGCAACAACGGCGCAGTGCGGTTCTGGGAGTATCACCCACAACGCCGCGCAAAACCTTATCACACGCTCGGCATCAGTTTAAAAAAAGGAATATGCGATATGTCTACTTCAACGAGTGCAATCCTTGGCTTAATTTTTTTAGGCTTAGCGAATGCCTCCGTTTTTTTGATGTTTAAGTTATGGGGCTACCCATTTGACAAAGAGACTCGGACCAGTGCGGCACCGCCCGCATTGATGCTGCTCCATCGACTCATCGGTTATGCGTATGCGGTCCTTTATGTGTTTATGATGTGGCACATGGTGCCGCGTTTGTGGAACTACCAAGTCGAGCTACCCCCGCGCACCGTTGCGCATCTGATGCTCGGCATTACAATTGGTGTGCTGATCCTCGTCAAGATTGCCATCCTTCGGTTTTTCCGACATTTTGAGGAGTCGATGCCGTATATCGGCACGTGTCTGCTGATCTGTACCTATCTGTTAATCGGGCTGTCCGTGCCGTTCACATTTCGCGAGGCAGCGTTGCGGACACAGACGGGGGCATTCAGCGAAGAAGGTATCGTCCGAACCCGCAAGTTGCTTGAAAACGCCGGATTACCAGCAGATGCACCACTGGATCAACTCGCATCGAAGCGGAAATTGCGGGAAGGTCAGCATGTCTTACAACGCAAGTGTGTCATCTGCCACGATTTACGCACTATTCTTGCAAAACCACGTACACCGACAGACTGGGTCCGTCTCGTCAATCGTATGGCGATAAAACCGATGATTGGTGAACCTATTTATCAGGAAGAGGAGTGGACGGTCTCAGCGTATCTTATCGCCATCACGCCGGATATCCAGGTTTCAGTACGAGAACAGCGACAAGAACAGATGCGCGCGGTTGAAGCGAAAGCGGCTGTCCAAGTCGCAACTGTCGCTATGGAAATGGATGTAGAAGTTGAAACGGATATAACGGAAACCGACATCTATGACGCAGTAGAAGCGCAGGCACTCTTTGAGGACAGATGTTCTCAATGTCACCCCATCACCGATGTTGAAGACTATCCACCCCGGTCTGAAGATGAGACAATTGAACTCATAACACGGATGATAGAGATTGGACTTTACCTTGAAGAGGAAGAGATTGAGATAATTACACGCTATATTAACGAAAATTATCTAACACAGTAATTGGCTTTCGGCGATCAGGAGGTTCGCTGTGCTCACTCTCAGCACTGACCGCCGACCGCTGATAGCCTTTGCTGACTGCTATTCTATAACCGAATTGTCTTGAAAGCCTCAATCTGCGCCGTAATCGCGCGTTCCGTCGGGAGACGTTCAGCACTCGATGCGCCGTAGAATCCTACAACACCCTCAGTATTTTCCAGAACGTATGTAGCATCTTCCGGCTCAGCGATAGGACCCCCGTGGCAGATAACAAGAATTTCAGGATTAACCCCTTTCGCAGCGTCATGGATGGCTTGCACCCGTTCCGCGGCATCCTCAAGCGTGAGAGCGGTTTGGGCACCGATAGAGCCTTTCGTCGTCAGTCCCATGTGTGCAACGAGGATATCCGCCCCGGCATCCGCCATCTGTTCCGCCTCGGTTTCGTTGAAGGCGTAAGGGGTCGTAAGCATCCCCATTTGACTCGCTGTCCGAATCATCTCCACCTCAGGTCCGTATCCCATGTCCGTCTCTTCCAGCAGTTGACGGAATGTGCCGTCAATCAGCCCTACCGTCGGGAAGTTCTGAACTCCAGAAAATCCGATCGCATCTATCTGACTCAAGAAGACATCCATCAGACGGAAGGGATCCGTGCCGCAGACCCCAGCGAGAACGGGTGTATCCGGGACAACCGGTAGCACCTCGCTCGCCATTTCGACGACAATCTGGTTCGCGTCGCCGTAGGGCATCATGCCAGCGAGTGAACCTCTGCCCGCCATTCTGAATCTTCCAGAGTTGTAGATAATAATCAGGTCAATCCCGCCAGCTGCCTCGCATTTAGCGGAGATCCCCGTGCCGGCACCGGCTCCAATAATCGGTTTGCCTGCATCGATGTTGTTGCGCAATTGGGTCAAAATTTCTTCGCGTTTGAATTTCATGAGTGTATCCTTTTTTCTCCTATAAACATCCAATTTTATGATAAAATAGCGTTCACGAATTATACCAAAATTTGGATTTCGTGTCATCTAATTTTGTGTTAGATTGCTTGTTGATCTTTGGCTATTAACTGTTTGTAACGAAAGGTTGAGGGAGTAAGATATTGATGCGTTTAGATATTGTGAAGTCGAGGTGGATATTGTGTTATTTAGTCGTAATTTTGCTTACAGGCACCGTCTGCGCTCCGGCAGCGGCTTACATAGAAGGTCCTTGGCTGTGGATGATTGCAAAGGGCGCGAATATTAAGACCGACTATCTCGCGATAACCAGCCGAGGCGCGATTACCGAACGCTATGTTGCTGAACACGGTATAAATGAACACGATGCCTTGGGACAATTGCGATGGACCCGCGGACGCATTCGCCCTACGGTTGATTGCCTATTCTGGATTTTGGGATGCCGTTCTAACAATGTCAACGAAGTGGTTAATGCAGTGGGACTGAGCAACGATAGAAATTTGGATTACCACACGGCGTATGCCTTAATTAATGTAGTCTCACCGCGGCAACAGAGAAATATTGGGATGGGGGTCGGAAGTGATGACGCAGTCAAAGTCTGGCTCAATGGCGAAGTCGTACATATAAATAATGTTGACAGAGGCACAACAGGGATTCAGGACCTGTTTCGTGTTAATCTAAACGCCGGTGATAATCTTCTCTTAGTCAAAGTCACTGACAATCAGCAAGATTGGGGGATGTTCTTTGAAATTTATCTGGATGCCGCCAATTTCACGACGACTCTTCCTACGAACAATGAATCCCGACCAACTGCTTATCCACGAATTACACTCGCCACACAAATGTTTGATAGATACGGACGAACCTTTCGGCAACCGAGAATTCAAAGCGTGCTGCCGAATATCCTCGCTTGGCTTGAGATACCTGAAAATCGTACACGTTTGACCCCCGAACTCATTGAAATCATGGTTGATAATCCGGAACTCCTCAGGACGTTCGGCATAGATGCCGAGTTTGTAAATTATGTTAAAGACACGCCCGAGATCCGAAATTTCTTTAGGGATCCGGACTTCCAAACTTTGATTCAAGATGAGGCAGCACTCTCGGAGTTCACGATGCTCATTCAGGAAGATACCTCGGCACAAATACCGAAGCCGGAAGATATTAACCGAGATGGGCATGTGAATATCCAAGACCTCACGTTCGTTTCGACGCATTTTGGGAGGACCGGCCACAGCCTTGCGGATGTTAATGGCGATGGCGTTGTTGATGTCCTTGACCTTGTGCAGGTTGCGTCCGCATTGACGGCTGAAGCAGGGTGACTTAAAGTTAGCAATGGGTAGCGTATATTAATTGCATGTCAGTGCACTATGTAAAATCCGAACTCGCAGAACGCCGTGCAATCGCGAGATGCAAGGACAGAAAGTTTTGATAGCAACATAGCCTCGTATTACAGAAACATCAAAAAATTTAACGCTTTGCACGTTTTTCTCCAAAAATTGTGTCTTTTAAGTAATCGGGGTACGATAATAGAACGGTTCACTGTCAACTCATGTTATAATATGGGTCAAAACAGTCCGAAAAAGGACAACTTTCATGCAAAAAACATTGCCTTTGATTTTAGCGATTGTGTTCGCGATATGCGTTATTCCCGAAAACACGTTCGCACAAGACACACAAGATTGGCACTTATGGGGATTACCCGAAGGCGTGAAAGCACGGTTTGGTAAGGGGAAAATAACAGGAAATATCGCGAGTTCCAGTGATGGAAAACGCTTAGCAGTCGCCTGTAGCATCGGTATTTGGGTGTATGACACAGAGACCGACAAACCACTCAATTTGCTGACAGGACATACAGATTGGGTTATGAGTGTAGCATTCAGTCCGGACGACACCCTGTTGGCAAGTGTAAGCATTGATCGCACCGTCCGTGTGTGGGATGCGCGCACCGGTGCTGAACTTTGGACAATGCGAGGACATAAGGGTAAAACCACGGATGTAGCGTTTAGTCCGGATGGCGAAACAGTGGCAAGTGGGAGTGAGGATAGGACCACCCGTTTATGGGATGTGCGCACCGGCAAACAGCTGCGTATGCTCAAGGGACATACCGAGGCTGTCACAAGTGTAGCGTTTAGTCCGGATGGCAAAACAGTGGCGAGTGGGAGTGAGGACAAGACCATCCGTTTGTGGGATGCACAGACAGGGAAAACGCTGTACTCCTTCATAGGGCATGGGGACAAAGTCTTAGACGTAGCGTTCAGCCCGGATGGAAAGTTGCTGGCGAGTGCAAGTGAAGACGATACCGCCTGTTTATGGGATGTGGAGAAGCGCGAGTGCCTTCATAGGTTTGAGCGTAGCCACAATACTCTCTTTAGTGTAGCGTTCAGTCCGGATGGTAAGATGTTGGCGGGTGGAAGTTACAGTATAATCTATCTATGGGATGTGCAGAGAGGGATATACCTGCGGGTGTTGGGGGATAAGGTTGGTAGCAGGAGCCTTGTATTTAGCCCAGATGGTGAGACGCTGATAAGTTGTAGCAGGTTCAACACTGTGCATCTGTTGGATGTGAAAACCGGTATAGAACAGCGGAAGATGATAGCACATAGGCATGCTATTGGTAGCATTGCGTTCAGTCCAGATGGCAAAACCTTGGCAGGCGGCAGCTATTCGGATAATACGGCTTATTTGTGGAATATTCAGACAGGCGAGCTGCTTCAAACATCGGCTATGGATTGGTGGCGTTCCCTTGTGAGTGTAGCGTTCAGTCCGGATGGCAAAACCCTTGCAGGTGGTAGTATGGATAAAACCGTGTTTTTGTGGGATGTCCAAACAGGGGCAGAACTTCCGATGCGGCTTGAACGTAATGTTAAAACCGGTCCGGTAAGCGTTCCTACGCCTTGCTACGTTGCTTTTAGTCCAGATGGCAAAAAACTTGCGAATGCGAATAGCAGCGGCTTTATCTATTTGTGGGATATGCAAACAGGTAAGCATATAAGGACGATAGCATTGAATAAGCGGATGAATAGACGTGTGAACAGGTTGGAAAGGGCTGGGTTCACAAGTATCGCGTTCAGTCCAGATGGCTCTGTGTTGGCAAGCGGGAGTGATGATAAAACCGTACACACGTGGGATGCACATACCGGTGCCTTGCTTTTGACGTTGGATAAACCACTTTATGGCGTAACTTTCAGTCCAGACGGAAAGATAGGCGCAAGTCGTGCTCAGGACGGGACGGTGCTTTTATGGGATGTGGGGTCGGGTGAACCGATTCGGACGATAGAAGCGCAATGTGGTTCTGGCAATAGCATCGCGTTCAGTCCGGATGGTAAGATACTGGCACACGGGTCTAATGATAGCAATGCGATATTGTGGAGGGTAAGTGCTGGTGGTAAGACCGCGGCGCATGGCTCTAATGATAGCAGTGTGATGTTGTGGGAGGTAAGCACCGGCAAACAGCTGCAGACACTAAATGCGCATCGAGGATTTGTAGGAAGCGTCGCGTTCAGTCCGGATGGGAGGACAATCGCGAGTGGTAGTGTTGACGGCACTGTGTTATTGTGGGATCTCGCGGTTGATAATATGGATTAGAGAAACAGACCTTCTGTAGGCACTTTTTGTTTGAAGCACAGAATAATATACATTCCAACAATCTACATTTGAGGAGACCTATTGTGATAAAAAAAATCCCTTTCCTTACCTCTCTGATGTTCTTTCTCGTTTCAACGTTCTATCTCCCATCCCTTTTCTCTCAATCCGCTTTACCCGAAGGTACGAAAGGATCGTTCCGTGAGGGTCGCATCTACGATGTGGAGTATTCACCAAATGGTACACGGCTCGCTGTTGCACATTCTGAGGGGATTTGGATTTATGATACCACCAACTATCAATTACTCCGTTTGTTGAAGAAACATGAAACCGGGACCAACCGTATCGTTTTCAGTCCGGACGGGAATATCATCGCAAGTGAAGAAGAACTTTCCAGAATCCATCTTTGGGATGTCAACACAGGGGAGCATAAATATGAACTTGAGCGTGACGGTTGGATTAGAAGTTTCGATTTCAGTCCAGATGGCGAAACATTCTTGACGGTGGGGATATACGGAGACCTCACTTTTTGGCACACAGACACGGGTGTCAAAAAGCAGCATATTAAAAGATTGGAAGAATTTCTTAATGTTTACTGTTCCATTTTCGATCCGAAGCACCTTATACTGGCGGTTTCAAATCTGCACGCCACTATTGATTTGTATGATCCGGTTAAAGGCGTAATCAAAAAAACGCTTACAGGACACAAAGAAGGTTGTCATCTCATCGCGTTCAGTCCGGATGGCAAAACAGTGGCGAGCGGAGGCAGTCAGAGGGTTATCCGTCGTGAAGACGGGACTTTCAGTAGTGGCGGTGGGATTCTCCATGTGTGGGACACGGTGAAAGGAGACCTGAAACATAAAATTTCTGGTGCCGGTATATATAGTATTTATAGCATCGCTTTTAGTCCAGATGGCAGCCTGTTAGCAGGTGGTGATGAATTAGGGCATATTCACTTGGTGGATCCAAACACAGGCGAATATAAGAAAAACTTTGAAGGGCATAGCGGATTAGTTGTTGCTATTTCCTTTAGTGTGGATATGCGGACGTTTGCGAGCGGTGGCAGAGATGGCACCATCCGTATTTGGGATGTCGCGTCCGCCAAAAATAAGCGGACACTTTACTGATATTACAAAAAACGCATAAGTTTTTGTATTAAGACAGATGGCAAAACCATCGCTGCTAATGTGGTGCGTTAACGCCGCGCATGTTGCGATTCTGTAGGTGCCCGGTATTCAACATTAAGATGTGGCGTTTCTAATCTGATATTTCCTTGAATACGAGAAGTCAAACAACTCTCCAAGGCACCACTCACCAACAAAGTTCGCTCCGCGGGATACGGTGCGATACCTGTCTCAAAAAGTTCCTCAATCTTGGCGATAAGACATGCGGAATAGGTAACGTTCGGTGTTGGGGTTAAAAAGAATTGTGTGGACACTGGCACCGATTCATCCTTCAGTTTCGCGGCAAAGCAATAATCTCGGACTGCACCGTTGAGCATCAGGAGTGTCGCCCGCAATCCATCGTTATATTCAATGAAATAGGCGGACGGGTTTTCAACGAGTCGCCGAAGTTCGCCGGTCCCGAGGAGGTCTTGCGTTCTGCCGTCTTCATCGGTTAAACCGCACGGTGTATCACTTCTCGAAAGTGCCGCTTCCAACAACGCCAGAGACCAGTGCCCATCTTCACCTGCCTTCCAGACTTCCTCGCCATCTATTAATTGGACAGCAGCGACCCCGGTTTCACCACCCTTTCGGCGTTCTACCATACATTGCATCGCCTCCAAGGCGTGATAGTCCATCGGATCCGAACCACCAACGCCTACCATGAGTGCCTCCTCTATCTCGCATTCTAAGGGTAGTTCAACATCCGGCAATCGCCACGTGATGGGTAGTGATGAACCTGCCAAAACGCCAAAACCGAGGCGGTGTCCATCGTCCACCATTTCCTTCGCTTTCTCAAAACTGTAGGAGAGGTGTTTATCGTTGTAGATAGGCACGGCACGACCCTCTGCCTCAAAGACTTTGACACACTCCTTGAAAAATTCGTATCGTGGATAGAGGACTTGGTTTTTCTCGTTGTGTGGATATTCGCCGTGTTCGCCGATGAGTAGCACGGCATCTACAGCGAGTTTATCTCCGCCACATCGAAGTGCTTCGGCAATAGTAGGATAGACGGAAAAACCGAACTCTCTGGCACGGTCAAGGCTCTGATCACCTTCTGGTTTCTGATCTACAAACAGAGAAACGACTTTCATGTTCGGACGGTGCCATCTGCCCTCGGTCGGATAACCGACAAGGAATCGGTCAGCGAAGTGTTGGGCGTGCGATAGATAACGGTAGATAGTGGCGATAACAGCAATGCGTTTCATACGTTTAGGTCCTCCAGAAGGTTGACGCTTCAGTCGGTTGATAGGCGATGTCTAAGTGCGGTGTCTCTTGCTTCGTGCCTTCAGCAAAGAGGCTATCAACGCCTGCCGCAACGAGTCCTGTGGTTAACAACGTGCGTTCAACTGGGTAGGTCGCTTTGTCTGTCAGAAACATTTGTTCGATATTGTTGACCAGTGGCGAGAAGAAGTTCGCCAACGTCGTCCGTGCGGGAGGCATCGGGAGATACATCTGTGTTGAAAGAATTTCGTCGTTCGACCCGACATAAGCGGCGAAGTTGAAGTCCTGCACTAACCCGTTCATCAGAATCATTGTGGATTTCAATCCGTCGGTATGTTCGTATTGATAGGCTATCGGGTCTTTCACAATCTCCTTCAACTCGTCGATATTTGGAAACGGATTGTTGAACCCGGGACGTGATGGTGTGAGGGTATGGCTCCGGCAGAGAGCAGTCTCAAAGAGTTCTCGCGACCAGAGTTCAGTGTGGTGTGCTTCCCAGAACGCATCGCCGCGGTATGCCTGCAGCCATTTGACACCGCTTTCACCACCTTCGCGCCGTTCGACCATACACTGCAAAGTCTCCAGTGCATGGAAGTCGTAACTATCCACACCGCCATAGCCGACACATACCGCCTCAGACACTGGGACACCAAGCGGCATGTCGATAGACGGAGTACGCCACGTCACCGGTAATGAGGAACCTGCCATGAATGCGAAATTCATGTTTTGAGAGATGTCGTACATCTCGCGCGCCCACTCCCAGTTCCATGAGAGGTGTTTATCATTGAATGCTGGGACACCGCGCCCGCTTTTTTCAAAGACCTCAGCCATCTGCATGAAATGTTCATAGCGCGGATAGAGGCGTTGTCCCTTTTCGTTGGTTGGGTATTCGCCGTGTTCGCCAATGAGTAGAACGCCGTCAACAGACAGTTCCTCGCCGCCGAGAGTGAGTGCTTCGGCGATTGTGGGATACCCTTTCACTGATGGGAAACGTTCCAATCGGTCGCGACTGAGATCGTTGTCGTTGACCTGTTCAACGTGGAGCGAGACGAGATCCATTGGCGGGTAGTGGTGTCTGCTGTTCCAGCCGTAGCCTTCCAAGAATCGGTCGACGATGTGCTGGGCGTGTGCGTATTTGTGATAGATCGTCGCAATCGCAGCGATTTTTGGTCGTCCTTCCATATTTCCTCCTTTAGAACTTACATCGTTCCTCTCCTATGGCGACGGTATTGTAGAATCGACATTTAGCGGTTTTTCAATAAGTACAACCGGTGCTTGGCAACAGTCGCAATTCCCCGGGGCAACAGCACGGATATAGCACGTATCGCAGTAGTAGTAGAGTTCATGGACAACGCCATCTTTGATGGAGGCAAAACGAATAACCTCCAGCAGTTGCGTGTTGGGAAAGACGCGACCGTTAATAATCAGATCTTTTTCATGCAGGCGCTCGTCAACAAAAAGTGCCTCAGCTAACGAAGTACGAAGGAGCGTGTAGTATTTGCCTTCCTCGGTCTTGACCCCGTATAAATGCGCGTGGGTTTTAAAGAGTTCTACATTGTAGTGCGTGTGCATCTCCTCCGCTAAGCAGATGACCTTGCCGCGGAGTTCAACCTCTTCCGGTTTGGGGTTCTCGGTTGGTGGTGTGGCTCCGCTCATCAGAAAAACAAGAATGGCGAAAAATGGAGATAATCGTTTGAAATTGCACATCATTATTTTCCCTTTCTAATGATTGATCCTGGGTATCCCTCTGTTCCTTTCAGCAGTGATTTCCGGTAAAGTTAGCAGGCTCTTCTAATCTAAAGAAAGTTTTTGACTTAGATGGATACCGTTGTGGAACGTAGTGGAACAACGTCCATATTTAATAGTTTAAAAAGTCCAGCGATTTGGACCTGGTCCGGGTTGATGCTCGTCGCGAATGCGCTTAAATTCCTCAGGCGTGGTAACAACATCTTCAGGATGCGATCGACTGCGGGCAAGAAATCCTGCTTCCGGTTGATAGCCGGTCGGTTTCGCAGCGTCCTGATAGCGCGAGTCAACGCTCCACCTAACTTGATGGCTAACGTTCGGAATAGAACGGTGCGGTGTGAGATTGGTAAGCAGGAGGACACTCCCGAACTTAACAGGAACGACTACCGGATCAACTGTGGGCAATGCCTCTGGCGGAATTTCGAGATAGAAACGTTCAGAGTGACGATGCCGTAAAACGCCCTCTCGGTGGGCATGTGGAATAACTTCCATACATCCGTTCTCAACAGTGGCATCTATCAATGGAATCCAGATCGTGAGTTGTAAAACCGAGTCACATTTCGGCTCCATATAGCCCGCGTCTTGATGCCACGGAACGAGCGTGCGATCGTGCTGTGGGAGTTTCGGACGCACTCGGTATGCGGGATGACACATAATCTCCGGTCCGACAAGCGATTCGGCGATGTCCAGCAGTTTCGGATTGATGAGCAGGTCGAAGAGTGCTGGACCTGTGTGTGCACCGCTAAACACTTTCTGAAACACCGCGGGCGACTGTGCTGTAATTTTTGCCAGACGTGTGTCGAAGCCCTCCGTTTTGAATTCGGAGTCGATTTCACCTTCGGCGTAAAGTTCTGCTGCACCGGTATCGACAATTTCTTCAAACTCAGCGATGAGTGGGTTTAGATCGTCTGGCGCAAGGGCATCTTCGAGTAACAGATAGCCATTCTCGTTAAAATCGTGGATTTGGGAATCGGTTAGGGTTTGCATAATGTGTTTTATACCATTTCTGAGAATAGATGTTACATCTGCGACTTTTCTCATAGAGAAACAAGACTGCACAAACTAACAGTTTATGCTACAAGTCTTTTGAAAAGTGGTTCATTAGAAATGGGCTTATATCTGGACCAGTTCAATCAGAATGCCGTCTGGATCCTTCGCGCACGCAACACCTACAGCATCGGGCGCACTTATGGGTTCGGATAAGAATTCGACACCCTTCTGTTTTAGGTTTTCAATGGTTTTCTGAATATCACTCACAAAAAAGGTGAGCCAGCGGACACCTGCGGCGAATGCGTCTGTAGGTGTCGGGGGTGGTGATTCGATATCCATCAGCTTTATGAGTGTGTTGCCTGCCTTAAGACGAACTTGACGAAAGCCTGTCGGTGCAAGTCCGACATCGCGCGCAAGGGCATCTGGAATCTCCAGTTCCAAGACAATCTCAAGTCCCAACTTGTTGTGATAGAAGTCCAGTGATTCGGCAAAATTGCTACAGGTAATGGCGATGTCAATGGTCGAATGCGATAAGTTTAACACGATCTTTTTACCTCTGTGTCTGAACGGTATCTTTGTTTGCTTGGTCGTGAGGATACCTGTCTAAAAATTGATTAGAAACCTGCTTTAGGTCTAAAAAGGTTTGTTAACAATTGAAAGACTGCAAGGACAACGGACGCAGCAGCTCAAAAGCATTCGTTAGAAAACCTCATGTAAGGACGAAGATTGCTTCTCGAAATTGACCGAGCGGACGGGCGTTATAGGTAAAGTCTATGGGGATGACAATTCTTCCCAATGCTTCACAGGACCGTGGAATCGGAATCGAAAAGTCGATGTCTCCATCTGCTTTCGGTGGGATAGTTGTGTGTGCAGGGTCAATTTCCACATCCCATGCTGGCGGAAGAATCGGTTGAGCAGTTGCCGTACGCGGTTCAGATGAGTGGTTCGTTATTTCCAGGCGTAGTTGTGCCGTTTCCCCCGGTGTAATTTCCTGTTCGTAAGGGTAGCAGCGGACCCAATGCTCGTCCATACCGTAGTTGGCATGGTCCCACGGAAAGAGTGCAGTGTAGCATTTTTCACGTTCAGCGAGTGTGTCCAACATGCATTCGATTTCGGCGTCGGTAAAATCAAACGCTGGGTTGACATGGCAGTTGAAAATATGTGTAGGTTTGAGTTGCTGAATCAAGCGGAGGCATTTTTCATAACCGACATCCTTACCCAGCAGGTTCCGGTTGCCGGAACAGTAGTCGTCAATTCCCGACATTGTGAAAGAGTCACCACCAAAGAACATCTTTGCCCCATGCCCCTCAACGAGTAGACCGGCGTGATAATAGGTCTGTCCCGGAAAATGATAAGCGGTCATTGTGAACTCGTTCCACTGCCAAGAATCACCGTCATGGGTGATGCGATCGACTCGCGTGACTGCAGGCGAGATGCAGGGTAGACGAAAGCCTGTTGGATTTATGATAACCCGTGCGACGACTGAATCTGTTATTGTTTCGCAAGGGAAAGTCGCCTGAAATTCGGGTATAGCGTCAACATGGTCATCGTGATAGTGCGTTACCCAAAACTGTGTGACCTCTGAGATTTCGTCATCTGCTTGTAGCCGCTGAATCTGTTTGATGACATGCGGTGAACCGCAATCCATCACGAACGCCTCACCGGTTTCGGAGATGATAAGCCACGTTGTGCCGAAGTGTCGCAAGAATTCGGGCGGCGGTTTGCCCTCTCGGATAGGCATGTGTCCGGCGTTTCCCTCAAACTCGGTAAAGAGTTGCGGGAAGTAATGCCGAAGTGCAGAGATTGCGACGTATTTATCGTAGCAGTCTGCCAATCGATGAAGAAGTACATCAATTGCCTTATCGGGATCTCTCATAACAACACCGTGTGTCGGAATGAGTGCTGTTGGCGATGCGTCACGGACCTTTTCAAGACTCTCCCTCAGTTCGTCTCTCGCACCGAGAAATCCGTGATAATCGCTCGTCTGCTGTCCCTTCTGTAGACTATAAAGTTCCCACAACTGACCTTCGTCATAGATAAGATCGCCAGAGAAAGCGAAGCGTTCACCGTCAACATTGATGAGATAGGTAAGGCTCTCATCGGTATGTCCCGGCGTTTCAAGAACTTTCAGCGATGCTGGACCCCACTGCATCTCTGCCCCCTCGGTGTGTGTATCGTCTACACGGATGGAGTCAGCGAGCATGAGATTGTGTGGACGGTAGTTGTAGAGGTGCCATCGGTATTTTGAGTCGTTCCAAAAAGTTTCGACCTCGCTAAACCACGCTGCCGCTTTCGACGGGACTCCGACGCGAACATTATCGAGTGTAGGGAAGCCTGCTGTGTTATCGCGATGGTGATGGGTAAAAAGAATCTGTTCGACGCTCGTAATTTCTAATGCTACGAGTGTGGTGTGCAGAGTGGTTCCACTTGGGTCTATGAGGAGCGCGCGGTTCCCATCACGAAGAATGCCGGTATTGACGTGTCCATGATGAACGTATAGGTGATGACTGAGTTGGGAAAAACGGGTTGGCATTGGGAATCCTCATACAAACACTGCGGGTGAAGCCTGAAAAATCTCGGCTAAAGTGTGAATATGTGCAACAGTCAAATCCCGTTCACCTTTAAGAATCTCCTTAACAATATCCGGTGGACCAAGTGCTGATAGATCTGACGGTTCAAATTGATGCTCTTCCATTAAAAACTTAAGTGCTTCGATCCCACTACACTCAGGGATGGGATAATGTTTCTCCTCATAAGCATGGACAACTGTCCCGAGTGTATCAAGGAGTTCGTAGAGCGGGTGTTGTTCGTTGGTACCCGCTTCATCAATTAGTGCGTTTAGAGTCGAAATAGTTGTATCATATTCCGCCTCATCACGAATTGAAAAGATCGGTTGAACAGCGCGCCAATGTGTCCGAATGTCTTCTGCAATAACACTCATGGCTTCCATCCTCCTCTGTCGTATTCTTCATGGGTCAACACATAACGTGCATCCTTTCTAAAAATTACGCTTCTGCGAATTGCGGTCTACCGAGGGCATCCGTTCTGCCTTGGCGTTTGTAGTGCGGTAAATGCCCGTTCGCATCGGCTAAGATCCGCTCTTTTGCCAGTGCAATCCGGTCAGCACCTTGGTCAGCGATGTCATATTGGCACGCTACATCCGCCTCAAGGTCAAATAGGCGTACATCGTCTTGGAAGTCAACACTGGAGAAATACCAGTTCCTCGCGTCTTTATACCAGACCGAATTGACGTAGCGACAGGTGAGATACTCACGCGATTCCCAGCTGCTTTTTCCCTCTACGAGTGACAGTAGGTTCTGCCCCTGTATCTCGCCTGCGGGTTCAATCTCACTGGCTGCCATGACAGTCGCAGGCACATCGAGCGTGTAGACGAATTCATCGCAGGTCGTACCGGCATTGATACCTGATGGATGGCTAACCATCATAGGAATGTCCATCGTGCCTGGATACATGAAGTTAGCAGGTTTTCCTGTGGCTTTGTCTGGATTCTCTGCGAAGTTTGTGCCGTGGTCCGCAAGGAAGATGATGAGTGTGTTCTCACGCAATCCGAGGCGGTCGATGGTATCCACCAGTTTTCCGAACCATGTATCTACGAGGGTTACTAAACCGGCGTAGTTGGCTTTAACGCTTGGAAGTCTATCCTCAAGTTCCTTATCGTTGAGTGAACCGTAAGGGAGGTTGAGGCAGATAGGTTCGCGGTCTTCGCGTTTGCCGTAGAGGTCATAGTAGTGGATCGGTGCTTCCCATGTCTCGTGTGGTGTGAAGCTATCGACGTAGAGATAAAACGGCGTGTTCTTATGGTTGTGTTCAACGAATTCGATGGCGGAGCGGAATAACCGCGCGGCGTGCCACGTTTCCTCAGGACGTTCGGGTTGGACGTTCACAATATGGGCGCGAATGCGTTCCGGATTCCCACGGTAGCGAGAGATTAATGCAGGGTCGGCGTGGGCGGCACCGCGATACCTATCCTCGGCTTGACCCCGGACGAATTCCCACTGCCGGAAACCGCGTGTGAAATTCATACCCGGCACGAAATAGTGTGGGACATCAGCGAAGAAACCGGTGTGATACCCGTTTCGGACAAGTGATTCGGCGATTGCCGGTTCATCCGACGACATGGGTTGCCAGCCGGGGGTATAGACGTTGTCCCACGGCACGGGTGTATAAGTGCTGAAGGGATAGGCGCGTCTGCCGGTATGTAGCGTCCGGCGCGTTGGAATTGTCGGTAAACATTCCGGGTGCGCGTTTGTAAATCTGACGCTCTGTTCGGCAAACCGTGCCAAATTCGGTGTATGAATCCAATCGTTGCCATAAGGGCTAAGATACGCTGTTCGCAGTGTATCCGAAACAACTACTACTATGTTCCAACTCATTTTTTTATTTTTCCTTGCGGTTCGGTTAGGTGAGTTCTGGTTAATTAGTTCTTTTTCGTATATCCGCTTTCCACTACGCTCCAAGCTGCCGCCTTAGTTGTTGGTAGGTATGGAATAGTCGAAAACGAGAACATCCTCAACGAGCGGGCGAATATGCTCGCTTGCTATCTGACGGTGAAAAGGATGGGGTAGATAGGCATCGCGTGCTGCTTCGTCTGTAAAACGGACGATAAAACCGTACGCATACCCTTGGCTTTTCCCTTCAGGACTGTTGTTCGTACCGGCGGTTATGGATTCGATACCCGGGATTTCATCAGCCATTCCTAAGAGGGCATCGGACAAGGTCTCCAACGCCGCTTCGGTAACCTCCGATTTTAGTTTGAGTAGGACGATATGTTCAACCATTATGAATTCCTTCTTCCGTAATGTAAATTTGTTTTGATAAATTGGTGAAAGTTATTGTATAATTAATAAGTATGACATAAATGTTGTTTTTTTTCAAGTTTTCCACAAGGTTTGCAAACGAAATTACGGAGGAATATCAAAGATGAGACGTGCTTATGTTTGTATAGTTGTCCTGTTCATCGCAACTGCGTTGCCTGTGTTGGCACAGCAAGTGGTGGTAACGGAGATAGAGGACAATAAAGGCGGGGTCTATGAAGCTGTTGAGTTGGAAGAGGGTGGTAAATTTTTCCACGATCGCGACTATACGATTACGCATATTCCGAAAGAATTTCTCGGATTTACGCAGGTTTCCACGTCAGCGGACTGCCCAGGCGGACAGGACTATAAATTGACGTTTAACATCGACCGACCGGCGTACGTCTATCAAGCTTGGGATAGCCGACACACACGTCCAGAAGACCGCGGTCAAGATCCGAAAGGCTGGTTTACAGACGGGTATACCGATACAGGCGAGATACTGATGCTTGATGCCCCACACGCACCAACCGAGTACTTCATCTACAAATCCAATGAACCCTTCGACGGAACAGTGGAACTGCTCGGTATTGACGAAGTTATCGGGGATCCAGTCCTCATGTGGACTATTTTCCTTGAAGAGACTGTACTTCCTGTCGACCCAGAAGGGAATTTAACGACGACTTGGGGTGAAATTAAAGCGAATTAGAAGTAATCAGTTATTGGTTGTTGGTTATTGGTTGTCAGTTAAGCTTCTTTGTGGATGCGTAATGTTTACACGCCACAAAGGCTCTGTACCGATAACCATTAACCAGCAACTATTAACCATTTAGAGATCGCTAATAGATAATACATGCGCCACCAGCACAGACGCTCCCTGTTTTCTGTGTTACATCACCCGCGACATTATCCACTTCGCTCGCTTCAAATTCAGCGACAGTCGACATTGTTTTCTCTGTTGGTTCTGATAAACTGAGTTGCAGCGTATCGTTCTGCGTGAAGGACACAGCGCATCCTGAAAACACAATCGCGATACAGCAAAGAATCAGAACGGAAAACAGACGCACTCGTTTATATTTCATTTTACACCTCAATGCTCTGAAGATCCGCTTGATCAAGTGTATTTGTGCCTAAACCGAGCGCACTGGCGTTGTTGATATGATTGGAGAACTTAGACACAGAATCTAACTCCATTTCCTCGCGTTTTTGATTAATCGTCTGAAGCACCAGCACATCAAGGATGACAGGATCTGCACTCACGAAAAGGGTCCCATATTTCCACGTACTTTCAGCGTCGTATGTCGGTCCCTTGTCAAACGATGCGGTTAAGCCGTCAACGATGTTGAGAACCAGTTTCTCTTTGATGACCTTATGTTCCAGAATCTCACCGATAGCCGGATTGCAGTAAAGCGGTTTGCCGTGGAATCTGCGTGTGTTATCAACGCTCCCGAATGCCAAATTCTTTAAACATCCGCTCACGCCTGCCATTTCATGGTGTTTCAGAACGGGAACGTTAATCAGCACATCGACCATCTGGGTGACGATTCGAGAATACCGAGAAAAAGTACTGCCATTTTCTCGGCGGGTGATACTGTCCTTTTCGCTCTCATAAAACACCTCATCGTCGTATCCGATGCCTTCTGTGTCAGAAGCGAGGGTTCGGACCTCACTTTCATCTTTTCTGATTGGATAACCGGCATTCAAAAGGTGTTCTTCAAACCGATCCCAGATAATGACCTGTTTACGGAGGACACCGGCACTGTATAATCCCTCAACGATTTTGTCAACGATGATAGCGTGCGTGCTGAGTTCGGGACCACCGAGCGGGTTGATTTTTATACCGACAATATCGTCAGGGAGGACAATATCTCGCCACGCCTCTTTAGCAGAGGCGCGTCCGGTTAGTTTCATCATCGCCTGATCGACCAGTTCACTCGCTGCATCTTCATCAAGTTGGTCGTCTTTCCAGACCTCTTTACCGACTGCCTCAACGACGGGTGTGAGTGGGATTGTCTGTGTGTTTTCAGGTTGTAATTGTCCACTACGGGTCTGAGCAAACACTGGGAGCGTGCTGAGAGTGCCAATGCTTCCAACACCAGCAGCAAGCCTTAAGAACTGTCGGCGATTAAGTTTGTCTCGGTCGTGTTTCGCCTCTTGGCTGTCAGCGATGATGTTTGCTATAACTGGGTCGTAAGGTTTCATCAAAGTTTACCTAATTCTTGGAGGATTTGTGCCATCGGTACTTTATCAGCCTTATTGTGAATAGACTTCCAAGTGATTGTTCCATCTTTCTTGAGAACGTAGTATGACGTACGCGCGATTCTCGGATTAAACAGATCGACGACGTTATAGTCAGAAATCGTTGCTACGTCTGGATCGGACAGGAGCGTGAACTTGAGCCCTTGGTTTTGAACGTTCTGCCGGGTTGCGGCTTCACCATCAGAACTGATTCCGACGAGTTCTGCGCCAGCGGCTTGAATCGCTGCATAGTTCTTTTGCAACTCAACGAGTTGATCTCTGCAGAAGGGTCACCAGACACCGCGGAAGAAGCCGAGCACCACGTTTTTATTGCCGATATAATCGCCGAGCGTGTGCAGTTTGCCGTTGCCATCAGATAGTTCAAAGTCGGGGGCTTGGCTCCCAATACTCAGACCTTGACCGGGATCCAATTCTTCTACTTCCGGCAGCGGGATGAGTTTGAGGTTGAGTTCAAATGTGTTAGCGGCGGGTATCGGTTGCACAGCAACCTCGGTGTTTTCATAATCCGCGTGTTCAATTTTCAAGGCGAAAGCTTGTTCTACCGGTAGGTTTTCAAAGGTGAAAGCACCCGCTGCTGTTGTGAGTGTTTCGTAGATTTTACCGGTTTTATCGGTGAGTTGAAGATGCACTTCGGAGATCGGTGCGCCGGTTGCTACATCGGTTAGAATTCCGCGTAGATGCGAGACGGGAGTCGCCAATGCAACGAGTGTTACCTTATCTACGGAAACGGTTTGTCCAGCGATAGCTGTGACATTAATCTCTGTGGTTTCATAACCTTTCGCTGATATTTGCAAGGTATAATTCCCGGCTTCAAGCGATCCAAGTTCGTAGATTGCCTCGGTCTCAGTTTGCGTTAAGAGTTGTCCGTCTTTCAGCAGGCGTACCTGAATCAGGACACCTTCAACGGATTGCACCTCTCCACGTAGTGTGCCTGTTGGTGTCTCGACTACGGAGGTGTCTACTGTTTCCTCTGTAACCGGATTTTCTGTTCCACAATTCAGTCCCGCGAATAGCAAGAGTGCTAAAGCGAGACATACGTGTATCTGTTTCATTGTTTTTCCTTTATTGCCGTTTGATTCTGCCCCACGTCGTCGCCAATTTGTTCACAGGATCAACTGCGGCAGCAGTTTCAACGCCGTTGTTCATGATCTCTTCCATATCTTCTTCTGATAAAGCGACGTTAAAGAGGGCGACATCGTCGATGATGCCAGCAGTAAATCTTTCATAGTGCCGTCCGATATGGAACACGCCATCACTCGTGCCATAACCGTCTTTTGCGTTGAAATCTGCCTCGGCTTCCATTTCGCCATCTATCCATATTGAGGATTTACCCGTGTCGGCATCGGCTCTACCAACGATGAAGTGCCATTTGTCATCGCCAATAACGGTTGTGCCGTCTGCTCGAAAACTGGTTGACGCACTATCACGCAGATAGAGCGTTACCTTGTTGGAAGAACCGTCGTCCCAGAGTAAGTACCACGGGAGTGCTTGTGATGTGTCCTCATAGTTCTTTCCGACGAGTGCACCGCCGACTTTCGTGCCTTTGTAATGGAGGGTGATTGTGAATGAGACCCCCGCTTTGAAACCGACGGTTTGCGAATGTTGCACCTCAACCCAATTATCAACACCATCAAATTCGAGGGCTTTGCCGAATTTTCCGTCTACCCATTTTGCGCCATGAATTTCGCCATCGTTTCCTTGATCTGACGAATCAACGGCAACGCCGCCTTTCCCTTCGTCAAAAAGCCACATCCCCATAATATTTTCCGGGTCAATCTTGGCGAGGGTCGGCAGTGCTATCAGCAAAAAGACTGTCATAAAACTTGCGAGCGTTACGCGGACATTGTTAAATAAAAACATTACGGTTCCTCCTAAAAATAAAGCAATTTCTATGCCATCCGTTTTTCTGTCTCAAATGTGAGATTTTGCACGAAATCGAACAATTCTCGTTCCAGCGCGCACGAAAAGGGGCAGTTACGAGTGGTTGAAATATCGAATGCACGTTTTTTATGCTATAGTATACCACTCATAATGAACGTGTGTCAAATCGAAACGTCACGGTTAATCAGGGGCATTCAGTTTTCAGTTGACTGAATGTGTGCAGATTGACAATGCCATTATCTTGTGGTAAAGTAGTTTCTACTTTACCAATACCTAAAATCTCTGGAGACAGACATACGAAAAATACGGGTCGCGCTTCTTATTCTGTTATTGTACTTTGCCGAAGCCTTCTGTTCACACTAATTTTTCTGCTGATCGGAACGGCTAATGCTGCGTTTGAAAATATTGAACTCATGGCAGGACCAATGGGGATAGGGGGTGCTTATGCAGCGGCGACAGATGATACCAGCGCACTGATATGGAATCCAGCGGGTCTGGCACGACTGCCTACCCGAGAAATCGGTATCGGCTATCTCGATCTGTACGGCCTGCTCAATTATAGTTTCATAGGTGTAGCGCATCCGATTCAGACAGGACAGACCGTCGGCGCGGCGATCCTAAGTTCGAGCGATACAGAAGGACTCTCATACGAACGGATTGTGCTCCTGTCGGCTGCGACACGTCTGTGGAAAAAGTTGAACGTAGGTATGAGTGCCAAATATTTTTCTACCTCGGTGAATCTCGAAAGGATGCCTTTAGGACAGGGAAGTGGATGGGGCGTAGATTTCGGTATCCAGTATGCTTTTATGAGGGAAAAGGTTAGCGTTGGGGTAATGTTTCCGAACCTGCTCTCGAATTTGTCTTATCGTCGGCATGAGACGGCAGCCTATAACGAGTCGCTTTTGCGTGAATGGCGTATTGGGACTGCTATAGAGATTGATGTACCAGACAGAGAATCGGATACGCTATTGGCGGCTTTTGAGATAACTAACGGGATGCCTCTCATTGGCGGCGAATACCGCTACGGGGCAAGGCTCGGCGAATTTGCGCTGCGGTTGGGTTGGCGGTTTACGCATGGACCCACTGCGGGGTTCGGTTACCAACGCGGCAATATTGGGTTAGATTACGCCTTCGTGAATGGGAGGAACGTAGGTTCGCAGTCTTCGCTATTTTCGGTTCGGGTTTTCTATTGATTTTTTGGTAAGGTTGATGATAAACTATTTCCAGTTGATTTGTTAGATGTGAGACCTTTGTTAGGTTTTATCAGGAAGGAGGCGACACGATGGAAAAATCAACGACTATCCAAGAGATTGTGGAACGGTTAGACAAACTTACACCTGGACAACAGCGACAGGTTTTAGATTTCACACTCGAGTTATCTGGAGAGTCCCCAAAGGGAATATCTGGTAAGGAACTTCTTGAATTTGTAGGTCTCTTCCCACCCGAAGACCTTGAGGAAATAAAACGAGCAATTGAGGAAGATTGTGGACGGGTTGATAAGTCACATTTTGATGAAGTTGAATCTCTCCAAACAGAACGTTGGTGAATATCGTTTTCACAATCACATCACACCAACAAAAGATACGGATCTTGAATATAGCCAACAACCGTTTGCAAGAACTGTGCTGCAGGCGCACCGTCTATTACACGGTGATCGAACGTCAGGCTTAGCGTCAACATACTCCGAATAGCGATCTCATCGTTGTGAACGACCGGCTTCTTCAGAATCCTTCCCACCCCGAGAATAGCACTTTCCGGTGGATTGATGATAGGCGTGAACGCATCAATCCCGAAGTTTCCAAGATTTGTAATCGTAAAAGTCCCACCTTGAAGTTCTCCGGGTGTTAGTTGATTACGCCGTGCCCGTTCAGCGAAATCTCTCACCTGCGCGGAAATCTCTGATAATCTCTCCTTGTCTGCATTTCGGACGACCGGTACCACCAAACCATCTTCCAAAGCGACTGCGACCCCAATATTAATCTCCGATAGTAGGTGAATCCCATCATCTGTGAGGGTCGCATTGAGTCGCGGGTGTTCTCCCAAAGCGTTTGCCACAACTTTCACGAGTAGATCTGTATAGGTGAGGCTTACCTCTCTCGCTTGTAGTTTATCGTTGAGCATTCCACGTAATTCGACAAAGTTTGTTGCGTCAGCCTCTGTATGGAGCGTGACGCTGGCATTCGTCTGGACGCTCAAGGTCATCCGTTCTGCGATGATTTCACGGATACCGCTCATAGAGATAACTTCCGTTGCCTGCTGCGGTGGTGTTGTCTCTACAACAGGCGCGGTCGGAGTCGGCACTGCACTGGCTGCTTGCAACACATCATCTCGGACAATTCTGCCGTCGGGACCGGAACCGATAATTGAACTGAGGTCGAGGCCGTGTTCTTTCGCTAAGCGGCGTGCGAGCGGAGATGCCTTCAGGCGTGCGGTTTCGGCAGCGGGTGCCTCTCCCCTTAAGTCGATATACCGCTGTACGTCGCTTTCAAGGATACGTCCACCGGGTCCAGAGGCTTTGACCTCTGTGAGGTCGATGGCGAGTTTTTCAGCGAGTTGACGCGCTGCTGGCGAGGCTTTTAGCGTAGAGGCGGGGGCTCCCTGCTTTTCCTGTGTTGTCGATGGCGTTGCCTTCGGTTGCTCAGGTTGTACCGGCGTTGGTTGTTCTGGGGAGACACCTACTTCAACGCGTGCCACCTCTTCACCCGGTGCCCCGATAATTGCTAAAATGGCGTTGACAGGGACGTTGGTACCCTCTTCAGCAAGCAGCTGGGCGATAACACCGTCAGTGGGGGATTCTTGTTCATGGACGACCTTATCGGTTTCAATCTCAAGTAAGGGTTGTCCCTGCGTGACGGTGTCCCCTTCCTTGACGAGCCATTTACCGATTTTTCCCTTTGTCATTGTCTGATCCATCTGAAGCATTCGCAATTCAATTGCCATACTTTTAACTTTCCTTGCGGTTCGATAAGGCTGGTTTTACAGCAGAGATCATCTCCGTATCTCCAGCTCGGCGCGATGCTTGGGCTTACGCGCTATCTGACTTTTGTTTTTAACTTTCCGTAGCAATCGTTAAAAAATCATGAGTGTGCCTCAATCAATTCAATCAGCAGCTCGACATTGGCATCCTTTTCAAGGATGAGCGCGAATTTCTGGTATTCGTCGCCTTTGAAGATTGCCTGAATAAACGGACTAAATCCGATCAGAAGTTGACTGCCCAAGAAGTTAAGCGGTTTGCCGGTCTCTAAGAAGAGAATTGCGGGTGTTGTCAAACCGCGCCGGACAATCCATGTTGCCACCTTCTCAAGGAGGGCGCGCTGTTCAGATTCAGGAATATCCTCAAGGACGACGGGTATTTCGTTGTTTGGACTGAGCATGATTTATGTCTGTCGAGGCACAGTCTGACTGCGTGCCTTAAAGCGCCAAGTCACTGAGATACTCAGCAATCTGTTTCGGCTGTCCATCAAGGGTTGTTTCCATTGCAGCGATGACCAAAACGAAACTTTTGATGTTATCCTCGATCCGTGTGTCAGAGGGTTCACCGCCGTCAAGCCAATTCAGGAATTCGTCAAACAGATGCTGATGCGCTTGATAAGGGATTGCGGGTGCTTCGTAGACTTCCGTTTCACCGCCGACGCGGTGGATCGTCATCTGATTTCCACCGGCGATCTCAACGGCACCCTCTTCAAACTCAGCGCGATAGTGTTCATGGTTCCAGCAGTTGACGATGCCCGCGGATGAACTATTGCCTTCGTAAGAGGTGTGTACACCATTGTCCATCCGCATCATATAGAAACCGCTGGAGTAGTGCTGAAAGCTCGACCATTCGGGGTTCCATCCGAATCCTATGAGAGTTTCACAGTCTCCGCCAGAGAGAAACCGAAGCATGTCTAAGTGGTGGACAGAGCCTTCAAACAGGAGCCCGAAGTCCATGTCGTGTCGCCATGCTTTACCCCACGAGAGATAGCGGCGGTAGTCGCAGGCGTATCTGCCTACAATATGCTGAAGTCGTCCCAATCTACCTTCGTCACGGATGCGGATCAATTCCTGTTTGTTGTCGGCGTAGCGATAGTTTTGGATGATGGCGCAGGGCAATCCGGTTTTCTGCGAGGTGCGCACCATTGCTTTCGCTGCATCCAAGGTATCGGCGATCGGTTTTTCGCAGATAACAGGCATCCCGTTTTCCATAGCCGCAATCGCAGCGGGACTATGGAATTGCGGTGGAACAGCGATACCACAGAAGTCGGCTTTCACACTCGCACACGCTTCATTGAAGTCTGTGAAAAGTTGTGACTTGTCGAGTCCTAATGTCTCGCCCTGTGCTGCAAGTACGTCTGTATTCACATCTGCTAAGCCGACGATTTCGATTCGGTCGCTGAAATTACTGGTGAAATTGTGGATCCAGCCACCTGCCATACCACTGCCACCAATCATTAAACACGTTCGTTTTGCCATATTTTTAACTTTCCTTGCGGTTCGATAAGGCTGATTTTGCAGGAGTAATCTTCTCCGTATATTCAGCCCGGCGCGATGCTTGGGCTTTCGCGCGCTGATTAACTTCTAATGTGAGGAATGTTCTTGTGTAGATTTTTGCATGAGGCTCCCACGGAGAACGTAATCGTCTTTCCCACATCGAACGCGTTCAAGTTCGGCTTCTGTGACCTCACGTCGCACTTTTGCAGGGACTCCCATTGCGATGGTTCCGGGTGGAATTTCTTGCCCTTCGCGTACAAGCGTACCGGCAGCGATAATGGCGCGTTCGCCAATGATCGAACCTGTTAAGAGAATCGCACCCATACCAATAAGTGCCTCGTTACCGATGGTGCAGCTATGGAGAATCGCACCATGCCCGATTGTGACATCATCACCGATAAGGCACGGAATCTCTTTGTCCATGTGTATCACCGCACCGTCTTGAACGTTGGTACGGCACCCGATTCGGATTGGCTCTAAATCGCCACGGAGGGTAGTGTTGAACCAGATACTTGATGCTTCACCAATTGTCACATCGCCGATAATCATCGCCCCCGGCGCGACAAAGACAGATGGATGTACATTCGGTGTTATGCCTTCATATTCTATTAACATTTTATCTACTTTCTGTTGCATAGATTGACTATTGTGCGACTAACAACTTGCCAAGATTACTTATTCCCCACTTGTAAGACAGCACAAAAGCACTCGCGAGGAGGAGTATCACGGCAATAAGCACGATTAGATTTTGTGTATACCACGCTATTATGGGTGCCATGATGAGTATTATATCAACAATGAGTGTTACAGTGAAGGTTAAAATTCGCAAGAACGGTTTCGGTTGTTGTGTCAGTTCTGCCATCCATGAGAAAGTGCCAATCATTGTATTCACGGTGCAACCTGCTGGCAGCGTTATAATAGGGATGAGTAGCACTGGTATCCAACTGTCCCGTGGAATTCGGAGCAGATAAATGACGATTAGAGACCAGAATTCCGCATAGACCAAGGCACAGAGCAGGGCAGTCAGAAATTTACTTGTGAATACCAGCCTCGGTGTAACAGGCGCGGATTTCAGCATCCACCATGTTTTTGCTTCGTCCCGAAGTCCGTTGCAACTGATACCAAAGGTGATAAGAATGCTATAAAGGGCGATCTGAACGGTAAGAATCTCGGCTGCATTTGTTTCTGCCCCACCGCCACGCACAAATAAGATGCCGATGTGAACGACCAAATAGAGCGTGAGCATCGCGATAGCAATCAGTCGTCCACTATGCCTGGCGAAAATGAGAAAATCTTTTAGCATCATGGCGCGTATCTTGCCGCGTCCAAGTATCAGTGCTGTTCTTTTTAGGTTCGAGGATGTAGGCTCTGAATCGCTCGGTGCGGGTTTGCGCTTGGCTTTTAGTTGCCGGATATTTTCCCAGCCGCGCTGATAAATTCGTTGTGCAATGAGCATTGCGAATCCTATGGAGGCGAGACTCATTGCGCTGCCCCCCAGTACCCATCGCAATCGGGTTTCGATTGTAGTTTCAGGGGTCCAACTTAATAAGAGTCTCCCCATCCATTCGTGTGGATACCCTATAGCAGCCGTGTCCGTTGTTCCAGCAGAAACCCAGTTGAGCAGAAACTGCTTGGCTGGTATTGACTCAAGCCCAGTAAACAATACTAACGATATGAGGAAACCCATCGTCACGCCTATTGCGGTACCGAGTGCCTTGAGGGTTGTGATCAAGCCCCCTGATGAAAAGAAGCGTGCGATCACCATCATGCTAATCGTAACGTAGCTTGCGATGATTGTCAGAAGACACAAACATGTTGGCAAGAGGCCTATGTAAAAATGCCACGGGAGTCCGAATATCACACCAAACGCAACCCATGGCGGTCCTAAGAAGCAGAGGATACTCAGGAAGCGCGTGATGATGAGGTAAATGAACTTGTACCCGAAAATTGTGGTCGGTTGAATCGGCGCGGCGTGTAAGAGTGCTGTTTCTGGTGCTTCATACAAGATCTTTAACGAACTTTCCATCAACTCCTTTGCGACGATGATAACGCCGAAGGTCATGAATCCGTTAATTACGCCCAACATGAGTGTAGGCTCAGCCTCGGTCAACCGTAGATGTCTGAATAACGAGCTACCCAACACCGATAACGCAACGACGAGGACAAGATAACCGATGCCTTTCAAAATGCCCTTACGCCATGCCTCTTGGTTGTATTTAAGGCTATTCAACCACCCCTGCCAATCGGCTTTTAGGAGGATTTTAATATTTTTTAACATTTGAATTCAGATTTAATCCTTAGAAAAATCTGATGTGAGATCAAGAAAAATATCCTCGAGGGTCTCGGTTTGGTGCTGATTCGTATCTGTCGGTTGTGCGCGTAGTTCCCGCTGCTTTTGCTGTAATTCTGCGAGCGTTCCGACAGCAATAAGCTGCCCTTTGCTAATAATACCGACCCGATCGCAGATACGTTCAGCGATTTCGAGGATATGTGTCGTCATAAAGACAGTACATCCCTGTTCACAGCGTTCTCGTAAAATTTCTCTGACGGTGCGCGCGCTTCTGGGATCTAAGCCGCTGGTGGGTTCATCAAGAAAAAGGATTTGTGGGTGATGCACGAGGAGCGAAATGAGCAGAATTTTCTTCTGCATACCGTAGGAATAAGCCTTGATCTGGTCATCAGCAGCATCAGCAAGTTCAAGTTGTTCGAGCAGGGACGCCATTTCACTTTCGGCTTTTTTGGGTGGCACTTCATATAGATCGGCGACCATACGGACGAACTGCCTACCTGTCAGAGTTTCATAAAGTTGGGGTGTATCCGGCATTAATCCGAGAATTGCTTTTGCTTGTAAACTCTGTTTCTGAATGTCGTACCCACTGAGCATGGCTGTCCCCGATGTAGGACGGAGCAAACCTGTGAGCATGTTGATAGTTGTTGTCTTCCCTGCCCCATTGGGTCCCAGAAACCCAAATATTTCACCAGAATTTACCTGTAATGTGAGGGCATCTACGGCACACAATTTGCCGAAATATTTCGTCAGGTTCGAGGTCTCAATCATTTTTTTTTCTACCCAAGATGTCTTCTTTGAGTTTCGCGAGTGCCTCGTCCAAATTAAATGCCGCGCCGTGTGTTTCCGATGCGATTTCGGTTCGGGGGTTCCGTTTTTCCCAAAGTTCTGCTGCTGCTTCGGTTTTTTTTATTTTTTCTTTAGCCTGTTTGAAGGTGTTCGACAGATAGGGTTCTATTTCTCCAAGCAATTTATGGAGTTCAAGGCGCGTTTCTGCCTGTTTTTGGTGGTGGTGTAGCGTTTCAGCCCGCTGGACAGTGTTTTGGAACTGTTGGTAGAAATCGTTCAGCGCAGTTTTGAGGGAGGCGATAACGGCGTGTTGGGTCTGGATTTGGCGTTCATAGTCGTCTGCGCGTTGCGACTGCTGTTGTTTGCGTTGCCGTGCTTCTCGCGCCGCTGCGATGTCTCCATCTTGCAAAGCAGCATCTGCCTTTTTAGCCCATACCTCGACGGCATCGACTGCCGCCTGATGGGTGCGCTTAAGTCTTTGTTTTTCAGCGATTGCTCCGGCGACAAGTTCTTTTGCTACGGCAATCCGCTTTTTCATATCGACAACGGTTTTATCGAGGTCAGATTCAGGACCATTAGCCGCCTCTACGAATTGCGTGATACTGTCTCGAATCTGTTCTGAAATTTCCTTGAGTTTTCGCATTTTGTGTGCCTCCGTACGTCTATTATACACGGTTTTTCGGTGCGAATCAAGCCAACCTGTTGCCTTCTGAGGTGTTCTGTTTTCTTCAAATCCTACCGCTTCGATGTAGCACTCACCCTTATAGAGACCTCGTTTCTGTAAAAGATAGGAGAAAAATGCTATTTTGATTTTTCCTTCTATGGTGAATTATGAAAATACATTTACATTTCAGGGATACTTGTAGGAGGCGGGGAATGCCCTAAGGCATTCATACCCGGTAAAGCCTTTATAGGCTTTATACCGTTGATTCTGATTTTTTCCAAATCCCGACGGCTTCTACGTGCCGATCTGTGATGTAAAAGTAATCCTAAAATCTACCATAAATGGAGAAATTAGATACTTTTATAGCGCGTCATAATTAGCATTGACGAGTTCGATGCCATAAAGTGCTAACCTATCCATGATGTGTCTGATTGCGGATGTATTGTTATCGATTGAGATTGAGGAACGGTTGTGTAGTGCTGCGGCTTCTCCGAAAGTTCCACTGCCAGCAAAAAAGTCTAAAAGTGTATCTTTTGGTGATGAATGGACCTTGACAATGCGGTTTAGAATTCCGAGTGGCTTTTGTGTCGGATAACCCGTTTTTTCACTACTATTTGTGCTAACAATAGTGTGCCACCAGACATCTGTCGGTGTTTTGCCACGCGCCGCCTTCTCTTTGCTGACTAAACCCGGTGCCATGTAGGGAATCCTATCCATTTCATCGAAATTGAAGGTGTAGTGTTTTGGTGTTTTGGCGTACCATAAGATGTTGTCGTGTTTAGCCGACCACCGCGATTTTGATCGACCCCCGTAATCGTAAGCCCAGATAATCTCGTTCATAAACGATTCCCGCCCGAAAATCTCATCGAGCATCACTTTACAGTAATGTACCTCTCGGTAGTCAATATGGAGAAAGAAGCTCCCGTGTGGATGCAGCACCCGATACGCCTCTTCAAAACGGGGACGCAAAAACTGTAAATAGGCATCTGAACTTTCAAACTTATCGGTGTAGTGTGTGGTTTTACCTTTATGGGTTCGGTATGTTATACCTTTAAAGCCGACTCGGTCGCCTTGCGCATCAGGTTCAACGTGGATCTCTGTGCGTTGTTGGCGTTTCCCTGTATTAAATGGCGGATCAATGTAGATTAGGTTGATGCTCTCGTCAGAAATATACGCCTGAAGAATTGAGAGATTATCGCCATAATAGAGGTGGTGTTTGGGCATACTGAAATCCTGTTCTATTTAGGTTAGTGGGCCGCTATTGCCCTTACGGATTCTGGTATTTGTCCTATGTTTTTTGGTAAGATTATAGCAGCCTTATGTTAATTTATCAAGTTTCAGGATACAGTTAAACGACAGGAGAAGGGCTATCTTCCCATACTCGCTATATACCGAAGCGGTGTACGACGAATACAAGCGAGGATAGTTATAAACTCGTAAAAAAACGCTAGCAATTTTGGTAATCGCAATTGTAGGTGCCTTCGTATTCAAACTATTCTGGTAGCCTTGTGGGTTGGGAGACCCAACCCCTACGTGAAATATTTATGCCCCAACCTGAATTATTTAGACCTTCTGCCCTGATAAGGTTTCCTAATCTCGCCTATCCCCCTAAGCAACACCTACATCCTGAAAATCCTATAATCCGCCCAACCCTGATGCAGACAACACAACTCACAGCAATCTCATAAATTTCGGTTTAGACACTAAAATCGCCAACCGCTAACTGCTAACCAATAACCAACAACTATGTGCAATTCTGACGCTGATAATCCGCTGCCAAAATGTTTAGGCACCCTTCTTGAGATTTTTCTTGACTACACACAACTTTTAGTGTAAAATTTTTAAAAGTGATATTGTCGGACTTATAATTTCTTGATGGCGTTAGAAGAATGCCTCGAAAATTGAGATAGAGGAAACGGTTATGGCGATTTTACTTGGCTTAGACATCGGAGATACACGCATTGGGGTCGCAATCAGTGATGCACTTGGCGTTGCAGCGCACCCGCTGTGTACGCTCACTCGGAAAAATCGTCAAGTCGATCTAATTGTTATCTCAGACCTCGTCTCTATCCACGAGGTCGAGTGTGTGGTTATCGGGCTCCCTATTTCACTTGATGGCTCTCTGGGTACGCAGGCAGAGACGGTTCAGAAGTTTGCGAAACGCTTGGAAGGTGTGCTTAACGTTCCGATTGCGTTTCAGGACGAACGCTTCACAACGGCTGAAGCGGAAGAGATTCTGCGTGAACTTGGCAAAGACGCGAGGGAACAAAAGGGAATCATAGATGAGGTGGCGGCGGTCCTTATTCTCAAAGATTATATGAATCGCTGTCAGGAGAGTGCTTCTCCAGCATCGGTAGAGAACGTCTAATTTCATTTGGATATTGGGCTATTGGGATGTCGCTCCTGCGAGACAAATGTTGACGATGAGAAGAATCGGAAAGATGAGAATAGCCATATTGACGTTGTGTAGCCTTGCTATTCTTTGTCTTGTTGTCTCGTTGATAGGGGTGTTTTTGATGTCCGCTCCGTCTCCTTCAGGGGCTGTTGTCAATTTCGATATACCGACTGGGAGCAATTCACGAACGATCGCGAAGCGGTTGGCTGCAGAAAATTTAATCCGAAGTGAGTCCGCTTTTCGTTTGCTTGTTCGACACAGGGAAATAGGTAGACGTTTGCAGGCGGGAACTTATACCTTGCAGCGGAATATGTCTCTATCAGAGATACTCGATGCGTTTGAAAAGGGACAGGTTACGCTTGTGAGTTGGACGGTGCCGGAAGGCTTAACAATGGCCGCCATCGCTGAGCTCTGGGAAACCACTGGTTTTGGGACTGCTACGGCGTTTCAGGAAGCCGCCGAAGCCGATGGTTTATTGGAACGGTATGGGATCCCTGAAGACAAAACGGTGGAGGGGTATCTATTTCCGGATACCTACAAATTTGCGAAAGGCACAACGGTAGAGAAAGTTGTTGAGATGATGCTTGGTGAATTTGAAAAGCGTTGGATTGAGACGTTTGATGCTGAGGCGCGCGATTTGGAACTTACCCGTCATGAGATTGTGACGCTTGCTTCAATTATTGAAAAAGAGGCACAGTCCGCATCAGAACGACCTCGGATTTCGAGCGTTTTTCATAACCGGCTCGAACGGAATTGGCGGCTTCAGGCGGATCCAACGGTGCTTTACGCCTTAGGAAACCCGGAACGGCTTCTGACGAAAGCGGATCTGAGTGTGGATTCGCCTTATAACACATACAAGTATAAAGGTTTACCACCGGGTCCGATTGCGAATCCGGGGATTGATTCAATCATGGCAGCGCTGCGTCCCGAAAAAACAGATTATCTCTATTTTGTGGCAATAGGCGAGGGAAAACATCATTTTTCAAAGACGCTTTCAGAACATAATAGGATGGTGAGAAAAATGCGGCGTGCCTCTCGGAACCGGTAATTTAAACGATTGCTTCTGAGCTGCTGGGTCCGTTGTCCTTGCAGTTTTTTAATCGTTAACGAACCGTCTAAAACCTGAAATAGATTTTACCAATTTTGTGTCCGTGCCGACAACGGGGGCACGGCCCATATTGAATAGGGAAAAATGACAAAGGCAGATTCACAGCAGACGATTCAAGGGGAAATAACAATTACGGGAAAGGGGTTAATGTTAGGGGAACCTGTAACACTAACCTTGAAACCCGCAGCAGCAGACTTTGGGATTGTCTTTCGGCGTGTAGATATAGCGGACGCACCAGAGATACAGGTATGTCCCGATAATTGGGCAGACGTTCTACCGAGATGCACCAGTTTACGCAGTGGTGAGGCGACGGTTAGCAGTGTGGAACATATCCTCTCTGCACTTGGTGGCTTAGGTGTTGATAACGCAATAATCGAATTGGACGCACCAGAGCCGCCGGGGCTTGATGGGGGTGCGGGTCGGTATGTTGAAGATATTCAAGCCGTAGGGCTTGTTCCACAGGATGCCCAACGCAACTATATTGAGGTTGCTGAACCGTTTTCACTTTCTGCTGGGGATAGGCAGCTCGTTTTACTTCCCGCTGACGCGCTGGAGGTAACTTTTGTTTATGCGCATCCGCAAACGAACTCGCAAGTCTTAACTCTTGAAATAACGCCGGAGTCTTATGCACGTGATATTGCACCGGCTCGAAGTTTCTGTTTTGAGAATGAAATTGAAGCACTTCAGGCACTCGGTATCGGCAAAGGCGCGAGTTATGATAACGTTCTCGTTATCAATGAGAAGGGAGAACCCAGTGTCCCACTCCGGTTTGAAGATGAGTTTGTCCGACACAAAATCCTTGATTTGATTGGGGATCTTTATTTGGCGGGTCGTCTGCCGAAGGCACAGGTTATCGCGATGCGGACGGGACATACGTTCCATGCGGAATTTGTGCAAGCCCTCGCTGAAGCTGGACATCTTCAACAAGTTCCCGTTCAAGAACCTATTGAGGTGATGGATATTTATGAAGTGTTACCGCACCGTCATCCGATGTGTATGGTTGATCGGGTCATTGCGTATGAGAGTAAAAAACGCGCCGTCGGCATCAAGAACGTGACGTATAACGAGCCTATTTTTGAAGGACATTTCCCGACGCAGCCTGTGATGCCGGGCGTGCTACAGATTGAGGCACTTGCGCAACTTGCGGCGTGGCTTGTGCTACGGGACATCGGTAAAGAAGGCGAACTCGGTTACTTTCGCTCTATCAGCAAGGCGACGTTTCGTCGTGCCGTTGTTCCGGGGGATCAGCTTCGGTTGGAGATAGAGGTGGCGCAGCTAAGGAGTAGGATTGCACGTATCGAAGGGCGCGTTTATGTCGGTGATCAACTTGCCACAGAGGCGGAACTCTCAATCGTATTAGCGTCTGTTTGAACCGTAGTCCTTATTAAGATTAACTGGCAGGCCTTTTTGTATGGGATGGCGAGATTAGGAGGGAAATTTTGTGATAGAAACTAACATTCACCCTACGGCTATTATCTCTCCAAAAGCGACATTGGAAGAAGGGGTTAAGGTTGGACCGTACAGTCTTGTCGGTGAAGATGTTCATATCGGGCGCGGCACTGAGATTGGTCCACATGTTCAGATTGAGAAGTGGACGACTATCGGTGAGGCATGTAAAATCTACTTCGGTGCGACCATCGGTAATGAATCTAAAGACCTGAAATACGGGGGGTGGCGGAGTTATGTCAAGATTGGCAACCGCAATACACTTCGTGAGTACGTCTCTATTTCCAGATCAACATTTGAGGAGGGTGCAACGGTCGTTGGGGACAACAATCTGTTGATGAATTGGGTTAACCTTGCGCACGACACTATCGTCGGGAATAGGATAATCATGGCGAACTTCGTCTCACTGGCTGGGCATGTTGTAATTGAAGATGATGTGCGATTGGGGGCGCATGCGGCGTTACACCAGTATGTCCGCGTTGGTAAGATGGCGATGGCAGGGGGTTTCTCGAAAATTGTTCAAGATATTCCGCCGTTTGCGCTTTCTGCTGGACAACCGGCGCGTGTGCGGAGTCTCAACCGGATCGGGATTCGGACCTCAAGGATTAATCCTTTATCGCAACTCACGCCTGAAGCATTGGCGGCACTCAAAAAAGCGTTTCGTATTTTGTTCCGATCAGGGCTGCCTCTCAGACATGCTGTCGCCAGAGTCAGGGAAACACTTGAAACGACTCCGGAAGTCGAATATCTACTCGAATTTATTGAAACTTCTAAACGTGGTATTGGATTCAGCCAACCCAATCGTGTCTTGAGCAGCTAATTTCTCTTGGTACGACACCGATACTGGGAGCGTAAGCGGTGGAAAAACTCGGTATTATTGCAGGCGCGGGCGAGCTGCCGGTGCTGTTGGCACGTGCCGCTGTTGCTCATGAACGACAACCTGTTATCATCCAAATTACGAAGTCCGACGCGCAGCGTTTTGCTGGGATCACAGATGAGCTTCATACCTATGGCGTTGGTCAGATTCAAAAGATTGCCCGGACACTTCTTGATTCAGATGTAAAAGAGGTTGTAATTATCGGGAAAGTCGAGAAAAATATTCTACTCCGTCCATTTCAGATTGATGCGACCACTATCAGGATTTTAGTACAAAACCGACGTAAGAGACCCTCCGCTATTGTTAGCGCAGCACTTGCCTATCTTGAATCTGTTGGGCTGACAGTCCTCACCCAAGATCAGTATCTCCACCATCTTCTCCTACAACCCGGCGTTTTAACGGCGCGACATCCTACAGCAAATCAATGGGCGGATGTTGAACTCGGTATTCGTACTGCTCGCCAGATAGCAAATATGGATATCGGGCAGACGGTTGTCGTTAAAAATCAGATTGTGCTTGCTATGGAAGCCATTGAAGGGACGGATGTAACGATTCAGAGGGGTGGCAATTTGGGAAAGAAAGGAGTTGTGGTTGCGAAGGCATCGGCGGGGCACCACGATTTCCGTATTGATGTGCCGACGGTCGGTATGCAAACGCTAAAGGTGTTGCATCAGGTTGAAGCGAGTGTGCTTGCGGTGGAAGCACGACGCACTTTTGTTATGGACGTTGATGTGCTTGTCAAGGAAGCGGATCGGTGTAAGATCGCGCTTGTTGCTGTGGAATAACAGTCAGCGGTCAGCAGTCAGCGGTCAGAGCCGACCGCCGATAGCCAACCGCCGATAGCCGTTACGCCGCTGCGTCTATAGCACTTGTTATCTGCTCTGTCGTCGGAAACTCTCGAGTTTTTAATTTTGAATAGAGCAGTGTCCCGTTTAACGAAACTTCAAAAGCCCCGCCGCTACCCGGAATTAAATCGACAGTTATAACCCCGGCACCATATTTCTGTTTCAAGGCATCTGCCAAACTGGCTGCCCGTGGTTGGTAGTTTCAAGCGGTGCAGTATTCAATCCTGACTTCCATGGGTTTCTCCTCCTGATTCATTTCTTGACGTTACCTGTCAAAGCGAATTTCGATTCTTCCTTTTAAAATTCTATCATACATACTGAAAAATTGCAAATTTTTCGCGATTCGGAAGCGTTTTGTCGCGTAAACTGTTAGTTTGCATCGGCGTGGTTCCCGAATCTCAGGTTATTTTAGATGGAAACAAAAGGCTTGCGCTGTGAACGCATTCCACTTATAATCTTTTCTACAAAATCTAAGTGGTGCGAGGGAGATAAGAAATATGGATATTCGACTTAATGATAAAGTCGCTGTGATTACTGGCGGGTCTACTGGCATTGGTGCAGCAACGGCGATCGAATATGCCAGAGCAGGCGCGAAGGTTGTCTTTGGTGATATTAATGAGACAGATGCTGAGGAAACGGTCCGTGCGATTCGTGAAGTGGGTGGCGTTGCGCGGTTTCTACGTACGGATGTTATGGTCGAAGCTGAGGTAGCAGACCTGATGAAAACTGCTAATACAGAATTTGGCGGTATTCATATCTTGGTGACGGCAGCGGGTATTCTACGTGGGCCGAACGTCCGTATTGATGAGTTTGAGACGGCGACTTTTGACTCGGTTATTGACGTGAACCTGAAAGGTACCTTTTTCGCCCTCAAGCATGCTGTGCCGATAATGAGAGGATGTGAAGGCGGTGTTATCCTGTGTATTGCGTCAGGTGCAGGGGTGCGCGGTGGGAGTTCTTCGGTTGCTTACGGTTCGAGCAAAGGTGGCGTCAATGGGCTTGTAATGGTGGTGGAAAACCAGATTTCGCCAATCCGTATCCATACCATCTGTCCGGGGGGCCTTGCGACGCCGTTGAAGTTAGGGCAGATCGCAGAGTCGGCAAGGCGCGAAGGCCGAGATCCGGATGCTGCTGTCGCCGATGCTCGCAAATCGCTCGGGGACCCGGCGGGTGTTGCACGGGTACTCACATTTCTCGCTTCTGATGCGGGTTCGTATACACGCGGACAGATTTTCACGCGGTAAATTTTATAGGCGCAGTAGGCGTTGTCTTTTATAGGTCCTGATTAAGAGGAAAACATATAATCGAAGTTGAGCCAAAGGCTCTTTGAATAACGATAAAAAATAATCGGAAATATGGCGGAAAAGATGCCCCAGACGCTTAGATTTAAGAAGAAGGGAATAGTGGTGAACTTTTCAAAGAGGAAGTAGCTTAGGAAAGCGATGAGGACAGTCGCGCCGTAGTTGAGGTACATCGCGCCGATGAAATAACCGGACTCTCGTTCAAACTTCAAATTGCACGCTGTACAATGCGTAAACATTTTGAAGAATGTTTGAAACAACGCACCTTTATCACACCGGGGGCATTTCAGCCGAAAGCTACATCGCAGCGTTCGAGTGAGGTTTTTGAGGGTGAGTTTCATTTGGTGGGTTAGTAGGTGTTGTTGTCCCAAAAAACTTTGAAAGTGCGAATCAGTATTTTGAAATCGTTCCAGAAGGATAGATTCTCAATATATTCAAGATCAACAGAGATCCCGTCTCGGATTGTGCCTTGACGACGTGGGCTGAGCTGCCAGAGTCCTGTCATCCCGGGTCGGACATGGTGGCGTTGATTTTCCCAAGCTTCATAATTCTCAGCGAGGAAAGGCATCTCTGGACGCGGTCCGACAAGGCTCATTTCACCCTTGAGCACGTTAAAAAGTTGGGGGAGTTCATCTAAACTCGTTTTGCGGAGCCATTTACCGAACGGCGCGATGCGTTTATCGTCCGTTGAACCCGGTTTTTCTGAATAAGAGGGGGTGTCGATATGAAGACTCCGAAACTTGTGAATGACAAACAGTTCGTTGTTTAGCCCGACCCGCTTGTGAGAGAAGAAGACGGGTCCATGCGAGGTTAATTTGATGAGAATCGCAATTAGCACCATCAGCGGGGCAAAAAGAATGATGAGGAAAAATGATGCGATAGCATCAAACAAATATTTGCCACGCCTTGCGTAGAAAGAGGAGAGTCGTTCCACTGGGGTTCCTGTTTGTCGTATTTTTGGCGAAGCTTGCGAGCCAAAACTTGCTGTTAAGCTGTCATCTTGATGCCTCTGACTTTCGCCTACATCGTTTCCTATCGGCTCTATGTTTCTTGATAGGAATGGCATAGTTAATTCCTCTAATTACAGTATAATCTTCGATATAATGTGTGTCGCTCTAATTAGTTCTGCTGGAGTTGTTCAAAGACATCAAGGTATTGTTGGGCGATGTTTTCCCAATTGAATCGTTTTCGTATCTGTTCCGGGGCACGGTGTCGAAAATTTTCGACCATCTCTGGGTTTTGTTCTAAAGTTAGGATTTTTTCTTTTAGCGATTCGACGTTTTTATCAAAGAGTACACCGTAATGCCCGCCTTCAAGGACTTCATCGTTGAAAGGTGTATTCAGTGCCAGAATACAGTTGGAGAAACCTAACGCCTTAAGAATCGAAGGGTTGATGCCTCCGAACTGGTGGCCGTGAATATAGGCGAAGCAGTGGTGGTGAAGTTCTTTAATGTGTTCGGAATCGTCAATGTGTCCGAGAAACTTGACGTTTTCGTTGGCAATACTTTTCAATTTATCTAAGAATTCGTTTTCGAGTTTATTGCCTTTGTAATCAGCACCCCCTGCTATGGCGAGTTGCTTTTGGCTTTTTGAATCAACGAATGCCTGTAAGATCAGGTCGGCGTTGTTGTCAGGGACAAGCCGACTGGCGATGAGATAATAGTTTCGGGATTCAAGCCCGTAAGTCTCCAAAATTTCTGGATGCGCTGAGGGTTCGATGTTAGCACCGTAAGCGATATACGTTGTTTCTGCGCCGAGTTCTTCAAGGTAGAGTCGCTTCATTTCAGAAGCGTCAGTAATCACGACTGGGAATGCAGCGGTTGCCATTTTTGCCGCCCATTTGAAGTAGATGGCACCGATCCCTTTCCATTTTGGACGTAACCACTCCATTCCGTCAACATTGATAACGGCAGTTTTACCTGCGATACGGAAGAACCATCCGAAGGGACCGTTACCTGCATTCCATGTTAGAATAACGTCCGATGCTGCAAATGAGGCGTGCAGGGTTGCCAGAAAACTATGGCTGAGGGTACTGAACATCTTATGTTCTATACTCGGTAGGTAAACGAGTTTGATGCCCTTCCATTCCGCCGGTCTCTCTTTGAAGAGTGCCTTACGACAGTAAACGATGACTTCATGTCCGGCTTCTACCCAGCGGGGAGCGAGTTCACCCATAATAGTTTCCAGACCACTATAGGTGGCAGGGAGCCCGCGTATACCCAATACCCGAATTCTCATCCTTGCGTTTTACCTCTTAATAGTTATCGATTATCGGTTTTCAGACAAGAGAGGTTTGGTGGTAGGAAACCAAAACGCAATCGCCACAAGGGTTAACCGACAACTGACGACTGACAACTAACAGCCATTATGTATATATTATACTCACTTTAGGTGCGAAAGTCCAATTTCTTTTAACGACGGATAGCCTATGCGCAACACTTTATGCCTTTTGATGATTCGGTGACGATAAATCTTCATTTTTTCGTGCAGCTTGCAAGCCGAAACTTGCTATTCAAACTTACCACGGAATTCGAGTGAGAAATTTGGCTTCGATTTCATTTGCGTTTTCGTATACATCCCAGCGATTTCCCCAGTTCCGTCGCCAGACCCGCGCCCATTCTGCATAGAGTGAGTATTTTCCAATCACGACCCAGTTGGCACCGACTGACAAACGATGTTCGCTTTGTGTAATTCCCGACAAGGGTGTCCATACATCATCTTTCGGCGCCTCGGGCGGGTGTTCCTTATCAATGTTGCCTGACCCGTGGCGTTCTAATTCATAGCCGAAAACCGTTTCAAGTCTATCTGTCCACCGGTGACGCAGTTCTAACCATAGGTTGTCAGCGTCGGAACCGATTTGATGTCCAATCGGTGTGGTAAAGTGTTTGTAGACATTTACCGGATTCACATGCGTATACGCGTATTGGTTGATAAAGGCATACTCGGCATGGAGATCGGTATTTGGAATACCGAAAGGATCTGTAAGGTATATGCCACCGAGGATACCAAACTTTGTATCCCAATGTTTAAAATTCGCCGCTGGGTTCCCGTCATCAACCATCAGTTCGCCGTAAATTTCAAAATCGTCTACCGGACGGAATCGCATATCTACGCTCATGAGAACGTTGTCGCCGCTGCCACCGACACGACCATCGGCACGTGAGATCGGCTGTTCGTTGATGAGATAGATATTGACTGGGTTGAGATACCCCGGCTCAAAACGGTTGCCGTAGACGACGACTTCAGAGATGCCGAAGCCGAACCTATCCCAGAAATACCCTTCAACTCTGTGTCCCGAAATATACTTATCGTTAATATCCTCCGCCATATCCTCTAATATACCGGTAAATGCGGTAAAGGTGACAGATCCATAATTCGCTTGCAACTTGATCATGTCCATGGCTAACGGATTTTTGGAGATTAGGAGGCTATCGTGGTAGCCGGGTCCCCATTGAAGCGTCTCTTGTCCAAGCTGCAGTTCAAACCACGGTAAGTTAAATTTCAGATAAGCATTAATTGCCGTTCGATTTTTGAGTCTACCCTCCGCCTGCCTAATTTTTGTTTCATCCGGAAAGAAATCGTCAAAAATTTCGCCGTATACGAATCTATGTGCTATATCAGTCGTAAAAGCGAAAGTTTCGCCAGCTTGTCCATAAAGGTGTGGATAGAGCGTTGTAACAAGCATGTTCCCTTCAACGGGCTGCTCATCCGATAGGTTATCAACGAGGTGTGTAATGACCTGTTGTGAGCCCCTGAGATCGAAAGAGAAGCGATAGTCATCGCCTGCAAGGGTCATCACGTGCAACCGTCCGCCATTCTGCTGATCGCTATTTTGCTGACGCTTATTTGAAAACTCGCGGGCTTCCCGGTAAAATGCTAAAAGTGTGTTTAGCCGTTCTTGGTCGATAGTGCTGAGTGTGATTTCGCCGTTTTTTTGTTTCTGATGTACTTCCAAGAGATAAGACACAACCTGTTTGCGGGTGAGTGGTAACGACCCGCGCGATATACCGGGCAAAACCCTCTTATTAAGTAAACGATGAATGAAACGATAGGTTTCACGGTTAAAATCAGAAAGCTCCGATTTAAGTGGTACGTTAATAAGTGAAGCGGCTTGAGTGAACGGGGAGGCCAGGACTAACATGGTGACGAAAACGATGAACCTGGCATGTAAGGTCTTCATATTTTTCAGTTTGTCCTATTTGAGAAGCACCATTTGACGTGCGATTTTGGTTTTCCCTGCTTGGAGTGTGTACAAATAGACACCACTTGCCACGGGTTCACCGGTAGAATTACGACCATCCCAGTATGCCGCGCGTGTTCGGGTCCGATAAGTGCCGGCGGTTTGGAAACCGAGAGAGAGTTCTCGGATAGATTCCCCTTTTAGGTTATGGATATGGATGTGGACCTCTACGTCTTCTGCCAAATCATAAGGGATCCATGTCTCTGGGTTAAAAGGATTTGGATAGTTCGGTAACAGTGCCGTTTTTTGCGGGGCTGCGTTACTCAGCAGATTTTCTAAGGCTGCAACGCCGAGACGAAAGATGTGGGAACCGTCGTCTGCTAACCGGGCTTCAGTAATCCAACCATCTACTAAGCTGAGGTGTTGTGGCAGGATCTTGGTATGTGTTGGCGGTGCCGCTAAATCACCGGATTCGCCGAAGTGCACTGCGACGATAAGCAGGTCAATGATATCAACGGAACCATCTTTATTCACGTCAATTTTAGGATGTGCTGGGTTTTTTGTGCCATAGTTTTCAGACACTAAAACGAGATCGTGGCTATCAACAATGCCGTCGCTGTTGATGTCCCAAGGTAAAGTTTGTTTAGCGGAGGTGTATTCTGTTTTATTCGGGAGAGCTGCTTGCCATCCGGCGTGCAGCTGCTTGCTGAGAGCTGCAACAAGTTTCGCGTTTTCGGGTAGATGTGCGACATTGACGGTCTCGTTTAGATCCGCCTCGTAATCGTAAAGTTCTATCCCCAGCCATCCCTTGTGTCCCCATTCGGTATATCGGTATCGTTCCGTTCGTATAGAATTGGCGTTTCCAGTTTGGCTGAAAGCAGCAGTTTTCCATGGACGTGCTGGTTGCTGAATGATGGGCATCAGACTCAGGCCTTCTAATTGCGAAGGTGTCGGAAGTCGGCAAGTGTCACACAATGTTGGATAGATGTCAACGAGTTCGACGAGGGCATCCGTTTTCACATCTTGATGCGTCTGCCTTGGGACGCTAACAATCAGCGGGGAGCGGAGGGAGGTTTCAAAAAGAGTGTTCTTTCCCCATTTTCCCTGCTCCCCAAGGTGAAATCCGTGGTCTCCCGCAAAAACAATAACTGTTCTTTCAGTTAACCTCAGCGCGTCTAACTGGTTTAGAACTCGTCCGACTTGAGCATCAACATAACTCACTGATGCAGCATACGCCCGAATCAATTCCAACGCTTTCGCGTCTGAAAGGGGGCCGCTGTCAGGAACATCTTGGAAGTTTGATGCCTCTCCTAACTTGCTGCTGACGGCAGCGGGGGTACCCTGGGGAAGACTGGAAGGGGATGGCAGATTGAAGTTTTTATTTTCGTAGAATTCGTAATACTTCTTTGGTGCATAAAAGGGCAGATGTGGCCTATAGAAACCGACGGCAAGAAAAAACTGTGCGTTTTGAATTTCCTTCAAAACTTCGACTGTGCGCTTGGCAGTTTTCCCGTCTGGAAGTTCATCGTCTTTGATATCAAGGGCTTGCCAAGTAGGAAGTTCTTCCCGCTTATAGTAAGCTGACTTTGTCCAGGAAGGCACGCTCCACGAGGCAGGATCATCCTTCTCGTCCTGTCTATGGAAAACTTTACCGACAGATTGTGTATGATAACTGTGTGCTTTAAAGTGTTGTGGGAGGGTCACAATGTTCGGGAACTCCTCCCGAAATATTGCTGAGTTAGAAAGTGTCCTTGTTGTTTCGGGTCTTAACCCAGTAAGGATTGATGTCCGAGATGGATTGCACAAAGGATATTGGCAATATGCTCGATTGAAAAGTGTGCCGCGTTGGGCTAAGGCATCAATATTGGGTGTGTGCATCTGTGGATACCCATAGCATCCGAGCAGGGGCCGCAGGTCATCAGCAATAATGAATAGTATGTTGTCGGGCTTTTGGGCATTAACAGAAAGTTTAGGAAACAGCCCAGTGGTAAAGGCAGCTGCACCTGCTTTTAAACTCGTTGAAAGGAAATCGCGGCGACTAAAAGGTTGCGTGAATGTTCCCTGTCGGGCTATTTTTTTCATTGGTTGCTTCCTTTATTTTATAATTACCATTTGGCGGATCGCTTTGAAGGATCCTGCCTGGAATGTATAAAAATAGATGCCACTTGCCACGGGTTCACCCATGGAATTACGGCCATCCCAGTGTGCCGCGCGTGTCTGCGTTCGGTAGGTACCGGCAGGCTGGAAACCGAGAGAGAGTTCTCGGATAGATTCCCCTTTTAGGTTATGGATATGGATATGGACCTCCGCATCTTCTGCCAAATCATAAGGGATCCATGTCTCCGGATTGAAAGGATTGGGATAGTTAGGTAAGAGCGTCGTTTTTGTAAGTGAAGAGACGTTGATGAGTTGTTCTAATACGGCTATTCCTTGTTGAAAGACATCGGAACCATCATCTGCCAAGCGTGCTTCGGTGAGCCAGCCTTCCACTAAACTGAGATGCGCTGGAGGGATCTTGAAGTCGGCTGCTGGTGCCTCTGGATTGACGGATTCACCGAAGTGCGATGCGACAAGAAGTAAATCAGTAATATCCACCTGACCGTCTTTATTGACATCAGTTTTCGGGTGTGTTGGGTTTTTTCTATCATAGTTTTCGGCCACTAAAATGAGATCGTAGTTATCAACAACGCCATCGTTGTTTATATCCCACGGTAACGTTTTTGAAGGGTGGATTTGTCTGGATAACTCCGGCAATGCTGCTCGCCATCCAGCGTGCAGCTGTTGGCTGAGATCTGCTACGAGTTTTTCATTTTCAGGAAGATTGGCAATATTAGCGGTTTCATCTGGATCGGAATAATAATCGTAAAGTTCTCGTCCAAGTCTTCCGCCATTTCCCCACTCCGTGTAGCGATATTGTGCTGTCCGCATAGATCGTCCAGAGTTCAGTTTGCTAAAAGTAGCCGTTTTCCACGGACGGGTCGGTTGCCGAATGACGGGCATCAGACTCAGGCCTTCTAATTGCGAAGGGGTCGGAAGTCGGCAAGTGTCACACAATGTTGGATAGATGTCAACGAGTTCGACGAGGGCATCCGTTTTCACATCTTGATGCGTCTGCCCTGGAACGCTAATAATCAGGGGTGAGTGGAGAGAAGCCTCGAAAAGCGTCTTCTTTCGCCATTTTCCATGTTCTCCAAGATGAAACCCGTGGTCGCCTGCAAACACGATAACTGTCCTCTCAGTGAGGTTAAGGGCATCTAATTGACTAAGGACGCGTCCGATCTGTGCATCTATATAGCTAACTGATGCGGCATACGCCTGAATTACTTCTAACATTTTCTCATCCGGAAGCGGACCGCTATCGGGAATATCTTGGAATTCTCTGATCGGTTCTGACCAACCACTGGCAATGGCTGGGACAGCGTCGGGTGGATCGGAGGAGGCTGGGAGACTGAAGTTTGCATCTTTGTATAATTCATAGTACTTCTTTGGAGCTTGTAGGGGCAGATGCGGTTTATAGAAACCGAGAGCAAGAAAAAACTGCGTATTGTGTATTTCCTTCAAAACTTCGACTGCGCGCTTTGCAGCTTTTCCATCTCTGAGTTCATCGTCTTCAGCATCAAGTGCCTGCCAAGATGGAGTCGTCTCTTTATCGTAAGGGACCCACGCAGGCCGCCAGGATGGGCTGCTCCATGAGTTTTTATCGTCTTGGAGTGTTGGCAGATGAAGGACTCTACCGACAGATTGTGTATGATATCCGTGTGTTTTGAAATGCTGGGGGAGTGTTACTACGTCCGGCAATTTCTGCCGAAAATCCGCTGAATTATTTTGGACTCCCGTTGTTTCCGGGCGTAATCCTGTTATCATTGAAGTCCGGGAGGGACTGCAGAGCGGGTACTGACAGTAGGCACGATTGAAAAGTGTGCCGCGTTGGGCTAAGGTGTCTATGTTGGGTGTGTGCATCTGTGGATGTCCGTAGCACCCGAGCAGGGGCCGCAGGTCATCAGCAATGATGAATAACACATTGTATTGCCCTTCGGCTCTGGCACCGAGTTTGGGAAATAGATTTGTTGTAAAGGCTGCGGTGCCTGCTTTCAAACTCGTTGAGAGAAAATCGCGTCGGCTAAAGGCGCGTAATTGTATTCCGTGTTGCGTTGTTTTTTTCATTTTATAATTACCATTTGACGTGTTTTTTTGAAATCTCCAGCCTGGAGCGTATAAAAATAGAGCCCACTCGCTGTAATTTCGCCAGACGTATTCCGCCCATCCCAGTACACAGCACGAGATGGGGTGCGATAGGGACCAGCAGTCTGGAAACCCAGGGATAATCGCCGAATAGATTCACCTTTTGCGTTATAGATATGAATAGAGACCTCTGCATCTTCTGCCAAATCATAAGGGATCCACGTCTCAGGATTAAAAGGATTTGGATAGTTAGGCAAGAGCACGGTTTCTGTAGGTGAGGCTGTTTTAATCAGGAGTTCTAAGTTCGCAATGCCCCGTCGAAAAAGGTCTGAGCCGTCATCTATCCTGCGTGCTTCAGTCAACCATTCTTCTATGCTGCTCAGATGTTCTGGATGAATGTTAGGGCGTGCTGGTGGGGCAGTGGGATCACTGGATTTACCAAAATGTGCGGCAACCAGAAGCAGGTCGATGATGTCAACGCTCCCATCTTTGTTGACATCTACTTTGGGGTGTTCTGGGGTTGAGACACCAAAACTACTTGAAACCAAGATAAGGTCTTGGATATCAACAACATGATCGTTATTTACATCCCACACCAACGTTTTCGGTGCGTGGATCTGTTCGGAGGCATCTGGCAACGCTGCGCGCCACCCAGCGTGCAGCTGCTCTCTGAGGCGGGCAACGAGTTTTCTGTTTTCTGGAAGATTAGCAATATTGACGGTTTCGTCTGGGTCAGTCTCATAATCGTAAAGTACTCTGCCGTACACACCTTTGTATCCGTACTCAGTATATCGGTATTGCTCCGTGCGCATGGAGTGTTTCCCATCAATTCTGCTAAAGGCAGCGGTTTTCCACGGGCGTGTCGGTTGACGAAGTACTGGGACCATGCTGATACCTTCCAGTTGCGGAGGAGTGGGGAGTTGACACAGATCGCAGAGCGTTGGATAGATGTCAACGAGTTCGACGAGGGCATCTGTTTTAACGCCAGTGGGGGCCTGCCCGGGGAAGTTAACAATCAACGGTGAATGGAGAGAGACTTCAAAAGGGGTTCTCTTAGCCCATGTTCCATGTTCGCCAAGATGAAACCCGTGGTCACCTACAAAAATAATCACTGTCTTTTCCGTGAGTCTAAGTGTATCTAATTGATCTAAGACCCGGCCGACTTGTGCATCCATATAGCTTATTGATGCAGCATACCCGCGAATTAACGCTAACGTTTGCTCCTCAGAAAACGGGACATTTCCAGGAGGGATATCTGAATAATACTGTCTTATTTCATTTTTCGAGTTTGGTGCTACAGATGGGACATCTTTGAAGATTGGTGTCTCATACAAGTCGTAGTATTTTGTCGGGGCGTGAAAAGGCATGTGCGGTTTGCGAAACCCAACGGCAAGAAGGAACTGTAGATCCTGAATTTCCTCTAAAGTCTTGATAGCCTGCTTCGCGATTTGACCGTCTCTGAGTGCGTCATCCTCAACATCGAGCGCCTGCCAAGAAGGGATCCCACTGTATGGTGGTAATTTTGCCCTCCAAATTGGAACGCTCCATGAAAGTTGAGCCTGGAAATCCGCGAAAGTTTTGGGACCGTGTACAATTTTACCGATGGAACGCGTGTGATAACCGTGTGTTTTAAAATGCTGTGGGAAAGTTACTGCCTCCGGCACTGTCTCTCGAAAATGTGTTCGATTATTCAGCACGCCATTTGTTTCCGGATGCAACCCCGTAAGTATAGAAGCCCGCGAAGGATTACAAACCGGGAATTGACAATAAGCCCTGTTGAAAAGCATTCCGCGTTCAGCGATTTTATCAATATTAGGCGTGTGCATCTGTGGGTAGCCATAGCAACCGAGCAGAGGACGTAGGTCATCAACGATGATAAATAAAACGTTATACCGTCCTTGGGCAATAGCTTTTTGTTTCGGGAAGATTTGGGTTGTAAAGGCTGCGGTGCCTGCTTTCAAACTTGTTGAGAGAAAATCGCGCCGCGTAAAAGGGCGTTGTATTGATAACTTTTTTTGCATACAGCAAACGACTCCTACGGGAATAGGATAAGGATTTTTCCATTCCTTATAGATTCTCTGAATAGCGCGAGGCGTTCTGTCTCAAGTTTCTCAGGGAATTCAAAAGAGAGACGGAGATATTCAGTGATTATATCATCAAAGGCGCTTATGTACGTAAAATAAAACATGCCAAGTGTACCGGCTTCTAATTTTTTAGCGAAGGCATCTTGAAGATTCTCAAGACCTTCCAACCTTGCAGCATTTTTAAGGTTTTCCTGACGATATATCTCCACTAAATCAACCCAAAATCCCTTTCTAAAACCGAGTTCTTCTTTAAAGATGTCTTCAGAGGCAGTGAATACAATAGAAAAATCGTCCGTTTCTTCTGCATTTTCATGAATTTTAGTTCGTTTTTCGTTGACTCTCTCCATTGCCGTTCGTGCTTTTTCTGAGGGACTCTCTGAACGGGTGACAACCTGCATAATGGGTTGTTTCATTTCTGGGTCACACCCGATCAACAACGCAGATACACAAAGTATAAACGCGGTCAATTTCCCTAACAATTTCATTGTGACAGTTGACTCCCAGGAAAAAATGTATCTAAGCATTATACTGTAATTCTTCCATGATTTCAAGGAAAATCGGAGCGATTTCCCAATGAATGTCAAAGGGCTTTCGTGCTGGCACAGGATGCAGCGTCTGTCGAGCATATTCTTGGAATATAGTATCCGTTGGTAGTTCACAGAAATCGCATAACGCTGAAAGTGTTTCGTCTGGCTTTGCGGTTAAATCCTCAAAACGGACAAGATGCGTACAATCTGGAGAGGTATCGATGAGACGGATCCCTTCCTGCATGGTGACGATCCATTCTACAGCGGCTCTATCGAGGTGTCGCTCGAAATGCTTAACCTTATCAGCGATCCCGGAAAGGGCGGCGTCTGTTTCAACGAGTTGTTTGACCATGAGTCGCCACTTCCGGTCTTCGACCCCCCACCAGTCGTGTTTCTCTCCGTTGCGGTGAACCCCAAGTCGCTTTGACCAAGTTGCGATGGACTGACAGGTATCCCAACCGTTACGGACAAGAAAAATAAAACGTGCGTCTGGGAATAAGGCACGCACAAAATCTACTCTGAAGATGAGTTCTGGATATTTATCGACGAGACGTTCAGAACGGGTTGTTGTCAAATAGGCACCGAACATCTGCGCTGCCCGTCGTTGCATTTGGTCTGTTGCGTCTTCAGCGGTGAGACGGTATTTTGCGTTGCTTTGGCTGTAGTTTCCAATGACATCTTCATGGGGATGAATGAGGTGCCATATCGCTTTAGGTTCATTAAGGTAACCGACCTCTCTGTGCATGGAGAGAACGATGCCGAGTATTGTGGTACCACTGCGTCCGGTCCCTAAGATGAAGATCGGCTTTTTAACGGGTTTGTATTTACTATTGTTTGCGGCGACCTTTTTCAGGATGGAAAAGACGAGCGGATTTATCCAGCGTCCTTTTGTTGTCACGGGGCGTCCTTCAAAGAAGGCGTAACTCATGAGGCGTGTTATTACCTTTGTGGGACGGGTTTTGATGTAAAGTGGATTGATTTGTGCGATCATTTTTTTTAGTTATTAAATATGGTCTCTGCTCCACTATGTTTCGCAGTGGTTTTCAGTGAATTTTGACCTGCTTTGGGTGTTCAAAGGTTTCTGACTTCACCAAAAACCCGGGGAATGCCATAAGGCATTCATACCCGGTTCATGCCACACGGCATGAATACCGTTGATTCTGATTTGTGAAGCGTAGTGGAACGATGCCCAGATTCTAATCGTTAAAAATTCGTCTTTTTAGGGTTTGCGGGATACTCTTCATGCGATCGAGATTAAAGAGGAACGCCCCTCCCAATTTGACGGGAAATGTTAATAGATGGAGTATCAAACTTGCGATATTCGGCTGGATTGACACACGGCTATAGTTATGTTTCTTCATAAGGGCTGCGGTTATGGTCTGATTGAGATAAATTTCAGCGGAACTGAGCTCCCCTTTTTGCCAACTGTGGGCACGATGTGGGTTTATCCCCAATTCCTGCGGTTTGTCTTCTGCGACGGAAGAACCGACCTGCGGGACTTGGAGCATTGTGTGGGTGTATGAAATATTGGCGAAGTCACAGACTGCTTTGACGGTGGCTTCTGGACGTGTAAGAAGTTCCTCAAAGTAGATAGAAATGACCCGCTCATGATTTGCAAACTGATCTGCAGCGTTGACAGCGGTCCGCCAGATGTGGCTGATGGTGATTGGATGGTAATTCATCCAATCGCGAAACGTTTCTTTCATCGGCATATCGCTGCCGCCGAGGAATCGGCGTTTCCACTTCCGCTTTTGGGATAACAGGACATCGCGCGGGTCTCGGATCATGTTGATAATTCGTGCCTCTGGATAAAGTTCAAGGAGGTCCTTGATGTAAAATACGTTGCGCGGTGTCTGGTCGCACGGGATAGTTTTGCCGTTTTCAGCTGCTTCATGGTGAAGGAATGCCGAAAAGAGGCGCGCCGGTGTTTCGGGATATGCGGTTAAACCGTCGAGAAATATCGCTGCCTCTTTTAGAAACCGACGCGGGTTTCCATGCGTGCGGTAACCTTCCCGTTGGACGCAGCGGAGTGCTGCGGCGAGTTTTGATGCGTCTGCTTTCGGTAGTTTAAATGAAAAGGGTGGTGCACATAACTGTCCAAAGAAATGGAGTTCGCCAAAGGTGTAAACGTCCGGATGTTTTCCTAAAATCCGTCCCATCATCGTTGTGCCACTGCGACTGTTACCGACAACAAATACCATGTTTTTAACTATTAAATCTGGGCATCGTTCCACTACGTTCCACAAATCAGAATCAACGGTATTCATGCCGTGTGGCATGAACCGGGTATGAATGCCTTATGGCATTCCCCGGGTATCTGATGAATTCCAACGCGACTGGGAAGATGTACGGTTTCTAAGAGGGTAGGTACAAGACCTATCCCGCTATCTGTGATTATCTCTTTATTTTTAAAACGCCGAAGCTATTTTTGGGGATAACAAAATCTGTTGTTTTCCCTGACCATTCCTGAATACGTACTTCGATTTCGCCGGATCCTTCCATTTCGGCATTACCTCCGTTTGTTGCCTTGAGTCTTTCATCGGCGACATAACGATACGTGACATCACCTTTATAATATGTGCCATCAATCATGATGTGTGGCGTGTATTGTTCACCTGTGCGATTGCTGATGAAGATGGCAAGGTGTTCCGTTTCATTTGCGTCGTTCTTCTTACCAACGGCTTGTGCCTGAATACCGGGCATCTGTTGCTTTGCATAAGTGATAGCACCTTCAAAGAGAGGCGGGTTTTCGATTGACATCCTGAACTGTGTGTCTGCTTGCGCGAATGCTTCGCCGATAAGTTGGAAAGTAGGATAGACGGCGCGCCGGATGGTGTTACCGAAGTCCGATTCTGGTTCGCCACCGTATTTCCAAAAAGTCCCGGGTGTTATGGGTGTTACGGGGGAAAATACGGGAAATCCTTTACCGGGCCCAGCGATGACGTGAAAGTTTGCCTGCGTGATGTTAGGTATCGTTAGCATTCTTAAGAAAAAATCGCCAGCATACATTGCATGAAGTTGTGTATTGGCGACGCGGTTCGCAGGATTCGCGATGTTCCATTCGGTTATCCACATCTCCTTGTTTGGAAAAAGTTTCTGATAGTAATCGAGAGCCTCTGCGACTCCGAAATGAATCCATCCCATGAGATAGCGCCGCATCTCCTCTATCTCTTTTTTCTGAACTGCTTTGTAAGCATAAGCATGGACGGTGTAAGCGTCGTAGAAACTGCTGTCCGCTGCAAGCCCTTCGTCCCATTTCCGTTGCTGTCTTTTTACCAACCACCCTTCTTTGTGGAATCCGAAGGGTGTGGCACAGACGGATACCTTTATATCGGGGTTAACGGCTTTCATCGCTGCGGCGTGTTTCTTGGCTTCGGCGATGTAGTTTTTGACTGTCTGGTATTTGTTGAGGTAGTGTGGCAGATAATATTCGTTACCGAGTTCCCAGTGTGTAATGTGATACCCTTTGCTTTTGGCGTAGCCGACCCATGCTGCGCTCTCTTCTGGACTGCCTGTCCATAGATTCACGACGACAACAGGCGTTACCTGTAATGTATTACACAACTGCATGAAGTCGTCAAAATCGATTTTACCGTTCCTTCGCCTCTGAAGTTTAACGTAATTGTCTGTGTTTCGTTTATTAAGTTTCGGATTGAGAGTTGAGGCCATTTCACTCTCAAAAAAGCCGCTGGCTTCCCAGTGATAGAAATTGCCGACCGTACCCCCTGGAAAGCGTAAGGTCTTCGGCGCGAGTGTTTTGGTTAAGTTAACAAAATCGGTGTCAAGGTAACCATAATCACCGCTTATCATGTTTGTATTGAACCCATGAAGTGCGTGCCGGAGCGGTTGCGCGGTGTGCGTGTCAATTTCTAAGCGGAGCGCATCAGGCGGTGGTGTTTCCTCTCGACAGCCGATGTTCAGAGACAACAGTATCGTAACGGCTATCAGCGGTTTGTAAATAGCGGATAACAGATAGTAGAGATAGGGGCTCCCTGCCCGTTGGTCAGGGGGTTGGGTAACCCAACCCCTACGATGGATAATGGCGATTCTGTATAGCAAACCCCGTCGGGGCGACTTATGTGACGTATTCATAGGGTGATCTTCAAAGGTCTATAGGTTGAAAGCGATCTGTCGCTGGCGAACATGAGACCGGCGCAGAGCCAGAAATAGAATCCGTAACCTCGGAATTCAAGGGTTCGATTGAAGAAGAGTAAAAAGGCGGTAATGACAACGAGGCAGAGCATAATGATTGAGATCTGCTGGGTCAGACGCGACGCAGCCAATGGTGTGCTAACGGATCTCCTGTAGAGGTCTAAAGCGGCACGGAAGAGCCGGTAGAATATTAGCGCGAAAAAGCCTAATCCCAATAAGCCGTAGAAACAGAGGATTGCGACCCAATACACGTCCTTGAAACCGTTTTTGCTGAGTATCTTCAAGAGGAAGGAACGTTGGCTGGCATTCAGCCTTTCAATTGTGGTGTTTTGATCTGCGCCGTAGCCTAAGATGGGTTTGTTCACGAGAACTGTTGGAACGTTTCCTATTAAGGCGCCGAGTCGTTGTTTCTGGGCGACACGGACGTAGGAACCGGAGAATACTCCTGTTACGTTGCCGATAAGTCCTACCCTTGCTTTGCGCGGGTTTATGTACTCAAGGTTAAAGGGGTTAACGATTGCTAAAAGGATCCCAAAGACCAGCGCGATTGATAATGCTAATTGCAGTGTCTTTTTCCAACCGTACTGGAAGTAGAACCACGCACCACCGGCAAGGAGTGCTGAGAAGGTAGCCGCTCGTGAGTATGAGCGGGCGATAAAGAAAAACAGTATCGCCGCACCGAGTAGGTTCAGGTATTCCAGTCGTCTAATACGGGAGAGATAGATGACAAGGACGAGAATCATGAAGACCCCGTAAATCACCGTGTCGCCTAAAGTTCCGTAGACGCTCCCAATTTCTCTGCCGAGTTCAAGGAGTCTGTATTCTTTTGTGAACCCACCTATGGTGAGTGTGGTTTCGCGCGGTAGGAAGAAATTGAATGCAGCGGGTCCACCCGCCCACTGGATGATACCTGCCCCGATTTGGAAGATACCGACACCAAGGATTATGCGTAAAAAAGTCGCAATTCGTTTTTCTGAGAGGTTGGAATTCGCGACCAGATAGAAAAGAACGATGTATCGCGCGAATGGACGGATGTTGTAAAGGCTCCCTATCAGTGGGGATCCATTGACTAACATTGACAGCAGTACGACGCTGTAAAAGCCAATAATTGGTAAGTCGATTGCTGTTTTGACGAAAGGGATGCCTCTGTAGAGTTTATGGATGACGAGTTTCCCAAAAGCTACATAGATGAGCATCTCGCCGAAGAATCTTAAGTAGGAATAAAGGGCATCGCTAACGGGTAGGAACTTCAGTATAAATTCTTCAAAAGCGACGTATCCTGTAAGAAAATAGATTAACATAGGTATAAAGTCCGTAAAGTGTGCTAAAGTCTGTAAAGTTAGGTTGGGTTTCTAACAACTTTAGTTCACTTCAGTTACACTTTCAACTTGCAAACTTTTCGGTGCCGACCAGTGCGTCAGGTCACGTCCTAATAATTCAGCTAATTGTTCGTTAAACGGCTTGAAGTACGCCATCTGTTGTTTGCGGGTTTCTGGGTCCAGCGGTGGCGGTGTCCAATTCTTATCCTTCTGAGGTTTTTCGCTCCAATTGAGGATGGCTTTTCTGAGTTTGTAAGCAGCTGCGTCCGGCACAAGTTTCCTTATGGCTTTTCTGAGTGGATTGTGCGATGCCAGGAATTGTGTGAAGAGGAAGTTGAATCCTTCCGAACGCGGCATCGTGGCTTGATTGTGTCGTTCCCCTATTGAAGGTTTGAAATCGGCGCGGATCCGCATGTGATTGAAAACCTGTTGGCAGACGGCTTCAGCCTTTTCCTTCAAATCGTCGGTTAAGAAGCAATGGACACGATCTGAACCGAATTGATCTATCAAATTCTTGACGTGTGGGTAGTAGATACCGTTGTACTGATAAGCGCACTGTCTCCATTTAAACCGGTCTTCGTTCAGGCGTGCTTCCTCAGCGGCGAGTGCTGCTTCGTAGGTTTTGATGTTTTCCCAACCCCGCCGGCGCGCCCACCAATAGGCGGAATAGGCACGGGCAACGGGTTCCCGTAAAAGCACGACGAGATGTGCCTCTGAATTGTGTTCGTAAATCCGTTGCATAACTTCTGGGAAGTGCATCACCATCACGTTCTTAGCGATGAGTTGTTTATCTTCAATTGCCTCGTCGGGACCTTCGCCTGCAAAGTATTTCGCGAAAGCCCGTTCATACCCTTGTGTGTATTCGTGTGCTTGAAGGAAAAAGGTCATCTCTGACTGTGGATGCGTATGAATATCTGGGTGTTGTGCCAAGTAGCGGAGCAGTGAAGATGTACCGGATTTTTGCGCTCCAACAATCATGAGTTGGATTTTTCTAAAGGTTTCCATGGTAATGGGTTCCCTATGAGTTCACTGAGGGCATGAACGTCAGATTTGTAATAATCCCTTAGGCGATGCTGCGTCTCTTCTGACATCTGAGTTTTCTTATCAGGTTGCGTGTTTAGACGGAGATAAAGCGGTTCAATTGTTTTTTTGATTCTCCGCAGCGGTGTATGGACAATCGGTTTGTTATGCGTCCACTGTCGCAGTCGGAATCGGAAGTCTCGATATTTCCGATGCAGTTCAGAGTTTCTCATATTCTCGGAACGGTTTGTTATTTTAAAGGCGTAGTTGTTATAAAAATCGGCATCTATCTCGGCGAAGTTGCACAACTCTGTCATAATGTTCAACGGTTGCGCCGCGAGTTCTTCATAAAAAAGGATGTGGATGCGTGCTGGACCGAATAGATTAAAATAGGGTTCCAAATAGATAGTATAGCAGCCCTGTTGGAGTGTTTGCAAGTGTTGTTCTTCCTGCTGCCCAGCGGCAAAGAGCAGATCGACGTAAGCGTCGAAACTTAGCGTTTCTGGCAATTTGCCGATTTGCTTTGCGAACCGATACCAAGAGATAAGTCTTGAGATGGGTTCGCGCAGACTGAAGACTAACTTCGCGTGTGGGAGCGATGCTGCGATTCGTTCACGCGCCTTGTCGCAATAGAGATAGTCTGGTGTTGATTCAACCCGTAGCTGCTTTTCATCAGTGTTGGGGAATAGGTGATTGTATTCTTCCACATCGCCTTTGTATCGGTATTTTGAAGGGAGTGGGTAGTCGGTGTTGAGGAAGAAACGGGTCTCTTTATAGGTAGCGGCACAGATAGCCGGATGGTCGGCGAGATAGGTGAATAGTGACGTTGTTGCCGCCTTTGTTGTGCCGCCTACAATAAGATAGTGGTAATCCGCAACATTTTTCATTCCCATCTCATTTATCTCTTTTTTTTTTATTGGTGTCCACCATGAGTAAAATCAGCCTGTGGTGATTAGCAAATTGTACCTGCCACGCGCTGACCGCTGATTGCTGATTGCTGACTGCCATCTAAAACCAAGAAACCTTTGTTTTTCGGAGGAGGCGCGTCAGATTTCCAACGGCGAGGAGTGCGGTGATTGGGACAGCGAGTGCGACCCCTGTGAGTCCTCTTATTTCAATCAATCCATAAGCCGCAATGAAATTAAGGAACGCCATCGTTACCATATTTGCGAAGATGGCTTTGTACGCCTTTTGTGCGTAAAGTCCGGCATTCAGCACGGGTATCAGACATGAAAATATCAATCCTGCGCTGAGCCAAAAGAGGAGTTGGCCAATTAATTCGATAGAGGCTTGATCGGTCGTGCCTCTCCCATACAAGAGCCAACTGATCTTTCCGTGAAATATCAGCAAGATTAGGATGATTGGGGTGCCGATGATTATGGCGGTGCGGACATTTCGGTTGAGCGTGCGTCCTAACTTCTTTTTATCGTTTGCTGCGTGGTCTGTTGCCATATCGGGCAGCCCTGTTGTTGCAATACTAATCCCGATGAGTGTTTGTAACGCCGAGAAAATCTGGAAAGCGGATTTATAAAGTGTAATCGCGCCGCCTCCGAGCTGCGAGACGAGGTATATCTCGACCAACAGACGGTTTGTGACTTGTCGAATTGCGAAACCGAGGGTTGGTAAGGTGACCGTGTTCTTCAAAGCGCGGAGTGTATCTACAGAGATGCCTGTGAGGGTATACCGATGTCCCGTTCGATACGTCCCGATACACAACCCTCCGAAGTATACGGCAAAGCCGCCGGTGTATGCCACCGCAATCCAGTTTTCAAGGTTCTCGGTATTCCATAGAACTAAAAATATAACCGCTGCGGTGCCGGCAGGTAGCGCGTTTCGGAGTGCTACCGTTTTAAAGCGTTGTTGGCTGTTCAGGAAGGCACCGAGGACGGTGCTACCGGATCCGAAGACAAGGATCGGTGCACAGAGTCGTAACAGGGTTGTTCCTTTTTCGACATCGACAGTTGATCGCGCTAATAGTCCGCCTGCTATCCACGGCGCGAGAAGTTCGATTAGGATAAAAATTCCGAATCCGATACTTATTAAAGCGAATAGAAGGTTATTGGTGAAATATTGGTACGCTGCGCGAGGCATCTCCTTTTCACGCGTAACAAAGAGGGGGACAAGGCTGAATTTAGCACCTTCTCGGACAATTGTATCAACAACGAACACTACCGTCAATGCTGTTATCAGCGCGTCTGCTGTATCGCTGAAGCCGAACCGTCTTGGAATCAACAGAACACGGACGAGGAGGCTCAATCCCATGCCAGCACACGTAATGACCATTACCCAAAGGGTTTTGTAACGGTTGTCGGTTGTTGGTTGTCGGTTGTCGGTAACTCCTTGTGGCTGTTGCGTATTTCTTGATGGCATAGTGGTCGCAAAGTTTGCAAGTTGAAAGTTTGCAAGTTCAAAGTTGTAAGAGGAACCTTTGGTTCACCATATACCTTTTAACAACTTTACAGACTTTACGAGACTTTAGCACACTTCCCAACTTTACAGACTTTAGTTCACCTTCTTGCGCTGATGGCTGACTGCCAATAGCCGACGGCTATTTACTTCCAGCTATCGGGTAGATTTTTATGAATTTCGATGTTGGTGAATGGGTTGGAAGCCCTCGGTCCTACAGATTTTGCCCAAGCCGCCATTCTATTCAAGCCTTCTGGAAGTTCGACTTGCGCTGTGTTTCCGAAGACACTGTGAAATTTTTCGTGTGAACAGTAGGCGTGTTTCACCTCTTCTCTGGCACGTACATTGATAACACTCACCTCTTTTCCCATTGCTGTCATCACCAGATCCGCCAATTCGTTGACAGTCACGTATTTATCGGAGCCGACGTTAAATACTGCTCCCGATGCTTCCGGGATATCCACGGCGCGAGCGATATGTGGGGCGACATCTGCAATATGCGTAAAGGCACGCGTCTGCTCTCCGTCTCCAAAAATTACTAAAGGTTCCTCTTGCATGATGTTGTTCATGAAAATGCCGATGACGTTTCGATACTTATCCCCGATGTTCTGGAGTTCACCGTAGACGTTATGGGGTCGGAAGATGGTATACTCCAAGCCGAAGAGCCGTTTAGAGACGGCGAGTTCCTGTTCTACAGCGTATTTGGCGATACCGTAAGAATCTTCCGGCATCGGTTGAAGTCCTTCATGCATTGGAAGTTGGTTCTCACCGTAGACGGCGATAGACGAGGTAAACACAAAGCGTTTGACGTTATAATTTACGGCGGCGTTTATAAGGTTTACACTGCCGATGAGGTTGTTCTGATAGTTGAATCGTTTGATAAAGTGGCTCAATCCCTCTGCCGCATAGGCAGCGAGGTGATAGATGTAGTCGAATTGATGCTGCTCACAGAGTTGGTTTATCAGCGTAACGTCAAGAATGCTGCCTTCAACAAAGGTTACGTTTGAATTGAGATTTTCACGGAAACCGCCGCTGAGATCGTCAAGTGCAACGACATCTGTGTCTCCTTGGCGGAGAAGCTCATTAACGACGTGCGTGCCCATAAAGCCCGCACCCCCTGTGACTAATGCTTTTCTTTTCATACTTTTAACTAATGGACCTCATTACGATTTTTTCCGTGTTGAAATTTAATATAGGGTAAAAAAGGCGTTTGATTAATCCTATTTGTGTTGTGTTCCGTGTCATTTCTTCGATCTTTTGTCCGCGAAATGGATAATGAGAATATCAGTGGACGGATGCAAGGCTGAAGAATTGGAAGGTTAGGAACACGCCCTTTCAATCCGAGTTGGTGCCCTATATGCCAAAGGTATTTGTATACTTCAGTAATACTGTGCGTCCTCTCGTCAGCAGTTGTCTCGGTATTTCATCGTCTCTATATGTGTTGAGATTTTCGTTATACACTAACCATAAGTCGTTTCCTTCACGGAAATTATACCGAAACCGAATATTCGTTGAGAACCGATCGCTTGCATTATTGTACTGGACAAATGCATTCAGGGAGACCTTTGTGTTGAGAGCGGCTCGGGTCCGAAGCCGAACGATGTGTGCGTTAAATCCCTGCTTGCGTTCTGGGAAGCGAACGACATTGACTTCGTATTCACCGCTCATTTCCAAATGTCGGGAGACGTTCCAAGTGGGTTTAGCTTGGAATTCAAATCGCCATCCATCGAAAAAACCGCCAAAAGCCCAATCGAAGTCAGTACGGAATAAGTTTCCACCGGGCATATCAAAACCGCCTTCAGTTTTGAAAGTCGTATAACTCCCTGCTGGAACTACTGTATCTTCAGGAAAATCCTCATCTTTGGTGAGGTCTTCATGATCCATTTGAAGATCCATTGACACGGCCGCTCCAGACTTCCATTCCAGATCAGTCTTATAGTCAAGCTGGGCGGATTCCACAGATGCATCTTCATTGCGAAGTACAACGAACCCTGAAAACTGTAGGGGACTTACTTGTCTAATTGAGGTTCCCTTTCCCATTAGCCAGTCATACCGAGCCCCCCACTGTAGTTGTGTGAAATCTTCTCGTTTTGTATACCCGATTCCGGGCACAAAGTCTTTGCCGCTCCGAGCGACAACGAGTTCGTAATCGAATCCAACATCTGTGCGGCGAGTCAATTCTGCGAGAAACATCGCCGTATCGAAAAAATTAGAGGTCTGTTTTTGAGTGTCTTGAGCTTTGAAAGTTTGTCCCCACTTAAGCGTCAAATATTCTTTCCCAAAGAGGCGCACAATGCTATCAACGCCATACGCAAAGTTGTAATTTCCTTTTTCATCAATACGGTTTGTTAGCATGATACCAGCGTAGGAATATGGATTAAGGATTTGCCGCCGCATGCGTAGGACTCCGAAGTTTTCTGTTGGTACATCTCCCTTACGTGCGGTTTGCATATCAAGGAAACCGAAGTCCCAATTTCCGATACGCCCGACGAGTCTTGCCCCGCCAATGATAGGAATTTGTTCACGGTCCTGGATACCGATTCGGCGGCTATGAAAGAGTCGGGCACGATCAATAAAATTAAAAGCGAAAATCCCGGAACGCTCTTGAAAAAATTGCCGCTTTTCTGGGAAGAAGAGCGAAAACCGGCTTAAATTAACCTCTTGATCATCGGCTTCTGCTTGGGCAAAGTCCGGGTTTAATGTTGTATCCAGAGTGAGGTTGCTGGTAACATTGTATTTAATATCGACGCCAGCATTTCTCGCCAACTCATTCTTGAGATGATAGACAGTCTCGGCGTTGTTTAATGTGGGGATTTGTTCAAGTCCTCCGGCAATATAAGGCGTAAAGTAAACAGGTTTTTGACTGTAAATTCCCTCTAATACCAAGGGATACGCTCGGGATGGGGTGTCAATACCGCGATCGGGAGATAGTTCAGGGAAAACAACACGCTCGTTTTTTCGGGCGATATTTCGGTAAGCAATTAACCCCATGACTGCCCTGCCGTTTTCGTCCTGAAAACTCAGGCTGGAAAATGGAATGCGCATCTCAACGAACCAACCTTCTTCATTCTGAACCGTGGCGACATCCCAATAGGTATTCCAGTGCTTGTTATCCGATTTTCCATCATTAAAGATGGCTTCGTCACCTCGGACGCCAGCGGGGGTTGTCCAAAACGACAAGGCACTTTCCTTATCATTGAAGGTATCGAGAATAATTCCAAATTTGTCGTCCTTGCTGGATCTATCCCGATAGAGCGAGTTGACACGAATCCGGGAGGGATTGGTATCATAACACCGTGCTGAACAGTAGAGATAATCTTTATCATAAGCGACTCTGATTTCAGTTTTCTCGGTCGGTTCGCCTTTATAAGTCGGTTTGTACATGACCATCGGCAGCGGTTCAATTCGCTGCCATCCGGGTTCGTTGCTTAAGCCATCAATTTGAATAGGTTCTGTTAAATAGGTTAGTTGTAGGGGGGCTTGGGCATTTGTGGCGTTCGTAGAGAAAACAAGAATTAGGATCAGACAGACCTTAGTAGGTTTCAACAGATTTATCATTTTTTAGACTCATCGGGCATAGAGGAATTCAGATATTATACCTTATCTATTTTCACGTCTGTGACGTTTTCAATACGTAATAGTTCGTTGTAAAAAGCGAGCCATTCGTTTGGGTTCACCAATTTAACTCGAAACGTCAGTTCAACCAGTTGTGTTTTTTTTGCCCGTTTTTTAATCAGGCATTTGTGAGCCAAGTGCCTATTGAAAATAGGACGATAAACAGATTCGGGATTTTGGCTCGGTGGGAAGCAGAATTCCAGGCTAAATTCGTTATTATTTCCGAGGGACTGATGCCAATTGTGGATACCGAGGATAATAATACCGATGAGAAATGTCGCCAAAATCGCGATAGATGGGTTTCCCACTCCGACTGCCATACCTACGGCTAAGGCATAGAAAACAAAACCGATATCGCGCGGGTCTTGAATGGCGGTCCGAAACCGAATAATGGACAATGCTCCAACTAAACTAAAGGCACGCGCGATGCTATCACCGATGATTACCATTACGACCGAAATCAGCATACACAGAATGATGAGTGTGTCAGTAAAGGATTTTTGTGGGATTTTGGTATGGGTTAACTGGTAGATGTTAACAATGAAAACACTTAGCACAAATGCGCATAACAGCCTAAGGGCATGAGTGCCGAGTGTTCCAAGCGATGGCAGAACTAAGAAGTCAAATAGTATGTTCATTCCGAAGACTACTTACTGGCGTTTGGGCGATTTTAATAATTTGGGCAAAAAACAGAAAAAGCGGGTATTCTTTCAGAAAGACTATCTCATTTCAAATCAAAGGATTATTATTTTCGTATAATCATTTTTTTTGTAGCCGTGAAATCCCCCGCAATGAGTGTGTAGAAGTAGATGCCACTTGCGACAGCCTCACCTACCTCGTTTCCACCATCCCAATATGCTGCACGGGATTTGCTGTGATATACGCCCGCTTCCAAATGCCCTAATGCTAACGTCCGAACGAGTTTTCCATCAGCAGCATAGATAGAGATGTTCACCGCTGCGGGTTCTGCGAGTTGATAAGGTATCCATGTCTCCGGATTGAAGGGGTTCGGATAGTTCGTCAGGAGTGCTGTTTCTTGGGGTAACGCCTCTGTGAAGGTCAAAATTGCGAGGAGTTGTTCCAGCACAATAATTCCCTTTTGTGTATATGGTTCTTGTGTGCCATGTTGCTTTGCGGTCTGTATCCACTGTTTGAGATTCTTGGCGGTTAGTTGAGGTATCTCCTTTGAATTCGTTCTAAATGTAGGCGCGGCAGCGGCAGCATCTATCTCCGCCGCGACGAGAACGAGATCTTTGATATCGACGATCCCATCACTGTTGACATCCGGATAGGTACCAGGATTGGGGGCGTCCGCAAAGTTGGGATTGCGATAGTAGGCTGCGACTAAAGCAAGGTCTTGCACATTCACAACGCCATCGCGGTTGACATCTGTTACGCTGATAGACGGGGGTGTTTGGTTCCTGTTATCATATTCTACGAGGTTCTCTATCAGTCCGGCGATTGGAGAAAAGTCAGTTATTTGGTTGTTGCTAAGATCCAGCGTCATTAGGTTGACCAAACCGCTAAGTGGAGAGACATCTGCTATGTCGTTTCCATCAAGATCTAATATTGTCAGGTTGACCAAACCGCTGAGAGGCGAGATGTTTGAAATGTTGTTGTCATCAAGATCCAGGTCTGTCAGGCTCGTCAAGTTTTTCAGTACGGCTATATCGGTTATCTGGTTATTGTGGAGGTCGAGTATTCTCAAGCGTACCAATCCATGGATAGGTGTCAGATCTGATACTTCGTTTCCGTCCAGGTCGAGTTCTCTAAGTCTCGTCAAGTTGCTAAGCGGCGATATATCCGATATTCCGTTTCCGTCAAGGTCGAGGTATGTGAGGTTTGTCAAATTTTCGAGTGGGGATAGATCCGTTATCTGGTTGTCGTCAAGATCCAACCATGTCAGTCTTGTCAAGTTTTTGAGCGGCGATATATCCACTATCTGGTTATCGTCAAGATCCAGCTCTATTAGTTTTCTCAAACCTTCGAGGGGAGCCACGTTCGACATTGGGTTGTCGTCAAGATCCAACCGACTTAAATTCGTCATGTTTCTCAGGGGTGTTACATCCTGTATCTGGTTGTCGGAGACGTCCAAGTATCTCAGTTTTGCCAAGTTTTCGAGGGGTTGCACGTCTGATATCATGTTGCTATCAAGATCTAACCATGTCAAGTTTTTTAAATCTCTGAGTGGTTCTACATCTGATACTTGGTTACTTTCAGTATCCAATTCTATAAGTTTTGTGAGGTTTTTAAGAGGCGTTAGGTCTGATATCTGATTCCCTCTAAGATAGAGATGTGTCAAGTTCATCAGGTCTTTGATCGGTGTTGTATCTGGTAGTTCATTGTCGCGGAGATTCACGACTTTCAAATTTGTTAAATTTTTGAGGGGTTCTACGTCTGATAGTTGGTTGTGGCCAAGATCGAGATAGATCAGATTTGTTAAATTTTTGAGGGGTTCTACGTCTGATATCTTGTTCGTGTTAAAGTCGAGTTCTATCAAGTTTATCAAATTTTTGAGGGGTTCTACGTCTGATAGTCGGTTGGCTCTGAGATAGAGATGTGTCAAATTCGTTAAATCTTTGAGCGGTGTTGCATCCGATATCCGCCGATTGGCTCCAAGATCGAGGTAGGTCAGTTTTGTTAAATTTTTGAGAGGGGTCAGATCAGAGAGTCGGTTACGGTTGAGACGCAGCTCCCTCAGGTTAGTGGCAAATTCAAGACCGGTTAGGTCTTGAATACCAGATGTGAGCGTGTCGTATACAGGCGCGCATACCCACCGCTCAGGTGCTCGTAGTCCTACTTCTTCCAAACCCAAAAAGCGGCATCTACTGGCTTGAAGGGAATTCAATCCAGCCATGTCTTCCTGGGTGATGTCGTCCCCTGCTTTTTTGTTCAATGCGAGTTCAAGGGCGGCACGAAGGATCGGATCCGGGATATGAACAGTCTCTGCGGTTGCGGTCTGATGTGGTCCTCCGAGGAGCATACACACTGTAAAGACAAGAATGGCACGACTGATAGATTTTAGGTTCTGATTTGAGAAATATGTGCCGAGTGATTTCTTATACGATGTAAAAAGTTTCATGGAGATTTGTATTCCTTTTTGACGGTTATCAGTCATCGACTATCGGTTTCGGCTAAAGCGTGTTGTGGCGAGGAATAATGATAGTGATTTTCGCATGCGTTACCGAAAGCCTGTAGTTATTAGGCTATTTCCGAATAATCATTTTTCGCGTAGCCATGAAATCATCGGCAGTGAGTGTGTAGAAGTAGATGCCACTTGCGACAGCCTCACCTACCTCATTTTTACCGTCCCAATATGCTGCATCGGATTTATGGCGATAGACCCCGGCGGGCAGCTGCCCTAATACTAACGTCCGAACGAGTTTTCCATCGGCAGCATAGATAGAAACACTCACGACGGCGGGTGCTGCGAGTTGATAGGGTATCCACGTCTCCGGATTAAATGGATTTGGATAATTCGCCAAGAGTGCGGTCTCTTGGGGTAACGCTTCTGTGAAGGTCAGAATTGCGAGGAGCTGCTCAAGCACAATAATCCCCTTTTGGGTGTGCGGTTTTTGGATCCTAAGTTGCTTTGCGAGTTGGATCCACTGTTTGAGATTCTCAGCAGTTAGGTTGGGTATCTGTTTTAGATGCTTTCTAAGTGTCGGAGCGGCTGCGGTAGTATCTATCTCCGCAGCGACAGCGACCAGGTCCTTCTCGTCTACAATCCCATCCGTATTGACATCTGGGTAGACCTCGGTACTCGCGGCATTCGCAAAATTGGGATTGCGAAAGTAAGATGCGACTAAAGCGAGGTCTCTCACATTCACAACGCCATCGCGGTTGACATCTGCTGCTCTGACAGAAGGTGCCGACTGGTTGCTGTTATCATACTCTACGAGGTTCTCTATTAACCCGGCAATTGGGGCGAAATCCGATATCTGATTGTTGCTAAGATCTAAGATCGTCAGATTCGTCAGATTTTTAAGAGGAGACACATTTGATATTTTGTTGTCATCAAGATCGAGTATCATTAGATCTAACAAAGTGCTAAGCGCGGAGACATCTGATATTTCATTTCCATCGAGATCCAGGTCTTTCAGGAGCACCAAGTTTTTGAGAGGAGATATATCTGCTATTTCATTATCGTGGAGATCGAGGATTCTCAGATTCACCAATTCACTAAGGGGTGTCAGGTCCGATATTTCGTTTCCGTCAAGGTCGAGTTCTCTGAGTCTCGTCAAGTTGCTAAGCGGCGATATATCCGATATTCCGTTTCCGTCAAGGTCGAGATAGCCGAGTCTTTTCAAATTTCCGAGTGGGGATAGATCCGTTATCTGGTTATCATCGACATCCAACCATGTCAGTTTTGTCAAATCTTTGAGCGGTGTCACATCAACTATCTGGTTATCGTCAAGGTCTAACCATCTCAGTTTCTTCAAGTTTTTGAGCGGTTCCACGTCCGACATTGGGTTGTCGTCGATATCCAAGCGGTTCAGATTTATCAAATCTTTGAGTGGTGTCACATCTGATATCTGATTGTCAGAAATATCCAAGCGGTACAACTTGGTCAATTTCTCGAGCGGTGTTATATCCGGTATCAGGTTACTATCGAGGTCCAGCCATGTCAGTTCTGTCAAGTCTTTAAGAGGCGTCAGATCCGATACCTCGTTGAGTTGGAGCGTTATCGCCGTCAGGTTTGTTAGATCTTTGAGGGGTGTCAGGTCGGATATCTGATTACCTCTAAGGCTGAGATGGGTCAAGTTTTTCAGATTTTCGAGCGGTGTTATATCCGATATCTGATTGTCACGGACAGCCAGAAATATTAGGTTTGTTAGATCTTTGAGGGGTGTCAGGTCGGATATGCGATTGAGTTGAAGATCTAGTTCTATGAGATTGTTCAAGTTTTTAAGGGGTTCCAGGTCTGATATTCGGTTCCCGCGAAGGTTTAGGAATGTTAAGTTTTTCAAATTTTCGAGCGGCGTTACATCTACTATGCGCGCGTTGATTCCGAGATCGAGATATGTCAAGTTTTTCAGATTTTCGAGCGGTGTTACATCTTCTATCAGGTTTTGACCGAGGTGGAGTTCTGTCAGATTTGTTGCAAACTCAAGACCTGTTAGATCTCGGACTTTTTTAAATCCAGGCGTATCATCAATGGGATCACAGTTCCACCGACTTGGAACTCCCCACGTCCCTATGTCTTGTAGGGTTAAAAATCGACATCTACTGGCTTGAAGGGCTTTCAAACTCGCCATGTTTTCCTGCGTAATGTCGGTGCCTGGTGCTTTGCCTAACGCCGACTCAAGGAATCCACGGAGGATGGGGTCTGGGATGTGGACAGTCTGGGCGGTTGCTATCGGGTGAGCCCCGAAAAAGAAGAGGCATATCGTGAGTAATAGATTAGCAATGTAGGGGAATCTCAGGTTTCGGCTTGAGGACTGAAAGCGTGTTGATGTGGTATATATGAAAGGGTTCAAGAATTCATACTCCTTATTTTTCAATAATCATTTTTCTTGTAGCCGTGAAATCCCCGGCAGTAAGTGCGTAAAAATAAACACCGCTTGCCACAGACTCACCTAATTCATTCTTGCCATCCCAATATGCGGCACGAGATTTGCTATGATACACACCCACAGCCGAATACCCTAACACTAACGTCCGAACGAGTTTTCCATCGGCAGCATAGATAGAAACACTCACTGCGGCGGGTTCTGCGAGTTGATAGGGTATCCACGTCTCAGGATTGAAGGGATTAGGATAATTCGCCAGCAGTGCAGTCTCTTGTGGTAGCCTCTCTGTGGAGATTAAGGCTTCTAAGAGTCGTTCCAAAACAGTAATCCCTTTTTGGCTGTGTGATTTTTCCATATCCAGTTGTTTTGCGAGTCGTATCCACTGCTTGAGGTTCCTGGCAGTTAGATTGTGTATTTCCCTTGAATTTTTTCTAAGTGCCGGCGCGGCTACGGTAGCGTCTATCTCCGCGGCGACATCGAGGATATCTTTGATATCCACGACCCCATCACTGTTGACATCCGGATAGACATCGAAATCAGCGGAAGCCGCAAAATCGGGATTGCGATAGTTGAGGGCGACTAAAACAAGGTCTGTTACATTTACAATGCTATCGCGATTCACGTCTGCATTGAGAGCCGGAGTTGTTTGATTCCGATTACTATATTTTTCCAAATTCCCTATTAATCCAGCGATTGGAGAAAAATCTGCTATCTGATTGTTGTTAAGGTTTAGTGTTTTCAGGTTTGTCAAATTTTTGAGAGGCGAGACATCTGATATCTGGTTGCCACTAAGGTCTAACACATTCAGGTTTGTTAAACCGGTGAGGGGCGAAATATCTGATATTGCGTTGTCGTCGAGGTCAAGTGATATGAGTTTTGTTAAATTTCTGAGTACGGAAAGATCCGATAATTCATTGTCGTGGAGGTCTAAATGCCTCAGATTTGTCAAATCTTTGAGAGTGGATATATCCAATCCTGCGTTGGTGTCGAGGTCAAGCCATACAAGTTTTTCCAGATCTTTGAGTGGAGAAAGATCGGGTAATTTGTTATCGGAAGCATCTAAGTGTTTTAGGTTCGTCAAGTTTCTGAGCGCGGACACATCCGATATGAGATTATGATCTAATTGCAAATGTATCAAGTTTGTCAAATTTTCGAGCGGAGATACGTCGGATATCCTATAGTTAAAGCCAATATGCAGGTATGTGAGGTTTGTCAAATTTTCGAGCGAGGATATATCTGATGTTTGGTTTTCTCTAAGAGAGAAATAAGTCAGATTTGTCAAATTTTTAAGTAATGATATATCCGATATTTGGTTGCTTCTAAGGGAAAGGTGTGTCAAGTTTGTCAAATTTTCGAGTGATGATACGTCGGATATCCGGTTGTCAAGAAGATCCAGTTCTATCAGATTTGTCAAATTTTTGAGTGGTGATACATCTGAAACTCGGTTGTTTATAAGGGAAAGATGTGTCAAGTTTGTCAGGTCTTTGAGGGGGGAGATATCAGTTATCTGATTACGACCGAGATGCAGTTCTGTCAGATTTGTTGCATATTCAAGACCTGTTAAATCTTCAATGCTGTAGGCGAATGTATCGTCTGTAGGCTGACATATCCATCGTTCTGGTACCCACCACACGCCTTTTTCCGATAACGTCAAAAAATGACATCCGTTTTGCAGCAGCTTCAAACTTGCCATATCCGCTGGGGTTATATCGGCTCCTACCTCTTTATCTAATGTTAATTCAAGAAGCGTACGCAGGTTAGCATCTGGAATCTGGACGGTCTGTGCGGTTGCTATCGGGTGTGGTGCTAAAAAGAGCACCGATGCCAAAAAAATCAGACTGGCAACTTGGGCAAGTCGTATATTTTGTCTTTTAAACTGTGTGTACGTTGACTCGGTATGTGTGAGAAATCTCAAGAAATTGCCACTCCTGTGTTTGGACTAATGGGCATTCCTGCATTAAATGAGGTGTTTTTTAAATGTTGTATAAATTCCGAATGCCGCGTAAGTTGTAGTGGTGTGTTCATTGCACATTAAAATCTGCGCTAAATCACCAATCTACAACCCCACGCGGCGGATCCGATACTTTAGTAAGTTATTGCATGTTTGGTGCCCCGGGTGTTGCCTGTACCATTTGGAAATCGCCGGTACCATCGGGTAGGCGTCCAAAAGCAACATCTGTCTCTTGTTCTTGAAAAATAATGCTATCGAGCACTGCATTCCCGTTTGCATCGGTATCTACAAGTAAGGCGGCTTCCCCCCCTTTAGACAGCTTGAAATCAGCATGCAGTCCTTCTGGATCATCTACGTCTTCATCCAACCAGACGATCAAATACCCATTTGCTGGAATTTCGGTGTTTTCAGGAAATGCCCATTTCGTAGGTTCGTCTTCTTTGTCACTGAGATACATTCCGGTGAGCGTCACAGGACTATCGGTACGGTTGTGCAACTCGAGCCAGTCGTCGTAATCGCCTTGTGGGTCAGCAATGATATTGTCGTTATCTGCCATCAGTTCGTTAATAACAACAGCGGGACCTGTCATAGGTGCCTCATCCATACCTGTCATATCCATCGTATCGCCGGGTTCTTCCATTGTATCACCGGGCTTTTCTATCGCGCCCTCATCCGGCATGACTCCCACTACGTTCTGCACGCGTTCGCAGGATATAAAGGCAACACAGCCAAGTAAAATCAGAATTAAAAGTATTCGAGATGTTGGCATTCTTAATGCTCCTTAATTTTAAGAAAATTTTAGATTGTAAATTGCAAGGTTTACAACAAATTAAATATCTATTTGTCAGGTGTTAAAGCGACGGGGTCTATCCACTTTGGGCGATATTATCCTAACATACAGCCCACTATGAATTATACCATATTTTCTCTTGATTTTCAAAAATTTCTTACTTATCCTTGATTTTTTCAGGTCATCCGATTCTTGACTTATCGCGTTGAAACGCGGAGGCAGCGTTTATAAAAATTGTTGATAGACATTCATAATTCTTTCATAGTGAATGTCGGCGTTAAATTCCGTTTCCATTTTGTAGCGACCGATGCGTCCCATTTCTGCGGCATCGTCTTTATGCGCGAACATCCACAGTAGCCGGTCTCGTAGTGTTTCTGGTTCACCCGATGGGACGAGGAATCCGTCAACGCTGTCTACGATGAGTTCTGGAATTCCACCGATATCGGCACCGATGACGGGCTTACCGTAAGCATAAGATTCTAAGACGGACATTGGACAGTTTTCGTACCACTCTGAGGGTAGGACTGTACAGATGCTGTTCCGAATGAGTTCGCGGAGTTCGTCGCCCTGCTTAAAGCCGAGAAGGTGGATATGTTTGCATCCGTTTTGTTCGATGATCTGTTGGACTTCTGACATCGCTTCACCGTCACCAACGATATAGATCGGAACGTCCGTCAGTGGGACGGCTGCTTCTATAAGCGTCAGGATGCCTTTGCTCCGATGCACCCGTCCGAAATAGAGAATATAATCCCCTTCGGAGAAGTTCGGAGTGATGTCGGAGACATCGACGAAATTGTGAACGGTCGAGATTTTATCTTCAGGCATGCCGTGTGAGATCATCTTTTTTCGGAGGAAATGGGAGACTGAGATGAAATGGTCAAATTTCTTAACGGCACCGAGCATCTTGGAGACGTAAGACTCGGTAACACTCAACGCCGTGCGGGCGAGTGAGCCTCTATTGCATCGCTTTGGAAGTGCGCGCCAAAAGTGTTTGCCTTCGCACGCCTCACAGATCTGGTCGTTTGAGAGATGGCTGTAGACGGGACAGGTCAGCTTGTACTCGTGTAACGTCTGAATAAGCGGAATTCCGTCTCTTTTGAGGACTTCCAAGATTGAGGCGGTGAGTTTACCGTAATAGATATGGAAGTGTGCGAGGTTGATATCTGTGTCCTTTAACAGCCGTCGGATTGATTTAACGGCATCGTGTGAATACAAAAAACGGAGTAAGTCTCCTGCGCCGGGCTGCTCGAAGTCCGCACCTCTTGGGAAATAGTTTTCCCATTCAGACGGCTCGTTATTAGGACTCGCTGCTGTAAATGGGACAACTCGGTGTCCGTGCTTTCGTAACAGCTCAGCGAGGGTGAAGAAGTACCGGTCAGAACCACCGCGAACATGGTAATTTTGTGAGACGTTCAGGATTGTACGTTTCATCGGTAATGCCTCCTTTTTTAGTGGTTATTAGTTATTGGTTTTCGGTTAAGAGATGCTTTGTAACAATTCATTATGTGTTGGAGTCCTCCAGAATGAGGCGAATTGTTACCAATAGCCTTTTACCAACAACGGACAACCATTTTATAACCCTGTGAGGAGTGTAGAATAAGGGAAACCTGCATCGGCAATTCGTTCGTCTATGAATGGTTCGTAATAGACGGTTCCAACTTGTTTGGTAATTAACTCTCGATCGGCGGCATCTATGATGCCATTGGCTATTTCCGTAGCGTCTGAATTGCCCCACCAATTGTTGCTCGCTATCAGGTTGAACTTTACATTTAGGCGGAGTGCAAAGATGTTTGCATTCAGATTGTTGTTTTGGATGATAGACTGGACATTTTCACAGAAGATGCCGATCTCGTTTTTGGTGATATTGTTTTTTTCGATCTGTGGACGTGTTTGGCGACCGATGGTTCTGATACCGGTGTTATTGTCAAGAATATCGTTGTGTTGGATCTGCGCGTCGCTGCCATCTAAAGCGATGGCGATTTCGTTCAGACGCAGTGTGCATGCCGCCACAGTCGGCGAGGTTGTTTTGATGTCGAGTGCGGTTGTGGCATACTCGATGATCGCGCCTCTGATGAAGCTTTCTAAATCGTGTGTGTGATCGAAAAGAATACCGTTCCAATCCGCGGGTGCTGGTTTGATGTTCTCCGATGTGAGATGGACAAGTTGGGTTACTTCTTCTTGTGCTAACGGGGTTCCGACCTTTAGAATACCTCTCACTGTCAGCAGGGCATTTCGTCCAAATTTGACTGTGGTGCCGGGTTGGATATTGAGGGTTACATTCTGTGGAATCTCCAGCGTGCCTTTCACGATGTAGGTCTTCTCAGGTGTCCACGTTTCGTCTTGGGTGAGTTGATGGTTTTCAAGGACGACCTCGGTGCTTTCTATTGGGTCTACGGGGTTGGTGGTGTTTTCTGTTGTGCAGCCTATGCCTATGGTTAAGTTAATGCAGAGGATTAGCAGGCAGTGTTTTAAGTGTCGAATTTTCATTTTCGTGTGTACAGGTTTAATCATATCGTGATGTAGAATAAAACGCTATTTTGTAGGGTTTGTTGCAATTTGTGTGAATTTTCATTAATATTTTTGGATTTCGTTTCGGGATATGTTCATCGTAGGAGCAAGATTGCCTTGCTCGGTCCTGAAATGGATGCTTCTGTTGCTGTGTCAATGTTATTTTGACAGGTATTATTTCCTCGTAGGGGCACGGTCTCCTCGCCCTATTCCAAATCAGATACGCATCATTTTAAGCGTGACAGAACTGTGTTCAAAAAAGGGTTTCGTGTTGTTAGTATTCGCGTTGTTCTTTGAAGGCTCGATGCAGGAAATATATTGTAGAGATGCCGAGGCAGATATGAAGGTAAACGTGCATTCGCTTCATCGAAGGTCCAGCAGCTGAGATTAAAGTGTCTCCGGGATGTTTTGTAAGACGAGGGGCCTTTATCGAAGTTGATTTTTAAGGGTGCCATTTCTCTTCACCTTTCTCTGGGGCGTGAGGTGCCAATTCATTATGTGAATGGGTTCAATGACTCCCGTTCTCTATTTTTGCTCCCGTGCCTGCTGAACTTCTTTGAGAATCGCTTTGATATCCGGTTCAGGCAGTTTGTGTCGGTCGATGGTGTAATCGCCTTTACTGCTTTTGTCTTGAAGGATTTTATCCAAAATTGCGTGAAACTCAGGATCGGAGTGGCGGAGTTCTTTCATCTTTCTACCAAGTATTGTTTGGATATTCACGATATTACTCTGTCGAAATGAATTCTTTAATCTTCTCTATGACAATTTCTGGAACATCCTGTGTAGGCAAGAATTGAGAATCTGCAATTCCCATTGACTTTAACCATGTTCGCCAATATTCTTTAACAATCTCGAAATCAAGCATATGTCGATGTTTGATTTCGACCATCAAGAACCTTACACCATAGCCACTGAAATCTTTTTCGATTCCTAACAAGCCATGTCCTTCGGTGTGAAACTTCGATTTCCAGTTTGGAGTTTCGCGCAATTTGGCAACTTCCCGATAGGAGATATAGGTTCTCTCAGGTCGTTCGATCTGAATACTACGATTAAAATCGAGATAACCATCAGAAAGGCAAATAACGTAGTTACGAGCATTAGGTTTTAGATAGACTTCCGCGCTGTCCCGAAACCAACTCCAAATATCTGATCCAGTAAAAAAGGCTGCCTGTGTGTTACCCAACTCTTGATACAATTCATCAATTGCATCATCTAATTTTTTTTTCATTTCATCTAATCTCTTACGTCCGGCACGTTCATCCGCTATCGTGGGCCAAATTTCCAATTGTCTTACGATTTCCGATGGAATTTTAGCGGCACCAAATTGAGGCGGAACAACAAAAGCGATTCGGTTACGCCAATCTCCTCTCTGTCGAAGAACATGCTCATAGTAAAGGTTAGTGATACCTTTAGCAATCACGATATCTCTTTTAATTTGAATGGGATTCTCACGATTAGAAATTCGATCTGAGGTGTCAAGAATAACAATGATATTCATGGGCTTAGGCTTAGGGCGAGTAGTCTGTGGAGATGGGTCTGAACATCCGCCACAACCTACCATTAAAATCAAAAAAGCAACAAAAATGGTTCCTAAGATTTTTATTTTTTTCATATAAACTCCTTCAGAGAAATTGTTTTGCAATAGAAATAATGTACGGAACTGATCCTATAACGTTATTAAATTAAGTTTGAGAAAAATAATCCGGTGAATTTTGGTAATATTGGTCAAGCGTGTCCTCTGCGATTTGGTTGATTTCCTCAATTTGATCGGATGCATCAGTTTCCTTGTCCGTGCTGTGAGCAATAAAGCGCAACCACCCATTTAAGAATTGGCGGACTTGTGCCTGCATCTTACTAAGGTTAATCACACGTTCGTTTCGTTGATGTAGCAGTTCTTCAATTTTTTCTTCGTTCGTCTTGATTTTCTTTTCAAGAGCAGATCCGTTTTCAGCAAATTGATTAATTTCATTTTGTAAGTTATCAATTTCAGCATTCAACACAGCAATTTGAGTCTCAATTGGCAACCTTATAGCTTCAATCTCAGCCGCTCGTTGTTGCTTCAAAAACTCATCAATCTTCTGCTGAGCAGTTATCATCTGCTTAGTGAGCGTTTCAATCTCATTTTGTAAGTTATCAATTTCAGCATTCAACACAGCAATTTGAGTCTCAATTGGCAGCCTTGTGGTTTCGATTTCAACTGCCCGTTGTTGCTTTGACAATTCGTCAATCTTCTGCTGAATGGTTGTCATCTTCTCAGTAAGCGTTTCGATCTCATTTTGCAAGTTATCAATTTCAGCATTCAACACAGCAATTTGAGTCTCAATTGGCAACCTTACAGATATAATTTCAACTTCTTGTTGTTGCCTTGAAAACACTTCCACTTTAGTTTGATATTCGCCAATTTTCTGTTCCGTAGTTAAAGCTTTCTCCTTAAGAAGTTTAATCTCGTTTCTTAGATTATCAATTTTGGTTTGCACTACAGCGATCTGTGCTTCGCGTTCTGTCTTTTCAGATTTTATATGGGCATCACGCATCAGTCCTTCTACAGATTGGTGTTGGCGAGGCTTTACTTGTTCCCATCGTTTGCGGGTAACATGAAACAAAATGCTGACGAGAAGTGAAACCATGAAACCACAAAAAATGACTGTTAAGACCTCAAGCATAGTGTTAAGTTCAAATAAAGTCCAAACCTTCTCAGTATACTGGGAATCCCATTTCTTAATTTCATGTTCTGCCAGATGTATCTTTCGCGAAATATGGATTCCAAGTAGTACATCAAACAGCAAAGTGAGAAATGCGAGCAGAAATGTCCACCTCTTCTTTCCATTTTCCCAAAAATAATCAAGAGCAAGAGCAAAAGCTAAGAAGACTGAAGGAAAAAGAAGGATGAAGAGAAGGAAAGGTAAACTCCTATCTTGGGATATTTTAAAAGCGTTAGGGTTAACAATATCCCGTATTCCACCTCCATAAGTTGTATCTTCATTTATTTCTTTGTTTATTGCATCTTCGTTTAAGAAAAAAGCTTTATCAATAGCTGAAGCATAAAAAATAAAGAGATAACCAACCAGAAGACTAAGGATAATCGTAACGATAAGGGCAACGAGGCGAGGAGAAAAGAATGCAGATAAGCGATTAAGCCAATTGACCGATGCCTGAGTGCTAGCTTCGGGTGGCGAGATTAATTCGGTTTCCGTTGGTGCTTGCAACTGGACTTGCAGTCCAGCAAATTCTTCTTGTGTACGTGTTAATTCTTGATTTTTCTGCCTGATTTCTTGGTGTAGGACCTCTTTTCGGTGAATTAGTTCCTCAATTTCTGCATCAAGATGTTGGTTGAGTGAGTCATTGGGTAATTCCTCAACAGCTTCGAGGTCAGAGTCATTAGATAATGAGTGAATAGGTGCTGGGTCTAATTCACGACGCGCTCGCCCCCGTTGTTTCCACCATCCGATCCAAGTTTCTTCAACGGATGTGTCTGATACCGTTTCCGGTTTGGTTTTAGCGAGTGCGTTGAATTGAACTTGGAGTTCAGCTAGTTCTTCTTTTTTCTGGGCGAGTTCCCCTGTCCGCTCCCCGATTTCCTGTTCACACTCACGCCTTTGCACTTCTAATTCACTTTTTCTTTGCGAAATTGGTCAATTTCCTCAAGCAAAGTCTCTGGAATAGTCTCTGGGTCAGTGTGAGTGAGAACGTGACGTTGCGCGTTAAGTTCTGCCAGTTCTTCTTTCTTGCGAACTAAGGTTTGGCTTTTCTCGCCAATTACCTGTTCTAGAGCGGCTTTTTCTTCAATCAGTTCGTCAATTTCTTTTTCAAGTCGTTGTATGACCGAATTATCAGGTATACCTTCGACGAGTGGAATGCTTAATTCCGGGTCTGATTCGGTTTCCATAAAAGCTTGAAATTGGACCTCAAGTCCAGCCAATTCTTCCTTCTTTTGAGCAATTTCTTGGGTGCGTTGGGCGATTTCTCCATTAAGTTCGTTCTTCTGTTCGTTTAATTTGGTTATATCTTGGCGCAATAAACCAATTTCTTCGTCAAGTTCCTCATGAGCTGTTGCTATTTCTACTTCCTCGTTATGGATAATACGCTTAATATGCTGTGGTAGACATTCAGCAATACCCTGATGGTTTGCTGCCCAATAGAAACCGTTTTGCTCACTATAATAAGGCCCGCCATTCAAACTTGGCTCAACCCTATTTTCTTTATATTCATTTTGCAAAGGTCTGTCCTTGATTATAATATGTGGTTTCCAAGATGTTGCTACCGGATTGGAGGCATCCGGTTCTCCCTCTATCTCTATCTCGGCAGGTGCCTCATAAGATTTAATTTTCTCAGATTCATCAAGTTTAGATTGAGAAAACTGCCTGAAAAAATTTGACACGCGATTTATCAGTTTCTTTTCATCCTTCACAACCTGACTTTCAAACTCGGATCTTGTTAGATCGCTAAACTGATTTCGCCCCAGATTTTCATAAAATTTCCAATCGTTCGGTTCTGTACTATTGGCGAATAGCCCGAAAGGTGTATCGGTGGCACAAAGGTAAGACTTCAACTGATCGGGTCCTCCTCCTTCGACTCCAGGGCGCTTGCACTCTACAATAGCGGAGCGGTTACCTTTACTGCCAATAAGAACTACATCGGCAAAGCCCAAACGAGAACCAAACCGAATTCGATCTTCTTTTTTTGTAGAAAATTTCTGGAATTTAGGTTGCGAGAAATATTGCTCAACTGCCTCAACCACTATTCCTTCAGGTGTCATAAAGTTTCCTGTGAATTTTTGAGTGTAAGGTGCAGCTTGCAGTCTTCCCATATTCAGGATACGGGTGCGGTTTACAAGTACATCAGGAAAATACTATTCCAAATTGTAACACATCTGACTTTTATCAAAGTTGTTTTTCTCTACTCGCTGTGTTAACTGAGAGCATGTTGTGTTATGAAAATGCATTCTGTCGAAAAAAGGTGCTTGATTTTTAGGACATGAGATGGTATTATTGTAAGGTATCTACACTTTGTGAGAGACTCAACCTGTTCACCGAACCGAAAAAAATCCACCGTTTCATCATCCCATCCGCTCACAATAACACTTCCTAAATAGGGACAGATTCGGGTGTAATGCGTTGAACTTGGGACCACAAAACCTTGCATTGAAAGTGTCGCGTCAAAATAAATGCTCGCGACAAGTTTATCCGATACGGGAGATAAGACCGGTGAGGGCTGTGGAGGGTTTGGGATATCTATAGGATCACAACTTATGAGAAAAATAAGAAAAAGTGGGTAGATGAAAAGGGGTAGAAGGTTTGTTTTTTCCCTTATTTCTTTTTCTTGCATTTTCTGTACTAACATATAACCACGCTAATTTTATCGCTTCAATTTGCCGATCTATCTCAAGGTTTTGATTATTTGAAAAGTATACTGCAATTCTAACCGAAAAACAATTACAATGATTATTATACGAAAAGAGAAATTTGTCAAATTAAAAAATGAGGGGACAGGATCATTTACGGTAAATTGCTGTAGGTTGGGTTGAGCGGAGTAGTGATTCATAGTTTTCATAGTAACGTTCTGAAAATTGCGGCTTTAAAACCCCCATAAAGTCAGGTGTGACGTGGGTTTGTCGGCTATCTATGAAAGGGTCGTTTTTTTTAGGATTACTATGAATCCGAATTTTTCGTCTTTTAGCATTACCCTTGTAACGCCACTGGTGGTGTGGGTTTAGACGGGTTTCTACTTTTAGCACCTTTGGGTGGGTTACTATGAAAGTGCTGTGGATCTGTTTTGATGTTGAATAAACCTATTCTTTGTGAAAATATACGTGCATAAGGTTTTAACTTAACGGTATATTTTTGATTGATTTTCGTTAAAAATGTTACACTATTGTAATATTTTGTATGCGGTGTTAATGTTAGAGAACCCAGTGGTCATAAGGGTTTGTTGATGTTTCGTCCCCGATTTTCTGTTGTGAAAAAAAATAATTTGGCGGAAAGCGGAACATTTTGAGGGTTTAGGACTTACGCAAACTGTGTAAAATTGGATGTTTGGATGCAAAAAACAGCGTTTTTAACCTTTAAACCCCATTTATTAGGGGGACTTTAAGAGAAACTGCCTAAGTCAGAGGTTTTTTGTTGTTCCTTGGTATTTGCCGAAATTACGCGATAAAAATAGTCACGACAGGATTATAGCAAGAAAACAGAAATTTGTCAAATTATAGCGAATCTTAGGATTAATTACGTCCTCCAGTTTGCAAACGGGCGAGTGCTTCTCGGAGTCGTGCGACTTCGGCTTCAGCGTTTTCGGCGCGTTGGGTTTCTTGTTGTGCACGATTTTCAGCGTTCTCAGCACGGTTTTCAGCGTTCTCAGCGCGTGCGGCTTCTTGTTCCACACGGTTTTCAGCCAATTCCGCACGGGCAACTGCTGACTCCGCAGGTGTCTGCAGCCATTTATCCAAAGCAGAATCGTAAATCCCTAAACCGACATCACTCACGTGGAAGTCTAAACCCAAGGCACTTGAGTGTAAACCCCCATCTGAACCTTCCGAAATCGGAGCATACGCACCATCAACCAATGTGAAACCCATCAGTGGTGAAGGTAGATACAAACCCTCCGCATCATATAAAAAGTAGTCTTGGATACCGAGTGAAGCGTAGAGCTCCATCTTGCGGCCCAAGTCGTTTCGATACGTGCTTTCGCTGGAAAACTCCATCGCAAAATCAGGCACCTTCCCTTCGTTCCAGACGAGATACGTCCGGCGGAGTTTCTTGCCTAAACCGAAAGCGACCAAGACATCAGGGGATACCGATTTACGCGGGTCTCCCTCTACATAATACATCAGTATATCACCGGAGACATAGACTTCCGGTCTGTCTTGGAAATATGTGTCGAGGACATCTATCGTCCGCGTGAGGATACGTCTATGAAGGTCGCTGACTGCCATAGGTTTTCCATCCGAGTCTGGGTAAAGTTCCACGTCCTCTGTAGGTGCGTAAGCGATGAGGTCCTCTTTTGTATAGATTCCCATGGGATTTCTCCTTTTCCATAAGATGCGTGAAAACAGGTATTAAGTATTTGGTTCAGGTCTCCAATGTGTATTAATTGTAGCAAAAATTAACGGGTATGTCAAAGGGTTTTATTTTCGCAGTCAGCGTTTTTCAGATGCTTAGAGTCTTGGATCGACAGCCTCACTTTCGAGTGCGAGAACGCCGAAAACACACTCGTGGACACGAGATAAGGGTTCACGGCGAACGAAACGTTCCAGTGCCTCAACACCCAAAGCAAACTCTCTAAGTGCCAGAGAACGTTTGTGAGAAACACCACGGGAACGGAGACGTTCTAAATTTTGCGGCAATGTGTATTCGGGTCCATAGATGATCCGCAGGTATTCACGACCTCGACACTTTACAGCGGGTTGTACCAGTCCTCGCTTACCTCGAACGATGAAATTCAGTGGTTTGATGACGATGCCTTCACCCCCTTGTGTTGTGAGTTTCTCCCACTCCCGAATTGCTTCTGTTTGGCTCGCGTCATCGGTTAAGTCTACGATGCCGTATCGGGTTGCAAACAATACGTCATCTTCAGAGCTTTGACAGAGTTTGGTGAGTGTTTGCGTATGCCAGAGATGATCTTTGTCAAAATACACCTTCCCTTCCGTTGCAAGCAGGTGGAACGGTGCTAACTTCAGATCTGTAATGGATTCGACCGACCAACAGTATTGCTGATAAGCCTTGATGTATTCGGTTACTGCCGCTGTGCGTTGGCGATAGTTTTCCAAGATACCGTCCACATCAACGCCTCGTTCAGCAGTGGTTTTTAGGGAAACAACTGCTTCCTCTAAAGCGATACGCGCTGATGTCCCGACTGGCGCGTACTGTTGCTTTAGCAACTCCTGCGCCTTCACCGACCAGGGCATTAACTCACAGTCGAGGCACATCCAATCTGTATCAAGGGTTTCCCAATAGCCCCCCTTGTCCATCGCTGCTTTTACGCGTTCAAGTAAAGCGGTTTCAACTGCGGCATCGTTAAAGAAAGGCCTGCCGGTACGTGTGTAACAGACACCAAGCGTATCGTCTGCAATGCCAAATCGTTTTCTTGCGGTTTCTGGGTCGCGACAGATAACAAGAACCGCACGAGACCCCATGTGTTTCTCTTGCCAGATAACGTCGGTTACCCCTTGCTTGTGATAATAAGCGAAGGCTTCTGCGGGATGTTCGAGCAGGTCTGGCTTGTTCGTTGTTTCGGTTGGGGACATCGTGGGTGGCAGATATATAAGCCATTTTGGGTGGACAGCGAAACGGCTAATCGCTTCTAACGCCGTTATAGCATTCTCTTCGCGGATTGTTAGGTTGCCGTGTAACCGCGTGCTGATAACGCGCCTTCCCAGCACATCGTTGATGTCTAAGATGTCGTCGTATTCCTGTGTTTTGATGGCAGATGGTTTGTCCGTTTCATTAAGAAGTGGCTTCACGGGTTCATAATATGTCCGGTGAGCGGCGACAGATACCAACTCTTTTTCAGGGTATCGCAACGCCGTGAGTTCGCCGCCGAAAACGCATCCGGTATCGATATTGATTGTCCGGTTTACCCATTGTGGCTCGGTAACTGGCGTGTGCCCATAAACAACCGTTGCAGTCCCGCGGTATTCCTCTGCCCAGTTGCGTCGGATGGGTAATCCGAACTCATCGGTTTCTCCAGTGGTTTCGCCGTACATTGCGAATTCCCGGACGCGTCCTGATGCGCGTCCTTGTAGTTCCGCTTTCATTCCGGCGTGAGCGACAACTAGCTTCCCGTCGTCAAGCACATAGTGGCTCACTAAGCCGTCTAAGAATTCTGCGATGTGTGTTTTAAATTCTGTTGATGTTTCCGTCAATTGCGCCAGTGATTCCGCTAGTCCGTGTGTCCGCTTCACATTTCTCCCGCGGAGTGCCCGCACCAGTTTTATATCGTGGTTCCCCGGTACGCAGAGCGCTGCACCGGTTTCGTGCATCCGCATGATCAGTCGCAAGACTTCAGGGACCTTTGGACCTCGGTCAACATAATCTCCCACGAAAACGGCTTTTCTGCCTTCTGGCGGTTCAACAGTGATGTCTCCGTTGGATTGTGTTGAGATTTGATAACCGAGTTTTTGGAGCAATTCAACCAGTTCGTCAAAACAACCGTGAATATCACCAATAATGTCGAATGGACCTTGCTCGTCTGTACGGTTTGACCACAAGGGTTGTCGTTCGACGCGAGCGGCTGCAACGGTTTCGGGAGTAGACATCACATAGAGGAACTGCCGGAAACCTTCGCGCTTGAGATGACGCAAGGAACGACGCAGTTGCTGGTGCTGTTGTCGGATAACGTGCGGTTTTAAGTCGCGATCGGGGCGTGTTGCGTTTCTTTCCTGACAGAGTTTCGTGGGCATGTTGAACACGATGGCGACGGTTAGGTAATGATATTCGCGCGCCAGTGCAAGCAGCGGTTTCCGTGCGTCCCCCTGGACGTTGGTTGCGTCAATGACTGTCAGTTTTCCGGCGGCGAGCCGTTTGGCAGCGATGAACCGTAGCACTTCAAACGCGTCGTTTGTCGCTGTTTGGTCGGTTTCATCGTCCGAAACGAGACCTCGACAGAAATCGGATGAGAGGACTTCGGTCGGCTTAAAATGCTTGCTCGCAAAGGTGGACTTGCCTGAACCTGAGGGTCCGATGAGGAGGACGAGTGAAGGTTCAGGGATTCTTAGCATCATGTTATATGTTTTTCCTGACCTTTTTGGGTGAAGACTGCCATCTGCGTTGGCGCGCCAACGTCTTCAGTTGTTGGTCCGATCGGGTGAAACGTAACGGCATAACCGAAGCGTTCGGAAATACGGGTTGCCCAAGACTGAAACTCGTCCCGTGTCCATTCAAAACGGTGGTCTTTATGTCGGAAGCGTCCCGCTTGTAGGTTCTCAAATTGGACGTTGTATTCTCTGTTGGGTGTTGTCAGCACAACTGTCCAGGGGCGGGCGAATTCAAAAAGGACTCGTTCAAGAGCGGCAAGTCGTGGTAAATCTAAGTGTTCAATCACTTCTATAACCGCAGCTGCGTCGTATCCAGCGAGACGTTTATCTCGATAGTTGAGCGATCCTTGGAACAAGCGGAGTCGTTTTTTTTCGTTCTCTGGCAACCGATCGTAATGAAGCCGTTCATGCGCGATTTTCAAGGCACGGTGTGAAACGTCCATGCCGACAATCTCTTCAAACTGCTTTTCATGCAAGAGCTTACGAAGAAGTTTCCCTTCACCGCACCCTAAATCGAGAACGCGTTTCGCGCCGCACTGTTTGAGTGCTTCAGTAACCCTCTGCAAACGGACTTCGTTCAAACCGATTGGTGCTTCGACTTGTGCTTCTTCTGCTGCTTGGATGGTCTCGTCGGTTTGTTGAGGATCTGTATCGCATAATTGGGCGAGTGCTTGATTGGTAAGCGGACGTAGATGTTTCAAGTAACGACGGACAATAGATTCATGTTCTGGATGCGCGGCGAGCCAATTTTCACCGTGTTTTAAGAGTTTCTCAATTTCTGCCTCGTCAACCCAGTAGTGTTTTTCATCGTCAAGCACCGGAATCAAAACGTAAAGGTGCGTGAGAAGTTCGCTTAAACGGCACGTGTTTTGCAGGGTGACAGTGAAGTAGCGGCTCTCGCCCCAAGCCGGAAATTGTGCATCTAAAATGTGCCTTTCCACTGTTATCTTATAACCGAGTGGCTCGAAAAGTCTCCGCAACAATTGTTCGCCACCTTGACACGGAAGAATGGATAGTTTTGCCTCTAAAGGAATCGCTGTCTCGGCGAGTTCTGGACGTTCTTTGCTTCTACTGGACAACGCGCTGCTAAACACCTGCGCGATTGCGACGCTCAGGAACGACGAAGCAACATAAGGACGATCACTGACGTAGGGTGCGAGTGCGAAATTCTCCCCGAATCGTCCATGTGGGCGGCGGGTCAGTCCAACGGTATCTATATCGAGGAGCAGTGCTACTGTGCATCTTTCGGCATGGGCTTCTGGGTAAAAGACGTGCGCTTGACCAAAAGCGATCTTAAAGGATTGCATCCGCGCGGGGTGTTTGTGTAACAGATAACCGATGTCTGTTGCTGGGGAATGTGTCGTTGATATTGTCAAAAGCATAACAGGGTTTCAAATTTTATGGGAATTCTCCTTAAAAATGTTACACTGGTGTAACATTTTGGTGTACAGCGGTTACCTGCATTCAACCCAGTGCCTGTAAGGATTTATAGAGCCTTCTTTCGGGTTTTTTTGCTGTGAAAAAAATAATTTAATATGACATTTTTGTCAGTTTCTAAGCGTTAATTGCCGCGTGCTTGCAAGCGGGCGAGTTCTTCTCGGAGGCGTGCAGCTTCGGCTTCTGCGTTTTCTGCGCGTGTGGTTGCTGCCTCCGCCGGCGTTTGAAGCCACGCACCTGCAACCGGATCATAGATCCTTAAACCCACATCACCCGCGTCGGAAACATGAAAATCTAAACTGAGGGCAGAGGAGTGCAGACCGCCATCCACACCGGCTGAAATCGGAACATACACACCATCTACTAAGGTAAAACCCATCAACGGAGACGGTAGATACAGACCCTCCGCATCATAGAGGAGATAGTCTTGGATCCCCAGTAAGGCGTAGAGTTCCTTCTTGTGCCTTAAATCATTTTGATACGTGGTTTTGCTGCTGAATTCCATCACGAAATCGGGGACTTTGCCTTCCTCCCATACCTTATAGTTTCCACGGGGTTTCTTGCTTAAACCGAAAGCGACCAAGACATCGGGCGAAACCGATTTACGCGGGTCTCCCTCTACATAATACATGAGTATATCGCCAGAGACATAGACCTCCGGATGTTGTTCAAAATACGCGTCAAGCACTTGTAAAGTCCGCGTGAGGATCCATCTGTGAAGATCGCTGACTGCCATGGGTTTTCCGTCCTCTTCAGGGTAAAATATCGACGCGTCTGTAGGGGCAGAAGGGATATGGTGCTGTTTTATCTCAGTTGCCATGGGTATTGCTCCTTTTCCGTCCGATGCGTGAAAACAGGTGTTAAGTATTTGATTGGGTCTACATTGTGCATTAATTATAGCCGAAAATTGAGAGGATGTCAAGCATTTTTATTTAATCAACGTTATCATACCACAACCGATTTTGGCACCACCGCCCGGCTGAATTGGGGGGACTGTTGCTGATGTGTTGGCGTGGGAATGTGGAGGGGTCCCTGGTGGGTGTTCGTGGGGTTGGACCATCTGTGTGTCCATTTCCATGTTCATGTCCATCTCCATATTTTCCATATTCGTATCCATCTGCATCTGATGTGCGTGCGGCTGGGTTAGGAAAGTGTCGGCTGTTTCGTGAATCAGAAGCAGTTTACCGAGGATGTCGGTGTTCGGATCGTCGCCGAGGGACCAAAAGGGTGTTGTAAATTCGAGCGTACCCGTGCCATCTTCGTTGACCAAAATGTTTCCGATTTCGCCTATACCGATGGGGGGTGTATCAAATGTTGCTTGAACGACGGGTATACCCGGTGTGCCGGCTGGAATTCCCATCGGATGCCAATGCGGTCCAATATCGGTGCAGCTGCCTGTATGGAGATGCATTGCATGTAAACCGGGAATAGCGTTCTGGATTTCGATGCGAACGTGGACACCGCTGTCTACTTCTGTGAATATAGCAGTGCCGGTCACACCGCTCCCGTTTATTTCGGAGATAGTAGCGACTGCGACTTGGTCAACCGGTTCTGTTGTGATAATCTCCGTGGGGATTTTTTCACAACCCGTTGTGAGGCATATTGTGATAATGAGGGTTATTAGTGCTATGTGGCTGTAAGGTTTTCTGGTATCCATAGTGTGTTACAGATGCCTCCTTTCAAATTTTGGTATTTTCATGAACGTCCTTTTTGGTGTTGTGGCAATGTTTAGTGGAATCGTTTTCGGTCTCTAAAATATTATATTCATCTTTTTTTATTTTTTCAATTGAATCGACTTATTGATTAGGACTTGACATTTCGTCGCGTATTGATACAATGCACAGACTAACAGTCTATGCTACAAGGCTATTGAGAAGTTTTCAATTAGATAGAAACAGTATTATCTAAAGCATGGAGGATTGAGATGGGATATAAATTAGATCCAAACGCGATGTATCGGATGCCGACTCATTTTGGACCGAGGACGGGCCCGAGATACGGACCGGATGGCAGAAAATTTGCGTGTAAAGATAACCCGAAATCGACATCGGTGACGGTCAGTTTTCTGACGAATAGCGAACAACTTGAGGCGTTTTTACCGCCTGGTTTCTCGCTGAATGGCGAACCCGTTGTGTCGGTGTCGGGGGGCTATATGAAAGAGATTGAGTGGCTTGCAGGACGCGGCTACAATACCCTCGGCGTTAGCTTTCCAGCGGTTTATGAGGGCGAAGTAGATAGGGCAACCGGTTCTCTGTTGACAGTGCTGTGGGAAAACTTGACAGATCCGATTTTGACGGGACGTGAGGAATTGGGCTTCTCGAAAATCTATTGTGAACTGCCAGACCCGCTCACTTTTGAGGGAGAGACACACTGCACTGCGAGTTGGATGGGTTTCAAGTTCATGGATATGCACGTGAGAGCGACGGAGCAGGTGCCGATACCACCGGCATCCCCTCCGGCGCAGCAGCCGAGTGGCGAACAACCCCTTACGGGTTCACTCCACTATAAATACATGCCGCGGACGGGTGAATGGGGGACTGCAGATATTGCCTACGCTGTGTTAACGCCTGCGAGCTCGCCGAACCGGGTCGTGCAGGAGCATTGGCGCGGTGAAGGGACGGTACAGTTCCATAAAGCCCGTTGGGAGGACTTGCCGACGCAGTATAACATCGTCAACGCCTTTCACGAATTAGAAGTCAAGGAGTGGCGGGGCGCGTCTATCGTCAAAAGTGTCGGTGGGAAGGATTTGAGCGATCAACGTATCTTGCGTTAATTCATATCAATCCATGACCGTACCGCCTGAGACGGTAATGGAGACCCCTGTTAGGTAGGCGGCTTCGTCTGAGGCGAGGAAAGCAGCCATCTTGGCAACGTCTGTGCCCTCAGCGAGTCGTCCAAGGGGTACGGCTGCCTCGGAACGGCGAGTGTATTCCGTAAGCTGCTCATCGGCGGAAAGCGTATCGGGCATGAGCACAGATGCCAGATGTCCCATGCGCTCTGTATCTACAAGTCCAGGGCAAATCGCATTGACGTTGACTTGATAAGGTGCGAGTTCCTGTGCGAGGCACTGCGTGAAACCGATGACGGCGAATTTTGAGGCACTGTATGCGGCGAAGCGCGCCGATCCGCGTTTTCCGGTCACAGAAGACATATTGATAATTTTGCCGCCTGTTCCTTGTGCGATGAGATACCGTGCCACCGCCTGCGAACAGAGGAACACGCCTTTGACATTGACCCGCTGCACTCTGTCCCAGTCTTCTTCAGCCAGATCGACGACAGGTAGGCGATCCTTGCCGGCAATCGTTCCAGCGTTGTTAACGAGAATGTCAATTTTCCCAAAATGTGCGACGGTTTGGTCTACCATCTGACGCACCTGTTCTGCATCCCCAACATCGGCAACAACACTGATGGCGCGTCGTCCCATTGCTTCAATCTCACGCACGAGGTCGGGGAGTCCTTGCCAGTCTCCTTGATCGGTAGCGTAGGGATGTTCAGCGATGTCGTTGACGGCGACATCGGCACCTTCTTTTGCCAAGCGCGTCGCGATGGCGCGTCCGATGCCGTTTTTACCGCCTGCGCCTGTTACTAAGGCGACTTTTCCATCTAAGTTGTACATTTAAATATAACTCCTGCGAATTGAATGGTGTAGAGTATAGCAAATTTTGGCGGTGATGTCAAATTGGTGAGTTAGGAACCTGCGACAAACCGAAAACTTTTGATTTTTCACCAGAATCTATGGTATACTTTGTAATATAGTTCGTGCCTTTTACAGTAATAATATGAATCGGAGAAAACAATGAAAAAAGAAATTTCAGCATCAGAATTACATCAAAGGCTTGGTGAATTGCTTGATGGGGTCTACCACAATGGAGATCGGCTGATAGTCAAACGTGCCGACACACCACTCGCCGCGATTGTTCCAATTGAGGCTTATGAAGAGATGCTTCAACAACGAGAGCAAGCCTTTTCGGTCCTGGATAGAATATGGGAAAAAGTGCCAGCAGTGAGTGAAGAAGAGGCACACGCTGATATTGAACAGGCAATTGCTGAGGCACGTGCCGAGAAAATACATGAAAAGAGTAAGTTGTCTTCCTGATGCGTGTCGTCCTGGATACAAACCAGCATATTAGTGCGATTATCCGACCTAACGGGCATCCCGCTCAAATCGTAAGACTCTGGCGTATCGGTCTGATTGAACTTGCAGTATCTCCTTTTATATTGGCAGAGTTTGAGAGGGTTGTACATCGTCCACGTATTCAACAGAAGCACAACCTATCAGATGCCGATATTGCTGAATATCTTGAGATCCTCAGGACCTTTGCAGTTTTAGTCCGCGGAACAGTTACCGTTAATGCTGTCCCTGACGATCCTGATGATGACATCATTATTGCTTGTGCTATAGAGTCGGAAGCGGATATGATTATCAGCGGTGATCAACATCTGCTTTCACTTGGTTCATATCAAGGGATTCCGATTGTCAAAGCAGCAGAGTTTCTGAGTGGTTATATTCCACCTCACTGAATCAGTCTGTCTTGCAGCATCTTACCTCCAATTGTATGCCTGCCTACGTGTTGGTTTACCTGCCTCCGACGTATATCCGAAAAAATAATCCGTCCGTGCTCTAACCCTGAACAGCCTAAAGTTCTGGTTCAGATAATTGAGAGTGGTTCCTAATTACTGTTTGTAGTAGCGCAATTCATTGCGCGTTTAATGTCCTTGAAATTTCAATACAATTTAGGAGAACATACGAATGAGAATCAAAGAAGAATTTAAGAAATCGGGCTATTTTTGGCTCCCATCCGTGCCTGACAAACGGATACCTGGAATACTCTCAATATTAGACGGAGGAGTAATTAAGCTGGAACTTTTCGGAGTATTCGGGACATTAGATGAGCCAGAACCAATAAAGCGAATAGTTGGTCATCTCGAAAAAGGGGGATTTGTTACGCTTGATGATTGCCATTGCCGGAGAATGTCATCCAGCGTTGACACATCCAGAACATTTGATGACATATCACGATCATACATTGATGTAATGAGAGTTTTTAAAGGTGTAGCGTACCGTGAAAGCGAAATTCCCCATTTTGATACATTAACTTTTTTCATAGCAGGAATTGACGAATGGGTTGGAATAAGCGGCATTGAAGAAGACTACCAATTTGAAAATCACGCTGCAACCATATCGTACAAGTTACCGGCAAATATTCCTCTCAAACTTGACAATGGTATGGAGTTGTCGATTGCGTTTGATTGTCAACTTCCCTTGTCCTTGAACAGGAAAGAGATAGGAATAACCCAAAAGACCTATTTTCACTTAGTTTCGCAGGATGCCCGTGAGCTGGACGAGTTTATCTCTATTGCTAACAAACTTACAACTTTCCTGTGTTTTGCCATAAACGAAGTAGTTTATTTCGACAGTGTGTCAACAGTCTTTGACACTCCTCATCAAGATGTTCGGGAAAACCTAAGATCGGAAATTCCAGTAGATATTTATTTTTTGAATTCACTTCACTCTAAAAACGATCCCGAAATTTATGAACATAAAATGTTATTTGAGTTTGAAAAGATACAAGATAGGGCTGAGACTATAATTAACAATTGGATAAAAGGTTGTGAACAGTCTGGGGCTGTTTTCCATTTATACGTTTGGGCACAAAGGAACGCATATCCATATTTGGAAACGAGATTCTTGTCCTTAGTACAAGGTTTAGAAATATATCATCGAGGGATATCTAACGAAAAGGAAATGGACGAAGCCGAATTTGAACAATTAGTCGAAAATCTTATTAAGCAATGTCCTCAAGGAAGAGAGAAGTGGTTGGAAGGTAGATTGAGATATGGTAATGAGGTGAGTTTGAGAAAAAGGATCACGAGGCTTATTGAACCATTTAAGGATCTCTTTGGAAATAAGGGGAAACGCAAAAAACTGGTAAATAGAATTGTAGATACCCGAAATAATCTGACCCATCATCATTTAGAGCGAGAGGATATTGATGATTTATGGGTTCTTTCCCAAAAAATGGAAGCACTTGTTCAACTCCTTTTCCTCCAAATGATAGGCTTTGGTCAAGAAGAGATTCGTTCCATTGTGTGGAATTGCAATGAACTCAAACAAACACTCTCATTTTGAGGAACAGAATTCCCACATATTGCCCCGAAATCAACGGTATGAATGCTGTAGGGCATTCCCCGGGGGCTGAAGAGTGAAAGAAACATATTGTTCTACACATTGCGTACTTGACGTGCGATGAATCGCACTACTACAAACTTGATACAGAAGTGTCGGGATTTGGAAATCCCTCCTACAAGAAGATTGAATGCCCCTATCTGCAATCCAATTTTTCCTTGTCTGCTAACCCCAAACGTGCTATTATGCACTTATGCCGAAGCTGAACCTGAAACCCAGTCATAAACCAATTCGAGACTACTACGCCACGCTGCAGCAATACGAACACCACGACATCAGACACGAAGGCGCGGTCAGTTCACCCTTTGATACACTCCTACAGGCTTGTGCAAAGCAAATCAACGCCACGCTCGTCCCACAATATCAGATGCGCTCACCAATAGGGAATCGGATCGTCATTGACGGGGTGGTACTCGACGAATACGGACTCCCCTTCGCCTACTGGGAGGCGAAAGATACAGACGACAACCTTCTCAAAGCCGTTGAAGATAAACGCGAGGCAGGCTATCCGCTCGACAATATCCTCTTCCAAAACCCGCAGCGCGCTGTTCTGTATCAGAATGGACAGATAGCACTGGATCTGGACATCACTGAACCGGCGTGCCTGATTGCAGTCCTCCAATATCTGTTCTCTTATGTCCCACCTGCACTTGACAATTGGCAGACGGCTGTCTCGGATTTTAGGGAGCATGTGCCAGATCTCGCAAACAAACTGAAAGAACTTATTGAGCAACGACACGAAACGGATCCAGCGTTCAAAAAGGCGTTTGCGAATTTTTACGAGACATGTCGTACATCCATTAACCCAGAACTCTCACAGGCTGCAGTTGAGGAGATGCTTATTCAACATATCCTCACCGAGCGTATCTTCCGTACTGTTTTCAACCGGTCAGATTTCACAGGTCGGAATATCATCGCTATCGAAATTGAAAAAGTCAGTGCTGCGCTCATGCGTCATGCGATGAGTCGTGACGTGTTTCTTGAGCCGCTGGACCGGTTCTATGTTGCTATTGAACAGGCAGCGACCCTCTGTCGAGATTTCTCCCAAAAACAGCACTTCCTCAACACGTTTTATGAGAAGTTTTTTCAGGGGTTTTCTGAGGATGTGGCAGACACGCACGGTATCGTCTACACACCACAACCGATTGTTGATTTCATGGTGAAAAGTGTGGAGCATATCCTTGAAACTGAGTTTGACCGGGCCTTGTCTGACAACGGTGTGCATATCATTGATCCATTCGTCGGGACGGGAAACTTTATCGTCCGACTCATGCAAGACATCCAAGGTACGGCTTTGGAAGAGAAATACCGTCACGAGCTCTACTGCAATGAAGTGATGCTCCTGCCGTACTACATCGCCAGTCTGAACATAGAACAAGAATTTTATCAACGGACAGGGACGTATCTACCGTTTGAAGGCATCGCGCTTGCGGATACGTTTGAACTGCTGGAGCAGCAGCAAGGCGAACTCTTTACGCAGGAAAATACGGAACGGGTGAAGCAGCAGAAGGCGGCGGATATGTTTGTTGTTATTGGCAATCCGCCTTACAACGCGTGGCAGGTCAACGATAGCGACAATAATAGGAATCGAAAATATCCGACAATGGACGCGCGGATTGTGGACACATACGCTGCAGATTCCAAGGCGACCCTCAAAAATGCGCTCTACGATCCGTATGTCAAAGCGATTCGATGGGCATCTGATCGAATTGGTGAGGAAGGGGTTGTTGCTTTTATTACAAACAATGGGTTTCTTGACGGTTTGGCCTTTGATGGGATGCGGAAACATCTGGCAGCGGATTTTGACGCGATTTACGTTTTGGATCTGGGTGGGAATGCGCGGAAAGGATTGAAGGTCTCCAATGCGAACGTGTTCGGCATCCGAGTCGGGGTGAGTATCAATTTGTTTGTGAAAAATAAGGGAAAATCATTAGAAAAACCCAACATCTTTTATTATCGCACCGATGATTTATGGAACAAAGAAAGGAAGTTTAATTTTCTATACGAACATCAGCACATCGGAAACATGAAATGGAACCCAATTCAACCGAACAAGCAGCACATCTGGTTAACCGAAGGTCTCCATCCTGAGTTTGATACGTTTATTCCGATGGGGACTAAAAAAGCGAAGGCACAGAAAGGTGCTGCGGCGAATGTGATTTTTAAGGCTTATTGTAGAGGTGTGGTGACGAACCGGGATGCTTGGGTTTATAACTCCAATCGAGATACGCTTAACGAGAATATTCGCGGAATGATTCGGACTTACAACGCGGAGGTGGACAGGTGGCAGCGGCGAGAGAATCAGCGAGTAAATGTTAATGATTTCGTGGTTTACGAGAATAAAAAAATCAAATGGGATCGGGAATTACGTCAGCACTTGCAACGCGGTAGATATGCTGAATGGACGGAAAACAAGGTGAGAAATTCGCTTTACCGACCGTTCACAAAATCAAATCTATTTTTTGACCGGGTTCTGAACAATTGTGTCTATCTGTTTCCATCCTTCTTTCCAACGGCTGAGACGGAAACAGAAAATCGGGTGATAATCGTCAGTGATCACGGCTTCCGCGCAAGTTTCAGTGCCTTGATGACGAATCTGATTCCTGACCTTCACACACTCGCGTCAAGTGATAGTTTTCAATGCTTTCCCTTCTACGCCTACGACGAAGATGGGACGAACCGGCAGGAGAACATCACGGATTGGGCTTTGGGAGAATTCCGAACTCACTATGGCGATGATACTATCTCTAAATGGGACATCTTCCATTATAACTATGCCCTCTTACACCACCCCGTTTATCGTGAGAAATACGAGATGAACCTCAAACGGGATTTGCCGCATATCCCCTTTACCGAAGATTTCTGGGAATTTGCTAAAGCGGGTGCAGAGTTAGCAGACCTCCATGTTAACTACGAATCTTGTCCGAAATACGAAGGTCTGAAATATATTGAAGCAGAAGGGGTGCCGGTAGATTGGCGCGTTGAACGGATGAAATTGTCCAAAGACAAGACGCAGCTGAAATATAACGACTTTCTGACACTGGACGGTATCTCTGCGAAAGCGTTTGACTATCGGTTGGGCAACCGGTCGGCGTTGGAGTGGGTGGTGGATCAGTATCGCGTGAAGACTGATAAACGGAGTGGGATTGTGAACGATCCGAATCATCCGGGTGAGCCGCGGTATATTGTGGATCTGATTGGACGGGTTGTCAATGTAAGTCTGAAAACGATGGAGATTGTTGAGGGATTGCCTGCCTTGTAGTTGTAGGACCAATGTGAGGGCACATGGTGTATGCCTACTACTATGCATATTATAGTAAAGCCCGAAAATCTGTGAACTTATGTACCACAAACTGTTAGTTTGTGTATAGAGTTGGAGAACCGGCAAACTAACAGTTTGCGCTACAGTGGAAGTGTCCTATTAATTATGGAATTCACTATAAATACTAAGGCGACCAGAGGACGTACGTTGGCATATCGAACAGTGTGCCGATGAGTGCCCAACCGCCTACGAATACATAATCCCCCATGACCAAGCCTAAAAAGAACGGAATTGCGCGTTGGTGTGCACGTAAGCCGAAGATGGAGACGATGATGAACTTTATCATCCAACCGAGATAGACGGAGAACCAGAAGTCTGCGAGTCCACCCCACGTTGCGGCGGTCATCACATATCCGATCGGATGGAAGGGCCACCACATAAATTTATGGCGTAGGAAGTAGAGGAGCCACGTCATCCCTGCCCCGATGCCCATGGATTGTGAGCCATCCCAATTCGGACCCGTCGGGTTGTTAAGCCACCGTTCTAAGCGTCTCCCAAATACCTCCTCACCGATACCGACGATGTAGCCGTGTACAGCAAACGCGCCTGTCTCATAAAGGAGATAGAGAAACGCCCAAAACGATGCGAGTGTACCGACAATGATTGAGAACATCATCACCCAGACGAGTTTTCGACTGTTTATCCCCGCACGTTCGGCGAGTTTGAATCCCTCTAATTGGTTCGGCATCGGATGTGAAACGTTGAGTCGGTTGAGCCAGTAATAGAAGGAGATGATCGTGAGGTTGCTGGTCCCGACGAATCGCGCGCCAAAGGTGACAACCATGAGTCGTGCTGGGTCGAGGGCAAGGATTTCATGTGAGGGTGGCCCGAATTCGGCACGCACACGCGTAACACCGATTGCCATTACGGTGAAAATGACAATAAAACCGAACACGCCTCCTAAAGACATGCCTGCCTTCACCGAGAAGAGCGTAAGCCCGACGCTCCCCAAGATTAACCCGATGACAGCGACGCGGTAGGGCATCGGTTCGTTTGAATCGTCAAACGCTTTTTGGCTCATAAAACAATTCTTGATGACATCAATGAGATGTCGCCGAGTTCCCCACAATGCCAAAGCACCAACAGCGAGCCATGCGCCGCCTGCGCGTTCTGCAAAATAGAGTTCGCCTTCACCCATCATCCCTGTGCGGACAATTCGTTCCGCTTTGCCAAACAGATAGAAAAACCACGCCGACATCGAGATGTCCAACGGCACGAAGAATGTGAGTCCTATAATAAAGGGGAAGATGGATAGAGGGAGCCACCCGACAGCGTTCCACGGTTTGTCTGTGAATAGGTGTTGGATAGAGTAAGAACTGAGTTGGATGGCGGGGATTTGTGGGAATAGGTAGCTCAGCCCTGCAAGGGTTTCAATACCCGCTGCGACCGAGAAGCCTATCCACATCGTGGTGTTTCTGAAAAAGCTTTTCCGTCCTTGTGCCATCTGGAGCGGTAATTGGATGATCGGATATGCTAACTTTTCACGTTCCGTCCACTGCACACGGATGATGCTATTGAGACATATCAGTGTGAACCAGATCAGGGTGACAAATCCTGTCCAGACCAGAATTGGCACCATCCAGCCGCGTAGATGTTTCGGGAGGTAGAAGCTCAAGCCTCCCTTAAAGTAGGCATCCAATGCGGTGTCTTCAGGGACGAACCACGTCGGGATATAACGCCAGAAGAGATGCGCCCATTCGTTTTCGATCGTAGCGAACCGGAAGGGATGCGCGAGAGTGCCAATCAGGAAGGTCATCATCGAGTGGCCGCCGATGGTGGAGACCATGACGACCATGATGTAGATAACGAGGAGTTCCTGTGTAGTCAGTGCTGTGCGGGGCGAGAGTCTTTTCCAAGCGAGGTTGAAGCCGATGACGGCAAAAAGGGTGAAAACTGCGTTGAAGAAGAGTGAGACGAAGTTGAGAAGGAATTGCGGCTGAATCATCTCAGCGGCGTAAGCGAGCCAGTAGGCGTTCCCAATAATCAGGACTGTCCCGATAAAAAGGGCGCGGAGGGTAATTCCAGATGTGAAGGAGCCGTTAGCGTTTGGCATGCTTAAGTAGCGGTCAGCGGTCAGCAGTCAGGTTAAGAGATATGTGGTTAAATCCCATACCTCTTGCGTTTCTGATAGCCGATTGCTGACTGCTGATAACTTTTCTATTCTTTCAAGGCACCCCACGTGAGTGCGAGTTTGCCTGATGGTTCAACATCTAATATTTCGTCGTCAAAGATGAGGTCGCCGTAGGCGAGACCATCCCATGCGCCGCCGGGCATCCATCCGATCTGGTGCTCGCGTCCACCGCCTTCACAATCGTTGGCGTGGAAACTCAGTCCAATCAGTAATCCATCTTCTGCTTTGAACTTGTCCCCTTCCCCAGGATTTGCGAACTGCGGGTTGCCACGTGGCTTCGTCGGGTCAATAGCGACTTCGTAGATATAGTCGTTGCCGTTTTTAATCAGGACCCACTCCGTGTTTTCCTTGGACGCTGCGGCAGATAGGTCTTCGCCGTTTGCCCCGAGTGTCCACTGAACGAGAGTATCTCGCACCATACCGTTTTTGAAATCAAACATGAATTCGACGCTGTCATCTTCCCACCATCTGGCCCCAGGCGGGTTCACGTCTTGGAGTTCGTCGTCCGTGATTTCAACAGCGAAAAAGATGCGAGTTGGCTCTTTGGCAGTCCATGCCACCCTGCCTTGTCCGGTAAAGTCGCTGGCTTTTGGGACCCCGTCTCCAACATCTTTCAGTTCATCAAAGGCGACGATTTCGGCGCGTTTCCACTCGCTGAGATCGCCGTCTATTTTGAGGTTCGTAATCTGTTTGGCGACGTATTGTTTATCGCGTTTTGCGACCGCCGTGAGCTGCGTCATAGCGAATACCAGCAATACTGCTATTATTGCCGTGGCTGCGGTTTTAGTAGGCTTTAGAAACATCATAAACTTTTTCATTTCAGTACTCCTTTGTTTTCAATTTTGGAAATGGTTTTGGGTTAGGGATGTCGGTTTGATGGTGAATCTGTCTAATAATGCTGTCTTGTTCAAGACGCGCTTGGACGAGTTCATAGGATTTCGGGCTTAAGTCTATGCCGATCCATTGACGTTGTAGGCGTTCGGCGGCGACACATGTCGTAGCGCATCCGCAGAAGGGGTCGAGTACCATATCGTTCGGATTGCTACTCGCCCGAATAATTCGCTCTAAAAGCGCGAGCGGTTTCTGCGTTGGATATCCGATCCGTTCTTTATTTTTTGCCGTCAAATTAGGAATATCTACCCAGATATTGTTGAGGGTTTTACCTTTCTGTTCGTCAAGATACCGCTTATATCGAGGGACGTTTCCCGGACGTATTTGCACGATGCGTCCTGCTTTGATTTCTTTACGCATCCGCGCTTCTGCCCATCGCCATGTTCTGGTGACTCCCATAATCTCGTAAGTCAGATGGGAATCGGGATCTTGGGTCTGAGCGGTTAGGGAGGTATACGAGACAAGGCGGCCGGTATCGGGTTCGACGTAAGCATATTGTTTCTTGGTTTTTTCGTCCAAATTTGCCATGTCGTAGGGAATCGTAACAGCCTTGGGGTTCCAGACGAACGTGTTGGTTTTTGAATACCGGAAGATCACGTCTGAATCGCGTGCGAGTCCCTTTTTGAGATTCCCTTTACTGGTGACTGCCCGTTGCCAGATAATTTCGTTTCTAAAGTTATCTTTCCCGAAAATACTATCCATGACTATTTTGAGATAGTGGCTGGCGTTATCGTCACAATGGAGATAGAGCGTGCCTGTCGGTTTCAGGATTCGGTGCATCTCAAGCATTCGGATGCTCATCATGATGAGATAGGCTTTCATAGCCTTGCCGTGACTGAACTCGGCAGCACTGATGGTGTGATAGAGTTCGGGTTGCTTTTCTGCGAGTTCACCGTGGGATGCGTTATCTAAATCGTCGAGTGTCCAAGAGTCTTTGAAACCTGTACCTGCGGCTTCGCTACTGACCGGTGCCTCAAAGGTTCGATTGGAGTTGAAAGGCGGGTCGAGATAGATGAGGTCTATGGTGTCTGTGTCAAGACAGCGTAAGACCTGCAGATTGTCATTTTCAAAGATGGTTCGGTTCTCGACGTTCATTTTGTTATTTACCCTGAGTTCGATTTATCGGTAGAAATTTCTTGGCCGGTTATCCCGCAATGACACAAACTAACAGTTTGTGGTACAAAAGCACTTCGTTTTTCTGTCAGATGTATTTTGAAGTTGTGTTGTGTAGGCGCGCCGATAAGGGGCGCGCCCATAAGATACGTAACGTCTTAGCGACGTGCTTTGATGTCGCCCCATGTCACGGCGAGCTTTCCGTCGGGTTCAACGGCGAGCCCTGTATCGGACTTGAAGTTCTGGTTGACTTCGGCTTCGTCAAGCACTCGGTCGTAGACGCTGAATTCGTCGACGATGCCAGTGAAGACTCCGAATTCGCCATCCGCCCTACCGTCTAAACCGATAAACAAAAAGAGGGTTGCCCAGTCATCCTCGGGGAATTGGGCGAGGTTGAGTACACCTTTGGAGGTCTCTTTGCCGTCAACGAAGTATTGGACACTGCTATCCTCTGGTGTCCCTGCAACAGCGATATGGTGCCATGTATTGTCGGCAATATTTTCGGTGTCTTCGACATTGCCGACCCAGCCGGTGTCAACGTTAAGGACTCCGTTGCGTACCCATAGCGTTTTGGGGCCCTTATCGTCGGTGCCGGGGCCTCCGGTTTTGGCGAAGATTACACCGGGCCCGGAACTGTCGGTTTTTATCCATGCCGACCATGTGAAATCGGCATTGAAGTCAAAATCTTCTGGGGCATCGATTTCGACGAAGTTGTCCTCAATTCCGTCGAATTCCAAGGCATCACCGATTTTGCCTGCGACTTTTTTCAGATTACCCTTGATGGTGCCGTTGTAATTGCCGGTGCCGTCCTTAACGGTCTTGCCGGCGATGTTGTTTGCGTCAAAGCTCCAGTAGCTGACCAGCCCATCTTCGACGATTTGGGCGATAGCGTTGGTTGCGATTAGTGTGATAGCAAGAATGAGTATCACCAAATTAGCCTTTCGTAACACAGTCTTTTCTCCTTTAAATGTGAAGATAATATGCAGACGTTCGTCTGTGCGTTGTAACTTAACCGTGGGTGTGCTAAAGCAGCGCACCCACACTGTTGTTCATGTCAAACAGATCCGGTGTGTGAGGCGGTTGATTTTAGTAGTTTGCCTTGATCGCGCCCCAGACAGTTGGTAGTTTACCCGTTGCTTGAACGGCGAGGATCTCATCGGGTGTGCACTCGTCGGCGGTTTCACAGATTGCCCAATTGTCAAAGGAGACAATGGTTAGGGCGGGTGCGCCTCTGCTTGAACCGCCGTTAAGTCCGACTTGACCGCTCTCTGGTCTGACATTCCCGAAGTCGAGTTTGCTTTCGAGAAGCCAATCTTTAGGTTCTTCTTCGCCATCTTCCCAGATTTTGCCGGTAAACCCCTTGTCGGATATTTCGGCTTTCATCCAATACCATTTACCGAGTTTTACCTCACCAAATGGGGGTTCGGTATCGTTCTGTTTCCATGCGAGATGGTCGTTGAGGAATTCCATGTTGTTGAGGAAGTGATGAATCAGAAACGCATAACCAGAGGCATCCCCAGGGTCGAGGCGGAATCCGAGTCCACACCGGGCAAGGTCTCCATCTCCCCAGTCATCAACGCGAATCATAACTAAACCGGTATGCGGTTCTGGGAAACCGCCATCTAAGACAAGGTAGGTGTGATCGCCTGGGGATTCATGGGTCTGGCTAATAACGCCGCCTTTTTCTACCCAGTCGCCTTCATGGTTTTTGAATTCGTACTTTCCATCAATTTTTCCATCTTCAAAGTCGTCAAGGTACAAAACCTCAGCGAAGCTGCTGGTTCCGCAGATGAGAATAGCGACAGCAACCGTTATGAGAACGGAATATTTGTGGGGGTATTGATTGATAGCAATATGCATTTAAAGAGTTTCCTCCAAATTAATTTGTTGATTGATATTAGGTATGGATACGGCGTTTACGGTGTTGCGCGGCGTTTGCCCCCATCCATATAGAGCGCGCTCCCAAACATGTAGGAACAGGCTTCGGAAGCTAAGAATGTCACGACATTCGCAATCTCTTCAGGCTCTGCGATACGACCGGCGGGGAGTTCTTGTCCGAGTGCCTCCAACAGTTCTTCAACATCGCGGCCTTCACGCTCGGCTCTGGTGCGTTGTTGCGTCCGGGCGCGACCGGTGTTTGTCAATCCCGGACAGACAGTGTTTACCAAAATCCCATCGCCCGCGACGGCATCAGAGAGTGCGCGTGTGATGTTCAGAATCGTGATATTCGCTGCGCCTGTCGGTATGTTCCCGCGTGTCGGACTTGTACCTGCTGAACCTGCGATATTGATAATGCGTCCCCATCGCTTTTCCCGCATATACGGAATGACCAATTGTGACATACGGAGGTAGCTATAGGTTTTCAGTGCGAGTGCTTCGTCAATGCGTTCGGGGACAAGTGCCAAAATATCGGCGTTCCGGGCTGCCCCGACATTGTTGACGAGAATATCAACACCACCGAAGCGATTAATCGTCTCCTGCACAACTTGTTCACAACTTGCTTGTGTAGTGAGATCGACGGCGACGGCGTGCCCTTTATGCCCGGTTGTGTTAAGTTCTGCGAGGACTTGATCGAGTACGTCTTTTGTCCGTGCAGCAATACAGACGTGAACACCCTCTCGTGCAAGTGCGAGGGCACACTGCCGACCGATGCCGCGACTACCGCCTGTAACAATGGCGCGTTTTCCGCGCAGTCCTAAGTCCATGTATCGTGCGTCCTTTGCGACGTGTTTGGTTTTTAAACTTTTAAACTACTGACTTGCTTTTAACGCGCCCCATTTAACCGCGAGTTTATCTTGTGCTTCGACGGCGAGGCTTGAACCGTCTTTGTCATATATCTCCACATCGTCGATAAGCGTTTGTGACCTCCACTCTCGGATGCCAAAACCCCCTTTGGGATAGGGGACCTTACCGTAGTCAGCGATCTGCTTACCATCGAGTGAGACGGTTAGTTTTTTATCCTCCACAGTGACCGACAGTTCGTGCCATTTGTCAAGTTCGATATCAATGTCTGGGTCAGCGACAATGGGCCAACCCGCAGCACCGCGTTCAAAGACATTGAGAACATTTTCTCGTGGTGCACCGCAACACAGCCGTTTCCGCGCCGGTTCAACGAGCATATATTCGGTCACTGACTGGGCGCGCACAATCAGACCAATTGCAGCAAATTCTGCTGTCTCACCGATGATGTTGAATTTTGCTTGCATTGTGTAATCTGTTAAGTCCTCGAACCCTTCAAGGAAGAGGGCATCGGCGTTCGTCTGGTCGTTCCGTGTGTCAAAGACGAGGACGGTATTATCGGGGTTGCCGGGTTCTTTCTCAATTGTTATCGCTGGCACGTCGGGCCATTCAAGTTCGGAATCTCCCTCAAAATCGTCGAAGTAGAGTGTCTCTGCCGTTGCGCTTTCAAACATCAGGAGAATAGCACAGACACCAATAAAACAGAGCTTTAGAGTTTTCATCTTGAAATTCTCCTTTGAGATATAGTTGAGGGTGGTTCATGATTCACAAGAATTTCGTAGCGTAGACTGTGAGCCTGCGCCATAATAGGCACAGTCTAACAGACTATGCTACAAAATCAAAGACATAGCCTGGACGCTACTGGGCAGCCTTGAGTGATCCCCAGGTCGTCGCTATTTTTCCTGCGGCATCAACGGCTAACGCGCCTTCAATGCCTTCGCCGAGTTTTGTTACGTCGTCATCGGTAAGCACCGTATTGAAGATGACAACTTCATCAATGATGCCGTTCCATTGACAACGCTTGCCACAGCCGGGGTCCGCGCCGATGTAGACCTCTTCTGGAGATGCCCAGGGCGGTCCCTTTGCGTCTTCGGAGTTCTGTAGTTTGCCGTTAACGTAGACGTGGAGTTGAGAGCCATCCCATGTCCCGACAAGGTGTATCCACTCTCTACCTTGAAGTTTATCGCCGAGGACTTCGAGTTTCGCGCCACCGTTAGCAACACGGATGTGAAAAGCCGCCATCGTGCTATTTTCACCGTTTTCGTGTGCGCCTGTTCCGAGCAAAAACTGTGACCATGTTGAGCAGCCAAGCCCTTTCCAGATGACACATTTACCGGTCGGGTCTTCTGCTGCATAGACCCAAGAATGGATAGAGAAGCCTGTGGAATCCTTGAAATCTAAGGCAGCCAATGTTTTGTCTTCACCTTTCGTGCCGAGTTTGACCCAAGTGTCGTTACCGTTAAACTCTAATCCGCCGCCGAATTTGCCTTCCACCCACTTCAGGTCGCCAACAAATTCACCGTCGGTTCCGTTACCCGAAAGGTCTTCTACAACTTTACCTTTACCTTCTTCAAAGGTCCACATCCCTGCAATGTCATTTTCGTCGAAAGCCGCGTCGCTTGCGGTTAGCGTCGCAAAACTGATAGCAATAACGGCGATTGCAGTAAGTGTGTAATTCAGATAGCGTTTTGCTGAAAGCATATTGATTTCCTTTCACAAGTCGCAATTCGGAGATTGCGTCCTGTTATTTCTTGAGACTGCCCCATGTGACAGCCAGTTTCCGTTTCGGATCCACAGCGAGCGTTGGTTCCAAACCGTTGTCCATGACGGCTTGAATGTCATCTTCACTGAGGACGGTATTAAAAATAATGAACTCGTCTATCAATCCTTCCCACTGTCTACTTTGACCCCAGTCCCCAATCTGGGCGGGATCAAGGACACCGGGATTTCCGCCCCAATCGTTTTCGATGTCGAGTTCGCCGTTAATGTAGAAACGGATTTTCTTTTCTGGTGCACTATAGGCGGTTGCGATATGGACCCACTTATCCATCTGATCGCCTGCTAACATGTAGTTCGCGAAGGTATCGTTTCCGCCCGGATTGCTGTGAATGGAGAATTCTACTTTATTATTCGGGTGCATCTGGTAGTGGATGTCGCCGACTTTCCAGCCGTTGACGTTGAAAAAGACACGCCACTGTGCTTCGCGTCCCGTGGATTTGACCCAATGTGTGAAGGTGATTTCCTCAAATTCGCCGATCCGTTTCGGAATCGCGACCCACTCGTTTTTGCCGTTCAATTCAATCGCTTCACCGATTTTGCCAGCAACGAATGTGCCACCTTCTACTTCTCCGTCAAATCCGTTTCCTGAGAAGTCTTCGGCGTTGCCATCAAACAGCCATGCGGCGGCGACCATATCTTCGGTGATCTCGGCTGAGCTGGTTAGGCTGATACCCAACATGAGCATCGCGCTGAGGATAACTATGATAATTCTTAGGTTTAGCAAGAGAACCTCCTATGTGTTGCCAGAAGTGGCGGTAGCTTATGATTGTACGAGTCTTGGACGATGCCTTTTGCTTTCTATTATGTTTTGACGAATTATTATAGAAAAGGTGTAGAAACACGAAAATTTTTTGAGACAAAAACGTTATACATATAAGTTAAAGGAATCTGTCTTTATGTGCACTGACTTCCCATTGAGTTCGCCATGTTTGCCATGATGTCGGGCACTTCCTGCTTTCACGCACACGCGCTGGACACGCAATCGCTTCATGCCAGAGTCCGTTTAGTGAGGTACCGGTACGGCTGAATCGAAAGTCTGTAGACCAGCGGATGATGTTGCTCTGGTTTACCAACGACCGATGGAAGACGAGATTGTTGAAGACGAGGAGATCCCCCTTCTGCATCTCTAAGGTATCTATCTCCGAATCGGAAGAAGTGGGAGGGAGGACAGGGACAGCGAACGTCTCACCCGGCACACGATGATAGGTTTGTAAACCGGACTTATGGCTTCCGGGTAAGAATTGTAGCGCACCGTTTTCGGGTTTGACATCGACTAACGGTAACCATACGGTGAGGTGGGTATCGTTTTCGGTATCTGGCATATACGCACTGTCTTGGTGCCACGGGAGTGTTGTGAGTTTCTCGTTCGGGAGTTTCGGACGTACCCAAAAGTCGCCGTTGAATTGAATATCACTTCCGATAAGCGTTTCTAATACATCCAGCACTTTTGGATGGGTTATCAAATCAAAGAGTGCTTCACTAAAGACGAGTGTGTGCCACCCAAAGACTTCGTTCTCTCTACCACATGCCCTTAAAATAGCGTACCAACGGCGTTCAAAAGGCAGGTTTTCATAAGTGTTAGAGATTGTCCCTGTGTTGTAGAGCTCAGTGGCGCGTGTGTCAACGGCTTCAGAAATGACAGCGACTAACGGGGACAGGTCTGCCTCAGAGAGTGCTGATTTTACGACAAGGTAGCCTTGTTCTGTAAATTTTTCCAGATTCTTTGTTTTCATCGTTTTTAGCGATGCGCTTTGATCGCTCCCCAAGCAGTTGTTAGTTTTCGTCCGGGTCGCACAGGAAGTGGGTCCATAGATGCCTTGAGTGGATGGCGAGGTGTAGAGACCTCGCCTCAGGATAAAGAGGAGACAGGTTGCGATAAAAGAGCAAGTGTCCTCTATAGTTTGGCTCTCAGTGAATCCATCAATCCATCGGGTGGATCAAAGGGGAGTTCAATGACCTCGTTTGTGATACCGCTATAGTAGATTCCCAAAAGGAGGTTGAACTCCGCAAGCGATTGCTTGAGGTGTGTCGGATGCACCTTGCTTTCGTCGTCCAGCCAGTCGAAGACTGCCTCGGTGAGGTTGCCTTGTGCGATGACATCCTGCTCACCATAACTCAGCGGACCGCCTTCGTAGCCACCTTCTGGTGTTGACCGTTCCCAGCTGCTGAATCGCCAATGCACAAAACCCTTGGTGCCTACGACAAAGACGCGTTTGTGGAAAAAGACAACCGGATCATCGGACGCCGTTGGGGCAATTGCTGTGCCAAATGCAACGGAAACGTGGAGTCCATTCTCATACTGGACGCGTGCGCTGGCGTATTGCGGGGAGGGCTGTGCCGAATCCAACTGTTCGCTTCCTGAAATTTGCCCAAGGACTCGCGTTGGACGGGAGTTGTCGATATAGGAAGAGACGAGTTGTAACACGTGTGGACCCTGATCGACAGGCGTGCTGCGTGCGCTGGCATCGATGAACTTGATGTCGCCGATACGTCCTTCTGCGACATCTCGCTTCAGTTCCAAGTTTTGCGGGTGGAAGTTAAGCTGCGTGTTGACGACGAATTTGGTGTTCGTCTCTTCTGCCAATCCTGCGATCTGTTTCCAGTCTTCGCTTTCGACGGCAATCGGTTTTTCGACAATCGCCGCTGGTACTCCGGCATCCGAGGCTTGTTTCATGAGCGGGTACCGAATGCGTTCGTTACTCCCCCGCAGTACGGGTGCTGTAACGATATGGAGAACATCGGGTTTCTCTTTTTCGAGCATCTCATCCAAGTCGGTGTAGCGTGAAGGGATACCGAAGTCGTCTCCGAATTTGTTCAAAAGTTCGGTATTCATATCACAGATAGCGGCGAGTTTGCCATTTTTAACGAAGCGATAGGCGTCTGCGTGTGCGCGGGCGCGCCCGCCGCACCCTAACATCGCGGTTTTATACATAGAGAGGTCTCCTTATTAATATTCTGGTTTGGACCAAAACAGATGAATGTTGTTAGAAGATTACAGTTTTTCTCGAAGGACATCAATCAACCCGTCAGGTGGTTCAAACGGGAGGTCGATAATCTGGTTTGTTACCCCGCTGTAGTAAATGCCTAAAAGTAGGTTGAATTCCGCGAGGGATTGTTTGAGGTGCGTTGGGTGCTGCTTGTTTTCATCGTCGAGCCAATCGAAGACGGCTTCGGTGAGGTTGCCTTGTGCGACGACATCCTGCTCTCCGTAATTGAGCGGACCGCTCTCATAACCACCGTCTGGTGTTGCGCGTTCCCAACTGCTGAACCGCCAATGTACAAATCCTTTTGTCCCGACGACAAAGACGCGTTTGTGGGTGTGGTTACCCGCATCCGGCTCTTTAGGCACGCGCTGTCCGACACCTGTTCCGAAGGCGAGAGACACATGAAGACCGTTTTCATATAAAGCCTGCGCGGCAGCATGCATAGGGGACGGCTGGGCGGAGTCCAAATCCTGTGCGCCAGAAACCTGTCCGAGCACTCGCACTGGCCGCGAGTTGTCGATATAGGAAGAGACGAGTTGCAACACATGAGGTGCTTGGTCAACCGGGGTGCTGCGTGCACTGGCATCAATAAACTTGATGTCGCCGATGCGTCCTTCTGCGACATCTCGCTTCAATTCTAAGTTTTTCGGGTGGAAGTTGAGCTGTGTGTTAACAACAAACTTCGTTTGTGTTTCTTCCGCTAATCCTGCAAGTTGCTTCCAGTCCTCGCTTTCGACGGCAATGGGTTTTTCGACAATCGCCGCTGGTACTCCGGCATCCGAGGCTTGTTTCATGAGCGGGTACCGAATGCGTTCGTTACTCCCCCGCAGTACGGGTGCTGTAACGATATGGAGAACATCGGGTTTCTCTTTTTCGAGCATCTCGTCTAAGTCGGTGTAACGTGAAGAGATACCGAAATCGTCTCCGAAGCTGGTGAGCAATTCTTCGTTCATATCGCAGATAGCGGCGAGTTTTCCGCCTTTGACGAAGCGGTAGGCATCTGCGTGTGCCCGGGCGCGTCCACCACACCCTAACATCGCTGTTTTATACATAAAGGTTCTCCTATAAATATTTCGTTTGAATTCGGTTCAAGTTTACAATTTTTTCCTGAAAGACTCCATTAATCCGTCGGGCGGTTCAAAAGGAAGTTCGATAATCTGGTTTGTGAGTCCGCTCTGGTACATCCCTAAAATGATGTTAGATTCCACGAGCGACTGCTTGAGATGCGTCGGATGCACATTGTTTTCGTCGTCTAACCAATCAAAAATGGCTTCGGTGAAGTTCGCCTGTGCGATGACATCTTGCTCGCCATAGTTGAGTGGACCGCCCTCATAGCCACCTTCCAGGGTGGTGCGTTCCCAACTGCTGAACCGCCAATGTATGAAACCCTTCGTTCCAACAACGAAAACGCGTTTGTGACCGTAGATGCCCGGTTCATCGGATGCTCTTTGTGCCATTTCTGTTCCAAATGCGAGGGAGACATGGAGACTGTTTTCATACAACACGTGCCCGACAGCGTGTGTGGGAGAGGGATGCGTCTCAGCAGTTAAATACTCGCTTCCAGAGATTTGTCCAAGCACTCGTACAGGACGTGCGTTGTCAATATAGGAGGACACCAACTGTAGCACGTGTCCTCCCTGTTCGGCGGCTCTGCTCCTCGCACTGGCATCAATAAACTTAATCTCGCCGATACGTCCTTCTGCGACATCGTTTTTGAGTTCCAGATTTTTCGGGTGGAAGTTGAGCTGCGTATTAACGACGAATTTTGTTTTTGTCTCCACTGCTAACTTTACGATCTGTTTCCAATCTTCGCCTTCAACAGCGACCGGTTTCTCAATAATCGCCGCTGGCACACCGTGGTCGGATGCCTGTTTCATCAATGGGTAACGGATCCGTGCGTTGCTGCTCGGAACCACCGGACTTGTAACGATATGAAGGACATCAGGTTTCTCCTTTTCGAGCATTTCGTCGAGGTCGGTGTAACGGGAAGCGATACCGAAGGTGTCTCCGAATGTGTTGAGTCGTTCTTTGTCCATATCACAGATAGCAGCGAGTTTGCCGCGCTTGATAAAGCGATAGGCATCTGCGTGTCCACGGGCGCGACCGCCACACCCTAACATCGCAGTTTTGTACATGGAATTGTCTCCTAAGTGTTCTTCTTTGATCGGATTAATCCGTAGGCTGTAGACAGATGATAACAGATTGCATAGATTAACAGTAGAAAAGATTTTTGTCAAACGTTACCTAACCTATATAAACTTTTTCGCCATGCTGTGCGCTGTCGTAAAGCGCGTCCAAGATTTGCATAAAGACATAAGCATCTGGGGCGGAGACATCGGGTGCGACCTCGCCTGCGATTGCCATAGCGAAGTGATTGAGTTCGTAGTAGAAGACGTGGACTTCTTCGGGGAGTTCACCGTGATCAATTTCGATCGGTTCATCGACGGTTTCTCGGATGAATTCGCCGTCTTTGAAGCGTGATATGCCGCCGTTTGTAATCGCGCCGGTCGTACCGTAGAGTTCGACGACACTCACCGAGTCTGAATGGCTCATCCGAGAGCAATCAATCTGGATGGTTTTTCCGCCTTCGCAGCCGAGGATACCCGTGAAATAGTCCTCTGCTGGACCTTCGGGTCCGTCATATTGCGGATAAAGCACATGCTTCGCTGCGAACGCCCACTCCGGTTTCGGACATCCCATCCACCACCACGTCAGATTGAGTTCGTGCGAGTAGTGTTGTCCTAACGAACCGCCTTTCTGTCCGTAGACGTGTAGCCATCGGCTGTTGGCGTTAAGGTCTGGGATAAAGTTGTATTTTCCGAAGATTCGGGCGTGATAGAGGTCTCCGATTGCACCGTTCAAGACGGCGCGTCGGATCTTCCGATTATTCGGGAAGTGGCGCATGAAATAACAGAATTGAAGCACTTTTTCGGCTTTTTGCGCTGCTGCTTCCATCTCCAGAATTTCGGGTGCTCGGATTGCATGGGGCTTTTGTACCAAGACGTGTTTGCCTGCGTTGAGCGTATCCAGAACCTGCTGCTTTCTCACATCTGGATTGGTAGCGAGATAGACGGCTTCAACAGCTGGGTCGTCAAGGAGTTCGCGGTAGTCGGCATAGCGGTGTGGGACTGTGTTCTCATCTCCCGCTTGTTCACGGCGGGTTGGGTCGCGCTCGGCGATTGCGATAACGTTCAGGCGAGCGGTCGCATTCGCGGCTTCGATGGCTCGACAGCCTGCCCATCCGCATCCGACAACGCCGACTTGAATGCGTTGGTTTGTCATAAAAAGGCACCTCTTTTGCCTTGTATCTCTCGTGTGTTACGGTTCGACCACTTTGTAGTGTTCAACCTGTCCATTTTGAATCGTCTGAATAGCGAGGCTTTTGACGGGGTGCCGATTTTCATCGTAGTGCGAAATGGTTGTAGCACCTTTGTAGCCACTAACTGCTGCAAACGCATCACGGACTGCCATTGGGTCAAGCGAACCGGCTGTCTCTATCGCTCGTGCTAAGAGCCGCATTGCATCGTAGCCCGATGCGGCGATACCGTCGGGTGGACTTCCAAATAACGCGTTATAAGCCGTTACGAATTCTTGAACGTCTGCGTCTTGTGTCGCAACAGAAAAATTCGTCGGATAGTAGCTCCCGTCCAATACAGTGTTATCCTCTAAGATACTCAGGAAGCGTTCCCTGTCGTCCCATGCACTCCCACCGAGGAAAGTTGCTGTGATACCGATCTGTCGGGCTTCCTTTATCAACGATGGCACTTCCGGTTGGAAACCGGGACAGAAGATAACATCAGGTGTTGTCTCGTGAATTTCTGTGAGGAGTTCAGTAAAAGTGGTATTGCCTACAGTATAGGCACCGCTATAGACGATTTCACCGCCGTTTGCCTGAAAAGCTGCTTCAAACGCCTCTACAAGATCTGTCGTATAGACATCACTTTCCTCGATAATCGTTGCTGCCGTTTTAGCACCGAGTTCATCGGGGTTCATCGCGAAACTCGCCATAACCTTTCCTTGAAATGGATTTGGGACGGTAATGAGAAAGACGTGATCTCCGGTTTCAGGGACATTTGCACCGCTGGAGCCGGGCAGCATGAGCCGCTGTGTTTGTTGTGCGATGGGCCCGACTTCGACAGCATTGGTGGAATAGACGGGACCCAGTAATGCGAAAACGTTTTCTATATCAATGAGTTCTTGTGCAGCACTGACGCTCGCTTCCGGTGTCGGTGGTTCACTCGCAATGGGTTGGTTATTTCGACCGATAAAAACAACTTCCATACCGAGCACGCCGCCTTTGCTATTAATTTGGGTACGGGCGGTTTCAGCCCCTTGGCTAAAGGTTGTGAAAGTGTTGGCGGGCTGAATCACACCGATTTTTAATGTCGTTTCTGTTGGTGTGGTGACGGTGTCTGGCTGGACGACCTGATTGACGCGTTCACATCCTGATACGGAGACAATGATAAGCGCAAATAGCGTCAGTGAGGTTGCGATAAAAGTTCTCACGTTCATAACGTGGTGTTTCTCCTTTTGGCGAAAATACTTGAAAAATATTTGGATTTTTGGTAACTTCTTACCTATATCTAAAGACTCCGTAGAAAATAACATACCTGACCGATTTTGTCAAGTTTAGAAACATACTGAAACATATCTGGTGGTCCTTAGAATGAATTAGACATTCTCGCTGGCGAGGTTTCCTAACCTCGTCAGATGCACAAACTAACAGTTTATGCTACAAGGAGAATCTTTGTGAATGTCTGTTTATTTTTTAGGGTTACCATCTATTGAGGAAAAATTAAAAATTTCGTTTTGAAATCTTAAACAAAAGCGCGCAGCCTGCAACAACGGCGCAGGCGACTCTAACGCGAAAACCGTCAAAGTCCAAATTGCCGTTACTGCTCCGCAAGGAAAAATTAAAAAATGGAACTCGGTTTTTTTACAATGCCTTTGCATCCACCCGGTAGCGACACCACCCAAACGCTCGATCACGATATTGAGCAGATGGTGGTCCTGGACGAGTTGGGTTATAAAGAGGCTTATGTTGGTGAGCATTTTACGTTTACGTGGGAGAACATTCCGTCTCCGGATCTCTTTATTGCGAAAGCAGCGGCAATGACAGAGAACATCATCTTCGGCACGGGGATTACGTGTATGCCGATACACAACCCTGCGGTTGTGGCGCATCGCATCGCGCAACTGGATCATCAGACGCACGGACGCTTTCATTGGGGGGTCGGCTCGAGTTCCACACCGAGCGACGCCGAGATGTTCCTGGCGGATGGCGACAGACGGCAGTCAACCCGTGAAGGGATTGAGGCGGTACTCAAGATTTGGACCGATCCGGAACCCGGACACTACAAGAGCGATTTCTGGGAGTTTAAGATTCCCGAAGACCGTCCGAACATTGTGAGCGTCCACATGAAGCCGTATCAGAAACCGCATCCACCGATTGCGATGGCGGGGTCGTCGCCGAGATCTGATACACTCGTTCTTGCGGGTGAACGCGGCTGGATTCCGATGAGTATTAATCTTGCCCATGTCCATGTTATCAAGACCCACTGGGATGCCGTCGAAGAGGGCGCAGAAAAGACAGGTTTATCGCCGTCGCGTTCGACGTGGCGTATTGCCCGCGAGGTCTACGTTGCGGATACCACCGAACAGGCACGTAAAGAGGCACTCGAAGGCACGCTTGGACGTGATTTTAGGGACTATTGGTTTAACTTATTTAGCCCAGGTAACTTTAAACCCGATCCCGATATGGATGACGCAGATATGACGCTTGAACATCTGTTAGATACTTTATGGATTGTCGGGAGTCCAGATCACGTCGCGAATCGCTTGCGTGAACTCTACGACGAAGTCGGTGGTTTTGGGGTCTTACTCGCTATGGGGCATGAGTGGGAACCGAAAGAGCAGTGGTTGAATTCGATGCGGCTTCTCAAGAATGAGGTAATGCCACAACTCGCAGATTTGACATAGTGGCAGTCTCAGGAGGCACCTTATGCGTACCCTCATGGCAGGGGCAGCGGAAACGCCTATTACGGCGATAAAAGATAAACCTGACGTTTATGCTGAGTTGTATGCCCGGGCCTTGGTGCTTGCTGATAGCAAAAAACAACTCGCTATCGTGACAGCAGATTTCGGACAGTTTCCGCTCCACTACAACAGAGTGCTGCTTGATGCGATTCAGCATGCTACCGGTATACCGCCAGCACACGTCGTGATTAACTGCAGCCATACGCATAACGCTCCGGGTGTTGATGGACGGTGGATAACGGAGGCGTCCGAGGCGTGGTTGGCGACGTGTCTTGCTGGGTTGGTGAAAGATGCGGTAGATGCGCTCGAACCCGCAACCTTGCGGTCGGGGCGTGCGCCTGTTCAGATTGGCTACAACCGTCGCATAATGAATGCCGAAGGTTATATTACAATGGCACCGAACCCAGAGGGTTCCGTTGTGCCGTGGGTTGATGTGTTAGGTGCTTACGATGCGAATGGCGAGATCATCGCTGTGTTGTTTTCACACGCTGCGCACCCGGTGATTGTTCACTGGTCGAGCGAGGAGATGGGTGCGGATTTCCCAGGTTATGCGGTTGAACATCTGCGCAATTTCTTGGATCTGAAACCGGAAAGCGTTTTGCTATTCGCGCAGGGGTGCGCGGCGGATATCAACGGGTATCCACTGCGTGGTGGTTTCAGTGCCTGCGATGTGGCTGGATTCGCGCTCGCCTTTGCGACACATCAGGCGTTAAAAACAGCAACAGAGATTCCCGCGGCACCCCTTAAAGTGTGTTCTAAACTCGTCAATTTGCCGTTTCGAGATCCCCCATCGGTTGCGGAATGTAAGCAATTGATTGAAGAATTCCCTGATGATGAACGCTACGTTGCCTTGTTAGAGGTCGCTGAGAGCGACGAGAAACGCACCTTGCCCTTCCCAATAAGTGCGTTTGCTGTTGGTGATGCACTCTGCTTCCTCTCTGTATCGCATGAACTTTTCTCAGAGTACCAACTCTTTGTAGACGAGACATCGCCGTTCTTGCACACGTTCGTTTTTGGCTATACGAACGGCAGTGAGGTTTATATTGCTACCAAAGCAGCCTACGATTTAGGATTGCGAGCAGGTTATGAAGCGGGACCGCGGAACCACGCGCTCAGCGGTCCGTATCGGTTGGCATTGCAGCCATCGGTTGAAGAACAGATTCGCACGGAGATAACGGATCTATTGGGTACTTTAAAAGATTCGTAAAGCGAAACCTCGCTGGGCATCGTTGAGCTGCTGATTACTTGAGGATTACCATCTTACGCAGGAAGGACACATTGTCCGCTTGGAGTTGGTAGAAATAGATACCGCTTGCGACGCGTTCACCAACCTCATTTCTGCCGTCCCAGTACACTGCACGACTCCTACTGGTATAGTAGCCTTCCCGTTGATGACCGAGATCCAGTTGGCAGACGATGCTGCCGCGTGCGTCATAGATGGTAATCTGCACATCACTCGGATTTGCTAAGTGATAGGGAATCCATGTCTCTGGGTTGAACGGGTTGGGATAATTGGCAAGTAACACTGTTTTTTTCGGGATGAGCGAGGCTAAGAGGCGTTGGAGGTTCGCAATGCCGCGTTGGAAGGTGATAGAGCCATCATTTTCGAGTTCCGCTTGTGCTATCCATGCCTGTATCGTTGCAGAATCCAATCCGTGTATACTGTCGAGATCAAAAACTGAAGGTGCAGCTGCGTCGGTCGACTCGCCTAAATGTGATGCGACAATGATGATATCTAAGATACTGATAACACCATCACTGTTTACATCAACTGCCGAGTGGGCAGATACGGTTTTTCCGATTTCTCTGGCAACAAGCACCATATCGAGAATACTCACCTGTCCATCCCGATTCACGTCTCCCGTGGCCTGTTCTCCCTCTATAGTAATGGCGATCTCATGCGGTCCTGCAGTGATGGGTGTCCCGGTGGCAGCAGCGAGTTGAAAGTTCTCGAGTCTCAATTGCGTCTGTCCAGCTGCTTTTGCTGTGAACCTCACTGACAACAGGGTGCCGCTGCCGCTGACCCCGTCTTCACTGAGTCTTGCTGAACTGAGTTTGGTGATTTTGCCGGTCGCGTTATCAATCCTACCTTCCTGGAAGAAGGTCGTTCCGCCGCCTGTTTTCAGGAAATCGCCCTCGTTGACTTCAACCGCTTCAAGCACTGTCGGATCAAAAGCAGTATCAAATTGCCAACCCGCTAAATTGTAGATATCTTCTGCCCTAATTTCAAGCGTAAACGTATCGCCGGCATCAATGATAGGTTGGGAAAAAGCGTATCCGACACGCGGGTTTAACACCGTATACTCCGCCTCAGGGTCAAACCCCCAAAAACCGTTACCCCCCGTTCTTGTTGCCACCAACAAGACATTTACGCCTTCCTTGAGCGTAACAGGAGCAAAATGTTGGTAGTCCGCACCGCGTGTCCCTTGAATTTCCGCATGAACCAAAGTGCCGTTGAGCCACACTTTACTGCCAGCGTCGCTACCCGCAAACAGCGTTACCTCTTGTTGCCGGGGTGCATACAGAACAACACATCCATAAATAACGCCGGGCACAAAGGGACCAGCTAATACCTCCTCTGTTAGCACTTCCGCAATGTTATTCCGCCCCGTAGATGGTATTTTGTCAGCATACCAGACGTTATCTCCAACAGGGTTGCCTTCGACTGCGCCGTTGGTCGAAACTTTTACTTCTGTCACCGCGCCGCCACTCACTTCCGCGAGCAGATCTACCTTGTCCTCAAATCGGCCCTCCATCTCCATCTCCGGCAGAAACACCCATAACCAGGGACCTTCTATTTTCGGACCCCCTGTGGGAAAGCGGGGTTGTTGGACCAGAAGAGTTTTATATTCTCACGTAATTCATCTAAAGGCGAAAAGTCAGCTATCAGATTTCCGCCAACGTGCAGCCATGTCAAGTTTTTCAACTGTGCCAAAGGCGATACGTCGGATATTTTGTTGTCTGTGAGTTCTAACCATTTCAGGTTGGTTAGTTTTGCTAAGAGTGATATATCCGATATGCGGTTGCCTGGAAGACCTAAGCGCGTTAACCCCGTAAATTCCGCCACAGGTGAGACATCCGACACCTGGCACCCAAGAAGATACAGTTCTTTCAAATTTTTCGCGCCTTTTAGGGTGGATATATCTGGCTCCCCACCACAAATATCTATGACCTCGACTCCTACGAGTGGCGATAAGTCGGATAAAGGATTCCCCCAAGAATCGAACCTTCTCAGGTTCGATAAACCTGCCATAGGTGAGAGATCTGATATGTTGTTATGGCTAACCTTTACATGTCTAAGATTTTTTAATCCCGCCAGTGGGGATAAGTCAATTATTTCATTGGCACTGATATCTAAGAGATCCAGTTTTGTTAATCCCTTCAGGGGGGTTATGTCAGATATTTGGTTCCCTTGAATTTTTAACCATTCCAAATTTGTTGCAAACTCAAGTCCCGTCAAATCGCGGATGCCTTTGTCTTCAGAAGAAATCCGATGTAACGTTGTCATCTCTTCCATTGTGATTGGGGTGTTTGGTGTTTTTCCGAGTTTTTCTTCAATGAACGCACGCAAATTCGGGTCGGGGATGTAGACAGATGCCCCAGGGATGCGTTCCGTCTGAGGATCAATTGGTGTTACAGCACTTTTCTGTGGGAAATCCAGCGCAAAAACGACTTCACTAAACTGATTTGTCCATGTATCCCGTTTCATCGTGTCGTTCTCTAACACCAGTAAGCCTAAATTCTGCAAACCCACATTCTCACGGATTTCTTGGAGAAACGTCTCGGTTTCCAAACCGACCGCTGCGGCAGCGTGCGCCGCATCAAGCGGTCTCTGGAACGCCTCGTGGAACCGTTGAACCGGTTCAATGCCGCCGAATACGCCGCCTGTCGCCTCAAGTGCCTGACGATAACGGGCGGTATCTTCGCTCACCAACCGATCCATTGTGGCTTTATCAGTATACAGCTGTAAGGCTCTTTCCTTGTTAAAAGGCGGATTCGCGTTCCGTTGAATAACAGCACGAACCGTATCTTGAAAATCTTTCATCCCTTCAGTGTGACATCCGATACACGAGAGTCCATTACGCACAGTTGGATCACTGGCTGCAGGATTGGAAACGATCTGTATTGGGGCTTCATCAAGCCGTCTGCCACCGGCATCTGCGAGGTAGTATGCCTGCAAACCGTTCGGCAGGTTGAAGATAATCTCACCGCCATCGGGTGTGAAAGAGAGGGGGTGTGTAAAGATATTCTGTGTCCCGACACTTCCCGCAAAGTCGTAGCTTTTCCAATACGCACCGTATCGCGATTCATGACGTTCCACAACGCGATTATGATTTGAAACACCCGAATCATTGAAACCCGCACGCCAGACGCGCTTCCCCGCTGCGTTGCGAATATTTTCGACGACATTCACCTCAAGGCGTGTCTCTAACGCCGCATCGGTTTCTGGCAGGTCCAAGATGTCGTGGTAGAGCGGCGGCAAGGCGGCTGTTGCGATGAACCAATCGACGTGAACAAACGGGACGTCGCACTTCATTTTTTCCTGCAGGTTGGTCAGTTTTTCACGGAGTGCTGTTTGCGTTGGGGCGTTGAACGCAATCTCATAAGGATATTCTGTCTCAATCAGGGTCCATCTGTTGGTTCCGATTTCCCATTCATAGTCACGGAGATCGATATAGAAGATTGTTTCTTCTGTATCAATGGGTCGGGGCTGAATAACATTACGTCCCCAGGAGAGGCTATTGACGAGTTTCGAGAGGGCGCGTTGATAAGCGTGGAGTGCCTCAGTCGTCTCGCCAGCGTTGTAGAGATGTGTGAGTGAAAAATAACGTGCGAAGGCACGGTCAAACGGCGAGAGCGAGTTGATGTGGTTCTCAATCGTCTCAAGCATTTCTGTGGGTGTAATGAAGGCACCGTCCGTCTCGGCGGTGTCTTCCCAATTCGGCGCGTCTGCTTGAATCCAATTACCAATCGTTAGGATTACATCCGGTGGAAGTTGGGGTTGCCCCAGTGGCATCCGTTTCGCAGGATCGTTTGTAAGGAGTCTCCGATAGAGTTCGGATTCAATGGGTTTTCCCGGAACAACGGCACCGGTTTCTATGAGTGCTGTGTGCTCAATGATGATTTCCTCCGTAAATGCGCCGTGTTCACCGTGGCAGTTGAGGCAGCTTTGCTCAAAAATAGCATAAGCCTGCTGTGCGAGGTTCTCTTGCGCATTAGCACTGTGAAAATTGCTAAAAATAATAGTCAATAGAAGAATGGAAGTCGTAAATATTTTCCAGTTTTTCATGTGTTTTTCTCCTTTTACTTCAGATAAATTTCACCATCTAAATCAGAGATAGTGTGATTAAGACCAGTCGTTCCGCTTGCAACTGCGGATGCTTGTTCCGGTAAACGAATTTTCTGTTCCTTTCCACTACGATTGTAGACCGCCCAACCGTTGGTGAACGCACGGATAAATAAGCCTTCTCGGTTTTGATACAACTGCGATTTCTCGCCGATAGGTTGACCGAGGTCGGCATCCCAGAAGTCATACCAGTAGTGTTCGTGGTTATGATGGTGCGATTTACTTTCTGTGTGGTCTATCTTATGTCCGGGCAAAAGCTCGTATTCATGTTCATGCGTTATGCCCCGTATGCCGATGACGTAGCAGGCGTAGCCATCTGAATGTGTGAGGCTCAAAGTCGTAATAACGCGCATCATTTGCTGGTTACGCGGGGAATCCGGCGGCTCAATCGGTATTCCCGTACCTTCAAGCGCGTTTATTTGCGGTTCGCGGAAGTTCTGCTCTGACCATAACAAGGTGCTTTCAATCTCTCGGAGTCCATCGTGCGTGTAACCCGTATCGCGTTCGTCCGGCATAGTTTCCATGAATGTCCCGTTGACGTAGGGGGCAGAAAGTGGAGCTTTACTCCGTCCGGTATTGGCAATAATCAGGAAATCGTCATCAGCAGCCTCACGAATACGACGCACCATAGAGACTCTCGCCGACCGTTCGGCTTCAACACTTCGATAATGGACCCCTTTATTGTTCTCAAGCGTAGTCGTGTTTTCCTGCCACCCATCCAGAAAGATACCGTCGTAGAGACCACATTTAGCGACGGCAATAGCTTTCTGAATGAGGGTGTCCTGTACGGCTGGCTGTGTGAAGTCTATCAGGAAGGCTGAAGCCCCAGCGTAAGCTTGAATTCGATTGCCGTTTTCATCTCTTATCCAATACGGCCAATCTTCAGGATAATCCCCAAGATGGGCATCGGTATAGCCAAGACTCACAAGTCTTAGGAAGTTAGGATTTTTTGAAAGCAGATATTGTCTTTTCCAGTGCGCATCGTCTATTCTACCGAAGAGTCGAAGTCCTTCAGGTGTAGGATGCCACTGCAGTTCAAACCCCAGTCCACCCCAAGACAGATCGTGATATATGATTGTCTCGTCGGCAGATAAATTTGGTAAGTTAGGAATATCGGAATACCACGCTGAAAAGATCGAAGGGTACGCTCTATCTTTAATACGAGGTGCTACTGCAACCCGTGATATATCGTCACAGACCCGGAAATTGCCGTGCCTGTGTAGCACTTCTAACTGAGTCAGTTCATCGAGGGGTGAAAAATCCTTAATGTCATTATTCTCTATCAACAAACTTTTGAGATTGGCTAACTCAGCGAGCGGTGAAATATCTTCTATTTGGTTCCTCCAAATTCGTAAGTCGTCTAAAAGGGTGAGTGCTGCGAGCGGGCGTAGGTCTGAAATCTCGTTGCCTCCCAAATCAAGAAAGCTGAGTTGGGTCAGACCGGACAAAGGCGATATATCGTGAATCTTGTTTTCAATCAGAACAAGTGTGCGCAAATGAGTCGCATGCTCTAAACCTGTAAGATCGACGATCCCTTTCTCTCGCACGTCAAGGACTGTTAAGCGTTGAAGATCCGCGGGTGTCATCGGGAGGTGTGCTGGAATTTTCAGTGTTTCTCGGATCGCTTGTCGGAGCGCGGTGTCCGGCATCCATTGTGTCCCAGAAAGTCTGCGTGAATCCGCTGCGGTGTTCGGGGTTGCGTCTCTTTCGGAGGTTTGTAAGTTGGCACTGCTGCTTTTATTAGGAATATCAGTCCGTCCAACTTGATTTCGCAGCGCCGGTTTTGCATCGATATCAAGGACAATCGGTGCTTCGATAATTTCGATGGTTGGTTCCGATACTGCCTCGAAACTATAAGGTTTCTGAAAACGCGCCAGGTATTGATTGCTCACACTTAGCATCAATATGACCAAAAGCCCAGTAGTTCCCAAAGCAATCCATGGCAGCAAGGGTTTCCCAACTGGGATTGAGGTCGGGTTAATGTCAGCAACTTGCCGCATGATGTTCTGTTTTAAATTCGTTGATAACTGTACCCCGCCAAAAAACTCTTGGACGAAGAGATCTTCTTTCTGCTTTAAACGCTTTCGTGCTCGCGTCAGCCGACTGCCAATCGTCTTTGCAGAGACCCCTAAGAACTTGCCAATCTCCTTTGTCGTCATTTCGCCGAGGTAGTAGAGGGTTACAACTGTGCGTTCACTCTCTGGCAGTTTTTCAAGAAGTTTTTTGACGATTTCATGGCGGCGTTCAGTTCTCCTTATCCGCTGTTGTTCCGATACGTAATGGCTATAAGAGAGTTCCTCAATTTCTTCCATGGGAGTGTTCTCCAACGATTGCATTGCAGGTTTTTGTTTTCGCATCCAATCAATGCAGCGTCGATTTGCAATGACGTACAACCATCCCGCAAATTGGTGGGGATTTTTGAGTGTTGAAAGTTTTGTGTATGCTTGGAGGAAGGCGTCTTGCGTAATCTCTTCGGCATGGTGAAAGTCGCCGATCTTCCGCCACACAAGGGCGTGAACGCTTTTTTGATACCTTTCCACTAAGATATCAAACGCCGCGTCGTCGCCTGATAAAACCCTATGAATCAGTTGAACGTCATCTTCTCTTTCCAAAAGGTTTCTCCTCATAAACAGATTGGGATGTGTTCGCATTTGCCAAGAGATTGAACCAAGTGCTGAGCCTCGTAAAATTAAGCAGTATAATATAGTTCGTCCCTTCTATATATTAAAGACGAATTTTAGCAGGGAAAAAACTGCATAATTTAAAAAAAAATGAAAGAAATCTGAATTTTTTAGAAATTATTCTGTGGGGGTCATGTCTGGAAGGTATGCTAAACCGACGATTAAGTGGTCTGGAAGTGCATATACAGGAGAGATCGATCTCTGAACGGCATTTTAGGACGTTCTCGAAAGAATTTTTTCGAGAAACGAGAGTGATTATGGGAATGTCCTGAAAAAATTTAGAGAAACAAAGGGCACTCAAAATAGGACAACGAGGTATCCTAAACTAAAAATAGGTTTCTAATTTCGCGCCCGCTTTTGAAACCCCGTCAATAATCGGTTGCGGTGTCTCCGCTTGCAATCCCAGATAGATGAGCATAATCTCCCCGGTGTAGCCGATGCGTTCTATCTCTTGACAGATGCCGCGGAAATCCATCTCTGGTGCCCAGAAGGGTTCGCTGCCAGTCTTTGCATCGACACCACAGTTGAAGTAGATACTGGAGAGCCGCTCTGATAAGGTGCGTAAGGCGACAACCGGATCGTCTCCGGCGCGATGGAAGTGGTAGGGACTGTAGTAAAAGCCTAAAGTCTCAGAGGGGATTGCAGTGAGAATGTGCTGCGTGCGTTCGAGGTTGTAGGCGAGACTCCCCTCGTGGGCGTAGAGGATAAGGCTCAGATTGCGAGCCGCTGCCTCTGCGGTGACTGTTTTGAGATGACCGACAATTGTTTCAATCTCGCGAGCGGTAGCGGTTTCATTGCCACCACTCGCGATGCTGACTGTTGAGATCGAAAGTCTCTGGGCAGTGTCGAGAATTTCAATTAGTGCTTCAAGCCCGTCTGGCGCGTCAACTCCGACTGTGCTCAGCATAGATGTGAAACGGAGTCCAGTCTCGTCTCGAAGTGTGGCGATCGTTTCGGCTTCCACGTCCGAATAATGGACTTGGGCGAGTTCAACAGTAGATACACCTGCTTGACGGAGTTCACCCACGAACTCCGTCAAAGAGAATTGTGAAAAAGGGAGCGTGCTTGCGCGGTAAGTTTTCATAAGTCTACTCCAGCTATAGTCGATTTTGGTGGAAGCGTCGGGATTAGGAAAGAATCAACGGTATGAATGCCGTGTGGCATTCCCCGCCTCCTACAGCGGATCCGGGGCACCGAGAATCTGAAATTTCGGAAAACTATTTCCCCATCCCCTTTAGTGCCTTCAGGCAGCGTTCAACAGCCTCAAGCGGTGGGAAGGCATCGCTTTCATATTCAACGATATACCATTTTGTGCCACCCGTGGTTTCACAGACCCGGAAGATGTCATCCCACGGCACGCTATCCTCACCAATGATTGGACGGAAACCTGCGTGCCTATCCGCCTCACCGAGCGACTCGTTGTAGGGTTTGAGATGGACGGTGCCGGAGCGGCCTGGGTATCTCTCCAGAATGCCGACGAGATCGGCACCCCCAGATAGGGCGTTGCCCATATCCAGCTGCATCACAACGCCTTCGTTTGTGTTGCCGAAGAAGGTATCCCACGGTATTTCGCCATCAAGGGGTGTAAATTCGACGTGGTGGTTGTGATAACCTGTTACCATGTCGTGTGCGGCGAGTTTATCGGCGATGCCGTTGAAAATGTCTGCTAACTTCAGCCAGTCAGCGCGCGATTGACGGAGTTCGCCGGGGATACCTGGGACGATGACATAAGGGTTTTCCAAGATTTTGTTGAATTCAATCGTTGCGTCGAGGGTGTCCTCTTGGACGAGGTTAAACGGCGTGTGCCAACCGCAACAGACTAAACCGAACTCGTCAAGATAGCCTTTTAACTCTTGTGCTGGATGTCGCGGTGGACCTGCGAATTCAACGCCTTCGTATCCCATTTCAGCGACGGCTTTTATCGTGCCGCGGACATCTTCAGCCAACTCATTTCGGACAGAAAACAGTTCTAAACCAATTGGTATTCTTGACATGATTTTCCTTTCATCCTTTTTTATAGGAGGTGTGGTGTTTGTGTTGAATGTGGAGTATAGTAGCATGAACCTATTAACGTTGTCAAGATAGCGTCCAAAATTGGCAGGATCGTTTAGTTTTAAGAAATAAGTTTACCTATAAAGGATTCCTCTTGATGGATGCCCGAACTTGTTCGGGGCGCGCTATATCCCGAATAAGAATGTAATACATTGTCCCGCAAGTCCACACGCGAAATGGTCGGAGAATTGAATATCTCTGTCCTTCATTTTTCTTGCCATTCAATCTTTTGTGTTGTATAATCATCGTGTTTTTTATTCTTCAGACTGAACCCACGACGATTCATCATTTAATAGGAGAAGTTTATGCACGTTGGACTAATGGTAGGGACGATTCGGCGGGAAACGCTCGACGAAACGTTGGATGCTATTGTGGCACACGATGTTCGTCATTTACAATATCATGTACCTGGAGGACTGTCGCTTGCGGAAGTCCGCAAGGCGTTGGATGACCGACAGATTACGATCTCGGCGCTTGGCGGGACTTATAATATGATTGATCCTGATGTTGAGAAACGTCACGCCGGATTGCGGATGCTCCGTTCTGTCGCTGAGCAGTGTGCCCCGATGGGGACATCGGTAATCACGATCTGCACCGGCTCACGTGACCCGGACAGTATGTGGCGCGCACATCCTGATAACAATTCGGCATCGGCGTGGCGGGATTTGGTTACATCGATGCGGCAGGCGTTAGAGATCGCCGAGGCATACGACGTGACACTCGCGTTTGAACCGGAAGTCGCGAACGTGATTGATTCAGCGCAGAAAGCGCGTCGTCTGCTTGATGAGATGCAATCGCCGTATCTGAAAGTGTGTATGGACGGTGCGAACATCTTCCACGAAGGCGAACTCCCGAAAATGCGCGAGATCCTTGACGAAGCGTTTGAATTGCTTGGTAACGATATCGCGCTTGCGCACGCGAAAGACTTGGATCGCGACGGTCAAGCGGGCCATCTTGCCGCTGGAACAGGGTTGCTGGACTACGAACAATACCTCGGTTTGCTGAAAGAGAGCGGCTATGATGGTGCTGTGGTGTTGCACGGACTCTCGGAGGAGCAAGTGCCTTTTTGTACAGGTTTCTTGCGTGAGAAGATTGCCGCGCTGTAAGGGTTTTCAGTTAGATTTCGTCAGACATCCGTTCTGCTAATCGGGCGAGTGCTGGCGAGGTGTCCAACTTTTCAAGCTCTGCTTCAATCAGCGTAAAGTGTCGGGTTTCGGCAAGCGCGGCTTTAATGGCTTCGTCAAATTCGCCTTCCGTTCGGACGTGGAACCCGCGCCCTGTTCCGAAGAGCGTTGGTATGCCGCTGTAGTTCCAGCACCCTATATCATTAAAGGGTCCCTCAAGAAGGTGCCGCTCGGTGCCGTATCCGTGGTTGTTTAAAACAAGGATAATCGGATTGAATCCGTGGCGTACAACCGTTGAGAGTTCGGTCCCTGTCATCTGGAAAGCACCGTCTCCGACGATAACAAGACACCGGGTATCTGGCATACTGAATTGTGCACCAACGGATGCTGGTACTGCAAAACCCATTGAGGTGTAGTAAGCGGGACTGATAAAGTTGGTGTGTTGATGTATTTCCAGTTCTACGGCTCCGAAGAGACTGTCTCCGACATCGGCAATCACTGTCAGTTCATCGCTGATAAATTCGTTGACGTGCTGAAAGAGGCGGCTGACTGTTAGCGGTGCTTTGGGTTCAACTGCAAACGGTTCTGCGTCTCGGGATGCCCGGTTTAGGTTGGGTTTCCTGCGTTTTCGGAGTTTGGCGGAATTGATACCGTCAATGAAATCGTCAAACATTACATCTTCGTAGGTGTGGTAACGGACAGTGATTTTCTCAGAAGTGGCATAGATGGAACGGGCGCGGTCGAGGTTTGCGGTGTAGATTCCGAGGTTCACGTCGGTCATGAAGGCACCGAGGATGATCACGCAATCCGAATCTTCTACAAATTCTCTAACTTCCTTTTTGCCCATTGCGCCTTCATAAATCCCTAAGTAGAGTGGATGCGATTCGGGTATCACGGATTTCCCGAGGAGCGTTGCCACGACGGGAATCCGTTTCTCTTCCGCCAGTTGAATCAACTTGTCTTGATAGCCGAATCTGTGGAGTTCTACGCCCGCCAGGATTACCGGTTTTTTGCTCTTGTTGATAAAGTTGCACGCGTCTTCAACGGCAGCGTCCAACACGTCCGGGTCGCTAATATGTTTGCCAGTCGAAAGACCTTGATAGAGTGTGCCGCGGACATCTACCCTATCGCGCGGGATTTCAATGTATCCCGGACGTTTATAGCGGTAGACGGCATCAAGCACGCGATCGATTTCGTTGAAAGCGGTGAAGGGTTCGTCGAGGAGTGCGGTCGCAACGGTTATCTCGTCATAGATACGTTGCTGTGTATGGAAATCCCTGACTTTATGGTGGAGAAGTGCGTCTTTTCCACGCTCTTTGATACCGGGCGCGCCGCTGATAACGACAACGGGTGATTTTTCGGCGTAGGCACCCGCCACAGCGTTCACCGTTGACAACCCACCGACGCAGTAAGTAACGCAGACGGCTCCCATCCCTTTTGTGCGGGCGTATGCATCCGCTGCATAGCCTGCTGCATCCTCACGGGTCATGCCGACGTGCTGGATTGGACTCTGCTCGATGAGGTTGTAGAATCGGAGGACATAATCGCCGGGGATGCCGAAGATGTGTTCAATACCGTAGCTTTCCAGTTTCCTGAGTAGATATTCGCCGATGGTTGGAGGTCTGTTTTGCATGGGGGCACCTCACTGTATGTTTGTTTTTTTAGAACTCTTCAGTGGTAACCAGGGCAGAATCGGGAATTTTCTGGATATTTACGTTGAATTTTGGTGGTCTTGGTTTACCATTGGAGTTTCTACCTTGGTGGTATAAACTACTACATTGATTTAGCGTTTCGCTATTCAGACAGATAAAGTGGATTTCCGATAAAACAAACTCTGTCTTACGTCGTCTTGACATTGCTCCTCTATTAATCCTGTTTGTTTCATATTTGCTGACTCCTTCTTTCAGCTGGTCATGCCATTGTTTAAAAGTTCTTTCTTCGTCATTGTACTCTACTTCACCGATTGCCAGAATCATTCCGTAGTACTCATAATCGCTCAGTGTGTTTTTTATTGCTTCCACATCATTTGTAACAACGTCATGTCTTGTTGTATTAGCCGCGTGAGCCTTAAAATCCCACGAAATTTCACGAAATGCGTCAAACGTTGTATTGCCATATTTCTTACCGGGTATGTCAATTATGCCCTCAAAACGGGTTTCACATAGAAATTCAAAGTAGAAACCCATCCATTCCATCTGCTTCCACTGTCGAGAGCCACCTTCTTTCATTTCAAGGATAGATTTTCTTCCATCCCAAACTTTGGGTATGTTTCGAGAGGCATTTTTCAATTTTTCAACTGTGTTAACTATCTTCTGATTTATCATGATGAAATTAAGCTTCCTTACTGAATAAGTCCCATACGGGTTCTTCTTCTGTTTTCTGAATTAAGTATTTCCCTGACTCAAGTCGGTTAAGGGCAAACTCATAATACGCTGGTACAATTTCAAAACCTATATAATGCCGCTCTTTCATCTTACTGACAACCGCGACCTGTCCAGAACCCAAAAACGGGTCCAAAATGACATCGCCTTTTTGGCTGGAATAATCAAGAATTTTCTCAATGAGCTCCGCTGGTAGCTTCGTTGGCGTTTTCACCGCACCTTGCCAGTATTCTCTCTTGATTTCCCAGACATCTTCTTTGTCTTTGTAGTGTGCAGACCCGCCATTTTCAGTTTTTGCATCCTTATCAAATCGGCGATAGGGATAGAACTTTCGTTTCTTATCATTTTTACACACAAAAAGACAGTGATAGTGAGAGGTAACATACTTACGCTTCGTGACAACCCCAAACTGATATTTCCAAATCAGGTGATTGACTGTCGTGAGCTGGCATTGGTCGATGGCTATCAAAAGGTCTTTTAGATAGTTCCAACCCGAAAAGATGTACATACTACCAGAATCTTTGAGGACTCTCGTTGCTGCTGAAAGCCAATTAAGCGTAAAAGCAAGATAGTCGCTGCCTTCAATTTCGTTATACCCTTCAAGGACGCGACTCCCTTTTCGGTTGTAGTTGTGGCGGGTCGCTTTAAAGTCGATGGCAAAGGGCGGATCTGTTATGATAAGATCAACGCATTCCTCCGGCATTTCAGACATCAATTCAATACAGTCGCCTTGTTTGATGGTATCAATATATTCAGATTGTTTCATATTTGCTATGTCGCCATTAAAATTTCAAGAAACGCTGTCATATATCCGATCGCGTAGGCGCGACCCCGATGTCCCCAACCTGTGTCATCAACGACGTGCGGAACGTGGTCGGTAATCATGAAACCTGTGAAACCGACCTCTTTGAGTGTCCGCATTACCTCGAACATATCGCAATTCCCCTCATTTACAAAGGATTCAGCGAATTTTGGGACGTGTCCCTGTACATCTCGGAAATGGACGTAGAAAATCTTATCGCGCTCCCCGAAGTAACGGATCGCATCCGTGACACCCGGTCCCATTTCAGACCAAGAACCGACGCAGAAGTCGAGTCCGTGTATGGGGCTGTCAGCGGTTTCCATCGCACGTTTGAAACCGTCAAAGTTGCGGAAGAGACGCGGGACACCCGCAAGGGATTCGACGGGCGGATCGTCTGGATGGAGGGCGAGTTTGACGCCTGCCTCCTCCGCAACCGGTAGAATTGCGTTCATATAATACTCGTAATTTTCCCACATTTCCGCTTCAGTGAAAACGCGTCCGTGCGTTAGGGGCGCGTCTTTTACCTGTTCCATATCGAAACTGGTAACGGCAGCACCGCCTCTGCCGGGAGTGGTTCGAGAGGTGCGCCAGACTTCGTTGGGCATCCAGTGATACCCGAAGATTTCTACACCCGCCTTACCGATGTTACGGATTGTTGTCGCCATGTTCTCAATTTGTGCGTCGCGGCGCGGCAATCCGAGCATGGCTTCGTCATAGAAGGAGACAGGGACGTTCTCAAGGGCTGCCAATCGGAGTCCAGCGTTTTCTACCTCTGTGCGGAGTTGGAGGATGTCCATGAATTCCCAGCGTTCTGTGCCGGGAAGTTGTGGCGTATTGAGCAGTACATCTTCGACCCCGAGTTGTTTGATGAACTTTAGACGTTCTTCGCTGAGTTGGTTGAATTGACCTAAGCCGAGGCGCATTTTACGAGCCATGATTTTCTCCTATAGACATGTCAGATCGAAGAAAGTGCTTTTAAGAAATAATTGGTAGGTAACTATGAAGGTTCAAAACTGTTTTTCGCTATCCAATAGAATGGTGACGGGACCGTCATTGATGAGTTCCACGTCCATCATCGCCTGAAAGGTGCCGCCTTGCGTCGGTATATTCTGTTGTTCAAGCGCGGTAATGAACTGCTCATAAAGTGCGTTCGCCACTTCCGGACGGGCGGCTTTGATGAAACTCGGCCTCCGTCCTTTGCGACAATCGCCGTAGAGCGTGAATTGCGAAACAACGAGGGCAGCCCCACCTGTGTCGAGAAGGGAACGATTCATTTTGCCCTCTTCGTCCTCGAAGATACGGAGGTTAGCGACTTTGTTGGCGATGTATTCTATTTCCGTTGCGGTATCTTCGTGGGCAACGCCGAGGAAGATAAGGATACCGGCTCCGATTTCGGAGACGAGTTTGCCTTCTACTTTAACACTGGCGGATTTGACGCGTTGAATGACTGCTCTCATCGGTGATCCCCAATTTTTGGTCTAAAATAGCAAATTCTCGCCTTCGAGTGCCTGCGTCTCCTCACCACCGAAAGTTAGATTAAACAGGAATCCGGGACGGCTGTTGAATCCGAGTTGGAAGGCAAGTGTATTTGAAATTTCATAGCGGAGTGTAAGTCCGATGAGGTTCGTCACATGCACGCCTGCATAAGGAAGTTCGCGCGAAAAATCGGCTACGAACCACATGTTATCTGAAACAGCAACTTCAGTACCGACCTGCCAATTAAGGGTAAAAAAGTCTGTCGTTTTCAGGGCCTTTGATGTTAAGAAGACCCCAACCCCGGCATGGACTTTAAAGAGGTCCCCAAATCTTTGCGTGCCGACCAGATAGGTATTGACCCCCATAAATGGAAAACCGTCGGCTGGGCTGTGGTCGAGGAATTCGTTGTCCGAGTTGAGTCGGTCATCGGCTGTGAAACCGAACTGCACGTCTCCACCGACGGAGATACTTGGAAGGTTATCGTTCCGATCGGGTTTGATATTGTACTTGAGTCCAATGATACCATCAAATAGGGGTTGTTCATAAACACGACGGTTAACATTTGGATCTGTGTTGTTTTCTGCGGCTGTATTGTAGAAATCGTGGACGATTTTCCGCACGCCGCCTGTCGAAAATGTACCACCGAGCAGGAGGTCGAGTTCGTCGTTTAAGCCGTAAGCGAATCTGACTGGCACGAGAAAGGTCTCAATCTCAAATGTTACGCGATGCGATTCCTCGAACCCACCGATGTCTACCCTTTGGCTGAGATCGGGTAGCAGATCGACTTTAGCATATTGTAGGAGTCCAAATGTGGTGCTCGAACCGCCTTTGCCGAGCGGTTCCGCTGTCTGGATAGTGTTCAGCTGTGAAACCGTTGGTAATTGTGCTGAGACCGGCAGTGCGATGCTAATGAGAAAGAGGGTACAGAGCATGTAAATGAAGTATTGCGTATTGCGTATTCTGTTTTTAGCCGACATTATGTTTATCCTTTAGTGGTAATTAGCAATTAGGGCACTGCGTTTTTGGCAATTGGTAAAGAGATTTCTTTGCCAACTGCTAACAGTGGAGCGGTAGCGGAACGCCCTGACTGCCATCTGCCAATTTTACGGTTTTGCTTCTACTAATGCGCTTTCGTCGCGCCGTCCATCGGGTCCCGGGGTATCATCAAAGGCGGTGATGTAGTATTTCTTGAATTCCAGTGACTGACCGACGAGGATAGGATCTTCACCAATGATTGTGAAGTTGCGATCCTTTCGTCCGACTGCGGGTCGCGGGAGTAGGTTTCCTGCTGCATCTCTGGTATAGAGTTGGTACCCGGCGAGGTCCGGTTCGGTGTTGGGGGTCCATGAGATAGCTGCATCGTATTTTGTATTGAATAGGGAGCGCGGCAAGTAACGAACTCTGACATTTTTCGGTGGTGCGGGTGGCAGATTTGGGGCGGCTGCGGTAACTATAGTGATTGCCTCTGCGCCGAACTCGTCAACACCGGCGATGCGATAGACTTTGCGGATACCGTCACTTTCAAAGTCGTGATCAAAATAGTAAAGTTTATCGCGTTTCGGCTCAGCAATCAGTTTGAATCGGAGCGGTTTGTCATCTCCGGGGTCAGGTGCAGCGTAGACGCGGAAAATAGAGAAATCGCGTGGGAATTCATAACCGTCCCAAAAGAGCTTAACCGTAAGATCGGTTGGGTCGCCGAGTGTTACAGTGGGCGCGGGTGGCGGGACACTGGGTGTAGCGAGTGCTGTTTTCCAGATACGGCGCGGTTCTTCGTTCTCAGTAGGTGGGTTCGTTGGGTCTGGTGTTTCGACCCCGTTGGTATCTACATACGCGACACGATATTCATAGGCGAGGAGTCGTCCGGATGTGTCAATGCGATCGTTTTCGAGGTTTTGGGTGTCAATGAATTCGTTCGCAGGCGCGTCAACAGAACCGACTAATGTGAATTCCGTATCCGTTCCACCTGTAGAGCGTCTGTAGATACGGTAGCCTTTAACGCCTACCTGACCTGTGTCGTTCCACGTGACCCGGACCTGTTTATCGCCAGCGAAGAGTGTGAGACCATCTGGCGCGCCAGCCGTACGTAGATTCTCCGGATCAAGCGGGTTCGCGAAATCTTCCGTGTTTGTGCAAGCACTTAACAGAAGAAGGGCGACGCCTATCAGGAGACTCCGTAGAAAAGTGTTGCTGCTAAATAAGTGTTGGATGAGAGACATTGCTTTTTCCTTACCGTGAATCTGAAAAATCAGTTCTAAAAATGGTGCAAGAGCCGTAAACTCGCGCGATGCATTTGAAAGTCATAATGTGGTTGCAGTTGAAACGAAGTACGTGGAAATAATAAGCCTGGATTTTGAGAGAAGCGATTTGCAAAGCTGCTTAAACCTGTGCGCGGTGTTGCAACGTACGTTTTCGTCGGGTTTTGTATTGCGGCGGTTGAACCGTCTACAGACTCTGGTGTATTCATCTGGTTATAGATTGAGAAGAGTACGGCAAGACCCACACATCCAAGACCCACACCAGACATGATAGTGCTGGCGTTTCGCCTAATAAGAAAAGCGTCTTTATGCGTCTGAATATCTGCTTGGATTGCAGCGTTGAGATAGGTATCGTACTGGTCTTGGGCGGACGCTTTAAGGATGCTGCTACCGAATTGGAGACTCATGCCGGACGCAAAGAGTGCGATTGAGAGGACACGGGAACGCCGGGCTGCCTCTGCCTGTCCATTTGTTAAAATGAAAATAAAGGCGCAGCTGCACGCGAATGCGATATATTTTTGAGCGGTGCTGTGGTGTTTCATAGATTTGTTCCTTATCGTTGTTAAACAGAGTTCTTGCTATAAAGTTTACCTTATTTTTTCCGTAAAGTCAATGTTTTTTGGTGAGGCTGAATGCCGCTGACGGCAACGCGGCGTATAATTGACATTCGGCAAAGAATATGATAAAATTAAAGAAATAGAACTTTTTGTAATAGAGATTGTCTTAATCAGAAACAGTATTTTGGGAAGTCCGCTTGGAAGGCGCGATGGAGGAAACCAAATGAAATTGAGAGTTGCTGGTAGTCAACGCAGCGTCATTGCAAAGTTGGGGCTTGGGTGTATCGTGTGTTTGCTCCTCGGTTTTGGGGTATTGCTGCACGCACAGGATAAGGCAAAGACGGTGTTTATTGCTACAAAGGCGGAAGTGAATTCGGTCGAAAAATCAGAGGTGGACTCAGCAAAAATGCAAGAGATGATAAAAGCAAAGGAACAGGCTGAGACGCAACGTAATAGGTTTCGACAACGTCAAAACCGAGCGACAGTTGACTTTGGGGAGAATGCAGCGTTCTACAAGATGATTGTTGATAACGATCTCTTTCGACCGCTGGGGTGGACCCCACCGAACAACGAGCCTGCTTATAGTCTGGTTGGCACGGCTGTGCACCCGGACGGTATGATCGCACAGGCGACCTTGTTGGAGAAACGGTCGAACCGCTACCATTTTGTTACCATAGGCGAAAAACTGGGAGACATAACGGTAAAGGACATCCAAGCGAAACAGGTCGTGTTGGAAAAAGATGGCGAGCCGATAACGTTGAAAACGGAGGCACTCCAGTTTCTCACAACAAAACGGGATGGTGGCAGCAAAGCTGGTGAAGGTGGCTCTGAAAAAGAGGGCGGTGATAATGGTGATAATACTGCGAGGAATCAAGCCAATGCCAGACAGCGGCAGATAGAGATGAAAGAACAAATTGAGGTATTGGGGATAAACCAGAAGGAGTTGGCAGAAAAACTTAAGAATGCTTCACCAGCGGAACGCCAAGAGATCATGCGGGAAGTTAGGAGACGTGCTGGCGCGAGAAGAGCGGCAAACAGAGCGGGAAATAGAGGCGGGAACAGACGAGGGGCGGATAGATAAGGTTTCGACTCTGCAGACTTTGTAGGCGCGGTTGTAGACCGCGCCTTTTTTGTTTGAAACCCTATGCTGCCGCTTGCCTATTCTCTGGCATGTTTTCGAGTCGGGAGAGCCAGTAGCCAATATCGAATGAATCATCACCGGTAAGGAAACGCCACTGTTTGATACGGTTAACGATTTCAAGCCTGACATCGTTCCCATACCATCTGTGATTTCTCCCTAAAATCCCGTGGAAAGACGCGGTATTGAGATCGTCTGTGTTCCAGAGTTGACACTGACGGACCGTCGGGTTAAGGCGGAGTTTGAACATGTAGCGCGTTCGGTCGGTCAGATTCGGTTGTGCGCAGTGCCACATTCCATGATGCACAACAAGGAGCGTGCCAGCCTTACAGACGACAGGCATCTGTCCGAGGAAGTTTTGATAACGCGCGATGTCCGTTTCACAGACGCGGCGATAGTGACTCCCCGGCAAAATCATCGTTCCGCCCATTTCGCGCGGTGTGTCGTGTGAGAAATAGAAGAATTGGATGTCAAAATGCATCCGCAGGTCAATGATTGCATCGGCGTGCCAACTTTGCCCGATTTCGTTCTGCGGACGGACGATATGAACGGCGTGATGGTCGTAGAGTGGATTCTTACCGACGAGACTGTGGATGATACCTTTCACTTCCGGCAGCCGAAAGACTTTGCCGACGGCTGAATCGTCGTCCCAAACTTCGTCTAAAACCGTGCCGCCACGTCCACGAACGATAATACCCTCTTCCATCTCGGCATGTGCAGATTTATTCAATTCTTTGGGGATCAATTCGTCGAAACGCAGGTAACCGTCTGCGACGAAGTTCGCCATCTGTTCCGTAGTGAGTAAATGCTTTTTGTCAATCATTAGATTTTCTCCAGTTTCTCAAGAATGTATTCAAACCTGAGATATGAAGTGTGATATTCCATGCCGGGATAGGCAGGAAATTGTTGTGGAAACTGAATTACCCGCCAACCATCTTGCATGGCTTCGACAACCGAGTTATAGGGCGGTGCCTCGCTGTCGCCTGTGGTATGGCGTTTTTGACCTGTGCCATCGTACATTGCCCACGCGACAACGCCACTGTTCAGGTCAGGCGTGTGTAGATGCAGCACGAGGAGTTGTTGTCTTAATTCAGACATAATATGCGTTGATTCTCCTTAACGCTTCCTGGAATCTACCGAGTTGCGTGTGCCTTAATTTGACTCCACGTGGTTACGAGTTTCCCGCCGGGTTGCACGTCTAACGCTACCGACATTCCATCGTCCATGAGTTCGCTAATTTCTTTTTCACTCAGGGGTCTGTCATAGAGAGCGACTTCGTCAATAGCTCCCGACATCCAGTAGTTCCCGATGTCGCAGCCGCCGATAAAGAAGAGATTATCACTGGTATCGGGTTTCGTCCCCGGGGACACTTGTGCGTCCAACGCTCCGTTAAGGTAGAGTTTGAAGTCAGAACCGTCGTAAGTGCCTGCGACGTGATGCCAATCACCGTCAGTGACGGCGGTTTTCGCGTCAAACGATTTCCAACCGGCGTTTGTTGTGAAGGAGTAGTGAATGACACCGGTGTTAATATTACCAAAGAGCCCGTAATTCCTACCCGTAGGATTTCGGGTCTCTTTAGAAGCGATGATCTGCCATGCGCCGGATATTTTCGGAATATTCACCCATGCAGCGAGTGTAAAGTTCTCAAGGTCGAGTGCGTTATCATCATCGACAGTCACCATGTCCGCGCCCCCAAACTCCATAGCACCATCAAATTTTCCTTCGACCCATTTCGGCTTTCCTTGTGCGATTTTGCCATCCAATCCATTATCAGAAGAATCTGTAACGGCTTCCCCTTTACCTTCATCGAACAGCCAGGCACCAACGAGTCCATCTGTATCCAGTGCTGTGGCGTGTGGTGAGATAAAGAGTATCACAGCAGAGAGGCTTATGGTTAGAAGTGTTAATACTCTATGCATCAGAAATTCTCCTTGTGAAATTAGGTTACGGCATAGCGACGTATACCTCCTACTGTTAGACAACCGTTTCAGGTGGTATCGTTGCGTCCTTTGGCACAATCACGATGCCGTCTCGGATGTAGTAGTTTTCGCCATCATAGTTGTCAAGTCCATCTCGATTGACGAGTACGGAATTATCACCGATTCGCGCGTTTTTGTCAATGATTGCATTTTGAATCAGACAATTGCGTCCAATACCGACATACGGAATGCCTGACTGCGCGTTTTCCGTTCGCAATTTCTCTGATTCGTAATAGTCGGCGCCCATGAGTACGGATTGGTAAACGCGGCTACCACCGGAGATAATACTTCGGATGCCGACAATCGTTCTATCGAGTTCAGAATCGTCGATGATAGAACCCTCGGCAAGAATTGAGGAACGGACGCTGCTGCTGTTGACTTTTGTGCTGGGTAAGTGGCGGCGGTTGGTGTAGATAGGGGCTTGCTCATCGTAGAAATTGAAAGCGGGTGCGGGGTCAGTAAGTGCTATGTTCGCGTGATAAAACGAACGAATCGTCCCGATGTCCTCCCAGTAGCCATCAAAAAAATAGGCGGAGACAGGAAGTGTCTGAATACTCTTGGGGATAATGTCTTTGCCGAAGTCGACATTTGTGTCATCTTGCAAAGCGTTTTGGAGGACCTCACTATTAAAAATGTAGATACCCATTGAGGCGATGTATTCCCTACCGTGGGGTTTGATACCTCGCGACGTAAAGACATCAGGTTCAACGCGTAGGGGCAGCAGTTCTTCCTCAGTTTGCGGTTTCTCGACGAAATTAACAATCCGTCCATTTGCGTCCGCTTGAAGAATACCGAGTCCATTTGTCTCCTCTTTTTTAACGGGAATAACAGAGACGGTGATGGCGGCGTTGGATTCGGTGTGGACTTGTAGCATTTTGCGATAGTCCATTCGGTAGAGATGGTCACCGGCGAGAATCAGGACGTAATCATCTGCGAACCGTGGGTTGAGAATATAGGGTTGGTTGTGTTTAACAGCGTCTGCTGTTCCTTGGTACCACTCTTCACCTGCCAAGGTCTGTTGTGCTGCAAGGATTTGGACGAACCCGCGTCGGTAGCTATCAAATCTGTAAGCGCGTGCGATATGTCGATTCAGTGAGACGGAGTTGAATTGGGTCAGGACGAAGATGCGGTCAAAGCCGGAGTGAAGACAGTTGCTGATTGGTATATCTACGAGTCGAAATTTGCCTGCGATGGGGACACTGGGTTTCGCGCGGTCTCGGGTGAGTGGAAAGAGACGTGTGCCACGACCGCCACCGAGTATCACTGAGATAACGTTCCCATTACTCATAAGCGTTCTCCTTAATTTGGTTGTTAGTTGTTGGTGAGTTAACTGATAGCCGATAACCGATAACTATAAACTCCCTTTAGTAGATAGCACTCCGGTGATGTGGGCATCGAGACGTGTGGCGATGTGCAAGGCTTTCGCGACGGCTTTGAAAATGGCTTCAATGATATGGTGTTGGTTTGTGCCGTAAGGGACGTTGATATGTAACGTTGTGCCGCTGTGGTTCACGAACCCGTGAAAAAATTCCTCTGTGAGTTCAACATCGAAATCACCGACCTTCGCGTCCCGAAGCGGTGCCTCATAATGTAAATAAGGACGACCGCAGACATCAAGGTCTACTTTGGCGAGGGATTCATACATTGGAACGGTGAAGCTGCCGAAACGGCGCATGCCTGCTTTGTCGAGGACGGCTTTTTGGATGGCTTGTCCTAAACAGATACCGACATCTTCGGTAGTGTGGTGTGCATCCACGTGTAGGTCTCCCTTCGCTTCGATCTCCAAGTCGAAGAACCCGTGCTTGGCGAAGAGTTCCAACATGTGATCGAGGAATCCAACACCTGTGCTAATAGTAGAGATGCCCGTTCCGTCGAGGTTCAGGCGCAGTTGGATTTGGGTTTCTGCTGTTTCACGCGCAATTTCTGCTATTCTGTCCATTTTTTTACGATTATGTCTGGTCATTGCGTCCTATGTCCGCAGCGATCTAAAATAGTTAAAGAACCTGCTTTAGGTTATGAAAGGTTTTTTAACAATTGGAGCTCTGCCCTGACAACGGAAGGGCAGCTCAGAAGCAATAGTTAAAAATTATGCCCATGTTATGAGACCGAGTTCAGAGAGGGATTCCAAATCCTCATGATAAGGTAAGACGCGCACAGTGTAACCATGCAATCCGGTCTGCTTTAAGGTAAGCGTTCCTTCAAAGAGGTAGGCACCGCCTCCGAGATCCGCCTTATATTCCATTGGTGTCGCGTTGCCGTTGTGAATTTCGCCGGTGGTATCTAACACGCCGTGATAAATTTGAACGGCAAGTTCGTGTGGGAATAGGACATCAGTGTGGACAACTGCCTGCACTGTTGTAGATTCACCCACACCCAATTCAAGATTTTGAACTGTGGCAGATGTTCCATTAGCCGCTTTTTCCTCAATCCAGAGATTCCCCCAATGGTCCTGAATATGGCTCTTCCAGTGCGCTAAGGCGATACTACGTTTCGCTTCGTTTTCATTGAGTTTTAGCCATCTCTGGTGTGTCGGAAAATAGAGCTGCTCGGCGTACTCGGTTACCATCCGTTTGGTGTTGAAGATGGGTGCGAGATTCTGCATTGCGGTTTTCATGCGTGCGACCCACTTATAAGGGACATCATCAACGACACTCCGCTCATAGAAGAGGGGCACAATCTCTTTCTCAAGGAGTTCGTAAATAGCGTTGGCGTGCACCTCGTCGCTGGATTTTGCATCGTCTGAAGCCGTTCCCGTACTGATTGTCCATCCACCGCCTAAGTGGTTTGCTTCTGCCCACCACCCATCTGCGATACTCAGGTTGAGTGCACCGTTTGCTGCGGCTTTCATACCGCTCGTACCGCTTGCTTCGTTGGGACGTAGCGGGTTGTTTAGCCAGATGTCAACCCCTTCAACGAGGTAGCGTCCGACACAGATGTCGTAGTTCTCAATGAAGACGATTTTGTGATAAAAACGGGGTTCTGCTGCGATACGTGCAATGCGTTGGATGAGCAGTTTCCCTTCATAATCGTGAGGGTGTGCCTTCCCCGCGAAGATGAGTTGTACAGGACGTTCAGGGTGATTGAGAATTTTATCAAGCCGGTCGACATCTTGGAAGAGTAACGTTGCCCGCTTGTAGGTTGCAAATCGGCGTGCAAATCCGATGGTCAACGCAGCAGAATTGAGAACTTTAATCGCTGTACTGTCAGTTTCTTGGGTTCGACTAAAAATCGTGCCGCCGAGTGCCTGTTTTTGTTCTTGCCGTTGGCGTGCAAACGTGATAAGGCGTTCGCGGCGACGCTCGTGTATACGCCACAATTCGGGATCCGGGATTTGCGAGATCTGCGTCCAGACGGCTTGATTGGTCAGTTCAACAATCCAATGGGGGCCGAGATATCTGTCGAAGAGCCCTTGCATATCGTTGGAGACCCAGGAACGCGTGTGGATTCCGTTAGTGATGGCACTAATCGGTATTTCGTGAACAGGGATACCTTGCCAAAGGTTTTTCCACATATCACGGGAGACGTGGCCATGTAATTGACTCACGCCGTTGCGCATTGCTGACAACCTGAGTGCGAGGAGTGCGGGGCTGAATTCGCTGTTGGTATTGGTTGGATTGGCTCTACCGAGACCGAGAAAGGTTTCAGCGGAAACACCGAGTTCGTCGTAATAGTTGCTGAAATAGTAATTCACCAAATCGGGTGGAAACCAGTCAATGCCAGCAGGGACAGGGGTGTGTGTTGTGAAGATATTTCCGGCTTTCGTGGCTTCACAAGCTTCTTCAAAACGGATGCCGGTGTTCTGCATCAGTTGGCGGATGCGTTCAATTGCGAGAAACGCTGCGTGGCCTTCATTCATGTGGCAGACGGTGGGTTGGATACCGAGTTCGGTTAAAGCACGGTATCCCCCGATCCCGAGCAGAATTTCCTGTTTGATACGAAGCCGCTCATCCCCGCCATATAGGTAGTCAGTAACATTCCGTAGTTCCTCACTCTGATTTTCTGGGATGTTGGTATCGAGGAGGTATAAAGAGATGCGCCCGACCTGGGCACGCCAAACTTTGGCGAAGCCTGTTCCCTCTGGATATGAGACTTCTATTAATAACGGGCTACCATCAGCGCGTTTCTCCGGTTGGATCGGCATATTATAGAAGTCATTTGTTGGGTAATCCGCCATCTGCCATCCGTCTGCGGTTAGCGTTTGCCGGAAGTAGCCGTGTTGATAGAGGAGACCGACTGCAACGAAAGGTAGACCGAGGTAACTTGTGGATTTCAGATGGTCGCCCGCTAAGACCCCTAAGCCCCCCGAATAGAGCGGCATACACTCTGTTAACCCATATTCCATAGAAAAGTAGGCAATTTTCAGGGTGTCGAGCGTATCATCGTTGTAATTTGTTTCAAACCATGAAGATGTTTGGTGGTATTCTTTGAATTTCCTGTGGATGACCTCAAAGCGGGCAAGAAACATGCTATTTTTTGATGCCTCATCCAACTTTTCTTGGGAAATCTGTCCAAGCATTGCGACTGGGTTGTGGTAAGTTTTTTCCCACAGTTCAGCGTCAAGATGGCGGAAGAGATCGAGGGCTTCACGATCCCAAGTCCACCATAAATTTAAAGCGAGCTCACGCAGTGGTTCGAGATTCGGCGGTAAGGTCGGGACCACTGTTAATTGACGGAGTGGTTTCATTTAATTCCGTGCTCCTTCCGAAATCTATCCAACATCTGCGTCTGATTGTTGTGTTTTGAGTGTGATGTAAGTGCCTTGTTTGCGTTGGTTGAAATTTAATTTTCCTTCGCGGGCGAGCCAGCCGACCCCCATAAGCACTGAACGTTCGGTTTCGCCGATTTCTCGGGTTATTTTTGTAACAGTGGCTTCGTTATTTTCCTCAAGATAGTGCCAGATGGCACCAGCAATATGTCCGATATTATCTAACATTTTTACCTCCAAAAGGTTATTAAATAGTTATGGGTTATCAGTTATCGGTTGTCGGTTAAGAACGGTTTGTAACAAGTTTCCTAAACTTGAGGGACGCAAGGAAGTGGTCAATTGTTACATCTAAAGCTCTTAACTGATAACTGACGACTGACAACCGACGACTATTATATTATAGTTGCTTTTGGTGGTGTTGTCAAGGACAAAAAACTCAGATCGCACCAGCAAGAAGATTGCGAATTGCATTGAGGCGCGCATTGTTGGTGATAGTGCTGATACAAATTGAAATATCTTGACAACTTATTACGACACATGGTAATTTTAAAATTATTATAATTTCTGAATTGGAGTCTTAAGTAATAAACGCAAATTCCTATAAAAAAGACAAGAAGTGAGGTAAAAATTTGAGTATTGTTGTTCACGCCACACACGAAGCCATCCAGAAAATGGGAGGCATTGGGGCGGTTTTGGAAGGGTTGTTGACAACCCAAAGTTACAATGCAGCCGTTGAGCGTACGTTTCTCGTTGGTCCGCTCTTTCCAGGCGCGGATTTAGGCGCATTGGACACTATACTGTATCGCGCAAGCGATGGGATAAAAGACACACCACACGCCGATGCTCTCAGTGGGATTGAGCAGACGTATCACGTCGAACTTGTCTACGGACAACGGCGTTTTGAGGATAAAAATAAAAAAGTTACCATCCTCACAGACGTTATCTTGGTGAATGTATCAAGCAGCAATGAAGATTTGACGAGTCGATTCAAGTGGGAGCTCTATGAACATTTTCACCTTGAATCGAGTCGTTATGAAAACGAATGGGAATTCGAGGAGTATGTCCGACTTGCTGAACCGGCGTATTATGCGCTACGGACGCTGATCGGCAGACAGACAGAGACACCGGTGTTCGTGATTTCCCATGAATTTATGGGGATGCCGCTTGCACTCAAAACGCTTATTGAGCGGCAGAACGATGAAAGTGCGCAAAACGTACGTACCGTCTTTTACGCCCACGAGGTGGCAACGATCCGTCCTATTGTTGAGGGACACCCCGGGCACGATGTCCGTTTCTACAACGTTTTAAAACAGGCGAAGGTACAGGAGCAGTCGGTGGGTGATGTTTTTGACGATCCGTTTTGGTATTTCAAGCATGCGTTGATTGATAAAGCACATCTCTGTGATGCTATCTTTGCGGTCGGGGATCTCGTTGTAGATGAGCTCCGATTTTTGGCAAAGCCGTTTGAGAATTTTCCAATTAACCTCGTTTACAACGGTATCCCTGCATTTAAGGTGAGCCTGCAGGAGAAGTTGAAATCAAAATCACTCCTTCAAAAGTATGCGACTACACTGCTTGACTACCGTCCGGATTACGTCTTTACGCATGTAACGCGTTTGGTTAAAAGTAAAGGCTTATGGCGTGATTTACAGGTTTTAACACATCTCGATTCTCTTCTCGCTTCCAACGATAAAACGGCTGTGTTGTTCGTTCTTTCTACAGAAATTGCGACGGGTCGTCCGTATGAAACTATTCATGAAATGGAGCAGGAATATGGTTGGCCCGTCTATCACAAGATTGGCTATCCAGATCTCGTGGGTGCTGAGGTGGAGTTAAACAACGGCGTTTCTGCCTTCAATCTGCGGTCTAAGGCGATTAAAGTGGTTTTTGTGAATCAGTTCGGATGGAGCCAAGAGGCTTGCGGGAAGCGGATGCCTGTAGAGATGGAGTTCATGGACATTCGCAAGGGAAGCGATGCGGAATTTGGACAATCCATTTATGAACCTTTTGGGATCGCACAGGTGGAGCCGTTGAGTTTCGGTGCGATCTGTGTTGTGAGTAACGTCTGTGGATGCTGTGGTTTTATTCACCGCGCGACTGATGGAAAAGAGGTACCGAATGTCGTTATTGCCGACTATACGGAGCTCCGGATACCACCGAAATCATTAGAAGATGTGCTTCACATCGGTTTGACGGAGCGGAATGCGATTGAGTTGGAAAATAGTCGGGATATTGCTGCGAAACTCCTCGGACGCCTGCCCCGTAAACCTCGCGATGTGGAGGATATGCTTCGAGAAGGCTACGACATCGCTTCTCGGATGAGTTGGGAGGTTGTCGTTGAGAATTATTTCTTGCCTGGATTGAAACAGGCACTGTAACGTAGTAGGCATGGCGGAGCGTGCGTACTACTTTTACGGAGGAAAAAATGTCAAATCAAACTGTAGTCCCGATGACACCGGAGCAGAAGTTTTTCTTTGATCTGCGGGGTTGGATTCTGATCCCCTCGGTATTGTCGGAATCAGAGATCGAAGAGATGAAAGCAGAGGTTTATGCGGGTGCGAGACAGAGTTATCAGGGAGCCTTGCAGACCTTACTTGACCATCCGGCGATTGTTGGCGTCCTGAACGAGATTTTGTCTGAAGATCCGTTTGTACACGACGACTGCTATGGATTTCGGTGTGAAGGGTCTTTTACGACTGTGAGACCCCCGGGTTGGGGTGTGTCGGAACGTGGCGATAACGGTCTGCCGCACGTTGTGCGTCCACCGCAGCAGGCAAACGCGATGCGGTATCAGGTCGCCGGTGAAAAGATTTTTGCGGGGTTGACACGCGTCGTCTGGGAACTTGAAGAGGTTAAATCGGGTCAAGGTGCTACCTCTTTTCTCAGCGGTTCACATAAGGCACATTTCAATTACGGCGGTCCCGACAAGTATCGTCCAAACATCAGTGAATCACCGTGGGAGGCGAATATGCGCGAGGTGATGGATGACTATAGCTGCCCGCCGGGTTCCGTTGTTATCTTCACTGAAAGTCTTGTGCATGCGGCGAACGATTGGACGAATCCGTTGAACCCACGATGCGCTGTCTTTAATTGTTACAACTCCATCTGGGCACAGTGGCATCGGTTGAACCTGAGCCATGAGATCATCGAGACGATGCCGCCGAAACGACAATCGTTGTTCCGTGGCACATGGGCGATTGGTGGTGGTCCGGGTGGCAATCGTGCGTATTCGTTGGAGAATAACACGACGTAGGACTGTCGGTAGTGACGATTTCCTAACCGTCTCCTCCACAATAGACATGATAATATTCGTCGTAGGGGCGAGGTAACCTTGTCCCTACAAATCAAAGCGGATACTATAAATTTGGACTGGATAAAACAATAGTTTAATTTTACTATTGTGTTTTTATTCATCTATTTCTTGCTATCTTATTAATTTGCTGAATCATGAATGACGCGGACAAAAATTTTGCGAAAAATTTGACTTAGACTTATATATTTTTTAAGACTTATATATTTTTTAAAACGTGAACTTGAAAATAAAGTATTAGAAGTTAGGATAGGGCAAATCGGTCAAAAAAAGTGCCAATTTTAGTGACTTAACCCCCTAAACCTAAATTCCCCTTATCAGGGGACTTTAAGAGAAAATGTGTCCATCCTAAGTATTATCAAACTCACGTTATTTATGAAACACCCTCAATTAGTTAATCTTCATACTGATTTTTTATTGGCGATTTTCGTCATAACTGTTATCATGCTCACAGTTGAAATATGATGCAGCGAGATTCAGAGGGATCCTGCTAATTCTTGCATCATTATTTGGTTCACACCCTCAGGAGATTTTAGTTATGAGAGTTATGAGAGAACTGTCCCTATTTTTGGTGCTAATGGTGCTGGGGACTGCGATGGTGTTCACGTCTACCGCAGACGCACAGACAATTTATGCCTTGTTGATTATTGATGACGCTAACCCCTTAAATGCCCCACAACATAATGCCAGTAAAGATAAGATGGAAAGGGTGTTCAGAGATATTGAGAGAGAAGCCAGAATTCCAGTTGAATTATCTGAATTGAAGAGCAATGTTAATGAGAACAGTCCTGAATACATGTCAAGGGATAATATCTTAGAGTGGGTCCGGAATGTTAATGCCGCTAGAGATGATGTCATTTTCGTTTACTTCAGTGGACATGGGGGAGTAGATAGCAGTACAAGAGAATTCTATCTAAGTTTGCCTACTAGAAAATTTAATCGGAAAGAGCTTGCCAACGCTATAGGTCGCGTTCCGTGTCGATTAAAAATTTTAGCCACTGATGCGTGCAGCTTTGGTGTTCCAATCCGCCTGCCTTACATCAATACACTGAAAAAGGCATACGTGAATCTATTTTTAGAACATAAAGGTTTTCTGGATGTTACAGCAGCAGTTGACGGGGAATATGCCCTCGGAAATTCAGAAGGTGGTATATTCACACGCGCGTTTGTTGATGTAATGCTGTATATAGAAGGTTTAGACGACGACGGTTTCGTGTCTTGGAAGGAAGTCTTTGAGAACACACAGAAGAAAACACGTGCGTACTTTAAGGCTTTCATAGACTCGCCTGAATTTCCTCAAAGCATCAAAGAAACGTTAGATGAAGTGGGGCAAAAAAGCCAGCGTCCAAAGTACTTTGGTGAATTACCCGATCGATTCTACCGATAGGCAGATGAGGGTTGATATTTTAGACCTCCCAGATGGCGGCAAAAGATAGGTAGTTTCAAATGCCTCTACCTTAATGTAGCAGGCACAAAAAGGAGAAGTCATATCATGAGAGTTGTTCGATGGCAGCGAGAATTGAAAGTATGGATATTTCTGTTAATACTGACTCTGGCGTTAATCCCTGCTGCAGATGCACAAACCATTCATGCACTGTTGGTAATTATGGATAGCGATGCAAGTATCGGTCCCGGTGTTGCCGGAAGTATGAGACAGATTGAGAATTTACTACGAGATATTGAGCGTAGGGATGTCTGCCGCGTTGAGAAACGTGTTTTGAAAAGCACAGAAGATAGGGCGACTCCGAACCGGGTGGAGCGTTGGATAAAGGATGTGCGACTGGACAGCAGCAAGGATGTGTTTTTCGTTTATTTTGCGGGGCACGGTGGAATGCGAAATAACAGAACTTTCATCGCCCTGCAGGGTGGTATTCTTTATCGAGATGAACTAGTCAGGATGATGGAGGCACAAGCTTGTCGCTTAAAAATTCTTATTACAGATTCTTGTAGTAACACCGTTGAAATAGATCCGCCGTCGCTGAGTCCAACACTTGAATCGGCATTAAAGAATTTGTTTGTTGAACATAAGGGGTTCTTGCATCTGTCAGCCGCAACCGAAGGCGAATATGCATGGGTAGTGGTTCCGAGGCCTCAGCGCACCTACGGTGGTGGAGGCTATTTCACCACGTCGTTGATTCAGACGATCTACGCGTATCCAGATGACAATAACGATAATTTTGTGTCTTGGCAGGAAATTTTTCACGCAACCCAAAGAAAGACAATGGGGTTATTTGATGCCCTCTATCCACGTCTTTCCCCCGAAAGGAAAGCGGATCTGCGACAAAGGGGCATTACGAGCCAGACACCGAAGTACTACGGTGAACTCCCAAAGCGACTTAGGTAATATATCTCTGCCGAGACACAAGGATCCAAGTAATTGCGTCTTTACAGCAGCGCGTAATTGCTGTACATACAAACACACAAAGGAGATTTCATCTCATGAGAGCATTTAGACAGTTCCATCTTTTTCCGTTGATAACGTTGCTATTAAGTTCCACAATGGTGTTTACCCTTCCTACCGCAGCACAAACGATCCACGCCTTGCTGATAGGTAGCGATACGAACATTCCAGAGTATGCCAAGAATATGGATCGGGTTGTCAAATTATTACGAACGGTCGCTACTCAGGACATCTGCACCCTTGAGGAGGTCCGTGTTGGCTCTGTTATGGACAATAGTACACCGGCTTCCGAACAGACAAAAGACTGGCTGGAGAACGTTCGCCCTGGGGGCAACGATGTCGTTTTCGTTTATTATAGTGCAGTTGACGACTTTCTCAATCAAGAGGAAGTTGTTAGTAAACTTGATAAAATGACGGGTCGCTTAAAAATCTTCATCACGGACACAGATTTTCATATTATCGAAATAACTGAGAACGGAAGTGGATTCATCAATACGGATCCGTCTGAGTCAGTCCTTGAAAGTTTGTTCGTTGAACATAAAGGATTTCTGAATCTTACCAGTAAATCTGAATCTGAATTCGCTTTTGGGGATGCAAACGGCGGGTGGTTTACACAAGCGTTGATACACGCAATCTACGCGGCACCTACCAATGGGGATAATCCTGTCACATGGAAGGACATTTTGAAAACAACCCAAGCCGTCACCCAAGAGTCGTACAGTAAAAATTCGGATGTCTTTTCTGATGAATTGAGAGCATCTATGAATATTGCCAATATTAAGAAAAGTCAAACCCCAACCGTCCTCGGCGACTTCCCAACGCTCACTTTGACAGTGCACGCACTATTAGTGATTAATGATATTGCTGATGCTGGCAATCGATCTATCGCAACAATAAATCACACCCGGATTCGTGGACTTTTTAGGGAAGCAGAAACTCTTGGAATCTGCAACCTCCATATACAGACGTTGCGCAGCTCCGAAAACAGTCTCACGCGGGATAATATTACAGCGTGGGCAGAGGCACTTCAGCCCGATAATAATGACACGATTTGCATCTATTATAGTGCAAATGAGACCGAACCCAATGCTGAAGATCAAGGCGACCTCATCAAGCAACTTGAAAAGGTAATAGAGGGCGAGAATGCGAAGAAAAGTCGTTTGCGAATGCTTATCATTGACACGTATCGTCTTGGCCCAGTCGTTCAAATTCCACGGTTCGGACTTCCCTACCCGCAGACATCATTCTATAACCTCTTTCTTGAACACGAAGGTTTTCTGTATCTCGTGAGTAAATCCGAAAATGAACTGTCATTCGGAGATGGTTCTGATGGTGGATGGTTCACACGTGCTTTGATTGAGTCGATTTATGAAATCCGTAGGCGCGAGGATTTCCCATCGCAGGTGCCTGATAACGGTGAACGCCGGACCTTCTTAGAATGGGATGAGCTTGTGGAGAAAACCGGCAATAAGTTAAAAGAAGAGTTATTCAAGCATGCCGGATTTAAGGACGTAGAGAATTATCCAGTGGCCTTCTCTGACGAGGAGCGAGAAAAGCTCCTTGAAGATCTGGAGACTGCTCAGAAAAGCCAGACACCTCAGGCTCGCGAACTTCCCCAGAAAACTCAATGAGATCCCGGAGACTCATCTCATTGTTGACATAGAGAATATAGTAAGGTATTTTGACACGGTTTGTGAAGTTATAAGTCAGAATCGAAGAGAATATCAAAAGGAGACTTGAGGTATGAAAGTTATAAAAAGGTTCTCTGTATTTATAGTGCTAATAATAGTGCTGTTGAGTTCGGAAGTGGTCTTTACACCGACAGCCACAGCTGCCAAACCGACGATTCACGCGTTACTGGTAATCATGGATGGCGACCCCGCAAACTTTAAGCAATATCAGCAAAGTGCGAGATGGATTCGCCAGCTGCTACGAGCGGTAGAAAATAAAGATGTCTGTGAATTAAACCTAACAACTTTGCGATCAAACTCCAATAATCGCAAGGAGTGGCCAAATCCGCAACGCATTCTCACGTGGGTCAGAGAACTTACACCCGCCTCTAATGATGTAATCTTTATCTACTACTGTGGACATGGTGCAAGAAACCCACAAGCTCCGGAGGGTGGGACTTATTTCGACCTCACGGGGGCGAAACTCTATCGGAAGGATCTTGTTGATACACTAAAAACTTCAGAGGCTTGGGGATCTCGTTTAAAAATACTCATAACAGACACCTGTGGTGTTGACAGTAGTATTAAGATTCCAATGGGGTTTTTGGGAACGAGTGCTGCTGTGGATTACAAAGCGGGGAAAGTCTATAGACAACTGTTTGTTGAGCACACCGGTTTTCTGCATGTGACTAGCGCAACTGAGAATGAGTACTCTTGGGGAGATTCGACGAATGGGGGTTGGTTTACAAACAGTTTGGTTCGCTCTATTAACTCACATCCTGATAGCACTCGCCGGTTTGTAGGATGGAATGAAGTTTTCGCAGATGCCCAAGAAAAAGTAAAGGAATTCCTTGAACAATACTGGCGAATAGTTGGCACCAGAATTCAGCATCCAAGGCACTACGGCGAATTTCCCCAACGAACAATACTGTCCCTCCTGAATCCAAATGACGCTCCGAATGGATTATCCGCCCAACCTCGTGTTCAAAAGGTATGGGTGGATCACAATCAGTATCAGGATTCAGTCAAAGGCATGCGGATACATGTCAAGTTTGAAGTAGACAACTTCAAGGGAAACCAGTGGAGTGTTAACGCATACTTTTACCAGAAAAATGGAGATCCGTTGAAGGATACCAATCAAATTTACAACACGACATCAGGCAACGTTGCTGTTGGTGGTAGTTTCCGACCCGGGTACGTTAACACACTCTACGAAGATTATTCCCTTTTTATGCCGTATCAAGAACTGCACCTGTCCGGTAAGCATAACCTGAAATTTCGAATTCAAGTGCACACTGGTAATGCTGCCAGCAAATTATC
>JAJEIE010000003.1 GCA_022827625.1 Candidatus Poribacteria bacterium | reverse complement strand
ACTTCAAGGTCACGGATTCGACGGTCTCGCGTTGGCGGAAACACCAAGTCTGGATTGACTTTGAAAATGAGTTGGTTGCTGCGTATAAGGATGCAGCCCTTCAGAAACACCAAGCACCCGATGCTAAGAGCGACCCTTTGGCATAACCTGAATGGGTGTTCATTGACGACACAGGAAACCGTGCTACGTCTCGGTCTTCAGCATTGGTTTCTTCCCAAACTTCCGAATTTGTGCTTGACAGCGAAAGCATATATCAATAAAATAGCGGCACCCCATGCAAGGAGCCGCGCAATGCCGATATTAACAGCAGAAGAACTCACCGAAATTTGCCTCAACGTCTTTCAAAAGTTAAACATACCATCAGCCGAAGCGGAAATCGTAACCCGTTCCATGGTGGATGCGAACCGCGTCGGACACGACTCACACGGCGTTATCCATCTCCCAAAATATGTCCATGAATTGGAGGCAGGGTTAATCCAACCCGGTGTGCCGACAGAGACGCTGCGCGAATCTGCCTCAATTGCGGTGTTGGATGGAAACTGGGGATTCGGTCCCGTCATCGCGACGCGTGCTGTTGAATTGGCAATTCAGAAAGCGAGACAGACGGATATTAGTTCCATCGCTGTTTCACGGTGCAATGAGGTGGGTAGATTGGGGGGATATGCGTGCCTTGCTGCAGATGCGGAAATGATTGGGTTGCTCATGGCAAACGATCACGGGGGTGGGACGTGCGTTGCACCTCACGGTGGTGTTGAAGGACGACTCTCCACGAATCCGATGGCGTGTGCCGTGCCGATTCAAGGGCAAGATCCGATTGTGTTGGATATGTCTACGAGTGTTGTTGCGTCTGGGAAGATTCGGGTTAAACAGCATCAGAACGAGGCGTTGCCACACGGATGGTTGATTAATGGAGAGGGTGAATCAACGACGAATCCGGACGATTTCTATGGCATGCCACCGGCTGCGTTATTGCCGTTCGGTGGCGCGGTGTCTGCTCATAAAGGATTCGGGCTGAGTGTCATTGTTGACATCCTGTCGGGCGCGCTTACGGGTGCTGGGTGTAGCCAAAGTGCGGATGCCCGCGTCGGCAACGGATTGTTTGTGCTTGTGATTAACGTTGCGAGTTTTAGAGAGTTTCCGGGATTCAGTGCGGAGATAAAGCACTTTATTGCGTATCTCAAATCGGCGAAGTGTGCTGTTGGCGTTGATGCGATTCGGATGCCGGGGGAACGCGGTTGGGAAACGCAACGCAGACGGGAACGAGAAGGCATTCCAATAGATGCGGAAACATGGACGCAAATTCAGACGTTGTTGGATTAGCAGTCAGGTTTTCGGAATCTACTATTCTCAGTGAGGTCCAGGAGACTAACGGTTAGGAACGGGCAATGAATTGCCCTACTACGAACCATGAGGAATCTCATAAACCAACGACTAATAGCCATAGACCAACAGCCATTAGCCAACTGCTATATCATCAACGATTCGCCTGTCTCTGGGTGAAATAGGTGTGCTTTGTCCATGTTGAAGTTGACTGTCAAGGGCGCGTTGTGTTGGGGCAAATCAGCAAGGTCTGATTGAGCAACAAAATTGTTATTCTCCGTCCGTAGATACAGGAGCGCGTGGTTTCCCAGCGGTTCAACCAGTTCTACTTGTGTGCCAACGCTGTTGTTTCCGTTTTCACCGACATGAATATCCTCTGGACGGATGCCGAGTGTCACTGCCGCTTCCGAAAGTTTGTTGAGGGCTGCTTGGAGATGGGAATTCAGTTCCACTTTGAAGTTTTCAAATCGGAGTGCTGGCGTGCCGCCGTTATTCACAATCTGTGTCTCTATAAAGTTCATGGGGGGTGTACCAATGAAACCCCCGACGAATTGGTTCGCGGGTTTGTGATAGAGCGTTCCCGGATCGGCAATCTGCTGGATTGTTCCTTCATTGAGTACGACGATCTGATCCCCCATCGTCATGGCTTCAACCTGGTCGTGTGTGACGTAGACCATGGTAGCATCAAGCCGATCGTGGAGGCGACTGATTTCCATCCGCATTTGCACGCGAAGTTTCGCATCGAGGTTGCTTAACGGTTCATCGAACAGGAAGACTTTCGGGTGTCGGACAATTGCCCTACCGACTGCGACGCGTTGACGTTCACCACCGGAGAGATGCTTCGGTTTACGGTTCAAGAGGTGCGAAATACTCAGAATCTCGGCGGCTTCTGTGACACGCTGGTCAATCTCTGCTTTGGGGTATTTGCGAAGTTTCAACCCGAACGCCATGTTCTTGTACACCGTCATGTGCGGGTAGAGGGCATAGTTTTGGAAAACCATGGCAATGTCTCTATCTTTAGGTGGGATGTCGTTGATGCGTTCATCATCAATATAGATATCGCCTTCCGTTATCTGTTCCAGCCCCGCGATCATCCGCAGAATCGTTGATTTGCCGCAGCCCGACGGACCGACAAGCACAGTAAACGACTCGTCCGGAATCTCAAAGTTTGCTTCTTCAACTGCGAGGACATCGCCGTCGTAAATTTTGGTAACGTCCTTCAAACTGACATGCGCCATTCTCTCTCCTTAGCCTGATGTTTCCTTACTGTGATGTGGTCTCTTCTTTTTTCGGTGCTGGCTTCGCGAGGTTTTCCTTCACCAATTCCGCGACGGCAGTCTCAAGCGCGGTGCCACGGAGGTTCGTTTTGCGGATAACACCCTCACCGTCAATCAGAAAAGTAGATGGAATTGCCTGTACGCTGTACATGCTACTAACCTTGTTGGTAGTATCCCAGTAGTGAATCCATCCGAGTTGCTCTTTTTCAATGTAAGCCTTGAGGGGTTGCATCGACCTGTCGAGACTGATACCGATAATCTGAAACTTCTGATCTTTGTACTTTTCGTAGGTTCTCTTGACGTTGGGCATCTCTGCGATACACGGACCACACCACGTTGCCCAGAAGTCGAGCAGCACGATCTGCCCGCGATACGCTTCCAACGAGAGGACTTCACCGTCTAAGTCCGTCACCTCAAAATCGAGTGCTGGATGTCCGATCCAGTCTCGAGAGTTCAACCTTGCCCCAGGCGGTTTCGGTAGTTCACCCTTTCGCGTGGTTTTGTCCTGTTCAAGTAGCTGCTGCGCAAATTTTGCCAATGATCGCGAACCGTATTTCGGATGATTCACTAATTTCTTATAAGCAGCATCCGCTAAGTCGTGTTTGCTGAGTTTGTCGTAAGCCAATCCCAAATCCAGCAGACACCGTTCAACGTAGCGGGCATGCCGATAGTCCTTGATAAGTTCTTCAAAGACTTCGATACCATCTTCAACACGCTCAAGTTGAACTAAGGCATCCCCGAGAAGGTAATAGACCTCGTCCACGCGTTTGTGTTTCGGATGTGAGGCAATAAACGCTCTTGACTTCTCAACCAGCTTCTCTAAATCTTCAGCGTCGCTCCGCTGTTTGAGTTTTTTGGCGATTGCCTTAATTTCTTGATATTTGTAGCCAGGTTTCTCCGAAGCGGCATCTACGAGGTTCGCGCAGAACACTACTAACGCAAGACTTGCAAGCACGAAAATAAGGGCAGCAAAGATAACCCTGTTTTCATTTTCCTGTGCGTCTATAGCATTTCGGAAGAACATGGTGAATCGTCCTTCGGGCTTGATTATATGGCGTGCTGATAGGTATATGCCAGTAGCAACTTAATTTCTTCTACCTGTACCTGTTGCAAGAAACGGGTTACATCTGAATCTGAGTCCGAATCACCTTCAGCGGCTTCGCACCAGTCGATGAGTTGGTAAGCATCCCAGTTCTCTTGTGATGCAATCGTTTGTCCGATGTCTGTGAGCGCGTCCGATGGGTTCGGGGTCTCCTTGAAGAGTTCAAGGGCACGTTCACGGAGTGCTGGGAAAATTGGATGTGTGCCAACTCTGCCGAACCAATATTTGGAATTGGGATAGTCTGGCTCGCGGCGGTGCATGATGCCGTGCCAGTAGCTACCCGTTTGATTCATGAGTCCCTGTGAGATCGTGTGGGATTCGTCGAGTGCGTCGTTCCATAGGAGTAAGCCGCTTTTGATGGCTTCACCAAATGTAGTGTTTTTCAACGATTCTCCCTCAAAAAGTTTATCAAGGGATGAAGATTCCAGCGCGTCTGTTAACTCACTATTCCATGCTTTCTTCGGAACAAGGGTCGGTAGCGGGTTGCCTGCTTCTAATTTTTCGATAACTTCGGCGATTGCCGGTGTGTATGTTACAGCCATGAGAAAACTCCTTAGTGTTCAAATCAGTCTAATTTAAGAATTAATTTACCATCTTTCACTGAATAAATCAAGCGTTTTCAGGATTTCGTTTGTTGTTGTGTCTGAAATGTGTTAGAATTGCCACAAGTCGTTGTAGATTTGGAGAGATTTTCAGAGAAAAAATGGGAACCGCCTTTAAAAAAGCCTTAATCGTTTTCATCGGTTTTATTGTAGTTTTAGGAGGCATTTTAATTGCTGTTATCCTAAACTATTCCCAATACGGATCGCTGCCGGAAACGATACAAATGGTAGACTTTTCAGGGATATTAGTAGCAGTTCTGGGGGCGTGTATTCTCAGTCTGGTGAGCGTTGTTTTAACTTTCTGGTTGGCGCGGGCGTGGGTGAACGAACGCCCCGAGCTCGGCGAACGGGTTGTTCGGCTTGCGCTTATCGTCAGTATCAGTCTGATTGTCGTTTTCGGAGGCTTGGCGGGTGGTTTGATTGTTTTGCGGACTTTATGGACAATCGGCTTTTTCTAATTAACTTGCATTTATATTACTGATATGGTATAATTAGTTAATTCATATATGCACAGCCTAACAGGCTATGCTACAAAGATGGCAAAATGCAAAATTCCGAGTGGTCAGCGAGGAATTTATCTTTGCTTTACATTCGTTTTGTAGATAGAGTTTATTTCGTAGACCGTAGAGCGATGAATAAGTTTGTTGCTCTTGCAGGCAGGGCGTTGCAGCGCCTTTACTTGGGGGTGTGAAAAATACACTACAGAGGCAGACGCACTCAGAGGACGACGGAAAGACAGAGTCGTTCAAATTATCAGATTCGAGCCAAAGAGATTTTACTAATAGACCAAGACAACAAGCAAGTCGGGGTCATGTCGCCACGCGATGGAATGAAACTTGCTGAAGAAGTTGGATTGGATTTGGTAGAGGTATCGCCGAACGCTAAACCTCCCGTTTGTAAGATTATGGACTACGGGAAGTATCAGTATGAGAAGAATAAGCGGGCGCGCGAGGCTCGGAAGAAACAGTCGAAGGTTGTTTTAAAAGGGATGCAGTTCCGTCCAGATACAGCGGAACACGACTACCAGTTCAAGAAACGACATGTTGAGGACTTCTTGAAAAATGGGTGGAAGGTCCGGGCGACCGTACGGTTCCGTGGACGCGAAATGCTCCATACCGATCTTGGCAGAAATCTGCTTTCACGGCTCAGAGATGATCTCGAAGAAATTGCCGATGTGGAACAGCCGCCACGGATGGAAACCCGTATTATGTCGATGACTCTCGCGCCAAAATCTTCGTGATGTGTTGGTAATTAGTTATCGGCAATCGGCTTTCGGTGTATGGTGGTTCCGTACCACTTTACTGATATGGATAACTCTTACTGATGCTGATAGCCATAAGAAGGATATTTTTATGCCAAAAATGAAAACACATAAAGGCGCGGCGAAACGTTTCAAATTCACGGGAAAAGGCAAAATCCGCCGGAATCGTGCTTATGCTGGACACCTGTTCCTTTCAAAGTCAGCGAAGCAGAAACGTAGATTGCGACAAGCGACTTTAGTCGATCCGAGCAATGAGAAACGCTTGAAACGCCTCATTCATCAGTAGCGGTTATAGGTTATAAGTTGTTGGTTGTTAGTTATAAGTTAAGAAGTTTTCATGTAACAATTCACCGCCCTTTGGTGGACTCCAGACAGGGATAGATTGTTACAGAGTTGGCTCTTAACTGACAACGAAAAGCGAAGCGTACCAACAACTGACAACCATTAGAACAGCAAGCTGCGATAGGAGTTTTATTTAAAAATGGCACGAGTAAAAACGGGGAATGTACGACGCAAACGGCGGAGTCGCATGCTCAAGCATTCCAAAGGATACCGTGGCGGTAGGAACAACCTTAAACGCACTGCTATGGAAGCGGTCGAGAAGGGATGGAACCACGCCTACGCGCATCGTCGCGCACGCAAACGCGATTTTAGACGACTTTGGATTACAAGGATTAACGCCGCTGCCAGAGTGCACGGACTCTCTTACAGTCGGTTCATACATGGACTTAAAGCCGCTGGTATTGAACTGGATCGGAAGGTTCTTGCCGACATTGCTGTGAATGATGAAGCCGGTTTCGGACAACTTGCCGCCCTCGCAAAGGGATAAACGGGTGCACTATCGGTGCATTGCACGCTAAAAATTGATATATCGGAAGGCGATGAAGGGACATACGTAAGCGGTTGAGACCTCTCAACCAGAGAGACTGCGTCATCGGTTGGAAGCGCGGTTTTGAGAGCAACTGCCGAATTTCATCCTGGAGCCGTTAAAAAAATAATGAAGCGGACAGATTTTAAAAATAGCCGTCAGTAATCAGCGGTCAGCAGTCAGCCAGAGCGGTTTGTGGTAGAACGTAATACACAACCACTACATGCTGAGAGCCGACACCTGAAAGCCGATAGCCAGTCTGTCAAGCGGGGTGGTACCGCGGAAGTAGATGCCTGTCGCTTTCGTCCCCAGAAGGGAATTAACCTTTATGGAGCGAAGGGATGGGCGTTTTTTTATGCTTGTGAGAGTAGCAGTCGGGAATCAGCAGTCGGGATTTGGAAATCCCTCCTACAAGAAATAGGGGTATTATGAAAGCAGCATTAGAGGCAATAAAAACAGAAGGACTTCAGGCTTTAAAAGGAATTGAAACACTTGACGCGCTGGAGTCGCTCAGGATTGCGTATTTTGGACGTAGGGGAAAATTGACGGATGTTATGAAAGGCATGGGTAAACTTTCCAAGGAGGAGCGTCCGGAAATTGGGAAACTCGCGAATGAGGTGCGAACTACACTCACAGAGGCGTTTGAGGACGTAACGGAGAGATTGCATCGTCAGCAACAGGAACAGCAGCTCCAGTCGGAGGCTATTGACATCACGCTCCCCGGACGAAAACCGGCTTACGGGAAAGCGCATCCTGTGATGCAGATATTAGAGCGGATTGAAGCGATTTTCGGACAAATGGGGTTTGAAGTGGTAACGGGACCGGATGTGGAGACGGAGTATTACAACTTCGATGCCTTGAATACACCGGCGGATCATCCTGCCCGCGACTTACACGATACCTTTTACCTGACGGATGGACAGCTCTTACGGACACATACATCCCCTGTGCAGATCCGCGCAATGGAGAATCAGAAACCACCGGTCCGCATTATTGTGCCGGGGAAATGCTATCGCGTGGATTATGATGTTTCACACACACCGATGTTCCATCAAGTAGAGGGACTTCTCGTTGATAGACACGCCACTTTTAGCGAACTCAAAGGGATTTTGACCTCCTTCGCTCGGCAGATGTTCGGGGCTCAGACGCAGATGCGTTTCCGTCCGCATTTCTTTCCGTTCACGGAACCGAGTGCAGAGGTAGACATCTCTTGCACTGTCTGTCAGGGAGAGGGATGTCGGAGTTGTGGGAATACGGGATGGATCGAGATCCTTGGTGCCGGTGCTGTGGACCCAGCGGTGTTTGAAGCCGTAAACTATGACCCGGATGAGGTTACAGGGTTTGCTTTCGGCATGGGCGTGGAACGGATTGCGAATCTCCTGTTCCGTATTCCCGATATTCGCACTTTTTATGAGAACGATCTGCGTTTCCTACGACAATTTTAATTTTTTAACTATTAAATCTGGTCGCTGTTCCACTTCGTTTCACAGCGGTTTTCAGTCGAGTAACAACCTTTTAGACCGAATAGAGGTTCTTTAACAATTTTAGTTCGGGGTTGCGGAAACCCCGCTCAGACATAATAGACAAAAAAATGAATGTAACCTTAAGTTGGCTCAAAGACTATATTGATTTTAAATTTTCTCCGAGTGAACTTGCTGATCGGCTAACGATGTTAGGTATTGAGGTCGAGACTGTTAAAGAACTCGGTACTGGATTGGAAGGTGTAGTCGTTGGCAAAGTAAGTGCTGTAGGACCGCACCCGAACGCCGATAAACTCGTTCTCTGTCAGGTAGAGGTTGGTGAGGCAGAAGAACTTCGGATTGTCTGCGGGGCACCGAATGTCCGAGAAGGGATGTTCGCACCTGTTGCTACAGTCGGTGTGACGCTGCCTATCGGTTTGACAATCAAGGCTGCTAAACTGCGCGGTGAGGTTTCGCAAGGCATGCTCTGCTCCGAGAAAGAGCTGGGACTTTCTGAAGAGGCTGCCGGTCTGATGGAACTCGCTGCCGATATATCCCCTGGGACATCTCTGGTAGCGGCTTTGGGGTTAGACGATGTGATGTTTGAACTCGAGATTACCCCGAACCGTCCGGATTGTCTGAGTCTTATCGGTGTTGCCCGAGAGGTCCGTGCGGAGACAGGGAATGCTTTAAAACTACCCGCTGTCGATTTGCAGGAGAATGAAACCGATATCCGAAGCCTCACCTCGGTAACGATTGATGCTCCGGATCTCTGTCCGCGTTATGCTGCCCGTGTTATTCAAGGTGTTAAAATCGGAGAATCTCCAGCGTGGTTGCGACAGCGTCTTGAATCTGTCGGTATTGGCGTTATCAACAACATTGTTGATATTACGAATTTCGTTTTGATGGAATATGGGCAGCCGCTTCATGCCTTTGATTATCACAAACTCGCTGAGAATCGCATCGTTGTACGGCGTGCGGTGGAAGGTGAGCAGTTAACGACACTTGACGAAACTGATCGTGAACTCACGGCTGATATGCTCGTTATTGCCGATGCCAAGAAGCCTGTCGCGCTTGCCGGTGTTATGGGTGGGTATGATTCCGAGATTACGGAAACAACGTGTGATGTCCTACTGGAGAGTGCCTATTTTAATCCTTCGAGTATTCGTGCGACCGCAAAGGCGTTAGGGATGAACACAGAAGCCTCTTACAGATTTGAACGCGGTGCCGATCCAGGGGCGGTCCTCACTGCGCTTGACCGTGCAGCAGCACTCATCGCTGAATTGGCAGACGGGACTGTCTGTAAAGGAGTCGTTGATGTCTATCCCGGAGAACAACCTTTAACGCAAATTAAACTTCGACCGGATCGGGTCAATTTCGTATTGGGAACTACGCTGAAAGCAACAGAGATGGCGCAGATTTTAATGCGTCTCGGTTTTGATGTGAAAACATCTGAAAATGCCTATCAGATCACCGTGCCGACGTTCAGGTCTGACATTACCCGTGAGATTGATCTCATCGAAGAGATTGCGCGGGTCTACGGTTACGATAATATTCCGACGGCGTTGCCGAAAGGCGACATCCCTGTACCAGCACCGAACCCGAAAGTAGAGGTCCGCAGGCGTATCAAACGTTTTCTGCTCGCTGCGGGTATGATGGAAGCCGTGAACTATAGTTTCTGCGATCCGAACTGCTTTGAGAAAATCCGTTTGTCGTCCGACAGTCCGTTGCGCGAGACCTTACGGTTACAAAATCCGTTGAGTCCAGAGATGTCGGTCCTCCGCACAACGCTCGTCCCGGGGCTCCTTGAGAACGCACAGCATAATCGGAATCACCAAATCAACGCTATCGCCCTCTTTGAGATCGGAAGCGTTTTTGTCCGAGATGGCAATCGGAAAGAACCGGAACGGGTTGCGGGGGTCCTCGCTGGGCAGATTGGCGGTGGGGTCTATGGCAATCTCTATCGTGATCCCGATTTCTTCGACATCAAGGGACTCATGGAGGGTATGCTTGAGGTCTGCGGTATTACCGAATACACACTGCAGAAAACCGACATGCCGACCTTCCATCCAGGTCGCAATGCGGAAGTGTTATTGGCGGATACAACGATCGGTACCTTCGGGGAGGTGCATCCAGAGGTGCTCGAAAATTACGATCTACCCTATAAGGCGTATCTCTTTGAGTTTGACCTTGAGGTATTGGTGAGTGCCGCTGTGTTTTCCAGACGCTTTGAACCGATCTCCATCTACCCAAAAGTTGAGCGCGATCTTGCTATTGTTGTGGATAAGAACGTCCTGTCAGATATGCCTATAGAACTTATCTACACGACTGGCGGGGAATGGGTAGAATCGGTGCGTCTGTTTGATGTTTATGAGGGTGAGCAGGTGCCTGAAGGCAAAAAGAGTCTCGCCTACACTATCGTTTATCATTCTGCAGCCGAGACTTTGACGGACAAGGCTGTGAATGCGCTTCATGAGCGGGTTGTTGAACGCCTCCATCAAGAACTCGGCGCGGAATTACGGATGTAGCTTGATGGTTGTTGGTTTTCGGTTAATGGTTATTGGTTAAGCGTTCTGGTTTTTATGTCTGTCTTGAATTCCACAGTTTCTTTCTACAAAAAGGTTTGTGGAATTCACAGAGAGCATAATCTCCCAAGTGCTTAACCGACAACCGACAACTAACAACCGACAGCCATAACCCCGAGGCTTTGACCAGATTTGAGTAACAAAAAAATACAAAATCTATTTTCAGCCGTGGCACGGCACTACGATTTCCTCAACTCGCTGTTAAGTCTCAGACGCGACAGGAGTTGGCGTCGCGAGACGGTCAAAGCGAGTAGTGTTGAACCGACGAGCAAGGTGTTGGATGTCTGCACCGGCACGGGTGAACTTGCCCTCGCGTATGCGGATAAAGTTTCGGCAGAAGGCTTTGTTATCGGTTCGGATTTCTGCTTTGAGATGCTGGTGATCGGTGATCGGAAACTTCAACGACCGGTAGGTGCGGTTTCTAACCGCACTACAAATTTCCTGGCAGCAGATACCCTTATCCTTCCATTTTTGGACGATACCTTTGACGTTGTTTCTGTCGGTTTCGGGATTCGGAACGTTTCGGATTTAGAGATGGGGATACGTGAGATGGCGCGCGTTGCTGCACCCGGTGGTAGGGTCGTTATCTTGGAGTTTACACAACCTGTGAACCCGTTGTTTCGGGGTCTCTACTATTTTTATTTTACGAAGATTCTACCCTTCATCGGAAACCGTATCTCTGGGAGTGAGGACGATGCGTACGGGTATCTTCCGCGTTCTGTGATGAAGTTTCCAGATTGCGATGCGTTGAAGGATATTATGGAGCGGTGTGGGTTAACGGATGTACGGTTTTATCGGAAAACCTTCGGCATCGTTGCTATTCACGTAGGGAAGAAGTCTTTAAATAACTATTAAATCTGAATTTAATAGTTAAAAAGTCTTTCTACATGGGCGCCAACCGATTCGGATATCCCTTCCAAACTATAGCCACCTTCCAATGCAGAGACGACGCGTCCCTCGGTAAACGTAAGAATTAGGTCTGTGAGTGTGGCAAATCCCGTTGCAGTCACTTCCGTTCCGGCGAGTGGATCGAGGTAGTGTGCGTCAAACCCCGCTGAGATTAATGTGAATTCGGGTGCGAACGCTTGTAACGCAGGAATGAGGACATCCGTGAAGACCGTGGCGTATTCGTCATCTCCACTCCCTGGAGGCATCGGCACATTTAGCGTCGTGCCGTGTGCTTTTCCGCTACCGCGCTCGCGACTTGAACCCGTACCCGGATACAGCGGCGATTGGTGGATAGAGAAAAAGAAGACGGATTCATCTTCGTAGAAAATATCTTGTGTGCCGTTGCCGTGGTGGACATCCCAATCGACAATTGCGACTTTTCCTGCCCCGTGTTCCTGCTGGAGATAGCGGGCAGCGATGGCGATATTGTTGAATAGACAGAACCCCATGCTCCGATTGGGTGTGGCGTGGTGTCCGGGTGGACGCACCATAGCGAAAGCGTTTTGGACGGCTCCGGTTGCGACAGCATTTGCCGCATTGAGGACGCCCCCTGTTGAGAGTAAGGCGATATCGTAGGAAGCCTTCACGACAGTCGTATCGTAGGTGAGCGGCACCTCTGCCTCGCAGTGTTGCTTGATGTATTCGGGATAAGTAGGTTCGTGGGCGTAGAGAAGTTGTGCTATGCTTGCTGGAGTCGGTTCGATGGGGTGTAGCTGCGCCCAGATGTCGCTCTGCTGAAGTGCTGATAGACTTGCACGCAATCGGTCAGGACGTTCGGGGTGATTTGGACCCGTGTCGTGGTTGAGATAGTCTGGGTGGTAGGCGAAGCCTGTTTTTTGGGTCATATTATGTCTCTTACCTTTCTGAAAGGGTTGACTATGATATTTGAATATGATAGGATGTCCTTTATTACTGTAGACTCAGTTATTTTAATTTAATGTTTTCTCGTAATTTTTTGGTTACTATACCATAAAGTTACAATAAATCAACTCAAAATCTCCAAGAAGGAATTTCAATGGATCTAAGAAAAGTATCGAGTCAAGTAGAGGCGAAGTTGTCAGAAATCTTTTCTGAAGAATTAGCGTCGGGCTTAGCAGCACGCGAAGACTCCCGTGCTTTTGGTGCGATGGTTGAGAAAAGAATCGTGGATAATTGGAAGCAAATCTGTTTGGATCTTGGGCATATTCCGCTAGAACGTCCCGGAAAACGGACTCTCTATGATGTTGCGTTCCAGTCTGAAGGCAAAATTGTTGGAATTGATGTTAAAACAAAGGATCTAGATTCAACTTCGTACTCTGATGGTGGAATTTGCTCTGTGGATAATGTGTTGAAATTTCTTGCAAACGATGGTGGAGTATTTCTTATTGCTGAGTTAGGACATAATAAATTATCTGGTCAGGGTGGAAAACGTAATATTGTGTATATTCGTGTAGTACCTTTTATTTTTTTTCCATCTAATATGTACAGAATTGAAAATCTTGGCACAGGTCAAGTTCGATTCAATTCCACAATTGATGAAATTTGGGACGAGATTGATTGGAATCGGGACATTATCGATTTTTACAATATGTTTATAAATCTCGCTAGTGAACATTATCGCCGCGTCAGTCATACAGCTTTAAACCGTATCGCATCTTTAGAGGCATTCAGAGAAAATGGATACCAAGACTTCTCATTTAATAGACGCTAATATCGGACAGGTTTTTACACCCCTGAAATGGGCGGAATGGATCATCAACAAGTGGAACATTTTTGATGCATGGCTTGATGGTGCACATATCTGCGAACCCACAGCAGGACAAGGAGCATTTCCACTCGCTATGCTCCATATCGCGCGACGAGAAGGAATTTCCATTACCCCTGAACGCTTAACACGCTTAACACTCATTGAGATGGTTCCTTCATACCTTGAGTGTTTTAGAGAGAATGTCAAGCGGGAATTTGGTATTGACTTTCCCGATTCTCAAATTTTCTGTCAAGATGTTATCACGGAAACTCATGAAAGAAAATATGACATTCTTATTGGAAATCCACCGTGGACGAACTTTGGAGATTTACCTGAGGCGTATAAAGAGCGTGTAAAACCTTTTTTTCTTCAAGAAGGTCTTGTGCCAGATGGGCGGAAAACACTCTTGGGTTCCTCACGGATTGACATCGCCGCATTGGTGTTAAAGGTTGTTTTAGGGAAGCTGCTTGAGAAGAATGGGACAGGATATTTCTATCTTCCTACATCTCTCTTTTTTGGTGATGGTGCGCATAGCGGTTTTAGGGACTATCTTGTGAGGGACTCACGGGATGTTCCTAACGCCTATCGCGATTTTGCCGTGGATACCGTCTATGAGTGGACCTCAACGAAAGTATTTGAGGGGGTTGGTACATCGTATTGCTGCGCGAGATTTCGGAGGGATACGCGACAAAATTTCCCTGTTTCGTATTTTAGAGAGGTGGACGAGCAGTGGATAGAACATAAGGCGTTGCCTCTTGAAAATCCCACCGATCCGTGGCGAGTTGTGCGGGACCTTGGTGAACTGAATGTGGGTGCAGCACTTGAGGTGAAGCTATCACCAGAGCAAAAACCTCGGCAAGGCGTGAATACGTGCGGTGCGAATAGTGTCTTTATCTTTGATCAAAAACCAGTACATCTCCCCGAGCAGTTTTTGTACCCACTCGCAACGAAGGAACTTTGGCGACAACAGAGGGTATCACCCCACAAGTGGATCCTCCTACCCTACCATCAACAGACGGGAAAACCGCTCACACGGTGTCAGATAGAACAGTATCCTGCTTTGATAGATTACCTTCAGAACGTCCAAAATGTCTTACAGGCGCGAAAGGGAACGCTACTTCGGACTGCACTAAAGAGAGGGAGTTGGTGGGCGTTGCTGGGTGTCGGTCCCTACTCGTTTGCACCCTTCAAAGTGATATGGGAGGCTTATGGGAAAGACCGCTTTGAGCCAATCGTGCTGAGCAGCGTGGAAGGACAGATGTGGCAAGGCAATCAGGCGATGCACGCATTCATTCCCTGCTGGACTGAACGTGAGGCGCGGCGGATTAAAACAGCACTTGAGGATCCAGCGATACCTACTTTATTGCGGCAGCTCAATGGTGCTGGGAAATGCAATTGGGCACAGCCAGGTAAGATTAAGAAAATTCTATCATTTGAAAAGGACGAGGGGGATTATCCTAATTTGTTGTTTTGATGGTAGGAATTTTTTATTTTCATGCTGTAAGCAGATCGCATTTGAATGTATCCGCGCACAGCAAAAGATAGAACTATTTCACTGATGAGATTATCAGTCTTCGCTCTTGTTCATGTTGCTGCTAATTTCCTTTTCGGTTCAACTGCGAAAGCCTCCTCCCCACTGTAGTCCTTCCTATAACTTTCGGTTACCATATTTTTCTTGAATCTGTATCTCCTTTCTGATAAAATTGCCTATAAAGACGAAATTTGTAATCACACAAGGCAGAAGTATTAAGACCACCTATAGGTGAAAATATAAAGGACGGAAATCCATGGCACTTCCAAAAATGACACGGATTCGACAGCAGTTTGAGGTACCTGTTCTTGATGACCTTCCTGCAGCGATTCATGCCGAATTAGATCGGATTAACGCCGCCACCATCGTCAAACCGGGTGAAACTGTTGCGATTACTGCTGGCAGTCGCGGGGTCGCGAATGTCGCTACGGCGGTTAAGGCGACTGTTGATTATCTCAAAGCACTCGGTGCGCATCCTTTTGTGGTTCCGGCAATGGGGAGCCACGGGGGAGCGACCCCAGAAGGACAACGGAGCGTATTAGAGCATTACGGCATCACAGAAGCGACTGTTGGTGCGCCTGTGAAGGCGACGATGGACGTGGTCGAACTCGGCAAGACGGCGGACGGTTTACCGGTTTTCTTTGATCGGTATGCCGCTGAGGCTGATCATGTTATTCCTCTCAATCGTATTAAGGCACATACAGATTTCAACGGCTCCATTGAGAGCGGCTTGATGAAGATGATGGTTATCGGACTCGGCAAACAGCAGGGCGCGAATCTCTATCACCGTGCGTTCTTTCAGTACGGTTTTGAACACGTCATCACCGCGGTCGGCGGCTTCATCCTTGACAGCGGAAAGATCGCTTTCGGCTTGGGTTTGATTGAGAACGCACACGAAGATACCGCTCAGGCAGTCGCGATGCCCGCAGCGCAACTCCTGCAGACCGAACGGGAACTGCTCGTTGAGGCGAAATCGCTGATGGGACGACTCCCCTTTGATGAACTCGATCTGCTCATTGTGGATTGGACAGGCAAGAATATCAGCGGCACCGGTATGGACACAAACGTCATCGGTAGGATGATGCAGAACTTTGAGCCGGAACCCGCGAAACCCGCGATCCTCCGCATATTCGTCCGAGATCTCACCGAAGAGAGCGACGGCAACGCCACTGGTATCGGACTCGCCGATTTCACAACGACACGCCTCGTAGATAAGATTGACCGACACTCGACCTACATGAACGGCATCACCGCGCTCGGACCACAGAAGTCGAAAATCCCGTTCTATTACGACACTGATCGTGAAGCGATTGAGGTCGCGCTCGACACTATCGGTCTGACGGCACCCGAAGATGCCCGGGTCATTCGGGTTGAGAGTACGTTGCAATTAACCGAACTCGACATCTCTGAGGTACTACTTGAAGATGCGCAGTTACATTCAAGGTTAGAGGTCATCGGTGAGACGAAACCGTTTGCGTTTGACGCAGCAGGGAACCTCCTGCCGTTTTAAGAGTGCAGTCTTACTGGCGAGGACGAGAAATGCGAAAACTGAAAATCATCTTGGAGATGATTAAATTTGAACACACCGTCTTTGCGCTTCCGTTTGCAGTCATGAGTGCTTTTATTGCCGCAGATGGACTTCCTTCGCTGGCGAAGTTTGGCTGGATTCTTGTAGCAATGGTCGGGGCGCGAAGCTGCGCCATGGCGTTCAATCGACTCGCCGATGCCGAATTTGATAGTATAAACCCGCGCACGGCTACGCGTGCGATTCCTGCCGGTTTAATCACAAAAGGCGCGGTCTGGGTTTTCACAATCGTCTCCGCTGGACTTTTGGTTTTGGCGGCGTGGCGGTTGAATCCACTCGCTTTTGCCTTGTCCCCGGTTGCACTTGCTGTGATTATGGGCTATTCCTATACCAAACGTTTCACCGCACTCTCTCACTTCTGGTTAGGACTCTCTCTCTCCATTTCACCTGTCGGTGCTTGGATTGCGATTCAGGGGAGTTTTGCGTTACCACCGATTATCCTCTGCCTTGTGGTGTTGCTCTGGACAGCTGGGTTCGACATCATCTATGCGTGTCAAGATGTGAATTTTGACAGGAAACACGGATTGCGTTCTATACCCGCCAAACTCGGTATTCGGTGGGCGTTGTGGTTATCGTCCGGCTTGCACGTTGTCGCTGTGTTACTCCTCCTTAGCATTCCACACCTTGTTGAATTGGGAACCTTCTACTATATCGGCGTGGGAATCGTTGTGCTGATCTTTATCTATGAACACGCTATCGTCAAGCCGACCGACCTGTCCCGCGTCAACCTTGCTTTTTTTACGTTGAACGGTATGATTAGCCTTGTTTTAATGGCACTTTCAATTGCAGATATTCTGTATTTTTAACAATTAAATCTGAGCTGCTGCGTCCGATGTCCTTGCAGGTTTCTAATTGTTAAGAAACCCTTCATAACCTTAAAATAGGCTTTTACCGATTTTGTATCGCCGTGTAATGAAATGGAACGGCGCCCAGGAGCAATAGTCAAAAATATGAAGCTTTCACTTTCTGTGCGTGTTGCAGAAACCGCCTCAAAAAAAGATGCGACGCATACCTTCGCACAACTCACTGAACTCGCAGCAGGGCTCGGCTATGAGGCGGTCTGCATGCGCGCCTCACAAGTCGGCATTCACTCACCTTTAGAGGAAATTACCGCTGCTCGCAAACAGGCAGCGTCGCTCAACCTGAAGGTCTCTATGGTTACCGGTGATTTCCCTGTCCCGCTGAATAACGAGCAGGGACCCGATGGACTCCGCAATATAACTCCTTATCTCGATTTAACAGAACTCCTTGGTGCAGACCTCATCCGCATTGCGATGAAGGTTGAAGACGACATCGTGTGGGCACAACGTGCCTCTGACGAAGCCGCTGAACGTGGCATCCGTCTCGCGCATCAGTCGCATACGCAGAGTCTGTTTGAGACGGTAGATGGGTCTGTCGATGTGTTGAAACGCGTCGATCGGAAGAACTTCGGGATTATCTACGAACCTGCGAACCTTGACCTATGTGGGCAGGATTACGGTGTGGAGACGCTTAAGCGATTTTCACCTTATCTTATGAATGTCTATCTCCAGAACCACATCCGCCGACCCGATGGAAAAACACGACTCTTGACGTGGATTCAAGGTGAAGTTCCACACGATCCAATCCGTTTACAAGACGAGGGTGGCATCGATTTTCCGCTGGTTTTTCAGGGGTTGGAAGCGATAGATTATGAAGGCTATGTGACCGTGCATCAGGCGTTCCGTGAGATTATGGAGCCTGAAGACGCAGCGGAACAGAGTTACACCTATTTGAAACCCTTTTGCGGATAAAGTCCTTTGATACTAAAACATTATGAGCACACAACAACCGAATATTCTCATTATCACAACCGATCAGCAGCGGACGGATAGTCTGAGTTGCTACGGCTCAACGTTCACGGATACACCACATTTGGATAGGTTCGCGTCTGAAGGTGTCTGTTTTGAACGGGCATATTGCGCCAATCCGGTGTGTACGCCTGCCCGTGCCTCACTCTTTTCAGGACGGTATGTGAGTCGCCACGGGGCATGGAACGTCGGTATGAATGTCCCGGAAAACGAACCGATGCTATCCCACCGACTTGCCGAAGTTGGGTATCGTACACACTATATCGGCAAAGCGCACTTCCAACCCTTCGGTGCATCGGCTGCACAATCTATTGAAACCTTCCAAGATACGACTCGCTACCCAGATTTCCGCGGTCCTTACTACGGATTTGAAACGGTGGAACTGGCACTTGGACACGCGACTTACGGGGTCGCCGGGCATTACGGCGAATGGGTTCGGTCTCAGGTCTCCGAGGCGGCGTTCACCAGTTATAGCAAAGCGACACGCCTCAGTGAAAGGGGTTTCGGCGGTGAGGCGTACGATTGGGATATACCCCTGAAATACCACAATAGCGTCTGGACAGCCGATCGAACGATAGATTTTCTATCAAATCGGGATGCGTCTCGACCCTTCTTATTGGCGGTCGGTTTTCAAGATCCGCATCACCCGCACTGTGTTCCAGCTGAATTTGAAGATCGTGTTAATCTTGCACAAGTCCCACTGCCTGATTTCGTTGAGGGTGAGTTAGTGGACAAACCCCCGCATTTCTTGGAAGCGCGTTGTGGTCAGCTCGAACAATCGGAAATTCGTGGGACGTTTGCTATTGCTGGGCAGGGAGGCGGTGCGGATTACCGCAAAGTCTCTGAAGACGACGCACGCCTCGGTAGGGCATATTATTACAATATGGTGAAGATTATTGATCAGCAGATGGGACGTATTCTGGCGTGTCTGGATGCGTGTGGATTGGCAGAGAACACATTGGTGGTTTTCACGACCGACCACGGCGAACTCCTTGGGGATCACGGTCTCTGGATGAAAGGACCGTTTCATTACGAGCAGCTTATCCGCGTGCCAACATTGCTGCGGTTTCCACAAGCGATACCTGCCGGACAACGCACACAGGCACTTTTCAGTCATGTTGATATTGTGCCGACAGTCCTCTCTACAATCGGTTTGCCGATCCCATCGGATACCGATGGGATGGATGTGATGCCGATGCTTACAGGAGAAACGGAATCTGTCCGAGATTCGGTGTTGGTTGAGTGTGTAGATGACCCACGGGGCTTACGTCTGAAAACGATTGTGACGGATACACGAAAACTGACGTGGTATTGTGGACACTCTTACGGCGAACTCTACGATTTGGAAAACGATCCAGGTGAGTGGGTCAATCAGTGGGATAACGCCTCCTATACTGCCGATAAAACGTATCTTATGAGTCGTATTCTTGAGACAATGGAGCCTTTGGAACGAAGGGTTGAACGATTGTCGTATGCCTGAAAACTGAGTGATACTGTTTTAAACTTGCTTTTTAAGGGAAGATTGAGTATCATTTAAGTAGGCGAAATTGATTGTATCCAGTCTCGCTTCGACGCTATCACATCTCACGTTAAGGAAGTCAGACAAAACATTAGGGGCATCTGTATGGAGCCTACGCTATCCATTGTGATTCCGATTTTCAATGAAGTTGCAAGTCTAAAAGAATTACTGCAACAGATCGCCGCTGTTGAAATCGGTATGAAAAAAGAATTGATTCTCGTCGACGATTTTTCAACAGATGGTACACGGGCGATTTTAAAGGAAATTGAAGCCGTTCGGAAAAATCCGAACGAGTTACACAAATACATCACAACACCCCAGATACCTCTAACGGTGAACGCCTCCGCTAATAGCGAACCGCCTACGTCTGAACCTCCTCGCGAAAGCACATCTGAAATCTCTGTGAGTGTCTTCTATCACGATGTGAATAAGGGCAAAGGCGCAACACTCCGGACTGGATTCCAACATGTCACGGGTGAGATTACGCTTATCCAAGATGCCGACTTGGAGTATGACCCGAACGACTACCCCAAATTACTCCGCCCTATTCTGGACGGTGAAGCCGATGTCGTGTACGGTTCACGGTTTATGGAGGGTAAGCAAACAGGGCTACTCCGAAGTTACCTCGCGAATCAATTTCTCACAACCCTCGCAAATATTGTCAACGGCACGAAACTCACCGATATGGAGACCTGTTATAAGGTGATTCGGACAGCGATTCTCAAGGAGATTTCGCTCAATTCGGATCGGTTCGGTTTTGAACCTGAGATTACGGCGAAACTCGCTAAACGGAAGTGTAAAATCGTTGAGGTGCCTATTACCTACCGCGGCAGAGACTATCACGAGGGGAAAACGATTGGTTGGAAGGACGGTGTTGCCGCTATCTTCCATATCTTCCGCTTCCGCTTTTTTTAACGATTGCTTCTGGGCTGCTGCGTCCGTTGTCCTTAAAAATATGCAAAGCTTGCAGGATTTGCTTAAAGAGGTAGATGCTATTCTGGATTCGACAGATACGCCAGAGCCGACAGCCGCTATGACAACGGCGACAGATCGGCTGCTGGCGGGGCTGCAGACGCATTTCGGCTATACGTCTTTCCGTAAAGGGCAACGCGAGATTATTAAAGCGATTTTGGATGGCGAGAATGTGTTCGCTGTGTTTCCGACGGGACACGGCAAGTCGTTGTGTTATCAACTTCCTGCGCTGATGCTTGACGGTATAACCGTTGTGATTTCGCCGCTCATCTCGTTAATGAAGGATCAGGTTGATGGGTTGCGTGAACAAGGCATCGAGGCGGTTTCGCTCATAAACAGCGCGCTGACATGGGAGGAGTACCAGAGCGAACTGTCGCGTCTGCAGCGAAACGAAATCAAACTCCTCTACATCTCACCCGAACGTCTCCGCAGTCGACGATTTTTAGACATTCTCAATGCGTTCCCTATCTCTCTGTTCGTCATTGATGAAGCGCACTGTATTTCGCAGTGGGGACGCGATTTCCGTCCCGCCTATCTGTCGCTGCGGGATACCCTTGATGTCCTCCAGCCCCGTGTCATCGCACTTTTCACAGCAACCGCCCCACCAGAGATCCAAGACGATGTACTCAATGTACTCAATATACCCACGCCTCGTATCCTTACACAAGGGATTGATCGTCCAAATTTGAAATTGTGTGTTCAACCCAATGAAGATGAAGATGAAAAGTATCAAAACCTCGAAAAATTTCTGACGAACCAGAACGGACACTCACTAACGGCGAGTCTTGGAAACCTTCGCACTTCTCCGAAAAATGGGATTATCTATGCCGGACGGCGACGGGAAACTGAAGCGATCGCTGACTTTCTCCAAAGACGCCGGTTCCGAGCAGATTTCTACCACGCCGGACTTGAACCCCATGAACGGAATCGTGTACAAGAGGCGTTTTTCGACGATAGCGAGAACGGGTTAGATATTGTTGTTGCTACCAACGCCTTCGGTATGGGAATCGATAAGCCGGATATCCGATACATTATACACTGGACCCTCACTGGCACGCTTGAGGAATACTGTCAAGAAATCGGGAGGGCAGGCAGAGATGGAGAGGATTCGTTCTGTGTGTTGTTTTTCTGCCATGATGACCGCGGGTTGCATGAGTGGTTTATCAGGGAAAACGCGCCAGATAAATCCTTCTTGATTAAACTCCTAAGGGTTATTGAAAGTTTCAGAGGCATCGATAAATACCGCGCTGTTGCTAACGAGGAACTGGAATGGATGAGTGGTGCTAAAGCGACGAAAATCCTCGTTTCCCTCAGTTATCTCGAAAAATTGGGATTCTTGAAGCGGTGGTATAACGTTCCGTCTCAGCTTTCTGTGAGGTTCCACACATCTTGGATTGAAGGGATGGAGCCAGCAGATGCCGAGCTGCGGTATCTATTCCGTGTCTTGAGGGAAAGCAGGTCCAGAACTATTTTAGAAATATCTGAAGCAGCTGAACTCAGTCCGAAAGCGGTCATGGAGCAACTCGCTGAATTGCAAAACGACGGTTATATTCAATACTGGGGACAGGAAGATTTGCTGCTCATTGAGCTCCTCCAAGATAGCGAACTCCTCGGGACACTAACAGGTGAGCAGATCGAGGTGGGAGATTATGTCCGTCGAAAACAGAGCCAGATTGATCAGGTAATCGTTTATGCGTTAGAGGCTACTTGCCGAAAGCGTGTGATTCGGAACTACTTTGGCGAAGATGTTGCGGAAGATTATCGGTGCGGGACGTGTGATCTGTGTCAAAATAGTCGTCAGTCGTCAGTCGTCGGTCGTCAGTAACGCGCTATGGCGGTTGCGTTTTGATTTTTTCCCACAATCCATTCTTATAGTGAAGTCCGAAAATATGTGAGTATTTGTAGCACAAACTGTTAGTTTGTGTGTAGGGTTCGCACGCAAACTAACAGTTTGCGGTACAATAGAAGGGTCCAATTAATTATGGGATTCACTATAACTGAAAACTGATAACCATTAAGGAAGATTATTGAGTGCTTCGGTGTAGATTTGTCGGAGCGGGATGTTGTGTTGTTCCGCGAGTCGTTTGCAATCCTCATATTCGGGGATGGTCTTAATCACGGTGCCGTTGAGATACCCGCATTTCGCTTGGATCGCTCCCCACTGCGTTTCGACTTTTACAAATTCACGACGTAGTTTAATCCGATCCGCAGAGGAGAATCTAACGCCAAAAGTCGTGGTTTCTGTAAGGAGGAGTTCAACGAGTTGGTCGCGATGGTCGGTTGGACAAAGCACAGTAATCTGCGTCGCCGGTCTCCCCTTCTTCATGAAGATAGGTGTGAGAAAGACATCAAGTGCGCCGTTTGCAAAGAGTTGTGTCGTGACGTAACCTGTAATTTCGGGTGACATATCATCTACATTGGTTTCGATGATGTCAATACTATCGGTTTCGGCGTGCTGGTGTGTTGTTTGCGAGATGTTGTCAGACGTTTTTTCACCGATACAGAGGCGGAGGAGATTTGGACGTTGTTCGAGATCTCGGGTCCCGGCACCGTATCCGATGCGATCCAACCGCATCTGTGGCATGACACCGAATTCCTGCGAGAGTGTTGTGATAAGGGCTGCCCCCGTTGGTGTAACTAATTCTTTTGGAATATCGGTTTGTTGTATCGGGATACCTTGTAAGAGTTCCATCGTGCCGGGGACAGGAACAGGCATGAGACCGTGTGCGCATCGGACAAAACCTCTGCCGAGAGATAGCGGCGATGCGTAAACAGCATCTACTTCGAGATGTGCTAAACCGATGACCGACCCAACGATATCCACAATTGAGTCGATGCCGCTTACTTCGTGGAGGTGAACGTTTGCTTTGGTGGTATTATGAACCTTTGCCTCTGCCTCGGCGAGCCTGTCAAAGACGCGTTTTGCTGTGTCTCGGACCTCCGCATCTAAACCGCTGTCGTCGAGCAATTTGAAAATATCAGAGAGGTGGCGACTCGGTCCATGGTCATGGTGATGGTGTCCATGGGTATGTTCATGTGTGTGAGGCGTATCGGTGTGTGCTGGGTGCACTTCTACGATTGCTCGAGTGCCGGTTATACCGTGTTTCACAGCCTTTTCAAAACGCAAGCTGAACTCAGCGTCGAGTTTGAGGCTTGCCAGTGCGGTTGTGAGTACGTCGGGTGGCACACCGGCATCAACAAGGGCACCAAGTGTCATGTCGCCGCTAATGCCAGAGAAGCAGTCAAAATAGGCGATTTTCACGTGGTTCCCCCCTTCCGCTATTTTTAGGCGTCCTGAAGCAACTGTTGCAGCAAAGCTTTCGAGTCGTGGCGTTTGAGTTTTCCAATTGCTTCGACTTCTATCTGTCGGACACGTTCCCTGCTGATTCGGAGTTTGTCTCCGATGTCTGCAAGCGTGTACTCCGTGCCGTCCATCAAACCGTATCGAAGGATAATCACTTGCGTCTCACGTGGATTTAGTTTCCGGTTGAGGACTTCAGTGATAACCTCCACTTTGGCGTAGTCAAGTAGGTAGTTTTCCGGTGTAATCTGCGATTGATCTGGAATGAGTTCAGAGAACGACCCGTCAGATGAATCTTCATTAATCGGTGCGTCAAGTGGAACGGGATCTCTGGTAGCGTTGAAGATTTCCAGGACCTTTTTCTCTGTAAGTTCAACGGCGTTAGCGATTTCCCGTGTCGTAGGTTCACGTCCGAGTTCTGTTGTAAGATCGGATTGCGCCTGTTTGATGGCACGACGTGCTTCACCGATATAGCAAGGTACCCGGATCATTTGTCCCTGTTGGTCGAGTGCGCGTTTGATGGACTGCATAATCCACCAAGTTGCGTAGGTACTGAACCGGAAGCGGAGCGTATGATCGAATTTATCGACCGCTCGCATCAGTCCGAGACTCCCTTCCTGCATCAAGTCGAGGAAAGTTAGAGATGTCTTGCTGAAGTGGTGTTGTTTGGCGATGCTCGCGACGAGTCGGAGATTCGCTTCTACAATTTTGAGTTTCGTGCCGTGTGTGACCTGATCCGCTGCTTCCAACTGGCTCAACAACCACTCGACCTGTCCAAATTCACGCCGGACATCCTCAAGAATGAACAGAAGGGTGCGTGGATTCCAAGCCGCAGTGCGCTCTGGTGCCATAGGCGCAGGCAGTGTCTCTAAGAGCGTTGTAATCTCGTGGCAGATAACGTCCAATTCTTGAAACAGTTCCGCCTCTTGTTCGGTGTCGAGCGGAATTGCGTCCATAAAGCGGAGGTCCCGCGCCAAGGGTGCTTCTGCGGGCAGTGGCGTTTTGCTTTGTTCTGGTGATTCTCCTGTCTCTCCGTTAAAAGTGCTAATGCTGTTACGAATCGTTTTACGAGCGTACGTTCGGAATTTGGAACCGCGTTTTGTGTTGCTGTTATCAATAGCTTTCAAGAGTCCAAGGCCGCCTACTTGTATCAATTCGGATGGCGATGTTGCATCAACATATTTTTTCAGGAGATGTAGGTTGCCTTCAAAGATTTTCCACCGTATCTGCTTTAGCAAGTTCGCTTTCGCTTCTAATTTCTCCAATAAGACACCGTATGCTTGAATTTCGGCGCGGAGCTGGTCTATGATTAATCCGTGTTCTGACTGTGCGGGTTCAAGTTTATGCTTATCATCGGAGGCGAGGTTCTCCGTAGCGTCCAATGCCGCGAGTATCCACTCGGGAAATTGGTTTAGCACAGTCGTGAACATCCGCAGCCCCTCTTGGTATTTTTCAAAAAGGGCGGTCTCTTGTTTAGGATTAAGCAGCGGGGTCTTGGCTATCTTTTGTAGATAGGCAAACGTTTCATCCCTGGGGGATTCTGGGCTTTCGTCCTTCTCTTCTTCGTCCTCAAAGAATTCTGCTTCGACCGGGTATACCGGGTAATAGTTTTTCATGATCTCACCTCGCTGTGGTCTCGATTCGGTGATCGAGATATTTGGTTGATACGATGGAAATTGTCAAAAAAAGTTTAACTTTTTGTTGTGTATATGCTATGCTATTAAGTATAACCTATGCGTGTATCTTTATTAATAGAAATATTAGCTTGCAAGCAGCCCTAAAATGCCGTATAACGATTGGAGGCAGCTAATGGCTCAACTTACGCAAAATGAGATAGTTAAAAGATGTCAAGCCGGTGAATCACTTTCTGGCGAAAATCTTGCAAACCTGGATTTAACGAATCAACCGCTCGCGGGTATTGATTTGTCGGAAGCGAATCTGAGCGGTGCTGATCTACAAAACGCCGATTTAACAGACGCGAATCTAAACGATGCCAACCTTACGGGTGCGAATCTTTCTGGGGCAACTTTACAGCGGACCTATCTTGTCGGTTCTGATTTAACGGATGCCAGTTTTGAGGAAGCCAACCTACGGGGTGCGTTCCTCAGCGGGAGTCTGCTGTGTGGCACGAACTTCCGGGGCGCGGATTTGCGGCGTGCGACCCTCGGTTGCCCAAGATGCGAAATGCCTGGACCTTTCGGTTCACTCACCAGTTTTGAGAACGCCGATCTCGAAGAGGCGATTTTCGGTGAAATCAAGTTGAAAGGCATTATCTTGCTCGGTGCTAATTTCAAAGATGCCTATCTATATGAGGTGGACCTCTCCGAAGCCGTCTATCGCGAAGCCGATCTTGACGGGGCTATCACGAAACAAGGTAGAAATTAGTTTTTTAACGATTGCTTTTGAGCTGCTGCGTCTGTTGTCCTTGCAGTCTTCTAATCGTTAACAAACTTCTCGTAACCTAAAGTAGGTTTTTGCAATTTTTAAATCGTTGCCGACAGCAGAAAACTGAGAGCCGCTGAATCGGATTCCCGCGTTTTTCTAATATATGTGACGTTAACAGAGGGTAAGAGGTTTATCTAAATTTCATTTTTTTTTGCGTTTGGGATTAAACCTACTGAAACTGCATATCGCAGAGTTTTTGATACAGTCCACCCGTTGCTAATAATGTTTCATGTGTCCCTGTTTCGAGAATCTCGCCATCCTTAATAACGAGAATTTTATCGGATCGGACCACGGTTGAGAGCCGATGCGCGATAATGAAGCTCGTCCTACCCTCCATCAGATTTGCTAAGGATTCCTGAATGAGTGCTTCCGAGTGTGTGTCCAATGAAGAAGTCGCCTCATCTAAGACGAGGATGGGTGCGTCTTTTAAGATCGCACGTGCGATAGATAAACGCTGCTGTTCACCGCCAGAGAGTTTCGTACCCGCTTCCCCTGTTAGGGTTGCGTAACCTTCTGGCATTCTTGTGATAAAATCGTGTGCGTTTGCTCGCTTTGCTGCCGCAATAATCGCTGCATCCGTAGCGCCCGGACATCCGTAGCCGATATTTTCCAAGATAGTGCCATCGAAGAGGAAGGTATCTTGTGGGACGAGTGCGATATTTTGTCGCAACGATGCCAGATTCACTTCATTAATGGGGATACCGTCAATCAGAATCCTTCCAGCGTTCATCTCATAGAAACGTAAAAGGAGATTGAGAAGCGTTGTTTTTCCACTGCCGCTGGGTCCGACAAGCGCGACAACTTCTCCGGGTTTCGCCTCGAAGGTTACATTTTTAATGACGGATCTCGTCGTTGAAGGCTGCATATACGAGAAGGAGACATTCTCGAATGTAACAGCACCGCGGACGTTTTGCAGTTTGATACCGTTCTCCATTTTTTCCGTAGCAAGGTTATGTGTAGCGTTTCTGTCCTGCGTCTCTGGTCCGAAATCGAGGAGATAAAAAATTCGCTCTGCAGAGGCGAGACACTGCTGTAAAGCAGCGTTGACGCTGCCAATCGTCTTAATCGGCTTGAACATGAGACCTACCATAGCGATATATCCGATAAACCAGCCTATAGAGAGTTGTCCTGTAATTACCTGCCAACAGCCCAATCCGAAAACAGTAGCGATACCGATCGCGCTTAACCATTCAATAAGGGGCGGAAGGAGTGCTGCGAAGCGAGCGCGCTGCATCGCTGAGCGGTATTGGCTATGGGTGATAGACTGAAAACGTTCGGTTTCTGCCTGTTCCGCGGTGAAGCTTTTAATAATCTTAATGCCGAAGAGGGTTTCTTTGAGCTGTGAATAGATGTCTGCGCTCTGTTGCTGTATTTCTGTGCTGGTGGTTCGGATTCTTGCGCCGATAGCAGCGATGAGATAGGCGAGAAATGGAAGAACGAGCAAGACAAATAGGGTGAGTTTGAAACTTTTGATTAACATGACAGAGAGAAAGAGCGGGACAAGAACAGTGGCGCGTATGATATTTGCCATCGCCGCAACGAGCGTCTGCCAGACCCTTACATCGTCAGTGATACGCGTCATGAGATCGCCAGAGCGTTCTTCTCGTAGAACGCCTAAGGGGGCAGATACGGTTCGCTCATAAAGCGCGTTTCGTAACCGAAAGGCGAGTTTATGCCCGACCCGCGCCATCACGTAATCGTTGCTGTAAACGAAAAAACCTTTGATGAAAACAAGCACAAGCACACCACCGAGTAACCATAGGAAGACTTTAAGGGCATCACCGGCGTTTGCCAACGATATTTCGAAACCGTCGAAAGTGAGCATCCCTTCACGTTGGAATTGGAAATAGCGAATAGATATCGGTTCGTCAAATGCGTTGCTATCGACGATTTTAAGGGCATTGATGGTATCAGCAAAGATTTGAATAGCCCCTAAGTCGCAGACAGCAACGACGAAGGCGCAAGCCATTGCTAAGAGAATGGAACCGGTGTAAGGGGTATGATACCGCGCAAAGCGAGCAAAGGTCTGGTTTTTGGTAGAAGATTTTTTCTTCATGTAGGAGGGATTTCCTAATCCCGACTCCTGACTCTAACCGCCATCATTTGCGTTGATGCATACCAAATTGGATGGCACAAGTGTGTTTCGCAACACCGTCTATCTGTGAAGATGGACAACGGATGCTGAATTCTCGTTTTTGAAAGTCAACGGCTTCAATTACTCCGATGGCATCGGTATTGCCGGATGTCTTACTGACGAGTCCAACCAAGCGGCGTTCAAAGTAAGCGCGGACTTCTGCTGTAACACGGGTCAGACTTAGATAGTTTTTGATGTGGTTGATGATGGCTTTGGAAAGGGATCCTGCTGTAATGAGACATAAGGTGCGGTTCCCCCATTCGGCGTAGTAGACCTGCGTTTCAGCGAGTCGAGAAAGGATTTCTAATTCTTTCTCATTCGCGGGCCGTCCGATGAAAAAGGAAGTCCGTTCGCCGCGAATTTGTTCAAAAGGTATCTGTTGCAGACTGCTCTCAGAGAAATAAGTATCGAATCGGGCTTTTCGGTATCGGCTACGGGTGTTACTGCTTTTGGACCGGACACTGCGGTGTGGAAGGAGGTGGTGAATGTCGATCCACGCTTGCTGGTTATAGCACGCTGTTATCTGTTCCAATTCGATAGCACGCCCGATGCTGACTAAGTGGTTGGGTCTAATGAGTTCGATTTTGTGCTGCTTGAGGGAAACAGCCGGTGGGTCGTGAATGTAACCCGTCGTGTCAACAACAATAAAGTCGGCTTCGGTTTCACGCGCCCTGTCTACCATCAAACGTGTCCCTGTTAAGGTCTCAAGATAGCGCGGACGCGGGGACAGATCGCCAACGAAGTAGAGTTGGTCGGCAGTGCCGTCGAATTGGACGGGTCCCATCTCTGGCGTGAAGGCTTTCATTCCGATTGTTGTGGGAGGTCCTATTTGGGATTGCCCGACATCAGCATCCACGAAAGCCGTCTTTAAGCCTTGCGTGAGGGCAGCATCGACCAAGAAACGGCAGAAAGTCGATTTTCCAGCATCGGTTGCCCCTATTACAAGGACAATCTGTTGTGGCATGATAATGCGGTTCGCAAGTTTTCGCCAATCCTGGTTAACTCGGTACGCGTTATCCATTTTTCTTGGGTTCTTCGCTCTGAATGAGGCGGTCAACTATCGGTTCATGCCGCGCCCATCTCTTTGCTGATAGCTGACAGCGCAGCGCCCTGATAGCCAAAATTAGTCGCCGAGATTCATCTGATAGCGGAATGTGACGCCGGGCAGGCTGAACATCTCATCTAAAACGGGGGTCTGTTGAACGCCGAGGAGTTGTTCGAGCAGAGAGGTCTTTTTCTCTTTCCGTACGACCTTCGGTTTGCCGTCGATATTTGCTAATTCTCCAGCGAGTTCGATTGCTTCCGGGAGGTTACCGAGCCGATCTAAGAGTTTTAGGTCGAGTGCTTGCTGCCCAGAAAAGATTCTGCCGTCTGCGAGTTCAGCGATTTCAGAACGGCTCAAGAGGCTTTGCCGTGCCTCAAAGATTGTATCCACGAATTGGTTATAGACATTATCGACAGTGGCTTGGAGAACTGTTTGCTCTTCCTCTGTCAGGCTCCGAAAAGGCGAGCCAGTATCTTTGAATTCGCCACTTTTAATGACTTGATGCTCTAATCCTATTTTGTCGTATAAGCCTTTCATCCGTGTGAACTGCATAATGACCCCAATGCTACCCGTCAATGTGCCGGGATTCGCCATAATTGTGTCGGCGGCGCATGCGACGTAGTAGCCACCGGATGCCGCGGTTCCACCCATTGAAGCGACAATCGGTTTTTCTATCTTCTGTAGTTCGCTGTAGATTTCTTGGACCGGGGCAACACTGCCGCCAGGCGTATCGATACGAATCACAATCGCTTTGATACTCGGATCATCGCGGTAGGTGTGGATGAGTTTAATCGTCGCATCTGATTTTGTGATAATTCCTGTGAGGTCTATCACTGCGACCTTTTGTCCTATAGATGTTCCACCGTTCATTGATCGCAAGATCAGCACTAAAAAAAACAGTGCGACGATGATTCCGAGAACAATAAAGACACGTTTCTTCTTCATTTTTTAATTATCAGGACCCAAAGGGTTTTAAGTAGCCACCCTATATCGGAAGCAATGTTCTGTCTTGCGACATAGTGGAGGTCTAAGTCGAGTTTTTTCGGCATGAGTTCGGTAATGTAGAAATGTTCTGCGTCCTGTTGCCCTTTGAGTTTTTCCTCCTCATCACGGTTTGCGAGTTGCGACGGTCCCGTCATTCCAGGTTTTACCTGCAACACCTGCCGCTGCGTCTCTGTATAGTATTTGACATAAACAGGAGCCTCCGGACGGGGTCCGATGAGACTCATCTCGCCTTTTATAACGTTGATTAGATTCGGAAGTTCATCGAGTTTTGTCCATCTCAGAAATCTGCCGATACGTGTAACACGTGTATCCTTGTAGGTTGTCAAACTTCCGCCGATGCTATCGGCGTTAGCCACCATCGTTCTGAATTTGTACATTTCAAAGAGGATGCCGCCCCTGCCGACCCGCGTTGCTTTGTAAAAGAAGGGACCTTTCGATTGCAGTTTTGCGAGGATAGCTCCAATGAGAAGAAGCGGGGACAAAAGCAGGAGTCCAATTGTGGCGAGTAGGAGGTCAAACGTCCGTTTTGTCCAGTCGCGCTTGAATTTTAGGTCTTGTGTGTCTAAGGTTAAACGCTTGGTATGGGGCATGGACGAACCCTACCTTGCCGGGTTAACGACGGTTCGCGCTGGCAGTTTTCCGTTCCGTCGGGAACTGGATAATTTCAGAGGTGCTATCGGTGTCGTCTTCTGTGAGGAATGCGCGGTTCGGCTGATATGTTGGCACGAGTTCTTGGAATTTGGAGACAATCCCGTCGGCATCTAAGGCATCTGCGAACTGCGAGAGTTCCCCAATCTGGGAGAGGAGTTGTTTCTCCTCAATTTGTTCGAGTTGCGCGACGAAAATGCGTTGGTGTTTTGTTGCGGTAACGCCTTCTTGAGGCGTCAGGAGTTCCTCGTACAATTTTTCACCGGGTTCTAACCCCGTGAATGCGATCTTGATGTCCCGCTCGACCTCAAGTCCAGAGAGTCGGATGAGATCTTCCGCAAGGTCGAGAATCTTAATGGGTTCACCCATGTCTAACATCAGAATTTCACCGCCATTTCCCATAGCGCCTGCTTGAATTAGGAGCTGCACGGCTTCTGGAATCGTCATGAAGTAGCGGGTTGCTTCGCGGTGTGTAACCGTGACGGGGCCGCCTTTGGCAATCTGACGTTTGAAGTTCGGGAGTACGCTGGCGCGGCTTCCGATAACGTTTCCGAACCGGACGGCGATGAACCGAGTGCCGTTCTGTTTGGCTTTACACTGAATCAACTTTTCTGTCACACGTTTTGAGGCACCGTAGACGCTCGTTGGATTTACGGCTTTGTCAGATGAGACGAGAATGAACGCTTCAACTTCGTGCTTGATTGCGGCATCGATTAAGTTTTGCGTGCCGAGAATGTTATTTTTTACGGCTTCGTCAGGGTGATTCTCCATAAATTTGACGTGCTTGTGGGCGGCGGCATGGAAAATGATATGCGGACGGTATTTACGCGTAATTTGTGAGACTTTTGCGTTGTCGCGAATATCGCCGATAATGACGGCACGGTTGAGTTCCGGCTCGAACTCTTGGAGTTCTATATCGGTGTGGTAGAGACTGTTTTCGCCCCGTCCAAAAAGAATAAGCAGTTCGGGGTTGAGTTGCGCGACCTGACGGCAAAGTTCAGACCCGATGGAGCCGCCTGCGCCTGTTACCATCACGCGTTTACCAGAAAGATATTTCGAGACTTCGGCGATGTCCATTTGTGATGTGGAGCGGTTCAGGAGATCTTCGTATCGGACTTCTCGGATTTGGCTGACACTTGCGCGTCCGTCGAGGATCGCGTGAATGTTGGGGACAATTTTGAACTGACAGCCGCGGTATTCGCATTGTCGGATAATATCACGGATTTTTCCACCGGGTGCAGATGGGATCGCGATGACAACTTCGCCAACCTCACGTTTGCGAGTGATGTAGGTGAGGTCTCGGGTTGTGCCAAGGACTTCGAGTCCCGCGACGCTTCGACCGACCTTTTGTGGGGCATCATCAATGAATCCGACAGGTACATAACCTTTCTGCGGATGGTTTCTGAGTGCGCGTAGCACACCAATGCCAGTCTCACCTGCGCCAACAATAAGCACCTTCGTTGGCGGTTTTCGGGCAGGCAGGTGTGCTATTGTGCCTTCTTTGTTCTTGGTTGATGCTTGCTGTTGGCGGTTCGGGTCAGCTGCCGAACGGTTCTCCTGAAGGATTTGGGCGGAGAATTTGGTGAATCCGATAAGCGCGAAGTTATAGAGTCCATCGATTAAGAAGAGAACCCAAGCGATCTTCGTTAAGAGGGAAAGCCCAATGAGCAGAACCGTCGCGAGTGTAATTGCAGTCGTTAAGGTACGGAATTCCTTGACAGACGCGTGTTGCCACATCGGTTTATAGAGATTAAAGCCTAACAACAGACCAATACGGATTATCGTAACGACGGCAGCGATACCGAAAAAGTACTGATACGGCGATATGTCTGCGCTCTGCAATAGCGTGGAGAACGGTATAGGCTGGTTTAAGAGGTCAAAACCGAATTGCTTGCTGGTTAGGTAAGCAAATAGGAATGCGAGGTTTACGAGAACTGTGTCAATGAGAATTGTAGAACTCCATTTTATTTTCGGTTTATCCATATTCCCTCCTCAATGGGTTGTCAGTTGTCAGCACAAGAAAGTTTGCAAGTTTAAAGTGTATCTATATAAAGTTTGCAAGTTCAAAGTTTTCAAGAGACTTTTGGTTAACCAAACACCTCTTAACAACTTTACAGACTTTAGCACACTTCACAACTTCGCAACTTTGCCAAATTGCTAATTGCTATTTTCCCGGAATCTGTGTGTAGACCTGCTTTAGACGTTCTCCGATAGCGTCCCAACTATAGTCAGTTTCGACGCGGGTCCTGGCGGTTTGCGCAATGTTTTCTCGTAAGTGTTGGTTGTCCAGCAGATGAATGACCTGCTCAGCAAAAGCGGTCGGTGTATCTGCGACGAGTAGTTCCTTACCGACCTCCGCCTGTAAGCCCATTGCGCCGACGGCAGTTGTGACGACAGGCACTCCCATCGCCATGGCTTCCAAGTTTTTCGTTTGTATCCCCGATCCGGCGCGTAAAGGCGCGACAAAAACGGAGGCTTCTTCAAAATAGGGACGGACATCTGGTACATAACCCGTAACGACGACCCCGTCTTGTGCCTCAAGCCGCCGCACCTGTTCGGATGGATGGTTTCCTACAATGTAAAAGCGCGCTTTAGGATACCGTTCTCGAACGTGCGGGAAAATTTCGTTGCAAAAATAGATTGCAGCGTCAGCGTTCGGAAAATAGTTCATTGTTCCTGTAAAGAGCAGACGCGGCGAAGCAGAAGATCGGGTGTCGGTTTTTAGAGACGGTCGGAAATACCCGAGATCGACTCCCATGGGAACGATCGCCAAATTGAGGCTATTGTCCTGCTTCAGCAAGTAGTCGCGGTCGAAATGTGCGACGACGGTGCCGCAATCAAAAGCCTTCATAATATCAATTTCGTAACGCCTGACCCGCTTTTCCTCCAATTTTACCAGAAACCGTTTTGGAATACAATCTAAATTTGCGCGTCGATTGAGATTGAGTGCTAAGGAGTCACACAAATCTAACACTTTCGCGGGACCTTGTGTCTCCGTTACGTATTGTCCCATCCGGAAAAGTTGCGCATGAATCAGTTCAAAGTGTTCTTCTGCGAGGAGTTGATTAACCTTCCGTTGCATTTGCGGGGCGTACCAATAGTGGAGTTGAAGCGGTCGCCGTGATAAACAGTGAAGTCCTGTGTTCATAAACGCGAAAGAACGATGAAAACGCACCCACTCTACACGTTCGCAAAACGGTTGCAAATGTTTTGCGGATTCAATATCACTCTCGGACTCAGCAAAGTAAACGAGCGTTATGGCATGTTGTTTTGAAAGCTCCTTGATAAAGTGGTATGACCGAATCCGGTCGCCTCGATGTGGTGGATACGGACACCGGAGGCTGAGAAATAGAATCTTCATAAATTGGCTGTCGGCTATCAGGTCGTTCCGCTGCGCTACACTTTCGGCTGTCAGTAACTTCCTGCTTGAAGCATTCCGTCAAAAATCTCGTGACTAACCGCTAACGGCTGAAAGGTTTGCGTAGCAAACCGCCCTGACCGCTAATTGCTATTCGTCTGGCAATTCTGCTTCGTCAATCAACATGACTGGGATGCCGTCGCGAATCGGATAGCGTCGTTTGCACTCACCGAGACACACCAATTTCTGCTGTGCTTCGATGTATTCTATCTCACCCTTACATGCCGGACACGCTAAGATGTCGAGTAACGTTTTAGAGAGTGTATGTGAGGTTTCAGAATTCAAAGTGATTCTCCATTTTGTTGACTGACGACCATTACATTAGCCGCCGTGACACCGCTTATATTTTTTTCCACTACCACAGGGACAAGGTGCGTTTCTACCAACCTTTGGCACATTCCCCATCGCTTGTTGTGAGGCGAATCCTGCATCCTCGCTGGCAGGCGCAGCAGATTTGCTTTGTGCCCGTCTGCGTTGCGGTTTACGAGAACCGCTTGTCCGCCGACTCGGTGCCCGACGCGGTGCTTCGGTATTGACGCGGGATTTAAAGATGAATTCGCTAACCTCTTCCTCAATATGCTGATACATGCTCTCAAAAACAGTGAGTGCCTCGTTTTTGAAGACGACAATGGGATCTTTACCCCCATAACCTGCGCCGAACCGGATACCCTCCTCGATGTAGTCGATGTTATAGAGGTGGTCCTTCCAATGGTCGTCGATTCGATCGAGCAAGAGTAAGCGTTCGAGGACCCGCATCATCTCAGGTCCCATTTCTGCTTCGCGTTCTTCATAAGCGGCGCGTAGTGCTTCGAGGGCTTGCTCTTGTGCCTCTTCCAGACTTGCCTGCGCTAAAGGCGTTTTCCATGTCGGTGTAATCGGGAAGGTATTCGTCAGCCACTGCTCGAACCTGTCGGGATTCTCAAGGGTATTTCCTTTTTCCGGCATGTTGTCGGCGATTGCATCAGAAACGACTCTCTCAATCATACCCGAAATGGTAGCCTTGAGGCTTCCTTGGGTTTTTGTGTCCCCCGTTGTTTTAAGGTCGGCAAGTGCTGCGAGACCACCGTCTTCAAATGCGTTCTCGTCCCCTCGCAATTCTACTGAATCTGTGCCAGCAGCGAGGACGGTATCGCGCAAGGTATAGATCGTATCGCGTTGTGAATCCATGACATCGTCAAATTTGAGGAGATTTTTACGGATTTCAAAGTGCATCTGCTCAACGCGGGTTTGTGCTTTCTCAATGGATTTCGTGACCCACGGGTGTTCGAGCGGAACATCTTCGTCCATTCCGACGCGGGTCATTAACCCTTGTAAACGCTCAGATCCGAATTTCCGCATCAATTCATCTTCGAGGGAGAGGTAGAATCGTGAGGATCCGGGGTCGCCTTGTCTGCCAGAACGCCCGCGAAGCTGATTGTCAATACGACGCGACTCGTGCCGTTCCGTGCCGATAATGTGGAGTCCACCGGCGGCTAAGACCTTTTCTCGATTCTCGTCGCAAATCGCTTCGGCTTCTACGAGTGCGGTCTGGTATTCTTCGGATTCCGGTGTGAATGCGTCTATTTTAACTTTCTGTTTGCGGAGCATTTCGGTTGCCAAGCCTTCAGGATTACCACCGAGGAGAATGTCTACACCCCTACCCGCCATATTGGTAGCGATTGTCACGGCACCCGGGACACCGGCTTGTGCGATAATATCTGCTTCATGTGCGTGCTCTTTAGCATTCAAGACCTGATGTCGGATATTCCGATGTTTGGTTCTCAGCATTTTGCTCAATTTCTCGGAATTTTCGATTGAGACTGTACCGACGAGGATGGGCCTCCCTTTTTCGTGCTGTTCGACGATGTCGCTTAGGACGGCTTTATACTTTGCTTCTTCGGTCTTATAGATTTGGTCGGAGTTGTCCATCCGAATCATCGGTTCATTTGTCGGAATGACAGCAACCTCTAAGCCATAGATGTGTGCGAACTCGTTCGCCTCTGTCGCAGCAGTACCCGTCATACCCGCAAGTTTATCGTACATACGGAAGTAGTTTTGGTAGGTAATCTTGGCACCGGTTTGGTTTTCCTGAAGGATTCTCACGCGTTCTTTGGCTTCAATCGCTTGGTGTAACCCTTCGCTGAGTCGTCTGCCGACTTGTTTCCGTCCGGTGAATTCATCGACGAGGAGGACTTCTCCGTTTTCGACGAGGTAATCGACATCGCGTTTGTAGAGGTGTTGTGCGGTGAGTGCCTGATTCACGTGATGCACCATAGCGATATTGGTGTGTTCATAGAGGTTGTCTACACCGAGGCGGCGTTCGACTTCTTCAACGCCTTCGTCGGTGAGGGTGGCGCTCCCGCGCGATTTTCCCTGTTGATCGATTTGGAAATGTTCATCTTTGCGGAGGTGGATGACGACGTTGTTGATTTGCTTATAGAGGTCGGCGGGTTTGCCAGAGGGTTCTGAGATGATGAGTGGCGTACGTGCTTCATCAATGAGGATACTATCAACTTCGTCAAGGATGGCGTAGACGTGCCCGCGTTGCACTTTCGCGTCAAAAGAGAGTGCTTTGTTATCCCAGAGGTAATCGAATCCGAATTCGCTGTGAACGCCATAGGTAATATCGGCTTTGTATCCAAGCCGTTTCTGCTCGTGCGGCATCTGGCTGAGTGTTAGTCCGACGGAGAGTCCGAGGAAGTTATAGATTTTCCCCATCCATTCTGCGTCGCGTCGCGCGAGGTAATCGTTAACAGTTGCGAGATGCACGCCTTTTCCGGTCAAGGCGTTCAGATAGACAGCGAGGGTTGAGGTAAGGGTTTTACCTTCACCTGTCCGCATCTCTGCGATATTTCCTTGGTGGAGCGCAGCACCGCCCATGATTTGAACGTCGTAGTGCCGCTGCTTCAAGGTTCGAATTGCCCCTTCTCGGACGACAGCGAATGCGTCTGGTAAGAGTTCATCAAGCGATTCGCCAGCGTCTAACCGTTGACGAAACTCTGATGTTTTGGATTGAAGTTGTGCGTCCGTCAGTTTTTGTGTTGCGGGTTCGCGTTGGTTGACGGCTTCAACGATGGTGCGAAACTTTTTGACATCTCGGTCTTCTTTGCTACCAAAGACTTTTGTTATCACCTGTTGGAACATTTTTTTCCTATTGCTCCTGGGCATCTTTCACGCTGTGAAAGCTGATATATCTCCAAGTCACGATCGACTTGGTGTTTGTGCCTCGTTCGTCCCTGTTAATTCGGTGTCGGGGGGTACTAACAAATTCTGTCCATCTAATTTTTTACGTAGTATCGTATAAATCACCGTATTTCCAGCGGAAGCGATTGAAAATAGGTGTGCAACAACGAGTGCTGTGACCATTAGTATTGTGATTGTCAGAAAGATAGCGGTTCCTGTTGCGGTGAAAGCCACGGTCCCTTGTGTGTCACTGCTGATGTCAAAGACACCGAGCGTGTTGCTACAGGGGAGTGCCGCTAACTTTTCGATAGCACCATTGAGCCATCGGTTTGCATGGCTCATAAAAGACTTCATCTCTTCGGCATGCAGGAAACGGACCGGAAACAGCACGATTGAAAATCCGTAGAGACAGAAGAACGCCCAGATCGGGACGAAGATGAGTTTGATAAGAAACAAGAGTGTCTCATAACACACGATGTGCCACGGTTTGTTCCAAACGATGGCGAACTGCTGGTAGATTGTTTCAAATGCATCGGCACCCGTTGTCGCGACGACGGCTGGCACAAAGAGCAGGCTTACGCCAAAAACAACCGTTATCAATGCTATCAGCACGCCGAGAAAAAAGCCGATCGGCATGAACAGGGAGGTCAGCATGAGAAACGGTTTACCGATGACCGGCAGCTTTCCAAGCCCTGCAATGCTCAGAGGTATTAGCGCGAGAAATATTAGGATGAGGAGTAAGCCGATGAACGCCCCCAAAACGGATTTCCAGTGCGCTTTGAGGAAAGTTACAGCGTCCCCCACCGAGAAGAAGAAGTCTCCACGGAGCTGCTCAACGGTTATTTTTGAAACGACTGTGCTTGCGAAAAAAAAGATGCACGCGAAACTTATCGTACCGATCCACATCGCGATTTCAGTTATCTGTGCGAATTCTGCGCCACCGAGAGGCGATACGGGTAGAAGTCCATACCGGCTCCAAAAATCCTGCGCGGCGGTACCTCCGACGGTGAAGAGACTCAGATATACCAAGATTTCATAAATCAGATAGGCGAGTACGAGTCCAATGAGATGAACGGAAATCTTTCGTCCACTGAATCCGTAGCGGATAACTTGGAAAATATCCCTGAAATCGAAGTAGCACTTTTCCATGAAGGGGTTCTTCTGCTTCTCTACTCACTTTAATATATAATGATACTACAATTTACGGGTTTCTGTCAAGTGTTTATTTGGCTGTTGGCTGTTAGGGCGCTGCGCTCTCGGCTATCAGTTTACCGACTGCCGATTGCCGACTGCTACTGGCTATCGGTTGTGAGTTGTGGGTACGCCAACATTGGCGGTGATGGGAAGTGTGAGTGTCCTTTGGTTCGGAAACGCCACAGTTAGTAGCGATGCGAAGCGTCCCCAGTCCATCAGTGGCCCGAGTTGGATGGTAATAATTTCGGTATCAGGGTCGATTTCCCACGTCAATCTCGAATGGCTTGATGGCAGGAGCCGGATGTCGGATGTGTCGAGTGGGGCATTGACGGTGAGTATGATAGTCTTTTGATAAGTGGTTTCGGGTCGGATGTCCCCGAAATCGTAACTGTCGGGGGTGAGTGTTGCGAACCGTTTCGCGGCGGCGGTGATTGTCAAGGGAACAACAGGCGTTGTGGAACTATCTGTGAAAATAGTCGCCGTTGCTGAGGTTTCGTCAGCGGGTAGGGTTTCCGGGTTGATGGTTATGTGGAATGTCGCTTCTCTGTCTGGCGGGATTGCCGCCGGTGCTGTGATTTCGGCGTAACTGCATCCTGTCCGCACGTTTTGGATGTGGAGCGTATTTTTGCTGGTGTTTCGTGCTGTTACGGATCGTGTTATGGGACCTTCCCATTCTGGAAGGGTGCCGAAGTCAATATGCTCCTGTGCGAAGACGAGTTCGGGTGAAGGGTTCTGTGGGTTGTTGATGAGGACGATGATAAGTCCTGAGATGAGTAGGATAGGGATGATAATGGTTGTGAGGATTGTTCGCTTGGACATGGTTTGTCTCTATGTTAATCGATGTGGTTCCTTTAAATCATCAGCAACATGCCTATCTATATCACCCAAGACGCCAGAGTTGGGATGTCTTTCCTTTGTCGGTTTTGTGAGATGCGTCGCGATTTGGAGATCGCTCTTATAGGCGAACTGTAGTAGAGCCTTGAAATATGTGGGTCCTTGTAGCACAAACTGTATGAGGATTAAATAAATATTTCGGTAATTGACGGGCAATGAATTGCCCTACTACGAACGATTCCGCTTGTAGTAGTGCGATTTATCGCACGTTGAGAAATTACTTGATTAAATTCTTAAACTTCATTCAGTTTGGATAGAGTAGGCACGCAAACTAACAGTTTGCGGTACAAAAGAGGTGTCCAAGTAATTCTAAAGCCTACTATAAATGACCATAAAAATATAATTGCTTATATTATGATAATATATTTGATTTAAAAATGCAAATTTATTTTTTTTTCTGAGGGAAAAGGTGTGCTTTTTTGTCGGTAATGGAATCTGTGAATTGCCTGAACTGGAATTTATGGGATTTTGGGTATGGGAATAGACCAAATCTATTCCTTGTATTATATTCTTGTTTGAAATAGAAGGTGTAAACCCGAATAAATTCGGGCATCCGGACACAGTTAACCTTCACATAAGTAAACTTATCCCTTAAAACTAAATAGCCCTGGCAATTTAGGCTTTTCACTTGACTTTATGTGTGCTGTGCGCTATGCTGCTATATGGATTTTGCATGATAAAATTTACCAGTTTCTCATTGGTGTAGGTTTATGTTGCTAACAAATTATAGGAGGTATGTATGTTAACTGAAATCATTGTGAGTGTATCTATCGGACTTTTAATTTTGGTCATATACTTGATGCGATTATTCATTAAGCAAAAGCGGAACTTAAATCGGTTCCAAGGGATACTTGATGTTGAGACAGAACAGGAAAGGATAAAAACTACTCTTGAGAAGGAACAGAAAATTGTTAGGCAACAAACAGAGAAGTTACAGACAGAAGCCGAGAAAATTCAAAAAAGGAAAACCGAAGTTGAACGCACACTTGCTTCACTAAAGGAACAATTGACCCCTCTTGAGGACGAGGCAGAGATACAGAGTTATGGGTTATATCAACCTAAATACGATCTCGGATTTTCAACCGAATTAAAAAACCAACTCGTCCAGATCCGCAAGAACCAAAAAGCAATGATCCGAGAAAAAACCGCTATCATTTGTTCAACTGATTGGACTGTTGAAGGTAGTAAAACCGAGGGCAGGAAAATGACTAACAGACAAATCCAATTGATGGCGCGTGCGTTTAATGGTGAATGTGATTCAATAATCCCTAAAGTGCGTTATAATAACTATTCGCGTATAGTAGATCGAATAACAAGAGTCTATGATGCTATTAACAAGCTTGGAGAACCACAGCGTTGTAGAATACAGGAATCTTATTTTAATTTGAAGATAGATGAACTTGTTGTTGTCCATGAATATCAGGAGCAACTTCAATTTGAGAAGGAGGAACAGCGTCGGATTAAAGAGCAAATCAGAGAGGAACAGCGCGCACAGCGTGAACTGGAAAAAGCCCAACAGGAAGCAGAGAAAGAGGAACAACGTTACCAAAAGGCTCTGGACAAGGCACGGCAAGAGATCGAACAAGTTACAGGAAAGAAGCAGGAAAGATTGCAGTCGGAGATTCAACGACTCAATGAATTGCTGTTGGAAGCACAAGTTAATAAAGAACGAGCAATGTCTCGCGCCCAGATGACTCGGTCTGGACACGTTTATATCATTTCCAACATCGGTTCGTTTGGAGAAAATGTATATAAAATCGGTATGACGCGTCGACTTGAGCCTACTGATAGAGTGAGAGGGCTTGGTGATGCTTCCGTGCCATTTAGGTTTGATATTCATGCAATGATTTATTCAGAAGACGCACCTGTCCTTGAAAATCATTTGCATGGACTTCTTGAGAAGCGAAGCGTCAATCGAATTAACAGTCGTAAAGAATTTTTCAATGTAAGTCTTGAGGAAATTGAAGAAATCGTCCGTAAGTACAATGTGGATACACAATTTATTCGGGTCCCTCCAGCGGAGGAATTCAGAAAAACACAGACAATTATTGCTCGGGAAATGAGTGGAGATTCTGGGATTTACAATGAGTAAACATTATTTTCGTGACAATTTGGAGATATTGTGGAAGATGGACAATTCGGAAAAGTAGGCTTGTGATTTTAGGATACTTATGGTATACTTACATACGAAGTTAATAGTTCAAAATACGTTTTTAGGATAGTTTGAAGGTGCGTCTCAGTAATTTATGGAAGTAATATATTCAGATCAAGAAATCGCAGAGTTAATACAGGAACGTAAAGTTTTACCGAATAACTGGCGCGAACAAATTTACAAAGAAGGAACATTGGATGTTAATGGTGATGAAGGAAACGTGTTCCGTATTATTGTCAGGCAGCAAAAATTAATACCGTTGGATTTCTCGGTTATCTTAGTAGTTCTTATTCCACTGTCGGACCGAGTTTTTCGACTACGCCGCTATAATGGGTCGACGAATCCACACACCAACCGAATTGAGCGAAATGAGGTTTATGGTTTTCACATTCACTTTGCAACAGAACGGTATCAACTGAGAGGGGAAAAAGAAGATGCCTATGCAGAAGAAACCGATCGCTATGGCAACTTGAATGAGGCAATTCAGTGTCTGATTGAAGATGCAAATTTTGAAGAACCGTCACAGACATAAGGGGGTGTTGGTAATGTCCATCGAAACAATAGAAAAGGACTTTATGGATAAAGTTTCGGAGAAAATTAAGCTTTTAGCCGAAGACAAGGAGCGTTTTCGTGTATTAACGCCCTTCCAGTTTGACGATGGAGATCAGTTGGTCATTGTGTTAAAAAGAGTTGACGAACGATGGGTACTTTCCGACGAGGCGCATACCTACCTGCATCTCACTTATGATATTGACGAAAATCTGCTTCAGGGTGGATCCCATAGAAAATTTATCTTGAAAGCACTCTCTATGTTTGATGTTGAAGATATTGATGGAGAATTAATACTTAATGTATCGGATGGGCGTTATGGCGATGCACTTTATGACTTCGCCCAGGCACTACTTAAAATAACGGATGTGTCTTACTTGTCGGGGGAACGTGTTCAATCCACGTTAAAGGAACATATTGACAACATACGCAAACGTTTGGAGCAAAAGATTTTTAAAAGCGAAACTGCAGTTCGTCAGGGTATTGTAGATCCGATACTTAGAAGTTTAGCTTGGCCGACAGAGGATACTCAAATTGTCTTTCCCGAATATCCTGTCGGAGGAGGGTGGGCAGACTACGCGCTCTGTGATCCACCAGGAAATCCCCGCGTTTTTATTGAGGCAAAGCAGGTTGGTCGTAGCCTTGAAGAGGCAGAGGCACAATTATCTGAATATGATTCTTATGTAAGAGTCCCGATTGCTATTGCTACTGATGGCCAGAAATGGCGTTTTTTTCATCTGTCTGGAGAAGGTAGGTGGAATCGTGAGGTCTGCGAATTGGATATTGTCACAGGGGACAGTAAGGAAATTGGGGCGTATCTTGATAGACACCTTAATTATGAGTTAATTTGTTCCGGTGTTTCTCTCAAGACATTACCTATAGCCCCAACCGTCCGATCCTAGGACGCTCGCGCGGATATTGAACACTATGCCTATACCAGTGATATTTACAAGATGCTTGATGAATGCCTTAAAGGGTATGACTTAGTCCTCCGTCGCGCTATATCGGGTAGTAGCGGTGCGATGCGTGCCTATTTTAAGGGGAATCAAGTGAGGTTCGTAGGTTGTTTATTGTGCTTTGAGTTGCCCCCATGTTGAGGTTAATCGTGCTTCTGGCGTAATGTTTAGACTGGAGATGGTGAACGAATCTGCCCACGCCGTGCCTTCCCACTGGTTTGCAATGTTAATCCCTTCCATAACGAAGCCGAGAATCTCGATCTCGTCGAAGTTGAGGTCTTGGAATGTTGTGCGGTATGCTCCATTTGCGAATAGGACGAAGTATCCTGCGTTAAAATAGAGTTTCATCTCTGTGAGTACATCCGTTTCCCAACGGGTACGCGGTTCTCTGGAGAGCCGGATCCGAAAGGGATGACTGCTCCCTTTGCCATCAAAACGTCTTGCTCTGATTTCATCGGGAAAAAACACATAAAAAAACGGATCCTCTTCGGGCGTATCGGGAAAGTGTCGTCCGACACAAAAACCGAAACGCGTCTTGTCGCCGCCGAAGTCGTTTATCGTAACCACGAAGTTTCGATAGGGACCCGGGATTGCTGTGAATTGGTAGAGTTCGTATCCGACCTCCCATTCCCGCTTAACTTCTACACGTAAAAATCCGTCGGTTATTTTCCAGATAGCATCGTTTCCGACACTGTGCCACGCTTCAGGATTTTCGGCATCAAAGTCGTCGTGCCACTCCGCGGCGAACCCCGACAGGAGACAGGTGGTGAAGATATATGTAAGTATGAGGAGGTATGTGTTTTTGTTTGGCATGGGATCTACAGACTATTTGATTTTTATGCAGTCGTACCACTGTTGTGTTTTCTTTCCTTTTCGACTGAGTACACCCGGTTCGCGCTCGGTTGGCGGTCCGAAGTCTCCATCGAGTTGTTTGAGGACGTTCCAATCGGGTGGAAACCATGTCCTGAGCGTTTTACAGTTAACCTCAAGCGTTTCGCCTTCCCATCCACCGATTTTGTAGTACATCGGACAAATCCAGAGTTCGGAGCCGCGGGCATACCGCCGCCAACCCGTTACGGAGGCTTGTGCGCGGATGATGTTCCCATCGCGCCAGTGGCGTTCAACGCCGCTCCAAGGGTATCCGGTTGTTCCACCGCCAGCACTAATCTCACTCGGACCTAAATCGTCGTAGAGTGTGATATAGGAGTAGTTTGTCCCCCACGGCGTGTCATCTGTGCTGAAATACCACCACTGTCCACGATACCAATGCAGTGCGCCGCGAATCCTTGAAGCTGAGACCGCTGCGCTTTCAATGGTTTCTACGATGTCAAATCGTCCTCTGTTGTTGTAGGGATTATGGACACCTTCGCAGAGGGTGAGGGAATTGAGTTCGGGTCCGAACCACATCCCGTTTACACCGGGGGTTCTGTAGTAAGAGCCTGAACTCGGCGGCTGGGCGCGTTCGCCTGGATTCAATCGTGCTCTGGCGTGGTTGTTCCAAAGGACAATGCCGAGGACGAGAACGAGTAAAAATCCATCAAAGATGAAGTCTAAATTTTTTCGCATTTTTTAATGGTTGTCGGTTTTCAGTTGTCGGTTATCGGTTAAGAGAAAGCAGCTTTTTAACGATAGCCAGCAATTGTTAAAGCTGCTCTCGCTTTAGACTCGCCCATGTAGTTGTGAGTTTCCGTTTCGGAGAGACGGCGAGTCCGTCAATCGTGAAGGTATCCACCCACGCGCTGCCTATATCGACATCTTCTGTGACGAATCCTGCGAGGACAAAGGCAATCCTGTCAATCTGGTCAAAATTGGCATCTCTAAAGTCGAGGCGTGATTCCCCGTTAGCTTGGAGTTGAAACCTACCGCTTTCAAAGTGTAAAGTCATCTGTTGGAGTTCATCCGTGTTCCAGCGTTTACCGGGTCCGACGAAGATACCCCCGTTTCTCGTGGCTTGCATATCGTTGGTGAAGAAGAGGTAATAACCGTATTCGTCTACGCCAGTCGCAATATTCAGGAAATGCTTTGCGAGGGCGATACCGAACCGGGCATGCGTCGCGCCTACGGTTTCGAGGGTAATCGTAAAGTCGTTATAGGGACCAGGGTAGGCGATGAACTGATACAATTCAAATATGGTGCGCCACTCTGCTTGTGCGTGGATTTCTGCCTTCAAAAAACCGTCTTCAACTTTCCAAGTGGCGTTGTTCCCTATATGTTGCCAGTCGTCTTTTGCTGCTTGTTCAAAGGGGTCTTCCCAGAGAACAGCAGGCACTTCTGTTTGGAAAATGAGAAATATATGGATGATTAGGAGTGCGCTCAAAATGCGTGTGCTTTTCATGTTGCGTTTGTTTGTGCGTCTATTTTAGTGGTATACAATCATACCAATCCGCCGTTTCTTTCGATGTGCCTTTTTCGCGGCGGCTCAATTTGTTAAGTTCGGGTCGAAATTCCGGTAGCGTCAGATGTCCTTCGACGTGCGCCAGGACTTTCAGGTTATGCTGTCCCGTCCCTGTCGCACAATAGTAAGTCAAGGTACCATGTTTGTAGTACTTCGGCGCGAGGTATTTTTTTCCGTCGTATTCATATCGGTGATAACCCGTTACGTCCGCTTTAGATTTTATAGCATCTCCCTGTCGCCAGTGTTCCTCAAATCCGCTCCATGGGAATCCAGGGACAGTGTTTGTTGCATCGATGTCTGTCCAGCCAATTTCAGATACGAGTGTAAGGTGGACAGTGTCCGTGCCCCATGGTGTATCAGCGGTTGCGAACCGCCACTCTTGCCGCCGGTACCACCAAACCTTTCCCGGTCTTGAGGAGGGCCAGACCTCAGCATCTTCTCTGGTATAAATGATGTTGAAAAATCCGGCTTTGTTAAATTGGTGTGGTGTATTCGGACAAAGTACCCGACTGTCGATTTCGGGTCCGAACCAACGGGTATCGCCTTCGGATTCGATGAATTTCCCCGGTGTCCGGTAATAGTCACCGGCTACTGTGGGGACAGCCGCCTCCCGAAGGACGATTCTTTCGCCATCAGAATAAGCGCCGTGCAACGCTGCGTCTACTGCAAGCGTGAAGGATTGGAGAACGATTATTGCGATAAGGGTGACGACTGTATTGAGATGTATGGCGCACGGTGTGTGCCTACTGTTTTGTGAATGACGTACCATCTCGTTTCCCTAAATAGATACGGTATGCGGTACCGGGGATGGGTATCTCGACCTGCTTATGAATGCGTGTCCGTTGATAACGGTTTGTGGCGGTTTCAAATTCCGCATGGACAGCGCGAATGTACAATTGATAAGGTTTTTCAGTCAGATTGTCGAATTTAAAATTGCCGTCTGTGTCGGTTTCTACCTCGAACCGATCCAGCGTCATTGACAGATCGGACGGATTCAATTCCCAGGGATACCAAGACCGCGAGACGATGGCGTTGTGGACGGGTTCATCTGTATCCGCCCAGCGCACGTGCGCCTGTAGCGTGCTTGTGGGACGATCTGCTATAATAGACACCGCTTCGCTGTTTGGTGACGCTGCCACATTGATAGCCGTTGCCGATATGCCGTCTCCAACGATATAGAGGATGTATACTCCCGAAAAAAGTCCATCCACGGTGAAGGTAGATGCTGTTGCAGGAAAGTGTCTCGCCAGCAGCGGTTTATGCAACACCAACGGGTTGAGACTCGGTTCCATCTGTGTGTCTGCAGGGAAAACCTTCACAGTATAGTGTGCTTCTGGATCAATGTCCTCTGGCAAAATAACGTGTCCCTTAACAGTCATCCCCTTTTCAAGTGGGACAGTCAGCGGTTTTTCTTCGATGACTACGTTCTGATAGACTCTGGAGAAATAGCCTCTTTTACTAACCTCGAGAGAGAGGTACTGTGCTTCGGCTTCCAACACCTGCATCTGAAACGTTCCCATATCGTCCGAGGCTGCGGATGCGAGAAGGGCGTTATGTCCGGACGGTGTTTCTCTGTGCCGCGTTGCGTAAATTCGCGCTGCTGCTATCGGACGTGCCTCCGTATCGACGACCGTGCCGTGTAGGGTCTTCAATTTCGGGAGTCGAATAGAGATGTATGGCTGTTCTTGCGGATGAATAGCGTCCACAAATGCTATGATAGCACCATTTTGGGAAACTGTCAACGTGTATTCAATGGGATAGAGGTCAGAGAAGTTAAAGTTGCCTGTAGTATCGGTTTTTGCTGCGTGTTCGACGGGTGCGGCGGCGCGAAAGAAGTCTGCGGATTTATCATGCATCTTTAAGTTCACGATGCAGCCTTGGACCTCCATGCCACCGGAGACGTTTCCTTGCAAGGATAGCGTGCGTTTCAACGCAATCTCACCCAAGTCATACCGATTCTTGCCCGGAGACATCTCCTGTCGCAGCAGTTTCGATTGGTATTCTGGATGGAGTGCCATGAGTGAGAAGGCGTAGTAGGTTTCGGGTTCATTGGGGATAGTCAGTGAGAGAGTTCCTTCGGCGTCGGTTGCGGTTGCGTGTGCGAAGTCGCGATCGGGGTAGACCTGTTCAATCTTTTCGGCAGAAACGCGCACAAGCACCTCGGGAATGGATTGCCCATTTTCGGCATCGACAAACGTGCCGTGAAGGCTTGCACTCAGTTGCGGCGTTTGGCAGATGCCAGTGCTGGTGTAGAAAAAGAGCAATAACAGAATCTTGGCTAACATCTTTTCTCTGCTTTCCAGGTCCCACGAAGTGCGATCTCAACGTCTAAAGTCTATCTTTTTTTATAGACGATCTCGCTGTCGTTTGTCGGCGTGAGGATGTCCCCTTCCAATTCTAATGTATGAATATTGAGGTTTAATCTGAAGTCGTCCGCAGCTTCTTGCTGCGTTTCTGCTTTTAATTGTTTCCATGCTGCTTGCTGTTCCAATTGCTTCTTAAGTTCTGGATTTCCCGGAGTCTCCAAAGAAATATCCAGCTTAACGTCCGAGTCGTCATCTGAAATGAGAACAATCGTTGGAAACGAAACAGCATAACGTCCTTTTGTTGTAATATGTAGGTGCGATCTGAGATAAATTGGACTCGGTACGTCATCAATTAACAGCCGCGTTGTAATCGACGCTTCTTGACGAAAGATACCATTGGAAGCAAAGATCATCTTATTCTCCACTTCGAGGACTTCCGTCGCCTCGTCTTCTATATCCTGTTGAATGTATGCCTTTGGCTTTTTGCCGTCAATGGTTATAAGTTCCCACGTCCCAATGATTTTTGCAGACGTGTCCACTGCCTCATCAGGTGTCTCCACTTCATTATCAGATGTCTCTACTTCATCATCACCACATCCGAAAATACCGAGTAGAATCACAAAAAAGCATAAAATACAGTAATGCCAATCGTGTGGCAAAATACGACACGTGTCGATTGAATAATTGACACTCCCAGACCTGAAGGAATAGGATTCTTGTTTCTTCATTTGTAGCCTCCTACTTGTGGAGGTCTTACACAAACTCCACAAGCGTTTTAACTCTCGGTATGCCTACCGCGAGGTGTTTCGATTATCGCCTAAGTGCGTTGACAATCTCTTCGTTGCCTTCACGCAACGCCGTTTATTTGACGGAAAAATCCGATAAAAGAACTATTGGAATTTTATCAAGAAAACGCCTACGTTAATGTAATTTCTTAAAGGGCTTGACAGGTTTTTCTAAGTCTTTAGAATTGTGAGAGATGTTTGGATTTTAAGTACGTGCTTTAAAGTGTGTAGAAGGAAATCGGAATCTAAGGAGAAATGAGTCATGAAAACGAAATTGTCTCTCTTTGGTCTGCTTTTAGTCGGTTTCGTAATTTCTATCACGGTAATTCAGTCGGCAGCAGCCGAGGACGCAAGAGTGAAAATGGGGCTTGTGGCACTTTGGACGTTTGACAAAGGTACGGTTGGCGCGAAAGAAGTTGAAGATATTTTGGGAAAGAACAGCGGAACGATTACCGGCAAACCCAGCCAAATCGACGGGTTCCGCAGTGAAGCCCTCGATTTTGACGGTGTTGTTGATTTAGTCCGAATGGGTGAGGACATTTTCTTCCCTTCTGTGACGATGGAGGCGATTATTAACCCAACCCTTGGCACACGAAATCCCATCTATGACAAATACAACTATGGGATTCAACTGCTTGATAGCAATAATGTTGGCATCTGGATTCGAGCGGACACGGCGAACGCCGCAAAGCATTGGCCCTCCGCCTATGTGCCCTTTCCGACTGATGGCGAGTGGCATCATGTCGTTGGGGTTGTTGAGAACAAAAAGTCTGTCCGAATCTACCTTGATGGTGAGTTGAAAAAGACGACCCCGGCACCGGACCCCATCAGTATCGCTTACGGTGCGGCGCATAAGCCGACAATCGCCTACACGCAGCACTTGGGCGGTATCTGGTACGCCGGTGGTATTGACGAGGTTGCGATTTTTGAAGGGGCGTTAAGTGATGCCGAGGTCAAGAGATTACATACACAGGCGTTGGCGATTGAACCGACTGGAAAACTGGCGGTAACTTGGGGCGCACTCAAGACTCTAAATTGATGTTGCCAATGCCCGAATTTGGGAGTTTCCTCCCTGCTGGCGAGGTTTCTTAACCTCGCCACCTCTAAGTTTTCACTCATTATCCCGATCTCCACAGAGTCCCATTAGTGATAACCTACTCATTTACCAGACGCGTTCCTTTTTGTACTTAAAGACGCATTATAGACTCAAAAAACTTGCATAAAGTCGGATTTCTTAATGTTTCTGTAGTCTATAACCTGTTAGGTAGCAACTTAGGTTACTTCAAAATAAGCATCTTCTGCAGGAATGGGAGATTATCAGCGGGCGACTTATTTGTAGTCCTTTGACGGGTACAAAAAAGACAAGCCTCATAGGGAATGGGGCTTGTCTTTTAAAGGGGTTATTTGCACGAAAATACCCCCGACGAGATTTGAACTCGTGTCGCCGCCGTGAAAGGGCGGTGTCCTTGGCCAGGCTAGACGACGGGGGCTAAAAAATGGTGAGCCGTACAGGGATCGAACCTGTGACCACCTGATTAAAAGTCAGATGCTCTACCAGCTGAGCTAACGGCTCGAATTAACAACATTTAATAATACCATACTTTAAGTCAGATGTCAAATTAAAATTCAGAAATTTTAGT
>JAJEIE010000018.1 GCA_022827625.1 Candidatus Poribacteria bacterium | reverse complement strand
ACTTCAAGGTCACGGATTCGACGGTCTCGCGTTGGCGGAAACACCAAGTCTGGATTGACTTTGAAAATGAGTTGGTTGCTGCGTATAAGGATGCAGCCCTTCAGAAACACCAAGCACCCGATGCTAAGAGCGACCCTTTGGTATAACCTTTAAAATCGGAGTGCGGCGGAAATAAAATCCGAGGCAAACCCCTCTTCAAAAATCCGAGCATAGTTGATGCCGACCCCTTTCCATTTAATTCCCATGCCGACTGTCAATGCGCCGTTTGAAACGCCGAATCGGATGGGAAGCACACGGAACGGATGCCACTCCGTTCCGATATATAACTCCGGCGTTTCCCCTTCGGTAGAAATTGCCACATCTGCCGAGAATTGAAACGCAGCGTAGCGATAGGCGGTGCCGAGGGTTATCCATTGGATACCGTAACCCTCCAGATTCTGAACGAGACACCCAAACTTAAGATACGGGCGCGGTTTGAAAAGCACACCGAGATCGTAAGCCGTCTGGTAGCCGAAGAACTGATAGACATCGGACGGATGTCTCCGTTTAAATTTGAGGCTTAATCCTGCAGCGGCATAAGCACCGAGTTGACGTGCAACCCCGTAATAGTTGAAATCAGGAACACCGCTGTCAACACCGAGAGCGATTTTGTTGCCCCAAAAAAGGCTATAGCCTCGGTAACTATAGCCGATCCCTTTCGGGTCAAATCGGTAATCCTCTCGGTTGTGAAACTTGTTGACACCAAAGAGTTGTACGCCTTGCCACTGAATGAGACCGGCAGGATTCCAGAAACCCGCAGTCGCATCATCGGCGACAGCAGTGAAGGCGTTGCCCATCCCTAAAGCCCGCGCACCGACATAGAGGGGACGAGCGGATTCAAACGGAAATTCTATCTGTCCATCCGTTTTTATCGACTCGGGATCACAAACCCCTCCCACAGGAATCAACCAAAGGAGACATAGAATAGCGTAGATCGTTCGCATCACCAACAATTTAGCATGAAAATTACAACATCGCAAGGAGAAATCACTTGACATCTATAGTCAGTTGCTGCTATCCTAATGGATAAATGCAACATACATCACCTGGCACCCTCTACCTCGTTAGCACCCCCATCGGGAACTTAGAAGACATCACCCTCCGCGCACTCCGCACCCTCAAAGAGGTAGATCTCATCGCTGCTGAGGACACCCGCCAAACCCGCCGCCTGCTCACGCACTACGACATCCAAACACCGCTGACAAGCTACTTTGAAGGCAACGAACAATCGAAATCCGAGAAACTGATTGAACGTCTACAGACAGGCGAGACGATTGCTCTTGTTTCAGATGCCGGCACGCCTATCATTTCAGACCCAGGGTATCCACTCCTACGTAGGTGCATCGCCGCAGAAATCCCGATTGTTCCGATTCCAGGGGCATCAGCAGTCGTTACAGCGGCATCCGTTTCGGGTCTACCGCTCCACAACTTCACCTTTGAAGGGTTTCTCTCCCCAAAATCAGGAAAGAGAAAACGTCAATTAAGTGTATTCGCTGACGAAGAAAGAACGTTAATCCTTTTTGAATCCCCGCATCGGCTCCGTCGTTTCCTTGAAGATGTTCTTGAAGTCCTCGGCGAACGCGACATCGTCGTAACCCGTGAGCTAACAAAACGGTTTGAAGAGATCTTCCGCGGGAACGTCAGCGAAGCCCTTGAGAAATTCCGTAGCACTGAGCCGCGGGGAGAATTTACAATCGTTATTGCCGGTAGAAGGAGAAAAAATGGCAACTGATGGAATCGCGCAAATCGCAGTTATCGGCGCGGGATTGATGGGACACGGTATCGCGCAAGAATTCGCAAACGCAGGGTATCACGTCCGTTTGCAGGATGTCACCGAGGCACAACTCCAAACGGGACGCACGCAGATTGCGAAAAACCTCAACGTGCTTGCGGAAAACGACATTATCGAACCGGAGAGCATCCCCGCAACGTTGGCGCGCATTCAGACCGACACAGCACTCGAAGCCGTCGCGGAAAACGCAGACTTCGTCGTGGAAGCCGTCACCGAGAACTTACCGTTAAAACAGGAGGTGTTTGAGAAATTAGACGCAATCTGTCCACCGCACGCGATCCTGGCAAGCAACACCACGGCGCTAATGCCGAGCCAAATCGGTGTAAATGCAAGACGCAAGGATAAGATACTCAACACCCACTATTTCAATCCACCGTACCTGATCCCGCTGGTCGAACTCATCCGTAGCCCCGATACCTCTGATGAAACGGTTAAAGTAACGTTTGAACTCCTGACAACTATCGGTAAAACGCCTGCGATCATTGAAAAAGAGGTCCCCGGTTTCGTTGGACCGCGGCTGCAAGCCGCTCTGATTCGGGAAGCATTCGCTATCGTAGAACAAGGTATCGCCAGCGCAGAAACCGTTGATCTCGTTGTACGGAACAGTTTCGGACGACGGCTCAGTGTCGCCGGTCCTTTTGAGGTCTTTGAACTCGCAGGATGGGACTTGGTGCTTGCTGCCTTTGAAGAACTTTACAAAGACCTTAACAGTTCCTCTGACATCAACCCGCTCCTCCGACAAATGGTTGCGTCTGACAAACTCGGCGTGAAATCGGGAGAAGGTTTCTACAATTGGACGGACGAAAAAATAAAAGAAATTCGGGAACGAATGAATAACGCATTGATACAGAAATTAGCTGACCGCAAACCGCAAACCGCAAACCGCGATTAGCGGTCAGCAGTCAGCAATTAGCGAATAAAGGAATGGGTAAAGTCCACGCAACTCTCCACAAGCAGCGTTACATAATATTGATATCTGTGATGCTGATTGGGCTAATTGCTCTTGGAATCTACCATAAGCGGATTTGGGAATACCTCCTTGAACTTACCGCTGCTTTTCAGAGCATTGAAACGGCGCGCGCCTACATTGCGGGTTATGGCGCGCTCGCACCTATTGTATCAGCGATTTTGATGATCTTTCAAAGCGTCATCGCGCCCCTGCCAGCGTTCTTGATTACCTTTGCAAACGGGACGCTTTTTGGGTTCTGGTGGGGTTCACTGCTATCTTGGAGTAGTTCGATGGTCGGTGCGGTGCTCTGTTTTTACATCGCCCGTGCCTTCGGTATCCAACGCATTACAGCGTTAATCAGCAAACCCGCGATTGACAAGGCAAACGATTTCTTTGAAAAATATGGGACTTATGCTGTCCTTATTGCCCGATTAATGCCGTTCATCTCTTTTGATGTCGTTAGTTACTTTGCAGGGGCAACCCGGATGCGGTTTCTCGGTTTTTGGATTGCCACTGGGATCGGACAAATGCCCGCTACCTTGGTTTACTCTTACTTGGGTGAAAGCGCATCGCCACACATCAAATGGATACTGTTCGGTTTTGGTATCGTCATTGCAATTTCAATTGTAAAATGGCTAATGCGGAGATAGCGAATCGCATACCGCGAATCGCATACCGCGAAAAAATGGAGGATTCAAAATGGTTCGCATAGGTGTTATCGGAGTCGGTGGCATGGGAAACGCCCATTGCAACGCACTCCCGAACGTCGAAAACTGTGAATTTGTAGGTGTGGCAGACCTCCGCTTGGAAGCAGCAGAAGCCGTCGCCGCTCAGCATCAGATCCAAGCACTTCAAGACTATCAGGAACTATTTGCCCTTGTGGACGGTGTCGTTGTCGCCACACCCCCTATTGCACACACGCAGGTCATCGTCGACGCAGCGGAAGCAGGGGTGCACGCCTTCTGCGAAAAACCGCTCTCCCTAACGCTTGCCGATGCAGATGCAATGATTGCGGCATCGGATAAAGCAGGCACACATCTGATGGTCGGACAGGTATTACGCTTCTATCCCGTCCACGAACTCGGTAGACAGATGGTGGATGCTGGAGACATCGGAGACATTACCTACATCGAAACCGATTATACGGGTCCCTATAATGCCCCTCGCACGCGTCCGGAAAGTTGGTACGGCACCGTGGGTGGACTCTTGGAAAACGGCATCCACAAGTCCGATCTGATTAACTGGTTCGGCGGCACTGCCCTCACTGTCGCTGCTGAGGTCGGCAGTTTCTCAGGCCATGACGATTGGGAAGATTGGACCCTCTCGCTCATCCGTTATGATTCTGGAGCAGTCGGTATTTTGCGGTGGGGCGGCTTCCTCGGCGCACGAGGCACGAATGAAACCATCATCGACGGCACAAAAGGTTCACTCCGTTTGGACATGGCAGCGGATCTCGCCTATTTCAAGAAACTCGGTGGCGATTGGGAAGAAATCGTTCCGAATCGCGACGGACCGAAAAGAGTTGTCGGTGAACTCACCCACTTTGTTGACTGCATCCGAGAAAACAAAACGCCTATGATTGACGGTAGGGGTGGCAAACACGCCGTAGAAGTCGTTCTGGCAACCTATCAATCGGCGAAAGAGAAAACGAAAGTTGCGTTACCGATGGAGTAATGGCTGTCGGCTATCAGCGGTCAGGGCGGAAACCAAGGTTCAAAGTTTGCAAGTGTGCTAAAGTTTGCAAGTTCAAAGTTGAAAGAAACCTTTGGTTCATCACACATCTCTTAACAACTTTCAACTTTAGTTCACTTTAGCTACACTTTGAACTTTACCGCAGCGGAACGCCCTGATTGCTGACCGCTATTCCCTAACAACTACATAAAAAATGCTCTTCCTCGCCCTTAACATCATCCTGCTCTCCGGCTTTGGGCTTTTCCTCAAGCACGCCAAAGATAACCAACAACGCCTAAACCCGATCGGCTTTATCAACTACCTCTGCGCTTTTTTCATCAGCATCTGGGTTTTATCGCAGGAACAAGACTTTGAATTCTCAAAACTGACCTTCGCGTTAGGTATATCAAACGGCGTGACCTACGCTGCTGGATTTGAGTTATTTACGCTCGGCATCCGGCTCAGCGGAATCGTCGTCACCGCCGCAATCGTCAGGCTATCCATCGTGATACCGATTTTGGTGTCAATGCTGTTCTGGCAAGAGATTCCCAACCTCTGGCAAACGATAGGACTGCTTTTAACTTTCGTGGCGATTCCACTCCTCAGCCAACGGGAGAAGGAGCCGACCTACAAATTCACACCCGATAGACCTGAAGTGAGTCAAGGCTTAGGGTTCGCCGTTGTTATCACGATTCTGGTTATCACCGGCATCTCACGCCTCACCATGAAAGCCTTCAACGAAATGTGTCCTATCGACGAGAAATCGCTCTATATGAGTCTGCTTTTCGGTGTTGCTACGGTTATCTACTTAGGGGTATGTCTCTATCAAAGGACGTGGCCGAACTGGTGGGAAGTCGCTTACGGGACTTTAATTGGCATCTGTAATGTCGGTGGGAGCTGGGCATTGCTGATTGCCCTCGACCATGTGAGTGCGTTGATTGCCTTTCCGATGTCAAGTGCTGGCGGCGTGCTGTTCACGATGTTCGTCGGCATGGTGTTCCTCCATGAACGGCTCAGCCGACCGTCTCTTATCGGTGCGCTGTTCGCAATCGTTGCATTAATTTTCGTTAATTTAAAACCGTGAAGCAAAGACAAATTTGACTTTAGACGCGAAATGTGGTATCATTTATCAAAAACGCGGATTCTGGAGAAACATGCGGGAGAGCGTAGAACTTTTCATCCGGAGCGTCCATCTGACAGCGGCGATCCTCTGGTTCGGCGGTGTTCTCTTTTCCACCTTCGTCGTAACGCCGATTTTACAGCAAAACTTATCGCCAGAAAATCTGTTAACGATCCACAATCGGTTTCGGACGTTGATACGGTTGATGATTCACGTTTTGCTGACGACCGGCGCGATGGTGTTTTTTATTGTCGCATTGAACAACGGCTTTTTTACAGGAAATAGTAACGATGATTTTAAAGCCTATATGTTAATTTTCGTCGTGAAACTCGCGGCGTTTGGCATTATGGCACTCTTTTGGGGGTTGTATAGTTCGTTCTATCGGAAGCATCTTGAACTCGCGCCGCCTGACGGGGACGCATATCACAGCCAGAGCCGTCATATCAACGTCTGGAGAGGCTTGATGCTGGTAGCGGGTTTAATTGTTTTCGCACTCACACTATTGTTGTAACTTTGTTCTGTTAGATACCTGTTAAATAGATACACCCAAAAGGAGACACAATGAAAGTCCTTATCCTTGCTTCAGTACTTTTTTCTACAATCGCCTTTCCAGCACTTGGTGCGCTAACGGATGCTGATTTGGACAAGATCCGCTTGATTGTCAACGATTCCGAAAAGCGGATTAGAGAAGAAACGAAAGCAGAGATTACCAACGCTGAAGTGCGGATTAAAGACTATGTTGATATCAGATTCAAGAGTATTGATGAACGATTTCAGGGAGTGGATAAGCAAATTACGCATGTAACCTATATCACGTACGGGTTAATTGCTCTCATCATAGCGGCTATAGCGATACCACAAATCCTCATTGCGTGGCGGACTGGAAAAGATCGTTCACTCGAAAAACAGGTTGAAATCCTTACAGAGGAAATAGAAACGCTGAAGCGAAAACAAATTATACAGCCTTGACGCGCGTAGCGAATAACTAAGACCGAATTAGAAACATGACAAACACAAAAGTCCAAGCCGTTTCATGGAATATCACCCGGCTCTGTAACCTAAAGTGTACACACTGCTACCTCCCGGCAGGATTTGTAGACACAAACGAGTTAGTAAACGGAAATTTTAACCTCTCCAACATCCAAGACTCACACGAGTATTCAAGAGACGCTGAACTCAGCCAATCTGAGTGTTTCCGCGTCATTGATGAAATCGCCGAAATCAATCCCCACATCCTCCTCATTCTTACCGGTGGTGAACCGTTATTACGCCCGGATATCTTGGAGATATCGAAGTATGCCTCCGATACCGGGTTTCTTGTTGTCATGGGAACAAATGGTGTCTTGTTGAACGACGCAGTAGTTGAGAAAATGCAACGGCACGGTGTGACGGGAGCAGGTGTCAGTTTAGACTCTATCCAACCCACAAATCACGATAAGTTTCGGGGTATGGAAGGGGCGTGGAAAGCAACAATGAACGGTGTTGAGGCACTCAAACGCGCACAACTCGACTTCCTCGTTCAGACCTCCGTGACGCAGTGGAACTACGACGAAATCCCAAAGATCGTGGAGTTTGCGTATCAACTCGGTGCGAAGGTGTTGAACCTCTATTTCCTTGTCCGAACCGGAAGAGGCAAGACGGTGATGGACATCACACCGGCACAATATGAAAAGATGCTGGAGACGCTTTTCGCGTTGCAGGCGGCTTACGCTGGAAAAATGCTCATCGCTGCGAAATGCGCGCCGCACTACAAGCGCGTCATCTATGAACAACAGTCCGACTCGGCTTTCCTTCAAGGCTACCCGAGTGGGACGTGTCCGTGTGGTATCTACTACTGTCGCATCACGCCTGAGGGAGAACTGACCCCGTGTCCGTATCTGCCTGTTAGCGTCGGTAACCTCAAAGAGGAGAGCTTCGTCAAACTCTGGAACGAATCGAAGACTTTTCAGGAGTTGCGAAACCGAGATTTGCTTGAAGGTAAATGTGGTGTGTGTGAATTTAAAGAGGTCTGCGGCGGTTGTCGAGCGCGTGCCTACGCGACGACCGACAACTATCTTGCCGAAGATGCGTCGTGTGAATATCAACCCGGACAACACAGCACACCGCCCGTTCAGATAGAAAAAAAGGTTGCTTTTGCAACAGAAACCGATTATGATTTGCAGTGGACACCCGCAGCAGAAAAGCGTTTGAAGCGTGTGCCGTCATTCGCGCGTGGTATGGTTGTCAAAAGCGTTGAAAAATACGCACGCGAACAAGGTCATCGTGAGGTTACCCCGGAATTGATGAAGGCTGTCAAGAAACGGTTCGATAAAACCGGCATCCCATCTTTCCGACCAAAACGTTAAGGAGAGCCGTATGCTCACACCAGAACAGATCGCATTTTTTCAGGAACACGGATACCTTATCCTCAAAAATTTAATTGATCCTGAGACAATTGACATGTGGCGGTCACAAATCTGGAACCACTTCAATTCCAGTTTAGAAACACCAGAAACGTGGCCTGACGACTATACGGTTCAGGATTTCAGTTTCTCGCCGGTATTTGGGCATCTGCCTGCAATGCAAGAGATTGCGGCGCAGCTGGGTGGCGGACAATTCTTTACAGGGAGCGGCGGTTCACCGATTATCAAATGGCCCAACCCTGAAGAAGCATGGAAAATGCCCAATGACGGACATATTGATGCCTATGGTGGTGCCTGGAGTCCCTTTATGCTCGGGGCAACAACCTATCTTTATGATGCTGAGTCCCACGGTGGTGCTTTCGTCTTTTGGCCCGGAAGTCATCACTCAACACACAAGTATTTCCGCCAATATCCAGAGCAGATTGATGGTAGTTTCTACGATATAAAAGATTGGGGATGGCATGTGCTTTCGGATTTGTCGCCGGAGGGACCCCGTGAGTTTATTGGTGCAGCGGGTGATGTTGTCCTGTGGCATGCGTTTCTCTGCCACACTGGCTCATCGAATGTGAGAAGTGTTCCGCGTTTCGGTGTCTTTGCACGCTACGCCCATAAACAAAAGGAAGAAATTAAATACGAAATTCCAGAAGATCTCTGGAAGTACTGGGTAATCTAAGGAGAAGAATATGAGCGAAAAAACAAACGCCCATGAAAGACTTAATGACGTAGAAGAACGCTTGGCACGTGTCGAAAACTTACTCGTCAGCATCAACGAGAAACTCGAGCAACGTCCGATTGTCGAGGACGTTGATACCGAGAAATCGGAGGCGTTCAAGGAGTGGGTGACGAATTACGTCTCAATGCGCTTGCAACAACTCGTGCCAGAAACGTGCGATCATCCTGCGGAAGCCGTACTTCAAGACGGTCCCTTCCTCGATAACACCACAGTGCCGTGTACTGAGGAAGTCGAGCATCGGGTTAAACGGATACCGATTCCGTTTGTCCGTGAGATGGTTGTTCAGCGTGTCGCCGAAAACGCACGGGAAGCAGGTGTGGAACGTGTAGATATTGACTTCTTTGAGAAAGCCGCAACATTTTGACAATGTAAAGCCACAGAGGAGTTCCCTCTGCCTAATTTTGACTGGAAGGACTTCTTAAAGGCACCGATTTAATAGTTGTTGGCTGTTAGTTGTTGGTTATTAGTTAAGAGGATGGTTTGTAACAAATCACTATCACTTGAAAGAATCCAAGACAAGGCAACTGGTAAAAAAGAAATTTCTCGACTGAAAACCGATAACTAACAACCGATAACCAATAACCACTATACTATGGACTGGGTTTTTAATACCTTCTCAGAATATCTTGAGAACGACTTCAAAAAACGCATCGGGAAGCTGAACCCCACTGTTTCGGACTTGTGGCAAGCCTTCCAGGTGCTTTTTCCTGCCACGTCGGCGCAGTTGCTCGTGCAGGAACCCGTAGGTAATACAGTCCGTTTTAAAGCACTCGCCTTCTATCACGCAGACGAAATGGGTCCGTTGATTGAAGCCCCACTGGAATACCTCAAGCACAATTTCGGTGGCGGCAAATTCAAAATCAACTTCTATCACGGTATGCAATTTATTGCAACCATTAACTTCAAACCAGAGGGTCCCGAAATCTGGCGCGAGTTACCAGAGTTGGAAGGAAACCCGGTTGCCGAGGCATAACGCTGGTAAACGCCAAGGAACAGAACCGATTCAAGTAGCAGGCACACGCCGTGTGCCGTAACGAAAAACAATGGATAAAATCATGAGCCAGTATCAGGAATTTGGGGAATGCCCATCTTGTGGAAATCCGAACCTCCGGCGGTTAGATGAAAATTCATGGTTCTGCTTAGATTGCGACTGGGACAACCTCCCAGTGATTCCCAACGGAAACCATGACGACATCCTCGCTTCCCTCCGTCACGGTGACATCCACTCACGGCGGATCGCCGCACAAGCACTGATTAATATAGGGGACGCAGACCGACACCTCGCCACTGCGACCGATACAAGGGTCCTGTTAGAAGCCTTAGACGACGAGGATGCTGATGTGCGTTATTTCGTCGCCGTTGCCCTTGGCAAATTAGAAGCGAACCTCAGTCTCGGTAAGTTGAAACAACTCGCCCGAGACGACACCTCGTCACTCGTGAGAGAGGGTGCTAAAACAGCAATCGAACAGATAGAATCACGGCAGTTAGCAATTAGCAGTTAGCCGTCGGCTGTCAGGCATCACTTCTTGGCCAGAGCGCGGAAACCCAACCAACGGACCGGGTTGGATATACGGAGGGGTCGTTCTCAACACAACCCACCTAACCGAACCGCAAGGAAAATTAAAAAGATGGAAAAAATTCGACTCGGCTACATCGGATGCGGATTCATGGCACAGAAGGTCCACATCCCAAATTTTGTGAGCATTCCAGACTGTGAACTCATCGGCTTGGCGGAAGTGCGGACTGAACTCGGACAAAAAGTCCAAACACGTTTCGGTATTCCTAAACTCTATCGAGACCATCACGAACTCGCACAAAATGCTGATATTGAGGCAGTGGCAGTATCCGCTGACTTCGCGCTGCAAGGTGAAATCGCGAAAGATCTGCTGCTGGCAGGCAAACACGTCTTCATGGAAAAACCGATGGCAGTCTCTGTTGAACAAGCCGAGACGATCGTGGCGGCATCGCAACAGTCCGGCAAAAAGCTGATGGTAGGCTACATGAAACGGTACGATGCCGGTAACGAGATCGTCAAAGCGAAAGTCGCGCAATTCCGAGAAACCGGGGAACTCGGTCGCCTGACGTACGCCAGAAATCATGGGTTCGGAGGCGATTGGGTCTGCAACCTTGATACCCCGATGGACAGCACTTCGGAAACAAAACCGGGCGCGCCGGTCAAAACGCCGGAATGGATACCCGATCAATACAAACGCTCGTACATCGGATACCTCCAACAATATACACACAATATTAATTTGATGCGGTGGTTTCTGGATGCAGGAGACAACGTTACAATCAAAGCGGTCGATTTAGATGAGAACGGATATGCCGGGGTCGTTATCTTCGATATGGGTGGCGTTCGTGTGACGTTAGAGACGGGACATGTTTCGCATTATCGCTGGGACGAGCATAGCCAAATCTATTTTGAGAACGGATGGGTTCATACCTGGGCACCGCCGCTGCTCCTGAAGAACACCCCTGCAGAGGTCGAAATCTACCGTGCCGGAGAAGAACAGGAAATCACTCGTCCGATTCCGAAACCGAGTTGGACCTGGGCATATCACAGAGAAGCGGAATACTTTATCGCGAACGTTCGCAACGATCAACCCTTCCGTTCTTCAGCCGAAGATACGTTGACAGATGTCAGGCTTTTCGAGGATATCTATCGCATCCTTATCGAACAGCAGAAATAGTTGTCGGTTACCACCTAAAAAGGTCTGAACTGTGATTGATGGGATTACCAGATTTACCGTGATTAGATATTCTTGTAATCATGGTACATCTTAAAATCATAAGAATCCAGGTTCAGACGACTATTTCCGCAACAAAATTTCTGTGTCGTTAATGTTTACCGCCGGTTCATAGTTCGCCTGTAAATATGCTGCAATTAGAGGATGCCGTTCCTCAACAGGAATAGCATCAACAGCGTCAAACCACCCGCCCGTCTTGAAAAGCACCACCCGCGTCTGATCCTGCTCAAGGGCTGCGATGACCTCTTGCTGCATCGCAGGTGTTGACGCATACGAAACCTGATGGAATCGGGTGACACTCGGTCGATCAGCAAAGAAGTAATAAGCACCCTGACTCGTAAAATCGAAAATTTTTTCGTTTTCTGCTGTGTTTTCTTGGATATAAGCGACGACCTTCTGAATTTGCGCAACTTGGTCATCTGGGATGTCAACCCGTCCCGCACGTGCTAATTCTTCTGAGACGAGACGTTGTTTGAAGGGGTTCTGGCGTAGCCGCTGCCACTTCCCACCCAAACCCGCCAAGGGTTGATGCACCTCCCCAACATACCAACAGAATATCACAGTCGGAATTAGCACCCATGCCGTCTTCAGTGCGTAGTGCCAACGTCCTTCACCCGTTACGAACGATACCAAAGCCCGGAACATCCGCAAAATACCGCCCTCTAACGGCAACAGACAGAGCAACCATAAGAAGGTCGCCCCATAAATCAGATGTCCACTATCTGAACGTCCCAGGGCAGTCCTGAAAAAGGCGATGCCACCGAGCAATAGAAGCAAAAGTTTCAATGTATGCGTCGATGCAGTACCAGAAAGTTGTCGATATGTTAGATATGCCGCAATAGTCATAAAGATGCCGATCGGCAGGTACCACCGAAACCCTTCACTGAACACAAAGGCACGCCAGCCATTTGTCGATAACAGGGTAAGCGTTTCGGATAGAGAGGGAAAAGCGAGTCCCCACGTTTCGAGTTGATAACGACACTGGATATAGGAATTCCAGACGACATCGTCTAAGGCACCGTGGGCGAGAAAATAGAGGCAGCCCGGTAGGAAACCGAGCAGGACCCCGCAACCATAGCTGATTAGGGACAAAAAGCGTTTCTGGATGGATATTTCGCGCTGCAGGAAAGTGTATATGAGTAGAAACAGTCCGACAGCAGCCAGTGTATAGAGTCCGATTTCAGTGCTGTACCAGAACGCCAAACTTGCGGAGAGTCCAGAGAGGACAAGTTTCCATGGAAGTCGAAATATCGGGGTTACAAACCCTTCCGGCAATCTACCATCCTTAAGAAAACTGGCAATGAAGACGAAACTAATTAGACCGAGGCTATGGCGCGGGGATACCCAGAACTCTGTTCCAGAGGCAATCACCACACAGATAAAGGCGGTAAAAAATCCACCGCGGAATACCTGCAGACCCAATAGATAGAGCGCGACATAGCCGAGCGGGTTTAATATGTTTTCCATTGAACGCAGCCCGAACAGCGTCGGTTCAAAGAGTTGACCGCCCATCCATGCCAAGTAGGCGTTTTGGAAGACCCCATGTTGGATATAGATGTCTCGAAAGGGTATCCCGCCGCGCAGCATCTCATCGAGAGGCGCGAGTCGCTCCCCCTCGTGGAAGAGATCAATCCCCCTGTGAATATCACCTGAATACGTCAGCAGGTAGATGAAAACGGGAAGGATAACGTAGGTAAAGCCGCGCCACCAAACCTCTGTGCGTCTATAACCGTCAGTCCGGATTTCCCTATCCGCTTCGCTGGTGGGGTTTGTAACTTCGTCGCTGCTGTCAAGGTCAGAAGTCCACAGTTTTGGGAAGTAACGCTTAGACAGCAGGACCAATTTAACGAAAACCGACAAACCCATCGGTAGGATTAAACCCATCAGTGTCCACTGTCCGATGTGGTACACCTGTAGCCAACAGAGCCACAACGGGATAGACGCTAACGCGTTCGCTTTCAGCACACGCTGGACGGGTTGCGCGGTCAACTTGGCGCACCAGTGTGAATAGACACGCCATCCCAACGCATACAGCCAAATGACCATCGGGATACCGAGCAGTGCTAAGAGATAGTAAAAGTATTCTTGCTGCTTCGGATAGGCGTTAGCACGCAGCCATCCGACGACCCCGGAATTAGAATGGTATTCAAAAACAAGGAACGCTTGGAGGGTGATACCGAGGGCGATCGCAAGGGAGGTAGCAGAGAAGGTGATAAGTCCAACGTAGGCACGGAGGGCAGGGGCTTTAAGTGCCTGCAAGGGGTACGTCGATAAAATCTCCGGCTTCTTCATCATAAGCGAAAGCCTTCACGGCGCGTATCTCAGCGTCATAAACGGAGATAACCAGATAGGTAGCACCCGGATAGGCGGGTTCGTCCCATATCAAGGCATCTGCTTTGTCCTTTTCGGAGAAATACGCCTCATGGTTCGGATGCGAGTGGTAGAAAACCTTAATCTGCTGATTTGCTGTCTCTGTTTCTTTGTGAATAGCGATTAAATCATCAGGGTGTATGACGTACGCCGTGCGGGCATCACGCGGATATGTGTCAGGATCGTTTTGATGGAGCTCATTCTGTATATTCCGGCATCTCCAGACAAATTCTTGTGCGCCATCACTCAAAATAGCACCACAGCATTCGTGAGGAAACTCCGATTCCGCATGGTTGTAAATTTCGCTGAGAGTTTCTGGCTGCAAAGTTAACATCTTTAACGATTATGTCTGAACGGGGTGTCCATTCACTGTTCACCCCGATCTAAAAAATTGTTCAGAAGCACATAGCTAAAAAATTCCGCCAGCGATTGCGGGGATAATAGAGATTTCAGCACCGTCTGTCACAGGCGTGGCTTTTCCGTCAAGAAAACGGATATCTTCATCGTTAAGATAAATATTGACAAACCGACGGATATTTCCGCCTTCGTCACAGAGACGTTCTTTCATTCCCGGATAACTCGCCTCAAGATTGTCAATAATGCCTTCAATATTGGCACCTTCTGTTTCAACTTCTGCCAAGTTTTGCGTCAAGCGTCTCAACGGGGTTGGAATACGAACGGTTACAGACATGGAATAAATTTTCTCCTTTTTTATGTTAATTATAACGTGAGCGCAATAAAAGATTTCTACGCGTACCGCAAACTGTTAGTTTGCGAGACAACCCTACACACAAACTAACAGTTTGTGCTACATAAATCCACATATTTTCGGGATTTACCATAAGGCACGTCCAAAATTAAATCGAATAATGCAATCCACACTCTTTTTCATTTTCTTCTGTGGGGGCGGCGTTCTGCCAACGCCACCGTCCTGCGCGTTTGGGTTCACCGGGTTTTATTGGCGTTGTGCATACGATACAACCGATCGACTCATAATAGTGACCGTTGGCATCCGCTTCAAGCAACGGATTCACCGGAATATCGTTATCTCGGACAAACTGCCATACCTCATCGGATGTCCACTGGAGGAGCGGATTAACCTTCAGGACCGGGTGTGTCGTTGATGATATAATGTCTGCCTTACGGAGTTCTTGTCTTGCGTCAGACTGGTCGCGGCGCAACCCTGTTATCCAGACATCCAAAGTTTCCAAGAGGCGTTGCATTGGACGGACTTTCCGGACGTTACAACAGTATTCCTGCTTCGCTTTACTGTCGAAAAACAGATACTCACCGTGCTCGGCGACCATCTGCTGGACTTCTTGTGGATCGGGTTGAATTTGCTCAATCTGAACCCCGTAGCGCGACTCGACCTTCTCAAGGAAGGCGTAGGTTTCGGGAAAGAGTCGGAGTGTGTCAAGCGTGCAAACTCTGAACGGCAGCTGGTTTTCAGCAGCCAAGTGAATTAGCACCATCCCTGAAAGCTGCCCACTTGTGACGATCGCAGCACGCTCTCTGAACCGTTTAAAGAGAGAGAAAAGAATTTCTTGTGGAGTCTCTGTCAAGGTAATCTCTTGACAAAGTGCGTTATCTACTGACGGATTCAATCTTTTGGTAACGGGTTTCTCGGTCATTGCTAACGCCTTTTAGGGTATAGGAAACTGTTTAACCTAAGTTGTCACGTTTGAGCAGTTGTGAGTTATAAGTTAACATCAGTTCGACTTAAAAATCTCGCTCGTGTTATTTGTGGCGTGTGCATCGCAAACTAACAGTTTGCGGTACGGTACGAGTAGAAATCTTTTATCGAACCCACGTTAGTAAAGTTAGGGAAGCATTTCCATAATGTCCGATTCGACTTCAAAATAACGAGTCAAGCTGAAATAACGTTCGCCGGTGTCTGGGAGAATCGTCACAACCGTTTTATCGGGTCCATGTTCTTTAGCGACCCGTAAGGCTGCATAGACATTCGCACCAGACGACATCCCGACCAATAGCCCTTCGCTTGTCGAAATTGACTGCATCGTTTGGTAAGCCACCTTTTCAGGGACCGCGATAACTTCATCAATGACATCTACATTAAGGACTTCAGGCACCATCCCAGCCCCGAGCCCATCAATCCGCGTTGGTCCAGGGGGACCGCCAGAAAGCACGGCTGAGACCTGCGGTTCCACAGCAATCACTTTCACATTGGGACACTCTGTTTTTAGTACTTCACCAACGCCCGTTAAGGTGCCGCCTGTTCCGACGCCTGTAACGAAAAAATCGATGTCCCTGCCGACCGCTTTAAGAATCTCAACAGCGGTGGTCCGGCGGTGAATCTCCGGGTTCGCAGCATTCGTGAACTGGTTGGGCATGTAGTGTCTGGCATGCCGTCTAACAATCTCCTCCGCCTCCCAGATCGCGCTCGCCATGCCGCCGTGTTCGGGTGTTAGGACGATCTTTGCCCCGAACGCAGAGAGGAGTTCATATTTCTCACGACTCACATTTTCGGGCATCGTCAAAATCACAGGGTAGCCACGCGCGATACCGACAATCGAAAGCCCCAAACCCGTGTTCCCTGCTGTAGGTTCAACGATGGTATCCCCTTTTTTGAGGATACCGCGTTCCTCAGCATCGACTACCATTGCATAACTGATCCGGTCCTTTATGCTACCCCCGGGGTTGTAAGCTTCCAACTTCGCGAAAACAGTCGCATCGTCCTCACCGGGCAAGGCATTCAGACGAATCATTGGTGTATTTCCGATGAGGTCTGTCAGGTTTTTGGCGATTCTCATCTGTTCAGTATAATCAGCGGAGACTGACCGCTGTTACAAATATATCGTTGATTCAGCACGCTTAATTATAGCACATATACGTTAAAAAGTCAAATTCCAAGGTGAGGGGTTATAGGTTATAAAATTCCGATGCATTTTCGTAGAAGAGGCTGTTTTTCTCGGCATCTGAAGCCTCTTCAACAGCCCATAAAAGTGCATCCACCCACTCCTGATAGGTAGCGGCTACGGTACATACCGGCCAATCACTCCCAAACATCAACCGCTCATACCCGAACGCCTCCACGAGCTGCTGGATGTAGGGCTTAAGCGCCTCGGGCGTCCAATTTTCACTGGCGGTCGTCACAATTCCCGATACCTTGCAATGGACGTTCTCGAAAGCGGCGAGTTCTCGCATACACGCTGCCCACGGTTCAAATTGTCCACCTTTTATATCCGGTCCGCCACAGTGATTGAGTGCATGTCGCACATCTGGTGTTGCTTGTACCAACGCGATCGCTGCGGGGAGCTGCATCGCATTCGCACAGAGTTCAAAAGAGAGATTAAATTTCGCCAGTAACTTTACACCCTCAATTAGTTCAGGTGTCGCATAGAACTGCGGATCGGGATGATGCCACGCCATTCGACGGACACCGACAACAAGCGGGAATTCAACCAACGCCTCAAGCACAGCCTCAGCGTTCGGCTTTTCAAGCGGTGCTGCCGCTGCTATTGCCCCTATCATGCCATCCGTCTCCGAGATTTGTGTTAACCACTCGACCTCCTTGACGACATCTGCCTCAGCGGGATCGCCTTCAACGTGAACGGATTTAACAACGTTAAGGTCAGCAATCGCCTCGCGATAGTCTTGTGCCGTGTAACGTTTCCGTAACAGATCAAACCCTTCCAACCACGGGTAATCCAAGTTCTCAGTATCCCAAAGGTGTTGGTGCGTATCAATGATCTTCAACCTCTATCTCCCTTATTGCCTACTGGTTAGATATGTGTATCCGTTGAAGTATAACATACCGCGGAAATGAAGTCAAATTTGCTGCACAGGGTCCAACTGAACAGCCCTACCCAATGGACAAGAACTATTGCACAAACCGACAGTTTATGCTACAGTGTATCTTATAAATCGTTGATACAGATGCCCCTTATTTCCTTAACTTATAACTTATAACTTATAACTTATAACTTATAACTATCCACACAACAAAAAAGCAATATGAAAAACTACAGTGTCAGAATGATCCGTGAGGACATGGAAAATATCCCGCAATTTCCCATTCCAGAGGGATTCGCAATCCGTAATTATCGGCGGAATGAGGGGCATATCTGGACGCGGATTCAGAAAGCGGCGGAACCCTATATGAACATTGACGACGGACTTTTTACGCGTGAGTTTAAACGGGATTTCTTGGCGATGGAAGATCGGAGTTTTTATCTCACCACAGACACGGGTGAGGAGATTGGGACAATCACGGCATGGTGGCAAGACGACGGATGGGGACAGATTCATTGGGTCGCGATTCACCCCGACTATCAGGGACGTGGACTCTCTAAACCGATGATGTCTGTGGCAATGGCACGCTTAAAACAGTCGCATGAACGCTGTTTCCTCGGCACATCAACAGGACGCATTCCTGCGGTTAAACTCTATCTCGACTTCGGATTCATGCCGGATACTTCGCGTGAAAATAGCCGAGAGGCTTGGACAGAAGTCGCATCCGTTTTGGAACACCCTACCTTGGAGGAATTTACAGCATGAGCACCACAGTGACGGAATCTCTTAGCAAACAGCAGATTTCGGATTTCCATGAAGACGGCTATTTAATTGTACGTAACGTTTTATCGGCGAAAGAATCGGATGAACTGCGGCGTGTCGTGAAAAACGAGGTGAAACGCGATGCCTATCCCTCTTCGCTGAAATACCCTGAACCCGCAAAATATACCGTTAGCGGCAATAGGCTCGCTGCCCCGGGACTGACTGAGATTGCGGAACATCCGACCGTTATCCGTGCGGTAGAGTCGGCACTCGGTCAGCCTGCACATCTCACTGCTTACGTTGCGTATCTGCGAACACCGGGGGATAAAGGCGCGGGGGCGCATTGCGATTACAAACGCTGGCGACCTGTCGGCTCATCAATGAACTGGGTATTTGCCATCATTCCGCTGACAGATTTCGATACGTCGTACGGTCCGTTTCTCGTGTCGCCAAAATCGCACAAGTTGACGCAGGTCATCGATCCAGACGCACACATCTTGGACCTCACCCGTCCGGATCGTGAGGCACTCCCGGCGTTCATTGATCCAGAACTCAAGGCGGGTGACTTACTCGTCGTCAACGAGCATGTCTGGCACGAAGCCCCGGCTGGGAGCACAACTGAAGACCGATGCGGGATTTTCAACAAGTATTGTGCCGTAGACGCACCGCCAGCAGCGGGATATTATCCTTACAATCCAACCGCCTTGGACGCACTTAGCGATGCTGGCAAACGTCTTATTCCTGTCTGTTTTGACAAACCGATTGGGACGACGCGCCTGCTGATTGAGGATTCATCGCATCAAGAATCGAAATTCTTGCTGCGTCGTGATGCGGAAAAGGGTGCTTGGGAGTTACCGGGTGGTGAAGGTTGGGAAGAGGAGAAACTGGTCGGTTGGGATGTCGGTGCCCGCATCGGCTCATTACAAGAGATTGCGCAAACACAACTCGGTTTAGAAGTTCCCTGGATGTCTTACATCGAAGATGTTGAAGCGGATGCGGGTATCTGCCGGGTCTACGGCTTCTCCGATGGAAACTTGGACACGGATGCGCTTGCCAGCGGCGGTTGTGAGTGGTTCACAAAATCTGAGTTGAAAAAACGTCTCGGTGAGAGTGACGCTATCTGTCACGCCGTCAATACATGGCAGCAAGCCGATATTATTCGCGGCAAAGGCAAGGCGTGCCGTCAGAGCCGACAGCAGTTTGAATAGCAATCAAGGATCAAAAGTTTGCAAGTGGTCTAAAGTGAACTAAAGTTAGAAAGTTGGAAGACAGACTTGCAAACTTTGAACCTGCAAACTTTATACCATCCCGAGCCGCTTTTTCTGCTCTTCAAGCATCTTCTGTTGACGCTTGACGCGCTCTGGCACGAGGCGTTCTCGTGGTGCCGTCGGTTTGAAATCCAAACGGTCTTTCCCCAACCCGTGTAGGACTCCTAATTCTACGGGTGAGAAATCGTCTGGATTCTCACGATTGAAATTCATCGGTTCTTTGAGACCGACTGGAGGGTTCGTGATGAAACGGGCGCGCCCTGAGGGGTTCTGCGAAGCTGCGTGCAAAATGAACGGGTGTAGCAACACAACATCACCTGCGCTGCCGGTAATTTCCACAAAGTCTTTGCATTTGCCAATGAGTTGACCGAAACCACTTGGCAACAACCCTTCTGGATGTTCATAGAGTCGTTGTGCGACATGCTGAACGGAATCGCACGCTACAAATGTCCCACCGCTCTTTGGATAGATGTCCGACCAGACGACGATTGTCAGCAAGCCTTGTTCTGGGCTATCAAGGAAGTGTCGGAAAAAATCGCCATCCTTATGCCAACCGCCGACCTCTGGAGAGGGGGGTTGCCACGGTTGGTCTGCACCTAATCCGAAGTTGATAATAAAGCCGTCACTCCAACCGGGCTTTGCGTCGCCCCGAAAATTGGTAATCCTCTCCTCGCCGCCGAGCAGATCGCAGATCGCATCATAAGCTCTCGGTGCGACCTCCTCAATCACGATTCGGTTCATAGAAGGTAGGTGAACGCGGGGTTGCTCCCAAGTCGTCGGGTCGTCAGGATCATAGCCAAGCCGTTTAAAAGCGAATGCTCTCCACTCTTCTGCCAATTCGCGCGGAAAGCAGCCTTTCAGGATAACATGCCCCTTCTCAATGAAGTGGTTGACATCCGATTCTGTGAGTGTTCTGTAAGTTTTCGCCATGTGTTTCCTCTTTGTTATCAGAGTGATGTGTCGGGATTTGGAAAAAATCAGAATCAACGGTATTCATGCCTTATAGGCATGAACCGGGTATGAATGCCTTAATGGCATTCCCCGCCTCCTACAGAAGAATGAGAAAAGTTCGGGATTTGGAAATCCCTCCTACAGAAGAATGAGAAAAGTTCGGGATTTGGAAATCCCTCCTACAAGAGACTTGCTAATAACGTCTCTGCGAGTTTCGTTGCGAACGCGTCGTCATTGATGTGAGCGTCCATCTCCACAACTGTGACATTATCACCAATATGTGCTTTCAGGTTCTCAATCCATGCAGTCCGTGCTTCCGGTGAATCAAAGGGCTGTCCGGTTTGGTCAATCGCCGAGACCCCCCGTGTTGGAATTATAACCGTCGTAGGTCCCTTTGCTTCACTGAGTTTGCGCCCCATAATCCGTCCGAGTTCGGCAGTCTCCTCAGGCGTTGTCCGCATGAGTGTCACCGTCGGATTGTGTTGATAGAACAGCCGATCCTTGAATTGTTCTGGGACCGTATCGGGGGGTCCAAAATTCACCATATCCAATGCGCCAGGTGCAACGACTTGCGGCACTCCGGTTTCCCCTGCGGCTTCTAACCGGTCAGGCCCCGCACTGAGAACGCCGCCTACCAATTCGTCGGCGAGTTCCGTCGTCGTCGCGTCTAACACCCCCGCAAGAAAACCGCCTTTCACAAGGTCTTCCATCGCCTGTCCACCGGTACCTGTTGCGTGAAAGACGAGTACTTCATAACCAGCGGCTTCAAGGACTTCGCGCGCTTTTGTGACGCACGGGGTTGTCACGCCGAACATTGTCGCTGCAATGAGCGGCTTGTCTGCTGTCGCTGCGGGTGCCTGAGCGTTTACCATCCCGACGATCGCGCCAGCGGCGTTGGCGAGGATCTGTCGAGACAAACGGTTGATACCGGCAATATCTACGACAGAGTACATCATACAAATATCTTTCGACTGCACATAAGGGCTCGTATCCCCTGATGCAAGGGTTGAGACCATAATTTTCGGGACACCGACGGGAACCGCTTGCATTGCTGTCGTGCCGATAGTTGTTCCTGCGGAGCCGCCGAGTGAGATGATCCCATCAATTTCGCCTGCGGCGTGTTTCTCAGCAACGCGCGTAGCGGCACCTTGCGCCATCACAGCGACACTGTTTCCGCGATCGCCCTCGTCTCGCAACGCTTGTAGAGATGAACCACCCGCCTGTGCGACTTCATCTGCAGAAATGTCTGGTGTTAATTGCGGTTCTCCTAATATACCTGTATTGATGACACACGTTGAAACCCCGGCTGATTCTATCTGCGACTTGATGAATGAGAATTCTATGCCTTTTGTATCCATTGTCCCAACAATGCAAACTGTTTTCGCCATCCCCGAATTCCTCCATTGGCTGTAGGTTATAGGTTATAGGTTATAGGTTATAAGTTATAAGTTAAACGTGAGTTTGATAAAAGATTTCTATTCGTACCCCAAACTAACAGTTTGTGCTACAATTTAGAAACGAAAATGGGACCTTTAACACCAAACCCCTCCTACATTCTTGCCCCACCTACGCGTCATAGTCGTGGTTATCTTCTGCTCGATCCTGTGGTACAAACCCGACCTTTCGCTGCGCATTCGAGATGTCTACCCAACGTAAGTCGTTGTTCGACATACCGTAGAAAATCTCAAATCGCAAACTATCATCGGCATTGATGCACCGCTCGAATATCTGGACGATATCGCGTTGACTCACGTAGATGTCAGCGCCCTGTGGCGGCCGCGGACGATCTCGCTCGACTTGACCGATGCGGACGCAGATACATGACATTCGATGACGATGGGCATAGGTTCGCGCCAGAGACTCCGTCCACACTTTGGTTGAGGCGTATAGACCTCTCGGTTCCGCGGGTATGTCCGGCGTAATCATCTGGACATCGTCGGGTATGTCCGCATGTCGACGTTCCATCATTGCCTTGTACGGCTCTTGATCGCGATGCCCCTGGGAAACCGTAATACTACTGGCGGCGACGATACGCGCAACACCGGCGACTCTGCACGCTTCAAAGACATTGTAAGTCCCAATAATGTTGTTGTTTAGCAAACTCTCCCAACTCTCGCCACTGGGATCTGCGGCGAGATGTGCGACAACGTCCATGCCCTCAACGGCTTGCCGTACCTGATCATAATTAGCAATATCGCACAGGCTGAATTTCTCATCTGGAACTTCAAGCGTCCACGACCCCGGAACACGCACAGATGGCTCCCGTTTGTAGTCGAGTGCATAGGCATCGTACTTTTCCGGCTGTTCCTCCAGCCGTTTGTATGTCATGTAACCAATCTGTCCCGTTGCGCCTGTAACAAGCACGCGCTTGGGTGTAGCCATACGTTCATTTTCCTTTATCAAAGTTTTGAATATGGAATTGGTATCAATTTCCAGTTTTCATTCGTGCCCAAGTTGTCGTTAACTTATTCTTCGGTTGGACCGGCAATGGAGCTGCTTGGGCAAAATCGTCGTCTGTGGGTATAAAATCGACCGTCGAGACCATCAACACATCGGAACACATGGTTTGGGCATTCAGTCCGCCTTCACGATGATAGATTATCACCGTATTTTCGCCAGCATCGAGTCGCGTTTCCCAACCGTTTTGGAGCCCTCCGCCAGCTTGCCCCTGCAAGTCTTGCGGTTGTGCGGAATCCCCAGCCCATGTCCAAGGGTTTTTGTCATCCCACTTGTCGAGCCAGGTCGCATCGCCAAGCGTGTTGATGTGTCGATCGAATTTTCCGAGGTCAGGTGTTCCATTCACCTGAACGAAGAAAGAGTTATGAGCACGCCCACTCGGGTTTCGATCCCAGGATGCCCTTGCCCAGACAAAGTAAGTACCGGCAGACGCAATACCGTCAATTGTATACTTCGCAAAAAAGACATCCTCTGCCGGAGGTAGGTTGTTCGGTGGATTCGGTGAATTATGCACGAGATACGCGTCTCCAGAGGCACCTTTCAAATCATCGACAAGGTGTCCCTTTTCATCGTTGAGAAAGAATACTTCCTCGTCCCGTTCATCGAATTCCTCGACTTCCCACCAATACTGAACGCCACCGTTGAGTTGAGAAACCATTAATTCTTCAACGGCTTCAGTCGAGGTCCCAAATAATACAATAATGAATAGCATTCCTATAGCGTACATGATTCGCGTTCGGACATCATGTATCATGGTATTTTCCCTCCTATGACATGCACAAACTAACAGTTTATGCTACATTGTAGTAGATTATTATATGACGTGTCATAAGGGGTGTCAAGAGGTTTTAAATAAAATTGACACAATTCAAGAGATGTGTTACACTTAAAAAAACGGTTGTCAGCGTTACAAGCAGTCAGCAGTCAGGGCGGGTTTCTACGAAACCCTTTCAGCAATCAGCCAAGAGACTTTCTTTAGAAAGTTACCGATAACTGACAACTGAGAGTGCGGGGAATGCCATTAAGGCATTCATACTGTTGATTTGCGCAGCGAAACGACCCGACCACTGATAGCCGACAGCCGAGAGTGGAGCGTAGCGGAACGCCCTGATAGCCGACAGCCATCTTTTACGCGTGCATGTATATAGATTGTGGAGGAAATGTGTGAAATCAATTGATTCTAAACAAGCAGGATTAACGTCAATACAAATTTTGGTCGTCGTTGTTATCCTCGGAATTATCGCAGCCGTGCTTCTGGCACCCCGGCTGCTCGGACAGGCGGGACGTGCTTTACAAGCACAAGCCGCTGAGGAAATTGAAACACTCGGTATCGCTTTGGATCGATATGCCAAAGATAACGGCGATTATCCATCGACTGAACAAGGTTTGAAGGCACTCTGGGAGAAACCGGAAGCTTCACCAAGTCCTATAAACTGGACGGCCCCCTACATCCAAATTCCGATTACAGAAGACCCTTGGGGAAATCCTTATATCTATATCCGTCCGGGCAACCACGACCGATACGGATACGATCTTATCTCCTTCGGAAGTGACGGCGTTGAAGGTGGCACCGGTGAAGCGGAAGATGTCGTCAGCTGGATTCGGCGTGATGAATAACTCTTAAAGGCTCCAACAACCCTATATGAAGACGGGGGACACGCATGAAGATTACCCATATCGATGTTATCAAAGTGAAAGTCCCGTATCATGAAGGCATCAATGCGTTGATGACACGCCGTAATCTCTACCAGATTGATCACGTCTATAAGGTGCACACTGACACTGGACTCATCGGGATTGGCGACGGTGCGTTTCAATCGGATGATGTTATTCAACGCTATATCGGTAGAGATCCATTTGCGTTTATGAACGGCTGGGCACCGACCCCACTTCAGCAAGCCTTTTACGACATCATGGGGAAGGCACTTGGCGTACCGGTGCATCAACTGTTAGGCGAAAAAGTTCACGATAAAACAGCGTTCGGTTACTGGTCAATCGACATGACTCCAGAAGAATGGGCAGCAGAAGCAGAACACGCGTATGCGCTCGGCTACCGACTCCATAAAATCAAAGCACGCCCTTGGTTTGAAGTGCTTGCGCAAGTGGCAGCGATTACGGCAGTTGTGCCAGATGATTACCGACTCCGTGTCGACGCAAACGATTCCTTTGAGACTCCGGCACACACGCTTGAAGTCGCACGTCAACTCCAAGACTACAATATAGAGTCGTTTGAGACCCCGATCCCGCAGGCGGACATCGCTGGCTACCAAGAAATCAAGCGAAACACCGATATACCGATAACAATCCATTTCGGGAATCCAGACCCTATTGAAGCGATTCGGGCAAAAATGAACGATTCGTTTATTATCGCTTATCCCGACTCGCGCGCTGCCAATGCCATACGGGAAGCAACTATTTCAGACGCTGCACACCTTCCCGTCTGGATACAGATCGTTGGGCTCGGTATCACGACTTGTTACGTCACGCATCTCGCTGCAGTCATGCCAAACGCAACCCTGTCAGCGATTACGCTAAATGCTCTGCGGGCTTTTGATCTGGTCACGCCTTCGACGATCCCGCTTGTTGACGGATACGCAACGGTTCCAGATAAACCCGGCTTAGGCGTTGAATTAGATGAGGACGCCCTCGATAATTGCCGCGTTTAAGGAGAATAAAACAGCATGAAAGTGTTTATTACTCACGGAATGCAGGTTTTCACGATTATTTTGAGTTTGTTAATTCTTACAGTCGGGTTCAGCACCGCTGCGGACGCTGCGAAACTCGGATTAGCGAGTGCTTGGCTCTTTGAGGACGGCGGTGGAAAAAGCGTCAAAGACCTCGTCAGCGGACACGACGGTGAAATCAAGGGCACACTGGATTGGGTGAAGGACGGTAAATTCGGCGGTGCTTTGAAATTCCCGGGTAAGGGCGACAGTTACATCCGTGTCGATCACGACGAGGTTTTCAATTCTGACCCTTACACCTTTGTTGCGTGGGTCAAGTTAGAAGCCGCATCGTGGCAGTACGTCGTCTGGCGAAACGGCGATGTCTGGCCCGAACCGGAAGATGTGCGGCATCTCGACATCTGGATCCACGATGCCGACTACCCAGTGTTTATGTGGCACGTCAAGGGGACCGTTGGACGTATTGACGGCAAAACTATCGTCGCTGATGGCGAATGGCATCATATCGCTAAAATCTATGACGGCAAAAATGTTCAGATGTTCATTGATGGTAAGTTAGATGGAGAGGCACCCAGCGGTGGAACGTTGGATACGAGCGAATCTCCTATCTGGATAGGCGCGCGTCCCGGCAACGTTGCGGCAACTGGACTCTTTGACGAAGTGGGCTTCTTTACGGAAGCACTCTCTGAAGATGAACTCAATGACGTTATGGACGATGGATTAGCCGGTTATGCCGCTGTTGACGCAGCGGGTAAATTGGCGACAACTTGGGCTTTGCTAAAAGCCAAAAAATAAAAATCAGGCACACCCGTGTGCCGTAGTGGAAATGGAGAAAAACGCATTATGCAAATGCACGTAGGTGGAGAATGGATTGACAAATCCGACAAAATTGACGTACTGAGTCCTTTCGACGGTTCGGTTGTTGACACCGTTCCGAGAGGAAACGCAGCCGATGTCGAAACCGCGATTCAGACGGCAGAACGTGGCGCGAAGGTCATGGCAGGCTTAACAGGCTATGAACGCTACGAAATCTTGCGCAAAGTTGCGGACTTGATGCTGGAAAAGGCGGGAGAACTCGCTGAGGTGATTACCCGCGAAGAAGGGAAAATCTTAGCAGAGGCGACGATTGAGGCGACTCGCGCTGCCGAGATCATCGCGCTTTCTGCCGAGGAATCGAAACGCCTCACGGGTGAGACGATTCCGCTTGAAGGTGCCCCGGGTGTTAAAGATAAACTCGGTTTTACAGTCCGTATGCCGTGTGGCGTCGTTGCGGGTATTAGCCCGTTTAACTTCCCGTTACACCTTGTCTGCCACAAAGCCGGTCCTGCAATCGCTGGCGGAAACGCTATTATCATTAAACCCGCAACGGATACACCGCTCTCCGCACTGAAACTCGTCGAACTCTTTTTAGAAGCCGGTACACCGCCTGAGGCGATTCAGTGTGTGACGGGACCCGGTGGCGAAATCGGTGACACGCTCTGCGCAGACCGACGCGTCCGAAAGATTACGTTTACGGGTAGCCGTGATGTCGGTGAACATATCTGTCGCGTCGCAGGATTGAAGCGGGTTACGATGGAACTCGGATCGAATTCACCGCTGATCGTGATGCCCGATGCCGATCCAGAAAAGGTCGCACGCGCTGCAGCGGCATCCGGTTATTCTAATGCCGGACAGGTCTGTATTTCAACGCAACGTGTTATCGCACACGAGAAAATCTACGGTGATTTTTTGGATGCCTTCCAAGCCGAAGTCTCGCAAATCAGCACTGGCGATCCGCTCGTAGAAGGGACCCGTATGGGTCCGATGATTCGAGAAGGCGATGCTACGCGTGTTGCTGAATGGATTCAGGAAGCCGTTACGGACGGGGCAGAACTCCTCACTGGCGGTGAGAAGCAGGACCAGTTCGTTACGCCTGCGATCCTCGCGAATGTGAAACCGGAGATGAAAATCTCTTGTGACGAGGTGTTCGGACCGGCTGTCGGCGTGACGCGAGTTAACGATATTGACGAGGCTATCGCTCTTGCCAACGATACGAATTACGGTTTGAGTGCCGCTATCTTCACGCAGAACGTCGATTGGGCGATGCGGTTTGTCCGTGAAGTTGAATCTGGTAATCTGATGGTGAACTGGGGTACACAGTGGCGTGCGGATCTGATGCCGTATGGCGGTGTCAAAGAGAGCGGTATGGGCAAGGAGGGACCGAAGTACGCGATAGAAGAGATGACCGAATTGAAGATGGCAATCTTCCATTTGGATAGTTAAACGGAAAAGAAAGGCGAGGTGTTTTTGCTTGGGTGTTTCCCCAAAAAACCTCGCCTTCAATAGATTTTTACGCTAATTTACTCTTCCTCTTCCTGTTTTGTCTCAGCAATCACCTTCTGTGCGACATCGTCAGGTGCGACCTCATAGTGCGAGAACTCCATCGTGAAGTTGCCTCTCGCACTCGTCATCGACTTGAGATCAATCGAATAGCGGAGCATCTCCGAGAGCGGGACGTTCGCCTGAATCACCTGCTTTCGCCCGATCTGCTCGACTCCCATGACCTGCCCACGCCGTCCATTCAGGTCCCCAATGATACTCCCCATAAACTGTTCCGGTACAGTGATTGCGACATTCATGACGGGTTCAAGCAAACCCGGATTGGCTTGTTCAGCGGCGGCAGCAAAAGCCATGGAACCCGCAATCTGGAACGCCATATCCGAAGAATCGACAGGATGGTATTTGCCATCATACAAGTCGATCTGGATGTCAACAACGGGATAGCCAGCCAGTAGACCTCTATCCATTCTCTCACGGATGCCCTTTTCGACAGCGGGTATATAGTTACGTGGAATTGAACCGCCAACGATGTTATTAACAAACTCAAAGCCTTCACCGCGTTGTAAGGGGCCGATATTGATCCACACATCGCCGAACTGCCCTCTCCCACCGGATTGGCGTTTGTGGCGTCCATTGATGCTCTGGACGTTCCGGCGAATCGTTTCCCGATACGGCACTTTCGGTGGGGCAACTTCCGTCTCAACACCAAACTTATCCTTCATCCGTTCACGATTAATGGTTAAGTGCAAGTCGCCGAGTCCGGAGACGAGGAGCTGCTTGGTAACGTCGTTGCGTTCAATCCTGAACGCCGGGTCTTCTTCGGACATGCGTGTGAGCGATGTCATCAGTTTTTCATCATCGCCTTCGCGTGTCGGTCGGATTGCGTAAGAAATGACGGAATTAGGGAACTCAATACCGGCGAGTTGGATTTGTGCGTCTCTATCGCAGAGCGTGTCGCCGGTTTGGGTCGCCGAAAGTTTAGTGATCGCCCCGATATCGCCTGCTTCCACCTGCGGTGTACTAATCGGGTCCTTCCCATTCATGAAGACCGTTTTTCCGAGCCGCTCGACCTCTCCGCGCGTCGAATTGCTGACCTGCGTATCGCCTTTCAGGATACCCGAATAAACGCGGAAAAAACTGAGTTGCCCAGCAAAGGGATCCGCGATGGATTTGAAAACGACAGCAGCCATCGGTGCCTCTGATGAGGGTTGGCGCGTCTCTTCTTCATCCTCAACACTTGCGACGGGACCGACATCAACAGGCGACGGGCAGCCTGTCACGAGTGTATCCATCAACTGTTGCACACCGACGTTGTTGAGTGCGGCACCGCAAAGCACGGGTGTAAACTGATTCTGGAGAATACCGATTTGTACACCGTTCTGAATCTCTTCATCGGTCAATTCGCCTTCAAAAAACTTCTCAATGAGCGCATCGTCACTTTCCGCAGCGACTTCAACGAGTGCTTCGCGTGTCTCTTCGGCTTCTGCTTCCAATTCTGCTGGAATTTCGGCTTTCGCGGCACGTTTGTTCCCATCGGGTTCGAGATATGCAGCCATCTGTATGACATCAACAACACCGGCGAATTGGTCCTCCTGACCGATTGGCAGTTGAATTGGCACGGCGCGCGTCTCTAAGATTTCCTCAACACTTGCGAGTGCGTTTTCAAAATCGGCGCTCTCCTTATCCATTTTATTGATAAAAATGAGGCGGGGCAGTTCGTATTTGTCAGCGACTTCCCATACCTTTTCCGTTCCACCTTCAACACCGGTTGTTGCATCCACAACGACGATAACAGCGTCTACAACTCGGAGCACACTATGGAGGTCGCCATAAAAATCTTCCGCTCCGGGGGTATCAATGAGATTTAGTTTATGTCCTTCCCATTCCGCGATACAGACTGAACAGTTGAGGGTTGTTCTGCGTTCGATCTCGTCAGCGGCATAGTCAGCTACAGAATTTCCGCTATCAACAGCCCCCATGCGCTCAATAGCACCGCCGTTGTAAAGCATCGCTTCAACGAGCGAGGTCTTGCCTGCTCCTGAATGCGCGATAATTGCAATGTTCCGGATCTCGTCTGTCCTGTATTGTTTCATACGTCCTAATTTTTCTCCTTTTACTGTTAACCACACGGAATAGAGTGAGCTATGCCGTTTAAAATTACATATTAGCATAGCGTGTCAAAAATGTCAAGAAAATATTTTTGTGAGGGGTGGGTTATAAGTTATAAGTTTTTGGTCGTCTGAATCGCGGATTTTGAATAGGAGTTCATGGAAAATATTAGACACGATTCGCGCGATTTAAGTTATAATTGAATGTAGTTATCAATTTCTGAAAGGAGGTATCCATGCCAAATCTTTTCTTTGCCCTCGGTTCGGGTTTGGGTCTACTTGGTGTCGCTTTTGGTGCGTTTGGGGCGCACTCCCTTAAATCGACACTCACGCCAGAGATGCTTGAGACGTTCGAGGTAGGGGTTCGGTATCAGATGTATCACAGTTTGGGGCTGCTCGGTGCGGCGTGGGCGGCATCACAGTGGCAGCATCACCTCACGACGACAGCGGGCTGGTGCTTTTTTGCGGGCATTCTAATTTTCTCTGGGAGTCTCTACATACTGAGCCTCACAGGCATTCGGTGGCTCGGTGCGATTACCCCAATCGGTGGGTTGGCATTTATCATCGGATGGGGGTGCCTGACTGTTGCCGCGATCCGAGGCATGTGAGATGTGCAGGGCTATTTAGTTTTAAGGTTTTTCGCGCATTTGAGTGGGCGAGTCGCGAATGAGAACTCGCTCCTACAACGAAGCGTCGGGATTTGGAAATCCCTCCTACAGAAGAACTAAATGATCCTATGAGATGTAAGTAGAAGGTTGACAGATTATTCGTTTTTGCATAAACTAATCTCAATTCTGACACAATTTGGAGGCAAAACGTTGAAGAAACTAATTATTCTCTGTCTAATAGTTCTGGTTTCCAGTCAAGCGGAAGCCAATTACAATTTTGCGATCCACATGGATTCACACCCGTGGGCACGCGAAGATCCAAAAGGCGCGCAAGCGGAAATTGACACCGTAATTAAACTTATTGAGAATAAGGTAAACTTGACGGCTTTCGATCCTAAGGACATTAAGGGATTAGCGGATTGGGTTGCAGCGCACACGGAGGGTGGCGGAAATACCTTGATTCTGACGGGTATCACGCCGTCAACGATTTATCCCATCGGCAACGCCAAGCCTGACGGTTCACTGCTCGAAGAGTTCCTTGATGCCGGTAACACGATTTTCAACACGGGCGAATACACGTTCTACACATCGGAGGGCCCCGCAGAAACGAACGGACAGGTGGCAATAGGTCATGTCGTTGATGTCCCAGAAGCACACGTGTGGATGGGCAGAGGTCCGGACGCTTGGCAAGGCAATCCGGTTGAAATGACCCCGACCCCGGACGGCAAAGACCTTATACCGAGTTTAAAGAAGTATAACACGTCTTATCCGCTCCACGTCGAAGATTTTGACAAGTCGCCGTGGGAATTAGAGATCGCACTGGCAGAAAATACGAAGGAAGATTTACGGGTTGATCCGGGTGTGTTATTTAACACAGACACCGGGGGTCGCCTGGGTATCTTCATACAGGTCTACGTTGGCGATGTCCCGCATCCGGGTGTCTCGTGGGGCGAGATTATGGGTGAATTCATCGTTAACTATTACCTACCAGAGACTTTATCGGTTGAACCGATCGATAAATTAGCAACAACGTGGGGAGAGTTGAAATCTCCGCATTAAAGAGGACAGGATGAAACATTTAGCATATTTTTTCGGAGCTGCGCTGTTCTTACTGAGCACCACGCTCGGACAGGCAGCCGACCCAGCGACAGATTTACTCATTTATCTGCCTTTTGATGAAGGACAAGGCAATAAGGCGGAAGATACATCTCCGAACGGATTCGTCGGTGATATAGAAAACGCCAAATGGGTAGAAGGTGTTGTCGGGCAGGCACTCCATTTCAATAACGGAAGCGTCAACTTTGACCCCCTCAAAATTGACCAACCGAAGGAAATGACGATCGAATTTTGGTTCAAACCCGACGAGGAGATTGAGGGTGGGGGCCGTATTGATCTGCTATATCGTTTGAATGGTGGTGGACGGCCCCACATTACCTTCAACCGTGGCGGTGTATTATTCGGGTTCTACTTTGCGACGCAAGGTGTAGAATTAGAAGCACTTACGAACTATGATAAGTTTGAGCCGGAATGGTACTATTTTGTCGGGTCTCAGAGCAGAAAAACAGCGTGGATGTATATCAACGGGGAACTTGATGCTGAAGCGGAAGCCGGGGGCGATGCACGCATGGATTTTGGCACCGAAGGTATGTGTATCGCGGCGAATACGGGTGGCAGCAATTTCTTCAACGGCATGGTTGATGAATTTAAGATTTGGAGTGTAGCCCTCACCGCAGAGGAAGTCAAAGCCAATATGGCGACAGCCCTCGCCGTGCAGGCGGAGGGTAAGCTGACAACAACGTGGGGTAAACTGAAGTCCAATTCCGGTAGGTTTTAAGCGCGCTGCGTCGTAAACGTGCTTATCGGATCATCGAAATGTGAAGCGGGAGGCTTGCTGAGCGGCCTTCCGCATCCACGCAGGTCAGTAGATGTTTTCCCTTGACAGGTGTAAGCCAATACTGCTGCCCTGCGTTCCCTTTGAAAATTAACTCACCATCGAGGAACCAGAAAAGTTCCTGTGTCCTGTTAGAAGCAGAGGCGGAGAGTCGAATTTTTTGGTGCTCCAAGGGTATCCCCGGTCGAATGTAATAGACAGTGTCTTCCGTAGGTGACAAGATCACGGGTGGTGTCCCTGCGATTGCGCCGTTGCACAAAGGATTATGCGGTGGTAAAAGCGGCACAGCAAATCCATTTTCTGTCAACCACGTCGCTGCTGCTGCGGGCCACTCTTCAAAACTAACAGTCTTGTAACCATTTTGTGACTCCGTTTTGTCAAGGTTCCGACAGTGGGAGCAGAGGCTATAACCGGTCGCTGCATCAATAGAGATGCGTTTGTGCATCGTACACGTTGCAACGGGTGAAACACCAGAGATATATAGATCGCTTTTACGGGTCGGGCAGTGTGGTGAAACAGGGGCGCCGCTGAGCGTGCAAACATCTCGTGTTTTCAGTTGTTCCGGCTTCGTGAACCAGCGGTGTGTATCCTGCCCTGTCAGTGCCGTGAAGAGTGCGAATAAAATAGGCGTTGCTGCGTCTGTTCCGCTCATCTGCGACGATCCCTTCCCATCAAAGTTTCCTAACCAAACACCAATCGTTAATTTCGGTGAATATCCGATACACCAAGCGTCCCGGTGTCCGTAGGAGGTCCCTGTTTTCCACGCAATCTTTGGTAGATTCATCGTGCTTTCAAACGCTTCAGGATTCTTAACGGTATTCGCCGGAAGTTGTAAAGTTGTGAGCATCTCGGTTATGATGAAACTTGTTTCCTGTCGGAGCAAACGCCGGGAATGGCTGTGTTCGCGGTTCGCTATTCGCGGTTCGCGGTTTGAGAGGGTCAATTGATACGGTGCGAATTCTCCCATATTTGCCAGCCCTGCGTAAAGTGTTGTGAGTTCAAGCAAGTTGACTTCGCATCCACCGAGCACCATAGAAAGCCCATACTTTTTCGCCCCTGTGAGGGTTGAAATCCCCGCCTGTTTGAGAAAAGCGTGCAGTGTATCGTTTTTCAGCCGTGCGTTAAGATTAACAGCCGGGACATTCAGCGAACGGGCAAGTGCCTGACGTGCGGTAACATAACCGCTGTATTTGCCGTCATAGTTCACGGGTTCATATCCGGCATAGGTAACAGGGACATCAAATAAGAGGGTCTCCGGCATAATCAAGCCTTGCTCTATTGCGAGTGCATAGACGAAAGGCTTCAGTGCAGAGCCGGGAGAACGGGGTGCGAGTGTTCCGTTTACTTGTCCTAACGCCTTACGGTCGAAAAAGTCGTGGGAACCTACCATGGCTAAAACCTGACGGCTCTGCGTATCCATAACGACAACAGCCCCTGTGCTTGGTAAGCGATGGCTGGCAACCCCTGCATAAGAAGCATCAAGGTATTCTCGAAGGATCCGACGTGCCGTTTCTTGAACTTTGACATCTATCGTCGTGTATATCCTGCCCCCCGTCGTTGGTCCGGCGTGCCGTCCTTTTCCCTTTACGAGCAGACGTGCGAGGTGCGGTGCTTTGAACGGGAGCGGATAGCGTTTGGTGGGAATCGGTTCTTGCAACGCCGCTCGCCACTGCTGTTCGGAAATCTGCCGGTGTGCGAGGAGTCGGTTCAGGACTTTTTCTCGTGCTTTTCTGGCATTTTCTGGGAATCTGTCTGGACGCAGGCGTTCGGGAGCGTTGGGAATTGCAGCGAGGAGCGCGGCTTCACCGAGACTCATCGCATACTGCGGTTTGTTGAAGTAAAACCGTGATGCCGCCGCCGTCCCAACAATATTTCCACCGTAGGGGAGCATATTGAAGTAAAAGGTTAAAATCTCGGATTTGGAATAGGCGAGTTCAAGTTGGAGGGCACGGAACATCTCCCACAATTTGTTTGGGACGTTCCGAACTTTAGGCTCCATTAGCCGTGCGAGCTGCATTGTAATAGTTGATCCACCGCGTACGACCTTGCCTGCTGTGAAGTTGTCATAAAAGGCAGTCGCAATGGAGATTGGGTTAATACCAAAGTGGTAGTAAAACCACCTATCTTCCGACGTTAGGACCGCTTGGTGTAATAATGGCGAAAGGCTGTCGGTTCTCGGCTCTCGGCTCTCAGGAAAGAAAAGAGACGTTTTATAAGGCTCGCGTCTTTGCTGACTGCCGACAGCCGACGGCTGATAGCTAAATCGCCACATACCGTCAGCAGCCAAAAATGCGCGAAGCCATTCACCATTTCTATCCAAAACGATCGGAGATGCCGGTCGGTGGAGTTGTGCTTTCGGCAGCGGAAAACACCAATTGGCGAGGATAAAGAGAGTGGCAATCAGTAAGAACGGAAAAAAGTTTGCAAGTGTACTAAAGTTGAGAAGTTGAGAAGTTGCAAGAAGTTTCTGCTTAAAAGAACGGAAATTCTTCACAACTTTACGGACTTTAGAACACTTTACAGACTTTGAAACTTTACGCGCTGACTTCTTCATTTCTCTGTAACCACTTCAATACGCGCGCTACCACTTACCGTAGATTTCGTTGCATCGTACATCGCTTCGGCAGTGATGGGTGGCAAGGTAAATTCGCCGTGCGTGACGGCACGGAGTGCGTAATAGAATTTACGTTCACGCTGACGTGGGAAGGTGCCGAAGAAAATGAGCCGATCATCGCGAATGTCGAGATAGTCCGGCTTGAAGTCCTGTGCCTTCAACCACGGAATGCCCGCTCGAGACTCCAGCCGTGGGTTCTCGATTTCAAATCCTGCAGGCAACATATCCACAACGACGACGTTCTCCAGATTAGCAGTCAGTGCTTTAACGGTTATCTCAGCGACGATTAAATCGCCGTGTACAAACTGCCGAGCCACCGCCTCACCGTCTTTATTGAAGTAGCGACGGCGCGCTTGTATTTCACGTTCGTATTCCTCAACATAGGAGCCGCGTTGAATACCAAATGCGCTCCAGTAATAGTAGCAGCTGCCCTCACCTTCGACAGAAATCTGCACGCGCACGCCGTCCCATGCTTCATCGGTATAACGTACCTCCGTTGCATCGAATTCAGCGAAATCTTCACCATTGAGTTTGAGAGTGCCGGTGTAGTTCCTGTCCATCTGTTTCTTCATAATCTTCCCGAGTGCCAGGAAAGCAAAAGCGTTATCCTGTGTCGTTCTCCATCGGTTCCCGTCGGATGCAGCGTCTCTGAGATTCTTAACGAGCATAGGGATTGATGGATGATTTTCGTTGACCTCGGCAAGCGTATCCAGCATGATCGCTTGTGATCGAATTGGAGAGTCAAACGTATTGCCCGTCTCCCATCGCGCACTGTTTTTCTCATTCGCACCTAACGCTACTGAAACCGGAAGCATTGACAGGGCGGTTTCTAATTCGCCACTCAGTGCGAAGGCGCCAGCAAGTTGAAAGTGGCTATAATCGCTAAGCCCACTCAACCCTCTATTCTTCAGATAATTCATCGTTCCGCGATCCGGGTGTCCAGCGGCGGCTAAGACATACGCAGCATAGGTCGCAAGCGCGATATCCGTCTTGATTTTTTCAGAACCCTCTCTCCCCTCTGCGTTTAGTGAGAACTTCGCCCGTTCCCGCAAACCGTCGAGCATTGCGTCGTAGACGCGATCTGCCACTTCATACCCGGCTTTCCGAGCTTCAACGAGGAAGTGGGATGCATAGATACTACTCCAGGCGTTGACGTAAGTACCGCCGGGCCAGTAAGCGAAATGATTCCTTGCCGTTAGCATGCTTTCTAATTTAGTGATCCCTGACGTAATATAGTGGTCCACTAAATCATCACCAGCGAGCATCGGCTCAACGCTTCGCGCCAGATCACTGAAATAGAGGAGCGGGAAGACCCGACTCGTCGTCTGTTCCAAACATCCGTACGGATAACGGACCAGATAACGGAGGCTATCGGCGAAAGCGATATTTGGAAACGGCGAGAGTGTGAGGCTGAATTCCGAGGCATCCGGTATCAAATTCGCCGGAAAAATGAAATCGACCGGTTCGCCAGCACGGACCACGCCTTGTCCTGTTGTCGTGATGGGTGGTGCCGTAGAACGCAGCGGAAGTTTCACGTCCATCTCGGTTGTTTCAGCATTACCGTGCGCAGACAGATTGAAACCGACTTCGCCTATCGCATCGTGAACGCGAATATCGAAAAATGCCAGTGCTTCTGCCCCGGCATCAACAGAGAGTCGTCGGGATTGGGAGCCTTCTTCTATAGGGGATTGTCGGGATTTGGAAATCCCTCCTACAGTGGATGGTTGGGATTTGGAAATCCCTCCTACAGCGGGATCTGCCGACAGAAGCTGCACGGCACCTCTCTTTTGCAATTTGACAGTAAATTCTCCATTCTCACCTGTCCCGTTAAAAAGGGTAACAGGTACACGGAGTTTATCACCACCTGCCAAGAATCGCGGGAAGGTCGGCGTTAGGACGATAGGTTCACGGACGGTCAAGTACGCTTGCGTGGCGCCGTAATCTGCTCCGGCGAAGGCAACAGCCATCAATCGTAATTTCCCGTTGAATTGCGGAATCTTAAATTGAACAGCACCGCGTCCCCTTCCATCGGTTTGCACGAATCCAGACCAAAGCGAGACGGGTTTGACCCGTATGATGCTACCGGTATTAAGCCGTTTCGCTCGTGCTGTGTCGGGTGCAGCATCACCGCCTGTGCTCGAGTTATCAGTAAGCCCTGCAATCTCAGGTAAAATCCCGCTATACAGGTCAAAGGAGCGCGTCTTTAATCCGCGCTGCCGATAGAAATAATCGTGTGGATTAGGCGTTTGGAAATCCGTCAGCGAAAGGATACCTTCGTCCACCGCTGCGATACAGACCTCGTATTTCTGCCATGAACGCCTGCCTTGTACTTGGAAGGTGATGTCCACACTGCTGTTCGGTCGGACGGTTACCTCAGTGCTTTCCCCGTCCACGGTGCGCGTCTCATCCCTGGAAAGAGGCATCTTTGAAGATCCCCCCGTCGCATCTTGCTGTGAGAGAAACATGTCTATCGAAAGCCTTCTCTGGGTCGCATCAAGTTTCAAGGGAATCACGCCGAATGCCCGCGCCGGCAGCGGTTGATAGTGGTTCGATGGGACAGTATCCGGGGGCATCGGACGCATCAGTGTCGCAGAAAGGTAGACGTTTGGTCTATAACTCGATCGCACTGGAATTGACAAAGTCGCGGTATTTTCCTTCATGACAATCGTGCGGTAACTCAGGACCTTCTCACGCTCAACAGTCAGGAGCAGCGTACCGGGGAACGGTGCTTTGACCTGTAGTTTCGCTGTTTCCCCAGACCGATAGGCAGGTTTATTGAGCGTCAGATCCAAGCGAGTCGGATGTTCCATAGACACCGAAGTATTGCCCCAACCGTTAACGTAGAATCCGATTTCCGCTGTCGCCGTTGATTTGAGGTCCTCAAGTCGGAGGCGATATTCACCGTAGTCCGCAGGGGTCAGTGTGATGGTCTGTGGTGTCTCTGCGGAAGTTAAGTCGTGTGTCTCAACCTCGGTTGTCTGCGGTTCGGAAACGTATTCGTACCGTCCAGCCGTATTCTGCCGCAGTATTGTGTTCCAGTGGACTTTGTGGAGGCTTAACCGCAAAGCGCGCCCAGGCGCGACCGCCATAGCCTCATCGACGGCTACATAGTCAATACGAACGGGTTGACGAATTTTAGCATCCGCCGTATTTGTGCGGCGCAGCCCGACGTAATGCGAATAGGGATGGATAACAACTCGGCGTGAAGCCGTGACGGCTCTGCCCCCGATTTCACTGACGGTTGCCGTGAGGACACCATTTAGCAGCGAGGGTGCCTTCAGGGCTGCAGGAATAGCGAATTGATAGCGCGCCTTACCTGCGGGGTCAGTTTTGATTTCTCCGAGTTCAATGCGTTGACTTTCAAACCGTTTGGCAAAATTGGATTCAGTGTTGCCGAAAACGAAGGAGCGCCACTGTGTTATATCAAAATCAGGTGATGAAACGCCGTCAGCGTCTGCGAGGGAAACGGCTCTCAATTCGCAGGAGACCTGAACTTTTCGTCCCGCAGCCGGGGGACCGAACAGATTAACAGCCTCCACTTGAATGTCGATCTCATCTCCAAGCCGATAGATAGATTTGTCCGTAGCGATGCCGACCTTCATCCGGTCCGGCATGAATTCCTCAACCTGAAATTGTGTTCTTCCGACGACCTTATCGGCAATCAGCATTTTGGCGATATAATTCCCCGTCTGTGCGTAGTCAGGGATCGGAATTTTGGCTTCACAGGCACCGGTTTTTGTCGTTTGCTGCCGCAATTCTCGTAGGATTCTGCCGTCTGGCGAGAGGACTTCAATACGGGCAGGTAGCGACCCTGGCGTTGCCTGTTTCGGTGCGCGGACGATCCCGGCAAGTTCGACAGTCTCGCCGGGTCGATACACCCCTCGACTTGTATAGAGAAAGGCTTCATATCCCTTTTGCAAATAGGCGGGACCTGAGATATCAAAATCTGCTGTTGCGATTTCGTGTCGATCCAATTGAACGAAAGCGAGATCGTCGCGTTTCGCGACAGTAATCATAAAGGGTGTGAAACCTTCGGTTCTCTCAGCGACCTCCTTGAATTCAACAAATCCTGCCCAGTTGGTTGTCCCGCTGAGGAGCGTCTGGTTATTGTCGCTGATGAGTTTGACACGCGCTGTCGGTACAGCTGCGCCGGTAGCCAGGGACTTTACCCAAACGGCGAGACTATCGCCAGCGCGTTTGGCGGTGATACCCAAATCCGTAACGAGGACCCATTGATGGGCACTGTCCCATTCCCGATCGGCGTTGCGCGCCACGACCTTAAAGATGCCGACATGTTCGTCTGAGAGGTAGTCTTCCAAGGAGATCGGTACGGTTACCTCTTGGTTCAACTGCGCTGGGATGTCAAGTACTTCCGTATGAATAGATTTACCTAAGTTCCGGCTCCAGCGGCTCCATCGCTCCAATTTTGAGACATAGATAAGGTTATTCGCGAAAACTTTTTCGATATCAAGTTTCACGCGCGCAATGTTAATCGTTGCGAGTCCGAGGTTTAGCTGCCCTTCCCGTGCGAGAAAGAACCCGTCACCAAGGAATCGGAGTTGTGGGCGGATATCGGGGATTCTCAACCTTGTCATATAGTCTTGCTTCAAAACGGCATCATTTCGCGCCGTCAGGCCCCGCTGAATTTTCAACGTATAGGTCGTGCGTCGCTCGAAATCGCCGTGTATTTCTATATTCCGGTAATCGGTGACCACTTGATACGCGACAGTCGGTGTCAGTTCGAGATAGGGTTGGATGGTATCGGCGAGCACCGGTGCACTGAAGCTGACGGAAATATAGGGTGTGCCATCACTTTCCCACACGTCCGAATATGTTACCCCGAGTGTGCCTATCCCGCGGAGCATGACGGGTGTAACATGTGGTTTCTCAAGCCCGATTTGTCCGCCAGTGCATTTAAAGCCTCTCTCAATTTTAACTTTTATCTCTCGGTCTGCGCTGCCGCGTTTTATCCGTTGTGTTTTGAATCGGACTGTCCGTGCGGTGGCAGCGTTGGTCTCAATTTGATATGGGATTTCTGTGCCATCATCCAATTCAACAGAGAGGTGGGCCTTTAAGTCAGCAGTCGTTACAGGATAGTTGAACGCGATTGTCCCGACCCCTGTTGCTTGTTCCCGTGCTTCATTGGTGGTAAATTCCACCCGTGTCTGTTCTACTGTGAAGGGTTCAGTCGCGAATTTGAATTCTTTTTGTCCGGTGAGTAAAAATGTTTCAGATGGGTTCAGGTCGGGTGTGAGTTGGACAGTGTATTGTGCGGCGGGTGCCAACGGTGCGTTTAAGAAAAATCCGATTCTATCGCGTGCGACCCAGCGTGCCGTGCCTTGGACGGCTGGGGTAAACCGAAACGCTTCGGCTGGGATTTCGGTGCCGATGCGTGACTTATCAATGATCGCCTCCGAAAACGTAATCGAAAAATCGACCCATTGTGGCACCTTTCCTTGCGGTGTGAAGGTCTCAACGCTGTACCGTGTCCGCGCCGTCATGTTATCCTGTACAATATAGAAAATACAGGCAACAAGGATTAGCGCCATTAGCCCAATCACGCCGATTAAAAAGTCCTTGGAAAGTTTAGCTACCATGAGAATGTTCCCTTCGTCTTAAGGTTCTATGGTAAATTCGGCAATTTTTACAATAACAATAATAGCAATTTTTAATAGCAATTTTTATGCCAATCGTATCTTGCTTTATTTTTATGTGATTAAGAGCGGGGAAGTCAAGTCCAGGTGGGTTTTTAAACTTTGCCAGCACTTGCTAAAGACGCATAGGGTGTCTTTGGGTGACGTTATGTGTAAATATAGACACAGTTTTAAAAGTTTGCAAGTGTGCTAAAGTTTGCAAGTGTGCTAAAGTTGAAAGAGACTTTTGGTTCATCACACACCTCTTCACAACTTTCAACTTTAGTTCACTTTAGACCACTTTTAAACTTTTTAAAACCAGAAGTGTGACATGACGATAATTTGATCGGTGCCTTGGAGTTGCCGCAATACACCTTTGTCAGAGAAGGTATCATCGGCGCTGCGGTCTGCATTCGCAAGGTTCGCCCAGTAAAATAGCGAGATCGCTCCATTTTCTATAAAGTTGTATTGAGCGGTGAGCGTCACCCGTTGGCTGGCGTCTCCCTTCACCGTTCTATCCGGGTCAAAGAGCCCGTATCGACCGGCGAGCGTGAGTTGTGGGAGGAGTCGGTATCTCGCCCCAATATAGTATCCTTTTGAATCGACGGCATCCGGTGCGAAAGAGGCGACTTCCCCGCTGTTCCCAAAATTGAATTCGCCTTCAAGACTCAGTCCAGCAAAAGAGGTAGTGAGAAATGCCCCGATGAGTCGTTCCCAATCTTCGCCAGGCTTTTCAAATATACCGGAGACCCCTGCACGCACCGGTCCGAGTTGGGCACCTATTGTACCGAGTCCGCCTTTCGCTGCCGCATTGCGAGCGTTAAAGAAAGCTGCATTATAAAAAAGTCTGCCTGCGGTCCCGCCGAGTTCCACACCGACATCCCGTTTGTTAGAACCGAGTCCGTAACCCTGTCGAACGAGGATATTGTGGTCCTTCTGTTTAATAGCAAACGGAAGTCGGAACTGTCCAACTTTGACGTAGAGATGTTTTGGAATGACATCTATCGTTGCAAATGCATTCATCGTTGTCCCAGCGTTGTTGGAAAGGGTAAGCCGAACGTGTTCGGAGGCTTGTGCATTGAAGGTGACCTCTGCTTGCATGAGCAAAAATCTGTCAATCGAAGAGTGGCATGAATTGCAGCCAGCGATAGCGTTCTCTCCTTCGTCTACATGTGTTGTTTTGATAAATGCGGTCTGCAAATCAAGCGAAGTCGTGAGTTGTTTGACGACCTCCTTTGCCTCTTCGGTTACGGCTTCCATGTCAAAATCTTCAGGAAACTCAAAATAGTTCTCCTCAAAGATTTCACCGACGCGATTTCGGGGACCCCCGCCAGCCGGATCAATGTGGCAGAAACTACACTCTTTGCCAAGTTCAGTGGCAAATTCAGGACGCGCCTCCGCTGTTTTGGGCAAAAAGAGACACATTGTAACACCGGTCATGAGTAAGAGCCGTAAAAATGACTGCTTGACCGTATCCGCTTTTCTATACAGCGGGTTTGTTCGTAAAAGGGTGTTGCTGGAACAACTCATAATGCTGTTGTAATCTGGATTCAAAAGGACCTCCTTATTTTTTATTCAAGTTCTGTAAAAACATAGTCGATATCTTCGACTTGGGCGTGGCAGCCCCAACAGACGCCATCTTTGGCTATGATGGCGAAATCGGCATCCGAGGCGTTCCGGGTATACTCGATGAACTCCCAATCGTTATGATCCGGGTTCACGCCTGCTTTTTTCCGCATAATTGCGATGAGTCCGACATAATCCTTACCGGGACGATATGCCTCTTTTACGACAATACTCCCATTAGGGTACGGGAACTGCTGTTCGCCATTGGGTGCAATGGTTTCTCGTGTTTTGTTGACGTAAACGTTTTTATCGCCGTTGTGTGGGTCGCCACCCGGAACAGGTGGTATAGGTTCGGCATTTAGTTTTAACCACTGTGTGTAACCCGCGACATCTTCGGGGAGTCCTGGCAGTGGAACCGCTGGTTCTTCAGGCTCGACGACGGTTGTCTCTTCCTGTAGCGTTTGAACAAGCTCCTCCGAAGCCTGTTCACTGGTGCAGGCGGAAAAGCATAGACACAGTGTGGCTATCACTGCGAGATTCAGTAGCAATTGGTGTTGCGTTTGCGTTTTCATGATTAATCCCCTCAACTTGTGGATATAAAACTAATAAATTTTGTAAAACTTCCAAATAAACATGTGACTACAAATGTGTATTTACGTATCCTTTAGTTTACGACAAAATAGCAAGTATTGCAAGGAAATTTGCAGGGCTATTTAGTTTGCAGAAATTAGTTTGCCTTTCTGCCTCGCGTTACTGTATCATAGGAATAGGAACCAGCGATCAGCAGTCGGCTTTCGGTAGATCGTTAGGCAGTTCCCAACGTTTTTCCTGCCAACAGCCGCTTTTTGACAGCCGACCCTATTATAGTAAAGCCCGAAAATATGTAAACACTTGTAGCACAAACTGTTAGTTTGTGTGCAGGGACCGGAGAACACGCAAACTAACAGTTTTGCGGCGTACTCGCTCAGATGCGATGTGCATCGCGGTACGATAGGAGTGTCCAATTAATTATGGGCTTTACAATAAAAAGGAGCAATAATGCTAAGAAACCTATTTAAAAGCCGTGATAAAGATGATGTTGAATCCGATGCCGGAGACACACAGGAAAATTGGTTTAATCGCCTCAAGTCGGGGTTGACGAAAACGCGGAACCAGTTCCTGTCTCAGTTGTCAGGACTCCTCGGCGTTGGCAGAAAGATTGATGAAGATTTGATGGAAGAGATTGAGGAGATTTTAATCCAGTCGGATGTAGGTGTTGATACCACCTTGACGTTAATGGATAACGTTAGAGAACGGGTGAAGGCAGAAGGGTTAAGCGACTCTTCAGCGTTAGCATCGGTGCTGAAATCAGAAATCTTGAACCTTCTGGGTGAGGATGTGCCGCTGGCGATCAAAGCCGAAAAACCGTGGACGATTTTAGTGCTCGGTGTCAATGGTGCTGGCAAGACGACGACGATCGGGAAACTGGCGAGCCGATTTATTACGGATGGGCATCGCGTGGTTGTCGCTGCCGGCGATACATTTCGGGCGGCGGCGGAGGATCAACTTGCGATTTGGTGTGAGCGGGCGGGTGCGGAACTCATTCGGGGCGGCGAAAATGCCGAGCCTGCCTCGGTTGTGTTCGATGCGATTCACGCAGCAAAACACCGGAACGCTGATGTGCTCATCGTCGATACTGCCGGTAGATTGCATACGAAAAAACCGCTGATGGACGAACTCTCGAAAATCGGTCGTGTTATGGCGAAGGCACAGGCAAACGCCCCGCATGAAGTGCTGCTTGTCGTGGATGGAACAGTCGGTCAAAACGCGCTGATGCAAGCGAAGATTTTCAACGACGCTGTGCCAATTACAGGGGTCGCGGTCACAAAACTGGATGGCACTGCGAAAGGTGGGATCGTCATCGGAGTGAACGCCGAAATCGGGGCACCCGTTAAACTCATCGGGATCGGTGAGAAGATTGACGACTTACGAGACTTCGCGGGCGCGGATTTCGTTGAGGCGCTCTTTACGAGCGAGGGTGAGAAGGCGTAAACCGCGCCGCTGAGTTCCTATATCGGATCGGTGCGGTTGGAATGCACGTCGCAACCCCCCTTGATCCCCCCTTATCAGGGGGGCAGGCGAGTATGCCGCAAAACCGCACCGACCAAGGGCGTTAGAGGTCTGTCTCTCGCAGATACGGACGGAGATGTTTACGAAGGTTACGATGTGCATGCAGCAGATGCGCCTTAACCGTTCCATCCGACCTACCAACCGTTGCTGCTATATCCTTAAGCGACAAGCCGTTCCAGTGTCGCAAAATGAAGATTTGGCGTTGCTTTGGCGGTAGCCGTCGGACGGCTTTTCGGATGTGCGCTCTCAATTCTTTATTCTCCACCGCTTTCGCTGGGGACTCTGAGCGCGGATCAGCGATATTTGCCATCGGCAACTCCCCAGATTCATCGGAGTCGTACAGCAGCACTTCCGATCTCGATTTCTTCCGCAAGAAATCAATACAGAGATTCACCGTAATCCGGTAAAGCCAACTGTAAAACTGGCACTGACTCTTGAAATCTCCCAACCCCTGATACGCTCGAATGAAGGCATCTTGCGTCAAATCTGATGCATCTTCGGGGTTAGAGACGAAGCGTTGTACGAGTCGATAGGTGCGTTTTTGGTAGCGGGTAAAGAGCGCGTCAAACGCGGCGTTATCGCCGTTTTGAAATTGCGCAATTAACTCAGTATCATCGTAACAGTCTAGCGGAACCTTTTCAGAGCTTTGGGACTGCATATTCTCCTCTTAAGCGTCATCAGCCGGGGAAAAGTCTCGTTTTTTCAAGACGGATGCTTGAGAAAATTAGAAACGTTGATGGCTGTTGACAAAATAGAAGTCACTGATTCGTTTGTTTGTGGACACTGCGAAACCAACGTCTATATCTCTGGTTATCTTGAACCATCTGTTGTAAGAGCACTAATTCTTCATCATCTTCGGCGTAGGGTGCGGCTTCAAGCAAGGCTAAGAGTTCCTCATAAACGACTCTGTCTTCCTGGACGAGTGTGGAGAGGAGTGTCTTGAAATTTTCACCGTGGCCGAGGAGGACCAATAGTTGATTGGTATGGCGTATTTCTTCGGATGCGGCTTGGTTCAGGTACGCTGCGAGTTCATGTTCATCTCGTTTCTCGGCAATCTGTGCGAGAATCAACCGCATGCCGACGAGTTTGAGTTTTGCTTGTGCGAGTTCGTCCAAATCGGCTTCAAACCGTTCTTTGAGGTGATCGGCGTCGCGTGGGTGTAGTTGTGCATAACTTGGCCACACCGGCTTCGCCATTATCTGTTTCAAGCGTTTTAGCCCGTCAATCAAGTTTTCCTGTTCTTGCGTGGTGAGCTGCCCAAAAGTGCTCTGCCAAAAGTTCGTGGCGTGGTCCACAGCCTCATGGAAGAGTTCCTCGGACTGGGGTGTGAGTTTAATCCGAGAGCGTCTCCGATCTTGGTCGCACCGCCGACGGACGACCCACCCGTGTCGTTCGAGACGACTCACCAAGCCAGATGTTGTGTTATGGGCAAGCCCTAAATGCTCGCCTAACTCACTGATCGACATGCCCGTTTCGTGTCCATACCAATGCAGGTGCTGTAGGGCGTTAAACTGGACAATCGTCAGACGCTTCGGAACGATCTCCTGAATAAATCTGGATTTGACGGCTGCCTGCGCATGACGCATCACGCGCATTATAATGTCAATATCGTTATGGAATTCTTGATCTTTAGACATCTCTTGTGGCACCCGCAAGCCAAACGCGTTGTTGAAAGTTGATATTCAGGGCATAACTCCTATGCCGGTTTGTTAATAAACAATGTATAAGTTCAAAACCTATTGAAAATAATATCTCCTATATGGGATATTATTTATGTCGTATAGGATATAATAATTATACATTAACTTTAAAGGAATGTCAAGTTAAACTTTTTGAACTATTAAATATCCAAAAGTGTAGCACGATGCACATCGCATGAATCAACGGTATGAATGCCTCAATGGCATTCACCGGGGCGAGTACGCCGCAAAACTGTCAGTTTGTGGCGTGCGCTTCGCAAACTAACAGTTTGCGGTACAAGGGAGACTTTTAAGGATAATTCTAATTACTTCCAACCAGACGCTGTGCCTTTATCTTTCGCTTGCGCTTGGGCTTCGATTTCCGTTTGGGTTGAACGGGTTGTAGAGGTTCCGACGCTTCGACTTTTTCGGGCGATGGTTGATTTTCTTGGAGTGCCTGTTGCTGGTGTGCGGCGTATTCAGTATAATTGCCTTCAAAGAGGTCGGCGGTGCCGCCGGGTCTCCCGTCAAAAATCAACAATTTGGTTGCCAGGTTGCTCAAGAGATAGCGATCGTGAGAAATAATGAAAAGCGTTGCGGGATATTCTGCGAGTGCTGCTTCGAGTGCCTCACGCGCTGGAATATCCAGATGGTTCGTCGGTTCATCGAGGAGTAAAACGTTTGCATTCGCTAATAATAACTTTGCGAGGAGTACACGGCTCTGCTCGCCGCCGCTGAGGTTTCCAATCCGTTTGAAGACATCATCGCCAGAGAACAAGAATCTGCCGAGGAAGGAGCGGACTTCCTCTTGGGTCTGCTGTGGACGGAGCTCCCAGATTTCGTTAATAATTTCATTATCTGGGTTGAGTCCTTCAAGTTCTTGGGCATAGTGTCCAAATTTGAGCGTCGGTCCGACCCACATTTCGCCGTGGGTGGGCGACTCCTCGCCTAAAATCATACGGAAGAGTGTTGTTTTTCCGGTGCCGTTTGCGCCGATAATTCCGATAATATCGCGGCGGTACACCTCAAAGTTCAAGTCCGTAAAAACGACTTTATCGCCAAAGGCTTTGCCCACGTCTTGGCATCGGAGAATATCGTTTCCACCGCGCGTTTCAGGTGTGAACGTTAGATTGAAGGTGGGCGCCTCGCGTTTGGGTTTTTCGACGCGTTCCAAGCGGGCGAGTTTTTTTCGTCTGCCTTGCGCCTCCCGTGTCCGCTGTCCTGCGATGTTCCGGCGAATAAAATCTTCTTCGTGTGCGATAAATGCCTGCTGTTTTTTGAATGCGCGTTCCCCGACTAATTCCTCAACCCTTTTGGTTTCAATGTATTTGGAATAGTTCCCCCGATAAATTTTGATTTGATGTGCTTCGAGTTCCCAAACTTTTCGGACGACCTTGTCTAAAAAATAGCGGTCGTGAGAAACGACGAGGACGGCGCCGTTGTATTCGTTATTGAGGTAATTCTCGAGCCACTCTATGCCGTTGATGTCAAGGTGATTCGTCGGTTCATCAAAAAGGAGCAGGTCTGGTTGTTCAAGGAGGAGCTTGGCGAGGGTCGCTCGACTTTTCTGACCGCCGCTGAGGACTCCGATTGGAAGATTGAAATCCAGTTCGTTGAACCCCAAGCCGCCAAGGATCCGGTTAATTTGATGCTCGTAATCGTAGCCGCCGAGGCGTTCGTGCTGTTCCTGAATGTGGGCATAGCGTGTGAGGAGGTCTGGCGCCTCCTGCATTTCCATCTCTTCTGCGAGCAAGAGCATCTTATCTTCAAGGGCGCGTCGCTTCTCAAAAACCTTGAGCATCTCCTGCCTTAAGGTGCAATCACGGTCAAGGTCGGGTTCTTGGCTCAGGTACCCGATACGCAGTCCTTTGGCGGCAACGACTTTCCCTTTAAAATTGGTAAGCATCCCGTTAATAATTTTAATTAACGTTGTTTTTCCAGTTCCGTTACGCCCAATTAACCCGAGTCGGTCTCCATGTTCGATTGAGACGGATATATCGTCAAGGATTAGGTCTGGATCGTATAATTTAGTGACGTGTTCTAATCGTATTAAAGACATATTTTTGTTTATTCAGGACTTACGCAACGCGCAATGAATTGCGCTACTACGAACTGGGCTACTTTTGAGAAACATCTGTTCTTCCAAGGGCCACCTGTTTGTAGTGATGCGATTTTGCGGCGTACTCGACCAAATGCGATGTGCATTATCGCATCGCTGTGTCAATACTATTATTGATGGCTATCAGTGGTCAGTAGAGAATCGTTAACGGCTGCCCACTGCTCGCTGCGCGTTAGCATCTCCTGATATGTATTGGCACGGTGCGCATCGGGTCGCCGGATATTAAATTGTCTGAACCGCCAGAACGCTATGGAGAGGGCGGCATAATGAACGAAGCAGTCGAGATGCTCGCGTTCATGTTCTGTCAACGGACGCAGCGCGTTGTAAGCGTCTAAAAATCGGTGTGTCGCCTTAAGATTCAATGCGTGCGCCGGCGTGTAACAACACCCAATAATCGTCATAGCCACATCGATTAGCAGTACATCATAACACCCTTCCTCGAAATCCAGGATCGCTACCATCTGATCTCCATTGAAGAGTGTATTATCCAAAAAAAGGTCGGCGTGTAGCAGCCCCATCGGCAGTGATGCCTCGAGTTGCGGGGTCATGGATTCTACTTGCGATTTGAGCAACTCAACAAATGGATGCGTTGCAAATTGTGTGCCTTGCACTTCCTTGAAAAAAGGTACCATCTGTGAGACACCCATAGCAAAGCGAGGCAGCCCGTCAATTGGCGGGATGTGGTGTAATTTTGCCAGTGCTTCACCGAGCTGCGCAAGCGTCCCTGGTGAAGATTCGGGTTGCTCGCCGTATAGGAACGGGTAAAGCATCACACTGCCGACAGTTTCGTGCGTGATGGGTCTCTGCTCTTTCGTGAGGATCGGATAGACTGTTGGATAGGCGTGTTCAGAGAGATGCTGCAACAGTGAGATTTGCATCTGGAGTTCTGTGGGATCTTTTTCGTCGCAGACTTTCAACAGGAACTCCCCGTGTGTGGTTGTCAATTTGAAGTTGCTGTTGCCAAACCCACCGTGCATCTCCTCAAGTTTCAACGGTGTCCCGATCGGGTATTGCGCGACGATGTCTGCGAGTTCTGAAGGTGAAAGGGTTGTGTACCGTGCCATATTCCTTTATATAAACATGACACTCCACTGGAGTGCGGAGCTTTGGCAAACTGACAGTTTGCGCTACAAAGACTTTTATCAAAATCACGTTATTAGCATCTGAACGTTAACTTTTATTGGCATTCCTTATCGCATCCCGTACGACTATACCAAGACCTACGAGGCCAGTTACTAACGCGAATACTGCGAGCCATTCCATTTTACAATTCCTCCAACTTATTAATTTTTCGGTATGCAACTCGATTGACCCAAATGATGATAGTGGTCAGCAAAAGGACCCCGAGTGTTCCTATTATAAGAAGAACCGGTCTAGCTCTACCATAGTTTTGAATCACCCAAGCGATTAAGGAAAGATCAGTGGCAGTTGAGATAGCGAAAACTATCTTTAACCAGCCAATTTCCTCCTTACATTTATCAATGTATGCCATTTTAAGCTGCACCTCATGAGTAGTTAGTTTGAATGTATAAGGTCTCACTGTTTAGGTTGAGAGCCTCGTTCCAGTTCCTGATATTCGGGTGTGTTACGGATGCTGTCGAAGGCGGGTTCCGTTTTCGCGGCGGTCAGTGCTGCTGCGTCTACGCGAATCGCCTCACGCAAGGCGGCGATTGAGAGTGTTTTCTCTGCTTTATGTGAATAGGCAACAGCGAGATTGTAATGCGCCTTTGCGAAATCAGCGTCCAGGTGTGTGGCTCGCTCCCAGGCTTGAATGGCTCTATCGAGTTCGCCTTGGTTTCCATAGATAACACCCAACGTGAAAAACGGCAGGACCCACCCCGGTTCGCTCCGAATTGCCAAGGTGAGTTCCGTAATCGCTTGGGCGAAGTTGCCTTGGTCTGCGTAAGCCATTCCCCAATTGTAGTGTGCGACGGCAACTTCACTGAGCACCGCGGTATCCGTGCCTTGTGAATAGGGAATCGGTTCCGGCCCGCAGGCGGTTAGGCAAGATACTGACCCAATGACTAACAGTAGTGCGGCGAGGTGCGGTTTGTCTAATTGAGATAAGAAAGTCATACGTTTTCCTCAAACGGAGATTCTTGCCCGATCGCCTCCAATGAAGGGTAGGGTCTCTTAATGTCTGGCGTGCGCTTCGCAAACTAACAGTTTACGGTACAAGGCAGTCTTTTGTGGTCTACGCTTCGCAAACTAACAGTTTTGCGGCGTACTCGACCCGGTTCATGCCATAAGGAAACCTGAATACCCGGTGAATGCCAATAAGGCATTCATACCGTTGATTCTGATTCATGCAATGTGCATCGCGGTACAAGAAGGCGTAGCGGGTTACGCGTCTAAGTGTTCTTGGAAAGCCCTAAAACTGGGCACGATGGAAGCCTGAAGGGTTAGACGCTTCAGACGGTCAAGGTCACCAATCGCCTCAAGCACCGAACGGACTGCGGTGACATCGGCGGTGGGGAAGCGTTCATTGAGGATCGCAAGCGTGCTTTCAATACTCGTTTGACGCGCACCTTGCACTATACCCTGTTCGATACCTTGCACTATACCTTGCTCTTTGCCGCGCTCCATGACGTGTTCGTAAAACGGAGATTCTTGCATGATTGCCTCCAATGAAGGGTTCTGAAAAAAATCTGATGGGTGGACCAGACTCCCGAAAAGCGAGAGCCCAAATAAAAGGGTTACCCGCATCCCTGTAGGGCATACAAATATTATACACGCAGTTCAGAAAAATCGCAAACTGATAATATGGAGATTTTTTCTATTGACACCCAGATAAAGATATGATTTACTAATTCTATAAAGGAGACACATGCCATGAAATATCTTTTGCTTTTCTCAATACTATTCTGTGTCATCGCGATGCCGGCACTCGGTGCGTTATCAGATGACGATCTTAACCAGATACGCTTGATTGTTGCGGATTCCGAAAAACAGATACGCTTGATTATTGCGGATTCCGAAAAGCGTCTAACAGCCACCATGAACACGCTAAAAACGGAAGGTGCTATTCGTGATACGGAAATCAAAAATCTAAACGAGGCAATGAACAAGGGCTTTGACAATGTTCAAAAGAACTTTGACAGACAAAATAACATTATCATTGCCTGCATCGGTATACCCATGGCATTTCTCGCAATAGGGGCAACGATCTGGGGCATATTAGCACACAAGCGAGGCACAAGAGATCGATCACTCGAAAACGAGATAACAACACTCAAACAGGAAGTCGAAACCTTGAAGCAACGGCAAGTGATAACCCCTTAACCCGAATAAACCCGTTTTCAAGCCGATCGAGGTTCCTTCACCACTCGCAAGGTTTCCAAAAATAAACCTACCCACCGCAATAACCCTATCCCACCGCTGGCGAGGTTTTGCAGCGTACTCGCTCAAATGCGACGTGCATTCCTAACCTCGCCACATTACCGAATTATTTTTTTAAACTTCATTCAGTTTACACCGTATCGCTCACAAACTAAATGAAGATTAATTTATTAATTGGGTAATTTCTGGACGTGCGATAAATCGCACTACTACGAACAGACCCGTTTGTAGTAGGGCAATTCATTGCCCGTTTATTACCGAATTATTTTTTTAAACTTCATTCAGTTTACACCGTATCGCTCACAAACTAAAAGTTTGTGCTACAAAAAACGGAAATTAGGTGTCCGCATATAATTAGGGCGTGGCAGCCCCATTGGTTTTCAAGGCTGTCATAAAAGCCTCAAGACTTTGCGTCTGGATCGCTGCTTGGAGCAAGTGCTTCAGACGCGGCAGGTCGTCAATCGCCGCAAGAGTCGGTTTTAGGGTCGCTGCGGTATTTGCTTGAAAACGCGTATCAAGGCACAGCACTATGTTTTCAATCGTCGTCTCTTTTGCCCCTCGTTCGATGAGAACTTCTGCCATAGATTCTGCCATGGGTTCTACCTCCGTTTTTGAACTGTCAGGGAAGTGTGCGATGGAGAGGGCTTCTCGCCTATAGGTTTCCGTATTTGAGCGCACGGTGCCTCCTATTATGAGAGTGACAATATATATAAAGTATAGCACATTTCGGAGGCAGTGTCAAAATCTTTAGATTCCCACAGGGCTATTCAGTTTTCCAATAATTTGGGGCCGGAAGCCCGAATTTATAGTAAATGATGTAAATAAGTTTACATATATTCTGTAGGAGCGATCTCCGAATCGCGACCCAACCCATGTGAGTCGGGAATCGGAGTTCCCTCCTACAGTTCAGATGGAAAGCTAATTGTAGAATCCACTATAGTCTGGGAATAGACTAAATCCGGGCTTCCAGATATTAGGGCATTAGAAACAATTGTCGCGTTTTTCCCATAAAACATTAAAAAATCGTAAAAAAGCGATATTTTTTGTAAAAATCGCAAAAAATCGCAAAATTTTACTGAATTTATTGCGTTTTTTATTAATTTATTGCGTTTTTTGTAATTTTTTTGTAATTTTTCTTGATTTTTATCGTATTATAGTGTATAATTAATACGTGTGAGGTTGTCAAGTCCGACTTTCCAGCGTCATAACGAGCGTGTTGCGACGGATAAAGAAGTGGCGAAACGACAATTTCAACACACCGCTGAGGCAGAAGCCTCGGCATAAAGGTTAGATTCAAACGGAAGAATTCGTATACGAATCCCTGGATACGTATTCTTATTTTTGATGTGATAAAGGAAAAAGAAAGAGTTTATTTTATTTAGGAGGAAAATTACGAATGTTGTCAAAATTGACATTTTCCTTAGTTTTCGTTTTAACGTTAGCACTCGTTGCGGGTCCAGCACTTGCACAGACACAAAGTTACACCATTGACATCAACGGTGCCTTTGATGTTGATGGTGATGGGACTGCTGCGCCTATGGGAGCGAACAATTTTGCTGTTGTTACTCCTGCGACTGCAGGTCCCAACGGAATATCTCTCCCAGCAGCGTCTGCTACTGCTACCGCTGATATTGTAGCGGCAACTGCAACTACCCCGGCTGTTGATTTACCAAACCTCGCTGATCTTTTCACCTTTGGTGGAACGATTGAATTGGCGATTAATGATGATGATGCAGCGATGTACCGGCTTGCCATCACTGAGATTATGTGGGGTGTTGATGCTAACCCAGATGGAACAGCAACTCCAGCAGGAACAGCGACAAACATTCAGTGGATTGAGATCTACAACAACGGTGCTGCATTAGCTGCTACAGCTGATGTCCGTCTTATCTTCACCACGAACCAACGAGCGACGAATGAGACGGTGACCTTGGATACTCCGAATACCCCAACTGACGACACCGATGATGTTACATTCACAATCGTTGATCGTGTGACTGTGGTTAACCGCTTTGGTAACAGATGGGCACTGAAAGGTATGAGTGGTCGGACGACAGTAGATACCACCAATAACCTGCCCGTGCAAAATCTGGTTTCGATGTACCGTAAGCGTGGCACGAACGCTGATAAGAGTGAGTATACCGGCACTCCCAATTTCGGTGATGGCACCGAGGGTGGTCAGTGGATTACCTCCGTTGGACGTATCAACATAACGGGTAATTTCGTCGGCACACCCGGCGCGCCGCATCAAGATGACGCCAGTCAAATCACCTCTGCAAAAGCACCGGCATCGCTGCCCGGGACTGCTATCGTCATTAACGAGATTTACAACGGTGGTGCGGATCCAAACGATCTGCGGTGGATTGAAGTTCACAACACCAGTGATGCTGATGTCATTATCAAGAAATGGGAAATGGAAGCCGTTTGGAATGATGGTCCTGACGCTGATGATGATCCGGAACATCAGAGAGTTTTTGTGCTGCCTGACAGTGATAACGTTAAGGTTTTAGCCAAAGGCTATCTGCTTATCACCAACACCCATCCGGCTGATAGTGTCTTGGCGGGAGGCGTCAACGTCATGGATAGCAATGAGTTCCCGAAAGGCGCGACCCATCGGTTTATCGTCACGGATGTTAACCTGCCTGATCAGGACATGATGCTCGTTCTCAGGAACCGCAATGATAGAAACAGTAATCAGAGAAACGGTGATGGCGATCCCATTGGTCATGAGGGGATCGTAGACATCACGGGTTCTGGTTTTGTTAAAGTGAATGATGCCGACCTCGTGACGGATGTCTGGCCCCTGAGAGGGTGGACGCAACCGGGGGATCGTGCTGACGCTGATGACTTTGACACAAATGGTAAAAGTCTGAGTCCGAACGCGGGTCATACGTACACCCGTTGGGATAACAAAACGCGAGACAATCGTCTGCACAAAGACGACTGGAGAAAAGTCGGGTTCACAGGTGGACTCGGTTATGATCCGAACGTGGATTCAGCAGTCGCACCGGGAACTCCGGGTTATGCCCACAATGCCCAGAAAGCCAACCCCGCAGACATCGCGGATGGTACAGTCGTTATCAGTGAGATTATGTATGATTCGGGTGAAAACGGCAATCTCGTGCAGTGGATTGAACTCTACAATAGTTCCTTCACGAAATCGGCACATCTGAACGGCGATTGGGAACTTGAGATTCGCAACATAGACACGGATGTCGAGTCCTACGTCGATGCGAAGTTCAAGTTCGATGGCGCGGTGATTCTACCGAACCAGACCTTGTTGTTGGTCTCCGACCGTAGCAGTGCGAGCGATGTTGTGGACAACCGCGTCTACAATCTCTATCAGAAGCATCGCAATGATCTTGGTCTCTCTGCCCGTAAGAGTATTCTCTTGAGCAGTGTCGGTTTCCACCTCGAACTCAGGTATAAAACGACCGTAGTGGACGAAGTGGGTAACGTCATGCTCGACGGTCCGCGCCGCAGTATTGCGTGGGAATTGCCGGAGACGGGTGGCGATGTGCGGTATTCCATTATTCGTGGGTTCGGGACGCAAGCACCCTATGATGGCACGCGTGATATGGCGAACGATGGCACGATGGAGTCATCCTGGATCATGGCACAAAGTGCTCGGAGTCACTACGGACACCGTGATGATATGGGTTCACCGGGTGATCGTGACGGTAGCCCCGTGCCGGTTAGCCTCTCAAGTTTCCGTCCTGTCCGCGACAAAGCCACTGGCGAAGTTGTGATTCGATGGGTCACCGAGTCTGAGTTGAACAACGCTGGATTCAACATCCTGCGGAGTGAGACAAAAGACAGTGAATTCCAAGTCATCAACGTCAAAGGTCTCATCGCCGGACACGGCACAACATCTGAAAAGCATGTGTATACGTACACAGATACAACTGCGAAACCCAACATTGTTTACTACTATCAGATCGAGGATGTCTCGCTGAACGGCGAACGGACAACCTTGCGCACGACGCACCTGCGTGGGAATGTCAGTGCGGGTGGTAAACTCACAACGCGTTGGGGTGAGCTAAAATCGTCTGGTAAATAGAATCAGACACCAAGGTTGTTCAGGGATGCAACAATTGAACTAACCTAAAACCAAGATAGGGATCCCCGGCTTCGGTCGTGGGGTCTCTATTTTTTTAAAAGTTGCGAAGTTCAAAGTTGCGAAGTTCAAAGTTGTGTCTGTCTATCAACGATGTGAGTTAAAGGAAAGTTTGTCCGTTCAAAACGTGATCGTTTAAAAGTGAGACTTGACGACTACCAACTTTACGGACTTTAGACCACTTGCAAACTTTGAAACTTTACACCCCGTCCTGGGATGACGCGATAAACTCAGCCTGTCTTTTTAGGATGACATTAACCTCCTAAGTTCAAACTAAAATACTGGCGGTCAGGGTGCCATGCGCGTGATGCGCGGAACTGACCAAGTGTAGCGATGGGGGCTGTCGGGCTTCTGTCGCTACATTGCGTCGGAAAATATTCTTAACTTGACAAATAGGGACAAAGCAGTTAAAATACTTGATGTTCCGGACGGATACATGAATCCGTACTTTTGTCAAATTACCTACTTTTGGAAGGGACAGAACAATGAAAGAAAATCGGAATGAATCATTGACAAAGGCAGATTTACAGACGATTCTTGACCATATAACAGATTCAACGCGGAAGGTTGAAAACTACGTCAATGCAGAACTCACGCATACTAATAACAAGGTGGACGCTTTGCAAACAGGCGTGAGCAACCTTAAAAAGGACATGACTCAAGTTAAAGCAGATGTGAGCAACCTTAAAGCAGACGTGAGCAACCTTAAAGGGGACATGACCCAAGTTAAAGCAGATGTGAGCAACCTTAAAGCAGATGTGAGCGAAATAAAGACAGATGTGAAACAAGTCAAAGAAGATGTAGATATTATCACGTCTGACTATGGATATAAGCGGGACGAAAAAGGAAAACTCAAGCTTACCTAATCGTCCCCAGTTAGAACTTCCAATGTACGTATGTCAAAGCGGGTAGAAGGGTTTCTGACAATAAACGAAGGCGCGGTATGAAAACCGCGCCTTTGTTATTTAGAGTAAAGTCACGAAACTCAGAAAAATAGCAATTTGATTTCTCATTTGTATAGGGTCATTTAGTTTTAAGAGATAAGTTTACCTATGTAAAGGATTCCTGTCTCCGGAAGCCCGAATTTATTCGGGACGGCACACTTTTCCCCAACGAGTTGGGGCTTCCGGACCTAAATTATTGGAAAACTGAATGGCTCTGTCATTTGTACCGCAAACTGTTAGTTTGCGAAATACGGCTCACAAACTAACAGTTTTGCGGCGTACTCGCCCAGATGCGATGTGCATCGTGCTACAAAGAACGAAAATTATTGGAAAACTAAATGACTCTGCCGGGTCCTAAAGCGACACAAGCGAATTTAGGATGGGGAGCAAGGCGCGTAGGGTCGGGACATCCCGAAATGTGAAGCCGAACGTCGAGAAATATGTAGATGCCGCGAGTGCCTCTGCAATCATCGGTTTCTTCGCTAACGTCTTTGAAACGCCAAGGATGAGGGAGACATCCGTCTGGTCAGCAAGCACGTTCAGTCTTGCGATGAGATGCCCTTGATGCCACGGATGGAAGAGTTCAATGGCGGTCTCAACACCGCTCTTGTGAACGAGTTGATAGTCAGGGAAACAATAGAAATCACCGACTAACGGAAGGAATTGACTTCCCGGGCGGATCTGCCAATCCTCCGTCTTATTGCGGAGCATCGCCTGAAAGAGTTGAATGTCTTCAGGAATATACGCGAGGAACTGCTGCGAAATCGGTTTGATACCGCACGATTCATCAAGCAACAACCGAGCAGGTTGTCTGTTCCGAAACTGGATATCAGCGGTGAGTTCCCACTTCGGCTGATGGAGGACTGCCATGAAGAAATTCGCCAGATTCATACCGTACCGTTTTGTTTTGTAAAAGAGGTTCAACGGTCCATCCACGGTAATCTGATACAGCTCCTCGTCTTTCCGAATTGTAGATAAGAGTTGGTGGAATCTGAGATATTTGAACAATTGACGGAGTTCGGCGGTCATGGCATCCGCCAATTTCAATGTCAGGGTATTACAATGCAGGAGGAGCCCTTGGACTTGTGCGGCGTTGTAGCGGTGAAGGAGTCGTTCGGGAGAAAGGGTTTTGAAGGTGAGGACGGGCTGGCAGTTCGGTAAATCTGCGTAGAGCGTGGTTGCGAGTTCACGCACCTCCCCAGGACCCATGTCTTGTGGCAATGCGCCGTCTGTTATCTGGGCGACTCTCCGCTGATAGTCGGCATAATCCGTGAAGGGTTCTTGTGAAAGCAGGCGGCTCGTCTCTGTGAAGAGTTTTTGACGGAACGCGATTAACGCCTCGTTGGGGGCGGTGTCAAATTCCGTGCGGTCTAACAGGAGCTTTTCGAGTCCGCGCTTGACGATCGGCGGCCCCGGCGTGCTATCCATAATGTGCTTGCTCGCTGCTAAAAGCGTGGCGCGTTGTGTACCCGGCGCGTCTTCAAAAACGACGATTAATTGCGCAGCGATTGCCAATAACTGGCTATCGGTGGGATTCACAAACTGTGGTAGGATGTGTCCGCTTTTAATTTTATACCGAATGAGATCTTTCGTGAGCATTTCTATATCGTCCCTACGCGACTAAAAATCCTTTTTAGCACAAACTTTATGAAGATTAATTTATTAATTCGGTAATTTCTCAACGTGCGATGAATCGCACTACTACGAACCAAACCGTTTGTAGTAGGGCAATTCATTGCCCGTCTATTACCCAATTATTTTTATTAATTCGGTAATTTCTCAACGTGCGATGAATCGCACTACTACGAACCAAACCGTTTGTAGTAGGGCAATTCATTGCCCGTCTATTACCCAATTATTTTCTGAAACTTCATTTAGTTTGTGTCTATGTGGGTCGCAAACTAACATGCGGTACAAGTAGAAACCTTGAATGTGTAAAGCATTACGTGGTTCGATAGGCGTGGTGTTGTCTGCGCCGTTTGTTGACGAAGTGTTCGCCGGTTCGTTTGGAGATGAGTTCGTAAAGCACCGCCTGTTTGCCTTCGCGCTTGCGGAGGATGCGTCCTAACCGCTGTACGTGTTCCCGGACGCTTCCGCTCCCTGAGACGATGATAGCGACATTCGCTTCGGGTACATCTACACCTTCATTTAGCACCTTCGAGGTGACCAAAATAGAATAGGTGCCGTCGCGAAACCCGTTTAGAAAGGCGTTCCGCTCTTTGAGTTTCGTCTGATGCGTGAGTACCGGTAGAAAGAAACGCGTGCCGAGTTGGTAGGCTGTGTCGTTATCCTGCGTAAAGATGAGGATCCGATCACCCCGGTGCCGCTGCACCAGTTTCCAGACCCACTCCTGTTTCGTGGTAGAGGCAAAACTGAGCTGCTTTTGCGTGAGATACGCCTTAAAGGCAGCGCGTCCTTCATCGGTCTGTGAGGCTTTCCAGAGAAATGTTTGCCATCCGCGTGGCGTTCCCATATTGATTTTCGAGCCCTTGAGGAAACTTAGGTAAGTGCGGCGCGCTGCCTCGTATTGGACGCGCTCCGTGTCTTCCATCTCGACGGCTATGGTTACAACGCGATACGTAGAGAGCGTTTTCCCAGAGAGTTCCTGTACCTTCGCTTCATAGCAGCATTCACCGACGAGTCCGTAGAGCCGCCGTTCCCTTCCATCAACGCGTTCGGGTGTGGCTGTCAATCCCAACCGAAACGGGGCGATACTGCTGATTGCGGCGTACTGGTACTGGTCTCCGGGCAGATGGTGGCATTCATCGAAAATAGCGAACCCGAACCGGTTGCCGTAGTATGGGGCGTGCATGACAGCGGATTGGTAGGTCGTCACCGTGAGGGGCTCTAATTCGTGATAGCCGCCGCCGTAAAGTCCGACCGGTTGCCCGAAGTGTTCTGCTAAGACGGTCTGCCACTGGTTCATTAAATCAATCGTCGGGACATGTACGAGTGTGGGACGTTGGACCTCGGCGATGAGGAGGATTGCGATGAAAGTTTTCCCTGCGCCTGTCGGCAAGCTCACGACCCCGCGTTTTCCGTTCGCGTGCCATGCGTCGATAGATTCAGTTTGGTAAGGGTAGGGCACCATCTGTTTTTGGAGTGTGAAGGGTTCGGTTGTGAATTGTCGTGCGGTGTCTTGATACGGGATGTTGTGTGCGCGCAATTGGGAAACGATGTGCCGATAGCGATAGGCGGGTGCTCGGAAGGTGAGCGTACGTTCGTCCCATCGGAGGTCAGGCAGCTCGGGCTGGAGTGCCTCTGGGACGTTTTGTAGGATGAGGGTGCCTTTGTCGAAGTCGATTTTTAGGGGTGTTTCCATAAGTCGTGCTTTTTGCTCGAAAGAACTTGACATCTCTGTGGAATTATGTTAAAATTTTGGAAAAGTAGAGGAAGTCGGGATTTGGAAATCCCTCCTACAAGTATCCCTGAAATGTAAATGTATTTTCATAATTCACCATAAATGGAGTGTTAAACATGGATAATCAAGAATTCCAAAACCTTGTCTTAAAGTGGATGGAGCGTGTAGAGAATCACATTGAGCGTGTAGAGAATCGCATTGAGCGTGTAGATGATCGCATTGAGCGTGTAGAGAATCGCCTGGGTTCACTTGAGCAGGACGTAGGTTGGATAAAAGGAAAAATGGAAGGGCGTTCTGAGTCATCCTCAGCACACCGCGCGAACATTGCCCTCGCCATCAGTATTGTTGTTGGTATTGGAAGCCTCCTTGGGCTCATCATCACTTGGGTCAAGTGAAAAAAATTAGACGCATGTCAAGAATGTGTGCAGCTTGTCCCATGCTACTTCTCTCCCACGATCTACCCAGTCTCTATTCTGTTTCCCGTGCCCGCTGAATTTCCTTAAAAATTGTCTTAATATCCAGTTGACGTATTGCGTGCTCACACGACTTATTGTACTACATTGCTGTCTGAAAATCAACGCTTATTTTCGGTGTAAGACTATTTTTTCTGGGACTTGATTTTGGTATGCCACTATGGTAAGATATAGGCATCTTGTCTAAAGTTATCCAAAGAGAGGAACAGAACCCGTGCCAAAACTTATTATCATGCCGCCACAGAACGCTGAATTACGCGAATGGGCGGAACGCCTACAGAACGAATTGCCCGTATACACCGTTGTCTTGCCAGAGACAGACGCAGCAGTCGCAGAACACCTCCCCGATGCCGATGCCGTCTACGGGTGGGTATCGCCGGAACAATTGCCGTTGGCGAAAAATCTACAATGGTTGCAGAATCCTGCTGCGGGTCCCTTCCCGGGTTTTTACTATCCCGCATTGATTGAACACCCAGTCGTCGCCTGTAATCCACGTGGTATCTACAACGACCACATCGCACAACACATCATGATGTTCGTGCTCGCGCTTTCGCGTGGACTGCCTTACTATATGGACGCACAACGCGAAGGGAACTGGGACAAAGACGCTCGCAAAAGATACGTTGACCTCGCGGCGGCGACTGCCCTGATTGTCGGCGTCGGTGGTATCGGACATGAAACCGCACGCCTCTGTAACGCATTCGGAATGGAAGTCATCGGTGTTGATCCGAGGTGGGAATACGAGGTGCCTTCCGTAGAAAAACATGAACCCGCGGCGTTAGACTCGCTTCTGCCGCGCGCCGACTTTGTGATCGCGACGACCCCGCATACACCTGAAACGGAAGGGATGTGGCATAAAGACCGTTTCGCCTTGATGAAAAACACGGCGTACTTTGTTAACATCGGACGCGGTAAGACGATGAAACTTGCCGATCTTATTGCCGCACTTGAACAGGGGATTATTGCGGGGTGCGGTTTGGACGTATTTGAAGTTGAACCCTTACCTGCGGAGAGTCGATTGTGGGAGTTGCCGAATGTGTTAATAACGCCACATATCGCTGTAAAAGATGCGGAGAACCTTCCTGAACGGCGATTTGCGGTGCTGCTGGAAAACGCCCGTCGGTTCGCTGAAGGCGCGCCGCTGCAGAACGTCGTCAACAAGGCGGCGTGGTATTAAAGGAGAGAAAAAAAGAGGGACCATGACAAGCGTTAAACAGGAACTTCTAAATGACGAGGATATTCGCCATTTCATTGTGAATGGATACGTCAACGTCACCGCTGACGTGCCGACGCACATCCATGAAACTATCTACGACAAAACGGACGAGCTCTTCGCCGGTGCGATAGATTTCCGAGGCGATCGGCAACACAACCCACTCAATAATATCCTACCGCTGGTCCCGGAACTCCAGAGCGTCTTAGAGTCTCCAGAAGTCCGGGGCGCGTTGACGAGTCTTTTGGGAAATGGGTATGTCATGCATCCGCATCGGCATTGCCATCCCAATTTTGCCGGAAGTACACCCACGCCGCCGGTAGGCGCGCTTTCCAAGCGCGCACCACACGGCGAGGAACGGTTGATGATGCCGCTCCATAAAGATGGGCACGCAGGTGGGAAACGACCCCGGCACCGCACGCCGCGATGGGCAATCCTTTTCTATTATCCGCAGCCCTGTCTCGCCGAGCAGGGACCGACCTGTATTATTCCGGGGACACAATACATCCGAGAATTTATGCTGGACGGTGAACGTGAACGGCACGAGGCGCACGCCGCCGGTGGAAACGGCACGCGATTGCTCCGTGAGAATTTCCTGAACCGAAACTTGGTTCCGATGTCTGGTGAACTCGGCACCGTCTGGATTATGCACTTCGACATGGTGCATTCGTTCCTTCAAAACTACATTTCACTGAATCGCTACGGCATGAAATTCGTCTTTATGCGCACGGAGCAGCCGACGGCACCGTCTTGGCATAGCGAAAGTTCAGTTTGGCAACCCCCAGAGATCAATCATGTCCCTTACGACGCTGAGATTCTCTGGACCTATGTATGGAATTGGATGTACGGAAAGACCGATTTGTATGAAACCGACCGTCCAACTACCACGAGAGACGCAGCATCGGCGATTGAAGCGTTAAAAACTGGGGATGCAGCCACTCGTATGAAAGCAGCAAGCGAATTAGGGTTTATGCGAACCCAGGGTGCAGAAGCCACTTCCGCACTCGTCGATGCGCTTGAAGACAGTTATGAACCTGTGCGTCGGAACGCCATCTATGCGCTCGGTGCGATTGGGACACCGGCAGTTGAACCGCTTATTGACGCCCTTAATTCGGAAAAAGAGGCGTTTGAGATGGAGCCGATTCTCCATATTTGCGACCCAGCGCACGGACTCGCGGCGATCGGTGCATCGGCGGTGCCTGCACTCGTATCCGCATTGAAAGATACACGCGAGAACGTTCGCGCCTCAGCGGCTTATGCGTTGGGTGAGATGGGTCCGGTTGCAGCGGCAGCGGTTGATGGACTTATTGCACTGCTCACCGATGCATCGGAAGAGGTACGACGGCACGCGACCTCGGCTCTGGGTATGATTAAGGTGCCGGTGTCGAAAACGGTTCCGGCGTTGGTGCGAGTTCTGGAAGATCGCGACGATACGGACTTAGCGTTTTTTGCAGCACAGGCATTGACCCGTATTGGACCGGACGCAACTGAAGCGGTTCCTGCGTTGCGTGAGGCACTGCTGAGCGACTCGGCGTATGTACGGGGTTTCTCGTCGGAGGCGTTGAGTCGGATCGGTACTGCTGAAGCGTTGCAGGCACTTGTGCCGTTTCTGCGGACTGCGCGTTGGTTTAATTATGTGAAGAAGAGCATGCCTGCTTTCAGCATCGAATTGAAGGATGCAACACCGCCACCCAGTGACGCCGATTCTCTCGCGAAACTGATTACGGCGTGGGCAGCGGAGAAAGATATTCCGTTGCCAAAGACGGAAGAGATTTCGCAGGATTCTGATACGCAATTTCAGGTGACTTTCAGTGATGGGAGACGGGTGACTGCAAGGGTTGAGAGTGGGACGCTAAACCTCTATCACAAAACGCGCGTAGAAGCTGGGTTTAAGACGTATCGGTAGCATCTGGTACAGAAAAGCTACGCCTCTGATTTATGAGATAGCAGTGATTTCTACCAAAGACTCTCCCGCTTGCAAAAGCGAAAAGACTTTTTGGAAATTCCGTATCAGAATCTCACGCATTTGAGCGTTGGAGGTATTGCCGCAAGTTATCCAGACAATCTGTGGTGGGGGACCTAGCTGATTTAACAAGTGCACAAAGTCCTGATCTTTAGTTATTACAACTGCGTTTGCTTCGCGCGCTGCAGAGAAGATTCCCCTATCGCTAGCCCCTTGGAGCCCGAGCCACTCAAGCGAAAAAGCCTGTACGCCAAAGGTGTCATTGAGCCAAGGGGCAAGTGCAGGAGAAAGTTGCACATCAATCCAAAACTTCATGCGGCGATTACAGGATGGTTAATTTTTCGTGAGGCGAATTGAAGACAAGCAACAATGTCTTCGTATTCCAACGCTGGCATTTCGTCAAGAATTTCCTGAAAAGAGAGACCACTCGCCAACAAATCTAAGACATCTGTTACCCGAATCCGCATGCCGCGAATACAAGGACGGCCCCCGCACTGATCAGGATTAAAAGTGATTCTATCCATAGCATCTATCTCCTTTTTCTTTTAATCATAACAGGTTTATTGAGAGGATTTCAAGTGAATTTGATTCAGTCTGCTTACAGACTTCATCCAGAACTTCTGGTGATACGTCTACAGCGTTGCGGTACGTAGGATGATCCGGTCCTCAGTCCAGTTATAGCGATACCATGTACACGCTTCAAAAGTGTCGTTAAGTGTCTCCATGCGTTGCTTTAGCATCGCTCGGAATTGATCTCGGCGTTCAGCGGATGCGGGTTCATCAATCAGGTTACGGGTTTGGAACGGGTCGACGACATTATCAAAGAGTTTCTCGCCCCTGTCTGGACGGTGAACAGCGTAGGTATGCTGCTGCGTACGGAGAGCCCGCCACTCATATCCGTCTTCCCATTTCGCCGTACACCCCATGCCTTGCATAAATGCTGCGTCGGGTTCGTCCGTCGGTTGATTAAAAGCGGCACGGCTTAAGTCCGCACCTTCAACATCCGTGGGAATCGGCAGATCCATCATTGAGAGCAGTGTCGGCATGATGTCAGGCGTATTCAGGCACGCCTCTGAGATATGCGCCTCTGGAACCCGTCCCTGCCATCGCACCAGAAACGGAACACGCACCGCTTCTTCATAAAAGATGTTTTTCGCGCGGCGACCTTGTGCCCCGAACATCTCCCCGTGATCGGAGGTAAAGACGAAAATTGTGTTGTCGCGCAATCCCAAATCGTCAACAGTACGGAGCAACCGCCCGATATTCCGATCCAGATTGGTGGTCATTGCGTAATAAACACGCATCCATTCGGGGAGTTGCGCACGGTCTGCGGCGGACATAATTGCCCATGTATCGCCATACGGGTCGTTCTCGTCCCGGTAGTTTGGTGGGAGGGGGAAGTCAACATCCTGGAACAATGCATAATCCTCATTTGGAACGTTATCTTGTGTCCATGGGTCGTGGGGTGTTCCGATTGAGAGGAACAGCGCGAAGGGGTCGTCCGCTGTCGATGCCCGTTGCAGGTAGTCGATCGCCAAATCGGTTTGCCCATCGGGTTCATATCCGGGAATCACGATTTTCTCAGGTGAATCCTTGTGGTAATATGCGTCAAAATAGAGATGATGAAAATTATATGCCGACCACTCTCCATCGAAACCGAGCCGATACCGTCCGGGTGGGATGTAAGAATTCCGCGGATCGCTGTGCCGCCCCAATTGATTTGCCCACAGATGCCATTTTCCGATGTAACTCGTCTGGTAGCCGTTGCGATGGAGGACATGCCCGAAGCAATCGTGATTTGGGTTCATTCGGAGCTCATTAATCGCCATACCGGTGCTACTGGCGTATTTTCCGGTGAAGAGCGAGGCGCGATACGGCGCACACATCGGACTCCCAGAGACGGCGTTGCAGAAACTCGCACTCTCTGTAGCAAGTCGGTCGATATGAGGGGTCCGGGCGCGAGGGTCTCCGGCGTAGCCACACGACTGGTACCGGAGTTGATCCGCAAAAACATAGACAAGGTTGGGACGTTTTTCGGTTGAACGAGACATCAAAATACTCCAATTTATTTACTTGAACACTATGATCGGCATCATATATTAGTGCCAGAAAATCGGCACTGTATCTAAAGCATAACACGCGCCCATGAATTCTTCAAGGCAAATAGGGCTATTTAGCAGGGTCATTTTTGGAAGATCGCGAGCATGAAGAAATCCGCAGAAACACCCAAGCAAAGACCCCAAGCAAAAACACTCGCTCCTACAATGGCATATCGCGATTTGATGTTCGCTTTTATCGGAGAACTAAATGACCCTATCGAAAAAATAGGTTCTCTTATTATGCGTATGTATGGTATTATACTATAAGTATTACCCAATTAATTTTAAAGGAGTAATTTTGATGAACAACAAGGAATGCTTTATTCCAAATTCTGTAGGGCGTAAAGCCCATATTACAACGATAATTCTTTCAATCCTATTATTAAGCCCTCTTATGTTAGTTAGCACACCGGCTTTCTCGCAGAATGAAGAGGCCCCCTTGCCTAAAACCACGCTGCAACTCCTCCACGCGGCGGACATGGAGGGCGGCATTGAAGCCCTCGAAAACGCCCCACGCTTCTCATCGGTACTGAATGCCCTCAAAACCGAGGTTGAAAATACAGTAATCATCGGTGCTGGAGATAGTTACATTCCCGGTCCGTTTTTCGCAGCTGCGAATAATGGGAGCCTTCGTGAAGTGTTAGGACGAGAAGGTTCAGGACGCGCAGACATTTTAATGCTCAATGCGATGGGCTTCATGACAGGTGCCTTGGGGAATCATGAATTCGACTTAGGTCCCGGTACGCTTGCGGGGCTGATTGCGCCGGATCGGGATTATGTCGGTACAGCGTTCCCGTTCCTGAGCGCGAACTTAGACTTTAGTTCCGACAGCAGTCTCGCTTCGCTTGTTGTCGAGCCGGGGCAGGAAGCGAGCACGATTCCGAACAGTATCACGAAAAGCGTCGTGATTACCACACCTTCGGGTGAAAAGATCGGGGTTGTCGGCATGACAACACCACTACTCGGAAGCCTTTCTGTCCCTGGGAATGTCGGCATCGCACCGGCAGATCCAAACGATATGGCGGCATTGGCAGCCATCGTCCAAGAATCCGTTGATGCCCTAACAGCCACTGGCATCAACAAAATTATTCTCACAGGACATCTTCAACAGATTAGCCTCGATGAGGCAATCGCGATGCACGTCAAAGATGTTGACATCATCATCGCCGGTGGGTCAAATACGCTTCTCGCAGATGCAACAGATAGGCTCCATCCCGGCGATACCGCAGAACGTCCGTATCCGATCTTGACGCAATCGGCAACGAATGAACCGATTGCAATTGTGGGTACAGATGGGAATTACCGATACGTCGGACGGTTAGTCGTCGATTTTGACGCGGCAGGTGTCTTAATTCCTGAATCGATTGACCCTGTCGTCAGCGGTGCTTTTGTCACCGACGCGCAAGGTGTGGTAGACACGGGTAATGCGGCACCTGCAGCCCGTGTGGTCGAAATCACAGAAGCCGTCCAGAATATTGTGCTTGCCAAGGACGGGAATATCTTTGGGCAGACAAGCGTCTATCTGAATGGTAACCGGGGTGCTATCCGCACGGAGGAGACGAATGCCGGTAACCTCATCGCCGAGGCAAACCTCGCCGCTGGGCAACAGGTTGATCCAAGCGTTGTCGTCTCTTTGAAAAATGGCGGCGGCATTCGCACCCCGATTGGTCTGACGGTGTATGGAGAACTGCTTCCGCCACCCGCGAACGCCTTGGTAGGTAAAGCAGCCGGTCAGATTTCGCAGATCGATATTGAAAATACACTCCGATTCAACAATGGATTGACACTTTTGACCTTAAGCGCGGCGGAACTCCTGGCAGTCATCGAACACACAGTTGCGGCGTCAGGTGAAGGTTCAACCCCTGGACGTTTTCCACAAATTGCAGGAATGGCGTTCAGTTTTGATGCGTCGCTCCCCGAAGGTGACAGGGTTCAATCACTCGTTATCACCGACGCCGATGGAAACCCGACGGATATCGTTGTACAAAACAGTGAAATCGTGGGAGATGCAGCTCGGACTTTCCGAATGGTCACAATCACTTTCCTTGTCGACGGCGGAGACGATTATCCGTACGGTAATTTCCCGAATACACATCGCGTTGACCTTGCTGAAGTGATGACAGAGGAACAGTCGGGTGGGCAAGCGACTTTCGCTGCGCCCGGTACAGAGCAAGACGCGCTTGCGGAATATCTTGCGGCGAATTTTAGTGAAACACCGTTTGACATAGCGGATGCCGGTCCCGAAAGCGACGAACGTATTCAGAACCTTGCTTTCCGTGCTGACAGCCTGGTTGCACCCGCCAGCGAGGAAGCGTTCGTCATGGTCCTCAACCCAGGTTTGAACATGATCGGCTTACCGCTTATGCCAAACACACCTTACACAGCGCGTTCATTCCTTGAAAAGATCGGCGCGACTACCGTTATTAGACTCGATCCGACTACGCAAGGGTTTACCGGATTTACGGCAAATTCTACAGGGGACGGCTTCCCAATTGAAGGTGGGATGGGATACATTGTCAACGTCACTACACTGCAGATTGCCGGTTTCACCGGTAGCGCATGGGAAAACACGACCCCGACAGCAGCGGCACCGACGCAGCCATCAATTCCGAAGACATGGGCGTTCGTCTTACGTGCGGAACTTGAAGGCATCAGCGGTGTGACGCTAACTGTCTACAATGGGCACACCAGAGTCGCTGAGGCGGCTGCCAGTAACAACTTCCATGCCGCTTGGGCAGATATGAACCGTCAAGCGGTTGTCTCTGTCGGCGATGTGTTGAGGGTTGAAGTCCGCGATACAACCGGGAGTCTCATCCGCACACGCCAGCATAAAATCAGTGCGGCAGACATTCATCGGGCATTTACCGAACTTCGGCTCACACCGGCAGACCTGATACCGAAACAGACTGCCCTACTTGCGAATTACCCGAACCCGTTCAATCCAGAGACGTGGTTGCCGTATCAATTGGCAAACGATGCTGAGGTTACGATTCGTATCTATTCGGCAACTGGGCAGATCGTCCGGCATCTGGATCTCGGATTCCAGCAGGCGGGCTACTACCTTGGTAAATCGCATGCGGCTTACTGGGATGGACGTAATGACGTGGGTGAACGGCTGGCTTCAGGCGTTTATTTCTACGAGTTGCACACCCCTGAATCGTCGGCTACGCGGAAGATGGTGATTCGGAAATAGATAGTGGCTGGTTGTCGGTTATCGGAACGGGGTCAACTGAATTTAACAGCGTAAACGGTCGCTATTAGGAAATCGCTCCTACAGTATTCTGCTTGAATTATTCCTTGTAAACTGCTATGCTGATTTTCACCAACAAATACGACACAAAGGATTTTTTGTTGGGCGAGGCAACCTCGCCCCTACGAAGAAATTACGTAAAAATTATGGGAACCGAAAGCAGACCTAATATCCTACTCATCACCAGCGACCAACAACATTGGAACACCCTCGGATGCCTCAACCCGGAAATTCAGACACCGCATTTGGACACATTGGCACAACAAGGCACGCTTTTCAATAGAGCCTATTGCCCGAATCCGACCTGCACGCCGACACGGGCATCTATTATTACTGGGAAGTATCCGAGTCAACACGGTGCTTGGTCCCTTGGAACGAAACTCTCTGAAGATGAACATACCGTCGGTGAAGATTTCACGGATGCGGGTTACCGCACGGCACTCGTCGGAAAAGCGCATTTTCAACCGCTCCACGGGACTGAAGAATTTCCGTCTCTCGAATCCTATCCGATCCTCCAAGATTTAGACTTCTGGCGGAGTTTTGATGAACCCTTCTATGGGTTTGAACACGTTGAACTGGCACGGAATCACGCCGATGAGGCACACGTCGGGCAGCACTACGCTATCTGGATGGAAGAGAACGGCTTGACGAATTGGCGCGACTACTACGCACCACCGACAGGAAACGCCAGCGGTCAATTTCGGAAGTGGCCGATCCCAGAGGAATATCATTACGATACATGGATCGCCGAACGCACGAATGCCCTCATGGAAGGGTATCAACAAAACGGTGAAAACTTCTTCCTTTGGGCGAGTTTCTTCGATCCACACCCGAAATATCTCGTCCCAGAACCGTGGGATACGATGTATGACCCGGCAGCACTAACAGTGCCATCGGTGACAGAAGGGGAACACGACAAGAACCCACCACACTTTCAGCTAACGCAACAACAAAAACCAGATTTCTCGGCTTGGCGCGAAAGTGGAAAGGGAGTCCACGGATTCAACTCACACCTACGGGATCGAGATGAACTCGCTAAAGATATTGCTGTCTATTATGGGATGGTGAGTCTGATGGACAAGTACATCGGAAAGATCTTGGCAAAACTCGACGCACTCGGATTGGCAGACAATACACTGGTTGTGTTCACTTCGGATCATGGACACTTTTATGGGCAACACGGACTCGTCGCTAAAGGGGCGTTCCACTACGAAGATGTCATACGGGTGCCGTTTATTGCGCGGTATCCCGGCGTTGTGCCTGCGGGGAGACAGTCGGAGGCGTTGCAGACGTTGGTAGACTTGGCGCCGTCGTTCCTGAGTGCGACTGGGATTGACATTCCGCGCCCAATGACGGGTGTAGATCAGACCCCTGTCTGGTATGGACAAGAAGCGCAAGCGCGCGACCATATTATCGTTGAAAACCGTCATGAACCGACAACGGTACACGTCAAAACCTACGTTGATGATCGCTATAAACTGACGGTCTATTATAACCGAGACTATGGTGAGTTGTTTGATCTGAAAGCGGATCCTGGGGAAGTCAATAACCTGTGGAATTCAACTGAACATGCCGAGTTGAAGGCGGATTTAACCATGAAGCTGCTGTTCGCAGAGATGGGAAAAGAGCCGTTGTGGATGCCGAGGACTGCGGGTGCCTAAGGGGCAGCAAATCAATACCGTCGCTTCCAGTGCCAACTGTCGCTGCCTGAAATGAGAGGACGGATATCTTCCGGTAAGGTCTCAATAAATTCAGGACTGACTTCGTTGCCGGGCCATTCGCGCACCATCGGCGGCGTGTAGCCGGAGATAAGGATGACACGCTCCTTGTCGCTACGGATAGCAGTCGTGCTGTGAATCAATGCCTCGGCAAAAAGCAGCACAGCACCGGCTGACGCTTCGACTTGGTAGATGAGTTTGTCATCTGAGAGTGCGGCTTCAATCATTTCTCGCTGATCCCATGTCAATCGGTGGCTTCCGGGTATGACGCACGTCCCCCCATCGTCGGGACCGACATCCGTGAGGTAGGCAAGTGTTTTAACAAAGATGCAATGGAACTTGTTCTGTTCTATGTAGGTCCCCCACCCGTGTTGTGTGCCACGATGAAAACCGGTCGGATTATAGCGGCGTTTGTGGAGTTCATCAAGAGGTGTCTCAGGATTACGACTATTGATGATTGCTTCGGTCTCTTCCAGACGGACGGCACCACCTACGACTTCCTCGACAAGTGGCACGAGTTTTGGATGTGCTGCGTATGCCAATAACGCCGGATCATACGCCACAAGGTTGCCGAAAAGTACATGGTGTTCACCGCCAGGACGGGCATAGACGCGCTTGGCATCAAGGTCTTCGTCGGCTTTCATTCTGTAGAGTGCGCCTTTCATACGCTCGATTTCGTCGCTACTCAGGACGTTCTCTAATAGGACAAAGCCGTAGATGTCGAAATGGAGCCGCTGTGCTGGTGTTAGGCAAATTTTCTCACTATCTTTCATTCCTTACCTCCAGATTTATGCAGAACTCGGCAAATTATTCCCACCGCGAGAGTCGGGAATCGGAGTTCCCTCCTACCAAGAACGTTTAACCTGTCCCACCGCGAGAGTCGGGAATCGGAGTTCCCTCCTACCAAGAACGTTTAACCTGTCCCCAAAATGTGGTGAGTTTCCGGCTCGGATCAACGGCGAGGTCAAGGGCATCTGCACCTTCGTAGACGAGTAGATCATCGAAGTAAGCCGGAGCTGCCATCCCCCACGTATAAAAAGCGAACCACTTGGCAGTAGGACCGAGTGCGGGGTTCCGAAACGGAAGTCCATCTTCTGCTTTGGCGCCCAAAGCGTCGTCCCTGCTGTCTCCGAAGGCGAACGAAAATTCACTTTTTTCAAAATCGGCGATGATGCGTACGTATTTCCATGTATCGGTTTCAAATTCCCCAATCGGTTGCCACGCCCCTCCATCGTAGAGGCGAACCATATCTGCGTCCCAGTTGATATAGGTGCATCCGTTGTTTTCGCCAATGTTATCGGCAGAAGCGAATTTGATATTCAAAGAGCGTCCACCCCCCTCAACATAAATCCAGAATTCGGCTGAAATAAGCGGATTGTCGGTTTCTATAGGGATACCGAGTCCATCTCCGTCTGCGCCGCCTAAGATAGCGAGTGCCTGTTTGTCGGTTTTGACGGTGTCTTTCGAGACTTCAAATTGCCCACCGATCGCCTCCCAGTCGTCAGGTGGATCGCCGACAGCGAATTCCTCAAATCCGGTCTGTACGAAGACCTCTTGTGTACTTGCAATCTGAACAATAACAAGGTTCAAAGTAATAACAACACCTGAAAGAAGCCATTTGACAAAAACACCATATTTATCATAAATCATTTTTTTCTCCATTCATTTTGTTTACGGCATCCAGAGATTCCACTCCCCTTTCTTTTCCCATTTGCGACATGCGAGACATAAACACATAAACCGAATTGCGAAGCGTGCGGAACTTCCAACATTCATTGTACCCGAATGGGGCAGAAGATGGTGGAAAAAGAGGACATCGCCCTGTTTGGCAACGACTTCCATCGGTTCGCCTAAATCCATCTCTGGAAACTGAGCCTTCATATCACCGACATGGTTGGAGAATTCTGGGTTCTTTTTCCGAAATTCACGAATCCGTTGTGGACCTTCGGGCCATATCACCGTCGTCCCGCCGTGTGAATTGGCATCGGTGAGGTAGGTGAGACTGGTTGCTCGGAAGGTGCCAGGATCCAATCGGAAATCCCGAAAATCGCCATCTAAATGGGGTGCCGGGCTTTTCCACTCGGCAGAAATGGGAAATTCATTGAGTGCCCAAATGCCATCCGGACGTTGACTTTCACAGTAGGGAATTTCTGGGTATCGGGCGGCGAGTTGCTTGAGGATCGTAAGATAATCGGGTGTGCAACACGCTAAGACATCTGGATGGGTAACGCCGTAAAGTTCAATGCGCCTTCCACCTGCCATTTTTTCCACGTAAAACCCGGCAAGGTGTGGACGCTTAAACTGTCCCCACGAGTCTGGGTCCTCTGCATCCATTCCCATCATCTGCCACATTGCTTTCTCTGCTTTTGTGACAGTCTCTTGCGGAATTAATCCTGAAAGGAGGAGATACCCTTCTTCTTCAAATTGTGCTAACTGCTGTTCTGAAACCATATTTTTAACTATTGCTCCTGGGCTGCTGCGTCCGTTGTCCTTGCAGGTGTTCGTTCAATCATCAATCCTGAGTTTGGTAACATCAACAGAGGGTTCGGGATACCTCATGTCGAGTTTTTTGAGCGTATCAACGATACACTCTGTAATAACGAGATTCCGATACCACTTCTTATTGGCGGGAATTATATGCCAAGGTGCCCATTCCGTACTACATTTTTGGAGCATAACTTCGTACGCCTGCATGTAATCGTCCCAATAGGCACGCTCCCGAATATCGGATGCCGCGATTTTCCAATGTTTTGTTGGGTCTTCAATTCGAGACTCAAGGCGTTCTTTCTGTTCATCTTTCGAGATGTGAAGGAAAAATTTCAGGACAACCGTTCCATTCTCAACGAGCATTCTCTCAAAATCGTTGATTTGCCGATAACGCTGTGACCAGACCGATTCTGGCACGAGGTTATGCACCCGAACAACGAGGACATCTCCATAATGCGAACGGTTAAAGATACCGATTTTTCCTTTCGGCGGGACAGCTCTATGGGCACGCCATAAGAAGTCACGAGAAAGTTCATCTGCAGTTGGGACTTTAAAACTGACAACATCGCATCCTTGGACGTTGATACCAGACATGACCCGCCGAATTGTTCCATCTTTGCCGCATGTATCCATGCCTTGCAAGACGATGAGCAGAGCGTGCTGGCTTTCAGCGTAAAGTAATCCCTGAAGTTCCAGGAGCTGCTTATTTAACTTTTTGAGTCTTTTCTTGGTTTGACCCTTTTTCTCGTAAATTCCCGTATATTCGGGCGGGTGATCGTCCAAATTGACCAATTCACCCGGTATAACAACATTCTTCGCTTGAAGTTCCATATTTTTAACTATTAAATCTGGTCCCTGCTCCACTTCGTTTCGCAGTGGTTTTTGGTTAATTCCAACCCAATTTAGGTGCTCAAAGATTTCCTGACTTCACCGGAAACCATCGTGAAACGTAGTGGAACGATGCTCAGATTCGATCATTTAAAAACCAATTATTGGGATAAAGATTCGTAGTAGCTATCGACGAGTCCTCGGTATTCAGGCGGAACATCCTCTTTAGCAACTTGTGTGAGTCGCTTTTTCTCCTGAAGCGTGTTGAGCCGTTCTTCAAGCGCGGCTTCAAGTTTATTTAAGTCACGAATAACAAATTCATAGTTTGGGAACGGGTTTGACCGATTTCCAGGACGGTCGTCCATCGTATCAAGCATACCGAGCCAGAGTTCATTAATTTCGCGGTCAGACTCTCTCCCCCCGGCACGTGCTTCCTGATTTTCGGTTTCACCGTCTTGTCCGGGTTGCTGACCCGGCTGCTGATTCTGTTGCCTTTGCCGCGCCTGTTGTGCCTGTTGAAGCCGTTCTTGGAGCTGCTGTTGCTGCTGTTCGAGTTGTTGCTGACGGCGTTGTTGTTCCTCCGTCTGTTCTTGTCCCTCCAGCGCCTGAAGTTCGCGTTGGATGTCCTCCATCTGTTCACGCGCTTGCTGCAGTTGTTGGAGCGCAGCTTCGAGCTGTTCTTCCTCAGTGTTCGCCATATTGGCTTGTGCCTGTTGAAGATCGGCTTGCGCTTGATTGAGTGCGTCGAGTGCCTCTTGCTGATTCTGGTCGGCAGCTCGGAAACTCCGCCATTGCAAGGCGCGTTGTGCGGTTGACATATCCTCCAAGGTCTGTTCTTCTGCCAAGCGTCTTGTCGCATCCCCTACGTTTTGAGCTGCTTCCGGATTTTCCGGGTTGAGTTGCGTTTGAAGATTCCGCAACTCGCGCTCAAGTGTCTCCAAATTTCGCTGAAGTTCACGCTGCTGGTTAGCGAGTTCAGATGCCCGTCGGAAATCTTCAGGACGCATCTCTGACTGTTGCGAGCGGCTTCTGAGGTCCTGCGTCTGTTGTTGGACCTCAGCTTGCGCCTCTGCCAATTCCTGAAGTTGTTGTGCGGTTCTCTCAAGTGCATCTTCTGTGAATTCCGCGGCGACCCGCTCCAGCTGCTCAATAGTCTCCTCAATCCGTTCTTCCGCCTTTTCTCCCTTAGCGGCACTGAGCTGAGGTTGCTGTTGCTGCATGCCTTCCGAGGCTTCCTGCATCTGTTCACCCGCCTGTTGCATCGCTTGACCGGCTTGATTCAGGCGTTCCCCTTGCGTTCCCTGTCCACGCTGTTGCATAGTGCCGAGCTGCTGTGCCATTTGCTGTGCCTGTTGTGATAACTGCTCCTGCTGTTGGCTATTCTGCTGCATTTCACTTGGAGAAGGTTGGCTCTCACGTCCCAACTGCTGGCTCTGTTGACTGAGCTGCTGTTGTTCCGTCAACATTCGGCGCGCCTGATCTAACATCTCTTGCGTCTGCTCTTGCATTTCCATATCAAGTTCATTCTGCTCATTCTCAAGTTCGCTTTGCAATTCCTCCATTTCGAGTTCAAAGTCCTCAGCAAGTTGTGGATTACTGTTACGCATCTGCATGAGTACCTTGGGGATTTCAAGGTTGACTTTGATGAGCAGTTCGAGTGCGTTCTGTTCCGGCGGTATCGCCTCAGCTGGTTCGATGGCATTCAGATGATCCGTCGCCTCACCCATGTTGCCAATTGCGTCTTCCAAGTTCATCAGAATCTCAGGTGAGACCTGCGCAGTTGTCTGTATCGCCACGCTCAACTCATCTACGAACTTTTGCGTTTTATCCTTTAGCTCGGCTTGCTTGTCAGCAGTTTGCTTGACAGCCGACTGATATTCTTCACTGGTTGTAGATTGCGCGTTCGTATGCTGCCAAGTGTCTCGGATAATCTGCTTCTGAGAGGTAATGATACCCGAGAGTGGATTTGGTTCAGCTTGTGCTTGCGCTTGTTCTCCTTCACCTTCGTGGAAATCCTCGTTAAAGGGTCGGATTTCGATGAAGTAAATGTCGCTGCTGGCTTCACCAGGACCGGTCTGCGTATTATTATCAGTGGCATGGGCGTAGTAAGAGATAACATCACCCGGTTCTAAGTCAAACTCTTCGATATAGAAAGTGTAGCTCCCATTTAAAACACGATGCACAAACGAATCGTCTGCCGCTTTTTCTTCAATCGCACTCAAAGGTGGAGCATTGGCATTAAGGACAACCTCTTGCGATTCACCGACCCCAAAGTGGTATCTGAGTTTTAATTCAGCAAGCCCGTAGTCATCCGTTGCCTCAGCAATAATTTCCACTTCACCTAACTTTGTGGTTTTAATATCGCGCCCGGGTTCTTTGATGACAACTTCAGGCGCAGCGTCGGGAATAGCCTTAATGTTGTATTCAATCGGTATCTCGTTGTTGAACCCATCAATACATAGGAGTTCAACGGTATAGCTCCCGTCCGCAACGACATCTATGGTTGTTGTGAGTGTGTTCCCATCAGAAATAACCATTTGTGTTGTCTCGGGTTCCGACGTCTCTGTTAATTTTTGAAAGAAAGAATCCTGCCTTGTATCCGCTTTAAGTGTAAAGTTTGCGGTCTGAATGGCTTTATTTGTTACGATTTTGAGTGCTGCGCGCGTGCCGACAACAGCCTGAATATCACCTGTCCCTGTTTGCACGACAGGTTTAAGTCGGGTATAGGCTGGATACGTGTAAGCAACAGATATTTCAGCGACCCTCGGCATATCAAAGACTTCGACCGTATAGCGTTCCGAGGCAATATCGTTCGCGGCGATGTAGTATTCCATATCGGCATCAATATTGAAAATCTCATAAGCGAACCCTCGTTTGTCGCTCGGATTTCGTAACATATTAATCCGTTGCTCGGTTATTTCGGTTTCCGCTGTAGCGGCAGCTGACGCACGAGTATCCTGGTAAGCGAGAACAACCTTTTCAGTAGACTTACCGGTGACGGTGACATGAATTGGTAAACTCTTGCCCCGAAGGATACGAGCGTTTCCTGGCTCAACAGTGAGGTGCGTCGTTAGAATCGGGTCGGTTTTTTCCCAAGGTGTGAACACGCGGAGGAGGCTGGTCTGTATTTCCTTCGGAAATACGAGTGAGAGGACACAACAACCCACAAAAACCAAAACCGCAATGCCAACATGTTTGCGAGTGCGACTGTGATCAATCGTGGCTTTAAAATCAATACTTTCCGTTCGCTGTGTGGTATCCTCCAATAAGCGTTGGAGCATGTGCGCTTCAATTGGATCCGCTGATTCGCGGTCCCCGAATTCAATCGCACTGACCAATCTATCTTCAAGGTCCGGATGATTTCGTTCAACATTAAGGGCGACATCCCGGAGTGTGAGTGACGCTCGGAGCGGTCGAACGAGATATTTATACAGTAAGTAACCCGTAACGCCTACACCGATTGTTAACAATGCAATGCGGATAGGACTTGGGAGCGGCATCAGCCAATCAACGATGGCTTCACCGACAAATAAAGCGATAACGCCTGTCAGGACAATAGCAAACCCTGTCCAGAAGAGACTACGTTTCCACACGCGTCGCGCAGCCAAAATTCTCGCTTGTAATTCCGCGTAACCTTCCCTCGTATTCATCATTCTCCCCCCACCTATATTATCCACGATCCATGAAACCCTAACAACTCTCTTTTACCTTTACATTTTAGGACAAAGTGATTGGAAGCCGTGTTCGCTTAAAAGTAGAACACAGCACGCGCTTAGATAGAAGCTGCTACTGTTCACTTTTTTCTGCTTCCAACTGTGTTTTCTGCCATCCGTAATCAACGCCCCCGTCATAAAATTTATCTGGATGCTCCACTGCCCAAATTTGCTTATGAATAATCCAGTTTCGCGGATCCAATGCGAGTGCCTTTCGCCATTCAGCCATCGCTTCCTGTTTTTTACCGCCTTCCAGCAAGATGAGACCGAGTTGAAAACGGGCAGTCGCTTCAGTAAGCGTTTGGGTAACCGATTCATCTGATCGTTGCATATCACGAAGCAGCACTGCGTTATAGTCAGGATCGGAGATCCATTTTTCCAGCATCATCAGGGTCTTTTTATCAGCGACATTGATGCTAAAAGGTGCTTTCACCATACGACCCACTTCATCAATCATGACGCCATAAGGAATAGCTTTAAGGTTGTAACGGGTGCCAAAGATATTCTGTGTATCAACGAGTGTGAAGAAATCGGCGTTCGCGGCATCATGCCAAGGACGGACGACAGAGACACCTTGTGCGTCGAGGGCAATAGAGATAAGGTTTAACTTCTCACGGTATTCGCTGTAAAATTGCTGCCAGCCCGGCAGTTGTTCTCGACACCCTCACCAAGACCCCCAAACGTAGAGGAGCGTCTTTTTGCCTCGAAAATCTCGTAAATGTCTTTGCGTACCCTGCAGATCGGGAAGCGTGAATTCGGGAGCAAGATGCATCGGTTGAATAACCTCCAATTTGTTTGATGATATGCTATAAATTTCAAACCCAAAAGGTGCTGTGACGCTTGCAGGTTGTGCATAGGTCACACCCTTCACCTCCACAACCCCGTTTTTGCCATCTTGAAATCGGAGGGGTACACAGAGCTCCGCTTCCGTTTCTCCGCAGAGAACCGCCATTTCTTCGCCTTCTGGGTATTCCACTTTTAATCCGAGTCGTTTCGCGAAATCCTCCAAAGGCACCAACCAGACCCCATCTTTTAAGATAGGTGGTACGGTAAATACGATACGGCGGGTATCTATTGAAATCTGAAAATCGGTACTCTTCATGTCACCCTCTTGGGTATTTCCCATCTGTATCCCCATTACACAGAACAGGACTGTAAAGATGAAAAACTTCAGTGTATAGTGCATTCTGCAATCCGACATTGCAATGGTCATTGTGTCTGTTTCTCTCTATGCTGTGAATCGTAAACGAGGAATTCAATGATCTGGTCAACGGTTTTCGGTGTAAGACCCGACCCCGGTTTTTTCATCATTTTATAGACATACGCTCGCCATTCTTCGGGTGTGAAGGTAGAATTAATCGGACGCGCAACGGTATGGCATCGACTACATTTACGGGTAAAAAGTTCGTAAGCCTCCTGCATTTCAGGTGAATAGGCACTCACATCAATAAAGTTAGGTCCCTGATCCGCTGGATAGGTTTTCGGTGCGCCGCGCGGCACGCGTAATGCATAAATCATCCCAACACCTACAAGAAGAATAACCCCTAAAACAACAAGCCAGACAATTGTGTTTTGCATCTGTGAGTGAATCTTATCTCCCGAAACATCGCCTGCGTTAGTGCAGGGCATTAATGCTTACGTCACCGCCGTTTATAACGTTCAATATCACGCAACTTCCATAAAGTAGAGACATTCCTATTAACGGTCCAGCGTCTGACTCTAATGCTGTCACCTCGCGTTCTTCGCCATCCCATAATACTTTCGCAAGATAAACATTAAAGTCTACCTCATTCCCATCACCCAGGAAAGCAGGTTGGTTGCCAATGCGTTGGAGTGTGAGACGGTTTATTAAATCACTGGGTAGTATCAAGAAGCCATAGAAACCGGTATCAATGATAGCCGCAATTTTCTCTTTCTGGTCTGACCCGACAACTTCCACTTCAATGACAGCGTCCAGATTGCTTGTAATTTTTCCGGTTATCACGGCATATTTGTCCTAAAGTTAAAACCAATTCCATAGACTGGTCCAACGCCGATTCGCAAGCTGTAAATGATGGCCTCAGGACGCTTGGCAAGCAGATGCTTTATGGCTTTCAGATCATTATCGCCAATTTCATAGTCGCCTGTTTGGATGTCAATGGCCACGATCTTACCTATGTATTGCGGTTCAACTTTGTGCCGAACTTGCTGCGAATAAATCTCTTTCCCGCGTGCAGCGATAGTTCCAGGCGGATAATCCGAATATGGCATAACAGTTTTCCTTGATTATAGCTGCAGTTCTTTCACTTTCTGCACAATAGCGTTTGCACTAATCCCATGACGTTCCAAGAGTTCCTCTGGTTTCCCTGAACGTGGCATCCCCGTAACCGCAAGCTTATGGACACAAACGCCGTCAGGTGCGACAGCGTCCAACACAGCATCTCCCAAACCGCCTTCAGGATAGTGGTCCTCAACAGTAACTAAAGTATTGTTAGTCTCTGCTGCTGCCGCTCGTAGTGTCTTCTTATCAATCGGCTTAATGGAGTAGAGGTCAATCACACGGATAGCAATGCCATCTGCAGCAAGTATTTCCTGTGCTTTCAGCGTTTCGTGAAGGGTTACACCCGCAGCAACGACGGTTACCTTATCCGCATCGCTTTCACGTAGCACCTTAGAGCCACCAATGGGAAAACTTTCATTGGCATCATAGAGGATCGGGGTGGGTGGACGCGAGGTTCGGAGATAAACGATACCCTGGTGTGCTGCCGCTGCTGCGACAAGGCGTTCAGCAGAGACCGCATCACTCGGATAGAGTACGGCTGCTCCCGGAATCGCTCGGAACATGGCGAGGTCCTCTAAACCCATCTGCGAAGGTCCGTCTTCACCAATTGAGACCCCGCAGTGTGATCCGGCATATTTAATATTCGCTTGCGAAATAGCGGACATCCGAATCTGATCGTAAGCGCGCGATAAAAACGCCGCGAATGTGGAGACAAACGGGATTTTCCCACGTTTCGCTAAACCGATGCCGGCACCGACCAAATTTTGTTCGGCGATGAACATCTCGAAGTATCGGTCTGGATAGAGCGTCATAAATTGCTCGGCATAGGTGGAGTTTTTTGTATCGCCATCAAGCGCAACGACAGCCGGGTTCGCAGTACCGAGTTTCGCGAGTCCTGTGCCGTAACCGCCGCGTGTTGCGACCTCTTCGTCCGGTGAATAGTCTGGTGGCTCACATTCGGTTGATGTCGCGCTATTTACCCTTACCGGATTCGGTGGTTCAATCTGAACGGGAACATCTGTATGCAGGGAACCCAACTCGGCTAACGCCTTATCAAGATCTTCACCTTTGGCGACTGCTTTTCCATGCCAGTTATCTGCGTTTTCAAGGAACGAAACGCCTTTGCCCTTAAAGGTTTTAGCAACAATCATCGTAGGTTTATCGGTTGCGGCTTTCGCTTCGGCGAGTGCCGGTAGAATTTCGTCAAAATCGTGTCCATCAATACCAATAGCTTGCCACCCGAACGCCTCGAAACGTCGGCAGTAGGTGTCAATATCGAAGGCGTGCATAGTCCGCTGACTCTGACCGAGTGCATTGACATCAATAATTCCGATCAGGTTATTGAGTTGGTAATGAGATGCCAAAGCGGCGGCTTCCCACACGCCCCCCTCAGCAGTCTCACCATCACCGAGAAGGACGTAGACCCGGTAATCGGACTTATCTAAGTATTTACCGTTGAGTGCCATACCGAGCCCAAGCGATAAGCCTTGTCCGAGGGAGCCCGTTGCCACCTCTGTCCACTCGAACCGTGGGGTCGGATGCCCTTCCAAGATGCTATCAATTTGTCGGAGTGTGTGCAGTTCATCCGCCGGAATGATACCTACCTCGGCATAAGCAGCGTAAAGGAGCGGTGCGGCATGTCCCTTGGATAATATGAACCTATCGTTGTTCGGATGCTGTGCGTCGGTAGCGTCATAGCGCATTGCGTGAAAAAAGAGCGCAGAAACGATATCCGCAGCAGAGAGACACGTGGTTGGGTGCCCGGAGCCTGCTTCCGATGTAGAGACAATGGAATGAATACGTAAATTGGTTGCCTTTTGTTTGAGAAGGTTTTTTAAGGTTTCCACAAATTTATTAATCCTTTTTCTTATGGCTATCAGCCGTCAGTCATCAGTTAAGAACCCTTCGTAACAATCTATTCTCGACTTGGCGTATTCCAGTGAAGTGGTGAAATGTTACAAGGCACCTCGTCGCTGACCGCTGACGCGGATTGCCGATTGCTATTTCATTTTCAATTCGTCCGATCTACGTTCTGCAGCTAATGTGAGATAATGCCCCTGGCAATTTTGGATAAGGGACTTGAAAGTCTCAATGGCTTGCGGAATATTTTCCGTTTTGATGTAAGCCTCTGCCTGCCAGTACATGGATTTCGCTACGATTTCGTTGGCTTGTTCCTCGGTTAGGTCGTCTGCTGTGCGTTCGGAAGCGTTTTCAATAGCTTCGTCAAATTTTTCGATTGCCTGTTGATAATCCTTCTCCTCATAATAGGCTGTGACAGCGTTTGCATAGGCATGACTGCTCTCCTCATAGAGATGAAAAAGCGCACTCCCTTGTGGTGCTGCAGCCAACGGTGCTGAGACTTCTTCTAATTCGCCTTTACCGAGCATCTCGGCGATGCGCTCATACGGGTCAGCTGTACTGATGTCATCATCGTCATCACCTTGTGTTTCTATTACTTCGGATTCTGTTTCAGGAGAATCTTCATCCTCAAAGAGATCGTCGCCAAAATCATCCGCCTCATCTGGCAATAACTCCTGGGGTTCATTATCAAAATCATCTGTTTGATTATAGTTCAATAGCATCTATCTCTCCGTTTTCTGTTTTTTAACGGCTGTCGGCTATCAGCCATCAGCAGTCAGCAAGAGCGGCTTGTGAGAGAAAAAACACAACACCCACCACCCTGAAAGCCGATAACCGATAGCCGACGGCTACTTCATAATTTCCAATATCAGGAATTTGCCAACCGCCTTAGTATTTGACTTTCACGTCCGCCCAAGTGGTTGTCATTTTGTCAGCGGGTTCAACTGCCAAGACTGCGAAGTAGAGTCCATTCTCATAAAGGCTCTTGATATCATCCGGTTCCAAAGCGACATCAAAGATTGCGACTTCATCAACAACAGCATCAGCGAAGCGTCCGGCACAACAGGTATCGTTGCCGATGTAAACGGGACCGTTATCTGGATCAATCGGATTCTTAGTTAGGTCCATCGCGCTCGCTTCTTCGCCATCAATATAGATGTACCACTCACCGGTATCGCTATCATAGGTAGTGGTGTACATGTGCCACTCGGTAATATCTTTCGGACCGACTTCGCCATCGCGCCAACCACCCGGTTTATTCCAACAGCCGCCATTACAAATGGGCCATGAAACATTGTTCGTGCCTTGGTTGGGATGGATAATATAGGCATTCCTTTTTTCGACCATCCACCCGTGTTGATTCCAAGTATCGGTATTGCTTTTAACCCAAATCGTAACAGTTATCGCATCTGTCGGATTCGCATGGTCTGGAATGACGACATGCGCGCCGGCACCATCGAACTCAAGCCCTTCTCCGAACTTACCTTCGACCCATTTTGGACTATTCTCAAGATCACCGTCCAGACCATTTCCAGACGCATCGGTTGCAATCTTTCCCTTGCCTTCATCAAAGAGCCACAACCCCATAACGGTAGAAGGATCAATCTTGGCAGAGGCGGTGGAAACACACAAGACCCCGATAAAAAAGAGACTGCAACACACAAAGGCTAAACCCGCAAGCCAAAACCTACGAGAAAAAACAGTACCAAAATCCATTTTTACCTCCCATTCGATACTACACGTTCAAAGACCTTATACGTACAACATACGATTTACACGGACACACGATCGTGGCAAAGCGTAAACCGTCGCCAAAATATCATCTTGTATTTATCATACCAAATTCGCGGGTAGATGTCAAGGAATTAAACCAAGCAATTAGAAAAAAGCATTGACATCAAAGAAAGTTCCATTTATAATTTATCCAGACATTTATCCTCATCTAAGACATAAGAAAGTATGAAACACATAGAAATTATTTTTTTTCTTTTAATCTTTAGCGTCCTGCCAGTGTTCGGGCACACTTCAAATAGCGATCTGCGAGTTTCAGACTCGCAACACCCTGACTTCAGACATGAAAAACCGGCAGACCACCTTCTTATTGCCCAAAGCGAAACAGGACAAGCGTCAGAAACCCCACCTATAACAGAATCAATCTCGGAAAATCACTCTGACAAACCAACGCCACAAGTTGAAACGACTGACCCACAGCACATTGAGATAACAAACCCCTCTCCCAACGAAAGGGAGCGGCGTATCCTAAGAATCGCCACCGATTATGAACTGAGGGCGGATAACGTGCTAACGGCACTCATCGTCATTGCTGGTGACGTGAGACTACAAGGGACTGTCACTGGAAATATGTTGGTCTTTGGTGGAGATGTTACCCTGACACAAGAATCACAAGTGAAGGGGACACTTCAGATTATAGGTGGGCAGGTGTCAGGACACACAGACGGCGTAGCCGACCTTCAAATAAGCAATCACTGGGAGGTGGTGCCTGCTGCGGTAAAACTTGTAATGCACCCCTACATTTTCTGGGAAACCCCCGATAAGCAGTGGAATTTACGGTTAACCTTGGCAAAGTCTGGGTTTTCCGTCCTGATGTACCTGTTGATAGCACTCTTATTTTTAAAACCGATAAACGCGATGAGTGATTTGCTGGTGCACAGACCGATCGGTAGTATTTTATTTGGGATCCTGATGGTGCCTGTGATACCGCTAATCCTGACGTTACTGACCCTGTCAATAATTGGCATCCCGTTCATGCTGTTGGTATTCGTCCTCTTGGTGCCACTGGCAGTCTTTGGGAAAACAGTGATTTTCCTCACGCTCGGTAGTACACTCTTTTCAGGACGATTGAGACCTCTCGGCGTAATTTTTAGTTATATTCTCTATTTCATGGCGACAGCCCTGCCGTATATTGACTGGGTGACCTTTCTCCTCATCAACGCGATCGGTATCGGATTATGTGTGTTGGGCAGTATTCGCGCGATGTTGCCGCAAGACTCGCGCAGAAATATCTCCTGGTCAGAAAGGGTGTAGCGGGTATGCAGTTAGTTTCTCCCCTCTTTCTTGTCCTGCTGATTGTTCTGCCATCGCTAATATTTGTGTTACGATGGTTCCGCAAACAGGCGATCGTCCCCGTCGTCCATTTTTCTGACTTCAGACAGGGATTCGCAGCAGGTATCCAACAGATGCGGGAGACCTTCTCGGTCAAAGTCCTACCGACCCTTAGCATTCTGAGATTTATCGTTCTCGCCCTTCTTATTTTTACACTCGCTCGTCCGCAACTCACCCAAAGCCAGGAACGTAAATTTGCGGAAGGCATTGATATTCTCTTAGTACTCGACATCTCGGAGAGTATGCGGGCGGAAGACTTTAAAGGCGTGAACCGTATCCAGATCGCGAAATCGGTCATCAACGACTTTCTGTCCCACCGCGAAAATGATCGCATCGGTTCAGTTATTTTTGCGGGTGAGAGTTTCACACTCTGTCCACTCACGTTGGATTATTCAGTCCTAATAGAATTGCTCCGTGATGTAGAAATCGGGCAGTTAGAGGACGGTACAGCTATCGGTGATGCTCTCGCAACTGCCACGCATCGGTTAGAAACCTCGGAATCGCAAACAAAGGTTGTCATCCTCTTGACCGATGGAGAAAACAACGCTGGTAGTATAGACCCAGAGACCGCAGCTACGCTCGCGCGCTCCCTTGGAATTAAGGTTTATACAATCGGTATGGGGAAAGAGGGCGGTGCACGCATTCCATATCCAGATACAACCTTCGGTAAAAGATATCGTGAGGTTTTAACCTATCTTGACGAAGATACTTTAAAACAGATTGCCAGCATAACAGGAGGCCGCTATTTTCGCGCCACAGATCCGCAGTCGCTGCAGCGAATCTATGCAGAAATCGATCTGTTTGAAAAGACGAAATTCGCGGTCATTCGTACTGTTGACCACAAAGAGTTGGCATCATATATCCTGATACCGGCAGTGCTGCTGTTGGGTATAGAGATATTATTGAGCAATACAGTGTTACGAAAAATTCCGTGATCTACTTATAGGAGATTGAAAATGGAAAATATCATCGCATGTAATTTGGGGAGTTACCTACAGTTTCGCACCGGAGCCTACGCACATTTAGCGGAAATCGGTTTGACGAACGTGGAAATTGGGGTGCCTTCGGCTGAATCTGTAGACGCACTCCAGTCAGAATTGGACGCACACGGACTCACTGCTACGAGTCTGCTGGGTAGATGCGATGTTCAGTCTGAAACGGTTGTATCAGATTTCCAGACGACCTTGGATACCGCTGTGCAGATGGGAGTGAACATCATCTTCGTCAGTGTTCATGCCGGGGATACAGATCGTAACGTCGTCCATGATCGACTGCGCGCCATCGGTGAGAACGCTGCACCTGCAGGCATCAAGGTCTGCTTGGAAACCCATCCAGATATGGTACACAACGGCGACATCGCACTGGAGACGATGAAAGCCGTGAACCATCCGAACATCTGTGTTAATTTTGATACCGGCAACGTTTACTACTACAACCACAATGTAACAGCGGTCGCAGAGGTTGAGAAGGTCATCCCGCATGTCGGGGCAGTCCACCTCAAGGATACAAACGGCGGTTATCGAACATGGCACTTTCCGGCACTTGGCGAAGGCGTGGTTGATTTCAAAGCGGTATTTCAGACGTTGAACGCCGCTGGATTCTACGGTCCCTTTACAATGGAACTCGAAGGCATTGAGGGGGAAAACCTTGACGAAGCGGGTGTCCAGGCGCGCGTAGCAGATTCACTCCAACATCTAAAAGACATAGGAGTGATCTGATGGATACGAATCTTTGCGTTATTCGACTCGGTGAAGGCGAGCGGATCGGCGATGTACTCGGAGAAGTCTTGGATACCCCAGATATGACAACAATCGGAGCCTTCGCTGTTTCGAAAGAAAACCCGACGGAACTTCACTATCACGATTTCGATGAGTATTGGTATTTCACGGAAGGCACGACGACAGTGACGCTCCGAACAGCTGATGGACAGTCTGAATCCTATCGCATCGGTCCTGGAGACTTGGTCGTCACGCCTAAAGGTGTTGAGCACGGACATACGCCGGACGATGTCGTTAAAGGGGTGCAGTGGGTGAGCGTGATTCCCCCCGATGCGCGTCGCGGACATCTCCATCGAATTTTTTAATTTTTCCTTGTAAGGAGGCAAACTGTGTCAACACAAGTAAGTCCGTTGCCGATGCGACGGTTGGGACGCACAGAATTAGAGGTCACCTGCCTCGGTATGGGTGGTGCGGGACTCGGTAGAGGTGACGTCACCGACGATGAAGCAGTCGAAGCGGTACACCGAGCCATTGACTTAGGCATCAATTATCTCGACACCGCGCCACTCTACGGTGAGAGCGAAAGACGGGTAGGGCTTGCACTCGCTGATGGATGGCGGGAGAAGATTTATCTCGCTACAAAAACAGGCACACACCCAGAATGGCGTGGCGACTTTAGTGGCGCGGGGACGCGTCGCAGCGTTGAGAACAGTCTACGTCTACTGGGAACGGATTATCTCGACGTCTGCTTAGTACACGACCCAGATAGCATGGATCCCGTTGTGGCGAAGGGCGGTGCGCTGGATGAACTCCAACGGATGCGTGAGGAAGGTCTGATTAAGTTCATCGGACTCGGTGTTCGGCAACACGAATTCCACAAAACCGCCATCAAAACGGGTGTTGTTGATGTGATTCTCACGTACTTGGATTACACGCTTCTGAGTCAGACTGCCAACGAATGGCTGTTACCGCTTGCGACAGAAAACGACATTGGGATTATTAACGGGAGTCCGATTGCGATGGGATTGCTTTCGGGGGTTGAACCGGATGTATCGGCTGAACGGATGCACTTAGGTACATCTGATGCCGAAAAGGCGCATCGACTCTGGCAGTGGGCAGCTGATAATGATCTGAATCTATTGAACCTTGCGATTCAATTCTGTTTTCGGCAACCTCGTATAGCGATGAACCTGACGGGTTCTAAGAATGCTTCGGAAGTGGAGCAGAATTTCGCTGCTGCCACGACACCGGTCCCTGATGAGGTGGGGGAGAAACTACAAGCACTTTTGTAGAAGGAGATTCGATGCGATTTCAAGGAAAGGTTGCGTTGGTAACAGGAGGAAGCCGCGGTATCGGAAAAGCGACGGCACTTAAACTTGCAGGTGAAGGCGCGACTGTGGCTGTCCACTATTCACGTTCAACGGCTAAAGCAGAGGAAGTCTGTACACAGATTCGCGATCTCGGACAACACGCAATACCCGTGCAAGCGGATATTGCGGATAGAGAAGCCGTGAACAGTATGGTTACAACAATAACAGGAGAACTCGGCACAATTGACCTGTTAGTAAACAACGCCGGGGCTGTCGGTGATATGGTGTTTGATGAACTCACACCTGAACACTGGGATCGGATTATTGCGGTTAATCTAACGGGTCCATTCAACGTGATTTGGGCGGTTAAACCGGGAATGGTCGCGCAGCAGTTCGGACGTATCGTCAATGTTTCCTCAATCGCGGCATTGGCAGTGCGTCCGGATCAACTGCCTTACGGAGCCGCGAAAGCCGGGGTTATCTCGCTGACGAAATCGTGTTGTGGACCCTTGGCACGCCACAATATCCGTATCAATTCGGTGGCACCGGGCGCGATCGCAACGGATATGCTCAATGAGGTGTCCCCAGAAATGAAGGAACAGCTCCGGTCTACCACGCCTCTTGGTAGACTCGGTGAACCGGAAGAGATGGCGGATGTCATCGTGTTCCTCTTGAGTGAAGAGTCGAGTTATATGACGGGTTCGACGGTGATTGCGAGTGGGGGTCGTATTCTGATTCCGTAAAGTGTGCTAACGGGCAATGAATTGCCCTACTACGAACAGAGAGCTTGCCTACTTCTTGTGGCTCTCATAGTGTCAATTCAAGAACGGTGTCTCCGATTTCTAAGTCGAAGGCAACAAATGTCTGTTTACCTTCAGAGAAAAAAGTATCTTTCTGAAAATCACGTCGTGAATGGACTTGGCGCAGCTCCCACCCGTTGACCTGAATAAAGCGAACGGCAGCATCAATGGCGAGTGTGAAGTTCGCTGTTGGGAATTGCGTGGAGATTTTAATTTGTTGGATGCGGTTAGAAACCGCATCTACCGGAGAAACCGTAATATCGGTGAGCTGGCGTGCCATCGCATAGTGTCCGATTTCCGAGTTCTTCATCCAAATCGTTTTCGTGCCCTCCGGATCATAATCGCTGAGGCGTGCCTTAACCGTTTTCAGTACCTCAAACCCGCTTTTTTCGCCGTTGAAATAGAATCCGGGCCAGTGTCCGACGAGGACACACGGCAGTTCCTTTTCGAGAATCGGTGGCAGGCGACCGCCTTGCAAGTCTGCCGTAATGAATCGGTCAGCACTCCCCAAATCGTATCCTGTCCAACCCCCGAACCAATCCCCAGCACACGAAACAATACTGGCAATCGCGATCCCCTTCTCTTTTTCAGCATACCAGATTGGGACATCTGGAAGTTCATCGTGTTTGAGCCAGAGAAAATAAAACGGACGCGGGTTGTTATTGACGTGTTGTGAAGCGGTTAGCACTGCCTTCGCATAGGCTGCTTCTTGACGCTTCCCAAATGCACCGGGACTCGTTACACCCTCACACGGAATCCCAACATTATCCAGCATTTCCATCGCCGTGATGATATAGTCTGTCAGTCTGTTGTCAACAGGCGGATCCACCCATTCCACCTGTTCCCACGCTTCGGTGAGAGTGAATGTGTCGAGATCAACGACGGCAGTATGGGTGAGCATCTCCGGGGTCAGATCGAAGTTGGGCCAGATGATTTCTCGGTAAATTCGCAACCATGCTTGATACTCGTGTATCGGGAAATCAGGAAATCCTTCGTCAACACGTCCGATTCCAGCAGGATACGGAATGAGGCTAAACTTGCCTTTCACACCATTTTCTGCACACCATTCTGCCCATTCCCACGCGAAATCAGCAGGGATTGTTGGGGGCATTTTTTTTAATTGAATGGCATCCCCCTCCCAACGGTCAGGGGGAACGCCGGGTTGGTGGCGTGTTTTCCAAGCGTGTCGCTGGTGGATCCAGTAATAAGTGAGGTTGATGACCGGACACGAATCATCAACGATAAGGGACAGCGGGGTTCTTAATAGCGGATTGCAGACGGTAATATTCATCGATTTTTCTAACCTCATAACTTCGCTATGAATCGGGAAAACGGGCAATGAATTGCCCTACTACGAACCTTTAAGGTTAAAGCTCTTGCATGAATCAGGAAAACGGGCAATGAATTGCCCTACTACGAACCTTTAAGGTTAGAGCTCTTGGAGGCAGCGTCTGATGTAAGGCACATCGTCCACCCATAAGCCATCAACACCGCCCGCTTTATCTGGAGAGACTGCCCAAGCCACGTCCTTCGCTGTTTTGATAAACCCAGCCTCAACAACAATCCCATTTGCGCGAAGTTGCTTGACTTGCCGTTTAACAGCACGCGTGAAAGTGTTATAGAGTCCGAAGTGATTAATCCCACTCCACCCTAAGATAATACGGTCTGCCTCAATTACGGTAGCTGCCTTAAGGAAGTTCGCCATCGGATTGATGAGGATTGCGCTCGTTTTCAACTTGGACTCTAAACGTTTTGCCTCCACAAGCAGATGCTTCCTGATGTAAAAAGTAAGTATACTAACCAGATGGACAACATCAAAGTGTTGTATTCGTTCCACAACGATAGGAAGTAGTTCCGGTGCGTCCGACTTTGGTTCAACAAAGCACGGCATCTGGTTCTCCCGTGTAAACCGGAGTGCATCATCAAGGTGTGCTATGGGTTCATCAGACGCTTCTACTGTTAAGTGCTGCACATCTTTCCAAGTGAGTTGATCGAGAGGGGTCGAACATCCAGTGGCTTTCCGAATGTTGTTGTTGTTGAAGCCGATATGAATCAACACAGGCTGTTTGTCTTGGGTGAGGCAGACATCGCACTCATATCCGTCAGCACCGTCTGTCAATGCTTGTTTAAAGGAGGCAAGTGTATTTTCCGGTGCGCGGTCCATGCCGCCCCGATGTGCTAAGAGTTGAATGTTCATATCTTCTTATGCCACATTTGCTCAAAATTATCCTGTGGTGTGAACCCTAAGATGCGCTTCGTTTTGAGATTGGAGAATCGCTGATGCGGTAGATCGGCAAAAATGTTGAAAATCTCACAACGCGACGGGAGTGCTTCAAGATCAATTTCTAAGCCGAGTCGGAAGGCTTCACCTGCGTCCCTCCAGCTGACAGAAAACGGGTTGAGATCCGTGCCTTCGGCTTGATCTTTGTGTTCACGGAAACTCAGAAACAGGTAGCAAAGGACATAAATATCGTAATGTTCGGTGAAGACTTTGCAAATTTCCTGTCCGAGTCCTTTGGTTATTGGATAGAGACCCGTGCTTGTATGCGGCGGGACATCGGGATTAATCTCGTAATCAAAGGTGGTATAACTGTCGCCCTGAATGGTAAAATGGGGACCCGTGTTAATCACACGGCGAATCCCGTGTTCAACAGCGGCACGCATTGTATTATAACACCCGCGTGTGCTAACATCGAAAGCCAACTGTCGATCATGCCGGAGTACGGAGCAATTGAGGATTGCGTCCATCCCCTCAGCGGCACGCATGACCTGATCCAATGAACCCACATCAATATGCATCGATTCATGTTGCGTCTCAATCTCGTTGATGTCCGTGACACGTAAGGTGTAGTAAGGTTCTAAGGCTTTCACGACATGCGGTCCGAGGTAACCGTTGCCCCCTAAAATGAGAACTTTCATTGGTATGCCTCCTTCCTACAAGGGTTATAAGTTATAAGTTAAGGGTCGGGATTTGGAAATCCCTCCTACCGTGATGGTGGCACAAATTGGGGATTAAACTCAATTTCAGCCTTCGCCGTGCGGACAGAAAAACGGGCCCCTGGAAATTCCGATTGGATATGGTATATGTCCCACGGGGAAGGCGATGTGAGTGCGCCTTGAAAGGCTGCGACTGCATCGTTGATCTCTAGCCATGCGGAATCATATTCAGTGGTTGCAGCGGTTTCAGCAGTGACGAGATTGCCGAGGCGTAGACACGTTACGTTGATTTTCCGTTCGCGTGCGAACTCCCGACATGTGAATTCGCCCAAATGCTTTGAAAGCACGAAACTATCGACAGAAGGTCGAGGTCGCCAACTCTCCGTGACTGTCCAGTTTTCACCGTGTTGTTCAAAGAGGCGGAGGGTGCTGGCATAAATGAAACGTTTGACGCCTTCCTCTGCTGCTGCCGTGAGTAAGTTATAGGTGCAGCGCGTTTGATAGTCGATCGCGTAGTTGTCGGGCTGATCGGCTTCAGCGAGGAGATCAGGTGGTATCTCGGCGATATGGATAATAACATCTATACCGCGAACGAGTTCGTTGGTCGCCTCGTCATGCCCAAGTGCGCTTTGCACGAAATCAAAATCGCTCTCAACGTTGTGTAGTTCCGTGAGTCGGATAGTGTGTTCCTCAGACAAAGCGGTTGCCACCTGTTGTGCCAGTGCAGAAGCCGCTGAGGTAATTAAGATATTCATATTTTTAAGTATTGACCTCCCAGTTTCCCGTTTCACTCCCTCAAAGCCTCTCGAATTTTTGCCGCAGTGTTGCCGATCTCCTCCATATCCCCCTCGCTGGGTCGCCACGGTAACCGTATTGGGTCCCCTTCCCATCGCGGAATGATGTGGAGATGGAAATGGAACACCGTCTGGAATCCCGCGGCTTCGTTTGACTGAAACAGGTTAAGTCCATCGGGATTCAGTGCCGTCCGAATCGCGTTTGCGATCGGAATCGCGGCTTGCATAATTTTGCTACCGACTTCCGTGGACATATCGTAGAGGTTTCTATAGTGTTGCTTCGGTATGACGAGGGTATGTCCAGGATTTGCGGGTGCAATATCCATAAAAGCGAAAACGTATTCGTCTTCGTAAACTTTCGCTGCTGGAATGTTCCCAGCGACAATCTCACAAAAAATACAATCCATTTTATTTTTCCTCAGATGAGATCTTAGTAGATATTTTAGCATATCTGGCATATAAATTCAAATTATGGTAAAATGCGTAAACATGGTACAGTACTCCTATACCCTTATTCACCAAGACACATCCACTTCGGCGCGAGTCGGTAAACTTCACACACCTCACGGTGTTGTGAACACACCGATATTTATGCCAGTCGGAACGCGCGGGACGGTGAAGGCATGTACGCCCCAAATGCTATCCGACCAGATTCAGGCAGAGATTATCCTCGCGAACACCTATCATCTTTACCTACGTCCCGGACACGAAACCGTCCATGAGGTAGGTGGTTTGCACAGATTTATGGGGTGGCAACATCCGATCTTAACGGATAGTGGCGGATTTCAGGTTTTTAGTCTTGGGAGCCTGCGGACGATTATGGAAGAGGGTGTAACGTTTCGCTCTACAATAGATGGAACGGAACACTTTATTAGTCCTGAACGTTCCATTGAGATTCAGAACGCGCTCGGTGCGGACATTATCATGGCGTTTGATGAGTGTCCTGCGTTACCGAATGACTATACGTATCTTAAAAACTCAATGGAGATGACGTTACGGTGGGCGGCACGATGTAAAGCAGCACATCAAAATCCGAACCAACTGCTCTTTGGGATCGTACAAGGGGGTATGGAACGCGATTTACGTCAAACAAGTGTGGAAGAGACGGTATCCATCGGTTTCCCGGGATATGCGATCGGCGGACTGAGTGTTGGGGAAGAGAAGGATCTGATGTATGAGACACTGGCATACACCACGCCGCTGCTACCAGCAGAGAAACCGCGTTACTTGATGGGTGTCGGCACGCCTGAAGATTTGGTCTACGGGGTCCGCTGTGGGATTGACATGTTCGATTGCGTGATGCCGACCCGAAACGCCCGCAATGGGTCTCTGTTTACAACAGCAGGTATCGTCCGTATCCGCAATTCAAAGTACAGCCGTGATTTTGGTCCGTTAGATCCAGCATGTACCTGTTATACGTGTCAAAATTTCACGCGTGCATATCTACGGCATCTGCATGTCGAAAACGAGATTCTCGGTTCGCAACTCCATACCCTGCACAATCTACATTTTTATGTCAGTTTAATGCGTGGGATGCGGCGCGCCATTTGTGATGGAAGTTTCGCCGCGTTGTCAGACGGTGAACCAGATATTGGCGGGTTAGTGAAGTTAGGGCAACCTGTACGGAAGTGACACGCAAACTAACAGTTTGCGCTACAATAGAAGTGTTCAAGTAATTGCGGAATTTACTATGAAATATCTAACCCACCAAATACTTAAACACAGAGGCGAGGTTATCATCGGGGGAGTAGAGTTGGGAGACGTTTAACTCGTTTTCGATGAGAAGTTCGGGAAGTCTGGCGTAGAAAGCCTCCGGTCTGTCCGTTTCGATGACAATATCGCCTGCGCCGTCAACCCCCCAACCCCCCTTATCAGGGGGGCTTACTGCTTCGGGGCTATCCCCTTTACCAGCGGGGCTTACTGCTTCTGATTCGGCACTATTGACAAAAGTTACGCTCAGGATATCCTCAAAAGGGAGACAAACTTGCGCCAAGCGGCGCGGTTCATCGGTGGTTAAATAGACTTTGTGGGGATGTTCGTCAATCAGTTCTCGGATATCGGAGATAGTGCCTTCAGCGAGAATGCGCCCTTGATGAATAAGCAAGATTGTTTCTGTCAATGCCTCAATCTCGTAGAGAATATGGCTTGAAACGATGACGCTGATCCCTTTATCCGCAAACTCGCTTAGGAGCGCGAGGACGTGCCGTCTCCCATTCGGATCCAAACCGGTAAGCGGTTCGTCAAGGAAAAGGAGTTCGGGGTCGTGTACCAACGCCTGCGCGAGTTTGATGCGCTGCCGCATCCCCTTGCTATAGGAGCCGATCGGTCGGTCTTTTGCCTGTAGCATGTCCACAGTTTCCAGAACCTGTAGACTCCGAGATTCAACTTTTGATTTATCGTATCCGCTTAACGTTGCGAAAAAAGCGACAAACTCAAAGCCGCTCATGAACTGATACGCCAATTCTATATCGGGGCAGTAGCCGACCCGTCTCGTCAGGTCAGGGTTGTTCCACACCGGTTGGTTGAGGACTTTGACTTCACCTTGATTGGGTCTGAGTTGCCCGGTCATGAGTTTAATCAAACTCGTTTTGCCCGCCCCATTTGGACCCAATAAGCCGGTTATGCCAGGGTGAATTGTCAGGGTTATATCGTTTACGCCCATGACTTCACCGTACCATTTGGATAAATTTTCTGTTTGGACAATAGCTGTGTGGTTCATAGTTTTTTATGACGCAGACTAACAGTCTACGCTACACAACTCCGCTGAGAGTGAGTGGAGCGTTAGCGGAACGAACGCCCCGACCGCTGATCGCCGACTGCTAACCGCTGATTTTCAAAGTCTCTTCAAGGTTCTGGATACCGGCAGTTGTCCCGATAGCAGTGACACAGGCAGCACCGGTTGCAGATGCTAATTCCATCGCCGCCTTTAAATCCCAGCCCATGATAGTCCCAGCGAGAAAACCCGCAGCATAAGCGTCGCCTGCCCCCGTTGCATCAACAACATCTACAGGATACGCCGGGGCAAAGTGTTTCGCCTCCGGTGTAGTGGCGTAACTCCCATTTTCACCCATTTTAATGATGAGGGTGTCAATATCGTAGTTACGTCGCAAAACTTGAGCGATCTCTCTGTAATCAGACAGACCTGTGAGATGTTCTGCCTCAACGATACTCGGCATAAAGATGTCCACATAAGGCAAGCAGGGCTCAAGCGTCTCCATCCACTTCCCAGTAGCATCATACGCTGTGTCGAGTGAAGTGGTTATACCCAATGCCTTCGCTGTTCGGAGCACATTTGCCATCGGTGTCCCGTCAAAACGGGGCATGACGAGTGCGCCAGCAATGTGCAAAATTTTGACGGTTCTGATTAGTTCCCAGTCAAGGTCGGCTTCACAAAGCTCACCGTTCGCGCCGATGTAGTGGTAGAAAGTCCGTTCCCCATCAGAAGCAATCGCAACAAACGTAAACGAGGTGCTGACATCAGTATCTTGCCGCATGCCTGCTGCATTGACCCCGTTGTCCGTGAGTCCTTGTAGAATGAGATTACCGAAAGCATCAGTCCCAACTTTGCCCATCGCCCCCGCAGAAATACCGAGGCGCGCGAGTGCGATAGCCGTGTTGTTGGCACAGCCGCCCGTATGGATTTCGAGTTCATCAAAGAGTGCTAATTTTCCTTTTTCAGGGAACTGATCTATCGGCCGTCCTAACACATCAACGACATAAATGCCGAGGGATAGCACATCCATGGTTCACCTCTTTGGAATGGCAGTTGGACGAAAAATTACTAAAGTATCACTGTTTGCATTAAAATTTCCATCCGTTGTTATGTCAGTAAAGCTCCGAGAAGTCCATCCAATAATATAGGATTGCCGACTCAAATCCGTCTCCATCATCAGATATTGCAATACGCCCTCTTGTTGTAGGATTCTCGCAAATGCTTCCCGCGTGTCGTCGAGTTCTTCATCAGGCGGCATCTTTGACATGGGACGTAGCGGGAGACGTGCTGTCGAACGTTCTGTCCCCTGTTTAGGATTCGCACGGAGTGGAATATCGCCTAAGTAAGTTATTTGCTTACCTGTGACGCGCCACGCATCTTCAAGTTCAAGGGGTAGTTGCTGCGTAAACGCTTCTTTGACATAGATCGTCGGGTGCCACGGCTCTACAAAGACCCCTTGCAATTGAACATCTGAATCATACATCAACGTTCCAATCCGTTGGGGCAGTTCAGTTTCCTGATGGCGAATAAAAGTCCCGTTTGGAAACCCAATGGTCGTTTCAGTCTGCGCTGCCGTCCTGATAGAAACAAAACTTTGTAGATGCGCCCGCTGTCGCTCAGGATAGACCGACAAGATCGACAGCTGGTCTGCTGTCATCTTGTTAGGCAAAATATTTCGCGCCACCGCAATTGTGCTCACCGAAAGGAGAATAAAGAGGCAGCCGCCTACCCAGTAGCCGGACGACTTTCGTTTAAACCTCCTAACACTGCGCAGAAAACCGCCAAAAGCGAGAAGGTACACCGGTAAGGCTACCGCCAATAGTTTAACGAGTGGCACTTGGGTCGGCATTTTCGAGAGAAACTGTTTATAAATCCGCTCCTCATGTTGACGAGAAAGCGCATACTGATCTGCAAGATGTCGTGGAGACTTACCCGACGCACTCAGCAAATGTTGCCAGAAGGCTTGACCCACCTCCTGCTCCGAGAACGGCAATGCGTTGTAATCATAAGCGAGACAGAGAATTTGCCCATCCCCAAAGTTCCGTTTTGCAACGTAAATATCTTCCGCTGTACCGATTAACGTTTCACACCCGACTCTCGGCGCGAACACAATACGTTCAAATGAAATTTCATCGCCATCAGAACCGTGAAAACCGAGCCGTTCAAACAAGGCATCCGAGAGCGTCCCTGTCTTTGTTAAACCTTTCAACGCAACGGGTAGGAAAGGTTCTACAAAACTGCCACGCAGTGCGTTAAAACTACCGCCGCCGGACATAATAAGTGTGCCACCGCGCTGGACCCAATCCAGGAGCGCTGTCTGTTTTGCTTTAGAGACATGTCTCTCTGTCAAAAAGGTCTCACGGATAACAAGTACATCAACAGCACTATAACCGATCCAGTCCCGTAGCAGTGAAGTCGAATCCGGTAGGTATTTAACATGCACCTGTGCGCCGTTAGCAACCTTTAAGGGTCTTTTGTCAATAAATCGTTTTAACTTATCACCGCTCGGTGCCAACACCAACAAAAGATAGTCTTTACGCGCGATAGGTGTGGGTAATAGCACCTCATGGGACGCATCAGCGTTAGAAGAAGTGTGTAAGAAATCGCTTTCTACAAGTGTTGTGGACACAAGTTTTATAACAAGTCGTGTCGCATTCTTCGGGCAGTAAACAGAGAAGTGTTTCTGCTGTCGTCCCGTTGGACTGAGTCGCAGTGGGGTGGCGTATCGTTCAAACGGTGTATTTGAAGTAAAATTCCGAACCTCCACCACCAGGTCTCCAGTAAATACATCCGGTTCATCCTGACTCCGGACAGTAACAGTCAAAGGTGCCCATGTCCCTGTTTTATAGCCGTCGCTGAATCCGAAGGTTGCATTTTCAATTTCCACGGCACCGAAGGCAACAGACACCGAAAAAAGCGAAAAGTAGAGCAGTATCCTCATTTTACCTACTCCAAAGAAATCGGGGTTGCAAACCCCTCCCACTGTACCTAGAAAATAAGCCGTGCAGGATTGTTAACCAATCTTGTTTTCACTGCTCCCGCGAAAGGATGCGTGCTAAAAACGCCGTTTCCTAACATGATCATTGATGCGACACCACCTGCCGCCTCAATCTGCGCGATTGTGTCGATGACCCGCGCGTCGCTGAGCAAACCGCTCTCCACCGAAAACTGTTTTGAAACAGCAAAGCATGCGTTAAAGAGTTCGGTATTCGGTTTGGCGTGCGCAAGCGTTCGCAAAGTGTTCAAAGCCACATCAGCAGCCCGATTAATACGAAGGGTCTGCTCTCGGTTTCCGAGGACCTCGCTTGTCTGAATCGGTCCGAAGTAACGGTAATAGATCGGTTGTTCTGCGATCGGCAATCTATCAGCGACCAAAGGCGCGCCTTCCTGCAATTTGACGAGGCAGCCCCCGTGATATTGTGAGCACACATCTCCGAGGCCGGTGCGATTTTCAACCTCTGCGACATGCGCTACCATCGCAAGGGATTCTGTCCCTTTGCGGAGATGTAAGAGTTCATTAAGGGCGTAGGCTGTTGCGAGTGCAGCGGCACCGCTAAGTCCGAAGCCACAACCGAGTGGTAACGGGGAAGTCAAGTCTACCCTTATGCCTGTAACGCCACTATTTTGAATCAACCGCTCAACAACAGCAAGGACTGTCGGAAACTTGATATCTTCTCCGTTAAATAGCACCTCCGTTTCGTGAGCGTCAGAGACGGTAACTTCTACACCTTCTGTAACGGTGAACCCCATACCGAGCGAGTGCATACGAGTCGCGTCGAGATGTGGAATAACCTTGAAAATACACGAAATATTGCCGGGGGCAAACGCTCTCGCCATTTTTTTAGCGATTAAATCTGAACTGCTGCGTCCGTTGTCCTTGCAGATGTCCAATTGTTAACAATCCTCTCATAACCCAGAACCGGTCGGAATCAACCCACAATCATCGTGAAGCAAATCGCTTATAGGCGAGTACGCCGTAAAACATAGTAGAAGGGGCGCAAATTTGATAGTTTAGAAATTCTACACATTTCGTTGAGGCGGAGCATATCTGGGATGGAACGCGCCCTCACCACATTGTCCTTCCGCTATCTTCGCGGCTTGTCCGCCACCGGTAACGGAGCATCTCGCGCCGTCTAATTCCGGTAGAACGTATCGCTGGAACCATGCTCCCAACTGTTGTCGCATGTCATCTATTCGGGCAGTCTGAGATTTTTCATCTATCAGATTTTTCCGTTCATCCGGGTCGTTCACGAGGTCATAGAGTTCGTGAGGTCCATACGGATACCTATGGACATATTTCCACTCTTGCGTCCGAATCATACGGACGGGACCGTACTCATCATAGATGACGATCTCATCTTTCGCGTCATTCGTCTCTCCAGAAAGCGCGGGGACGAAACTTCTGCCTGGGGACATATCGTCATTCGGATCGGGTAGGCCGAGGTAATCGAGGAGGGTCGGCATGAAATCGTATTGGCTGACCATCGCTTCACTGACGCGACCCTCTGGAATCCTACCGGGTTGACTTATAATGAAGGGGACTTTTACAGAGTTTTCATACATATTCAGCGGGAATGTGCCGTTGCCTTTATGCCAAAACCCGTGATGTCCACACGAATAACCGTTATCGCTACTGAAGACAATAAGTGTATTTTCACGGATGCCGAGTTCAGTAAGCCTATCAAGAATCCGCCCGACGTTTAAATCGAGGGCTGTTATGGCTGCAAAATAGCCTTTCAACGATTCGCGATTCCCCATGTGAACGGCTGCACCTTGGACTGCCCACGGGTGTAACGCCTCCTGTGGACACGTTTTGAAGGGACAATCGTCATAGGAATCAACGATGTCTTGCGGGTGTCCTGTAAACGGGGTATGCGGTGCGTTATAGTTGACGCTGAGATAGAAAGGTCCATCTTTGTTCGCCGAGATAAAGTTTAACGCGTCATCGGTGATGACATCGGTGAGGTAGCCGGGTTGCATTTCAACCTGACCTTCTGAAGTCGGAGTGGCCCGGATCATATCCGCGTCATTGTATTTGCTGCCGCCAGTGAGCAGCGCAAACCAGTGGCTGAACCCGTGCTGTGGCGTGAGACTGTCGCCGAGGTGCCATTTGCCGCTCAACCCGACCGTATAGTTATTATCGGCTAAAACATCGGTATAACAAGTCAATCCATCGAGGTAGCGAGCAGGATCGGGAGGCATGTTGCCGTCGCGAATCCAGTCGTGGACACCGTGTGCAGAAGGGATACGTCCTGTCATGAGACTCGCACGTGCTGGCGAGCAGACAGGGCTTGTACAAAAGAAATTGGGAAAGCGCGTACCTTCTGAAGCCAATTGGTCGAGATAGGGTGTGCGTACCTCGTCATTCCCACAGCAACCCGCCGCCCAGGGGCCTTGGTCGTCTGTTAGAACAAAAATGACATTGGGTCTGTTTTCCATATAAAACTCTCCATCTTCGGTGCAATAGATTATATTTTTTTGTATAGTTTTTTACAAAAACTCTTGTAATAAACGTTGACGTTGAACTCTGCCGTAGGAGCGGCTTTTAACCGCGATTCCATGCAGCATTACGCTACAGGGAACGCATCCCCAACGAGGGGTTCACCATCCGCAACCTCGATTGTCGGAACAAGGACGTGGTTCGGGGATTGGGCGTTGTTATAGCAGACATCTTGCGCCATGAAAATCATGACAAACGCTCGACGTTGATGCTCCGTAACATTTGGCGGTGTGCCGTGCCAGTTGAGGCAGTGATGGAACATACACTCGCCTGCTTTCAATTCTACAGGAATACCGTGACTGATGTCCAACTTCTGTCTTTCCGTCCACTGATTCGGCGGCGGTTCACGCCCCTCTTCACGTGCTTTCGCTGTCACTGTATCTGCTGCTGCCCGCGCTGTGACCGAGAAACGTTCGTCTTTATGGCTCTTCGGCATAACGTGCATGCAACCGCTATCGACTGTCGCATCGTCTAAAGCGAGCCAGCAACTCACAATGTTCGGTGGACTGAGGGGCCAGAAGAAGAAGTCGTGATGGTATCCGAAATGTCCGTTGTCGCGCGGGGGTTTGGAGATCACCTGATCGTGCCAGAGACGGACTTCGGGGGTATCCAAGAGGGCGCGGGCTGTGCCGGCAATGAGCGGATGGTGAATGGCTGCCTCATAGTGTGGTTCCCGCTTCCACATATTGACGTATTGATGGATTGCACGCGGATGACCACTCTGCCGATCGAGTTGCGTGTCATGACGGTCGTGTCCATATTTGAACTCGGGTGAGGAATCATCGCCTTGAGTGAGTTCCAAGTCAATGATGGCATCTAACCCGGCTCGCATGGCATCAACGCCATTGCTATCTAAAACTTTTCCAAATTTGAGATACCCATTTTCTTGAAAAAAATCAATTTGTTCTTGTGTTACCATTGTGCTTCTCCGTATATTCTAACCTCACGTGAGTTCGATTTAAAGGTTGAAATCTCTCAAAAGGTTACCCCAAATGCCACAAACTAAAAGTTTGTGCTACAGCAATTTAGATTGGAAACTGATGATTGCCTGCGGTTAACCCCCCATCAATGACAAAGACTGCTCCCGTTGCGAAACCGGCTTCATCGGAGGCGAGGAAGAGGGCAGCGTTAGCAATGTCAACCGGTTGCCCAATTTTCCCTAACGGATACCATGGTATAATCTCATCCAATATCTGCGGGTTGCGTTCAATCATCGGTTCCCAAACTTCGGTCTGAATTGTTCCCGGACAGATACAGTTGATACGGATGTTGTCTTTACCGTGCGCGACTGCCATAGAGCGGGTCAGTGCGATAACGCCACCTTTCGCAGCAGAATAGGCGTGAATCGCCTGTAAGCCGATAAGTCCGTTGACAGAGGCGATGTTAACAATGCTACCGCCGCCACCCTTTTGCATCACAGGAATGACGGCGTTGGAACAGTGACTGGTGCCACGAAGCGCGACCGCTAAGTTCGCTTCCCAATTGTTGTTCAGCACATCGGCTGTCGAACAGATCGCATTGTTCACAAGGATGTCAACCGTGCCGTAAGCGTCAACAGCTGCAGCGATGAGTCTTTCTGCATCGGTAGCATCAGAGACATCAGCGTTGACAAAGAGTGCCTCGCCCCCTGCATCCGTGATCGCAGTAACGGTCTCGGTACCAATAGCATCGTTCACATCATCAACGACGCCCTTCGCTCCTTCTTCGGCGAATCGGAGGGCTACTGCTTTACCAATCCCGCGTCCAGCACCTGTGACAATGGCAACTTTGTTATTCAATCGCATAAGGCGATACCCTCTGTTTATTGGATCGCCTGAATCAATTGGATATTGCGGCGGAGCAATTCATTGACGAGCTCTCCAACATCCTTTCCTTTAGCATCGGCGAGATGACGCATAAACTCATCAACATCTTTTTCCAGATAGATAGGAAGTTGGAAAACGGCATCTGCTCTATAGAACTTACCGCGTTCCCCTTTTGAAAAATCGTATTCTGCTTTCATCGATTAAATTCCTCATATTGTTTGGTTTCGGCTCGACTCGCTTTACGAGCAGAAATGATACGGATATTTATGTAGTATTCGGTTTCCTCAAAAGTGTGCACGACAATCAGTAAAATACCGTTTCTGTCGAAACCTAAAGTTATCCAACGGTCTTCAGCATCACTATGATCTTCATCAAAAGTGGTAATCTGATTTGGATCTTGAAAAATAGCTGCTGCTTGTACAAAAGAGGTCCTGTGCCTTCGCTTGTTTTGCTTTTCTTTCTCAATATCCCATTCAAAACTATATCGCAACTTTGACTCCTGGGCTAAACGCTAATGCTGCAGTGTCTGTGAGATGAAAAGTTTCGTGCGTTCGTGCTGCGGGTTATCAAAGAAATCTGCGGGTGCCGCCTCTTCAACAATCAACCCCTCATCGAAAAAGAGGACTCGGTCAGCGACTTCACGGGCAAATCCCATCTCATGGGTAACCACAAGCATCGTCATACCGGAGTGCGCTAACTCCCGCATCACGTCTAACACTTCCGAAATCATCTCTGGGTCAAGCGCACTCGTTGGCTCGTCGAAGAGCATAATCTTGGGTTCCATCGCTAAAGCCCTTGCGATTGCGACGCGCTGTTGTTGTCCACCCGAAATTTCCGCGGGATACTTTTCCGCTTGGTCTGCAATATCAACACGTTCTAAGAGAGCTAAAGCGACTGATTCCGCCTCGCTTTTCGGCATTTTCCTCACACGGATGGGACCTAATGTTATATTCTGTAGATTTGTTAGGTGCGGAAACAGGTTGAACTGTTGAAACACCATACCGACTTCTCGACGGATGAGATCGATATTCCGGAGGTCGTTGGTGAGTTCAATTCCATCAACGACGATTTTGCCGCGTTGATGTTCTTCAAGTCGGTTTAGCGTTCTGATGAACGTGGACTTCCCTGATCCGGAGGGACCGCAAATCACAGCTCGCTCGCCTTTTCGGAACGAGGTCGTAACCCCTTTGAGGACATGGAAATCGTCAAACCATTTGTGGACATCTTCACAGACGATAATAGGGTCGTTTGTTGCGTTTTCAAGCGTAGACATTTTTTTAATCCATTATAGTATCGGGGTTTTCAAACCCCTCCTACAGTGTATTGCACAAACTAACAGTTTATGCTAACGTGAGTTGCCACGATTGCTGTAGAAACTTTTAGATTGTCTGAGAAAGCACGCAAACTAACAGTTTGCGCTACAAAACCTCTCTGGAGAAGGAACGCCTTTCCTTAAAACAGGGGTTGCTTACCTAAAATTTTGTAAGTAGCAACTTGGGTTATGCTACGAGAATCTGATTAGATTTTTCCAACACCGAGAGCTTCCTCTATCCTTTGGCTGGCATAAGACATCGAATAACTGAAAACAAAATAGATCGCCGCAACGAAAATATATACCTCTGCCTGTAATCCGAGCCAATCGGGGTTCGCGATAACAGTTTTCGCAATGCCTAAGAGGTCGAGTAACCCGACGATGGTAACGAGGGATGTATCTTTAAAGAGTGCTATGAATTGCCCAACAATCGCGGGTATGACAGAACGGAGTGCTTGTGGCAAAACGATAAACAGCATCGTCAGCGGATAGTTGAGCCCAACTGCTTGTGCGGCTTCATACTGTCCCCTCGGAATCGATTGAAGTCCGCCCCGGACGTTCTCCGCCATGTAAGCCGCAGAGAAGAGTGTTATCCCAAGCATCGCTCGCAGCACTTTATCAAGGCGGATGTTGTCAGGCATAAAAATCGGGATCACGACCTGCGCCATGAACAGGATCGTGATTAGCGGCACGCCCCGGACTATCTCAATATAGGCAGTTGAGACCCATTTGACAGCCGGTAAAGTGCTTCGCCGTCCGAGTGCGAGAAGGACGCCGAGCGGAAAACAGAAACAGATGCCAACAGCTGCGAGAATCAAGGTCAGGAGAAGTCCACCCCAATTTGTTGTGAGGACAGCATTCTCACCAAAACCGCGCAGCATTATCAGCGTCCAAGGAAAAGAGAGTATCCATCCCACAAGTACCCAGCGGCGTATCTTTGGAAATACGCTCACGCTACGGGTTCCGAGAAAGAGCAAGGCTGCGAGTAATGCGACACCACCGAGTATCCATGCGCGTGTCGCCCAACCCAGCATTGATATACCCATCGACAGAAAGGCACATACGATTCCGCAGCCTCCGATGCTGACAGCAAACCTGAGCGTCAATCCGCCCCAGATTCCGCCACTTAACCCTGTCAACGCACACACGGTATAAAGGACAATCCAAACGCGCCAGGCTTCGGCTATCGGATAAGCACCGATTGCAAAAAGCTGCAGATTGGCGGGGATAACTTCCCACTTCGCCTCCGTGAATGCCCACGTGAAAACGCCCTTTAAAAGAAAAAATAAAATACCGAGAGCAATGACGGTTAAGAGCGTATTGTACCATGAGCTAAAGAGATTTTCTTTAATCCAAGGCAAAACACCTATCGTATTTTTAGGCGGTCTAATTTCTTGTGTAAACTCCGATTCGGCCATTTTCGAGGTTCCTCTTACGCGTTGGACTTTTAGCGTCGAACACGGTTAATCCAGCGATTGTACCAATTCATAGCCGCGGATGTTGTTAAACTCATAATCAGATAACTTACCATAATCATCGCAAACACAGGTATGGATTGCCCCGTTTGGAGCATCATCGTGTTGCCAATGCTGAATACATCTGGGAAACCGATAGCGATCGCTAAACTCGAGTTTTTAGCGAGGTTGAGATATTGACTTGTGAGCGGCGGTACGATGATGGGGACGGCTTGCGGTAGAACAACTAACCGCAGGATTTGTGATTCGTTTAATCCGACAGCTTTCGCAGCCTCCCGTTGCCCCTTCACGACGGCTTGTATTCCACTCCTGACGACTTCGGCGATGAACGCCCCCGTATAAACAGAAAGCCCGATTAAAAGTGCGGAGAATTCAGGGGATAAACTGATGCCACCCACGAAGTTAAAACCTCTCAAAACAGGTGGATCAAGTCTAAACGGCTTTTCTGGCGTCAGAAACCACCCGATCAGTGCGATAATGAGGAAAGCGGGTAGTGCCCACTTTGCACGAAACCCAGGAAGCTCGCGTTGGCGAAGTTGCCTTGCCCGTAGCACATAGAGGATTGCTGCGACGATAAGACCTACGAGAAGATAGACACCCCATATCCTCAAACCCGAAGTGGGTTCAGGCGCGGGCAGGTAGACCCCGCGCTGGTTAATGAAAACATCTCCGAACAGTGAAATACTGTCCCGAACTCTCGGCAGTTGAAGGATAACAGCAGTGTACCAAAAAAGTATCTGGAGTAGCAGCGGAATGTTCCGAAAACATTCGACGTAGATCGCAGCGACAGTTCGGATAAGCCAGTTGCTCGAAAGGCGCGCAATACCTACAATAAGCCCCAGAATTGTTGCACAGACAATCCCGATGAGACTCACCTTTAGGGTGTTCACGACGCCCACCCAAAACGCCTTGAGATACGTATCTGAAGGCTCGTATTCAATCCCTTCGGAGATATCGAACCCGGCTTCACTCCCCAGAAAATCGAGGTTGAGCGTTAGCCCAAGGTCGTTCAATCCGCTGCGCATATTTGCGTAGAGGATACCCGCTAAGAGCAGAACGCCAATGAGAAAAAGGACTTGGAGCAGCACGCGTAGGACGCGAACATCTCGCCAGAAAGGGATTGTCGTAGAATTCAGTGCCATTTTTTAGGAGTCGTCAGTTGTTAGCTCCGATTGCTGCCTGCTAATACACCTTTAGCGGAACGGCATTGCGTAGAGGAGTCCGCCTTGCGTCCACGGTTTATTGACCCCGCGGGGTAGACCCAGGGGCGTAAGGTTGCGTTCAAAGATCTCACCGTAGTTGCCGACAGCGGAAACGACTTGATGCGCCCAATCTTTCGACAAACCGAGTTTCTCTCCGATATCGCCGGTTTTGCCTAAGAACCGTTGGATTTCGGGGTTCTGGGTTTCAAAGGTATTGATATTGGCTTGTGTGATTCCGTGTTCTTCAGCGAAAAAGGTGGCGTAAACCGCCCAACTCACAACATCGTTCCATTTGTTATCGCCATGGACGGTAACAGGTCCGAGGGGTTCCTTTGAGATGGTCGCCTCAAGTATAACATGCGCTTCTGGGTCTTTGAGCACTTGACGGCGTGCGACGAGCTGAGATTTATCAGAGGTTACCACGTCACAACGTCCCTGTTCATAGCTGTTATAGAGGGTATCAATTTCTTCAAAGACGACTGGGTTGAAATCAACCCCTAAAGCCCGCATCGTGTCCGTCAAATTTAACTCGGTGGTGCTACCTGCCGTCACGCCGATACTTGCGCCTGCCAATTCCTCAAGGGAGGTGATACCGAGTTCTTTCGGCAGCATAAACCCTTGTCCATCATAAAAGGTTGGGGGTGCGAAATCCGCGCCGACTTGGGTATCACGCGTAAGCGTCCAAGTTGTATTTCGGATTAAGACATCTATTTCGCCTGTCTGCAAGGCGGGAAACCGCTCAGGTGCTTTCAATGGCACGAATTCTACTTTGCTCGGATCACCAAGCACGGCAGCAGCAATGGCTCTCCCATAGTCTACATCAAAGCCGGTCCACTCACCGTTTTCATTGAGGAACCCGAAGCCGGGCAGGCTACCGTGGACCCCACAAATGAGCCGTCCCCTGTTTTTAACTCTTTCCAGAACCCCTTCATCGCTGCTTGCGAGTAATGGGATCATTAATGAAATTACGAAAACGAATGCGGAAATGCGAAACAAAAATTTGCGCACAAAAATCCTCTCTTTTTAGTGTGCCTCGATTTTAGAGGCTGTTTGATTAAGGTCTATTATAATCGCTAACAATTTTATCAAATCTGATTTACGCCTTTCTTTTCAGAAGAAAAGCGACTGCTATACTTTCACACATTCTATCATAGTCTCCTTATGTTGTCAAGAGAATTAATGTTAGTCAAGTCTGCACGATTTCGGGCAACTGGGTATAAAGTTTGTTCCGTTTTGTGCAGTGCCCCCTGGATCATCTTCTACAATATCTCACCCGTCGAGTGTTTTCAGAATCGGCACAAAATTTGCTATATTGCTACACTAAATCGTGCTTGACACATTTCAAGAACTGTGCTAACATAGTTGAAATAAATACTCGCCAAGGAGAAAAGAGATGAAAAAGTTTATAATCGCAGAAATTTGTGTTATTGTTGCCCTTGCTGGTGGATTCTGGTTGGGGCGCGTCACGAATAAGAGTGAAAGTTATGCCCACTATTACGACAACGCCGACAAAGCATGGACAGAAGCACAGACACTCGACAATCCACCGATAACATTAGATGAGCCAGACAAAAACCGTTTGCGGAAAGTCCGAGCTGCCTATCGTGAAGTTTTTGAGAAATACCCCGACAGCCTCTGGGCAGATGATGCTATCTATCAACTCGCCTCGCGTATCCCACGTACAGATGAAGAGGCTTTTGCCCTCTTTCGCCGACTCATTAACAATTACCCAGATAGCGAGTTGGCAGACGATTCGATGTACGCCATCGCTTTCGCCTCTTACCAGATTGCGGAGGAGTTAAAACGGACGGGAACACTGGAGTCACTCGCAGCATACTACGACCGCGCATTGACACTTTACAATCAATTAATCACGGCGTATCCAGGGAGTGAACTCTCGGAGCAGGCGCAGTTTAACACAGCGATGTGCTACTACGGTAAAGGTGAATTGAACATCGCGCTCGCACAACTGGATACGCTCCGTGAACCCTTTAGCGATAGTCCACTCCTCTACCAGATTCTGTACGTTACTGGCGAAATTTATCTCAAGAAACAAGAATACGAAAACGCGCGAGTGGAATTCACAAATGTCGTTGATTCCGGTGATCCGATCTTGGCACCGCTTGCGAGTTTCGGTATTGCGCAGACCCATCTCGCGGAAGGTAAATATGAGGAGGCGGTAGCAGCCTACCAGACAGTTATTGATATGTATCCAGACGCAAAAGCCGGGCAAGATGCTCACTTCTATAGAGGCTGGGCTTATGAAAGACTCGGAAAGTATGACGAAGCCATCGCCCAACTTGAAACAGCGATCGATTTGTATCCTCGCAACGAAAATGCTGCGAACTCCCAAATTTATATCGGGCAAATCGCCTACGCTAACCAAGATATGGCGAGCGCTATTGAGGCATATCAAAAGGTTGCCGATAACAGCACATACGATTACGACAACCGCCGACAAGCGCAATATTGGGTTGGCAAAATTTACGAAGACAACGGCGATACAGAGTTAGCGGTCGAGGCATATCGGAAACTGCTCACCCAATTTGCGGAACCACATAAAGAAGGCGCACACCCTTCAAACAGTATCAGCGAAACGTATATTCAGAACTTAAGAGGTACAGGACTCTAAGGCTTGCGCAAAGTCTGAAAGAATATCCTCAACATCTTCCAGCCCAATAGAAATTCTGACCAAGCCATCTGTAACGCCGGTGCGGTGTCTAATTTCTGCTGGTACATGTGAATGCGTTGTTGAGGCAGGATGGCAGATGAGGGTGCGTACGTCTCCCAAACTGACGGCGAGTGAGCAGAGTTGAAGTTGATCTACAAGGCTTTCACCGGCAGTGTGTCCACCTTTGAGTTCCATCGTTATCATACCACCGAAGGCATCCATTTGGCACTTGGCGAGTTCATGCTGTGGGTGGCTGAGCAGACCGGGATAACGGACCCACGTTACCGCTGGGTGCGCCTCAAGGAACGCCGCGACGCGTCCCGCATTTTCACAATGTCGTGTATAGCGCAACGGTAGCGTCGCGATGCCATGTAGTGTTAGCCACGCATTGAACGGACTGATGACTGCTCCAAAGTTACGCAACGCCCCTTCTTTCGCACGCGTAATGAACGTCTTTTCTCCGACAATCGCACCGGCAACAACCGCCCCGTTGCCGCTTAGATACTTCGTCATACTATGAACGACAACGTCGATACCGAGTGGAATCGGTTGCTGTCCGCACGGCGTTGAAAATGTATTGTCAATGATTGAAGTTATCCCGTGTGCTTTCGCGATCTCGGCAGACTTCCGCAAGTCCACGAGTTTTAAGAGCGGATTTGTCGGACTCTCAAGGTAGAGCACCTTCGTATCCGCCTTGATGGCGCGCGCAATTTGCGTCGGGTCTGTGGCATCAACAAACGTTGTTTCAATCCCGAACCGCCGAAGGTCTTCATTAAGGATTTGGAACGTAGCGGAATAGAGATTCTCCATAGCCACCACATGCCCACCATCAACCAAAGCGGTGAGCAGTGCTGTGCTGACCGCCCCCATTCCCGATGCCGTTGCGAGTGCAGCTTCACCTGCCTCAAGGACAGCGAGTTTCTCCTCTAATATATCCTGTGTCGGATTGCCCCAACGGGTGTAGACGTAACCGCTTTCTTCATCTTGGAATGCTTCTGCACATTCAGCAGCCGTTGCGAATCGGAACGTGCTGTTTTGATAGATGGGTGGTAACAACGGGGTTCCACTTTTTTCGGCGGTGTCTTTCGACGTTTCACCCGCATGGATGGCTTGGGTTGCTTTACCTAAATTTTTCTGAGATGTCACTAAAAAACTCCTGTAGGAGGGATTTGTAATCCCGACTCTTTTAACGTGCCTGCAAGAGAACGTCTATTTTTTTATCTTATAACCTTCAAGTGCTAAGAGTTGGCGTTTCCGTTCTATACCACCACCGTAGCCCCCCAATGTCCCGTCGCTTCTAATGACCCGATGACACGGGATAAAAATAGAAATAGCATTTGCACCGACCGCACTGCCGACAGCTCTAACAGCCTTCGGGTTCCCTATCTTTTCGGCGATCCACCTGTAGCTCCGTACCTCTCCGTGAGGAATCTGTCGGATAGCATCCCAGACCTCATTCTGAAAGCGAGTTCCGCCCTCTACTCGGACCGGGAGCGTGGCGGTATCAAACGGTTGACCAGCAAAATATCGGTCAAGGAGCTCCGCCATACGCGTCAGCACCGGATACTGAACTCGAAGGTGGGAGGGTTCATCGGATGGAAAGCCATCAGCAAAGAAAAGATGCGAAATGTGATCCTCATCCGCCGCAACTATACCGATACATCCGATTGGAGACGCGTAGGCAATAGCCCGCGAAACAAAGTCATCGTGTTCAGGAAATTTTTTCAATGGATTCATTTTTTTAATTTGACCTCCAGTCTGTTATTATGCTATGTTATAGCACAAATCATGGCTATATTTGAAGCACCTGACCAACTCTATAGTTATATTAGTGAACTCTTTGAAGAAATCGCTACGCTTCCAGAAGCACAAGCCGCACTCAAGTCGTTGAACCTACATGTTCAGTTCAACTACACCCAACCCGACTGCACAATGACGCTAACGGCAGCGAATGGCGAATGGACAATTGCTCGCGGCATCTGTGAAGATGTCGACCCCGATGTTGAACTCACGATGACAGGCGACGTTGCCTACAAATTTTGGACGGGTGAACTCAACGTCATGGGTGCACTAACGACCCGTGAGATTGGCGTCATCGGTTCACTTGGCAAGGTCATGCGACTCGCGCCTCTCATCAAGACAGCAGTCCGTTATAACCGCGAACGAGAAACCGGTTGCGATTCATAACGTGTAAGGAGATTCCAATGGAAACCGACAACCTATTAGAAGCAGTCGAACCTTATGTCACGCAGTTGCGGGAAGAAGGTTGGTGCGTCTTAGAGAACGCTATTCCCGCCGATGTTGTTGACGCGGTTCGTGAAGAGGTCGAAACCTCAGAAGTTGACTATAACGAATTCAGCAAAGAGAACGGCAGATGGGAACGCAATGTTATCAGTTTTATGCCGAAATTTGCTGAACACCTGGCGAATGCGCGGCTCCTCGCTGCTATCCAGCAGTTGTTGGGACCACAGGTACGGATCTCTCAGACGGAATACAAGATTCGTCCACCGCATTATGAATTGGTGCGTGCATATCACTCCGATTTTCCATACGATCTGAACCAGAAATGGCACATTCCACAACCCTTTCCGAGTGCGGTTATCGGTATTACGACGCTCTGGATGCTCTCGGATTTCACGACGGAAAACGGCGGCACATGGATTGTTCCGAAGACGCATGTAGACCTTCGGAATCCGAGAGGCAAAGAAGACGGTATCGGTGATCGGAACCCCCTTGATGGTGAATTGCAAGCCACCGGTAGTGCGGGCAGCGTTCTTATCATGGATAGCCGGATTTGGCATTCTAACGCAGAAAATCCGAGCGCGGGGAAACGGACTGCTGTTGTTGTTCGATATGCACCGTGGTGGCTCAATTTGGAACTCTTCGGTGTGAATACTGCAATGATTCCGGGCGAGACGTTCGATAAACTACCAGATGATGTTAAACTTCTCTACGAACACCGCGCCGAAAACCGTGAACCGACTGTCTGGATCTAAAGTCTTAAGAAACACATTGCGTGTATTTTTTAGAACCCGTAAGTTTCTTGTAGCACAATCTTTATGAAATTCAAAAAATAATTCGGTAAAAGACGGGCAATAATGCACTTCGCATTTGGTCGAGTACGCCGCAGAATTGCCCTACTACAAACGGGTCTGTTCGTAGTAGTGCGATTTATCGCACGTTTAGAAATTACCCAATTAATAAGTTAATCTTCATTTATGGTAAACCAGATAAATAAACAGACCTTTCAGTGAAGACGGGCCGCCCTCTACCGCTGGCGAGGTTTCCTAACCTCGCCAACTCAGAGTGTCCAATTAATTCTAAGGTTTACCATAGATTGTGTCCTATAAGTCGCAAACTAAAAGTTTGCACTACAAATAAGGAGATCTCTCATGTCAACAACACTTGTACACATTGGTGTCCGCACGACGGACTTGGAAAAGAGTATCCGCTTCTGGCGCGATGCCCTCGGCTTGCGCGTCTTTTCAACAATGAACGGCTGCTACGATCTCACGGATGGTTATCATAACTTCCGCGTCTTTCAGCACGGCGGACCTGACCGTCCGAAGCATGTCGGCGGTATGCTGGACTATCTACATATCGGTGTTCGTGTCCCGAATTTGCGAGAGGCGGCAGCGCGGTGTGAAGACCTCGGTTTCGAGATTACCTGGGAAGGTTTAGATGGCAGTAAACCTTACGATCCGAATTCGGACGATCTCCCCTCGGTTGCTTTCAAAGTGGAAGACCCTGATGGTATTGTCGTTGATATTACGGAACAAGACGACCAATGGCCAGGGGTTGATATTGCAAGCAAAGGTGAATAGTTGTTAGTGGTTAGTTATAAGTTATAAGTGGTTAGTTAAGAGCCATTTTTGTAACAATCTCTCCCAACTTGGAGTACTCCAAGAAGTGGCGAATTTTACAAACTCCCTCTTTAACTTATAACTAACAACTTATAACCAACAACTACCGATTATTCATCCCCGCCCCCCAAGACACCTAACCGAAATAGATAATAGACCAGAGTCAGGAGGCTTGTCACTGCTGCAGCGACGTAGGTCAAGAACGCTGCGTTTAGGACTTTGCTGGCATGTCGACTTTCTTCAGGTGAGAGCATTCCGGCTTCATCTATTGCAATCCTGGCGCGTCTGCTTGCATCCCATTCAACGGGAAGTGTGATCAAAGAAAAAACAACGCCTACCGTAAAGAGTCCAACACCTATGAGTATCAAGCCCGCCATCTGGAGGAAGAATCCTGCTATCATTACGATATATGCAAAAGTTGAACTGAAGTTCGTCGCAGGCACGAGGGCAGTGCGTAGGTTTAGCATCGCATAGCCGTGTGCGTCCTGCATGGCGTGCCCTGCTTCATGGCAGGCGACTCCTATTGCGGAGAGCGATTGGCTTGAATAGACATCTTCGGAAAGTCGTAGTGCTTTCTCGCGTGGATCGTAATGGTCGGTTAAAAATCCGCCGGAGCGTTCAATCCGCACGCCGCTGACACCGTGTTTATTCAGCATGAGTTGCGCGGCTTGTGCGCCTGTCAATCCGCTCCGTGAACCGATTTTTGCGTATTTTGAGAAAGTTGATTTTGTGCGAAACGTTGCGTATAGGGACAACGCGAGTCCTGGTGCGAGGAACACGAAATACAGTGGTCAAAGAAACCCCAAAACATGATGGACACCTCCAAGTAGCAGTCAGCCATCAGATCGGGTTGCTACGCAACCCTTTCAGCGATCAGCAATTTAATTACACTTACTATGTTTGCTTTATAGCCTATATCTGATTGCTAATGGCTATTCTGCCAGATTGTGTTTTGATTTTTTCTTAGATATTATTAGGTTTAAGGGAATTATACAGGATATTTTTCTGAAATTCAAATGATTTTTAGCAATTGGCAGATAGTGGTTAGCAATGGACAGTGGTACGTCAGAATCAGGATTTACAGAACTATAGGATTTGCAGGATTTTTTAGATGTTCGCCCTCCCAAACCTGTTGGGAATTTGAAGAATTAAATAGCCTCGCCTAAACAAGAATATTCGATTGTTTTTTCGGGGATCCTGTGATACTATATATTCATCATGGAACACTCATCTGTCCTCACTCCAATTTACACGATAGGCTATGGAAGTCGTTCGATAGAGGAACTCATTGAGCTGCTACATGCCCACCAGATTGCTTATCTCATTGATGTCCGTTCAGCACCCTATTCCCGCTATAAACCGGAATTCTCGAAAGCACCGCTCGCGAAAACATTGGAACAGCACGGGATCCGCTATATCTTCATGGGGGATACACTCGGCGGCAGACCGGACGATGAAACGTGCTACGTCAACGGAAAAGTTGATTACGAAAAGGTCAAAGCCACGGAATCCTACCAGCACGGTATCCAACGCCTTCGGACTGCCTTTTCGCAACAGCAATCCATTGTCCTGATGTGTAGCGAGGGAAAACCGGAGACGTGCCACCGTTGTAAACTCATCGGTGTAACCCTCACGAATGAAGATATAGCGGTCATGCATATCGACGAAACTGGTGAGCAACTGACGCAGGCGCAAGTTATCGAACGACTGACAGGCGGACAATTGTCGATGTTTGGTGCCGAGACATTTCATTCTCGAAAAAAATACTCTTAATTTAAGCCACTATGCAAATCAAAATTGTTACCATTGGCGTGTACGGATTCGACGAGTCCAGTTTTTTTGAGGCTTTATGCGACGCTGGGGTTGATACATTCTGCGATATCCGTAGTCGCCGTGGTGTCCGCGGGTCAACTTATGCATTCGCGAATAGCATACGGTTGCAAACGCGACTCGCTGAATTCGGTATCCGATACATCTATCGTAAAGACCTCGGACCGACAAAAGCTGTTCGAGAAAAACAGGCAGCGGCAGACAAAGCGACGAAAACTGCTAAACGCAAACGTACTGCTTTGGGAAAAGCATTTATTGAAGCCTATCACACCGAATGCCTCACTGCGTTTGAACCGCAAAGTCTTTTGGATGAATTGGAATCTGATGCCAAAGTCGTTGCGCTCTTTTGTGTGGAAACTGCCCCTGAAGCATGTCACCGCTCATTGGTAGCGGATAAGTTAGCGCAAACATTTAATTTGGAGGTCGAAGATATTTTACCGTGAGAGTACTTATTGTTGCGAAAACTCGGATGGGGGGTGGGGCATGCATCGGTGGTATTACGGAGACAGGGAAAAGTGTTCGACTGATTCCATTTAACGCTGACCCGCATGACGGTGCGAATCGGGAATATAACATCGGTGAAATCTGGGAGATAACGGCTAAACCTGAAACTTCACTAATTCCACCTCATAATGAAAACATCGTCGTCTACAAAAAGAGGCTTCTACACCCCGCGAAAGCTCTGAAAGAGTTAGTGAGTGCTATTGAACTCTTAATGCCACCGAAAACTGGGCATCCCCAAGAACTTTATGAAGGCTTATTGAAAACCACAAGTAGCGGCTCGCTTTACATGCCTACCGAGGATGATGTACCGAACTACAGTACAACGTTTTGGAGACCGGATCAGCCGCTCATCCGCGATACAGAAGGCAGACGCATACGGTATCGCTACCCTACCGAAAATGGTGGTTGCACGCTCACTTTCGTCGGTTTCCAAGAACCGGTTGAGACAATCCCTGCGGGAACACTCCTACGTGTATCGTTAGCACATCGATGGCGACCGAAAGGCGAACCCGATGCTGAAGAACGACACTACGCGCAACTCTCTGGGTGGTTCCTCGAAGATGGAAAACAGAAAGAAGAAAAACCACTTGATGAAGAAAAACCGCTCCCACTCCCAACACCTCTACAAAACTCCTTAGAGATTCTCCAAAACGTGTTCGGACATGAAGCGTTTCGTCCATTCCAGAAGGACATCATTGACCACATCCTCAAAAGGCGAGATGCCTTGATTGTTCTACCAACGGGCGGTGGAAAGTCGCTCTGTTATCAATTGCCTGCACTCATTTTTGATGGCATGACGGTAGTTGTTTCACCATTGATTTCGCTCATGCAGGACCAGGTGATGCAACTGCAAAACAGAGGTATCCGCGCAGCCTTCCTCAACAGCACTCTCAACTATTCAGAACAGAAAACGATAATGCAGCGTGTCAAACAAGGAAAAATAAAACTTCTTTACCTCGCACCTGAAACGCTTGTCCGACCTGAAATACTTCTGATGCTTGACGAATCAGATGTCGCCTGCCTCGCGATTGACGAAGCGCACTGTATTTCGGAGTGGGGACACGATTTCCGTCCAGAATACCGACAACTGGTCTCCATTCGGGAGCGATTCCAAAGTGCTGTTTGTCTTGCCCTCACAGCAACTGCGACCCCACGCGTTCAAACGGACATCAAAAAATTGCTCAAGTTTGATGAGGGAAATGCGTTCATTGGTAGTTTTGATCGGAAAAACCTTTTCATCGCCGTTGAGCCGAAAATTGAGTTGCTGGATCAGACCGTTGCGTTTCTTCATAAGCACCGCCAAGAATCCGGTATTATCTATTGTCAAACGATAAAACAAGTTAAATCATTGTGTCGGGATCTAATTGTCAGACGAATTTCTGTACTTCCGTATCATGGAGATCTGGATGATGAAACCCGTAAACACAATCAGGACGCTTTCATCAATGGGGATATTCAGGTCATCGTCGCTACAATCGCTTTCGGGATGGGTATTGATAAAGCGGATGTTCGTTTCGTACTACACGCTGGGTTGCCGAAGGAGCCGGAATCCTACTATCAGGAGATTGGTCGCAGCGGGCGTGATGGACTTCCAGCAGATTGTCTACTACTATTCAGTTATGGGGACGTAGACACTATTAACCACTTTATTGAACAGGGGGCACCATCCGAAAGGGAGGGACGACAAGAACGATCCCAGACGCTTGTTTCGTGGGCAACTTCACTGGCATGCCGTCGAAAAGTGTTGTTAGCCTACTTCGGGGAACAGTACGAGAACGATAATTGTGGCATGTGTGACAACTGCTGCAAGTCGGAAAAGGAACGGATTGACTTGACGATTCCAGCGCAAAAATTTCTTTCCTGTGTCTTTCGGACAAAACAGATGTTTGGAGAAGCCTATATTATCGATGTCCTGCGAGGTTCACGCCGGAAAAAGATTCTTGAGAACAGACATGATAGGCTTTCCACACACGGGATTGGCACAAAGTACAGTAAAGCAGAATGGCGATATCTGTCTCTTCAATTCCTCCAACACAAACTCCTTGAACGCGATGCGCGACACGGCAGTCTTCGCTTGACAGAAAAAGGTTGGGGGGTGCTTAACGGAGGCGATCAATTTTGGGGATTTTCGGTGGAGTCAACAAACCCTGCGGCATCCGAGGTATCGCCTGAATATTCTCCGCAACTTTTTGAGTTACTTCGGACTGAACGAAACAGAATCACCGAGGCGGCGGACGTACTACCTTACGAAGTTTTTCACGATACAGCACTGCAGGCGATGGCGACCTATTTTCCGACATCTGAAGAATCCTTTAGGCGGATGCCGGGTGTGGGCCCCACGAAATGCGAAAAATACGCTGATGTCTTTTTACCAATTATCCGTAAATACTTCAAGACACATGGAACAGATTCAGCCAAGCATAGAACTGAGATACCGAATACTTCTAAAACGACCTCTTCGGAATCGAATGAATACGACCTGGAGCTTTTTGAACGACTTCGAGAGAAGCGGAAAACGATTGCTGAGGAGGAAGGGGTTTCGGCATTTGTCATCTTCTGGGACAAGACACTGAAAGAGATGGCGACTTATTTTCCGCAAACTGAAGAAGCGTTTATGCAGATTGATCGCGTAAGTCCTGCGAAATGTGAAAAATATGCTGATGCTTTTTTGCCGATTATTCGGGAGTATTGCGAAGAGCACGGAATTACAGAAAGACGGGATAAATGAAATCGGGATTCTTTTTGACCCGGACGCTTTGTCTGTGCTATAATACTTTTAGTGGAGATATGCTGCTTTGGATAGGTAGACTATAATAAGACCAACTTTGCGGTTACGTAAGGAGTGAGGTTCTCATGACAGAGACGCTTGAAACATTAACAGAAAGATTAGCTCGGTTAGAGAAAGCCGTTGCGGAGATGCGACTGCAACTTTCGCAGCTCGTTGATGCGTCGATCGCTGGGGGTCCGAAAAATCGCCAGACAGTGAACATACTGTCCGACCTTGATACCACCCACAAGCCATCTGAGGCAGAAATTCTTCAGAAAATGCGTGAACATCTCGGCATCGCCGACATACAACTCATGCCGCTTGAGGAACTTCGCAAGCGTATGGCACGTCACGGCATCCGCGCTGAGGATAATGAGTTTAGCCGTGCGATTATTGAAGAACGCGAGAAATAGGTGTGTATTATTTCTACTTTGATGCCAGTGGACTCGTCAAACGATATACGCAAGAAATTGGCTCTGACAAAGTTGACTTCCTTTTTCATAATGTTCCGTTGAATCGCCTGATGTGTTTAGCTATTGATGCAGCGGAGGTTTTTTCAATTTGCGTTTTGTAGGTATACATGATTCTATTGATTACCTTCAATTTTTTGGATTAAATTACGTATATAATTATGTGATGCCACCTCTGCCTCTACAGGAACATGGCTTTGGTATATGGAAAAATTAAGCACTTGTTCTTTACCCGGGTGAACTACATGATCGTTGATTGATATCCAAGATTCTAGCATACCATCTACTCCTGTGTTTATGAAACTTTGTATCGGTACTTCATCAATGCCATTATGAATTTTTAAATCCCAATCAGAAAAATAAACGAATTTGTGGCTGTGTAAAAATAATAAGGTATTTACTGATGAGGTTAGAGGATTAGGATAATGAAAATCTTGATTTGAAGAACACCCGTACAAACATATTTTTTTATTTAATGGGAAGTAAAAATGCAATTGGCCATCGCGTGTTGTTGTAAAATACACACTGTCTGGACAAATAAAACAGTTATCTTTGTCTGCAACTAACAATTTATAATTTAGATTATTTATAACGCCTCTAAACTCAAGCAAGTAGCAGAGCTGCATTGGTACTGTTTCTACATCATCATTTTTGGTTACATCTTCAGGCCAAAGAGTTTTTGCAGCTGTTATTATGGAATTATGACTTACAAGATCAAAAGCCATCATTCTTGCCATAAATTCTTGAACAATTTGGAAATCATTTTCATTACACAGCAAGGCATCCTCTAAAATTATTTGTGAAAAGACTTGGCTTGCTAGGTTATCAAAATCAGCAGTAGCAGGCTCAAGCCCGGCGAAGTCGTCTGCAATTCTAAAAAAATGTTTTGCGACCCCTAAATTAATTACATTAGTGCTATGTAATGGTTTTCCTGAAGCAACATTCATTGCATGACAATAATTTTGTTTGCCACATATAGAAAATCCATTTAAATACCATCTAGGTTTAAAATGATGTCTTCTTGGTGTTTTAGAACGTCTTTTTCTTTTTTTCATGGTAATTTCCCAGAAAATTCTGTAAACCTCCGATTAATACCTTCCGCTAATGTCGCGAGCATAGTGCTACAGACATATCGCTCCGTTGGAGCATAATCCGCGTAATCCGCGGTTCAGACGGTTTATGCCATTGCTACTCCCACAATGCGAATTACTTGAAATTAATGATAACGTGCAAGGTGGACAGATTTCAATTGAATCTGATAACAGAGGAGTAGTATTTTGCTTTACACAGGCAAGAGAAATTAGACATTCCTACATAGATATTTCAGCAGATGCATTACATAAGACACATAACACTCCGATGGAGTACTAAATTACTTGAAACACTTTGTTGAAATGCTCAAAACTGGCGAATAGCAGATTGGGTTAGAACTATCGCAGTAAAATCCGCTCAACTCTCTCTTTCGCCTGTTCCACAACTGCATCGGCTTCGCGTCTCAGCTCCGAAACTTTTGTAAAGCAATTTTTAATCTCTGTGACGATTTCATTTTGAAGTTCAATTGGCGGAAGAATAATTTTGAGGGATTTAAGAGCCTTATAGTCCAAAGCGGGGCGGGTGCCACCCGTCACTTCTCTAATAGCCAAAGATTTACCAAGTTGGGAGTTAAGAAAAGCTGCAACGTAATAGGGGTTGATGGTAATGTTTGTAATCTGATTTTTAAGATGGAATCGAGCAGAATGCTGATTTATATTTCCTTCAAAGTTATCTGGGACAACCGCGACACTTCCAATTCTACCAGTTATCGTAAATACCAGATCGTCTTTTTTTAGTTGCGAACGTTTAAGCATGCCGTTATGAACTTCCCGTGTGATGAATTTTGCATCGCTCAAATCAATTCCGTAATTGGTAACATTTTGGACTCTTAAAAACGGAATACCAGACGAATCCGTATAATAGTTTTCATCAACTTTTGGGGTAGCACCACTGGAAATTTCGTTTATCAAGGCACCCAAATTGAAAACATCAAACTGCACGTTTTCCATAATTTGATCAACGCTTCTAAATTTAGATTGGTAGTAGAATGAATCAACCCGTCTACCAACCGTTTCGTTAGCATTAATTACAAAGCACTTTCTTTCGTCCGCCTCTGGCATCTCAATTCCCAACGCTGTCAACACATAATCATCAATTGAATCCAAAAGTGCTTCTGCCTCCTGTTCTTTTTGCTTTTTCTGGGCATAAGCAAATTTCATGATGGTAACGATGTGATTTTGAATACTTGGGGGTGGGAGAGGGATTTCAAACGCCTTAAATTCCCTTGAGTTGATATTCGGTTGTCCTGATGGTCTTTGTATTATCTGCACCCAAAGCCTATATCGACTCAAAAGGGTATAGTAAAACACAAAGAAAGGATTTACACGCGTTTCATCAAATCTGAAACGAATTAAATATCCCGCAAAGATAGCCTCACCATCTTCTCTTTTATGGATAAACGCCTTACCTGCTGTTGCACCGCTTCTGGCAAACAAAAGATCATTCCGAGCAAGAGCGTATTTTTTATCAATTCTCTTTGCTGTTTTCCAATCATCACCTCGGAGGTTTCCATGATCATCGATGTCGGTAATCCGAATATATCGCACATCCGTTTGAGGATCGCCGTTTACTGCTATCTCGTTCGCACCATACCATTGGTGGTTCCATGAGCAAACTACCTAATGGAACTAACGGGTAACGCGTATTGACATTATTGATATAGGAAATATTTTTTATGTAATTCGGATCCAACCTACCTAAAATATCGCCCCGATAGGTAAGAAAAATTTGATTTTCTCTATCGGGGCTTACGCGAAAAAATCTGGGTTCTCGGTGAATTTTCGATACGCAGCGTGGATGGTATCAAGGTCGTTAACATCGTCTTTGCGTCCCGTTGCGTCATAGCCGATGCGCTCAGCAATCGCCATAAAGATGGGATGATTGGCGTTTTCTCGAACCCATTCGCGGATGTCCGCTGCGTTTTTATCTGCCCATTCCTCTTTAACAACGTCAATCTTCTCTTTGTATTCCGACTTGATTTGGCTCTCCCACTCCGGTTCGGCTGCTGCCTTAAACGCTGCTTTGTATTCTTTCTCCAGTGCGTTCAATTCGCTTGTCTGTTTTTTAAGTTCCGCCCGTGCGGTTTGCGTGTCAAACAATTCAAATTCTGTGATAGGTGTAGGCTCCATTTCCGGGAAGAAAAGAGAGCGGAGGGTTTGCACCTTTTTCGTTGGTGCTTTGTCAAGTTTCTGATTTAGGGTATCAATTTTGTCCAAGCTCTCTTGGAATTTCGGTCTAAAAGTCTCCATCGTGAAAGCTTGTTTTGGAGAACCTTTTAATAATTCTGCTTTACGTTCATCCTCAAGTGCCGTGATCTGAGGCACATAAATCGCTTCGTTCTTTTTAGTAATTTGATTGATGGCGGCTTGATAACGTTCATATTCCTGTTTCGAGAACTTTCGGAGAAATAAGATGGACGTTTTCACACCCGCACCGTAATGTGAGAAGGCAATCTGTGGCAGTGAAACGACAGCGAGAATTTGGAAGTGGCGTTCAATGTAGTCCCGGACGTATTGCAATGAGGAATTGGTTAAGATACCATTGGGTAGGATAATGGCGAGTTTTCCAGTTTCCCACTTGAGGAAATCGAAACAACGTTCAAGAAATAGAATTTCAGTCTTTTGAGAGGCATTTCCTTTGCCGAGTTCGTAATTTTTAAGATACGGTAATTCGGATTGTTTGATGACTGCCCCGAAAGGTGGATTGGTAAGGATTACATCAAATTTATCTTCTTCAAATTCTCTGTGCTGGTTGTAGAGGTTGTCGAAACCGACGAGCGCATCGTTGCTAATGACGTTGCTATGCCCATCATCGTGGATAATCATATTCATTTTCGCAACACGAGCGATTGAGTCGTTGACTTCAATTCCGAAGAGTCGCTTTTCGGCGAAATCGTGCCAGTGGGTATAGTGTTCGCGGCTTCCCTCCTCGTAGTAGTCAGATGCCTGCTTGCGGATGTAATCCATGGCATGCAACAAAAAACCGCCCGAACCGCAGGCGGGATCAAGGATTAAATTTTCATGGTGAGGCGTAACCATATCAACCATGAACTCAACCACTTCGCGAGGCGTGAAAAACTGCCCGATTTCGCCCTTGAAAAAGTTGCCTAAGAATCGCTCAAAAGCAACACCTTTCACGTCTAAATCGGTCTGGTTGAGACTAATCCCTTGCAAGTGATTGACAACAGAAAACAGTCGATTTTCATCAATCTCAATATTTTCAGTAAATACCTCTGGGTCTTGCGCTTTTGCTTCCTGATAGAGTGCGTTAATGCGATTGGCAACGGATTCTGAGGTTTCATGCGTTTTTATTTGAAAATCGTAGGGTTCACCGTCCCGTCTTGCTTTCTTTTCATCTCGGATTTTGATGAAAAGGATTTTGGCGAGTTCGTCAAATGCTTGTGTAGGCGCAAATTTCCCACCTTGCCAGAGTGTATCGTGGCATTTCTCAAGCACACGGATGAGATCGCTCCTTTCGATGACAGTAAGCTCCGAATTCGGGACACCTTTCAGAAACCGCCATTCTTGAACTTTGCCGTATCCAATGGGTGGATCGGCGATGATATTTTCGGAGCGTTCGCCCGGTTTATAGTTTTTGACATCAAAAGAACGCCGCGTATTCCCTGCAATGACAGCGGTGTAATATCCACCTAAAGAGTTACAATTGCCAAAAGCCTGTTCAATTGCCTGATCGAATTCTGCTTCAGAGATTCCGTCCTTTTTGCATTCAACCACAATGAAGGGATCTTTCTTTTCATCATCTTGAAAGACGACAATATCGGCGCGATCGGAAGGCGTTCTGCGTGGAACCTGTACTTCTAAATCTATTCGGTTTGGGGAGTATTGGAAATACTCGATTAACTCGACGTAAAATCTGGCACGGACTTGTTCTTCGGGGTCGGTAAATCTGTCTTTTTTATTCGGAGTGATGTAGTGGATTGTTGTCCCTTCGTTGAGGAGTTCAATATAGCCCTTCTGCTGTCCGATTTGAAGGAAATCAGTTTGGTTCATTTCACTTGCGCCTGCCTGTTATTTTATGCGAGAAAATTGATATGATTATAGGGTATTTGAGGCTGTTTGTCAAATCCAAAATTTGACTATTTGCTATAGAGATACCGCCCTTACAGGGCTAAAAGACAGTATGGGAGATTTGCTACAAACATGCCATTCCTATCGGACTGAAGGGTGCACCAGCGACACAAACTAACAGTTTGTGGTACAAGACCTTCGCGAATGTCCGCTTATCTATATAACCATAAATAAAGATTAATTTTTTAATTCGGTAACTTCTCAACGTGCGATAAATCGCACTACTACGAACCGGTTTTCTGTTTGTAGTAGGGCAATTCTGCGGCGTACTCGACCAAATGCGACGTGCATTATTGCCCGTCAATTACCAAATCATTTCTGAAACTTCATACAGTTTGTGCTACAACAAAGATGTCTTTTTGTGTAAGGACTTCAAGGGGTGTTAGGGGTATGGGAAATTTCTGAAGGCGGTTCTTGCATCACGGGAGTCAAGGCACCCACAGCGTAAACGCTGGGACTTGTGCTTCGTAGCAGTTTGCCATCTTTGGTCTTACATCTGCTCCACAACGGGATCACAAGCAGCCCGTAAAATGTTTATCGCAGCGTTTACGTCTCGGTCGTGGTGAGAGCCACATTCAGGACATGTCCACTGTCTATCTGAAAGTGTTAGATGTTTGTTGTGATGCCCACACCCTGAACAAGGTTTTGTTGTCGCAGTCCACTGTCCGACTTGACGGAACTCACGCTTATGTTTGAAACACTTGTATTCGAGTATCTCAACAAATTGCCTAAAGGCGAGGTCAGAGACTTTGCGTCCCCAAAGCCGTTTCATGCCGTCAAGATTCAGTGTCTCGGTGACGATCATATCAAACCGCTTACAGAGGTCAGTGGCAAGTTTGAAATGCCAATCTCTGCGTTGGTTAGCGATATGCCGATACAACCTTGTAAGTTGAAGAACATACCGCCACCAGTTACGCGAACCTTTGACTTTTCGACTCAGTGCCTTATTGAGTGTGCGAAGTTCTTTCAAGGACTGTTTCAAGAATTGTGGCGATTGTATTTTCTCGCTATTGCTGAGTGTGAGAAACGCGTCTTTCATGCCGAAGTCTGCCCCAACGCTCTGACCTGTTGTTGGCAGTCTTTCCATGTCCGTGTAGTTCGTGATGATGCAAAGCCAATAGTCGCCGCAGTTATCACGCTTAATTGTAATACGCCTAATGCTTCCATGCCACTGGCGGTGTTTGAAAAAAGTATAAGGCACGCGATCATATCGCCATTTACCGTTTTCCCATTTACGAAAGTTCAGTGTGATACGATTGTTTTTCAGTTCCCAACCCGCTTGACCCGGAAACGTAATCGACTTAAACTTATGGCGAGGTTTGATATGCGGTCTACCCCCAAGTTTATTGAAAAAACGCTGATACGCAGTATCAATACGCCGCAACTCTTGTTGGATCGCTTGACTTGGCAAAGCCTTCCAATGGGGGTGCGTTGTCCGTTTCAACTCGGTCAGATGAGCGGACATGGCATGATAGTTAGCATACGACAGTCCCTCTTTATAGCGTTGCCGCTGCCACTTATGGAAGTATTCGTGCACTTGCCACATATCATCAAGCAAGTTACCAATGCGAATACAATTCGATTGGTGAACAAACTTATATTTGTAGGTTTTCATGATATATCAGGTATCAGGTGTTTATCCCCTACAACGTGGGAGGCAGACACATTGTCAAGCGACAATGCGTTGTATGTCTGCCAACCTGATACGTTAATTATACCACATTTTTAGGTAAAAGTCAAACTTATTTTTTCACACAAAACCAATGCCCGCCTACATCCCCCGGTGAATGCCAATAAGGCATTCATACCGTTGATTCTAAAGCATGGGTTTTGGCGGGAAGATTGATAACGTAACTCCGAATCGTCAAATCCTCTATCGTCTCCGTATTCTCTCCAAAATATTCCCAACAATATCTGGCGTAGATTCCCGATCTATCCATTCAAGACGCGTGTCTTTGCGGAACCACGTGAGTTGCCGTTTCGAGAAACGACGGGTGTTCTGTTTTAGTTGGGAGACGGCTTCTATATACGTACACTCCCCATCGAGATACGCGATCAACTCTCTATAGCCGAAACTTTGGAGAGCAACGGTATCACGGGAATAACCTGCCGCTAATAAAGATTCAACTTCGGCGATCAATCCATTCGCAAGCATCACATCGACACGCTGCTCAATACGACGATAAAGGCGCGCCCGCGGCATCGTCAGACAGAAGGCGATAAACGGATAGCGTTGCTTTTCAGGGTGCCACTGCTGTTGGAGTTCGGACAGAGGCGTACCTGTTAACTCATAGACTTCTAAGGCACGCACAACCCGGACGATGTTATTGGGGTGGATTCGGTCAGCAGCCACTGGATCGCAGGCGCGGAGCCGTTCGTGGAGAACATCAACGCCGTGTTGTGCTGCTTCCTGCGCAAGTCGTTCACGGCGCGCCGGGTCCGCCCCCGGACCTTCAAACAAGCCGTCAACAACCGCTCGGAAGTAGAGACCCGCACCGCCGACAAGCAGTACGCGCTTGCCTCTGTTTCGGATGCCAGTGATTGCTGTGTCTGCGAGACGTTGATAGTCGGCAACGGAGAAGGGTTGGGAAATGTCTACGCAGTCTATGAGGTGATGCCGTGCTGCCTGCTGTTCTTCAGGAGTCGGCTTGGCGGTGCCGATGTCCATCTGCCGATAGATTTGGCGGGAATCGACGGAGACAATTTCGGCGTTGAGGCGTTGCGCCACTTCAATGGCTATCTCTGTTTTGCCAACCGCTGTAGGACCGAGGAGGCAGATGAGTTCTGAAGTCATTTGTCGCGCCGGTCTACAATCCAACCGCCGCCGAGGACGTATTCGCCGTCGTAAAAGACCGTCGCTTGTCCGGGGGTAATCGCGCGGCGGGGTTCGTCAAACTTCACAATCGCTTCTGTGTCGCTGATAGGAGAGATTGTCGCCGGACCGCCATCGTCGCGGGACCGGACTTTAACGTGGGCACGGATCGGTTCTGTCAATTCCGCAATGGCGATGAGGTTGATACGTTCAACATACATCGTGTCCTCAAGGAGCGCATCGGAGTCGCCGACAACCACGGTATTCTCCTTCGCGTTGAGCTGCGTCACATAGAGCGGTTTGCCGACTGCAATGCCTAACCCGCGCCGCTGACCGACGGTATAAAACGGCACGCCGTCATGCGTACCGAGAACGTTACCCTCTCCATCCACAATATCGCCGCCCTGAATCTTCTCAGGTACCCTGTCTTGGAGGAAACGTCTATAATTGGTATCGGCAACGAAGCAGAGCTCCTGACTCTCAATCTTTTCAGCGGTGCGGAGCTGATACTTTCGGGCAAGGTCGCGGACCTCGGTTTTCGTATATTCACCGAGTGGCATCATGGCGCATTGTAATTGCGCCTGTGTGAGTGCGGCGAGGAAATAGGACTGGTCTTTGCTAACATCGCGCGCCTTGCGTAAGAGATAATGCCCCGTCTCTGGATGTTGTTCAACACGAGCATAGTGTCCTGTGGCGATGGCATCGCATTCCAACGTCTTGGCGAGGTCAAGGAGCCTACCGAACTTCAGCTCCCTGTTACATACCATACACGGACTGGGGGTCCTGCCGACGAGGTACTCGTCCACGAAATAATCGATGATCTGTTCTCGGAAAGCGTCCTCGTAGTTCACGCCGTAGAAAGGGATGCCGAGTTGTGTGGCGACGCGGCGTGCGTCCTCAATGCCCTCAAGCGAACAGCAGTTGGGCCGCTCAGGTTCTACTTCGATTGTATCCGGCGCGCCGAGGCGCATGGTGATGCCGGTGACATCATACCCGGCGTCAACCATCATGGCGGCGGTGACGGAACTGTCTACGCCTCCGCTCATTGCGACAAGAACTCTCTTCATAGTTCTACCTTGAACAAAAAACGGGCAATGAATTGCCCTACTACAAACAGGAGGACGGTTCGTAGTAGTGCGATTTATCGCACGTTGAAAGATTACCGATTTAAATACTTGAACTTCATACAGTTTGCGGTATGAACACACTGCGAATAATGAACCACTATCGGTTAATTATACCACATAGAAGCGAATTTGTCAGGGAAAACCGGCGCGGTTGGGAAACCGCGCCTACCGAGTGGGGAAAGAGAAAAGCGTACCCATCAATTAGGAAGAAAATAAAGAATTAGGAAATCTGCCAATCCTCATTTCCGGCGTAACGGTCATTATATACATCCTCATTAAGCGACAGCCCAAGTCCAGGCGTATCCGGGACTGTGAACGTTCCATCCGTGAAACCGTAGCCAGAGGTATCAACAACATCACTCGTGAGCGTTGCGACTTCGCCATAGAGGAAATGGGGAATGGTTTTACCGAATTGGAGGCTGAGGTAAAAACCGAGCAGAGAGCCCCAGTTATGCGGGGCACACTGGACATTGTGGGCAGCAGCCATATCGGCAAGCCGCCGCCAACCCGTAATACCAAGTCCTTTCATGTCGTGCTGAATAACATCAATCACACCCGCTTCAAAGAAGGGGTCGTAAAATTCGAGTGGGTCGCGCGTCCGGGTCTCGCCATCAGCAATAAGCACTTTCAACCCTTTTTCTTCGATAAAAGCCTTTAGGTTGCGATACAATTCAACATCTTCGTCAAACATCTCCTCAATCCAGAAGACATTGCAACCGCTTGTTTCATTAAGGAAGGTGATGACTTCGTCGTAGGTGTATGCGTTATTTGCATCGACAAGGATATTGAAACCTTCACCTGCGGTACGACGCGCAAGTTGGACGAGCTCTATGTCTCGCTGTAGACCGGCTTTGCGTTCCATGAGATGGTTCCCGCGCCCGATCTTCATCTTGCATGCCGTAAACCCGTTGGCGAGGCTGCTTTTGACATCGCTTTCAATTCGTTTGAGACCCTCGGCTTTTGTTTCATAAAGGAGATCGTTGAAATAGATAGTGCTGTCGTAAGCAGGCAACCCGTTTGAGAAGACATCCTCCCCAATCAGCTGATAGGCTGGCTTGCCGAGGATTTTGCCGATCGTATCCCAAAGGGCGTTCTCAAGCCCACGGAATTCAGGAGCGACACCCTCTTCAGGATTCAAGAGATCAAACGGATTTCGGTTGCGTACGCCTTGTGCCTCCTCAGCCGTCGTTGTCGCCCAACTGCCAACGCCCCAACCGAGCGTCCCATCGTCAGTGTGAATACGGATGATCCGTTCTTTCCATGTCCCGTTCGGGTCAGGCTGTTTTATTTCCGGTGCCTGAGAGTTACAACCGATAGCAGGCTGATCAATTTCAATCGTGACCTGTTCGACTTTGGTAATCTTGATACCGGTCGGATAGTCCTGCATATTAAGAAATCTCCTGCCGTTGTCCGGTAAACCAAGCTTAATAAAGTCTAAGAATTCCAGTGGAAATCACTAACAGTGTCTCTTAGTCTGCCTACTCAATTTGAAGCAATAGTTCATTGAGGGCATCTTTGACCATATCGTTGGTTTCCGTCTCCCGATAGAAAACATCAAGTTTGTGGGGCAGATTATCGTACTGATCAGCCGCCGCGATCTGTTTTAGCAGCGCGGGTTTCTTGAGAAGTTGAACAATACGGAGCCTGTCCTCATGGTTGACGACTTCGGGGTTTGCCAATATTGTGATTAAACGTGGCGCTAATCCATCAGCGAATCCATTTTCGGCATAATGGTTTAGCGTATCAATAGCAGCCTGTTTCGTGTTGAGACTCGAACCGTTTGTGAGAATTGCGAGGAGACCGTCAACAGCCCCTGTGTCGGGATATTTTTGTAGTGCCTTCGCGATGTCCATACGCACGGTATCATCAGTATCTTCAAGCGCAGCGATCAGCATCTCTGCCGGATGTTCCTTGAGGTACATCATAGATTTCGCGGCGGCGCGTCGGACAACAACATTATCATCAGTCAAACCTGCGACGATTTTATCTTCGGAGGCTTCGTTGCCGAGGTGGTAGAGCGCGGTATTAATTTCCATTTTCAACCCTTCATCGCTGGTTGCATTTTGAAGGGCTTCTAATCCCGCTATGGCAGCTGCGTCGCCTATATCGCCTACGGTACGTACGAGCCGAATCTTCGCCTCAAGCGGCGTGCCGCTATCGCCAGCCGCTTTAAGGATGTCGTTAACAGCTGGGCCGCCGATGCCTATTAAGATTTGAATGAAGTCGCCGTGGACAGCGCGATATCGGTCTTTAACGAGGTCCTCTAAAACGAAAGGTACGGCTGGCACGCCCCTATCAATCAGTACCTGTATGGCATCCTTTTGGACCCGATGTCGTTCACCGAGGAGTTGCAGAATTTTCTTTATTTCATACTCACCCAATTGACCAACGCGCTGGTCACGGGCACTTTGGTATCTGGCTTCTACATTATGGGTTTTAGCGACGCCGGTTGAAATGGCGTTACTATAGGCAAGAATCAGAAGTGCGCGAGGCTCAACTTTGTTTTCTTCCTCCTGCTCAGCACGTTCAAGGTGTTGGACAGCCTCGAGCGAGAGCCCTGCAAACAACTTACCCCTTCCGACTTCAAGTTGGGTGATGACCTGTTCCTGGCAGCCGAAACTTACAACCCCCATAAGCAGTAATATCATCAAAAGTTTCTTCATGTTCCGTTTATCTTTTCCTCCTGGAATCTCAATTATATTCACCCGTTTGCGCCTCTTAATAGCGTGCCTACTTTATATAAATAATGTTTATATAAATAATGAACATCAAGCGCAGCCCCATAACGCGCCGTTTGTAAATTGAAAAATACACAGACAACCTAAAGCTCCTGATTGTGGGCTGCGAACCTCGATGTCGGGTGAAGTTTGCACGCGAAGACGATTAAGGTCTCTCGCCTATAGATTTTTTTATACCTATCGGACAGAGGCTACCGATCCGAATAAGCACGACGCAAAGGATATTTTAAAATAAATACACTTTTATGTCAACAAATTTAAGACAAAATTAATACGGCTCTCCTGTTTTAGGCGTATTTGGGCATTTTCACCAAAAAGTCGGGATTCGGAAATCCCTCCTACAGAAGCAAAAATAAAAAAGCCCCGTTATTTACTAACCGCGTCAAGCAGCTCACCGAGTGGACGTTTGACGAGTCCGACCGTCTCCGTATTCTGGTGATACTGATAGAGCTTGTCCACAAGTCCCTCGACTGACTGTAACGCCCGCAGCTGCCGTTGAAATGGCGCTCTCTTGAGAAGCTGCACAAGATATAAACGATTGTCTGGATCGCTCACCGTTCCACCAATAAGCAGCATTGTAATTGGCTTTGCCAAACCGCCCGTGAGTCTGTTTTCTCCATAAATATCAAGCGTATCAATCGCCGCTTGTTTCGGGTCCTTGTTTAATTCACTGGTGAGGATTTTCACAAGTGGATCAACGGCGGCAGGGTCCTGATGGATAGCGAGCGCCTTTACAAGTGAGGCGACGACTTCGGAGTCATCGTCTTCCAATCCTGCAATGAGTACCTTCGTTGATATGTCCGCAATATCTACCATGGCTTTCGCAGCGGCGCGTCGGACGGCAACATCACTATGATCTAAGCCGTCGATGATGTCCTGCTTATATGCGGCTTCACCGAGTTGATAGAGCGTCGTGTTAATCTCCATCGCCAAGGCAGCGTCGTCCGTCTGACTTTGCAGGGTTTTCAACGCATCTATGCTTTTCGGGTCGTCAATTTCAGAGAGCACCTGGACCAACTTAATCTTGAGAGCAGGCGGTGTCATTTCATCAGCGAGCTCGGCTAAAATCAGGTCAAGACCGTTAGGCCCGATCTGGACGAGCATCTCTGTAAAATTTTCGTGAAGTGCGGGATACCTGCCTTTGGCGAGGCTCTCCAGAATTATTGTCGATACTTCGGGGCCTTTATCCACCAATGCCTGTAAACCGGCTTTCTGTACACGTGAGGGCGTACTGAGAATTTGCAGGATCTGTCTTATCTCAGCATCGGTCATTTCTTGTATGCGCTGACTTCGCTGATTCTTGAATTTGGCTTCAACACCGAGGCTGGCAGCGTCTCCGGTAGCAAGACCATGAGAATAAGCAATCACAAGCAATGCGCGCGGTTCGAGTTTATTTGCCTCTTCCTGCTCGGCTTTTTCAAGAAGTGTAACAGCTTCCAAAGCGTTCCCGCTCTCAATCAATTTACTTCTGCCCACGGATAGATTGCTCGGACCTTTTTGTTTCGTTTCGCAACTAAAACTCATGAGCAGTAGGGCAATCAGTGGGATAATTAGAACTTTTTTCATTCCGTCCTGTCTCCTCCTGAAAATGTTTTTATTTTCCCGTTATTATAACGATACCATAAAATTTCAAAAAAGTCAAGTTACTTAGTTGCCAGTTTAGGGCTATTTAGTTTTAGTAAAATTTGGTACTACAGTGACGATTGGATTGGGAAAACTGTGTTGACGTGCCGTTAATTTTCAGTTATACTTATCGGTATCTCTAAAAAAATTAAAAAAGGAGTCGCGATGGCAGCCTACTCCTGCCGACAGCAAAACTCATCATGAAAAAACATCTACTCAAACCCAAAGATATAACACGGTGGTTTCTATTCATCATATCGCTAATCTGTGCAGTGTTGATACTGCAGACGGGATACGCGCAGCTGATGCCGCCAGAAGAAGTCCTTGGGTTTCAGGTCGGTGCGGATTATAAGGTGGTAGGATGGCAGACGGTTTCTGATTACATGCGACACGTCGCTGAAAACTCGGATCGGATTCTGGTGGAAGACCTCGGACAAACAACGGAAGGCAACGATTTCCTGATGCTCCTGATTTCCGCGCCGGAAAACCTGCAGGACCTGGAACGCTATCAAGAAATCCAGAGACGGATCGCACTGCCAAGCGGGAAGATAACAGAAGATAGCCAAGCAGAATTGGATGCGCTGGTACAAGAAGGGAAAGCAGTCGTCTTGATTAATTGTAATCTGCATTCTACAGAAATTGCCTCATCACAAATGTCAATGGAATTCGCGTATGAATTTGCGACCACTGACAGTCCACAAATCCAGGAAATTCTCGAAAATGTGATAATCCTGCTCATCCCGTCGGCGAACCCTGACGGTCTGGATATTGTCGTGGATTGGTATAACCGCACGGTCGGAACCCCCTATGAAGGTTCAGAAATCCCGTGGTTGTACCATAAATATACGGGACACGATAACAATCGAGATTGGTTCATGCTAACGCAGATAGAGACGCAACTCCTGACGCGCGTGCTGTACGAGGAATGGTTTCCTGAAGTCGTCTATGACGTACATGAGATGAGTTATCGCGGGCCCCGGTTTGTAATCCCACCCTATTTTGAACCCGTTAACCCGAATATCCCGCCGCTTCTACAACGTACACTTTCACTCATCGGCGCGCAGCTCGCCTTCGATTTAACAAGCGAAGGGTTTACAGGCGTGCTTTCGAGTGCTGTCTACGATACATGGTGGCACGGCGGATTTCGGACAGTCCCGTATCGCCATAATATGGTAGGGATTTTGACGGAAGCCGCACGCGTGGAGATAGCGACCCCCATCTTCCAACCGCATCATACTTTAAGAGGATACCGACGCGGACTGGACGCATACACGCTCCGCACAAACTTTCCAGAACCGTGGCCCGGGGGGTGGTGGCGACTGCGAAACATTGTAGAATACGAGAAGGCAGCAGCACTGTCAATTCTTGATTTCGTCGCTGAGCATCAGGTGATGTTGAAGACTAACTTTTACAAGATGGGACTTAACGCGAGCGCGAAAGGAGAAAATGAACCGCCTCGGGCGTTCCTCATTCCGACGGAGCAGCGCGACATCCATACAACCCTGAAGATGTTAGATATTTTGCAACGCGGCGGTGTAGAGATTCATCAAGCAAACGCACCCTTTACGGCAGATGGCGTAGAATATCCGGCGGAAACTTTTGTTGTTTTAATGGCGCAACCGTTTCGGGCACACGCGAAGGACCTGCTTGAAGTCCAACGCTACCCGGAACGCCGCCCGTCGCCAGAATCGCCACCCGAACGTCCGTACGACATCGCTGGCTGGACCCTGCCTTTACAGATGGGGGTTAGAACAATCTCAGTTGTGCATCCGTTTGAGGCAGATTTACGTCTAACGCCTGTGTTGGCACCAATGGAAGGTCGTCTGGAGGGTGTCCCTGAACCGAAGGGGTACCTGTTCGAGAATCGAACGAACGCTGAAGCGATTGTCCTCAATCGCCTGTTTAATGCGAAATTAGCAGATAACAGCCCAAAGTATACTCTTTACCGAGCAGATCGAGAGATAAATAGCGGCGGCAGAACGTTTCCGCGTGGGAGCATCCTGATTAGAACGGCAGCACCACCCCTCCAAGAGATGGAGGCGATGGCAGCACTCGCGACGGCGTTCGGCATCCGTATTTATGCAGATGAATCTATTGATGAACAGACCTTCGATCGGTCATTCTCAAAAATGACGGCACCGCGCTTGGGGCTTTACAAGCCGTGGACGGCGAATATGGATGAAGGGTGGACACGCTGGGTTTTGGATACGCACGAATTTATCTACAACAGTCTCACGAATGCAGAAATTCAGGCAGGACATTTGGTGGATCGTTACGATGCAATCATTTTGCCGGATTTCGGTGCTTCCGGCATTCTCAACGGACATGCGACCGGAAAATTACCGCCGGAATACGTCGGGGGTATCGGGACAGAGGGACTGGCGAATTTGCGAGCATTTGTGGAGGACGGCGGCACGCTGATCTGTCTGAATCGCGCAACAGAACTCCCGTTGGAATACTTCGGACTGGGTGAAAAAGGTATCGTCAATGTTGTCAAAAAAGCCAATCAACCGAAAGAAGACGCTTTTTTCTGTCCGGGTTCACTGTTGCGTGTCCGGATAGATACAAGGCATCCGATAGGGTATGGATTGGAGCGAGATATGGCGATCTTCTTTAAATCGGGACCCGTTTTTGACGGCGTGCGTGGAGATGTGAAAGCTGTAGCAACGTATCCAGAATTCAACCCGTTGATGAGTGGGTGGCTTGAAGGTGAGAAACGGATCCGGCAAAAGACCGCACTGCTGGAAACACCGCTTGGAGACGGCCGCGTCGTTCTTTTCGGTTTCAAACCGCAGCATCGGGGACAGTCTCATGGGACTTTTAAGCTGCTTTTCAATGCGATCTATTATAGCAGTCAGTAGAATAAAGTTTATAAGTGTATCTAAAGTGCTCTAAAGTTTACAAGTTGGAGGGCAGCTCATCAATAACAGAGAATTCGCCAAACAATTGGAGAAACGGACGCAAAAGTTCGCTGCGAAGATCGTTCTTTTATCCCAGAGGCTGCCTCATACGCCAGAAGGGCTACGCATCAAAGATCAGTTGACGGGCTCAGGGACTTCTGTTGGTGCTAATTACCGAGAAGCGAATCGTGCCCGAAGTCGCCGGGATTTCCAAAATAAAATGCATCTCTGTGAAGGAGAGTGTGCGGAGACCCAATACTGGCTTGAAGTTATTGTTGATGCGAAAATGCTTGAGTGGGAAATTGTGAAACCTCTGTATGAGGAGTGTAGTGAAATTTTAGGTATCTTCACCGCCGCAAACGCCAAATTCGATCAATAACTTTAGTTCACTTTAGCACACTTTAGCACACTTTTAAACTTCATCCCGTTTGTAAGCGTCCAATTTGCGGTGTAAAGTTCGGACCCCGATGTCAAGAATTTTTGCCGCTTCCGTCTTATTTCCACCCGTTTCCGCGAGCGTTTTCTGGATAGCTGCCCGCTCAATTTCCGCCATCGTCATACCCACCTTGCCAATGACCTCCTCATCAAACAGCGATAGCGGTTTATCCTTCCCACCTAACCCTTCCTCTGGTTGTAACGCTGTAGCAATAGGAACGATTGCGTTGAGATTGCGATTCTCAAGCAGCTTGGCAATGGCTGAAAGCACCTCCAGTGTCTTCCTGAGTATGTCGGCTGCGTCATCAGTCTCGTTAATTTGCATCCAACTGGTATCTTCATCAGGAATCAGGGGTGGGGTATCATCACTTGCGGTAGAAGTTGGATTCAGCGATCGGATTGCAGAGAAGATAAGCCCGATAATTGTCTTGTAAACCGCCATATTTTCTATGGTAATTGCGTTAGTAGCAGAATCTACGACCTGTAAAGATGTCCCGGATTGATTAGGAAACTCGACCTCTTCAGAGATTTCGGTGCCGACAACCTGCGTAGGTGCAAGTTGTGTGCCTGATACTTGAACAGGCAGTGCCGTAATCTGTTCAGCTTCCGAATCTATTGGAAAATGTTTCAGTTGGAGTTCATCGGTTGTCGCGACAATGATAGCGGATTCAACAGCATTTCTGAGTTGGCGGACGTTGCCGTGCCACGCTGCATTTTGGAGATAACTGAGTGCTTCGGGTGTGATACCGGTAATTGTTTTTCCGTGGTCTTCACTTAGCTCGGAGATGAACGCATCGACAAAGAGGGAAATATCCTCGCGTCGGTCGCGCAGTGGAGGGATATGGATACGAAAGAGGTTCAACCGATAATAGAGATCCTGCCTAAATTTTCGATCTCTAACTGACTTTGCGAGGTTGATATTTGTTGCGGCGATAATTCGGACATCGACTTTTATATTTCTTTCACCACCGAGTCGGGTAAATTCTTGCGACTCTAAGACCCGCAGAAATTTCACCTGTACTTCAGGCGACATTTCGCCGACCTCATCAAGGAAGAGCGTCCCACCGTCTGCTTGCTCAAACACCCCGCGGCGTTGGCTGGACGCGCCCGTAAAAGCCCCTTTCTCATGTCCAAAGAGTTCGCTTTGAAGGAGATCTTGGTAAAATGCCCCGCAGTTGACGGCTTTGAAGGCTCGATTTTTTCGTGGGCTACTTTCGTGTATAGCCTCGGCGATGACATCTTTACCGACACCGGTTTCGCCAGTGATGAGGACTGTCGCTTTCGTGGGTGCGACCTGTTCGACTTGACGCAAAACTGCCTGCATCGGTGCGGATGCACCGATAATGCGTCGTGAACTATCGCCGATAACGAGCTTTGGAAGATCCATCTTCTTCTGTCCTCAAATAGGAGGATCCATTTCGCGCTTGTAATTCAATAGTAGATTTCAGTTACCCACTCTGGATGATTTCAAGCAGTTGCTCGGGATCTTGTTTGACTTGCGCAAAGACCTGAAAGCCTTCGCTACAGGCGGCTTCACACAGCCTTCTCAGGACGACACCCTTTACTGACCAATTCGTGGCACGGATGGCTTTTGTCAAATTTCGTCCTGTTTCAACAACGTGGACATTCGACAAACGCTCATCAACGACGTGCCTATGGCTTGGTGCGAGTAGGAAAATCAGGGGGACCGCCCGTTCCACCTCAAAAACGCGCCGTAGGGATACAATATCCTCTTGTCGCAAGAGCGAGAAAACGAGGTCGTAGCGTTCAATTAAAGCCGTCATAGCTTCAGGGACACCCGTCTCGCCGAACTCCAAAACCTCAGCGTCGTGCAGCGGTGCCATATCAAAAGGAACGATCGTGTCCTTCTCGTTTACAGGTGCTTTTCTTCCGTCAACGCGACACACATACCACGGAAAATAAAGGTCAAGCGTCGTCTCACCGTAACCTTCGTGTTCCCGAATTTGTTTCAGTCCCGCACGTAACTGCACATGCATGGGACCCGTGAACATCTCTCCGGCGGGCGCGCTGTAGTCTCTATCTTCGTGGTACCACCCCTCGGCATTGTAACCGCATAACTCTTTTATTTTTCCATGAAGGCGTTCAGGTGAAACAGCATCCTCACGCCGGAGCAGATTATCGGGTTTATATTTTTGTCCGGTTGTATAAGGACTCAAGATTAATATTTTCATGTGTGGATAGTTATAAGTTATAAGTTATAAGTTAAGGACGAGAGGCTCTTTAACTGATAACCGATAACTGAAAACCGACAACCATTAAGCCGGTTGCTGTCCGCGATTCCAGAGATACACAATAGGACTCGCGATGAAGACGGAGGAGTAGGTTCCCACCAATACACCGACGATAAGTGCCAAGGCGAAGGTGTTAATCTCCTCACCTGAAGTCGTGATGATGAAGATAACCAAAACAACAAACAGGGTTGTCAAAGATGTAATAACCGTCCGGCTGAGGGATTGGTTGATGCTTCGGTTCAGCACAGTCGTATAGTCGGTGCCCCGTAAAGATTGCGAATTTTCCCGGATCCTGTCAAACACAACAATCGTGTCGTTGAGTGAATACCCGATAATCGTCAGGAACGCCGCCACTGTGGGCAGATTAATCTCTTTTGAGAGAACAGCGAAAATACCTAAGGTAATCAGGACATCGTGGACGAGGGCGGCAATCGCACCGATAGCGAAACGGAACTCAAACCGCCAAGAGATGTAAGCCAACAAGATAACGATCGACCAGAGCACAGACCAGAGCGCTGCCCACTTGAGGTCGCGCCCGACACTGGGAAGGACTTCCGAGACATTGACACCGCCAACAAGTGCCTGCCAACCGTTTCCACCTTCAAGGAGGGCATCTGTGAGAATTCTGCCGACACTCGCTTGGATTTGGATATGTGCGTTCTCGCTCAAATCAATGCCGAACGGGTTCGCAAAGGTTAACTGGACGGCGTTGCTGTCGGCAACAGTATCGAGTGCGGTAATCTCATTGCGCTGTCGCAGATTGCCATCAATAAGTTCAACGGTTTCGCCAACTTCCAAGAGGTGCGATTTTTCAACAGCACTGCTCACCTGCAGATGCATGGCAGTCGCATCCCCCGGATCCGCCATAATCGGAATATCAATCAACTGCTGCTGAAATTCCAGACGGTGTCCCATGGAGATAGACGCTTCATTGCTGCTTTCATCTATCTGTATCGTGGCACGTTCGTACCCGATTTCAGCGAGTTTGGACTGCAATTCCGCCTCTGTGACGACTCTGTTGAACTTGGCTTGGATTTTAACGCCGCCCCGAAAGTCAATCCCAAAGTTCGGTCCCTGATGGATGACGAGGAAAACCACGCCGATAACGATGACCACCGCTGATAACACAAATCCAGTGCGGTATTTGTTGATAAAATCGAAGTTTGTATTTCTGAGTAATTCCAAAGTTTTAACAGTTATCGGTTATCGGTTATCGGTTATCAGTTAAAGAGGAACTCTGTAACAATTCACCATTCTCCCTGAGGCTCTTAAGTTTGGTAGATTGTTACAATAACGTCTTTTAACCGACGACTGACGACTGACAACTAATAACTACACCTCCATTAAATGCTAAGTTTTTGCGCGTCCCTATTTCCGACTGTCCAACCGTATATTTCGCGTGTGACGACAATCGCTGTAAACATACTCGCGAGGATACCGATACCCAGTGTTAAAGCAAATCCTTTAATCGGACCTGTGCCAAAGTGGTAAAGGACAAGTGCGGTAAAGAATGTCGTCAGGTTGGCATCTAAAATCGTTATAAATGCACGTTGATAGCCGCTTTCAATAGCCGACCAGACGGTTTTACCGGTTCGTAATTCCTCTCGAATTCGCTCAAAGATGAGTACATTCGCGTCAACAGCCATACCGATAGTGAGTACAAGTCCGGCGATACCCGGAAGCGTCAACGCTGCGCCAAATCCCGCCAACGCCCCGAGAATGATGAGCATATTAAAAACGAGGGCGGTAATAGCGATGATCCCAGATAAACGGTAGTAGATTATCACGAAAATCAAGACCCCCCCCAAACCGATGAGAACGGCTCTAATGCCGTCATCAATGGATTCTTGTCCAAGCGTGGGCCCGACTGTCCGCTCTTCCGCAATCTGGACACCGACAGGAAACGCTCCGGCTTTCAGGATATTGGAAAGGTAACTGGCTTCCTCATAAGTGAAGTTTCCTTGAATAATGGCGTTTCCGATAATTTGGTCTTGGATGACAGGTGCGGATTGGACCCTTCCGTCAAGGAGAATCGCCAAGTGTTCACCAATATGGTCGCCCGTGACTTCCCCAAACTTCCGTCTCCCGATACTATCAAAACTCATGGAAACAACTATGTCGAAACTCGTTCTCCCGGTAGAGGGACCAGCGTCGTTAATGCGGTCACCGCTTAAAAGTACAGGACTTTCTAAGACGTACCAGTTGCCGGTCTCGTAGTGGTATCGGATTTCGCTATCTTCGGGTATATTATCCGGTGGCGGTGTATCGGCAGTGCCACTCCATAAACTCCCGCCGGTTGGTGATTTTTTTACGAGTTTAAATTCGAGCCTACCCATCGTCTTGACGATCTGGAGCGGTTTCGAGGAATCTTTAGCACCCGGAAGTTCCACAATGATCCGAGGGTGATTTGCTTCTCGGCGGATCGAAGGTTCCGAAACGCCGAAGGCATCGACGCGATTTCGGAGCACGATGAGGACCTGCTCAATCGCCTGTTCGGTATATTTTTCTATGCCTGATGCGCTGAGTTTCAACTGATACGTGGATTGTGTTTCTGTTTCGGCTTGAACCTGTGCGTCCTCAAAAAATTCAATTTCGTTCAAGAGCCCCTCGGCTTTTTCAATATAAGCTGCCTTTTGTGTCGCATCCCCTCGGAGTCGGGACGGAATACCGACAAGTACGTTCAGGATATCTTGATCACTCACCTGCTGGACGTCTCGACATAAGACATCCTCTGCGCGAAGGCGTTCCGGAATAGAGTGGGCATGTTCGCGGAGTAGTGCTGCTTTGGAGGTTTCCAAATCCACCTCAAGTACAAGGTGTACACCCCCTTTAAGGTCCAACCCTAACTTCAACCGGCTGTCGGGTATGAGCCGCCGCAGGGTTCCCGGTAGGCTTCCATAGAGGTGCAGATTGTCAAGCGTGGCTTGTGGGTTCTGAAGTGCTTTCTCCGAGAGCAGTCGGACATAGAATTCGCGGGCTTCCGTGGTATCAAATTCATAATCGAACGTCTCCTCAAGTCCCTGTTTTCCGAGATGGACCCGGAAGACATCCTGAAGTTCAAAGGTCGCATCCTGGAAATTGATCCCTTCGGGGTATTCGACTTCTGCAAGGTTCACTTTAAAGGCATTATTTTCGCTGACTTCAAAGGCGGGAAGTTTTTCCTGCATCCAAAGTGGGAGGTTTCCGTACAACGGATTGTAGAAATCATCCGGGGTAGGGATGAGGTATAGCGCGGCAAACACCAAAACCCCAAGGATTAAAACAATTTTCCAGACACTAAATCTGTACATCCAAATTTACTCCTAAGACATTAGAATAGTTATTAGTTATCAGTTGTCAGTTGCCGGTGTATAGCAGTTGCGTATCATTCACCCACCACCAAACGCTCTTGTCCGATAACTGATAACCGAAAGTGAGCGTAGGGAACGTACCGACACCTGTTACAAACGCGCCTGGGAGGAATCGAACCCCCGACACGAGGCTTAGGAAGCCCCTGCTCTATCCAGTGAGCTACAGGCGCAAGCGACCGCATATAAAGCAAAGACAAATTTTGCCGCGTCTGGGCAAAATAATGTAAAGCAAAGACAAATTTTGCCGCGTCTGGGCAAAATTTAGTATTTAATGAGCGAAAAAATATCGTAGTCTGGAACCTGCTCCCTACCGTTGAGTTCGGTCAACTCAATTAAAATAGCAATACCAACGATGTTCCCTTCCAGCTTTTCAATAAGATTGACGGATGCGGCAAGCGTCCCACCCGTTGCTAAGAGATCGTCGCAGATTAGCACTTTACTGCCTTTGGGGAACGCGTCTCGATGAATGGCCACGGTATCACTACCGTATTCAAGATCGTATGTGACTTCATATTTATCAAACGGTAATTTACCGCTTTTCCGAATCGGAACAAAAGCGGCACCGAGCCGATAAGCGAGGGCAGCGGCAAAAATGAAGCCCCGTGCGTCTATGCCAACGACAGCATCAATCGCTTCAGATTTATAACGGCGTGCGAATTCGTCAGTCGCTTTATGAAAAGCGGTCGGATTCCCTAAAAGTGGGGTGATGTCTTTAAATATAATACCCGCCTTCGGAAAATCGGGTATTTCTCGGATAAACTGCGAAAAATCGTGCATTAGGTCCGTTTCTCCTCCTGATGTGGGTGTATCATAATTTTCATTCCCTTTCGGGATTCCATTGCCTCAAACGCTTTGTCAATTTCAACGAGCGGAAAGTGGTGTGTGATAAGGGGTTTCACCCGGACCAACCCCTTTTCAAGGAGTCGAACTGCTAATTCATGGTGGCGCGGCACACATCCGTGCGAACCTGTGACGAAGCACTCCTTATAGTGGATAGTATTCGAGAGCACGCTCATCGGGCGCATGGTTTTCGGTAGACCCCCGAATAGATTGACATACCCGCGGTGGGCGACCATTTCAACGGCTTGTTCATGCGCTTCGACAGAACCACAGGTCGTAACGACGATATCGGGTCCCTCGCCGTCTGTCTCTGCTTTGCATCTCTCAACGACATCTTCCTCTTCAGAAGCGATGTAAGCATCCGCCTCGTAAAACTTTGCGATCTCCATACGGAGCTTGCTCCGTTGCACACCGATGACTTTCGTGGCGCCCATAACCCGTGCAAGGTCAATCATCATACATCCGATCGGTCCGAGACCGATAATCACCACGGTTTTTCCGAGGGACATGTTGATGAGTTCAAGCCCGTTGATAGCACACGCGAGGGGTTCCGCAAGCGCAGCCTCATCAAAACTGAGTGAGGCGTCGAACGGTGTAACGGGGCCTTCCTCTAAAACGAGGCGGGGGAGTTTCATATATTGCGCGAAAGCACCCGGGATTTGGTAACCAATGGCGTAGTTGATGTGGCAGTTGTTGCCGAGGCCATCCCGGCACCAACGACACTGACCACACGGCACATCAGCACCAATTGACACACGGTCGCCTTCCTTGACGCGCGTTACGTTTTTGCCGGTTTTAACAACAACACCCGAATTTTCGTGTCCGATAATAGTAGGGGGTTCAACTCTGGGGTTACCGTGATGGAGAATGCGGACATCAGAGCCGCAGATACTGACGGCTTCGACGCGCATTAAAGCGGCATCATCGTCGATTTCGGGTTCGGGTACTTCTCTCACGCTTAAATTGTCAAGACTCTCAAGTATAGCCGCTTTCATATTTTTCGTTATCAGTCGTCAGTTATCAGTCGTCAGTCCAGAGATGTTTGTGGCAGGTAAACAGAATGCAACCGCTACAGAAGTTAACTGAAAACTGATAACCGATAACTGACTACTCCTCCGATGGATGAATCAAAACTTTTGCGTAAAATTCACGCTTGTCCCACATCTTGTGTAACATGTCGGAACTATCCGTTAAAGGCACTTTATGCGTTATGAGGGGTGCAAGCACCAGCACGCCAGAAGCCATTGCTTGAAGTACAGTACGCCAGTCATCGTCGTTGCCTGCGGCACTGTAATCGGAATTCCAAGTCCCCAAAATGCTCACCTCACGCCGCATCACCTGTGATATAAGGGCAGCAGATAAGGTTACATCTGCAGCAGGGTTACCGAGGAAAACAACGCTGCCCCCACGTCTGACACTACCAAGGGCATCCTGATAGGTAGCGGGAACCCCCGCAGCCTCAATACAGATATGCACGCCCTTTCCGTCGGTACGTGTCTCTATGATCTCAATAGGTCTTTCAATTAAGGTATTAAATACTTTGTCAAAACCGAGTTGTTTCGCCAGTCCGAGTTTCTCTGCGACAATATCAAAGAGAAATATCTCCGCTGCGCCCATGATTCTTGCCCACTGCGCAGTCATCAACCCGATCGGTCCAGCACCAAAGATCGCAACTGTTTTTCCCGCAAGCGACGTTTGAACCCGACGCAGTGCGTGTAGTGCGACTGCAGCCGGTTCTGTCATCGATGCTTCTTCGAGTGTTACGCCTTGCGGGACAGGGATTAAATTTTGCTGCGGTGCAACGACATATTCAGCGAAGGCACCATCGCTGCGCGAACCGAGATAGTCGTAGTCGTGACACTGGACATACTTTCCTTGTTCACACGCCGAACATTTGCCACACCAGAGCAGCGGAAAGACTGCAACAGGATCGCCGGGACTAAAACCTTCAACACCGGGACCACACGCCTCAACAATACCTGCAAATTCGTGTCCGCAAACTGTAGGGAAACTATAGGTACCTTTGACAAAAATTCTCGGAATATCGGAACCACAGACTCCACAGAAACCGATTCGGACGCGAACTTCTCCGTCAGCGAGATGTGGCACGGGAATCTGTTCTAATCGTAAATCTCCAATTCCGTGAAGGACAAGTGCTTCCATTCTTTCTAACTATTAAATCTGGTCGCCGCTCCATTACATTACGCGGCGGTTTCTGGTTAATTCCAACCGGCGCTGGACGATGAACCTTCAACTATTAAATTTGGACATCGTTCCTCTATGTTTCACGATAGTTTTTAGGAAATCTCTTAGCAAGCCCCAAAGCAACCGCCTGCTGCGTCCGCTGGACGTTCTCAGCCCGTGAACCCGATTTGTGGAAAACGCTACTTGTCCCGCCGACCAAGATATCGGCACCTGCGGATACCATTTTAGGGATATTCTCAAAACTGACGTTCCCGTCAACTTCAATAGGCACATCCACGCCGCGTTCGTCCAAAAAAGCACGACACTCCGCAATTTTTCGGAGCGTTGCTGGCACCATCTTCTGTCCTGCAAACCCGGGATTCACAGTCATAATTAACACAAAATCAAGTCGGTCCAGGACGTAATCCAATTCAGAAAGCGGGGTTGCTGGATTCAGTGCAGCACCCGCTTTGATGTTAGACGCTTGAATTACGGATAACGTTCTATCGAGATGTGTCGCTGATTCAACGTGAACAGCTATCTGCTGAACGCCAATCTCTGTGACTGCGTCAACAAAGAAATCGTTGTTCTCCACCATGAGGTGGATGTCGAAAGTAGCGTCTGTTTTAGAGCGTAATTGTTCAATAAGCGCAAGTCCAATCGGCATATTCGGGACGAAATGCGCGTCCATCAAATCGAAGTGCAGCATGTCAATGCCAGCGGTTTCTAATTCCCGAATGTCGGCTTCTAAGTTGCACAAATCGGCACACATCACCGAGGGTGCGATTTGGATGTACGACGCTAAAGATGCTGGACTTTCAACAGGCAAAATAGCACTCCCTTAACCTCAAAATCTCTGTACTGACTCTAAAATAAAACCTTTAATAGTATAGCATAAAACGATGAATTTGTCAAATTTTGAAAGAGGCAAGGAATTAGGAACGAGACAAAATTTCGCGAAGTCGGGCATCAAGGTCATCTGGTGGTTCAAACGGAATATCGATCGGTTGGTGAGAGAGCGCACTGGCATAGATACCCAAAACGGCGTTGAACTGATGCAGTGCCAGTTTTAGATTCGTTTCGACTGGACGGGTATCGTCTTCGAGCCAGTCGAACATCGCCTGCGTCAGACGCGCCTGTGCAAGATCGTTGTTCGCACGCCATTCATCAGGCGTTGTTTGATGGTTCTCTATCTTCTCTGTAGAAACAATTTGCCATCCAGCGAATTCTTCAAATCGCACGTATCCGGTTTCACCATGGGCTGTCACGCGACAGTGTGTGTGAACAGCAGCGTCGTCCGTTACACGCGGGGATGTCCAGCCGGTGTTCCAGAACCCGTAGACCCCGTTTTCAAACAAAACCTGACACGAAGTTGTATCCGGAGCAGGATAGTCGCTATCAAACAATTCAGAGCCGCTCGCGGTGCCGAAGACCCTGACGATAGGGGAATCGTCGTTCAGAAACATCGCCCAATCAATGATATGGGTGCCTTGGGCAGCAAGGTTCATACCACAGGAAAAATCTAAAAAACTAACCTCCCCCAATTCACCGTTCTGCACTGCCTCTCGGCAACCGATGAGTCCGGGATGCCAACGGAACTGTTTTCCGACCCCGAACTTTGTATGCGTGCGCGCCTCTAATTCACACAAAAAACGCCAGTCTGAAACACCACAAGCGATCGGTTTTTCAACGATGCACGCCGGGACACCCAGTTCAGAGACCATCGGTATGAGTTCACGCCATTGGTCCGGCATAGCGACGAGATGGACGAGGTCGGGCTGTTCTGTACGGAGCATCTGCGCAGCATCCGCATAACCTGTGATACCAAAGGTTTCAACGAATTTTTCGCGTCGGGCTGTATCTGAACGATTGGCACAGGCGACTAACTCGGCTTGCGGAATTTGTTGATAGGCATTCGCATGACCGTAGGCTCTACCGCCACAGCCGATGATTGCACTCCGATATTTTGGCATTTTTTTAACGATTATGTCTGGGCGATGTTTCCGTTGTCAACATCGATCTAAAATTGATAAAGAACCTGTTTTAGGTTGTAAAAGGTCTTTTAACGAATTCCGTATCTGCCGAAACAACGGACACAGCAGCTCGGAAGCAATAGGTTAAATTGTTAGGGCGAGGTTAGAAAACCTCGCCAGCAATATGACCCAAAAATTAACGTTTTGATTTTACGCTTGCCCAAACCGTTGTTAGACGTCCTTTTGGTGACACAGGCGTAAACCCGAAGAGCCTACCGAGCCCTTTGTCCATGATCTCATTGACATCGGCTTCACTTAAAGCGGTATTGAAGATAGCGACATCGTCCATGAGTCCCCACCCGGGACGCTCGCCGGGCATACCGCCAATATTGAGGGCTTGCCCTGTTAACCCAAAAACGCCTCCCGTATTGGCTTGCGCATCAACCTTGCCATCGACATAGGCGATCATCTTCTTTCCGTCGTAAGTGAAAGCGATATGATGCCACTGGTCATCGTTGACGAGCGTCGGACCCGAAACCCATGAGGGCGCGAGTTGTCCACTGCCAATTTCAACCTTACCGTGCCCACCGCCTCTCCCAGGTCCAAAGATGTTCAACAGGTTGGTATACATAAAATTAACGATGGCATGGTCGTCGTTACAACACCCCCCTAAAACGACTTTATCTTTTTTCTTTAGCTTCACCCACGTTGTCGTGGTGTATTCCTCAGCACAACTATCCAAACTTTTTGAACTCTCGACTCTTGCAATCTGGAATTGGTTATCTCCAGCGAGACTCAACGCTCCATCAAATTTTCCATCGTCTACCACTTCGGCACCTTTAAGCAATTCAGCATCATTGCCGTTATCGGTAGAATCAGGAGACATATCGTTTTTGGCTTCATCAAAGAGCCACACGCCAACAAGGTTTTTCGTATCAATTGCCGCATCGCTCATGGGTGTAACCATCATGGAGAGAACCATTAAGCAGATTATCGGTAAAATAGATAGGTTTCGCACACCAGCATCCTCCATCATTTGGAATTGGTGGACATCCTACCTTAACGATATGAAAAAGTCAAGAGAAAAAAATGTGTGCAGCCTTCCGTTAAATCTGGTAAAATACAAAGAAGCAATAAAAAAATTAAGGAAGGAGACAAGGATGAAAAACCTAACTGTTTTGATGCTCTTAGTGGCTATCTCTTGCTACCTCGGTGTTGCCTGTGTCAATGCTGAAGTCGTTGGCGTATGGCTCTTTGACGAAGGTGTAGGGAAGACCGTTAAAGATGTTTCAGGCAACGGACATGATGGCGAAATTATTGGAGAAGTCGCATGGGTCGATGGGAAATTTGAGAAAGCACTTGAATTTGACGGTGGACATGTGAGCGTGCCACATGACAACGTTATGAACCTCAGGCAGTGGACAATGACGGCATGGATAAAAGTGCCTAAGATTGTTGAACCGTACCAAGTTATCGTTGGCAAAGAAACGTGGCCAAATAGAAACTATACGATGTGGATCCGTCCCGGCGTGATGACATTTGGGTTCACGCTCCCCGGCGGTGCCCAAGATCTGCAAGTGGGTAGTAAAGAAGTCACCGATGATCAATGGCACTTTGTCGCCGGGGTATACGATGAAAAGAACCTTATCCCTTACGTTGATGGCGAGCAATTTAATCCACGCGGTGCTGCTGGAAAACCCGCAACAAGCGACGCTCCCATGATTATCGGTGCACAGGGTCCCGACGGACGAAACGGACCTCTGAAAGGCATTATCGATGAGGTTGCTGTTTATAATACGGCACTGGATGAAGACGAACTCGCGGAGGTGATGGAGGGCCTTACAAAACAATTTCAATCGGTGGAAGCGGTGGACAAATTAACCTTAACGTGGGGACACCTTAAGGAAAGATAGTTAGGACTTACGTATTTCCTCTTAAAGTCCTCTGATAAGCAGCGGAACGGCTTTGGATTTCATAGCGAATAGTGTATGGGGCGAGGATTCTAAGTAACACATCCTCAACCTATATACTATAGTGGATCCCAGAATTAATGAGACACTTTGCACCAGCACGGTTAGGAAACCGCGCAGAAATCCGCAGAAATCCGCAGAAACACCCAAGCAAAGACTCCAAGCAAAAACCCCAAGCAAAAACCCTACCGGGGGAGGGCGGAAGGGTCTCTTTATTTTTAGGTTTTACTATAAATTAGAAAAATCTGTGTAAACACAAACACTCAATTCTTCGTTTGCAGATTCAAGTTTAAATACTCCGTATTACTGCAAACAGCCCATCCTTAGGGCTTTATTCACGCTGCGACACCAGCATTCATAGAAATGTAGTTAATACGCAAAATCGGGAATATACGTGCAGGAAAATCCTTTGTCAAAATTTGTAGAACTGTTAAAAATCGGACTTATCTTTATCATTATAATCTGTTCAACATCCGAAGTCGCTGTGAGTCGTATCGCTGAAGAAGAAGCCGAACCCACAGCAGAAACACAAACAGACGCTACAAAACCCCTTCAACGCGCCTCAAATTCCGATTCCGACACATCCGAGACACCTCAGGAACATCAGCGTCCTATCCAATTCGGATTGTCCAACCGCAATCCCTTTGACAGCAGTAGTGCGTCAAAGTATTTCATCTGGCAAAGCGACAATCAGCACAGTCAGCAAGAATGGTGGCGAACGGACACATCACAGGAACAAGGCACACGCCCCGCTGAAGACCAACAGCCAACCGACAGCGATCAGCTCATCCAACCCTACTTAGACAGCCTCCAGAGATGGCGGTACCCACCAGACTTGACCGACCTCAGCAAACTCTACGATTGGAAACCGAGGCCAAAGCGGGACGAAGAAGGCATCGCGCTCCCGATGGATTCTAACCTCAAAATTACAGGCTTACAATCGGTAACCATAGAGGCAAACAAGACCCATTACTTTGGGGAAGGGGACCTGAACCGATATGGCGGATACGGTTATGGCGGCGGATATGGAGGGTATTCATCGGGACTTGACTTAGGACTCACATCGTCTTACGGTTATGAGGATTTCGGCTATAGCAGCAGCGGGTTTGGCGGGGGATACGGTTCAGGGTTCGGAAGTGGGTATAGTAGCTACGGCAGCGGCTACAGCAGTGGATATGGCAGCGGGTATGGTGGATATGGAAGTGGGGGTGTCCCACGCGCAACAGGTTTTAATCTGCGACAGATTCAGCAGTTTGGTCTCCACGGTCGCGTCGGACAACGGACGCATATCGCTGTAGATTACAGTGCCGGTGGCAGCAGTTTCGGCAGCGGTGGTGGGTATGGCGGATACGGCGGTGGATATGGCGGCGGATACGGCATAGGGGGTGCGAAGGAGCAGAAGATTAAAATCTGGTACGAAGGCACACCCGACAGTATCATAAAAACGATCTCCTTCGGCGACATCACACTCAGCTTACCGAACACCCGTTTTTTGAATATCAACCGGAACTTGTTCGGACTTGAAGGCGTTTTTGAATGGAAAAACGCCCGTCTTACAGCGTTCGGCTCCCGCAGCAAGGGAATACGTGAGGTCCGTACCTTCCGTGGACAATCGCGGCGCGCAGGTGGGGGTTACGGGTACGGACCACGCGGGATTCAGATTCAAGATACTAACTACGTAAAAAACAGGTTCTATCACATCCACAGAGATGAAGACGGCGCACTCCATAACGCATATCTGCCTATAAAAGCAGGGAGCGAAGAGATTTACATTGATGATGGGGTCGTTGGAAACAACCAAGGCGGTAAACGGACGAGTCGAGGTTATTTCAACCCGCAGTTCGCCGGGCAAGACTACAACATAGACTATGAGACAGGCGAAATAGAATTCCTCACGCCGATTTCGGCGAGTTATACCGTCGTTGTCGCGTACGAATATCTTGGCAGCGGTGGCGGTAGCGTTGGGAACCCTGGGGAGGTTTTCGTTGACGAAAACGAAGATGGCACACTTGATGAAGAAGGGGAACCGGTAGGCTACGTTGTGCTAAAAGAGAAGGGTTTCCGCGGCACAGAGGCGACCCACGTCTACAGTCTCGGCAACCGAAACATTAATCCGCGCGACTTCACACTCACCATCCTTCGCCAAGGACAAAGTGAAACGTTCCAAACAAGTAGTGGTTCTGCACCTTATATCGCAATCTTCGGATTGGATCAAAACGGCGACGGTAATGTCGATGCACAGTTCATAGACTACGATAGAGGTATTCTTCGTTTCCCAACAACTTACGGCATATATCCTTTTCAAATCACAGATCCGGACCACCCATATTATGCCTATCGTGACACGCTCAACAACAACGCCATCTACCTTGAAGGTGTCCGCACAGATGCGCAAATCTATACGATTATCGCTGATTACGCGTATCAATCAGAGACCTACAACGTAGGCTTATTCGTCATTCCAGAGAGTGAAACCGTTCGCCTTAACGGTCGCCTCCTGACCCGCGACACCGATTATATGATGCTTTATGAGGTCGGCACGCTCCGTTTCTTCAGGCAGCTTGATGAGTTTGATGAGATTGTCGTAGAATTTGAAAAGACACCTTTCGGCGGCGCATCGCAACAGGCTGTCGTCGGGGCTTGGTTAGAATATACACATAAACCGAAGCCTAAATCGGGCAGAGAACAGAGCCTTGAAGATAGGTTCAACCGATTAGGCGGTATGCAAACGATGGACCCGACGCTTGGAACCGGTCCACAAGATGCTTTCGGTGAAACCTTTCCGAGAGGCAGAAGCGGAGGGTTCGGAAGAAGCGGTTTCGGCGGCTTTGGACGTAGCGGATTTGGTGGAGGCTTCGGCGGGGGCGGTTTCGGGGGTGGCTACAGCAGCTACGGTGGTCTTGGCGGGAGATCTCGGAGTTACGGCAATTACGGCGGCACGATGAACTACTTTAACCCTGTTTTCCAAAAAGGATTCGCATTATCAACAGGTTATATTCTGAATACCGGACAGAAACCGGCGGAAATACCAGATGTCAACGGCGTTCCCAACCGTTTACAAGCCGTCAACGTGAACACCAGTTTCGGCAGAGAATTCAATATTGCCGGTCTCTTCAACCTGTTGCCGTTTATTAATATGCGAAACTTCCCACTCTCCCTCGACTTTAGTGGGGAAGCCGCTTACTCACACAATAACCCGAATAGCATAGGTGTCGCACTCATTGATAGCATGGAAGGTGCGAAGGAAGCGACAACGGTACCTACGCTGAAATACAACTGGAAACATAGCAGTCTCCCTTATACTTCACCAAACCAAATGACAGCCGGAAATCTATCGGATTACCAGGTGATACCGACCAATGAAAACAGAGCCGTTTTTAGAGTTGTCCTCAAAGATAAAAACGAATCCGAAGCCATCGGGAACTATATGCGGAACCGAGATGTCCCCGCCTCCTCAATCCAACCGCTCTCTCTCTCGACCGAAGAACGCCTCATCATGGAACTCGGCTACGATTTCAGAGATGTCGTCGCGGAATGGGGCGGCTTTTCAAACGGTCTATCCGCATCAGGTGTAGATTACTCGGAACGCGGGTTCCTTGAAATCTGGCTACGCGTCCAAGGAGACAACAATGTGACACTGCACTTGAACCTCGGCGTCGTGAACGAAGACACCGATGAAGACAAACGATTGGACAGTGAAGACCTTCCTGACACACTCATAGACACAAACGGCGATGGCAGCGTCGATGCTTTAGATTTGGACTTGGAGAACCTCTCAGAGTTTGACCGCTATCGCGGAAACGGCGCACTCGATACCGGTGAAGACGTAGGGTGGAATTACGACGGACCCCTCGGCGGCATCTCTGTCGGTGAAGATAACCAGATCCTCGACAGTGAAGACCTCAACGGGGACGGTGTCCTCGATGGAACCGATGCCTACTTTGAAATCTCAATCCCACTCAATGACATCCCGAATGAATGGATCAAAAGCAAAAACGTCAATGACTGGATGTTCCTTAATATTCCGCTCTCGAAATTTACGCCGACGGGTTCGCGGCTTCCCAGTCTTGTATTCGTACAACACTTTCGGTTCTGGTTGAGCAAAAACGCACCCGGTCCCGCACAAGGCACTTTGCAGTGGGCATCCATCGAAATTGTTGGAAACAAATGGCAACAGGGCATCATAACCCGTTCCGGCTCACAAATCGATCCAGAGACCGAGCCGACCCTGAGCGACCCGACGCCCACATCTACAGGTGAAACACTCTCAACAAGCACAATCGTTGAGGATACACTCGAAAAGTTCATCGTTGGCACAAAAGACAACTTTAGCTACGATGATTATCAGAGCGCGTATCTTGACATTGAGGACAATGAACTCTTCAAAAAACTGCACCCATTTACAGCAACGTCCCTCGGTTTTCAAACCCAACAGCAACGTGAACAGACGCTGAGTCTTGAGTATTACCTCTTTCCGGGCTCTTACGGTGTCACTTCTAAGCAACTGAAAGGTTTAACGCAAAGCGAAGGGCAAGACTTCAGCAAGCACGATACGCTCCGATTTTGGCTCTATGGAGATAAAAGCGATACAACTTTCGTTTTGCAACTCGCCCCGACCGTCCGTACGGGTTATCGCAGCTCGTTTTACAGTTCAGACCCCTTTGTCGATCAAACACAAGAAGAAGATGTCAATGTTTTTGAGAACCTAACAGACTACTATGAATATACGGTGCCGATCGACTTTGACGGTTGGAAGTTGATTGAAATTGATCTACGCGACTTGCACAGAAACGCCTATCCTGATGTAGTCGTCAGCGATCAGCAGTCAGCAATCAGTGGTCAGCTTCTTGTGGAAACAGACATCCTCCCACCCACAAGTACTGATAGCCAACAGCCAACAGTTTCCGATAGTCAACCTATAGATGATGCGCCCGATGGACACCCCGACGGCTTCGCGATTCGTGGGAGAAACAGCACCCGACTCTCGATTAAAAACATCGGGGGTATCCTATTGGGTATTCGTAATGACACCGAGCGTGAAATTAGCGGCGAAATTTGGGTGAACGAGATTCATCTCGGCGATCCGCTCGTTCGTGCCGGATGGGCACGGCGCGGCAACATGTCAGTCGGTTTCGGTAATATCGTTAAATTGCGCGGAGGTTACGCAAGTCAAGACAAAGACTTTGAAAGCGGGGCTGGCGAAGTCGGTAGACAACGCCTCTCTTCACGCGGATATAGCACCACAAATAACGATTTCAACATCGACGCAGATGTTACGCTCTTCCCGTGGCTACCCGTCCGATATGCTATCCGACAACAAGAGACCGAAACTGAGACGCAGCGCGGCGGGTATAGCAGTTTTCAGAGTGGGAAAAGCGAAATTCGGAGCCGGGACTTCTCTGTCCAATTCAACCGAAACCCGCTTCCAAACCTCGGTTTCGCTTATAACTACCAAGATTTCTGGAACGAACGCCAAGGAACACAAATCAGCCACCTCTATACCGGCAGCTTTCGTTACGATCTGGGGTCAAAACTCGGTGTTAACGCCCAGTATCGTCACGAGGATATACTCGCAAAGCCGGAAACCGCGACGGATACCGCTTCAACCTCCAGTTCCTATTATAGTTACGGTTACGGCAGAAATCGCGATGAAAAAACAGACAGTGGTACAATCACGCTAAATATTAATCCGACAAACATCTTCAGCCTAAGCCCAACTTATGATATTAGCCGGACGCTTGAAAGACGAGAGGATCGCAGTTCCAGATCACCTTTTGGTGGTAATGTAGCGACAGAGCCAGAAACGGCGGAACCCGAAGAAGCGGCGGAACCCGACTTTTCAATTGCGCAGCGCGAACATCGCTTGTCGCTCACACCGCGTCTCAACCGAGACTTGCTCGGGATGCGACCTACTGTCACAAGCCGGATGAGTTTCCGTGAGAATTGGTTCAGCGAAGAAAAAAATGCTTCACTCAACGGAAACGTCAGCCTCGGAATGAATCTACGCCTCGAAAAATGGTTCGGATGGCTCTTAAATGGCAGTCAGCAATCAGTAGATCGTGCCACAGGAGAAAACGCTGTATCTGCTACAAAGGCGTTACCGATAACTGACAACCAACAACCGACAACTATTACAGAACAGTTACGTGAAAGTGGTATCGACGAGACCCAAATCCAAGAACTCGAAGAAAAACGTGGTGATTGGATTGAACGCGATAAAACAGCCGTCAACGGTCAGCAATCAGCAGTCAGTAATCAGCAAGAGGCCCCTCGTTTATCAGGCAACATCTCTGCTGAAAGCCAACAGCCAATGGTTTCCAACAGTCAACAGCAGGATGGCATTCTGAACCGAATCCTAAAAAGTTTTACCGTTAGCACGAACGCCAACTTTACAGCGACTGAATCGTATCGGCGGCTGGCATCCGGTCAGTCAATTATAGAAATCTATGCGCTTGCGGAAGATGCAAAGGAACGGACGAACTCGCGGCGGAGCAACCGTTACACGTTGCGCAGCTCGGTAGATCCGTGGAAATGGGCATCCGTCGGCGCAAACGTCAGTACCTCTGATAGTTTCCGAAAGAGCTCGGGTAGTATCTATACATCGCACGCGGAATCTTATGAAACCGACCTCAAACTGACTGCGAGGGAAACCACCAGTTTCCAACTCCGTTATAGCTTCACGAAACGAGACAATACAACGCAGGAAACGACTCTCAGCGATAGTGCCGCCCACACACCATCACTCAGTTGGATACATACATGGGGGAAAGAGACCCGGACGGCATTGGGAGTCCGCACGACCTTCCAAGATCAGCAGCGGAGTGGTATCGAAAGCAACGCCTTTATTGTCACACCAAATCTGAGCATTGACTACCGCTACCACACAGAAAACGGGATACGCCTCCCGTTTTTCGGCAGAATCCCGCTGAAACACGATCTGGAGTTAACCAACACCCTCTCCTGGGCGATTCGGCGGGAGCAATTCGGTGCAAACCGTGAAGAACGTTCGGAACGCTACGAGACAACGCTGCGCGTCGGATACAAAATTAGCACGCATATCACAGCAAACCTCCATCTCGGTGTTAGCTACAATCACGATAGAGTTGAAGAGGGTAGGGACTTCCTCTCCATCGCAAGCGCGCTGACCATCCGCGGCGAGATTCAATAAACATCCTCAGCACAACCCAGAAAAAAATTGAAAAGAAAAGCAATCTATGGTATAGTGGTTCTTGGTTAATGGTTCTTGGTCAAGAGACCTCGTAGCATTCAAGTACTACGTAACTGCCACAACCAATAACCAACAACCAACAACCAACAACCATTAGCAAAGGAAAAATATGACAGGAAACAATACAGACATACCCCGTCCAGAGTATCCCCGTCCAGACTTTCAACGCGGCACATCAGAAGGTATCGACTGGATATGCCTCAACGGCACGTGGGAGTTCGCTTTTGATCCAGATGATACCGGCGAACAAGATAAGTGGTTCACCTCCGAATCAACTGCCGATTCACCGTGGACGTTGAAAATACAGGTGCCGTACCCTTGGGAAAGCCTCGCAGCGTGGGGAGCAGAAGAACAAGCAGATAACGAAAATTATCTGAGTAAAAATGCCTATCTAACACCTGAAGCGGTCACCTGCGGCGGCATTGAACGGAGCGGCAATTATCGTGAAGCACCGCGACACACCCGCGGATGGTACCGCAAAACCGTATCTGTTCCAGAAACATGGAACGGAAAACGGACGATTCTGAATTTCGGCGCAGTAGACTGGCACGCAAAAGTTTGGGTAAACGGTGAATACATCGGCGAACATGAGAACGGATACCTGCCATTTGAACTTGACATCACGGACGCACTCACGCCCGGCGGATCTGCGGTCATTGTTGTTCGTGCGTATGATGCCCAAGACCACAGCGAACAACTCGTCGGAAAACAGATAGGTTGGTATGAACGCACCAGCGGCATCTGGCAGACGGTTTATCTTGAACCAAGGCACGCAACGTACATCAAGCAGTGCCATATCACCCCAGACATCGACAACAGCACTGCCACACTTGACATCTCCATTGGCGGAGAGGTAAGTGCCGGCACCACGCTTAACTGGGAGTGCGTTTCTCCCGTGGGAGAAATAACGCTCAGCGGTCAGCGGTCAGCGGTCAGCGGAATGGAAGCCGATAACACCGGGAAAGGCATAAGGACGGGGACTACACTTACAATTCCTATTAATATTCCCCGGGAACACCTGCATCTCTGGGATGTGGATACACCGCACCTCTATAACGTCACACTGACGTTGACATCCGGGGAATCCGTTATCGACAGAGTCTTCACCTACTTTGGGATGCGGAAAGTCTCGGTGGCAAAAGCCCCGGGTGGGGACTATCAGTATATCTATCTTAATAACCGTCCTATTTACCTACTCGGCGCTCTCAATCAGTCTTTCAATCCGGAAGGCGTCTATACCTTCCCCACAGACGAAGCAATCCGACGGGACATCGAACGCGCAAAGGAATTCGGGTTCAATTTCCTGCGTCTGCATATCAAAGTAGACGAACCTCGCCTCTATTACTGGGCTGATAAGTTAGGTATGCTCTTTATGTGTGATATTCCGAACTTCGGCAGCTACACGGAGAAAGCACAAGCAAGATTTGTAGAGACGCTTCACGGGAACATCGCGCGCGATTACAATCACCCGTCAATCATCTCATGGTGCAATTTCAACGAAACCTGGGGGCTTGGCAGCAGAGAATATAAGGAGATGCCGGAACGCCAAGAATGGGTACGTGAGATGTACCATCTCGCGAAATCCTTAGATGAGACGCGCCTGATAGAAGACAACTCTCCATGTCTATACGACCACGTGGAAACCGACATCAACTCGTGGCATTTCTACATTAATGATTATGAACAGGCGAAGGAACACATCGCCAACGTCGTCCAAGAGACGTATCCAGGTTCAGCGTTTAACTATGCCGGCGGTAACGTACAGACCGACGCGCCGTTGATTAATAGTGAATACGGCGGTATCTCAGCCGGTGCAGGCGATAAGGATGTCTCTTGGTGTTTCAAATACCTTACCAATGAACTTCGCCGCCATCCGAAAATCTGCGGTTACATCTACACGGAGCTGCAGGACATCGAATGGGAGCACAACGGTTTTATGAACTACGACCGGTCAATAAAGGCGTTCGGATACGACTATCTGGATATCAACACGCTTGACTTTATCGCCATCGACTCTCCACCGGGTAAAACGGTTGTACCGGGTGAAGGGATAAAAGCCGACATCTATGCAAGCCACTTTTCACATAAAACCATTACAGGGACGACCCTTCACTGGCAACTGGACACACTGTCAGCAACCGGACACATCACACGCGGATGTGTCTCAGGAAAAGTTGAGATTCCCTTCCCACAATATCAGGTGGAGCGGGTGCATGAACTCGAACTTGTCGTGCCTGACATCCATCCGGCAGTCGGCACATTGCACATCTGGGTAACAGATGACACAGGTGTTGTCGTCGCCCGTAATTTCATCAACTTCGAGCACTTCGTAGCGGCAGTCGCCCCAATCGAATCAAGCGATCCAAAACGGATTACGCTCAACTATGCCCCTGGCAATATATCCGCATCCTCTTGGGAGGCACCGACACAGAACGAACACCTTTTCTCTGCAGTCGGAAACGGTTATGTGGAATACGAGCTCCGCTTGCCAGAGGGACTTAACACAGCAGACGTGACAGAAATGGAACTCATTTTTGAAGCGTCCAGTTCGTACGGCGGTGCACGTCAAACGGAGCCAGAGAAACACCCATCGGATGTAACAATCTCAGTCAACGGCGTTGAAATCGACACGATCCGCATCCCCGATTGTCCTGCAGATGCCCGCGGTGTCCTTTCTTACATCCACGGAGAACCCGGTATCTATGGTTATCTTCACAACATCAAGTTTGCAGCATCACGCGTCTTGAATGGCGCATCGGACATGCTCACAGTCCGTTATGAAGCGAAAGGTGGATTCGCCCTCTACGGTGCGCGTATGGGCAGATACCCCACTGGACCGCATCTGCTTATTTGTTTTTAGAATGATTAAATATGAGCTGCTACGGACGATGTCCTTGCAGTATTCCAATTGTTAAAAAACCATTCATGACCTAAAGCAGCTTGTTCCAATTTTAGATCGATGCCGACAACGGAGGCATCGCCCAGGAGGAATAGTTAAAAAAATGGCAAGTCCTGAATTTGTATTCACACGTCATCCCAACTTAGAGATTTCCTGGCCCTTCGTACACGAACAGATGGTGAAGCGGTTAGAAGAACTCGGCGTAACGCTTGTTCTCAACACCGACAGCCGAGACCCGATCCACGAACAGGTCGATTTAAGTGAAACGATCGGAATATCTCACTTCGGTGGAAACCTGACTGAAGCCTGTATCGCAGCAGCCCCAAAACTCAAGGTGTTCGGCGCGATGACAGATAATTCCGGACACGGGATCCCATACCAAGCACTCCAAGCGCGCGGGATTCCTGTTATCGAATCAACGCGAGCGTGGTCGCAATCCGTGGCGGAATGCGCTTTTGGTCTCGCGCTCTCCTCGCTGCGCCGGACAGCACAATGGCACCTGCGGATGGCAAACCGTGAAAAACTCTGGGATTGGGAAAACCCGATGTGGGGTTCACTCAACGCACGGGAAAGCGGCGCACCCCTCGATAAACTCCCCGCTGCACACCAATTCTGCGACGACCCGGACTTTGTGAACGGTGATCTCGGTACGAAAAATATAGGGGTCATCGGTCTCGGACAGATCGGAGGAAAAATAGCAAAATGGTGCAGGGTTTTCGGGGCAACGGTGACGGGTTTTGATCCTTATGTACCCGACGCACTCCTTGAAGAATGGGACGTGCAACGTACCGACATGGACACCCTCGCTGACACCTCTGATATTGTGTTCGTGGCGGTCCCACCGACACCTTCAGCTAAACATCTGTTGAATCGAGAACGCATCAATCGCCTACAGAAAGGAAGTTTGGTCGTTGTGATTACGCGAGCGTTTGCTGTCGATATGGAAGCATTGCGGGAGCGGATCGTAAAAGATGAACTCGCTGGTGCCTTCGACGTTTATGACATCGAACCCGTCCCTATTGATGATGAATTGCGCAACAGGGATAACGTCGTCCACACACCCCATATCGCCGGTAGAACGGAAGATTCTAACTTACGCGTGGCGGATATGACGATAGACGATTTTGTGCGCGTGCTAAACGGTGAAACGCCACTCGGCGCGCTGACACCGAAAGCAGTTGAGGTCCGAACCTCACCAAACCCGAGTTAATAGCAAATAGTTATCAGTTGTCAGTTATCAGTCATTGGTTAAGAGCGGTTCCCTAACAATTGACCCCTGTTTGGAATATTCCAGGTTTCCTACGAAGATTGTTACAAACCAACTTCTTAACTGACAACTGACAACCGACAACCGATAAGCATTCCCCCGATAACCATTAACACAAAAATGTCCTTAAAAACAATATATCAAAATTTCGTTCGTCCAGACATCGCAGACATGGCACCTTATACGCCGATCGTTCCGTTTGATGTCCTGAGTAAACGCCTCGGTATTGCCTCTGAAAACATCATTAAACTTGATGCGAACGAGAACCCCTACGGTCCCTCACGGCGTGTCTATCAAGCCTTGGCAAACGAAACCTATTATCACATATACCCAGACCCGGACAGTACATCGCTCCGTCACGCACTCAGTCAATACACAGATATTGATGCGAACCATATCGTTGTTGGGCACGGAGCGGACGAACTCATTGATCTCATTATTAGGCTATTCATCGCTCCTGGGGATGCGGTCATTAACTGTCCACCAACGTTTGGAATGTATCGTTTCGATACAGAACTTAACGGTGGAAGCACAATCAATATTGAGCGAAAAGCAGACTTTTCGTTAGACCTTGACTCCATAGTTGCCCTGACTCACAACGCCAGTAACCCCAAAATCATTTTTATTACCAGTCCAAACAATCCTGACGGTGGGACGCTTGACGACGCCTGCCTTCGGCGGCTCCTCGAGCTGCCATTAATCGTTGTCCTGGATGAAGCCTATATTGAATTCGCGGGTAGAAGCCGTGCGGATTGGGTGTTAGCATACGAAAACCTGATTGTGCTTCGGACATTCAGCAAGTGGGCAGGACTGGCAGGATTAAGGGTCGGATATGGGATCTTTCCGCAGTGGATCCTTTCACATTTGTTGAAGATTAAGCAGCCCTACAATGTAAACCTTGCAGGCGCGACAGCGGCATTGGCTTCATTGTCGGATGTGGATTACTTGCGGGAGAATGTGCAAAAAATTGTAGAAGAACGCGGAAGGCTTTATCAGGCACTACAGGAATTTGATTTTTTGGAGCCGTATCCGAGCGAAGCGAATTTCATCTTGTCGCGGGTTATCGAAAGAAATGCGGCGGAATTGAAAGCAGCGTTAGCCGAGCGGGGCATTCTCATCCGATATTTTGACACACCCCATCTGCGCGACCATGTCCGAATCAGCGTCGGCACCCCCTCACAAACATCAGCATTGCTGAAAACGCTATCGACGTTATAGAAATTTAGAAAACCTACCGCTAAAGCGTGCTATACGGTGCCAAAACCTCCTCAACAGGACGAGTGCCTGGAAACCACCCAACAATCTTTTGCAGCACCTCATCAAGTAGGACATCCGGACAAGAAGCACCCGCAGTCAGGACGATGTCAATAGGTGTTTCTAACTTCGGCACCTTGACCGTCTCAAAAAGCCAACTTTCTGTAATCTGCACCGTCTTCGTTTCTAAGTCAAGATGGCGGATCTGTTTAGGACTGAGCAGTTCGTCTGCATTTCGGACAAAATAGGTAGGGAGATGCTGTTGACAGAGCTCCACAAGATGGCTGGTATTAGAAGAGTTATAACCACCAACAACAACGGCAACATTACCACCATCGGCAATGAGAGCGAGTGTGGCATCCTGATTTTCTTTTGTTGCATAACAGAGCGTGTCTTTCGTATCAGCAAAATGCGTAGACACTTCAGCACTGCCATACGTTTTCTTGACAGCCTCTCGCAGCAAATCCGCAATCGCTTCTGTTTCAGTGGCGAGCATAGTCGTTTGATTGACAACACCGATGCGTTTGAGATGAACGGTCGGATCGAAGCCTGGAGAGAAACGATCCGCGAATTTTTCAAAGAAGAAGGCAGTGCCTTCTTCACCAGATATGACCTTCGCTAAAGCCTGTGCTTCCGCAAGATCGCGGACCACGACAACGGGCGCGCTCGCTTGGGCATGGGAGAACGTCGCACGTGTCTCCTCATGGTACCGTTTGCCATGAATAACAACGGTATAATCCTGTTTGCCAATCTCTTCACTCCGCCGCCACACCTTCTCAACAAACGGGCAGGTCGTATTATAAGCAGTGAGGGTAACGCCTCGTTCTTTAAGAGACTGCTCGACTTCAAGCGTCGTCCCGAATGCAGGAACAATAACGACATCGTCGGGCATCAAAATGTCGAAAGGAAGTAGCGACGCGCCAGCGGTATCCATCAAGAACCGGACCCCGCGCTCCCTTAAATTTTCGTTCACATGCGGATTATGAATAATCTCGGACAACAGGAAGATACGTTTGTCTGGATTTTCTGCTAACGCTCGGTAGGCGATCTCAATGGCATTTTCGACCCCGTAACAGAAACCGAAGTGGCGCGCTATCTTAAAGCGGACAGGTCCAAAGTCCAATAACGTAGGGGAAAGGTCCCGCTTTCGGGCATCAATTTCTCGGCGGGCGTGTTTTACGACGGAAATGATCGGACTGTGGTAGAAATGAGGCAGTTCAAAAGTTCGAGGCATTTTTTACTTTATTGCTCCTGGGCTGCCCGCCAGATGTGTCGTTTTAACTAAAGTCCATCCTTAGGCACTCAGGACCTTTCGTCCTTTCGCGCGGCGGCGCGAGATCGTTTGTCTTCCATATCGCGTAGACATGCGCTTACGGAACCCAAATTTATTTTTCCGTTTACGACGATGGGGTTGATATGTGCGTTTCATGAATAGCTCCTTTCCTCTGTCTTGATACCAAGCAAATGGGGAATTATATCCTTATTTTCTGCCTCGTGCGCTTTAGTGTGAGTGCGCCAGAAAGCACTATACGCGTCTTAAAATGATACGCCATTTTTGCGTGTTTGTCAAATTTTTCGACGCGTTTTGTGTCAGAAATCCGAAAAAAATAGGTTGACAAAATTTCGATTTCGGTCCAGAATATTTTATCAACAGTATCCATACTACAGATTCACCCTGATAAAAATTTTTGACATTTTTGCAAAAAAGTGGTATGATATTTTTTAGTATTAATTCTTAAGCAAGCCTGAGTGGACGTTAAACTTACACACATTTCATAATAAAGCATCCAAAAAAGAGACAATCTGAAAGCATTGCTCGCAAGTAAAGCAAGTAGTGCGTGGCTTGCAAATATTAATGGAAGGTCCACGTAGAATTTAGGACTCACCTTATGCGGCAGACCCCAAACGAAATTTGGTTAGAAATACTGGAAAAACTCAGCGATGCAGCGCGACAAGATGTCTACCTTCATCAAGTAGTTCCTCTCTCAATTACAGCAGAAGCCCTGAATATAGCTGTCCCGTCTGCGTACACGCGTGCAAGGATTGAGGAGCGGTTTCGCGCCGATATCCAACGGGTATTAGCCACATTAATCGGTGCCCAATGCGCCCTTATCCTTACAGTAGATGAATCAACTGCCGATGAAGACGAAGACCTGAGTGAGATACAACCTCAAAGACCGACCCACCGAAATAATACCGCAATTGACGATCCGCCCACGCCACTTCGACAAGTTCAGACTGGACTTAATCCAAACTATAGATTTGACAGATTCATCGTCGGTTCCAGCAATCGCGTGTGTCACGCAACTGCCTTGGCTGTCTCGGAAAATCCCGGACGCGACTATAACCCGCTTTTTATCTACGGTGAAGTCGGATTAGGCAAAACGCATTTGTTGCATGCTATTGGCAACCGACTTTCAGCCAACCAGCCAGAAAAGAAAGTGTTGTACGTTACGTCAGAAACCTTCATGAACGAGTACGTAGAATCCATCGTCAACCGTACATCCGCACAAGGCTTCCGGACAAAATACCGAACTGCTGACCTACTCCTTATCGACGATATACAGTTCTTGCAGCGCAAAGAGGGAACACAAGAGGAATTTTTCAATACCTTTAATGACCTCCACATGAACTCAAACCAGATAGTCATGACCAGCGATCGACCGCCTGGGAATCTCGAAAACTTAGAGGAACGCCTCCGCTCACGCTTCGAGTGGGGGATGGTGGCTGAAATTGACCGGCCCCAATACGAAATGCGCATCGGGATACTCCAACAAAAGTGTTATGACCAAGAAATAGAACTTCCCAATGAGGTCCTGAGTTATATCGCTGAGGTGGTCACAACCAATATCCGAGAACTCGAAGGCACACTCGTGCGTCTTGTTGCACAGGCCTCAATACTTAAGGAAACCCTCAGTGTAGACTTTGCGCGGCAGATCCTTGGCGATGTTGGCCCCACCTCGCCACTCCGCCAGCGAAAAACCGCCACAGCAAAGGGTATACAGACAGTCGTTGCTGACTACTTTGGGATTGAACCGGCGGATCTCATTTCTCAGAAGCGAACCAAGGCATTAGCATACCCACGCCAAGTTGCCATGTATCTGTGCAGAGAACTCACACAAATGTCATACGCAAATATCGCACAAGCCTTTAATAGGGGAAACCACACCACTGTTATTCATGCCTGCAAGCAGATAGAAAAAATAATAAACGAAAATGATGATGAGCGAGAATCAATTACGATATTACTCAACCAATTCCACTAAGCACTCTAACGTTTCCTACTTGCCAATCTCTGTCCTTCAACCCTATGTCGTGCCTTCTTACGAGACTGATGTTCTGCATTTTGACTTTGTGTTGCACCTCAACCGTGTTAATAATTTGTGGATAACTGCAAAAAAACTGTGGATAACTTGTGGATAACTACTTTTTACAATTGTGGATAACTTGTGGATAACTTGTGGATAACTGTTTTGCAATTGTGGATAACTTGTGGATAATTTACATATTTTGTCGTTTTGTTGACAACCTGTTGATAACTCGGAAAGTTATCCACAATCTATCAACAGGGGAGTTACCAGTGGCAGCAAGGGTTTAAGAGAGTTATCCACTTATCAACAGCCCCTACTACTGCTACTAATTTAAAATTTGTATATATATCGTAATTAGTACTATTAGGAGGGATTGTGGATAAGTTAACAAGGCAAAGAAAAAGAAAAAATTCTAAGGCAGTATTTCTTATCACACACATCACACACAATCGTGTTTTACGCGTAAATCTACAGGCAAGTCAAAAATATTTTTTATCTATCCCAAACCAATGCTTTTAAACAACATCCTTCTGCGTAATTTTCGTAACTATATCAACTGTGAAGTGAGTTTTTCCAAGCCAGTTAACCTGATCATCGGCGGGAATGCGCAGGGAAAAACGAGTCTGCTTGAAGCAATCTATTTTCTCTGCACCGCTGAATCTCACCGTGCCACGCGAGACACCGAACTTATCCGACACAACGAACCCGGTTTTTACCTAAAAGGCGTGTTGACAAATAGCAGCAATGATATAATATCTCTTGAAGCATCGAAGCGTGCACGTGGGCAATTCAAGCTGATAAAGAACGGCGTTCTTCATACGAAACGCTCTGAGTGGATCGGACAGTTCAACGCCGTATTTTTCGCGCCGGAATCTCTCATATTAGTGAAAGGCGCACCTGCGGAACGGCGACGATTTCTGGACCTGCTGATTGCACAGATTGATACCAATTATCTACAACATTTACAGAAATATCAGTTAGTTCTCAAACAACGGAACGAACTGCTAAAACAAATTCGTACAACTTTTGTCGACGCGGCTCAGTTAGACGCTTGGGATAAACTTTTGCTCACGCACGGCACTGCTATTACGCTAAAACGTTTACAAGTGTTCGACCGATTGAAAAACTATGCCATGCACAACCATCAAAAACTTACCGGTGGTCGAGAAAACTTGGCACTGACATATCGTTCCGCATCCGTGCAGGTCGATATGTCAAGGAACAATGGGATAGACAACAATTCGGAATTCACAGCTACAGACCCGAATTCGTTGGCTGAAGCTGAAGTTGAACCGGCTCTAATTACGAGCGAAAACGAGATTACGGATCAATTTCGCGAGACGTTAAAGGCTTCACGCGCCGCGGACCTACAAAGAGGCACAACGTTAGTCGGACCGCACCGAGACGATTTCCTCATCGAATTGGAGAATCAACCACCTACGGTCCTAAGCGAGAGCGACTCGCAAGTTTCAGGCACTGATAGTGAATACGACCTTCTCACGGAAGAAAATGGGATATGTCGTGAAGTCGCACGCGCTTACGGGTCACAAGGGCAACAGCGGACGATCGCGTTAGCACTCAAACTGGCGGAATTAGAATTGATTCATGCCACAACCGGGCGAAACCCGATCGTACTTCTCGATGATGTTACCTCGGAATTGGACTATAAACGCATAGGCTACCTCTTAGGAGTCCTCCAAAATCTGAGTGCCCAGACTTTCATCACAGCGACGCATGCTGAACCGCTTGTCCATTATCTCCGTGAAGCGAATGTCCTAACCGTTAAAAACGCCCAGATTAGCCAATCAGTCCATGCCGAAAAGTAAGCATCAAAAAAACGAGGTCACAAATGCAGAAAACAGAGAACGTAGGTAATATCCTCACAGAAATTATCCGGAAAAACGACCTTGAACCTAAGATGATCGAGCTGAGAGTCTTTGACCTCTGGCGAACACATATTGAGGCACCATTCAACACATACGCAGCACCGGTGTCACTCTCGGGTGGTGTCTTGAAAATCTATACCGAACATCCATCTTGCAAAAGTGGGATACTATTTCAGAAACCGAAAATCATAGCCGACTTGAACGCAGCATTGGAACAACCCATTCTCACAGACCTGCGAATAGAATTGCGTGCGTTGGAGACAGCACCCCCTCACGACACAAACGCAAATCCGCCCAAATCCCCCCGCGACCCCTCACAACCAGTCAGCACCGACACGACTCGTCGTACAACTCCCGAAGAATTAGAACGAATTGAGCAGACACTTGCCAATGTAACAGATACAAAACTTAAAAAATCGCTTCGACAATTATTCACCACACAAAGCGAAGATAACCCTTGACAAGGTCATAAAAATAAGGTATACTATTTACGTAAATACTAAAGGGTGTCCAGTAAAATAAAGGGGATTTTGCCTACAGTATTGAAACCGTTTCACTCTTTATTTCGTCATACTTAATATATATTTTTTTCGATAAACTGTTCTAATCCACAGCGCATGTCCACCCAACCCAAACCGATGGTTCATTCCATCTGGTCAACCCATAGCGAGGTACCACACGAAATATGCCAAAACAAGAACGAACATATACAGCCAGTGACATACAAATTCTTGAAGGTCTTGAAGCCGTCAGGAAACGTCCAAGTATGTACATTGGCAGCACAGGTCCAGCGGGATTGCATCACCTTGTCACGGAATTAGTGGACAACTGCATAGACGAACTCGGTGCCGGCTATGGTACGCAAATTGAAGTTATGCTCCACAGTGACGGGAGTGTTACCGTCGCTGACGATGGTCGTGGTATCCCCGTTGACACGCACGCAGCAACGGGTCTTTCTGCGCTTGAGGTTGTCATGACGACGTTGCACGCTGGCGGTAAGTTCGACGGTCGTGAACAGGTGGGTTATCAGACTGCCGGGGGGTTACACGGTGTCGGTGCTTCCTGTGTCAACGCTCTTTCTGAATGGCTTCACGTCCAAGTCCGACAAAATGGAGGCATCTACGAACAACGTTATGCGCGCGGCGTTCCACAGACCCCTGTAAAGAAAAACGGTTCGAGCAAAAAAACTGGAACTCGGACGACATTCATGCCGGATTCCGAAATATTTGATACACTTGATTTTTCTTACGATATCCTGCGTGATAGGTTAAGAGAACTCGCATTTCTCAACAAAGGAGTCCGCATTAAATTTCTGGATGAGCGTGCCGCAGAGACTTCGGAACCGGTTACTTTTCAATATGAGGGCGGCATCGCTTCTTTTGTCACCTACCAAAACCAGAATAAAGAGGTCCTGCATCCAAAACCTATCTACATAGAAGGGGTTCAAGAAGAAACCAAAGTCGAAATCGCTTTTCAGTTCAATAACACGTACACGGAAAATATTAGCTCCTACGCCAATAATATCCGAACTTCCGAAGGCGGTTTCCACGAAAGCGGTTTTAAGAGTGCCATCACGCGTGCCTTCAAAGCTTATGCGACCGACAACGACCTCCTCCGAAACGTTAAGATAAATCTTACCGGTGAAGACATCCGTGAAGGGATGACAGCGATCATCAGTGTGAAAGTGCCGGAACCACAATTTGAAGGGCAAACGAAATCCAAACTTGGAAACACAGAGGTTGAGGGTATCGTCCAAAGTTTTGTCAGAACCCAACTCAAAACGATTTTAGAAGAAAGCCCGAAGGTTTCCAAACTGATCGTCCAGAAAGCGATCCAAGCCGCACAAGCACGAGAAGCCGCACGTAGTGCCCGCGAAGTTATCCGTCGTAAAAGTGTTCTCGACTCCGCATCGATGCCCGGTAAACTCGCGGATTGCTCTGAAAGCGATCCGACCCGAACCGAACTGTTCCTCGTAGAGGGCGATTCCGCCGGTGGCACCGCTAAACAGGGACGCGACCGGCGAAACCAAGCTGTACTACCCCTGAAAGGTAAAGGTATCAATGTAGACAAAGCAAGGCTTGATAAAATACTCAAGAACGCCCAAGTTATTGATATTGTAACCGCCTTGGGAACAGGAATCGGCACCGAAGAATTTACGCTTGAAAAACTCCGGTACTCCAAAGTTATTATCATGGCAGATGCCGACGTTGACGGCGCGCACATCCGAACGCTACTTTTAACCTTTTTCTTCCGTCAGATGCCTGAAATCATCGCCTCCGGGCACCTGTACATCGCTCAACCGCCGCTCTATCTAATAAAGAAGGGTAGGCGTGCTCAATATCTACAGGACGACGAAGCGATGGAAGACTATCTGTTGACCCTCGTTTTAGACACCGTCAAAATAACAAACGCTCGGCGCGGCATCCCTTACACAGCCTCAGAATATAAAACAATCGCCGGTTCTGTCCGCAAGGTGCAAACCATCCTTGATCAACTCGCCCAAAGCGGCATTGCGCCTGAAGAATTATCCATGTACCTGAGAACCAGGCAAGCCACTGAGACTCCAGAGACAGGAGACCTCACAGAGAACGTAGATCAACTCTTAGCGATGCTTGAGGCTTCCCCGATGCGTAACGCCAACAGAGCGGACAATCTGCAAGTTTCTGACACAATACAATCAATCGATGCACCGCCTGTGGGTGATACGCAAACCACATTTCTTGATGAAGACGGGCAAAGCCAACAAGACACCGGCACAACAAGCGAACCACACGAAGCACACACTTCAAAACCGATGGTCGCCCGCCGGACCCTGTACCATGACTTACAGCGCGAATTAGAAAATCTCGCTGCGTTTGACATCAAAGACACGGATTTCCTGCCAAAAAAAGAAACAGATGCAGCCAAAAGCAAAAAACTGTTCAGCATTCAGTCTGAAGACAGCGACATCCGCCATGTTGGAGACGTTTTTTCATTGATGCAATGTCTCTTTGAGATAGAGCACCGCGGATTGACGATTACACGCTTCAAAGGGTTAGCGGAAATGGACGCTGAGCAGTTGCGCGAAACTACTATGAGTCAAGATGAGCGCGTGCTTTTAAGAGTCACACTTGACGATGCTGTTGAAGCCGACCGTGTCTTTACACTGCTGATGGGTGATACCGTTGAACCGAGGCGCGCCTTCATAGAACGCTTCGGCACCCACGTGAGTCTCGATCTGTACGGTGCTTAGGGATTCTAATAGTTGTTCGTACGGATTACTGCGTAATCCTTTGGGTTATAAGTTATAAGTTATAAGTTAAGAGCCGTTTGGTAACAATCTACTGGTACTGAAACGTTCCAAGAAGAGATGAGTTGTTACAGTATGCCTCTTTAACTTATAACTAAAAGTGCGGGGAATGCCATTAAGGCATTCATACCGTTGATTCGCGAAGCGGAACGTACTAACAACTAACCACAAAAAAGGAGTAATTAACTGAAGAAAATAATATGGAAAACATCCAAGAACGCAACATAGAGAATGAACTGACAACATCGTACCTCACCTATGCGATGAGCGTCAATACTAACCGTGCAATACCGGATGTCCGCGACGGTCTGAAACCGAGTACACGCCGCATTATCTATGCGATGGGTGAGATCAATCTCACCGCAAACCGTCCATACGACAAATGTGCTGCTGTCGTCGGTGAGGTAATGAAAAATTTTCATCCACACGGTGATGGTCCCATTTACGGCACGCTCGTAGGATTAGCACAGCCATTTGTCATGCGCTATCCGCTCATAGACGGACAAGGAAACTTCGGTAGTATTGATGACGATCCACCCGGAGCGATGCGGTATACGGAGTGTCGACTCGCCACTATTGCTTCAGAGATGCTTACCGACATCGAGAAGCAGGTCGTCGATTTCCAACCCAACTACAAGGAGTCCCTCGAAGAACCGACAGTCCTCCCAGGGCTTCTACCGAACCTGCTTGTTAATGGCACAACGGGTATTGGAGTGGGTTATTTAACGCGCATACCGCCGCATAATCTTGGTGAAGTTGTTGACGCGCTTCTCTGCAAACTTGCTGATCCGGACGCTGATACTGAAACACTCATGGAACACATCATCGGTCCCGACTTCCCAACTGCTGGAACTATTGTCGGCACAAGTGGGATCAAACAGATGTACACGACTGGCAGAGGCAGCGTCACTGTTCGTGCGAAAGCGTTCATAGAAAGGATTTCCACATCTGGTACAGGAGCAGATCGGGAACAGATCATTATAACCGAAATCCCGTATCAAGTAAAGAAAAATCAGCTGCTTGAGCGCATGTACAACTTAGTCGTCAGTAAAACAATTACTGGCATCTCTGATATTCGGGACGAATCGGACAAAGAAATCCGTATCGTTATCCCGCTTAAGCGCGGGGAAATCGCACAGGTTATCCTTAATCAGTTGTATAAGCACACGCAGATGCAGACGAACTTCAGTGCCAATTTGCTCTGTCTTGTTGAAGGACTTCCGAAGGTCTTGACGCTTGAAGAAATTCTCAACTATTACCTTGAGCACCGGCGCGAGGTGGTCCGCCGCCGCACACAATTCGATCTTGCTCGCGCTGAACGTCGGAGCCACATCCTTGAAGGATACCTGCTTGCACTACAAAATCTTGAAGATATTATAGAACTCGTTCAGACGGCAGAATCGCCGCAAGCAGCCGAACAGGAGCTGCGGGACACCTATCAACTCAGTGAGCAACAAGCGCGGGAAATTCTCACGATGACGCTCCGACAGTTGACAGGACTTGAACGTCAGCGTATTCACGATGAATATACTGAATTGCTGGACCGCATCGCGGAACTTCGGGCGATTCTTGCCAGTGAAACGCTCGTAACGGATATTATCCGAACAGAACTCGAAACGCTGAAAGAAAAATACGGCGATGAGCGACGTACCGAAATTACGGGTGAGGTCAAAGAATTTGAAGTTGAAGACCTCATTGCTGACGAAGAGATGGTCGTCACACTGTCTCATGCCGGTTACATCAAACGGCTCCCTATGGATACCTACCGGAAGCAACACCGGGGTGGCGTTGGCATTAAGGGGGCGACAACCAAAGATGGAGATTTTCTGGAACACATTTTTGTAGCAACCGCGCACCAAAACATTCTCTTTTTCACAGATTTGGGCAAGTGCTACACACTAAAAGTTCACCAAATCCCAGAAGCGCGCAGACAGTCAGCCGGGCGTGCAGTCGTTAACCTACTGCGCTTAGCACAAGGTGAGAACATCAACGCATACGTCCCCGTTCCCCCTAAAGCGAAAGCTGCCGATACGAATGGAAACGGGACTGCGAGGAACACTTTTGTCTTTATGACAACGCATCGCGGTATCGTCAAAAAGACGGCACTCACCAATTTCGAGAACACCTTGTCGAGTGGCATCATCGCGGTTAACCTTGATGACGAGGACAAACTCATTGGTGCGCAATTGACAGACGGGACTTCTGATGTTGTCCTTGTTACGCACAAAGGTGTCGCCATTCGATTCAGTGAGAAAGATGTTAGACCTCTTGGACGCAACACACGCGGTGTCCGCGGCATAGAACTCGGGGACGACGACTTCGTCGCGCAAATGGTGATTGTTAAAAGCGAGCCCCCTGAAGAAGAACAAACGAAACGAAGCCGTACCGCTAAAGAGGACCTGCTGATTGTTACCGAAAATGGATACGGCAAACGCACGGCTGTCTCCGCCTACCGTGTCCAAAGACGTGGCGGCAAAGGGATCATTGCCATCGGAAAATCGACCCGAAATGGGGCAGTCGTTGCTGCAATGCGCGTCGCGAAAACCGATGAGCTCGTTCTCATTAGTTCAAGCGGGTACGTGACCCGAACGGCAGTTTCGGATATCCGGCGTATCGGACGGAATACACAAGGTGTTCGTATTATGGCACTGCAAAAGGAGGAAACACTTGTTGATGCCGCCAAAATTGAACTCTCTGCTCTGCTTGAAGGAGGATCTAATTAGGAGGAATAGTATGAAATACCTCAATACGCTCATAATCCTTGTTCTGATGACGTGTTTCATCTTCGGGCACAACTTACAAGCCCAAAATAAGGAAGTTCCACCAGCATCTACAAAAGATAGTACCGAGTTGAATTCTGAGATGGTAGGTGTGTTTGAAACGCCTGAATTAGTGGCGCCCACCGATGCCAATACAGAATTAAGTGCTGAAATGAGGGACGCTGCTAATTTCTACGCCACTGTGATGTGGGCAATCTACAATGGCACCAGTGAACGAAATGTCCGTGAAAGCAAAGCCGCCTATGATGTGCTAATAGAAGAGTTTGGACTTAACGATGAATCTCCGGATGCTTTGGTTGAATTTGTGTCTCCGCATGACCTGAGCTTCATTTACACAGAACGTGCTACGCTCCGATTTAACGTGCTGCAAAACATCCCAGGAGCAGAGGACGATGTCAGAAAAGCCATTGAACTTAATCCCGAAAGCGTACCAGCAACATGGCTCCTCGCCCAAATACTCACACGCAGAGTCTTTGCATCCATCCAAGAAAATCGGCGCGATGCCCGCGCCCAAGCCTTACAAGAGGAAATGCTTACGGTTTTAAAACGGGTCATTGAACTGGATCCAGACCACCACAGGGCGCATTACTATCTCGGCACCATGGCACGTGATCTCGGAGAGATCGAAACCGCAATTGTATCCTTCAAGGCACTTACCCGAATTATGCCGTTCGACGACCAATTTCATACGGAACTGGGTGAACTCTATGAGATGCAAAACCGGCTTGAAGAGGCGTTGCTCTCCTATGAAAGGGTCGTAACCATCCTTCCAGAACAGTTGAGGACGCGGAACCGCCTTGGTCAACTCTACCTGCAGACGGGTGACTATTCTGCAGCGATAAAGACTTTTCTCGTCATCCTGAACCGACTCGAAGTACAAGCGGCTGACCCAACCAATCAAAATAAACAACCCGCAAGTCGATCAGAAACCCGTGCAGCATTCGAGGCGACTGAGGTTGAAATCGAAGCACACTACGGTATCGGCATCGCCTATCAAGAGCAGAACGATTTTGAGAAATCCGAATTCCATATTATGCGCGCCATCAGTCTGTTAGAAGCGCGAGCGGCTTCGATGCGAGGCGGAACCCGGCGCGTGAGAAGTACTGAACGGGTTACGCTGACGATGCGTCTTCAAGAGATGCGTCACGCCCTTGGACAGATCTATCTCAGATTCAGCGTGCCGCGGAAGGCTATAAACATTTTTGCAAAGATTCTGGAAACCGATGCTAACTACGTGCCAGCCCTTTCGGGGATCGGAATGGCTTATCAGATGTTAGACGACCTGAAACGCGCAGAAGACTACCTCCGCAAAGCTATTGAATTATCTTCAAAAAGCGAGCTGCCAGATGCCTACAACGCATTAGGCTATCTCTACGCTGAACAAGGCATCAAATTGGACGAGGCTGCGGCACTCGTGCGTCGGGCACTCAAAAGCGCACCAACATCTGGAGCGTATCTCGATAGTTTAGGGTTTATATACTTCAAACAGGGAAAATTGGACGCTGCAATAGAAAATCTGGAACTCGCAATTCATTATCTCCCTGATACGCCCGAAATTCTTTTGCATCTCGCCGATGCCTATCTGCAGAAGGGTTTAAAGGAGAAGGCATTACAAACTTTGGAACAAGCCGTACGACTCGAACCGGACAACGCAGAACTCCGCCAAAAATTCGATGCCATCAAAACTAAATAGCCGTCAGGTCGCATTCCTAAAGTTATATGTATTGCCAAACCGAACTTGCAAACTTTAGAACACTTGCGAACTTTTGATTCCTAACTGCTAATCGCTATCTGCTAATGGCAAAAAAAATGAAACATATAGTCCTGCTTCTCACCGCTATGCTATTGCTTTTAGGCTTGCCGCTCGGAAGTTCGGCGTACGTCTGCGGTACGCCGGAGTTATCGTTCAGAGACACCCACACGTTTCATCTGCCTTCACCCGCTGCAACGACGGATGCCGAAGCACCTACAGCGATGACGGCGCCTGGCTTACCTGCTGCGCCGGCACTACTTGTTGGGACAGAGCGGACCTTCTTCGCACCGGATTTCAGGAGCATGCAGCAATACGCCGTTTCTGCGGTCCTGCGCGGTGTAGGCAATTTTTGTTATGTTTTCGTTGAGGACACCGAATGGAATACACGCGTTACTGCCGCAACTGTTCAGGCAATAATTCGTGCTTTTGATACGGCTGTGCCAACGAATCCACAACGTGGGATTTATCTGACACTCACGGAAATCTTCGGTGCACCGCCCGATATTGATGGAAATGGAAGGATTATCTTACTGCTCCTCAATATTCGAGACAAAGATAATGGCGATCAATATACGGCAGGTTTTTTCAATCCAGCAGACCAGAGCCGAGGTGTTCTCAGACACCCTGGATTTCGTGGGTTTCCGATTCGCAGTAACGAAGGTGAAATACTCTATATCGATACACACCCGCTGAATCCGAATAGTGAAACCGCCCATAATGTCATCGCACATGAATTTCAGCATATTATCAATTGGACGCACGATCCCAAAGAATCGACTTGGGTCGATGAAGGCTGTGCCGAGTACGCCTCATTTCTCTGTGGATACTCGCTCCAACAACATATAACCGCCTTTGAGAAAGCACCCACTATCTCACTCGTAACATGGCCCGACACAGGCGGTAATTTGCTGCCCCACTACGGTGCCGCTTTCCTGTGGATGCTCTATCTACATGAGAAGCACGGCGGTATAGCAACAGTGGCTGCAATCGTTCAAAATCGCAGGACATCCGTTCCTGGTATCGCTGATGCCCTTGCGTCACAAGGGGTCCATCGAACCGTTTCCGATATCTTTGTTTCGTGGAAGCTCGCCAATTACTTGTCTGACTATCGAGCAGTAAAGCTCTCTCTATCGCCTCGTCAATGGCATCGCTCATATCCGAGTGGCACACAAGATGGAGAGCTGGATAATTTTTCGGCGGACTACATCGGGTTTGAAAATACAGGCGGATTGACAATAGGGTTTTCCAGCGGTTCTGTGTCGAATATTGCTGCCCATGCGATTGAATTCCACACCACTGGAGCTGTTGAGATTCGGGAGATGGTACTATCCACGAGTAACACGGGCTCTCTTGTATTATCAAATACCGTTAGGGAGGCAATCCTTGTTCCCAGCCTACAGGCGGATGTCCCTAATTTCCATTCAGAGAGTAAGAAATATCAATATAGTGCGACACGTGGGGCACATATCGCATTTATGACAACGGCTCTCCCTAACGCTGTCCATCCGCGCTACTGGGACATCATCGCTAAACCGAGTGAACCGCTCGTCGGATTAACGCCTATGGTGACCTTAATGCTCCACAACACCAAGGCGGAACAGTTGTATAGGGAAGCACAAGTGATGTACCCCGTAACGCGAGACGCTCAGGACAACCATTTATATCGCTTCTCGTTTCTGCTTGAAACGGAAATAGATCCCGAATCTGTCGTATACCAAATCTCTCTTGATTCAAGAATTGTTGACACAGGGACGCTAACGGAGTAATATTATAGCAGATAGCGAATAGTCAATAGCAGTTAGCAATCAGCAAAACGGGTTTGTGGTGGAAAATATCACGCAACTGCCATACACAAACTGCGAATAGTGAACTACTAACGGCGAAAAAACCGCGAACCGCAAACAACGAACTGCAAGTAGCAAACTGCTACAAAAATGGAGAAAAACATGCAACCTACACTTTATGCAGGAACTATTGGACAAAGTGTCTGGCGCAGCACCGACAACGGAGATACTTGGGGTCGCGTGAGTAATGGACTCTTTCCGGAAGCCGATATTCGTGCTTTAGCCGTCAGTCCCAGTAATCCAGACACACTCTACGCCGGTACCGAAAACGGCATCTTCCAGACCAACAACGCTGCTGAATCGTGGCAGCATCTTCCAAGTCCCATGGATGGACGCGAGGTCTGGGCGATCGCTATTGATCCAAATGCCCCGGACACGGTCTATGCCGGAACATGCCCTTCTGCACTCTTCAAATCTACTGACGGCGGTGCTAACTGGAAGCAACTCACCGTCGATTTGGCGGAAGAGTGTGAAGGTGTTCCCATTATTCCGCGGGTCACAACTTTCGTCATTGATCCCGACGATTCGCAAACGCTCTACGCCGGGATTGAAATTGATGGCATGCGTCTCAGCACGGATGGCGGGGAAACATGGACTGAACGCAGTGAGGGGCTCAGTAGCTTGGATATCCACGGGCTTTGTGTAGTCCCCGGTTCACCGAGGACGATCGTCGCTGCAACGAACAACGATGTCTGTGTGACAACGGATATGGGACAACAGTGGACACCGCTGAATGTTAAAGCGCACTATCCATGGCCATACTGCCGTGCAGCCTTCTTTTTGAACGGTGATGCAGGTCGTGTATTTATCGGAGCAGGAAACGGACCTCCGGGCGATCAAGGCGGTATTTTCTCAACGCGCGATGCTGGCAAATCATGGAACCGAGCGGACATCGGTAGGACTGCCAACAGCACGATTTGGTGTTTCGCTCACAACCCGAATGCGAACGACCTTCTTATCGCTTGTAGCGTTAGTGGGCAGCTTTACCGTAGCACAGATGCCGGTGATTCTTGGACAAAACTCGCGCATGAATTCGGAGAGGTCCGAGCATTAGCGATCGCCGCTTCCGGGTAACCCTTCCCAACAACGACGGATAACCTTAGATCGGATGTCGGATAAAAGTTGACCTATTTCTGTAATTTTGGTATGCTTTTAGCAAATGTGAGGCAAAGACACGTTGTGTTTCAACAGCACGATGCGGTTTCCAACGCATATCGGCGCGGTTTAGCAATCGCGCTAACAAGTTGGGCAAAATCTACAGGCTCGCCCGTTGGCAACCCTAAACCTGTTTAGCCCAAGACATCGGACGCTCCGTCACGGGAGTAAGGAAAGACTTTTTAGAGCACATAATGTAAAGTTAAGACAAGTTTTTGACTCTGATGGGTAGAAAATTTGGCTTGAAAACTACACCGAAAATTATAGGAGGCACACTTCAGTGACACGTTTCTTTACAATTCTACTTATACCTCTGCTCTGCCTGGCAATGATGAGCTGTGGTGAAAGCCAACCGAAGATCACGACGCCACCGCCAATCAGCGACGCAAAGCGAATTGCTGTCACGCCGTTCTTCACTAATGCCGAGACTGAAGATATCAGCAAATTAGGGACGCGTATCAGCGTTAACCTCGCAACCCGCATGGAACTCATCTTCAAGGACGCAGAGTGGGTTTATGATCTCTCAAACAAGGTTAAGCCGGTCAACGATAAACTCACAGAATTGGGGTTGACCTTGAATCAGATTTACGCCGACCCGGCGTTAGCGGCGAAACTTGGACAAGCACTTGACGCTGATATGGTTGTTATCGGAGAGGTCGAGAAGCCGAAATTAACTCGGCAGGATTACGACCAACATCTGATGAAACAGGGGAGTCAGGGCGGAATTTCAGGGACATCTACTTATATCCGTACCCGTCTCACAGCACTGGGTCGTGTCTGGGTCAAGGTGATTGATTCTAACTCTGGGGAACTGATCTTTAGCAACGGCATTCGTTCCTATCTCAAGTATTGGTACGCCTATCAGACGCAGCAGAGCGAACAGATCATCTTTAAGAGCGATGTAGATAGGCTCGCCGATTTGGGAAAATATCTTCCGCTCAGAATCGCTTATATGCTCCATCCAAGTGGGTTAAAGTCGGAACAGGAAGAGCAGATTCTGCTTAAACCGGATATCATTCTCAAGGGAACGGGCGGTATCGTTGAATTTAATTAGATAGACCATCAATTTGTGGCGTGGTTCGCAAACTTTTGCTTCAAAAGGGAGAGCTTCCGCAGGAAAGCGCGGAGCCTCGGTTTGCAACCGCGCCTATTCTATGGATTGCGAACATATAACCCCCCTGGTAGGCGAGGTTTTGCGGCGTACTCGCCTAAATGCGACGTGCATTCTAACCTCGCCAATGCGGGGTGCCCAAACTTTACCATAGGCACAAACTAAGCACGCGAAGTGTTCAAAAAGAAACGCTCAATCTGGTGGGTATAGGCTTCACCATATTCCAACAATTCACGGGAGGCATCGTACAATTCAGATGGTGGAAGTTCCTCATAGGGATTAGCGATTCTTTCGTAGTAGTCTAAAGCCTTAAGAAAAAAATCCAGCGTTTCTCTATCAATAGTGCTGTTCTGATGTAAGGCGCGAAAACTGTGATGCTTCTGCAACGGCGGCGTTTGCCCACTAAATTCGATGATAGCGTTATTGATATCCACGGCACGTTGGATAATCATGAGGAAACAACTTTTAACATAGGAGTGCGTAATTCGGTCTCCCTCAACATATTCTTCTTGCTTCGCTGGCAGCCCATACCGTAATTGCTCGAAACATTCGTTTATAGATTCCAGCTTTGCCTTTACTGGGTTGAATCGACGCGAGGCTGATTTTTTTGACGTTTTCGCCTTTCTTTTTTGCATCGTATTTTCCTCTTTTCAGATGAGTTTTAATTTTTTCTATCTTCCCTATTTAGACGTTGACAAACCCAAAAGGTTGTAATCTTCTTTTTTCCCCACTTCCGTAGTCGTCCCATTTTTTTGAAGAAAACAGACATAAAAGAAAACAAACATGAAAGAAAACAAATCGGAGCGAAAAAGATGAAAGCGATTATCAGAACCGGCGATGGTGGCCCAGAAGTCCTGCAATTGGCTGAAGTCCCAGCACCCACGCCAACAGCAACACAACTCTTAGTGGATGTACATGCGACGGCTTTGAATCGTGCCGACCTGATTCAGCGTCGAGGCGGCTACCCCCCGCCGCCTGGTGAATCTGAGGTACTTGGCTTGGAGATTGCTGGTACCGTTTCAGAAATGGGTGATGCTGTCGCGGACGGGATTTCTAAAGGGGATCGGGTCTTTGGGCTTGTCGGAGGCGGTGGTTATGCAGAACAGGCTATTATTGATTATCGCATGGCGATGCCTATACCTGACGGCTGGAGTTTTGAACAAGCCGCTGCAGTGCCCGAAGTCTTTTTTACAGCGAACGAAAATATTTTTACGTTGGGCAAATTGTCAGCCGGTGAGACGATCCTAATTCATGCCGGTGGAAGTGGGGTCGGTAGTGCCGGAATCCAGATTTCAAGGCATGCGGGTGCCACGGTCTTTGTCACCGCCGGGACACCGAAAAAAATCGATAAATGCAAAGCACTCGGCGCAACAGAGGGTATCAACTACAAAACAACCGACTTCGTCGCTGAAATCCAACGTTTAACCGATGGACAAGGTGTTGATGTCGTTTTAGACTTTATCGGTGCGCCGTACCTTGAACGGAACCTCTCTATCCTAAAAACAAAGGGGAGACTCCTGCAAGTCGGATTGATCGCCGGGGCGACTGCGGAAATTAATCTTGGCGCGGTGATGCGCAACCGACTCCAGATTATCGGATCGGTCATGAGACCGCAATCCATCGACGAAAAGATTGCGATTACGCACCGTTTCGTTGAACGATGGTTGCCAGAGTTAAAACGTGGCGTGCTCCAGCCGATTATTGACACCGTTTTTCCGTTGTCAGAAGCACAGCACGCGCATGAGTATATGGAAGCGAATCGCAATTTTGGTAAAATCCTCTTGAAGGTTTTTTAACTATTAAGTCTGGTTAAAAAATAATTATGAGAAGTATCTACGTCATCCTTTTTTTCTTTCTCATTGTTTTTTTTATATCAATAAGTAGCGCGGACGCGCGGCTTACCCAAGTCACATCTGAGAGTGGAATTACTGTTCAGTTCACCTTGCCGGAACTCACTATTTCTGAGGTAGTCCGAGACAGGGTCGGCTATCAAGAAGTCCATTACGACGACTGCCGCTTTACCAATGAACCCGGTAATCCCAAAGTTCCAGTCACACGGTTGATGTTAGGTATACCGGCATCAGTTGAAATCGAAGCGATTGATGTTTCTGCCGCTCCCGCTGAAACGCGTACCGGTGTCCGTCTCGTGCCAGTTCCTGTTTTCGACGTGCAAGAACGCAACGCGCAACACGCAGCGACACAATATTGGACGGAAAACGGAAGTGCCTATCAGTCAAGGACTGGAAACGCTCTATATCCCGGATTCCCACTTGCCCGCGTCGTCCGAGAAGGCTACATCCGCAGCCAACGTGTCATTGCCTTAGCGTTGTATCCAGTGCAGTATCTGCCGAGAACTCGTCAACTGCGTCTGTATTCACACCTGACAGTGAACATCCGTTTTAGCAGTGCTCAGTCATCGGCTATCAGTGGTCAGTTAAACAGTGGATCCCTTGAACGAAGTCCCGCTTTAACTAACAACCGACAACTGACAACCAGCAACCATTCAGAATCAGAAGTCTTTGAACGTGCCTTGTCCCATCAACTTCTCAATGCTGAGCAGGCGCGTAATTTCCGAGTCCCCCGTCCCTTAATACCTGCGGCACCAGCATTCGTTCCTAACGAGGCTTCCGAGAGTGTCCGCTATAAGTTATTCGTCGAAGAAACCGGAGTCTATGCTGTGACGGCAGGAGGGCTACAGCAGGACTGGGGTATAGAGCTCATTGGAGCAGATCCAACACAACTCCGACTCACGCACGAGAATAGAAACATTCCTATCTACATTAGCGGCGCGGGCGACGGCCGTTTTGATCCAGAAGATGTCATCTTTTTCCTTGGACATAAACCGAAAAATCGCTATAGTCGTTGGAGCATCTATTGGCTTACGCTTGACAGTAGACGGCGCATCTCTGCGCGGGTCCCACAGATGACCGTCAGCCCCACAGACCCAACGGCGACACAGGTACCTACCTTCCGCTCTAAATTAACCTTTGAAGAGAATTACCTCACAAATAACCTCGAGTTTGTGTATACAAATACCGTTTCGCCCGGCAACAAACACGGATGGTTCGAAGCACTGGATTTCTGGTACTGGGATGGCATCAAAAACGGTAGCGATGTTGGCGAAATGCGCCTTGAGTTTCCACTCTATGATGTCGCAAAAAGCTTTGACCCGCTGCACATCTCTGTCGATTTGCAAGGTGGCACACCGGTATCCCATGAAATTTTAGTCGCTATCAACGGAGTCCGAATAGAATTTGCAAAATGGGAACAGCAGGACACGCTCACTGTTCAACGGACTTTACGGGCATGGGATACACTCAAAGATAGTAGGAACGGCGAACAAAATGTCCTCTCCCTTGCCCGCGCTGATGATAACGTTGACGAAGACACAACCCGGTATCCCTATCATGTCTATCTCAACCGTTTTTCTGTTGAGTACACACGTCTCTTCCGCGCTGTTGCCGATGAATTGTGGTTCACATCTCCTACGCCAGATGCAACTTCACAGAAGAAACCCGCAGGTGGACGTAAACTTCAGTACGAAATTAAGGCGTTTGACGATCCCGGTGTACATATCTTTGAAACGGATGGCAATGTGCTCACCGCTCGCATGCAAGGGGTTAGAGTGGAGACAGATATAGAAAACCCTCATTCATATAACGCGCTTTTTCAGATGCTGGACACCCGAAACGCCGAGTTTATCGCTGTTTCCGATACGGCGTTACGGCAGCCAGAACGTATTGAAATTATCGCACCAACAGACTTAGCCACTGCCAATCACGGTGCCGATTATTTAATCGTGACACATTCAAAATTCCTATCTGCAGCGGAAAGATTAGCGGCGTGGCGCGCAACACCTGGCGGCGGCGGATATCGTACGAGGGTCGTTACAACTGACGAAATATACAACACATTCAACAACGGAGCGGTCAGCCCTAAGGCAATCAAGGCATTTCTGACACACGCTTATCAATCTTGGGCACCGCCAGCACTGTCTTATGTTGTCCTTTTCGGTGACGGAACGTTTGATTTTCGCGGCGTTGACACAGAAATTCACCTCGAACCCCCCGAACTCGATGGTTATATTCCGACGCACTATCTTCGCACGGATTCATTTGGTCGAACTGCCGCCGATCACTGGTACGCGACGGTTTCAGGACACGATGCGTTCACCGATTTCTACATCGGGAGGCTCAGCGTTGAAACTGTTAGTCAATCGGAGACTGTTGTTGATAAAATCTTGGCTTATGAACAGAGTCCACCCAGTGGCGACTGGCGTAGAAAGATTATCTCTGTCGCTGACGATGAAGTTAGTAACTCAGGAGACTTTATCTTCAAAAAGAGTCTCAACGAAATCGCGAAGGACCATACCCGTTTGGGCTATGAAACCATTGAGGTCTTTCTTGAGGATGTTATCGACGAAGTTGAGGCACGTCCAGCAGATTATTCAAACATCTTGCCACGCTACATCGCAAGAGACAGGATTATCAAGGCACTCGGGGAAGGAGCGGTCTTGGCGCAATACGCCGGTCATGGCGGTAGGACTGTCTGGACACACGAATCAATATTTGACAACGCAGACGTTGAGGAGGTCGAGGAGACAGCAAAGATCCCTTTCATGTTGGTACTCAGCTGTTATAACGGCTACTTTGATAAACCGGGTGAACCCAGCATGGCGGAGAAGCTATTGCGAAAAGAGAGAGGCGGTATCATTGGTATGCTGAGTGCCACTCGGCTTACGTATGGAAGCGGTAATGATGCCCTCAATCGGATTATCTTTGACATGCTTTTTAAACGGAACATCCGACAACTCGGGCCCTTGAGTTTTGATTCAAAAACGGAACTGCTAATAACAGAGGGCACAGGTCAGATTGATGTCATGATGGAGTATACGCTTTTCGGAGACCCCGCTTTACAGCTTGCTATCGCTGACGGCGAAATTCTGCCTAATATTGAGACGAAAACGGTTGCGCCGGGCGATACACTCCGAGTTGCTCCCGGATACGTTCAGACTGCTACCTACGATCCATTGGAACGGAGCAAACGTTTTGTAAGAAATACCACTTTTAATGGCACACTTATCGTAAAGGCTTTATTCCCTGGGAAAACAGTCATCGCACAAGGCATCTCAGGCCCCGTTAATTACTACACCGGTGATGTAATTTTGACGCAAATGCTTAATGTTAGCAATGGTGCCTATCCAGCGGTGACGTTCACTGTTCCACAAAACATTGCCAGCGGTGATGCACACGTTGAGTACTACGCACAAGATCCCACGACGGTCGCTGTCGGGGGTGATGGATTTACTGTTAATATTCCAAAAATTCTTGATGTCCAGGCCGAGTTAATCGCTGAAGACAAATTCCGTATCTCTGTTCAGGTTTCCGACGAGAAAGAACAGATAGCCTCAGCACTCTTGAGTTGGCGTAACCCGATAAGCCGACAGTGGGAAAATGTGAGTCTCATCCAAGCCCCGCCGCCGTTAGCAGCAGAGGGATGGTGGACGGTCCCTGAACCCCTTGAGGCCCCCGTAGATGGTTCTCTCATCCGATACAGTATTCAAGTCACGGACACAGATGGCAATGCGGTTGAAAGTCAGGTGTTACGGTATTATCCTTACGTACATCCGAATCTTTCTGTTGTAGAGGTAGCCAGAACCGCTGTTATTCGATACGGCTACAACACTCAAGCACAGCAGTGGGCCCTCTCAGCAGATGTTCAGGTAGAGGGGGATGAGGTACAAACGCCTGTTGAAGTCGCCTTCTTTTACGGTAATCCTGATGTTGACGACGATACGATTATTGATGATGGTGCCAATCTCCTCGGAACCGCTCGCATTCAACCCGGAGATTGGATACAACGCACGCCGTTAGCGAATGCTGAAAGTCGGCGTGGGGAAAAAGATGTTTATGAACCCGATCCGTTGAACACACTGCCAATCGCGACCGCTACCCTTCCACTGACAGCGAACTTTCCATTTACCGATGGACAACAGGAAAATGTTGATCGGCGCGGGTTACCTTCCGGTATGCACGATATATTTGTCTATGTGGATCCAAACTTTGGTGAAGCAGATCAATCCGGCAAAGTCCTTGAAAACGAGGAAGACGATAACATCACCTACCGACAAATCTCTGTTGACCTGGGTGTGATAGGCGGCACCTCTTCAAATCAGATTTCGAGTTTGGATCGAAACTGCGTTGTCACTGCGCCACCGGGTGTCCTTCAAAATCCAACTGTGCTTCGGGTCGCTACGCTTTCAGCTATCAATGGATTACTGACACCTGAGACCACAAGTAATTTGCAGCAGAACGCCCTGACGGTTTCCGACAGCCATTCCACCAAACGTGCTCCGCTACCCGGTAACGCTTACGGCTATGAACTGGCAATCAGCAACCAGCAGTCAGGCGCAGATGAAAACACTTTTAATGCCACAAGTGAGTTACCAACGGTTTCCGATAGCCGACAGCCGACAACTGCTTCTCTGGCTTCTCCGGTAGCGATTGACTTCGGTTTCGATCTTGGTGCGCTCGGTACGCAGCTCGCTAAAGAACTGTTAGGAAGTACAGAGGAGGTTACGGATGTTTCGGATACAGCCGCCACAATTGGCACTGCAGTTGAGTCCCGCGCACGTGAGATAGGTGTTTATCAGTGGAGTCCAACGCTCAGCAACTGGATTCGGCTTCCCTCGCAGTTATTGACTGATGCTGCGGGGACATTGCAGCGACGGATACACGGAACCGACATAGGGGCAGAAAACGTTGGCGAGGGTGAACTTCGGAACGTTCGCATCCATCCAGATGGCGCACCAACTGGAAAATACGTCTTGCTTTTCACAGGTCCGCAAACCTATCGACTCCTCCGTGCCCCATTCACAGAAGGAACGCAGACGTTGGGAGAATTGGAAGTTATTGCACCGAGAGAGCAACTCGCAGGTTTTAGTCCAGACTTCCCTAACTTCAGACACGGATTTGATGTTAACGTGGAAATTGATCCAGAAAAGCCCTTCAGGTTCGGCGACGTTTGGACATTCAACATTACTGCGCTTGAACAACCCTTGGATACTGATCCAGACATCTCTTTCCAACAAGAGCTCCGATGGTATGCATCAGGATTCGGAGATGTCAACCGAGGCACCGGAGTTGTCAGTTCCATTGAACTCCCACCGGATACCGCTATGCCAGAGGATCGGTGGATTATCCTTTTCCTCACTGACACAGAATTTCAAATTGAGGGAGAGAAAACGGGTATCTTACGGTCTCAATCCGGTGGAAATGCTCCCCTCCGCGGGACAGTCGGGCAACCTTTTGTCTACGCACCTTACGGCTTACGTTTCCAGATTACGCAAAGCACGCGTTCTTTCAAACCGGGGGACAGGTTTCGGTTTGAAACCCGGCCTGTAGGGACCATTAGAGCCACAACGGATCGGCTCGGAACGGTCACACTTTTATATACTGACGATGCTGTACCCCCCGACATACAGTTGACGATTGGGAATCAGCAACATTTTGTCCCGGGCGATGCAACGGACGCTGAACCTCTCATCGGAGCAACGCTAACGGATCCAAGTGGTATCGACTATCTCACCCGTTCATTTTTGTTGGAGCTTGGAAGTGGGCTCTCGTATGAACCCATCAATCCCGAAGCCTATCAGTTAACCTATCATCCCGGCTCGAATCAGCTTGTTTTAACATATCTATCTCCTGAACTCGAACCGCGGGAATATGAGATTCGACTCACAGCCAGCGATGTACACGGAAACACTGACACGGAAAGCATCACATTCCGGGTTCACGATACTTTGCAGTTGCTATCATTCCTGAACTATCCAAATCCGTTCCCGCGGAAAACGACGCTCACGTGTGAGCTAACAGCACCTGCTGACTCGCTCGTTGTGAAAATCTACACACTGAGCGGACGGCTTATCCGTGAACTTTCGATGCCGGCAACACCAGGGTTCCTCATGGTAGAGTGGGACGGTCGGGATGCCGATGGTATTGAGGTAGCGAATGGCGTTTACTACGCAAAACTCCAAATCAAGCGAGACGGTGAAAAAGACATTACCGAAATACTTAAAATGATGAAGTTGCGGTAACGGTTATTGGTGGCTGGTGGTTGGTTAAAAGGCTATTTGTAACACTTCACTGTACTTTGGGTACTCCAAGAATTGGTAAATTGTTACAAATGCCTTCTGACTAACAACTATTAACCATTAACGATAAAAATATGAAACATCAGAAAAAAAATACCTTTCACTTTATTGCGTCTCTAATTACGTTCTGTATTGGACTTCTATCCGCAGACGCGAAATATACGGCTGATTTCCTGACCCTCGGTGTCGGTGCCCGCGCTCTTGGAATGGGGGGGGCAGGGACTGCCCTGAGTGCTGACGCTTACGCCCCGTACTGGAATTCCGCTGCATTGGGGCAACTGACCCGATACGAAGTCAGTTTCATGCATTCCACACTCAATGGGGAAGATGCTTACGATTTCGTCAGTTACGTCCATCCGCTCAAAGAGCGAGGCGCCATTGGTGTGAGCTGGCTGCGTGTCGGTGTTGACGACATTCCGATCACGGGACTGCCGGTTGCCAGCCGTCCCATCGGGGCGACGAACCGACCTGAAGTGATAGGCACTTTCAACAATACCGATAACGCCTTCCTCTTCGCATCGGGCTTGCGGCTCCCGTCTCTCTACGGTATGGATCTTCGGGGAGGTGTCACACTTAAACTTCTCTACATGAGTGGCTATCGGAGCACGAACGCCATTGGTGGGGGTTCGGACATCGGTTTCATTGCAATGACAAACCCAGAAAAGCCGCATCAACTGACGCTCGGTCTACAAGTGAGCGATGCCTTTCAGACAAAACTGTATTGGAACACGCCACCGCCATCGGAAAATCTCACATCGCACACCGAAACGGTTGACCCTACCCTCAAAATTGGTGTCGCAACGACACATAAACTCACTGCTTTCCGAAGTGTGCTGATTCTTGCCTTGGATACCTATATCAAAGACGGCGTTGAACTGCACGCCGGCGCGGAATGGACACTCTTTGACCTACTCGCTTTACGGATCGGACTTGCAGAACGGAGTGGGAGTCTTGAGAGTGTCCGCCAATTAACAGCAGGAGCAGGCTTGAACCTCCGATTTGTCACCGGTGCAGGAGCAGGCTTGGACTATGCCTTTGCGAACCACCCAGCATTAGGCGGCAGCCATCGTATGTCTCTTCGGATTCGGTTTTAGGTAGCAATCTGCGAGGGTTTTGCCGTAAGTATGGGCCAGTAATAAATTGTCCTACTAAAGATCAGGTATCTCATCTTCGTATTCAATTGTGAGCAGGCGTAATTCAGCAGTTTCAATTCCCAACGAATGGGAAGGCACATTCAGTCATCCTATTTTCGCCCCAGACGAGTCTCAAATCCGATAAATCGTTATAAACACTGAACCCAACGCGATTTTTCGACAAAATTGCGTCCGAAGCAACTCCCCATCTGGGTTCTTGGACAAACTCACTCGCCTTGGTATCCAATCCACGAATTGTGCTTGTTTTTATAAGTATCCCCTAATTTTAATTTTTAGTGTCACGCATATCCTCGACGTTCCAAAGCGTATGCTGCTATACTGTCACCATCTTTCTATTGAGAAGATATGCAAATGAGAGCAGCATTTCTCTTCAACTATTTATTGGCATCGTGTCAATTGATTTAGATAAAAAACCGTTTTGTCTCAGGTGCCGCTGTCAAAAGCAATTCACACCTCATTCACAAACTCCGCTGGAACGCCCAAACCTACCTAATTATCATCTGCCGAAATCGGGCATCATACGCTTCCGATGTCTCTCAGTGTGCCTTTCATTGGCATACATGGGCAGCGGATAAAAGATTGGGGCTGGTAAATTTCAAGAGACAAGGTGCAAATAGTGCTAACCCTCGCAATGCCAAGCCGAAAATAGGTGGCAGGTTTAATGGCATCGGTTCGGATTTTTGATGTTTTGCACCCTTTCTCTCAGCAGAGTGTGTCTTTAATTATAAAAGGTCTTGCGCGAGTCACACTGCGTAAGCAAAACCGTAGGCATTGTGTACTTGAGGAGGTTGTCGTTTGCATCGGTATAGAGGTATCATATATCGGTGGTAAGTCTTGTAAGTCGCACAAACGTGGGCATGGCATAGAACTTACATGAGATACCAATTTACTCGAACTGCAGTGCCACCGTTAACTTAGGTCGAAAATCAATAAGGTAAGACAAGTTTTGTTGTTCAAATTTGACAATCCGAATTTAGAGGGACACTGCGGGGCCTGCCCTGCTTCCAACTACCGCCTGCATGGAGTAGTATAAACTATAAAGGAGAACCATGTTTGTCCTAACTGAGAAAGAGCGGATCCTAAATTTCAAAGGCTTCCGACGCATTTCAATTATAACTGTTACTTTTTTTTTCATGCTGCTCATTAAACCGGCTTCTGCCCAATTAATGAATTTATATGACCTCCCAGAGAGAAAAACGGCACTTAGTTTTGGATATGGCTTGAATGACAATAGGTACCATAAAGAATCCGATACACTTCACACAATAGTAGTAAGTCTTGATTGGGGCCACACTGCGGATTTAAAGACATCCATCATGACGGATTTCTCTTGGGATCCAGGGACCACTACACAAATCCTCCCATTGTTTGGTTTGAAAGCAAAGTTTATGCATATAGGTAAAATATGGATGCCGCACCTTGGATATTTTTTTCAAAGTGACTGGGGAGGTGGGCAGACATATCTTTCGGGAATCCGTTCAATAGATTTATTCACAACGACCAGTTCTGGTATATTTCTGAACTTAGCACCTGCCTCTTCTACTTACGTGATTAAGCCGTTTGTAGCTATCTCACACTCATTAAGATTTAATTTGAAGTCTAACTCTTATTTTAATAATCCGCGAATTGAAGGTGGTATAGAATTTCAAATAATGGAATACTTTAGTTTTCTCATACGTGGATCGCGTGAATTTGATAAATACTACCCCATTGTTAGTGGTGGAATGAATTTTTACTTTTAGACTGTTATCACGCTTCCTTGCCATAGGAAAAATAGATGAAAAGATAAAGTTGTCCTGTCATCAGAAATTTAGGTTACTGTCTAAATCAAGATTGTGCTATAATGATGATCTCATTGAAAGGAGTCTCTGATAACGAAACGAAGTCGGGGAGCCTATGGCGAGTGGTGTCTATTTCTATACACTGAAAGTTGGTGAATTTACTGCCACGCGAAAGACGCTGATATGGAAGTAGTGTGATAGAGGATAGATGCAAAGGAAATGAACTTTGGAGGGATTTTGTCAAACTCCCCTGCCTAATCACGAAGTTTCTATCGCGATTCGTAGCCTTAATCTACTGACTTGATAAAATCTAAAGCTCCGGCAGATACCCATGCTGTCAACTTGTCTGCAGGTGTGGTACTAAATATTCCATCTATAGGAGTAAAATCTATGAACGGACGACAATTTCTAACCGATACTGCATTTAGAGATGCTGGAAACCGAGTGATAAGAAACCTTTTGGCAGAATTTGAAGCATTGTCTGGAAATGAACTTGGAGCAAAAATTGACACAAGTGTTGAGTTTTTAGGAAATGACTACATTAGGAAAATTACTGGTATATCTTGTGAAAAGGACATAGGACCCGACACGTATACTATAGGAAGGTCGAAATTTGATAGAAATATCTTGTCGAAAGTTTGTTCCCAGATGAAAGGAAAGTGGATAATTTCGGTGGATGAATCTATCGTTGACAATGAGAGTTTTGTGGGTCAAGTTGCGTATAGGCATAGTTGCGCGTTCGGATATAAGATCCCTGATCCACAAACGCCCAAGACGGAAAAGATACTCACAGTTTCGTCAATGCTTCGTCTTCAAGATGAAAATGAAGAGGATTTTGAACGTAAAATGCAATTTTTGCCCTACCTTCTTAATTTATATGTTGCCTTTTATACTGCAAAAATCCTTGAAGGTGAATCAATATACTCTATTATTTTCCACGGACCACTAATTCGACACATCGGCCCGTTTCTGAGCCTTCTCTTTCGGAAAGAAGATATAAAGGAACTCCTCACCGCGGATATTGAACCACCCCCCAATGTTGATGCTGAAGTGAGAACTATTGCGGACGGTAGTCTATTGGATTTGATAGTCGAAGAAGCGGATTATGAATTTTGTGTAGACCGTTTTGTTCATTTCTTTGATGCCTCTAGGGAAAAAAAAGATGAAATTGAGCGGAGAATTAATGAAGGGGAAATTCCAGGGATATGTATCTATTTTTCACTGCTCAGAAAGTTATCAGATTTAGCCGATAAGAGGAACTATCCCATAATTGGTTGTGTCGAAACTGCTCATTCAACGGAATATTCAAGACTGTATGTCCAGTACCAAATCGAACGTTTCGGACAAGAAAATTCTGATAACCAGACAATCCTTCGCCGATTGTTTGAAACTTACGATGTGGAGTTCAGCGAAGAAAATTTCGTGGATCAATTTCAGGAATTCATTATCAAATCAGGATGGGATGATGAGATGATTCAATCTTTTTCGTTGAAGTTTGATGGTGAACATTCGATTGAATCAGAATTTACTAACCCTGTGCCGATCCGAAGATACTTTACCACTGATACCAATAACAGTATATTTAACGTTACGTTTGGTTCATCATCTGCTTCAGGAGATCCACGAGAGGGCTACATTTCCGATATTATAAATAGGTTGTTTCCTTTTCGTGACTACAAAATGTTAATGAGTTTCGTACGGACAAGTGAACTAAGAGCCCCTATCCGAGTTGAATTCTTAAAGCGAGGAACTGCGGAAACGTGGAACGATGTGCTAGCCTCTATTTATGTTGCCAGTCTTCCATACAGCAGTTACGGTTTACCTATCTTCTTATATTATGCTGATAAAATGGTAAGAATGCCGAAGAAAATTATTTCGACGGTCACTGAATGGCACTTAGTTGAACAAGTAAATCGAACTTTTCATCAACGTGGATTAAATGGTAGCAGTTTAAGGGAAGTTTTTTTAATGGTAACCAATAAGTTAACAAGAGATTTTCATAACCGAGGGTAAATGGAGGAAATGCAATGGCTTTAGGAATAATCTTTGGTGAAACATCAACACAAGAGTTTTCTTTTTTGTTTGGGGATATAGATGGCGAGCATCAAAATCAATTGAAATTTTCCTATGTTGAAGTTGATTTACCTGAAAGCGACGATAAGGTTGTTGCTAAGGTTGTTGATGTGAATACAGAGAACCCACTTTTGGCAAAAGACACTGCAAAATTTTATTCAGAGCACGAAACATTAGGATTTTCGGTTCCTGATATAATATCGCACCGATTCACACTGTATCAAGCCAAATGTGAAGTGATGGGGGTATACAATAGCACAAAGAACAAAATAGATCCCTTAACGCAAGCGATACAACCCGGTGTGCCAGTAAATCTGCTATCGGATGATATTCTGATAAAACTATTCTCAGAGAGTGAACCGTGGTATCTTTCCCTCGGACATGTTGAGATTCCTGGCCGGGAAACACAAGCACAAGTATCTTTAAACGCGGACTCAATCGTAACAATGCATGCTGGTGTTTTTGGTATGACGGGAATGGGAAAAACAACCACGACAGCTGTAATATTAGAGGAATTGATGTTCCGTGGAGCGAAAACTATTGTATTCGATCCACACGGGGACTATGTAAATCTCAACAAAATCCGTCGTAAGTTGTATGATGAGTTCAAGTTGAAGATCGAAAATGATGAAGATTTAATAAAAAAAATATCGGATTATAAGGGATACTTACGTGAGAAATTGCCAAATCTCGATGATTTTTATTCTGAGCAAATCGAAACTGAGTTGATGGATGAGAACATTTTCTATCGCTTGTTTAATTTTTGTTTAATTAAAAATCGCCATTTAATGGTTGATTCGGCTGATTCAGCATCGATTCCCGAACAACTATTGAATGATATTATTGACGGAATCAAGCAACTTGACTGGCAAAATGAAAATGTTCTACCGCGAGAGTTGGTTAATCGAATGTTAGCCCTTAATCTTAATGCTTATCCAAAGATTAAAATGTATCCAGATCAGGGTCCTTACTTCACAATGAGATTAATCGAAGCAATGGCACGAGAAAATTTCAGAGATGCACAAACGGGTTTTGTTATTCCTTGGCTCCAAGGTTTGACAGAAGAACAGCGAAAAAATTTACAAGATATTAGCCTTCTTAATCACCTTATGCGAAGAGCCAATAATATGGGCGAATCTGTGTCTAGACCCCCGATTGAACGAATACTGAGACGAGCAATACAGACTGTTGAGAATCTAAGAGTTCGTGATTGTGGGTCAATGGATATTAGGGATTTTGTAGATCTTTTCTGCTCTACAGATGGTAAGATGACAAATGTATCAACAGCAATATTTAATTTATCAGATTTAGAAAACAATCAGGTAAGAAGAACCTTGGTGTGGGCAGTTATGGAATTTGCTTTTGATCGGTATAAATCAAAGCATTTTATCATGGGGGAAAATGCACATCCCATTTTATTTGCTCTTGAGGAGGCAAGAACATTGATCCCACGCCAAGAGGAAAGTAGTAGTAGCGGAGAAATAAATCCTGCCACAAAGGCTGCCCGGTTTGCTGCTCAGCAAATTGCGACCGAGGGAAGGAAAATGGGTCTTGGCATGCTTGTTATCTCACAAAAGCCTGCTTCAGTGGATTCGTTAACCACTTCGCAAGCCAATACGTTGATTTTGCACCGTGTTATTAATCCAGATGATCAGTCTTATATCCGAGATGTTGGTGAATCTCTATCCAACCCAGATTTGGAAATATTGAAGACTGTTAAAGAAGGGGTTGCTATTGTCACAGGTGATGCTCTGAAAACCAGAATGTCTCCACTGGTCAAGATTAGAAACAGATATAGTGAACCTGGAGCTGAGAGACCCCGCCCAATAGAAAACAAGTGGCGGAAACCGGAATAGGAATTATGTTGAAATGTTTGCAACCTAACTCTCAAGAATCTGCGGCGGGGTGTTTACTAATTTTAGGGTGTTCAAATAAGAAAATTGAGAGTTTCGGTCAAATTCCAGCTCTTGAGGTTTATGACGGACCCAACTACCGAGTGTTACGAAAGTTTCTCAGGGAGAACGGATGGCCTCCCGGCCTCATGATAAAAATTATCTCTGCTAAGTATGAGATCATTGATGCTACTACACTCATTGAACCTTACGACGAGCGTTTGAATAAGGAAGCAGCGAAAAAAATACGTCCAAAGGTCATGCAGAGTTTGAAAGAAATTGGGTTACCAACATCCGTTTTCGTCAATCTGGGCAAAGATTATCTGCCAGCAATTTCCTGCATTACAACGTTATTTGGTTCTGACAAAATTATCTATGCTGAAGGTGGGATTGGAAGAAAACAGCAAGCGATGAAAAACTGGTTGTATAATTTGTCAAATAGTACCGCCGCAATTCCTATTCAAGGTGCAAACAAGCATTCTTGTCTCTACTTCTTTCCGGATTGGGATGATTACGTTTATGAACCCTTTAGAGGGAATGAAACACCTGAAGATAGACATTACATTAACAGACGCTATGCACACGAGATTTTTGAGGAGGCACCCCCTTATGATGGTTTACTCTTTAGTCTTGCTCAACTGAAAACTGGGAAGGGTCCCCTGAGTCGCCTTAAGCAAAAAGGCACATTCAATCTGCGCGACGATAGGCGAATGCCTGAAGATATGCTCTTGTTTGGAGACCCTGGAGCATTCTCATACACCGCAGATTCTGAGCCTCCGATTAGCCCCGAAAAAGCAGCATCTCTCTATAGTCAATTTGGTTTTAATCTAGGGGCATCTGTCGATCATATTCCGATTCCATCAATAACTTCCGAAGAAAAACAAGAACGGATGGACTTAACCGAAAAGAATGCTAAACAATTTTTAAAAATTTGTAAAGAGAATAAATATGAATTTGCCCCGGTTGGTTCCATACAAGGTGTGACTCGTGACGACTATGTGTTTTATGTCCGAAGGTACATTGAAATGGGATATAAGCATGTTGCACTCGGTGGACTTGTCCGCAGAAAAGATTCTGAGATTCTGGAAATAGTGGCTGCTGTTCGTGAGACCTTGCAAAAACATACTTGTGGTAAAAAAGAGAATATTTGGGTTCACCTTTTTGGTGTTCTTCGACCGAATCTTCAAGGCAGTTTTCAGAATCTAGGGGTTTCCAGTTTTGATAGCGCGTCTTATTTGAGGAAAGCATGGCTGAGTTCGGATCGGAATTACCTAGCCCCTGATGGAGAAGGTGATTGGTACGGGACCATACGAGTTCCTATGAGTACATCAAAAGCGATGCGCGCTGCTGCACAATCTAATTCAATGTCCATTAAAGAATTGGAAGAATTAGAAAATCGGTGTCTGTCAAACCTTGACGATTTTGATGGAACGCCGGAATCAGAAAAGAAGGTCCTTGATAGTGTTGAAAAATATGGACCACTCCTTGAACGGAAAGGGGAAGGTAATCATTTTATTCATGAACATAAGCGATTAATGAGAGATCAACCTTGGAAAAAATGTAGGTGCCACATTTGCAAGGAATTAGGTATTAATGTTGTAGTCTTCAGGGGGGCAAATCGTAACAGACGAAGGGGATTTCACAACACTTGGGTATTTTATCATAAAATTTTGCATGGAAAATCTAAGAAATCTCCAAAGAAGTCAGGTACGTGATTTCCCCACATAGTGCCATAAAATTTTGTTAAAACTATGAAAGGATAATTCGATTACATGATTGCATCGAAAGGTTTCGTCTCACTTGTCCAGGAGGCAATTCCCCGATTTCAAACCTCTCCTTCAAACCAAAATCAAGAGCAATGTATTATACATCCCGCAGAAACGCCTTTAATGATTGTTGCCGGACCAGGAAGTGGAAAAACAACAGTACTTGTTCTTCGGGCATTACGATTGGTATTCGTGGAAGGCTTTCGTCCTGAAGAAATCCTAATCACAACGTTTACAAGGAAGGCAGCAGCAGAAATTCGTGCGCGTTTAATCGAATGGGGATCAAGCATCATCTCTTACCTCCAAAACACTTCCTCCTACCCGATATTAGGTTCTCAGAATCTACTGGATTCAATTGACATAAATCAATTCATAACCGGAACATTGGACAGCATTTGCAACGACGTATTAACAACTGTTCGCTCTCCATCTGATCCGGTCCCGGTCATTGTGGAAGGTTTCGTTAACAACGCACTTTTCAGGAATCAAGGATTATTCGCAACAGGAGCTCACAACAACGACGAACTGGCGGAATATTTGTCTAATTTTACTTTTTTTAGCAACCAACCGAGAAATTTCAAGGAAAAACTTGACATCTGCCGGACTATCATAGATCGATTTGTTCATGACCAAGTCAATTTACAGCAATATCAGCAATCTACCGAAGATAGTGAAGCTCGAAGTGCAATCGTCAGTGCTTTTGAATCGTACCGTGAATACATGAATAACAACAATCAATTGGATTATGCCCAGTTGGAGGAGCTTTTTTTTCAACAACTTGTACAAGGTAAATTCGATGAGAGGTTCACATCAAACCTAAAGGCATTACTTGTTGATGAGTATCAAGATACAAATCCATTACAGGAAAGTATCTACTTTGAGCTCGTTCGCCGTTCCGGTGCTTCTTTTACGATAGTGGGTGATGACGATCAGTCGCTATACCGATTTAGGGGGGCTACGGTAGAACTGTTTAGGGACTTTATTGCGCGCTTCAATCAAGTTTTTGACAAATCTCAGGCACCAGAAGTCAAATATCTTGTGGAAAATTACCGATCGACACCGGAGATTGTCAAATTTTTTAACGAGTTTGTCACAAACGATCCAGATTTCGCCCCCGCGCGGGTTCATTCCCAAAAACCGCAAATAATTGCACAAAATCCATCTAATCAGATGCCTGTGCTGGGTATGTTCCGCTCTAACCAAGAAACGCTTGCTGACAACTTAGCATCATTTTTAATGGATGTGTTTAGGGGAGATGGCTATCATATAGAAGTTGGGGGGCAGCAGTACCCAATAATGAAAAACAAAGATAGCGGAGATTTTGGAGATAGCGTTTTTCTTTCTCATACTGTAAATGAATTTTCCAGTAGGGAAAAAGAACGTCTACCATTTCTCTTACGACAACGCCTTGAGGAACGCGGAATTAATGTGTTCAACCCCCGGGGCCGTTCCTTAAGGGATATACCGGTAATTCAACAGTTGCTCGGCATCATTTTAGAGTGCATAGACCCTGAAAGTGAACAACAAGATCGACTTCGCTATCTTCGCCATGAAGCGAGAACCTTAGATCGCTGGCGCGAGGCCGCTCGGAATTTTATTGGAACCAACCCAATTCCGAACCAACCGACGGGACTTTCTCACTATGTTCAAAATTGGAAACTTAGAAAAACACAGCGTCTAAATGGATGGCCAAGTGAATGGCCTCTTTTAGAACTGTGTTTCGCGATTATCACTTGGATTCCTGAACTGCACGATGATCCAGAGGGGCAGGTCTACATGGAAGCCGTTGCTCGTTGTATTTCAAATGCTGCTGTCTTCTCGTCCTACCGTTCTAAAATCTTTTTTGACCAGTCGGAACATGAAGAACGAAGCATTCGAAGAGCAATCTCTGATATTCTTGTGCCAATAGCTGAAGGGAGTGTTGAAGTTGATGAAGACATCATGCCTCATGTGCCTCGGAGCCATTTTCCTTTTATGACAGTTCATCAAGCCAAAGGGTTAGAATATCCATTAGTCATTGTTGATGTAGCTTCCGATTATAAAAGAAACCATCCTGCGCAACGATTTCGACGTTTTCCAGAAAGAGCATCTGCTGTGCAGAACTTGGAAGATGACTTGGCACCTTACTGCGAGGTTGGTCCATTGCGTATGAACCGTGGATCATTAGCACGAACATTCGATGACCTCATTCGACTTTATTACGTGGCATATAGTCGTCCACAATCTATATTACTGTTGGTCGGATTGGACTCTTGCCTCAGTTACAACACCACTATAAAACATGTAGCTATGGGATGGAAATCCAACAGCGAATGGAGTTGGAAAACTCCAGTTAGTGGGAGCAATCCGGTACAGGCAAATAATTTACCTATTCATCTGATTTGGGAGTAAGTTATATGGAACTTGCGCGAAAGACCGAAAATCCTATCATTCCTTCCTATAGTTTAACTGGAGATCTCATCTCTTTCTTAAGGTGCGGACTACAGTACCGGTACCATAACCAGAGCTCCCTTCCACCATCGCGTCCTGTTCAACTCTGGTTTGGTGAATTTATTCACGGCGTTATGGAGAACGCCTATAGAATTTGGAAATCTGATGCCCCACTGTTTCCTTGGCCTTCAAATCCAACGCCATATCAAGGAGACCCTCCGGCAGACCGGGAACTTCACGACATAGGGACTATCGGTGATATGGTAGAGAGTACCCTAAGAGCCGGAGGTAAAAATCCGCGTAGTACGGAAACGCGTAGATCTGCTTATGAACGAGCAGAGCAAGCAGTTAACAATTTAGGACAACACCTATTTCCTCTAATTCAACTGGCAGAGGAAAAAGTTATTGGAACTCGAGATGTTCCTGTGCTAGCGGACCACTCAGTCCCGATACGTGCTGAAAAATATGAACTTCACGGAATAATTGATGTCGTTACAAACGTTAGTCTCACAGAAGTTCCAAACACTAACGTCATTCGTCAAGCAATTCAAAAGGTGTGCCCAGACCTTACAGGCGATTTTGAAGTCATTATTGATTACAAAGGTTCACAACGTCCAACCACAGATCATGAATATTGGAAACAAGGGGAGTGGCAAGTAAAAACATACGCATGGCTACGGAATAATCAACCAGACTCGTTGCCTGTTGCCGCGGGTGTGCTTTTATATATCAACGAACTTGCTCCGTCCGCTCGAGAACTTGAGGATCTTAAAAAAGCAGTGAGAAATGTACAGACTGATGTTATACCGAAACCGGGTAGTCAGGATGAATCTTTGCTAAACATGTGGAAGTCAGGAAACAGTATCCCCGATTTTTCTCTTGATTATCGTTTTGCCCGCGCGATCCGAGTTATTCCGGTAGATTCAGAAGGGGCAGAAGAAGCAGCAAAACGCTTTGATAGGGTAGTTATAGATATTGAGAGTTGTGTTAATCAGGAAGTTGTAGCCGGAAATATTTTAGATCAGTGGGTCCCGTCAGGGGACGAAGATACTTGTGTTGCTTGTGATTTTCGATATATTTGTCCATCTCCTGCTCCCCGACGTGCCCACGGCAACAGTAAGTACCAAGTCCCTACAGCCCCTTAGCATTTTATCCAGTTTTTAGAGTAATTCTTTCACGTTTGCCCTCGAGTGCCGTGTCCGGTTAATACCCGATGAACTGGCAATACATGGTTTTTTCGCTACAACGTTGCAATGCAAGATAGCACAATAATGCCCTCGGAAATTTAGACCACTATTTCAACCAAGGTTGTGATACCCTATTTTAGCCTCAAACTCCCGTTTATTATAAATCACGGACACACAAACTTCCCTAAAATTTTCCGAACAGACGCACCAGTAGCAGAAGGCAGATTTGCAGCCTGTCCATGGAGTGCCTCATTCGCCAGAATTGCAAACGCAATCGCTTCCTTGGCATCTGAGGAGATACCCGACTTATCCACCGGTTCAACGGCTGTATCGGTCAACAGTTCACTGAGTCTCTGCATAATCGTTCGATTGTGGACACCCCCACCGCTCACGTAAAGCACGTCTATCGGGTTCCGTTCCCCTACAAATTGCGCAATGTAGTCTGTAATCGTCCGGACAGTCAATTCAGTGAGCGTCGCAATACAGTCGTTATCCGACAGTCCATGTTTACGGCATGCCGTTAGACATCCCATTGCAAAGGTATTCCCAAACATTTCACGCCCCGTTGTCTTCGGCGGTTGCAGTTGAAAAAACGGGTGCTTTAACCATTCATTGACAAGCGGTTGATAAGGTGTGCCGTGTGCGGCGCGCATACCTGATTTATCATAGCGTTCCCTTCCTTCCGTGATCTCCCTGATGACTGCATCAATACACATGTTCCCGGGACCTGTATCCGAAGCCAAGACAGCATCAGGTGAGCAGTCTGCTGGGAGCACTGTAAGATTTGCAATCCCTCCAATGTTCAGAAGCCCTACGGTTTTAACGCTGTTGTGGAACAATAAGTAGTCTGGATACGAGACTAACGGTGCACCTTGCCCACCTGCTGCCATATCTGCCACCCGAAAATCAGCGATGGTTGGAATCCCCGTTTCGTGTGCGATGACCGCAGGCTCGCCAATCTGAAGGGTTGACGGGTAACGAGTCGTGTTAGGCTCTCTGGGGAGATGGTGGATCGTTTGACCGTGTGAGCCGATGAGTGCAATGTCGTTGGAAGGCATTCCGCTCTTTTGAAGGATGTGTTTAGCAGCCGCTGCGAAAAGGTGTCCAATGTAGAAGTTCATCTCGCAGATGTCGTCAACGCGACCGGTATCGGGGTGACAGAGGGCAAGAATACGTTGCGACACGCCGGGCGGGAAAGGGAAGGTATCAAAAGCGATGAGACTGACTGCAGTTTCCAATCCGTGCCCACTAACTTCGACGATGGCTGCATCAATACCGTCAACTGAGGTGCCAGACATCAGACCAATAATGTACTTTTTATCTCTGTTGAGGAGTTTGTAAAATTCTGTCATTTTTTTACTATTGGTTGAGGGTTACTGGTCAAGAGACCTTGTGGCATTCAAATCCTACGCAACTGCCAAAAGCATTAACCAACAACCAACAACTATTCGCTGTACGCGTGATACTGTTTTGCCTTATCAACCCAAGACTGGAGTTCCGCACTCCACCGCTTCTGAATTTCGTCCACAGATTCTCCATTCATAAGAGCGTTTCGGAGCCGGCTATTTCCTGCTAATCTGTCAAAGTGTGAGGTTCGGAACGCAAAGTGATCGCTGTATTCGGATGTAAGAATAGATAACATGTGAAGAGTCGTTTCTATGGGACGGAAATGTTCCCTATCCGTAACGTGAATCGCGACCCCACCGCAAGTCTGTCTGGCGTGTTTTGTGCTTTCCGTGGCAGGAGCCGGTGTAAAAACGACCGATCGGAATCGGACACCCGGAAGCCGCAATCCATTCAACGTTTCTGCCCATCTTTCACCATCGCACCAAGGGGCACCGATGTATTCAAACGGCTTCGTTGTGCCTCGTCCTTCGCTCATATTTGTCCCTTCAAATAGACATAAACCCGGATAGAGCGTCGCTGTCGTGAGGGTCGGCATATTCGGTGATGGCGGCACCCACGGCAGACCTGTATCGTCGTACCACATCCAACGCTCGTATCCCTGCATCCACGCCACCTTTAACCGACACGACGGTACGCGTTCTGCTTTCAAGAGCATCGCCAGTTCCCCGATTGTCAGACCGTAGCGGATCGGAACCGCGTGTATCCCAACGAATGATTCAAATCCGTTTGCTAACACAGGACCCTTTACAGTCGTGCAGCCTATCGGATTCGGTCGGTCAGCAACGATAAATTCAACGCCTTGGTCGCTTGCGGCTTCCATGGCATAGAGTAGTGTCGAAATGTAAGTATAGTAGCGCACACTGACATCCTGCATATCGTAGATAAGCAGATCTATGCCTTCAAGTTGCTCCGGGGTCGGACGCATAGATTGACCATACAGACTGAAAACTTTTTCAGCGATTAAATCTGAGCTGCTGCGTCCGTTGTCCTTGCAGGTTTTCGGTGAAGTTAGCGCGCTATCGACAGCAATACCGTCTTGGACTGCACCCCAGAGTCCGTGTTCTGGCGAGAAAATCGCGGCAAGTTGGCAATCGGCATCTTCTGCGAGAAGCCGATAGTTGCTCTGTAGGGTAGCATCAACGCCTGTGTGATTCGTAATAAGTCCGATTGATTTCCCTTGAATCCAGTCGCGTTTTCCCGTGAGTAAGACGGTCAACCCTAATTCAATTGTACGGGATCGTTCTGTGAAAGACATCTGGTTTCTCATAGTTTAGGGACGAGTTCACCTCACCCTTACGGTAGGCAGTGTCGGTTACAAACCGTCGAGCTGCTATTTAACCAATAACCGACAACCATTAAAATATCAGACTGTGGAACATTTTCCGAAATTCGATAATACCGCGCCGGTCAGCGTCAGGGTGCACCCGATTCGTCAGCAGGATTACTGCGCGTTTTCTTTTCAGGCATATCCGTATTGACGTGCCTGTGAAACCTGTGTGATAGAGACACCCATCGTCCGTTACCGCCCATCCGATGCATCGGCGTTCCCCTGCTGCTGAAGCGACCTGTCGCATGGTCTGAAGGGTCTCTGGACGTAGCAAGGCACTACCGTTATCCATCAGTGTTTTGCAAAATCTTCCGAGATCCGTTGATGTAGAGAAAAGTCCCGCATTGCCCGAAACACCACCCAAGAAATGGGCGTTCTCGTCGTGGACTTGCCCAATAATTACGCCTTCTCGCCAGTCGTAGCGTTCGTAATCGACCATCCTACGTTCAAAACTATTGGAATCTTCCGTTGCCGCGCAATCCTCACGGCAAGCCTGCGGTGGATTGAACTGCGTTGCTGCCATGCCCAGGGGCGCGAAGATACGCCTCTGTGCCAATGTATCTAAGGATTCCCCAGTTACCCTTTCCAAGAGTTTCCCTAACACGATATATCCCAAACAACTATATACCGCTTTCTCACCCGGTTGAGATTCCAATGCAACTTCAGCGAGGTAGGGAATTATATGCTCGCGTGAGGGTGCTCGCAAATAGAGCGGTAGCCAAGCAGGGAGTCCTGAGGTATGTGTCAGTAGGTGAGCAAGCGTTACGTTTGCGTGTTTAAACGCTGGCAGGTATTTCGCCGCCGGTGTATTAAGGGAGAGGACACCGCTTTCAACTAACTGCATACAAAGCGTTCCGACAACAATAGGTTTCGTCAGCGATGCCAAATCAAACGGCGTCGTCTGAAGCATCGGAAGCCGTTTTGGCTTTACGCATCGGAAGCCGAATGCTTTGTGGTAAAGCACTCTGTTATCCATGAGAATATGGGCAACAGCACCAGGAAAAACCTTCTCTGCAATGCCATTTTCAATAAGCCTCGAAATTGATTCTTTTAACAATTGTGAAAGATGCCTCTTATCTGGATGCCCGGATTTAGTCTGGGGAGAGGCTAAATCCGTGCCTTGTATTACATTTTTATTCGGGTTTTTTGCGCTGTATCCGCAAACAAGTTTGGGTATCCTTATGTAAATTACTGGAGAACCAAACGACCCTGTGGAAGCAATAGTTTTTAGTTGACTGCTGAATTACATATATGATACACTATTTGTTATATTTTGATAAGCATTTTTTGACTTAAGAGTAGATTGTAACTTATCTTTCCATACATTGTCCAGTGCGGGAATCTGGCGGCTCGGAGTGTAGATCATGGCGTTACTGCCAAAAGAAATTCAGGATATAATAACAACTAAAAAGCCTTGGGGTGGTTTCATACAGTATGTACTCAATCAACCCGTTACCGTCAAAATCTTAGAGATTCGGTCGGGCGAGCAGGTGAGCTATCAGTATCACCACCATCGGAGCGAGTTGTGGATTCCGCTTGATGAGGGGGCTTGCGTGAAGTTGGACGGCACGATTCAGCGTCCTGAACCTATGGAACCCGTCTTCATTCCGCAAGGCGCGAAACACCAACTCATCGGTGAATCTAAGGATTACCGGATCCTCGAAATTGCGTTCGGAGACTTTGACGAAGAAGACATCGTCCGCCTTTCGGACAAGTATGGAAGGGCTTAATCCAGAGGAGATTTTGTTGGATAGCAGAATTTATCTTTCGCTTGGGGAATCCCGATCGGTTACAGAGGACAAACAATCCGCGGAGCGAGAGGTTGACATCGCCTTACAAAAGATTCACGCCTTATTTCAGGAAGAGATGTCAGCACCGCTTTCAACGTTGGAAGACGAACTTCGTGCTTGGACTCGAAGCCATCTCCAGAACGAAGATATTGCCAAGGTCGCTGCGTTAGCAGCGCGTGCCCGTGAAGAATTTTCGGTGCTCGTCATCGTCGGTATAGGCGGTTCTGACTTAAGTGCGCGGGTCTTCCATGATTCCTTTAACCATCCGTATCACAATTTATTGTCGCCTGAAGAACGCAGCGGTGCCCCGGAGGTGTATTTTACCGGTGATACATTCGACCCTCGCAAACTCGCTGGCTTACTTGAGATGCTCAAAGCGAGAAATCTTCTCCACAAAACGCTTTTCAACGTCATCAGCAAGTCCGGAACAACCACTGAGACGATGGCTACGCTGATGATTATCCGCGGCGTACTTAACAGCGTAGACTGGCAGCGACAGGTGCTTGCGACTACCGGATTGACACCTGACAGTGTCTTGTTCCGAATGCACGAACAATCGCCTTTCTATGGCGAGACGCTACTGCCTGTTCCTGATGGCGTTGGCGGAAGGTTTTCTGCCTTTTCACCGGTCGGTCTGTTCTTTCTTGCCGCGACAGCGGGGAAAGGGGAGACCCCGGATACCCGAATCCGTTCGGCATTAAACGGTGTTGGACAAGCACATGACGACTTCAAACTGCCCCATGGACATCAAGACAACATTGCTTATCAACTTGCACGTTGGATTCATCTCGCTGAGGAGGCGGACGGAAAAGGCACTATTATTTTTTACAATTATGCCGATAATACCTGCCTTGGTGAGTGGTTTGTCCAACTGTATACAGAATCTATTCAAGAACGCGGCGGCGGTGCTAACGTCATACCGGCGAAGGGACCTACGAGCAACCACTCGATCCTCAACGGGATCATCGCCGGTCCGAGAGATAAAATCGTTCTTTTTCTTCACTGGGAGGAATTCGGAACGGATTTAGTCCTTCCAACGGATACCGGCGTGGACAGCAAACTGATTGCGTTTGAAGGGATGTCTATGACGCACATGCAGGCAGCCTCCTATCGCGGCACAGCCTTGGATTTCAGGAACAACGGTGTGTCCAACGCGACGCTAACCGTTCTAAAACGAGACATCCAGTCTGTTTGTCAACTCATGCGTATCTTGATGGACACCGTCGCTGTGAAGGGCAGGCTCCAAGGGTTACACCTTGACAATCAGGGTGGCAACGAACTAACATACCTCCAAGATGGGGTTGAAGGTTATAAGCAGAATTTCCGATCTTTTTTATAGAGGCTGTTAGCACTCGGGGGTGCTTGCTTTGCTCACTCTCGGCATTCGGTTTTCACGCAAGAGTTAGTTGGGGAATTCAAGTATTGCGCAGCTGGCACAAGCGTTAACTGACCACTGATAACTGACCACTGACAACCAAAAAATGAGGAATAAATTCTCCGCTTTACGGCTTCAGGATAAAATATTTATCGCCTACGGCTTCGTCTTCCTCGTGATGTTTGGCGTTATTTTTGGTAGCACCAATTTCCTGATTCGACTTGCTTTTAAAAGGGAAATTGACAATTATGTTGAAACCCTTCAGGCACAAGTTTCAAACAAGTACCGGGCTTTTGTTGAAACCGTTGAGAAGAAAGTACACGCCGCAGCCACTGACGTGAGACTGCATCGTGCTATAGAGCGGCAGTCTTCCGCTCCTTATTTACCGGCAACAGAATTTGATCTCTTAGCGTACGGGACCCCGGATGGAAAACTGCTGTATCCCGACTTCGGAGTGAGGAGAATCACACGGACATATAATCCGCTGGAAAACCAAGACGGACACATACAACTCAGAAATATCCCACAACAAGGTGATGTAGGTCTACAGTTTGTGGTACAGGCAACCGAAGTGGGAGAATGGGGTTTTGTTACAGGTGGAGACCGATTACAGACGTGGTTAGAAGCCCAGACGAATATCCAGTCCGACGAGCATCCGATCTTTCTTGTCGAGAAGCCGCACATACCAAATTCAGCGTCCTTTAGTTCCGAACCGGAAATGGACGTAGAAAATTGGCTCCCATTAAATAATGCGTCCCGAGAGACCCGCAGAGATGGGTGGTCTGAAGCATTTGCCGATTCGCAATCGGCGCGCGAGGTGTTTTTACAGGAAACCGAAGAAAACGGGGGGAGTACATATACCGCTTTTCGGATAACACCTTTTAACTCACCGTTTGCCATAGCGCGTGAAGCAACCCCTGTTGATCTGATTGTCGCGTATTCCCATAAGCGTCAAATGGCATGGCAGCAACGCCTGACGCTCACGCTGATTTTGAGTGGACTGGGTGGGCTTGTGCTGGTTTATCTCATCAGTTATATTATCTGTCGCCTCGTTACCCGTCCTGTTGAGATGCTCCGAGAAGGGGTCAGTCATATTGCTGCTGGTGATCTGGATCATCGCGTTAAAATCCAATCTCTCAATGAGATAGGGCAGCTTGCTGAAGGTTTTAACCACATGGCACAAGAGTTAAAACGGAGTTTAGAGGAGCGGATGGCGGCGGAACGCGCAGCGACGTGGCGGGATGTCGCGAGGCAGGTCGCACACGAAATCAAAAATCCGCTGTTCCCCATCCGGCTCTCCGTTGAGAATCTCCAGCAGGCGAAATCGAACCCAGAAGTCTTTGAGCAAATATTTGGGGAATGTACCGACACTGTCATTGAAGAAGTCGATCGGATTGGAAAGTTAATAGATGAATTCCATCAATTCGCTCGGATGCCGAAACTACAAAAGAAACCGAGCCAACTTAATAGTATTGTCCGATCCGTCTTAAACCTATACACGGGTAGACAGATACCGGACCTCGAGCAGGACGCCGAAGCTGCAGTGACTGATATAATGTCCAAAGATACTGCACTACAGAATTCTATGGACAAGTTTTGGCTTGAAAATGTTTCCAAAATTAAGGTTGAAACCGAGTTAGCACCGCTACCGCAGCTTTCACTTGATCCCGAACAGATTGCCCAGGCACTCGGCAATCTCTTCAAGAACGCAATTGAAGCGATGCCTGATGGTGGGATGTTGAAAGTAAAAACCTATTTCACACCAAATGGCAGTCACGGGAATAGCAATCAGCAAGCGGCGTCTGTCGTAGAAGGTAACACGCAACCGCCGGACGCTAAAAACCGAGAACCGAAAGCTATTAAAGGGACAGTTTCGCTTGAAATCCAAGATACCGGCCGCGGTATGTCTGAAGAGACGATGGCAAATCTTTTCGTTCCCTATTACACGACGAAGGTGGAAACAAATGGAACAGGTTTGGGGATGCCGATTGTCAAGCGGATTGTTACAGAGCACAGTGCCGAGATGGACTGTCAAAGTGCTGAGAACGTTGGGACGACAGTCCGTATCCGTTTTCCGTATGACCCCAGTGCGCCTTCTGAAAACTTAGCCGCAGCACCGGTGTCCGCGCCCGTCGCCGAGAAACCAGAAGCATTAACAACACTCGAAACCAAGGAACAGACGATAGACCCTCAGACCTAAGTAAATCCGCGCTTTGGAGATTTTGATTAGGATAAGTAAAATGGAAACTATTCTGATTGTAGACGATGAAAAAAATACGCTTAAGATGTTGTCCCAGGGCCTCAAAATGCGAGGGTATCAAGCCCTCACGGCTGCCAGTGGTGAACAGGCATTACAACAGTGCGCCAAGTCCGAAGTCAATCTTGTGCTCTTAGATATCCGAATGGGAAACGGTATGGACGGGGTTGAGACACTTGTAAAACTCCGGGAACTCTATCCGACGTTGAATATTGTTATGATGTCGGCGCAACAGGATATCGAGATCGCTGTTAAGACGATGGAACTCGGTGCAAAACGGTACATCACCAAACCCATTAGTATTGATAAAATTTTGTCTAATGTCCAACCATTTTTGGAAATAGCGCGCTTATCGCAAGAAAACGAGATTCTGAAATCGCAAATCACGATAGCTGATAAGATGGTGGGTGAGAGTGCCGCTGTTTCGTATCTCCGTTCACAAATTAAACGGGTCGCTGGCAGCGAGCTCGGAGTTCTGATTTCTGGGGAGAATGGCACAGGTAAACAACTTGTTGCTAACGCCATTCATCAACAGAGCAGACGCGCTGGGAAAACCTTTATCCCGCTCAACTGTGCCGCCCTTCCCGATGAACTCATTGAGAGTGAACTTTTTGGACATGAGCGCGGCGCGTTTACGGGTGCAGATTCCCAAAGAAAGGGACGCTTTGAACTCGCACACGGCGGCACCCTCTTTCTCGATGAAATTGGCGATATGAGCCTAAAGGCGCAAGCCAAGGTGCTCCGCGTCATCGAGACCGGCGAAGTTGAACGCCTCGGCGGCAACCAGATTCGGACGGTTGATGTCCGAATTATTGCCGCAACTAACAAGCGACTGCCCGAAGAGATTGAGAACGGACGATTCCGAAGGGATCTCTTCTATCGACTTAACGTTGTGCCTATTCAAGTACCCCCACTGCGCGAACGGATGGAAGATATCCCGTTGTTAGTCAAATATTTTGCTGAACGTTTGCAGCTCGATATGGGGTCCACGCCGAAAGTCATTGATCCAGCAGCTTACGTCGTATTTCAGAGTTACCATTGGCCCGGAAACATCCGGGAGCTGAAGAATATTGTTGAACGTCTCCTCATTATGGTGAATCGCGATGTCGTGATGGCACCTGATGTCGCTGAAGCATTGTCTTTGACCCCTCAGCCCTCTCCACTATACGCGGCAACTGCACCGTCCTTAGAGTCTCCCATGGGGGTGCCCCTCTACAAGCCGGGAATGGCACTGAGTCAGATGGTGGATGATGCCGAAGCGCAATGTATCCTTGCGGCTTTGGAAGAAAATAAGTGGAACATCCGGCGCACTTCAGAAGTGTTAGAGGTTGAGCGGAGTAACTTGTACAAAAAGATGAACAAATACGGCATTTCCCGCCCAAATATTTCTAACGATTAAATATGAGGTGCTGCGTCCGTTGATTAAGGCTGGAATACGAATTAAACAACTTATGGGGTGTTTAGACTGACGATGCTACGGAAACACATCAGCGAAAACAGTGGAATAACTCGTCTTCAATTCCTTATTCTTGTTGTAATGGTCGTTGTGATTGGGGTACTCTCTTTTCCACCATGGTTAGAATATCGTAAGGTCGGCACGGCGGATATAGATGTCGAAACCATTGCTGTTGCTATTAAAAAGTATTTCAGACACACGGAACATTATCCAACGAGTTTGGACGCCTTGATGACAGACCCTGGTCTTGAAGGCTGGCGTGGAAGTTACTTGGAGTCTATCCCTGAAACACCTTGGGGAGGCAGCTACGTGCTGCTCCAAGACATCTATAAGGTTGGGATAGCGAGGGACCACCCCCGCGTGCCAGAAAAGTATCGCGTCGGTGGTGTCGCGGAGATCAGTAGAGTCTATCATGCCGACGCCCGTCTCGGTGAGAAGTATTGGTGGTGATTGGTTATCAGTTGTTAGTTGTTGGTTATTGGCTAAGAGTCGTCTGGTAACAATCTCCCGCAGTTTGGAGTACTTCAAGAGGCTGTCAATTATTACATCAAAACCTCTTAACTGACGACTAACAACTAACAACTATAGAAGAATATGTGGGTCTTTATTTTTTTGCTGGGTGTGGTCATCGGTAGTTTCCTCAACGTCTGTATCTATCGCATCCCGCGCGACGGCATATCGGTTCATTCGCCGCGTCGCTCCTTTTGTCCAATGTGTCAAAAGACAATAAGAACCTTTGACACCATCCCACTTTTAAGTTACCTATTTTTACGCCGACGGTGCCGGCACTGCGAAGCGAGAATTTCGGTGTTATATCCGTGCGTTGAACTCGCAACGGGACTCCTATTTCTTCTAATGTATTATCGCTTCGGGTTAACCCTCGAAGGTCTACTTGCGCTCGTTTTTGTTTCACTGCTCGTCCCGATTTCCGTCATAGACGCACAGCACTATATTATTCCAAACGTTCTAATTGTTACAGGGTTAATTCTCGGTTTCGGCATCGTCTCTGGGATTGCGTATCAGCGCGGCGATGTCTGGTATCTGCTCATACGACTGATTGGTGCTGTTGCTGGTGGGATGGTGTTATGGCTGATTGCCGTGATTGGGAGTGCAATCTTACGTAAAACAGCGATGGGCGGTGGAGACATTAAACTGATGGCACTCAACGGATTGTTTCTCGGTGCGTGGCCCGAACTGGCGATGGTGATTGCTTTTTCTGCTTTCAGTGGTGCGATTGTTGGGACTGCCCTTATTATCTTTGGCATAAAAAATCGTCAAAGTCCTATCCCGTATGGTCCCTTTCTCGCCGGTGCTGCCGTGCTTGTGCTTTTATGGGGAGATAGCCTCTGGCGTTTGTACTTGCAATCGGTTGGCTGGAATTAATTGTAGAAGGGATTTGTAATCCGGATCAGGCACGCTCCGTGTGCCGTAGCCAATAGCAGGTACGCTTATGAAGAATTACCTGTAGCATAAACTGTTAGTTTGTGCTACCGTGTATCTCTTCAGGAAAGTCGTGCATGCGATATGGGCTTTCGGAAATGGTATAATGTTAAGGAGAAAGTATGAATAGAAACCTGAGCATCTTCCCTGCTATCGTTTGTCTGTTGATGCTCTTTTTGAGTTATCAGGTTGTTTCCGCACAACAACTACTTGCACAACAAGTGGGGGTGGTTTTTGCACTGCAAGGGAGCGTGTCTAAAAAAGTCCCTGATGTACCTAACATACTACTCGAAATTCCGCCTGTTGAAGTTGTTCCACCTCGGTACAAGGAACGCGTGAAACCTAATTATCCAAAGGAAGCTCAACAAGGAGAAAAGGAAGGCACAGTTATTTTACAGGCGACTATTGATGTGAACGGGATACCACAAGGCATTTTGTCATCCACAAATCTTGGATTTTGTCTTGAAGAGGCAGCAATTGAGGCGTTAAAGAAAACCACTTTTCACCCGGCTATGAAGGGCGGAAAACCAGTGAGTCTGAAGGTTGAGATACCCTTTAAATTTAAGCTACATACGTCCTACGCTAACATGGTTCTGATTCCCACAGACGAATTTCAGATGGGAAGCAACGACTACAATGCAGAAGATGACGAGAAGCCTATGCACATTGTCTATGTTGAGGCATTCTATATGGACAAGTATGAGGTCACGAACGCCAAATATAAGAAGTTTGTTGATGCCAATCCGCAGTGGCAAAAGGATCGTATTCCCGAAAAGTACCATGACGGAGACTATCTGAAACACTGGAATGGTAACGATTACCCGGAAAGTAAGGGCGATCATCCGGTTGTCTATGTGAGTTGGTATGCAGCGATGGCGTATGCGAAATGGGCAGAAAAACGCCTTCCGACGGAAGCAGAATGGGAGAAAGCAGCGCGCGGGGGCTTGGTTGGTAAAAAGTACACTTGGGGCGATTCGCTTGATTCCAATAAAGCAAACTATGGTGAAAATGTCGGCGATACGACACCCGTCGGAACGTATCCTCCGGACGCAAGCGGCTTATACGATATGGCAGGCAACGTCTGGGAATGGTGCCTTGATGAATACAATCCCGACTTTTACGCTATTTCTCCAAGTCATAATCCACTTGCCGGTGGAACTATGGATAATATCTTATCCGATTGGACAAACGTTAAAACCGTCCGTGTGTTACGCGGCGGCTCTTGGATTAGTGCCGCTAAGTTTGTGCGAGTTTCCGATCGGACGCGGTTCACACCTCGGATAACAAATAAAGCGCGTGGATTCCGTTGTGTAAAGCCTGTGACACATTAGTATGGAGTTGCTGAGTTGCGAAGGAACCAGCAACTTGCAATTAACCACCTAATACGTTATAATTCAATTCCAATAAAGGAGGATTCTGAGTTATGGATGTTAAAGACGCGATTCTTTCAAGACGTACCATTTTTAAGTTCAAACCCGAACCGGTGCCAGATGATGTCATTGAACAAGTTTTCAGTTACGGGATATGGGCACCTAACCACCATGTCACCGAGCCGTGGCGATTCATTGTGATTGGTGAAAAGACGAAACTCATCCTCGCAGACCGCTACCGCGATATTAAGATTGAGGATACCCCCGACCACGTGGATGCCGAAAATCTCAAGAAAATCGGTGAACTCGCTTACGAGAAATTTATGTCGAAGCCGACGATTATCGCCGTTTCGTGTGTCCAAGAAGGTGATGAACAACAGAAACGCGAAGATTATGCCGCCGCCTGCTGTGCGATGCAAAACGTCCAACTCGCCGCATGGGATGCCGGAGTCGGAATGCAGTGGAGCACAGGCAGAATCACGATGGAAGAGAATACCTATCAATTGCTCGGCATCGATTCTTCGCAGGAATATATCATCGGCTTCTTCTACACGGGTTATCCCGCCGATATCGGCGCACCAAAACGGCAACCCGCTGGTGAGTTCATCCGCTGGGTGGCTTAATGGTTATCGGCTGTTAGCTATTTGCTAACTGCCGATGGCTAATTTCTATTACACTGATAATTGGTATGCTGCCTTGGCGTTTTGCCAGAAGAACTTCGCCTTGACTGCATCACCTTTTGCGCTGAAATAGTCATTTACAATCTTTTGGACGACGCCGTATGGAGCGAAGCGTTCAGACACGGGCCAGTTGCTCCCGTAGATGAGCCTGTCTTCACCAAATGCATCCCACAAGACATCTATTGTTGCGGTGTAATAGCCGACATCGGTTGGCGCGGGGATCTGCCCAGTGTGTTCTGCTAACCCCGATACCTTACAGTAGATGTTCGGATAACGCGCTACCTCACGGATTGCCGAGACCCATGCTGCATCAGGCGGCTCCTCCGATATTCGCGCGCCAGCAATGTGATTGATGACAATCCTCATTTCGGGTGTATGCTCAACCAGCGTCGGTAAGATAGATAGAGCTTCGGGGTTAATCAGCAGATCCAAGGTGAGTGCCTTTGCTGCTAACTTCTCAATGCTCGCCAAGAACGTTGGGTCCCCGATTGCCCGTAAGTGTCCGCTGCCGAGACGTATCCCGCGAAAAAGTGGATTCGCGGAAAACCGGTTCAGATTGTCCTCGAAATCGGCGGTGGGTTCCAAATGTCCTACGAACCCGACGATGAAAGGCTCTGCTGCAGCGAGATCAAGAATCCACTGGTTATCCGCAAGCCATTTGCTTGCCTCAACGACAACCGTGCCTGTTACGCCTTCAGGGACTGCAAGTGCTTTGTAGTCTTCGGGCATAACGCGTCGGTAGAGGACTTCATCGTTCGGATTTGGCCACGGCACGCCTTCGGGGCGCGTGGGGTCATAGAAATGTGTATGTGTATCAATAATCATATTTTTAACTATTGCTCCTGGGCATCGTTCCACTATGTAAAGCAAAGACAAATTCTTCGCTGATCACTCAGAATTTCGTTTCACGATGATTTTCGGTTAATTTAGAAACATTTTGAAATCCAAAATAGGTTCATAATTTAACGTACGTTTGAAAAAAGATTAATTGGGACGTTTCTGTGTATAATGCTGTTTTTTTCTTTCCTATTAATATTAGGCTTTTCATCGTAGTCGGACTCTTAACCTATTTGCTGTCGGGATGTAATCCGTCCGATCAAGCACAGCAACAGAGGCGCGAACTTCAGCGTGATGCTTTAAGACTTGAAATGGGACAGGCACTCAACCCAACAGATGCGGAAGGGTATATCCAACTCGGAAAAATCTATCGCGAATTGGGTGAATATGAGAAAGCAATGGACGCGTTTCAAGGTGCTATCGCACTTGATGACGAACACGCGCACGCCTACAATAACCTCGGTCTCGTTCACATTGATCTCGGTCTGTATGTCCTCGCTATTGATATGTTCCAGGCCGCGCTTGAGTTCGATCCCGGAAATCCTGCTTTCTATAACAATCTCGGGTATGCGTACGATAAGACCGACCAATTTGATGAAGCACTCGCCGCCTTTCGCACCGCAGTTGAAGAAGATCCGACCTTCGTTGATGCCTACAACAATCTTGCAGATGCGTATCTCTACCGCGAGATGTATCAGGAGGCTATTCAGCAGTATGAAGCAGCCCTTGAAATAGAAGCCGGGGATGCCGATGTCTATTTCAATCTCGGTCTCGCTTACGAGGAAACCGGGGAATTCCTCCGTGCCATCCAATCCTACGAAAAAGGTATATCTCTTGATAACAGCGATGCAGAGGCATACTATCGCCTCGCGCAGGCGTACGAAAAAAACGGTGATACACTCATGATGCGTCGCTATCTGGAAATTTTCTTGGAGCGTGCAAAGGGAGTACCTTACCTTCAGGAGCAAGTCCGCGCTACCGAGCGGCTGCTTGATAGATAGCGCGCTTCCGCAGAATCAACAAGAATTCCGACTTCATTCCGTCCGGGTTTTTATTTTTACGCCCACCGAAGAGCTTTCGGGTCTGAATCCGATCTTCATAAACCTTTTCAAACATAAACCCGCGCTCCCTAAAATACTCCGCTAATATTCGCCACAATTCGACCGTTATACCGTCAATCCGTGGGTTGCCGACGAAGATACAGGCAGCAGCACCCGGTTTCAGTTGGCTCATTGCGTTTTCAAGCGCATTGACCGTATGACAGAAATAGGAGTCCAACCGTTTTCGGAGATCCGCCCGCGTGAGCATCTCCCTGATTCTATCCAAAGTTTCCGTTTGAATTATCCGATCTGCCTTCCGATACGGGATTTCGAGTCGCGATAGTCCTCTAACCTCTTCCTCAGTGTGTCCTAACCAAAACAGTTCCATTTTCGTCGAACGGATGTATTCTTGCGCTTGGAGATACGGCGGCGATGTGATTAACGCGTCACACGCCCGCGGCACAGTCGTATAAGACGAGTCCACACCGCCCTGCCAGTGTATCTCTGGAACAACATCATTTTGATGCTGCTGTGTGTACATCACGAAGTCATTGAGGCTTTTTAAGGTCTTCAGGGAGAGGCTCTGAACCATCTCATCTAATTGTTCTCTCCAGTTCTCCTTGAGCAACTCCTCTACAGCCTTCAGCTTACGCTTGGACCTTGCAAGTTTAGGCGTTCTGTCTTCTGTATAGGAGAAACGTTTGCTCGCCTTCAACAACCCTGATTTGATAATGTCGCAATAGACACTATTCTTCGTGTTGTTGATAAAACCCCAATAGTGCGATAAGATCTCTAAAATTTCGGGTGCGTACCAATAAGCAACATTTGACCAAGCGGGTATAAACTGCTCCTTGCTTTCTTTCATGCCCTCCAATAGTTTGAACAGGTCGGCTTCGTGCAACCGCTCTTTTCCACTGTATACCTTCAACGGCATGATGTGATTCAGGAGAAGGTTGAGATCAAGGAGAAAGGCGTTACGCTTACACAGATACGCCTCAACCCCCACAGTCCCAGAACCCGCAAACGGATCGACAATCCAATCGCCTTGCTTTGTGTAGGTCGTAATCGCATACCGAACAATCTGCGGGATGAATTTCGCAGGATAAGCAAAGATGGCATGCGTTAAGTAACCTGTATCGTTGATTTCAGGGACGAGTTCTCGGAACGAAACCAATTCTATTTCGTCGGATGCAGTGTTGACTTTTGGGATTTCAGGCTCGGTATTTGGAGAAAAAAGTGTGATCTGTTCTGTTGGATTATGGTTTTTCATAATATGCTTTCAAAAACAGTAAATCTCTGATGTATTGTGCTTTATCTGATAGCGTGTTTAAAGGGATACTATCTTCTGTCCAAAGAGGAATGATCTTTTGAACGATGTTGTCAATTGAATCTGTCAGAGTTTGATAAGATGCGTAATTAAAATTAATCCCTATTTTGTCATATTTTTCGTTTAATATCTTTATATTTGATTTGCCGGAGAGTGCAGAAATTTCCAGTTCTAAACTAGCTATCGCGTAAGCAATCCACAAATCATCCCAGTCACTCACCAAATCGACAATAGCAGATATGGCATTCAACACTTCCTCATTTTCATTGCCTATCCATTCAAAAAGGGATCTTGCTATTTCATTTGTGCCGTAAACCATCCTTAAAGAAATGTTTTCTTGCAATTTCACTTCGTTTTTAACAATTTCGTGAAAATCTTCCTCACTTACCACAATATTTGCCTCCAAAGACGAAAACATTTTTTTCACTGCTGAAATCTTTTGCTGTGAATCCCGTGGAACCCAAATACAAACGAGATAGAGTATATTGTTTTGTGGGGTTTTGTTAAGCCTTAATAGCCCTCGCAGCAAGTCAACAAGTGAGCCTTTAGCAGTTGTTCCACCCGTATCATCTCTTGAGCGAAGTTGAATGACAAGTGTCTTTTTGTTCGTGAGATCTGATGCCATTACATCAACATCAAGGTTTGGAATTTTATCAGTCTTGAAGATTTCACCCAAAAGCGCGATTCTACCTGTGTTCTTGTCTGGCACGCTATCGCACCTACCATACTGTTGGAGGATGCGCTGTAGCATTTGCTCAAGGACTTTACCTTGCCTCGCTCGAAACGAACTGTGAAAATATTGATGAAAAGCAAACATGAATGGATAGTAGGAGGCAAGCGAATAGGAAATGGAAAGTGTTTCGGCTCGCTGTATTCCGGCTGCGAAGAGTTTTATCTCATCCAAACCATCCTTCAATTCCGCCAATTTTTCCTCAAAAAGGGATGTTATTAGGTCTGAGGCAAGACCAAGTGGGCTTTTAAGAATATCCTTTACCAATCTCGTTTCTTCGCTGTAATCCATCAGATGTAAAAATCTTCTCTCAGGGTATGTATTTTTCATGAGATAAGTTTCCTATCATGGTGATATTTAGAAAGATAATTCGGATGCTAAGGGACAGTTTCCATGAATAACATATCGTCCTTATAGAATTAGATCGGATGATGCTAAGTTATTATGAGACTCGCTACTGCAGTTCTTCCTCAGTGAGTTGAAAGTCGAAAACCTCTTCCGCTTCTCCCGTTCCATCAATTTCTTCTTCCGTCAACTGAAAATCAAAAACCTCTTCTCCTTCCTCAACCGTTTCTGTCTCTATATCCGGGGTCGCAGCATCTTGCGTCTGCTCTGTGGATTGTGATGCCTCTTGTGTTTCGAGTTTCGGTGAACTCGCGCCAAGGATCGTCAACAGCACAACCCCTGCTACAGAAACACTTGTGACCGTTAACGCAAGTGGACGTTTCCAAAGAACCTCACGCTCACTTTTGTCTAAAAACGGAAGGAGAAGCAGTAGCACCATACCCACCGTCGGGATCACAAACGTCCCAATAATCTCAAAAGGACCTTGGAAGTATTTCAGGAGTTGGAACAGAAACAGGAAATACCATTCCGGTCGTGGGTCGTAATCCGCATTCGTCGGATCAGCGACATCTTCGAGGGGAACCGGCACAAACAGGGCGACAGATGCCAGGACTGCAAAGAGGATTAGCATGCCGACGACGTCTTCAAACACCTGATCCGGATAGAACGGTTTCCCAGTTTTCATCTCTTCAGGTGTGTTTTCCGGCGTCCCTGACGAACCGTAATATCGGACAAAGAAGAGATGCACACCGACCAAACCGAAGGCTAACCACGGCAACCAGATGGTGTGAAGTGCGTAGAACCTCGACAGCGTCACCGCGCCTATCTCTGCGCCACCGCGCATCACCTTCGCCACAAAATCGCCTAATACAGGCGCAGTGCTGGCGATTTCCACACCGACAACTGTTGCCCAATACGCCTTCTCGTCCCACGGAAGCAGGTAGCCTGTGAATCCGAAACCGAGTACAACCAATAGCAAAAGAACGCCGAATATCCAGGTGAGTTCACGCGGGGCTTTGTATGAACCGTAGAGAACCACACGGAGCAGATGCAGAAACACGATGATGACCATCGCGCTCGCGCCCCAATGATGTAGACCGCGGACAAACGCGCCGAAGGGAACCTCTTCACTGATATAAGTTACGGCGTTATGGGCGTGTTCGGGTGAGGGGGAATAGTATAGCGCAAGAAAAGCACCGGTAGCGGCTTGAAGGAGCAGCAGAAACATCGCCAAACTGCCGAGTGAGAAAAGCAGATTGATATGTTTCGGCAGCGGTTTGCGTAAGTGTGCGGAGAACTCCGATAAAGGGAGACGCTCGTTGAGAAATTGCCGCATCTACGTCTCCTTTACATATAGAATACCCGCTTCCACTTTGGTCTCAAGTTTCTGCAAAGGCTCCGGCGGTGGACCCGCAACAACCGCTCCCGTCTTATCAAATATCGCACCGTGGCACGGACAGAGGAACGATTCCTCCTGCGCATCCCACCGAACGAGGCAACCGAGATGTGAACAGGTTCGCGAGAAAACGCTCCACTCTCCGTTGCCAGCATCGGTTACATAGACAGAACGTTTCTTCGTTGCTTGGACCCAACCGTCTTTCGCCATGAAGGTATAATCTACCTTTTTAAAGCGACTGTTTTTAAGCCGATCAGCGAGACCCAAATCGACCCATTTCGACTCCGGTTTTTTAAAAGCCGGTGAGATCGCAAAACCGATGAGCGGAATTCCAGCAGCAAGACTCAGAATTCCACCAATCAATGCTGTTGCGAGCTCTAAAAATGAACGTCGACTCTCCTTCTTTGCCATCGGTTTTCCCTTAATCAATATTTAATAGTTTAAGATTTTCGCGTTTGACCTTCAAACGGCGTGCGCAGGTCGTAGCGTCCCTCCTCAAGGACAGGTAGCGTGCCGTCGTTAACCATGATTTCAAGCGGTAGTTCTTTCATTTTCATCGGCATAGTGACGACGTTCTTAATCCGCAGGGATTCGTAGATAGCCATCATAATTTCAAGCGTATAACGTGCTTGGACACCACTCCCGCGATGGTCAGAAATATCACCCTCAATCCACGCAATGAGTTCTTGAAACTGGTTCTTAGGCTCTGGTGGCGGTGTGATGGTTTGCCATCCCTGCGCGTCTCCATTTTGGAGGAGGATCGTACCATCAGGACCGTTGCGAATCTGCCCTTCCGTGCCAGCGATTTGTGGCATTGAGACGGGTGGTTCAGGAAGGTCGCCTTCATAGATACCGCGTGCTCCACCTTCAAAGCAAACTAACCCCATACAGAGATCCTCGCAGATCGTACGGCGTTCCCACCGGTCAGTCGTCCGAGAGGTCTGCCCAATAACCCATAACGTTTCTGGGTCAGACAGCATGAACCGCCACCCGTCAATGGCGTGTGTGCCTGTATTGAGCAGTCCAGCGTGCTGTTTGGCGCGATGGTGGACAGTTGTCGGTTCACCAATCGCCCCTGCAGCGACGAGTCGCCGTATTTCTATGTTTGCCGGTCTATATCTACCTTGGTGACCGATGACGAGTTTAACATCGTTCTCTTCGCAGGCAGCGATCATGGCATCGGCTTGTCCAAGCGAAGCCGCCATCGGTTTTTCGCCGATGATCCCTTTGACACCCGCCTTCGCTGCTGCGACAGTGGCTTCTGCTCGGGGTCCCTGCCACGTTGTGATGCTAACAATGTCCAAATCCTCTTTTGACAACATTTCGTCAACGTCGGTATAGGTAGCCGGAATGTCGTATTCATCGGCAACCCGTTTCGCGGATTCCTCGTAGATGTCCATCGCTGCAACGACTTGTGCATCAGGGATTGGTTCCCACGATCTGGAGTGGGATCTTCCCATCCCACCACAACCGATAATTCCGATTCGGTATGTCTGATGTGCCATCTGTTTCGCCTCCTTTTGTATTAGCAAGAATTCTATCAAGTTTTATCCTTTCGGTCAATAGAAAACTATGGCAGCCTCCATCTCAAATCTTGACAAACTTTCGGGAATGTGTAAACATAAGGAAAAACGAAAGGGAGTTCTCGTATGGCAGATTATGAAGATAAAGGTTCCCAGATTCGAGTGACAAACCTTGAGGCTTATCCGATGGGTGTGAAAGCCTACGTCAAGATTGAAACGAATATGGGTGTTACCGGTTGGGGCGAGATTAACAACATGGAGACAACCGTCACCTGTGCGTTGGCGCACTCCTTGTCGGAATTAATTATCGGAGAAAATCCGACGCGGATTGAACATCACTGGCAACGCCTCTTCCGCGCACACCGTAACATCCGAGGCGGCGGCTTGATGGTGCATACCCTCTCCGCGATTGATATGGCGTTGTGGGATATAGCCGGAAAATTGTGGGGTGTACCGGTATATCGCCTGCTTGGGGGTCCCTGCCGCGATAAGATTTGGAAATATCCGAGTCCAAAAGCACTAAAAACGGGACCCGGCGGTTCAAAGCCGTTTGCTGGCACGCCTGACGAGATCGCCGACTTGGTGCAACGCGTGCGGGATGCACGGGAGAAAGTCGGTTCTGATGGTGCGGTCATGTTTGATGCGCATAGCTGCTTACCACCGCCTATCGTCAAACAGTTCGCCAGTTATCTGCAACCCGATGACCTGCTCTTTTTAGAAGAGGCGTGGGTACCGGGCAATATTGAAGTGATGCGCAAGATCCGAGAGTCCGTTCCCGTTCCACTGGCGACAGGCGAGCGCGATCGCACGATATGGGAGGTCCGAGAAATCCTTGAGGCACAGGTGATTGACATCCTTCAACCCGATGTCGGACACGGCGGCGGTATTACACAGGTCAAGAAGGTTGCCGCGCTCGCCGAGGCGCATCACGTCCCGATCGCACCGCACTGCACAATGTCCTATCTCGGTCTCACCGCAAGTTTCCACTTATCCGCTGCAGTACCATTTTTCCTGATCCACGAGGGTTATGAAAATGTCCTGCCGGATGGCGTTGCTCATAAGACATGGGAGATGGACGCGGAAGGCTACGTTTCACTGCCTGAAGGACCTGGCTTAGGCGTTACCGTGGACGAGACGAAAGTAATTGAAGTCGGTCAAGAGGCGGGAAGGCGTTTCACTTGGCCCGATAATAGGTTAGCAGACGGTTCCATCGCTGATTATTAGAATTTTAAGCGTGCCCTAACGGGAATTGTCAAGTTCCGCTTGGCACAGAGGTTTGTCTTGAAAAGATCCTCAATGCGCCGTTGTTGCATTGCTGCTGTTTTTGGCTAAGTTTGGATGTGTTGAGGCTTTGTGTCTGTCCTATTAAAAAAGGTTGCATAAAAATTCATTTTATGCAACCTTTCTGCTCTTAAAATACGACTTAACATCGTGAGGCAATTTACTTTGGAGGATAGTCGTGGCTTTTATCTATCAAAATGAAGATGTTGATCTGATTCAATGCATCTTGTCAGGGGACGAGAGTGCATTCACTGTGTTGGTGGAAAGGCACCGAAAATGGGTACATTCGCTTGTATGGCGTGAAATCGGTGATTTTCATGCAGCACAAGAGATTACGCAGGACACCTTTATTCAGGCTTTTAAATCGCTCCCGAATTTGAAGGATTCCAATCGTTTTTCAGCTTGGTTGTATGTAATAGCGAAACGTCAATGTGTTGAGTGGTTACGGAAAAAACCGGTTGTGATGCAGTCATTGGATGCGATGCCGGCAGCGGAATTAGAGCAACTGTTCTATACGCAATATCTCGAGGAGGAGCAGATGCAAGCGTCTATAGATGAACTTCGGGGAGTTGTGGAAGGTCTCCTCCAGAAGCTGCCGGCGGGTGAACGTTCTGTGATGGTCTTGCACTATTTTAACGGTTTGACATGCGAAGAGGTCAGTGAGCGTTTAGATATATCGCCGAACACGGTAAAGAGTCGGTTGTATCGCGCCCGAAAAAGGTTGGAGCGGGAGGAATCGATGCTTCGTAAAATCTTGAATCCAAACCTATTGAAAAGTGAGTCTAAGTATCCTGATAACCCCTTAGAACTTGCCGCCGCGAGATATACGGTCAAAATAGAGGCACATGAACCTCGGATAGCGCATGTCAAGGGTCTCCTAACGCCGAAAGTAGATAGTGGTGCTGAAACAGACCGAAAACCGTTGGTGCTATCGATGAGCCGTTTTGGAACTGAATGGCTGAGTGATGGTTATGCCCATTACCTTCGAGATTTGACAGTTACCGACGCAGACGACAAACCCTTGCAGGTAAAGGAGATTGGCAAAACGCGGTGGTTGGTTGAAACCGAGAACGACGGATCTGTGACAGTGTGTTACAAAGTGTTGCTCAATCATGACGAACGGGAGTGGCATTGGGGGAGGGATGAGGCACCGTATGCGCAAGACGATTGTATTTTCTGGCCCGGGTATGCGCTCTTTATTGTCGATGAGGTGGAAGATGTTGAACTAAAAGTTGATGTGCCTGATAACTGGCATATCTCAACGCCTTGGAAACGGATTTCGGGGAGTAGATCCCATTTCGTTTGTGAAGACCAGAATGATTTGATGTATGCGTACCTTGTACTCGGTGAACATGCTGAACGCCTCGTAAAAGTTGGACCCGCAGAGATTGTAATAGCTCTCGGTGGACGCTTTAAAGCAGCAATGAATGAAGTACACGGGACTGTTGAGGCACTTCTCGAAGCGTATTCACGGGTTTTCGGCGGCACGCCGAAAGATCAACTGCTATTTGTCGCAAACCCCTATGAAAAAAAAGGATACAGGAGCGGAGGTGTATCCCGACGTAGCATCAGTCTCCTTACAGATTACGCGTTAAATGGAGCAAACAGACGTTTTTGGTTGCCGCTTGTAGCGCATGTTGTCGGCTATCTCTGGAATGGAAGTTATATTGATACCGGCATTGGAACAGGAACTATCGGTTTTAAGGAACAGGAGTACTGGTTCTGTGCGGGTTTCACGCAATACTATTCAAGAGTTGTCTGTGTCCGTCTTGGACTTGCCGCTGAAAGTGATTTTCTTAGAGATTTTGAACGTACTTGGGAGGCGTATCTATCCCGACAGGGACAGCTCTCTATCCACGAGGCAGGTGAAGATAAATCCGCCAATCGTGAGCTCGTCTATGACGGTGGGAGTTTGGTTGCTGCCGCTTTGGATATACAGATTCGCAATCTCACGCAAAATCGAAGCGGCTTAGACGATGTAATGCAGCAGATGTACCGGGAGTTTGGACTTACCGGCCGCGCGTATGCAATGAAAGATGTCATCAGAATCGTCAGCCGAATTACAGGGGAAGATTTTGAACCCTTCTTCCGCAAGTATGTGGCGGGAACAGAGCGATTACCGTTAGAGGCATATCTTAAAAATGCGGGTATGGAAGTCAATATAGAATATGACCAAAAACTTCCAAGTCTTCGGTATGTTGTCCATGAGATGCTTCAAATCAAGTCGCTTGGGGGTCCCCCGGGTGACGGCATGTTCATCCATCGTTCCCCACAGTATCAAGATGATGACGAGTTGATTGGCATCAACGGCGTACGGGTGAAGACATTCAGCGACATTAGAAAGGTTGCCAAAGATTGGGAATTCGGTGATGTGGTGATGTTAGCTCTTATGCGAGGCGGGGAAGAAATTATCCTACCTGTTACATTGGGTGGATCTTCCGAAAAACCGCCCTTGGAGGTGGGGATTATTGATGTCACTATCACAAAAACAACGGATAGCACGGACGCACAGCGAGCGATCTGGACAGGCATGTTAGGTGAGGAAGGTCACAGACACTTTGAAGAAATGATAAAGATATGATCAGGTTTTTAAATATATCGGTGGAGGTAATTAAGAGTTGTTTCTACCGAACACAGTGATTTTCAAAAAGGGAGAAACTCGTGATTCAACAAACATTGTTCGCAAATCTAATAGGAAACACTATGCTAAAAATTGTCCGCATCAAACCTTCTGCTTTCTATAAGAGCAAATCGCTGCGGGCGTGGATAGTCGCCGCTTCAATCGTTCTTGTAGCCATACTCCGGATAGCGAATTCGGTTTTATTCGCTGTGGCATACGCCGATGAATCGGAAGAATCTGCTGATAAAGGGAATCGCTACATTACACTTAGTGCTACCACCAATGAAGAAAGTGGAGAGTCTTTAGCAAGCGGAAGTTTCTATCTGATGAAAACGGATGCGGCTTTAATAGCTGCAGGTTTTGGGACGCAAGGGACTGGTAAAGGTGACCCAACGCCGATGTACATGTTGATGTATTATATGCTCCATTATAACACCGATCTTTTCAGATTCCCTTTAACTGTGGGAGATACTTGGACACAGGAGGGGCACTGGGAGGCGCAAGTACAGACGACTGTGGAGAGTTCTAAACAGATAGAGGTTTCCGCGGGAACTTTCCCGGACTGCCTCAAGCATAAAACTGTCATTACAGAGGCTAAAGCAGGCACTCCGCTAAGAAGTTCACTTGTGAATGGTACGCGCTATTTGTGGTTCGCTAAAGGCGTTGGTATCGTGAAGATGCGCTATGAACATGCCAGTGGCACTATCACGGAAGCCGAGTTGCTGGCGTACAAGAGTCCAACAGACACTACAGAATACTTCCCTTTGCAGGTAGGGAACACGTGGACATACAAGTGGCAAAACGACTATCGGGACGAAGCCATTATTGAAAAGTGTGAAGTTGTTGAGAATACTGATAAGCACCCGGGTTCTGATGGCGATATGACGGTGCCTGAGTCTGAGAGGATGATGCTTGCCTCAGCGAGATATGAAGTTACGATAGCGGCAGATGAGGTGCGTGTGGCACATGTCAGGTGCGTTTTAACCCCAAAAGAGGACACTGGGGAGATACTTCCGTTGTCCATGAGCCATTTTGGGACTGAAACGGTCCACAATGGCTACGCCGAGTATATTGAGGATTTAACGGTTACCACTGCTGACCAAGAAGAATTACCGATGCTGAAACTCGGCAAAACGCGTTGGGCGGTTAATGTCGGGGATGCCTCGCCTGTGATATTAAGTTACAAAGTATTACTAAACCACGATGAAAGACGGTGGCCCCCAGGTAGATCTGAAACACCTTACGTTCAGGAAGACTGTATCTTCTTGCCCGGATACGCGCTATTCGTCATTGGTAAAGTGAACGACGTTGAACTGCGCGTTAATGTTCCCAGTTCCTGGTACGTCTCAACCCCTTGGCACCGCATCGGGGAGGAAGGACATCGTTTCACTATTAAAGATCAGAACGATTTGATACATGCCTATATGGTGCTTGGGACGCATTCTGAGAAAGTGGCAAAATCTGGTGAAACGGAAGTTGTGGTGGCAGTCGGTGGACGCTTTAAAGCGAATGCTGCTGAAGTTCAGGGCATAGTTGAAGCGTTTCTGAAAACGTATTCAGGGGTGTTCAACGGCACGCCGAAGGGCAGAATGCTATTTGTCGCGAATCCTTATGGTGACCCAGGACGCTTAGGAGGGGGTGTACGGGGACGAAGCATCAGCGTGCTGGTAGGGGGTAAACTGGATGAGGCGAGCAAGCGTTTTTGGGTGCCGCTTGTCGGACACGAAGTTTTCCATGCCTGGCCTATCCAGTTTAAAGAACAAGAATATTGGTTCAGTGAAGGGTTCACTGAATACTATTCACACATTGCCTCCGCACGCCTCGGTTTTACCGCTGAAAGCGATTTTCTTCAGAACCTTGAGCGCGTCTGCGAAATGTATCTGTCCCAACAGGGTGAACTCTCTATACGCGAGGCAGGAAAAAACAAGGGCAGCAATAGTGGTTTAGTCTACCAAGGCGGCAGTCTAATTGCCCTCGCTTTGGATGTGAAAATTCGTAAACTCACACAGAATCAGAAGAATCTTGACGATGTGATGAAGCGGATGTATAGCGAATTTGGTGCTACGGGCGAAACGTATATGATGGACGATGTGATCCGAATCGTTTCTGACATTGCCGGCGCAGATTTTGAACCGTTCTTTCACAAGTATGTTTCGGGCACGGAGAGATTACTACTCGCCGAATATTTTGAAGGTGCAGGTCTGGAAGTACATGTGGAAGAAGAGCTACCCGACATTGATTATGTCCGCAAAGAGATGCTTGGTATCCAGTCCTTGACGCAAACGCCAGTAGGGAATTTAATTATCCATAAATCCCCTACTTATCAGGATGGGGATGATCTGATTGCTATCAATGGTACACCAGTAGATACGTTTAATGACATAGGAAGGGTTGCCAAAGGTTGGAAATCTGGTGATGTGGTAGAGGTAACCCTTAAGCGGAATGCTGAAAAAATTACTTTGCCTGTTACGTTAGGTGGCACGTCTGAAAAGCTGCCGCTGGAAACGGGTATTATTGATGTTACCATTACGAAAAGTGCCGATAGTACAACATTGCAGCGGGACATCTGGTCGGGAATATTAGGTATCGGACGGTAATTTATCAGACGAGGTTAGTACCAAGAGCAAACAGCACGCAATGTGGACCTACTGCTTACGTAGCGAAAAAATTGGAGGAACCTATCATCGTGAGAAAATTTTGTGTCGTTTTTAGTCTATTACTCATTTTGGGTTTCAATGCAACACTGATGGGAAAAGAAAAAACAGACACCTATTTCCCACATACGCAGGGAAGTTACTGGATTTACGAAGACCAAGATGGAAACGAATTAACACGTCGTGTCATTGAAAACAAAGATATCGACGGAGAGACGTATCATGCCTTCAGTTATGAACCTGCTTTAGCGGATTGGGTAGGTTATGACTATCACATCCACCCTTATCTCTATCAAGTTGGTGAAGAGCGGGTTACGTTCTGGGTCGCTGACGATGTAAAGAAAGCAGTCGAGGCACGCTTTACCAAAGAGGTAGAGGTCTTCCGCAAACTACTGCAAACGGAGGGTCTTGATCTCCTCTATAGCGTTGAGGCAGAGACACAGGATCCGCTCTATGTGCTTCCAACATCTGTCACTTCCAACAAAACGTGGGACGCAATGCGGATAAAAGCCAAAGTCACAATGAGGCCTGATCCGCCGCGGGATCCTGAAGAAATAACACTTGATTTCACTATTGTTGAAACAGGTAAGGTGTTAGGCACGGAAAACGTAGAGACCCCGGCTGGCATTTTTGAAGACTGTTTGAAAATTGAATATAGGACGAAAACAGAGGTCGCAGCATTCCCTCCAGCTCCGGAAGGGGAATTACATCTACCCGGCGAATCCGTTACGACGCTATGGGTGGCACCCAACATTGGGATTGTCAAGTTTCACAAAAAAATGGAAGATGTCCTTTTGAAAGTGATCCCTCGCCCTGGACTTAAGGCTGCAACCACAGTCAAAACCCTTGAATTAAAGAAGTATAAAGTCAAATCTGCTGATTAGGTGAGTTTATGCATACACTTTGGCTCGTTATCCAACGAGAATTCGTCTCAAATGTGTTGACATCCCGATTCATGATTGGGTTTATTGTGTGCCTGCTTTCAACCGCTGTTGCCGTTTTCGTCCAGGTGGACGATTACGAAAAACGTTTGTCAGGATATAACACCGCCGTGCGGGAGGCGCAAGAGGAAACTCGGACCTGGGAGCTCTATGTTGACATCAAGCCGAAAGCGCATCGGAAGCCAAACCCTCTCGGCATATTCAACGTAGGGACGGAAAACTTCGGCGCAAATACTGTCACCGTTGAACTCTCAAAACCCATCTTTGAATTCGTCACTTTTCCTATCTGGTTGGCACCGACGCAGAAGCGGGGTTCAGACAACCCCTTCCTTGCAATGTTTCTGACGGTTGATGTGGTTTTCATCTTTAAAATCGTTCTCAGCGCGTTGGCGATTCTGTTCGCTTATAACACAATTTCAGGTGAGAGAGAGGATGGTACGTTGAAGCTTGTGTTATCCAATGCGATACCGAGGGATATAGTCGTACTTGGGAAATACCTCGGTGGGATGTTGTCGCTGTTCCCTATCATTTTGGTGAGTTTACTCGTGGCACTACTCATCGCTTTCGCTTCACCAGTTACCGGCTTTGATAGCAACGACATCGCACATATCATTTTAATATTTGGTGTTTCGTTGTTGTACGTATCAACGTGGTATCTTTTAGGGCTTGTCCTATCTGTTTGGACGAAGGAAGCGGCAACAACGTTAATCCTTTCGATGTTTATCTGGGTGATTCTGACGAGCGTTCATTCAAATGTCGTGACGTTTGCAGTGGAGAAGTTCCCGCTACATCCGTCTAAATCTGAACAGGCAGTTCTTCAGCCCGCCTTTGATGTCTGGGATCAGTTCAGAAAGGAACGAGATGCTTATGTCAAACAGCGGGGTTACGACGATCTGAAAAAGTCAATTACTTGGGAACCAGGAACAGTTTCAACAGGGACGGGCAGCGGTTCTATGTCTGGCGGTTATTTCTTGACAGAGAGTTACAGCGTCAGCAGTGTTAGTAAGGCGGATACCTCTATCTTCCAGGGGATTTTAGGCTATCAGGAACAACTTCGGATTGCGTATGCGAATAAAGCAGAGGAAATTCTCAAGGAACCTGCGGAAGCGCGAGAGCAGAATGCGAAGTTCGCAGATGCCCTCTCTCGTATTTCTTTTGCAGATACATACCACTTTGCTGTCGGTGCGATAGCAGGGACCGATCGGCAGCGTTATAACGATTTTATTGCCGATTCCAGAGCCTATAAGCGCGAGATTGTTGAGTATTTGAAGGATAAGAAGGCTTTTTCGTCGCGAGCGTGGTTTTCCACGGACAAGGGTGCTGCAGAATTAACGGATTTACCGGTTTTCAAACAGCGGCGACTTACCCTCTCCGAAAGTTTTTCACGGGCATCAATAGATATTTTGATATTGTTGGCATGGAATATCGTTCTATTCATGGCGGCTTATGTATCCTTCCTTCGGTATGATATGAGTTAGGAATAGTTGTCGGTGGTCAGTTGTTAGTTATCAGTTAAGAGCCGGATTTGTAACAATTTATCCATACTTGGAGTACATCAAAGAGAGGTGGATTGTTGCAGAAAAAACTCTTTACCGACAACCGATAGCCGACGGCTGACAGCCATAGGAGAAACAGATGATTTGGTACATTACGATAAAAGAGATATACCACAACCTCACGACGCTCCGATTTGCCTTGATGATTATTCTTTTGCCGCTCCTGTTTCTGGCGAACGCTTTGATATACAGTTTAGGCGGTCACGGCTATACCACACAAATCAATGCCCATAACCGACAAGTTGAGGAAAAAAGGAAGCATATCAAAGCGCAAGCGGATAAAAGTTTAGCAGAATTGGCACTGAAGGGACCTGGAGAGATCCCGAAGCTGCCGAGCCGATTGACTTTCTGTGCAGATGGAACAGATGAACTCGTCCCGCGTGCTGTCAAGATGATTAGTGGTGGGTCGTCCAGCCGCAGCGGACAGGATCGGACTGAGGATTACGGATGGACACCACCGTGGACACTGGAGTATCCCTTGCAGAGTAAAGTCGGTAGCGCGATGCAGCGGATTAAGATTGACTGGGTCTTCATCGGTGTCCTCATGAGTTTCTTTGCGATTTTGTTCACTTTCGATGCGATCGCTGGGGAAAGGGCACGCGGCACGCTGAGTCTCATAATGTCCAACACTGTCTCGCGTGGACAGGTGTTGTTGGGGAAATACCTCGGGGCATTTTTGACCCTCACGGTGCCACTTGTAATTGGTATCCTGATGAACCTATTACTGATCCTTATCTCCGGGAATATTCCGTTTGCGTCAAGTGAGTGGTTGCGGATTTTGGGGATGGTAGGGTTGTTTGCGTTGCATATCTCTGTTTTTATCTTTCTCGGGCTGTTTTTCTCAAGTCGCGTCTCAAACGCAATCACAAGTTTAGTATGGCTCTTATTGACTTGGGTCTGCTTGGCGTTCGTATTTCCCAGTCTGCTTGGGACTTTTGTCGGCAATCTGAATCCGATCCCTTCTGTTGATGAAGTTTCGATGCGGAGAGAGGCGCAGTTAAAACAGTTGGGAGATGAATACCGACCTTTTGGTGGGTCAGAATCTAAGTTAAGGCAGGCAGCAACCGCCGAGAATCCCGAAGCGGCGCGCCTCTGGGCAACCTACTTCACCAAGGAGATAGAGACGAAAACCCGATTTAATGATGGACAGATCGACCAGCAGTTTGGACAGGTGCAGCTCGCCCGAGACATTACCCAAATCTCACCGATAACGACCTTCCAATACGCGATGGAGGGGCTTGCGAATACCGGTATCGTCGGTTATATGAATTTCGTCAAACAGGCGCGGCGTTATCGGGAGACGTTTATAGACTTCATTAAAACCGAAGATCAGAGCGATCCCGAAAGCCTTCATATCTATCCTGTAAAGGAGGGGCTGTCGCAGAAGCCGGTGGATCCGGCGGCAGTGCCGGTATTTACAGAGCAGATCTCGTATCGGAATGTGTTATCCCAAGTCGGTTTGTTGGTCCTGTTTAACCTGCTCTTCTTTATTATTGCCCAGGTTTCTTTTTTAGTGAGTGAGGTAAAGTAGCGCAGCTATTCGATCCACTCCATTGTTTCTCGGAGTTTTTCCTTCGCTTGTGCGTAATCTCGGCGTGTCTGATAGTAGACGCGTTGTGCCTCTGTAAATTGCGCTTGTGCTTGAAAGGCGTCGTTGTAGGTAAGACCTTGGTAGCCGGGGATTTCGACGGTGACTTCATCCAGCACGCGCTCAATCGTCCGCAGCTGCTGCTCGAAAATTCTCACACGCTTTTCTTCAATCTCCATCCGTTCTCTCGCATTCGCCACCTCACGATAGTCACGTCGCACCTCTACACGGATTGACTTCGTTTTTTCGATGTATTCCAACTGCATTCGCTCGAGTTCTGCGACTTCTCGGGAGCGGAGGTTCTTCGTCTTATTCCCATCGTATAACGGGATGTTGAACTTAAAACCCAGTTCCCATCCGTCTTGGGTGCGTGGATCTGTCTCAAAAAGACTCGCCCCATCTCGTTCACGGTCGAGTATCACCGGATCGTAGACGGCTTTCGCGTCCCACGTCTGGTTCCCTTCCTGCTGTTCCAGGAGCACACTGAGATCCTTATAGCGTGCTTCGGCAGTGAGTTCAGGGAAGCGACTCCAGAGGGTCTCTCCGGCGAGACGTTCTTGACGCAGCATATCGCCTTGTAAGTCGCGAAGGTCGAGACTGTTGGCGATTGCGAGTTCAACGGCAGCTTCGAGCGTCACATCGTCATCTGGAAGCGGTCGTGAAAGGACAACCTGTGCGAGTGGGTCAAGTCCAGTGAGACTGATGAGTTCAGCGGTGTCCACGTCGAGTTGTCGTTGGAGTTCGTTGAGTGCGAGTTGCTGTTCTGAGAGTTCCAATTCTGTGTTGAGTTGGCGAAGGAAGGGGATCCGTCTTTGGGTCTGCTCAATTTTTGTGCCTTCCAGTTTTTTTTCGAGTTCCACCGCAATCGCACCGCGTTCTTTAATCTCTTCTTGTGTGAGAATAATATTGTGCCAGAGATTCCGGACAGCGTAGACGATCTCCTTCTTCGCGCGTTCGTATTCAATCTCGGCTTTACGGACCTCTTCTTGTGCGTCATCAAGACCTTGCGGGATTTCACCGAATTGCGCCAGGAGCATACTTGCCTGCGCGCGGGTGAGATAATCCCGTTCATCAATGTCGCCATCTTTTTGGCGTTGATATTCACCGGTGAGTCCTACCTGTGGAAGGTAAACGGCTTTCGAGACGCGAAGGTTTGCTGTGGCGCGCTCGACGACCTTCTCCGCTTTTTTAACTGTTTCGTTGTTTTGTAAAGCGAGTTCTATTGTGCGGGCGGGTTGAAGTGAGACAAGCCGCTGTGCTGAAACGGTACCCGCAACACTGAAAAACAGACACACTGCAAGTATCGTCAACTTTTTGCGCATTGTATTTTTCATAGATCTATCTCTAACGACGACTAATACGGATGGTGACAACGACAATCGCAATCATAAGGAGGATCAACGCACCGAAGAGCAGCGTCGTTACCGACATTTGCGTCTGCGATTCGATCTGCACCGTAATCGAGCGATCGCGTGCCTCAAACTTCCGATTGTCAACCGTGACTTCGGCATTTAACTTCGCTTGATATTCTCCGACCCCGATATCCGTAGGCGGACTTAAGGTCAACTGTATCTCTGTCTCTTCATTCCGTTCCAGCGTGCCAATAACCTCTGGGATAACCGTATATTTCCAATCCGTGTTGACATCAATGATCATACGAATATCGACGAGGTCGCGAGTACCGATATTCTTTAGCGTCGCCGTCATGTTGACCTCTTCACCGATTTTGATTGTCTGGAAGGCGTTCGGCACGAATACCTCAATCTCAGGAACACCTTTCGGAATCAGTTCAAACCGCTCGACACCGCCTTGTATGCCCGCAATCCTATCGGCAGGTAAATCCAAACGATTGTTGACCCCTCCGAGTTCATTCGCCTCCGTCTCATCAAGGACAGCGACATAGAACTCAAGTGTACTGTCGAGGTAGGAGGCATCCAACTCTTCGGGGAGGTAGACGATCAGGGACAAACTCCGTTTCGACTGTTCTTGTGTAAACTTCACCTGAGACTGACGAGACTTCGTCTCAGGGTCTTGGAATTCAAAGGAGAGACGGTTGAGTAGGTTAATGACGCGGAGCTGGAAAGTGTTTTCTGTTTCAGCCAACCGATCGAGTGTCAAATCGTAAGTGACGCTGCTGCCGAGATTTCCTTCCTGCGAAAATCGTAGCGAACTGACGTTTACGACATCCAAGGCAGATTCTTTTTGTAGATAGATGAGACGTGTATCGGGTTCAGGGAGTTCAGGGTATTTCAGCGACACTTTCAAACTTTCGACATCTTTCTGAAGTTGGAACGTCAATTCCTCGATTTCATTGTAGCCGAGCACGGGTATCTTCGTTTCATAAGGTTTGACGATGTTTGTGTCATCGGTAACATCAAGTAAGGAGACATAAATCGCTCGGATCTCGTTCGCCGCCGCAATCTCTTCAGGGGTTGCATTGCTCGGCATCGCCTCTGTCGTGGAGGTGTTTTTGAGTTGGAGCGTCACCATCATTTGGTTGTCCACGCGAAACTTCTTGGCACTCAGGATAGAAATGTGGCGTGTATCTTCCTCAAGATGGATTTTTTTCGGGTATGGCTTGTCGAGGTATAGAATATGAACCGTAAGGCTATCGACATTCCTTCGGAGTTCAAAATCGAGAGTTGTCGCCTGCCCGTCTTTCAGCGATGGGATACGGTATTCATAGGGGAAGCCGATAATCGCGTCTGTCTCGTCTCTGATGGAGACATAGACGTTGTTGATTTCTTGGGCTGTTGCGCCATTCGAGTAGTCAGTGGCATCTGTGGTGTCTGTCTCTTTTATCTCACCTTTTATTGCACCGTAGGTGAGAACAACTTCCAAACGCCGTCGGTCGCCCTTCTTGTAACGTCTCGTCGACACAACCGAGATATAGGGGTCCTCTTGTTTTAGGTGGATATTCTTATTGTCAATTTCACCCGAGTATATCAACTCTACAACGACATCTCGGACATCCTCTTTTATAAGTTCAAACTCTAACGTAACGGCTTCACCCTCTTTGAGTGTTTCAATGAGTTGTTCATAAGGTTCAGCGATAATTGCCCCGCTTGTACCGTAACCTTCCTGCTCTTTAATAGACACGAAGATGTCGTCAATCTGTGCACTGATGATAATTTCACGTCCCAGCACTTTGGAGCTCTCGACGAGTGTGACGGGGGATGAGCTATTCCGCAACGTGATTGAGAACAGTTCCCTTCCATCGGCGGATTCATATAAGTTTGTGTTTTCGACAGTGATATGCCATTCATCCTTGAGCGAGTTAAGTTCGGTGTCTTGCAGCGTCAGTTTTGCTTGTTCGTATTCGGAGACGGCGGTTTCGTAGTCTTCCTCCGCTTTATTCACTTGAGAGACAGTGACGATGTTATTTGCCTCCATCATCATCGCTTTGAGATTTTCAAGTTCAACCAACTTCTTTTTCATTAGTTGTTCCTTGAGTTCCATTTCCAAGCGTTTGGTCTCTATCTGGATTTGGCGGCTCTGTTCCTCTTTGGTTTTTGCTCTGTTCTCATCAGAAACCGGTTGGGTCTCTTCTGCATAAATTCTCGGTATCTGTATAGGCAGCAGCAGCATCCCCAGTGCACTCAGAAGAATCAGCACGAGCATCGGGAATGGAAGATTGGCGGATTGGAAGATGGGGGACACCCACACTTCCATCCTGCCATCCTTGCGTCTAAATATCTTCCGTCCTTCCATATTTTTCACCTTTATTTTCTACTCACTTGCGTCTTCTTCAGGTTCATATCCAGCGACGTAGTGCAGATACAACGCCTCAAGGTTTTCTTTCAGGATCTCTTCGCGCGTGAGTTCTCGTTCCAAGTTGCCTTGTACCAGGATGCCAATCCGGTCAGCGATTTCCTTCGCACGGAAGATGTCGTGCGTAGACATGAAGATGGCTTTCCCTTCCTCTTTTAACTCACGGAGCAGGTTCAGGAAGTCTGCACCACCTTTGGGATCTAAGCCGGAGGTCGGTTCGTCGAGCAGGACGGCTTGCGCGTTTTTCATAATCGCGATAGCAATACCAAGGCGTTGCCGCATCCCTTTGGAGAACGTCTTGACGCGTCGCGTAAACGCCTCCTCCGGTAAGCCGACACGTCCGAGCGTCGCATCAAGTTCGGTATTTGATACCTTCTTGCGTCCACCGAGTTTCGCAAAGAAAGACAGGTTTTGCCGTGCCGTGAAGTTCCTATAGAGTTCAACATTTTCTGAGACGTAGGCGAGGTGCTTTTTTGCCTCCAGCGGAAACTTCGGAATCTCGATGTCATCTACGAGTGCGGTGCCACTCGTCGGTTCGATGAAGTTCAGGAGCATGGAGATCGTCGTACTTTTTCCAGCACCGTTCGCACCGAGAACGACATAGATTTCGCCATCGTCTACTTTCATGTTCAAATTGTTGACGGCTAAAACGTTTTCGTTATAGACTTTCGTGAGGTCGCGGGTTTCTAACATCGGGTTTCTCCTATGGTTGATTCGCCTCTTATGATACCAGAAATCTAAGGCCATTTCAACGAAGACCTTTGTCATCTGGTGTTAAAAGTCTCAGTGATATTGACAGACGCGCTGAAGGGTCCATTCTCGCTGCGATGAAACTGTTCTTTCGTTCCCAGAATCTCGATACGGTGATGCACTAACTTATCAATATAAGCAGCTTTATAAGTTTCCCAATCCGTTGTCGGTGGGATATCAAGAATTCCTAACTGTCGCAGCGTCGGATTGTCTTCGAGAAGTGCCAACGTGTGCCGTTTTGATAGGTAGTGTGCGTAATCACCGAAATTCTCTATGGTAACACCTCCGTCCAGAAGGTGTTGCAGCCATTCTTCTCGCCCGTATCTGGCGTCTATTTCGCGCTCTGTATAGGTACTGTCATAATTTATAGTTTTTATGCCAACGCCTTTACGATGGATATTCACCTCAGTTTTTGAATGTCCCCGGTTGTAGTCCGCATTCAATGCTTGCATAAGTTCATGTGCGTTTCGGGGACCGGTATACTTTTGATGGTTAACGGGTGCTGACCAGTTGAATTCTACATGTTCGCGTAACTGGGTATTCGCTATTTCGCTTTCAAAAATATATCTCTGCGTGTGCGAATAGTTAGAGCAACTGCTGAGAAAAATGGCGAGCCCAAAAACTGTGAAAAGTGAAAGTCTGGATGGAGCGTCTCTGGTGCACAAAATATTTTTCATTTTTAATGCCTCTCCTTGTTTGTGTAACCTGAAGTATGTTGTATCCCTTCATTCTACTTTTTGGTCGGGTTACCGAGGGATATATTGACTTATGTTTATGGTGACGCGTTTTGAGGGCAAAAAGGTTGCATTATTTTTCAGTAACGATGTTTTACACCCCTTTTGCAGAGAAAAGTTCCGATTACTGCACGTTTACTGCTGACTTAACATCGCCCCGAAAAAGAGGATAGGAGCGACCCTTGCTATTGCATCAATCGGTTTTTCTTCGGGTGAGAGTATCAGTTCCAGCGATGCTGTATCTGCTCCGACAGTGAGCGAAGCGAACAAAACCCCTACTTTTTCTGTGAACGCAATCAACTCCGGCCTCCACCACGGAAGTCCCTCGGTTTCAACAAGGGGTAAAAACTTTTCTATGTCGAGTTGGAACAGACACGCCGGATTTGCGGGTAAATCTTCCAATCTCTTTTTTAAGATGGGTGTTGGTTTTCCAACTAAGAGATTATCAACGATGGATTTGTACTGTTTTTCAGATAGTGCAATCACAAACAGTTCGTTGACACTTCCGTAATAGACGGTGCTCGGTATAGAGACAGTGTTAAAGGTCTTGTCTTTATAGTCGAATTGTTGCGGTGGTTCAGTGCTGAGTTTTTCGAGGAGACCGTTGAAAAGAGCCTGCCATTTCACAACGGAATCAGGATGGAAAATCAGACCCAGATTCGTTTCTGGGAACTCGACTCCGAAACTCTTGATTTTCCCAGCGTCTGAATTGACAATCAGTTTGGGTACGAAGTTTGTAAAGGAACTATCTGCGGAGATGACAAGTTCGCCTGTCACTGCCCCAAGCAAATCGGTCCCATCCGGTATCAGAAAACTTCTGAGGTTCCCAGGGGTGGGTGTATCCCTCTCGGAACCAAGAATCATCTGCCAGAGCGTCTGGGAACTTGATGGCGCGACCGTAAGGAAGAGCTCTTCGTCCCCTGACAAGCCCTGAATGGCTTGCATTTTGGATGGCTCTTGGAACAGTGAGATAAGCGTGCCTTGTGCCCCATTCTTCAAAGTGCCGTACAATTGTTGGCTGCCACCCGGTTTCAGCAGATCCCAACTGTAGACCAAGGTCTGGAAAGCGTCCAATTGCTCGCCAACAAGGGGTGGTAGAATCACTTTCAAATAAGGGCTTCCTATCTCCGCATCCACATACGCGAACACTTCGCGTTTCCCATATCTTTCTGCAACGGAACGATACGAGGCGTTTGATGTAATTGACGCTCTTGACGTTTTATAGACATCAACCATTTTCTCAAAACTGCCGGGGGTGATACCCACCAGAAGGAGGGTTTCATCAATACGTCCGTAGGTGAGTTCCATTGTGTTAAGTTGTGCAGTGTGGTATCTGATGCCTTGATAGTCCCGCGCCTGAGGTTGTACGGGATTCCCTGCCATACCGCTAAGGGTTGCAACGATTTGGAACAAGGTCTGTTCGGCTTCTTCGAGATGGTTTCCACTGTTTTCAATGACGACACCCACCATCAGGCCTTCTGTGCCGGGCGAAACTGAGACTGCAACTTGTTCCCCTAAAAACGTCTCGATTAAACCGTGGATGTCTGTCCCTGTAAACATCGGCAGTGCCTGCATGAGTTGTTGAATATCTTGCCACTGCGAGGCAGCGGAGATGATACCTGCAGCCGTCTTCCAGTTTTCGGAGTTCTCAATCGCTTCACGACATTCTTGTAGGTTTTGGAGTTTGAGATAGATGAGGCTATCCGCTGGGATGACGGTTTCTATCGTTTGGGCGTGCGTTGTTGAAACAAGCACGACAGTCAAGATGATGACCGACACAAAAAGCCACAAGTGCTTTGAAGTTTGGGGGTTACAAACCCCTCTCACAATTTTTTTTCTCACGATTTTTTCCTTATATATCTGAGCGACTGAAGACGAAGAACGCTCCTAAAAGAGATATTCCGAGCAGTCCGAGGAGTAACAGCATATCTACGATCGCTGCGTTGAAGGTATCGCTAAAAGTGATTTTATCCGCAAAGCTTGGAAGTGCCTGCGGTGAAATCGGCTTTTTAGACATTCCTTCGGGGATTCCGATAATATGGAGGCTCTCTGTATCGGCACGATCGGTTTCAGTGATGAAATTTCGGAACTGTCTCATATGAAGGTGCACGCTGTCAAGAAATTGCAAGTGCCGTTTTAATCCGGTGCCAGTCATAGATTCAAGGGCGTATTGGACGATCGCTGCTGGCGAGAACCGCGTCACGACCCGCGCCCGCTGAACCTGCGCAAGTTGTGCCTGTAGATGCGCTCGGTTCAGTCGTTCCCGAATTTCGACATCTTTGTTGACGAACTCAGCCTTGATACGCAATTCTTCCTCATCTGCCTTTTGGGACTCTAAATTCGCCATCGCCGCCCTGAGTTCTGCCTCTTTCTCCTTTGCCAATTTTTCCGCCGCTTTCGGCGAAGTTTTCATAAGGTCCATGAATTGATTGAGGAGGTTTCCTGTTTGTGACTTCGCCACTTGTTTGTCCGTCATTCGCTTCTGGAAATCATCGTTAATCTGATCAAGCGCGCTCCTCCTTGCCGTTTCCCGTTGGTGAGCGGTTTGGACGGGGGACATCCATTTTGTGGAAAGCGTCCCGAGGGTGGAAGGCATAAAGACGACGAGCGCCACCCAGATAATTAACAGCACGACGAGGCTGACGCGGGTATCTCGCGTTCCTCCGGAAACCATCAGCCCGACAGCAATGAAAATACTCGCATAGCCTGAGGCAATCAGCAGAATCATCCCCAAACGTCCCCAATCTGCCGCCCCGAGCTGCGTCCAAGTATCGGTGGAAATTACCGCCAAATTCAATAGGACCGCAAAATAGAACGGAATCAGGACAGCAATCAGCGTGCCTAAGAACTTCCCTGTTAATAAAGCAGGTCGCGAAATAGAGTTGGCGAGACACAATCGAAGCGTTCCGTTTTCTCTTTCGCCAGAGAGGGCATCAAACGTAAACAAGAGTGGAATGAAAGAGAGCAGATAGGTGATGATAAAGACCCAATCTATCTTGGTCGCCTTGGGACGTAAGTCTCGTGAATTCGGGTTGGCGGTGGGATAGTCCGCCGACCAGATACTTTTTACCTGTGTACCGAATCCCACAGTTCTACTCCAGGACCCCCAATTTTGCGTTCCGCGATCCGGCAAAAAGGCATCGCTACTGTCTGCAATGAAAGTTAGTGAGGATGGCTGTTTATAAAGTTTACCGGGACCCTTTCTCAAAAGTTCATAGAGATCCGTCCGCGACTGCAATGTGTCGCGGTCACCGGCGACGTTCTCGGAATAACTCCGAACCTTATCTGGGTGGCTCTGAAGATGCACCACTGCGTTGGTGACCATGAGTGCTGCCATGATGATAACAGTCAAAGCGAAGCGGAGACTGTTGAGATGGTCAAAGAACTCTCTTTGAATGATATGTTTGATCATTGTGTTTTCTCCCTTAAACTTCAACTTTGATAAAAATTAGGAAGCTTACCATAAACAGCACCAGGTTCATAACGAAAAGGAGGGACACATCCATCAGGGCGCGTTGTGCGTTTTCGGAGACATCCACCGGCGCAAAGCGAAACTGAGGCAAATCCCACCAATCCACTGCTCCTTGATCAGAAGCAAACCAACGTCGACTCGCAAACGCATCTTTATCGTGCAAATAGTCAATTAGTATCTGGCGGTACGCTTGGACTGCGCCGACGAAATCTAACATGCCATCTATATCCGTACCTACCCAAGCGGAAGTTGCAAAGGTATAGAGGCTTGCCGGGCTGAATTTCATCAACCGTTCATCCCATGTTGCTTGTCGAATGCTGGTCCGTGCCCAACGTTGTTCGTTTATCAACCCAATCTTTTCTGCGGCGCGGATGTGCGTCGTACCAATGAACGCTTGATAGTCTTGAAAATGCGGGAGGCTCGGTTCTGAATCGGCGTTCACTTTGGTCATATTAAACCCATACCTTCTGCCGCTCGAGGAGGAGCTCCCGGAATAACCTATATTAAACCTTGGCGGTTCCCCTTCAAGCGGACTGTTGGCTAAGAACCGTTGTTCTTCCCTGTCAACTTCTTCCCAAATCTGCTCAACCTGTTGATATGCGGATTGTCTTTCTGGACGCATGTCGCCTACAGGATTAAGGGTAAACCGACTCCAGTTCGGATACACAAGCACCAGAATGACCCATAAGAACATACAGAGCATCAGGGAGGTAGCCGTGCGGCGGGTCATCGTGGAGATCAACAGCCCAATCAGGTAAAAAACAGATAGGTAGACAATTGTAGTGGCGACGATTCCGCCAATCCTGAGGAAATCCGTTGTACCCAGCTGAATCGAACTCGCGAGGGAAAGCTGCAGCATCACTATCAGCAGGCTCATCAGCACGGGGAGCAGCAGACATATCATTGCAGCGATATATTTCCCTAACAGAATAGCACCGCGTCCCACCGGGTGTGAGATAACCAGACGCAGGGTACCGCTTTCCCAATCTCCCGCGATTGCATCATAAGCGAAAAGCAGTGCCAATAGGCTCAGCACCACTTGAAAGATGGACACGAGGTCGATCTGTGAAAAAAGATTTAGATAGGGATTCTCTAAATTTCGTGCGGAAACACTTGAAATCGTCGGCACTTCGCCGTGATAAATCTCAACGGTTGTCCCCAAACGCTTTTCTAAACCCGCACTCAAAAGGCTGAGGGGGTTCGGAGGGCGTTCAACAAAAAGTTTCAACTCCGAATAGGTTTCCGCCGCTACCGCTTTCTCACGATGAACTTTCGCTTGTTGGCTGTAACTCGCCACCCGATTTTCGTGCGCGTCGATCAGCACAACGGTATTGGCGACGACGAGCAGAAGTGTAATCACGACAGCGGCGAGGAATCGCGCGCTCATCAGATGGCCTAAAATCTCCTGGCGTATTAGGGTGTGTAACATAATCTAAGCCTCGGTGTTGGTTATTGGTTTTCAGTTAACTGACAACCCTGAAAGGTCTTTATAATTAAAGATACAATCTAAGGACGAAAAAGTTGCTTAATTTCTCGGAGAAGTTGATCGGGAGTTACTGAACAGAGATTTGGGCTCGAAAAGCGTTGATACCTCCTTCCTGATTGACCCAACCGCCAGTGGCACGGAGTTGAAAGATTTGCCCCTTGTCAAACCGATACGTAATTGTTCCCGTTTCACCGGGTTGAATCCCCCATGCTTGGGCGAGTGCGTTCTGAGGTGTTCCTTCTGTCTGAAGGGCACTATCGTCAGGGAAGAGATCGAACGAACCGACAAGGGCTCCCCTACCGATTTGAATGTCAATAGTCAATGTGCCACCATTTTCAAAGGCAGTCGTGTCAATTCTTATAACAGTGTCGTCTTCAGTGGCAGTCGCGTAACGAAAAGTATCCAATACTTCCACGGCGGGTTGTATCCGATCAAGAACAACCCCCCGACTGCTTGATAATGGCATCGGGGTGCTCTCACCGACTCCGGGGTGTTTTCCTGCTAACGATTCTGAAAGGAACAGCCGATACCGCTTCGCCTTATTGCGCAAGGGCAACTCATTAACAGGCTGCCTACCCATGAGTTCAAGTGCAGGTGAGATAATCAGACAATCTACCGGAGAGTGTCTTTTCCATCCTTGAACGATGATTTGTGTCAAAGGCGGCAGGTCGTCAAGAGCTTTTGCATCCCGCAAGCGTTCCATATCGGTATTGAGCACCCACGTGTTAATAAAATTTTCGTTCAAGAGTTTGATATTCTTGTCATCAGAGAGAGCAACTGCCCTCAGGCTCTTGCCGCTCCCTCAGCACGCTTCGTCAGTCAGTGGGCCATCTGTTGAAACAATGTGAATCGGTTTCTGTTCTGACCGTGCCATTTCCAAGGCTGCGTCCACTGATACCCAGTTAATTTGCTGTGATTTATAAAAACGTCGTATTAAGATACGTTCGGCTTCCGCTAACGGTATTGCTTCAGAAAATTGGGTATCTTGAATTATAGCTTCTGTACCGGCACGAAGTTCGATTTGCGGGCAAAAGCCTGCATCCGTTGTAAAGATGCTCCTGTCGTTATGGTATCGGTTGACATCGAAGTTGAGTGTACCCTGCGGAACGTACATCTGGAAGAAGGCGACTTTCTCGTCTGTACGGTTGATGACGAGATGTCCAGTAAACAGTGAGGGTGTAAACCAACCGTCCGCTAACCTGAACTCTGCATGAACGCGAAACACGATGTGGGCTATTTCGGCATTGTAAGCACGCAGACACGCCCATGTTCCGCGGGAATCTCCCCAATTGATGTGCATATCCAGATGCGGGTTCGGGTGAAGTTGCTTCAGCAACGCCAATAATCCTGAGCGTTCAATCTGCCAGACTTCGCCAACGGAGACGCTATTTCCGCGTGATGTCGGATTTTCGCGGAGGAGTTTTTGCAGTCTTTGGAAAAATCCTTCTCCTCTCCCTCTTCGCAAGCCTGCTTCTGTCGGAAGAAACGCCCGAAAGATCGCTGTCGGATACTGCTTTTCAGGCTCGGCGACTCGTAGATTCGCCAATGATTCCCACGCTACATGGAAGTTGCTTTGGGTGTACGCAATCGGAGCGATAAAGCCTTTAACGACCACGTTAGCGTCGCTGTCAAGTGTGAGAGCGACGCTGTTGGGAGTGGATGTCTCGTTTGCAAATCCGTATTGCAGAAACAGGACAGAAATCAGGCAACCGATACCGAATGTCTTCATTTTCAAACCTCCGTACAGAAATTATGATAAGCCGAAAAAATAAACAGACACTTTACCCCAACCTGGTAGGGTTTTTGCTTGGGTGTTTCTTCACGGTTTCTAACCGCACCGGCGTTGAGTGTCTAATTAATTCTAAGGTCTACCACAAAAGGACAAGTAAGGTCGGGGTTTATCGAATAGAAATTTGCGCGTAAAACGCGTTCGTACTTCCTTTTTCGCTCTGCCAATCGCTTGCAGCCCCCAGTCGAAAGACTTGACCTTGATCAAACTGATAGGTGATTGTTCCTGTGCCACCGGGTTGAATTCCCCACTGATGTGCGAGGGCATTGCTTGATCTGCGTATGCCTCCCGTTGGGAGTTTCCTGTCACCGTCAAATAGATCGAATGAACCCGCTGCTTCACCGCTGCCGACGCGAATGTCAATCGTTAACGTCCCGCCGTCTTCAAACGCTGTGGCATCAATGTAGACGACGGTGTAGTCCAGGTGCCCGCTTTCCGGCATCCGAAAGAAGTCCAATACCTCCATTTGCGTCTGCTGTGTTTCTTCTATTGGCTGTTGGCTATCAGGGGTCAATGGATTGTTACCAGCGTCCGCTTTCCGACTGCTACGCACGTCGCGTGTGGACTTGCGGGACACTGCTGGCTGCTGATTGCTAATTGCTGACTGTTGGATTTTCACGGCGGGTTTGACCTGCTTCATAGATATTATGGGTGCCTCTACAATATCGACCTTCATCTCCGAAGTCGCCTCCAAACTATAAGGCTGCTGAAAGCGGGCTATGTATTCATTGCCCGTTCCGAGGATCAGCAGGGCTACGATAGCGGTTGACGCGACTGCTGCCCAGGGGACCAAAGGTTTGCTCCCTTTAGGTGACACGGGTTTGATGCTGCCGCCTTTTTCTTTTACGGCTTGGACGATGTTCTGCGTCAAATTTGGGGAAATCTGGAAGGTGCCGAGTGCCTCTTGAATCAAGGGTTCTTCCTTCTTCAAACGTTGACGTGCGCGACTGAGCCGACTCTTAATCGTATTTGCCGATACTCCCAGAAACTTGCTGATTTCTTCACACGTCATCTCTCCAAAATAGTATAGCGTTATGATCGTGCGATCGCTCTCTTGTAGCTTGGCAAGCAACTTTTTGACGACTTCTCGCTGCACCTCAGTTGTCATTTTTGCCTGCTCATCTGCCACATGTTGGGAATACGTATCTTTTCCTTTTGTCATTAGGTCGATGTCCTCCACGAGTTGGGCATGCATCCGTTTCTTCCGGAGTCGCGCAATGCAGCACCGGGTTGCAATCACATACAGCCACCCCGGAAATCGCTCCAGTTCTTTCAGCGTTGCCAGGTTCTGATGCACTTTCAGGAAGGTCTCTTGTGTAATGTCTTCAGCGATATGGAAGTCCCCCATTTTGCGCCACGCGAGGGCATGAACGTGTTTCTGGTATTTTCTCACAAGCGTAGTGAAAGCGATTTCATCACCATCAAGTGTGCGGCGAATTAATTCAGCATCATTTTGCATTGGACACCTCCTGGGACGGATTTTCGTATAGGTTCAATCGTCCTATTTTTCGCATTAACTCCGAATTGGTTTATAGTGACGCGAGCGACGGGAAAATGGTTGCATAATTCTGAAAAAAAAAAGAAGATTCGGAGAAAATCTTCTTTTTTGTTTACCTCTAAAATTGGGTGTGCGATAGGGCATCAAATATCTAACCTAAAGAATTTCAGGAACGCTATGGTTGTTAGCGCTACCCCAAAAAAGCAGAGCAGCATCACATCCACGACTGATTGACGGAAAGCGTCCGCTAAAGTTGTAGTTTCCAAGGGTGGTGGTTGTGTGATTTGGACAATATCACCTGAGTGGTACATTCTTCGGGAAACGTGATCAGAAATTTTGCTAAACAAATCTGTATGAAGCATATTGTAATAATGTTCGCCTGCTTGCAGGTATTTGTTCCTTTTTACCTTTCCAGTCTGTGCCAAGTTCGTGGTGAGATAGATGAGGGAAGAAGTTGGCGTGATTCGGGAAAGCGTCTCACCCACCTGTTCTTGTCGTTTTGTTTCACGTTTGTAATCTCGATCAAGTTTATTAGCGTGGTCTTGAAATTCCGAGCGATATTCTTCTTCCAAGGGTTTTATTCGTTCATCGAGTTTTTCCTGAGCATCTCCCATAATAACAATCCGTCCGCTTCCATCCGGCGGCGTTTCCATGATGAATTTCACTTTTTGTTCTTCGAGTGCTGCATCGAAATCGTCTCGCATAGCCTTCTTTTCCATATAGACGCTCTGTGAAGTTCGGGTCGGGACGATGACCTTGGCTGCGAGAAAACCGAGGCGTGGTGTAATTAACACAGCGAACACCCAGACAGTGAAAGCCACGATGAGCGCAGTCTTGGCACTGTCTAAGTAGGTGGAAATCACCACGCCTATTACAAAAAACACCGCGATGTAGAGTAGAGAGGCAGCCATCAGACTCAGGACTCGCGGAAAAATCTCTGACTCACCCAACGGAAACCCTTGCCAAACAAGAAGGAATAAACCGAATAGAAACGCTACCAAGAATGGCACGACAAACACAAAATACCCACCGATTAACTTACTCCACAAAAAGAGATCACGCGGCAAGGAATTTGCTAAGGTAATCCGCAATGTGCCTGCTTCTCGCTCCCCGGCGACCGCATCAAATGTGAACAGTAACGCAAGCAGACTGAAAACAGTACTTATGACAAATAGAAAGTCGAGATGTCCTAAGAGTTGGGAGAGAGGGGCAGAAACCACAGAGGGCGGACCCTGTGTAATGCCGTTGCGCGTCATCCCAAGATAACTTGGAAGTGAATCCCCTAATCCTTTTGCGAATACGCTCAGCGGCGTCGGTTTGAGAAAGAGTTTAGAAACTTCTAAATCTGTTTCCAATGGCATTTTTGGGTTTACTGTAGTTTCTTCAATGTTTGCTAATTTAACGGCCTCTTGATAGTCAACGAGGTCTTGGCGGTAAGTACGATGATTGATGGAAAGGGTGAGAGGGATGAGCAAAAGGCACATCAAAAGGAGTGCGACGAACCTGGCACTCAAGATATGATGCATAATCTCTTTCTGAATTAGTGTTGGTAGCATGTTTTTGCCTCACCTTAGATTTATAGGGTTTTGTTAGAATGCCGCTTTGGGGTTTCCCGCCACACTCACAGCGTCAACTATCACGATCTGCACCGACTGGCGCGTTGTTTGCTATTCTTTGAACTCAAGTAACTTCTTGACCTTTTGCGAGAAGGGCTGTGGATCGAAGCCTATAAACACATCTTTAACAATCAGTTCTCGATTGAAAAAAAGTGTTATGAGTTCGGTTTGTGGTTCAGCGGTATCTCTATTAAGGTGTGTTTGTATCTGACTGCTTTTGTCAATCCAAATTGGCATTGAGAGGCGATGTTTTTCCTTAAACGCCTCAATTGCCGTGGCATCACTGGTGCTAATACCAACGATTTGCAGTTGGGAAGCATCATAGTTTTCAAGCAGCTGCTCAAGATGTTTTAATTTGGGTCCGTGGGTGGTAAGGTCTGTTGGAAAAATATTAACAAGGGTAAATTTACCGCGGAGGGTCTCTAACTTGACAGATTGCCCTGAAAGGTTCATCAATGCCACATCTGGCATTGACTTGCCTAATAGATGGGTCAATTCCTCTTGCTTTGTGGATGTTGGTGTTAATTGATTAAGTAGTGATTTTCCTTCTGGCGATTCAAGAAATGCCTCGCCGAATTGTTCTTTAAGTTTCGCGTGTAAGTCGTCCGATGGGTCAATTTGGAAGATCGTCGTTTTTGCCGCTTTATTACTGTTCTTGTGAAGTTGCTCTTCCATTTGCTTCCTGACTTCTTCGGGCAAGTCTGCCGACAAGTGCGGTTGTATAGAAAACCTTTTTACGATTTTTGCGGTTTTGTTGTAGATATTTCTTTGCGGCCCATTTCGATAGAGTTTCCCACTGACGCTTAGATTGAGCAGATGGTGTTGACAACGCACCATAGGTAGCATGTCGCCTTCTATTTCCAATAAAATTTCCTGACCTGCTTTCTGGTCGGGGCGGAATTCATAAAGATAACTACACGGTAGTGTTGGGTCAGATCCACCTTCGGTGAGAACCCCGGGATCTCCTGCCGTTAGATCTGCTGGGCAGCGGAGCATTTTTTCGTCCAGATATTGTGGTGAAAGTTCAGAAAGCCACTGGGGTTCTACATTTGCTTTGGCACGATAGTTGTCGAGTGCCAATTTTATCTGTCGGAGATTTTCTCGACATGTTTCAATATCTTTTGAATCGCCAGTGTTTTGTTTTTCCGAAGGTGATGCGAGTTCATAAGGATAGGCATCTGATAGGAGGAGACGATTCAGGAGAACCAGTGCCTCTCCACTTTGTGGATTTTGGGCAATGAGTGCTTGGGTTTGTTTACTGAGTTCAATATTAGCGAAAGTTTGGGTATCATAGAGCGAGACATCTTGAAGTAAGCGATTCAAATCTGTAAGGACTGCTTGCTCAAGAGCAGAAGAGGGACTACTTATGCCGTTATATTCACTTAGCAATTGCTGAGTTTTATCAGACAATTGTGAGACTATGAAGTTAGATACTGCAGCACGAGTGTCTTGGAATTTCACCGCTAAGCTCCCTAAGTCTTTAATATCTGTCGGATGAAACAGGAGTAGATTCTTATCCGCAAATGCGACTGAACTCAAATTCAATAGCATTGCGACCAGAAGCACCGTGAATATGGAGTCGCGAGTTTTCAACTTTAAGATTGCTTTTGACATATTTGAAGTTCCTTTTTGTTCAATTTCCAGTCTTTATTTTTCCCCACACCGTCGTTAGCAACTGCGGTTGTGGCGAAACTGGCAACGCAAACGCCGGATCGAACCAATCCGCACTTACATTATCACCACGATCCGTGAGTTTTTCTGGAGTCTCTCCATCCAAAGCGATTTTGAAGAGGTGTACGGCTTCACGGATCTGCTTTTCATAAACGAGTTCATCTCCTTGCGGTGCCCAGATAGGGTGGGATGTCGCGCCACCCTCGGCATCAGCAATCTGCTTGAGTTCACTACCGTCCCTGTTGACGACATAGACAGCCTCATTATCCGCTATATCTTTACCTATAGCAGGGATAGCATCCAGATCTATCCAAGAAAAGGCTATTTTATCGGCGTTGGGTGACCACGCGGGATTAAACATCAGATCCTTTCCTGGCAGAAGTACCTCTTCCGCCTTGGTCTGTGGATTGATAATCTGAATCTTAGGTGCTTCGACTTGGAGTACGCCGTCAGCAATAAGCGCGAAACTTTTATCGGCAACGAATGCTATCTCGGAACCGTTCGGGGACCACGCGGGCCACAAACCACTCACCAATTTCTCCTCACCTTCCCCGTTGCTTAAAGCAACATAGATGGCGAGTTTGTCGAATCGGTGATAAGCAAGTTGTTTTCCGTCAGGCGACCACGTTGGGTGTTGTCTACCTACTAAGTTTGCGAATACCTTACGCGCGTTCGTCCCGTCCGCATCCATAAGGTAGAGATCCTTCGTTCCGTGTCGATCGGAGACAAAAAGAATTTGTTCACCTGTTCGTGACCAGACAGGACTCTGATCGGCGGCGCGGTGTTGCGTTAAATTTATCTGATCCGACCCATCAGGGTTCATCGTATAAATCTCGAAATTGCCATCGCGATTTGATGTGAATGCTATTTTGGCGGTCGCCGGGGCTTTTGCGAAGGCAAAGGAGGAGAGAGCGAAAGAAAGAAGTACACTGAGAAAATAAAAAATAGATTTCATGTTATCTTTTCCATGAAGCCTTCTGTGTTAATGAAGTGAACAGTCTGGGGTAATATAATATTACACACTCTCCGTCTAAAAAAGTTTCAAAAATAATGGGGTTAATAAATCTTGTGGAAGGTGCAGGCGATTTTCTAAAAGTTTGTTATAGGTATTACGCATCTAACAGATAGGTTTTGTATTCCTCGACAATCGCTTCCAAAACAGATTCAGGAATATCCTCCAACTGCGATGCTAATTCCTCTTCGACGTTAACCATCAGACTGTGGTCAAACGTTTCGCGTTCGGCACACGGGTCAAGGTATTCCCCGTGTGCTTCCAAGAGAACTGCCAAGCGTGCTGGTGTCAACCCTTCAGAGATACCGTGCAGACCCCACGCCGTGCCTCGGTAGCCTTTCTCGTAGTCAGAACCGAGGTGTTTCTGTAGGATTTCTTCTCTGTCCGCGCCTTGCGCACCCGTGTTTTCAAGTTCTTCTGCAGCAGCAATTGCCCGTGAATCCAACTCTACTTGGAACGCGGTCGAGGCATCTGCCGCTGGGACAGGATAAATTTTGTAGATCTCCATGTTGTCCTCCGTGAATTGCAAGATGTAAGGGCGGTGAAAAAATAAGCACCGCCCATCTTTTTTCTATTTACCAAGTCGTTTTACTATACGACTGCAGAGAGTCCGCCATCAATATTGATAGCCGTTCCCGTAATAAACGATGCGCAGTCTGAGACAAGAAACGCCACAAGATTGCCCACTTCACTCGGCTCACCTAAACGCCCGAGCGGATGCTCCGCGCCACGCGCCTCCCAATATTCCTCAAGCGTTCCGGGCGACCCCGCTGCTTTCCATGCGCGTTCCCCTTGCGCACTTTTAATTGAGGTAAGGCAGACGGTGTTAACCAAGATTTTGTGCGGTAGAAGTTCTTTAGAGAGTGCTTTCGTCAGGGCGATACCCGCGGCTCGACTGACCGAAGTCGGACACGACCCGGCACTCGGTTGTTTGCCACCCGGATGTGTGATGTTGATGATCCTACCGCTACCGTTATCTTTCATGTGTGGAATCACCAATCGCGCACACCGAATAGCCCCCATCAATTTGAGATCCAAATCCTCGTACCACGCTTGGTCGCTCATCGTTTCAAAGTCGCCACCCGCTGATCTACCGGCGTTATTCACCAGAATATCAATCTTTCCATAGTGGTTTGCCGTTTGCCCGATAAAATTCTCCAACGTCCCCGGGACCGTTACATCTGCCGGGATGGCAAGGACTTCACCACCGGTTTGTGCGCCGATGTCTGCGGCGGCATCCTCTAAAACCGTTTCGCGTCTGCCACAAATTGCGACCTTCGCACCTTCTTCACACAGACGAAGTGCTATACCTTTGCCAATCCCTTCACTGCCGCCGGTGATAACGGCAACTTTTCCAGTCAATCCGAGTTCCATGAGTTCTCCTTGTGTTTTTATAGATGTAGGCAGGTGCTGCAATTCTAATCCATCAGCGACGCAATCGCTTCCGGTACCGCCTCCAGGACATCGCTCGCAATGAGTCCGTGCGTTCCCAATCTCTCTGATACGCTGTCCCCTGCTAAGCCGTGGACGTAGACTCCAAGCGCACCTGCCCTTTCACTTGATACGCCTTGTGCCATCAAACCCGCGATTACGCCTGTCAAGACATCTCCCATGCCTCCCGTTGCCATACCCGGGTTACCCGTCGAATTGATCCACACATTTCCATTTGGCGTTCCGGTAACAGTCGGGGCACCTTTAAATACAAGCGTTACACCGTGTTCACTTGCAAACTGTTGTGCAGTGCTAATTCTGTCTAATTCTAATGTTGAAACCGAGGTATTCGTTAACCGAGCCATCTCACCCGGATGTGGTGTCAGCACTGCGTCCTTACCGAGTCGTGGGATAAGTTCCGTCGCTTGGGCGAGCGCGTTCAATCCATCTGCATCGATAACCATCCGTAGACCCAATCCTTGCTCCTGATTCTCGCGAACCAATTGATGGACGAGTGTCACTGTCTCTGGGTTTTGGGAGAGTCCGGGACCGATCGCAAGAACGGATTTCGTCTTTTCAGCGAATTCAAGGATGGTTGAAATCCCTGATACTGCCAAGCTCCCTGCATCTGTTTCTGGTAGCGGCAGGGTCATCACCTCCGGCAAAAGTCCTTCTAAAATTGGATTGAGATGCTTCGGTGTCGCGAGGGTTACCAACCCCGCACCCGCACGCAAAGCAGCCTTACTTGCGAGTGCCGCTGCACCCGTCATGCCTGTTGCACCAGCGATGACGAGAACACGTCCGTAACTCCCTTTGTGAGATGCTGATGGACGCGACGGCACCCATTCTGACGCTGCTGCTGCCCTTGTCCAGTGAACCTTAATATTCTGTGCATCTATGACCTGTTCTGGAAAACCGATGTCAACAACTTCCAGTTTTCCAGAAAATTCCGCACCGGGATGTACTAACAGCCCTCTCTTGGGTAGGCCTATTGTCACAGTTCGATCTGCTCGCACGCAAGTGCCTAATGGATTCCCTGTGTCTGCATCCAGACCTGAAGGTAGATCGACAGAAAGAATAGGTATAGGAAGATTATTGATGGTGTTAATTAGGGGAGCGATGGGTTCGCGCACCTCGCCACGCAGTCCTGTGCCGAAAATTGCATCTACGAGGAGTTCGCAACGAGTGATATGATTTAAAGAAACGCTTTCTTTCGTTTCGAGTGTTGCGTCCGTTAAAATTTCCTCAATCCGCAACTTCAGGTTTTTCGCAATTTGGAGATTAACCGCTGCCTCGCCAGTAAAACTTTCTGGCGGAGAGACCAAAAAAAGATAAACGTCGTATCCTATATGGGCGAGTTGGCGGGCAATAACGATACCATCGCCGCCATTGTTCCCTTTGCCAGCAAGGATACCGATCCGTTTGCATGTCGGATAGTGTTGTTCAAGCGCACGGACGATGGCACTCCCAGCCGTCTCCATGAGAACAATGCCGGGAATGCCGATACCCTCAATAGTGTCCTGATCGATCTGGCGCATTTCCGCTGCGGTCACGACTTTCATCTTTTTTATGCCGTGTCGCGCTGCAGTTTGTCAGCGAGCACTAACAGGTGTGCTTCCATTTGTGGGATTGCCGCTTCTAAACTCTCCCGCGCTATCTGAATTTCTTGAACCCGTTCGTCTTGATGGGTCTGGAGACAGAAATTTAGATTTGTGCGGAGATCGAACAGGCTCTGATGAATGTGGTCTTGAAAAGAGCCTTCCGGGTACATCCACCGTCTACCACGCGTCTGTCGCAAATTGAAGTGGCAGTGCCCATTATCGCCGCCGAAGCAATCGAAGCGCATAATCTCATCGTCATAGACGAACAAAGAAGCCGCGGGACCGCGTCCACCGGCATCATCACGCCAGTATGTCTCTAATCGAACGTTATCCTGGATAGAATATTCAACCAGGTCATGTTTTTGATTCGCCATCTGTAGAACCTCCTTGGGTATTCCTACGCGATTAAAGCCGCGCCTAACAGTACCTAAGGTAAAAAAGTGCCTTGCCAAATGCATCTTGACAGTCAACCAAATTTGCGCTAAAGTATAACAAACCCAAGAATAGAAGTCAACATCTAACCTACAATTTTCTATTATTCCAGAGAAGTGGAGCAGCAACTTGCATATTTCTATTGCTGATGCGCGACAACTCGCTGAAACCTTTTTGGCGAAGAGTGGGTTTTCATCGACAGATGCCGCCGTTATTGCGGATATTCTCTTAGAAGCCGAACTCCGCGGACGTAAGACGCACGGGTTTATCCGATTGCCCGGCATTAAAAGCCGCTATGAACAGAGCGAGCGGACTGACATCCAAGTTGATAAGGCAGAGGGACAGTGCGTACGAATTAACGGTGGAAACCAGTCCGGCTACCTTGTCGCTTATCGCGCAATGGAGATAGCGATTGAACGCGCCAAACAGACGGGTTCAAGCATTGTTGGTGTTTACAATACATCGCATTGTGGCATGGCGGGATACTACGTCGATATGGCGCGAAAAGCGGATATTATAGGGCTCCTCTTTGCCGATTGTTTGCCACGCATTACCCCCGAAGGCGGAACCGAGGCTATTTTAGGCACAAATCCGCTTGCTGTCGGCATTCCGTCTAACACTGTCCCCCTCTTGTTTGATATGTCTACTGCTGCGATTACCAACGGCGATCTACTCGTCGCGATGCGAGAAGGTGCTGAAATTGCCGAAGGACTCGCTTTTGACCCAGACGGCGTGGCAACAATAGACCCCGACGCGGCATTGAAAGGAAGTGTGCGTCCTTTTGGTGGACATAAAGGCTTTGGACTTGCACTCATCATACAGGTTCTTGCTGGGGCTTTGGTAAACGCCGCAACAATTCCACCGCCAGGCGCAGACTATGGCTTGCTCATTATCGCACTGAACCCGACAAGTTTCGTGCCTTTGGCACAATTTAAAACAGAAGTTGATAAACTCATCCAACAGGTCAAGGAAAATCGACACGAGACAGGCGTTGCGGAAATTCTCATCCCTGGTGAACGCGCATATCGTCAGCGGGAGGCACACCTTGTTTCTGGCATCCATTTAGACGACGCGCTTGTCCATCAATTAACTTGACCGAACCGCAAGGAATAAGTAAAAAATGGAAACCACTTTTAAAGCAGGTATTATCGGTTGTGGAGGTCGTGGGCGGTCGCATGCCCGCGGGTATCAGGCATCCCCAGATGTTGATATTGTCGCTTGTTCCGACCCTATTGAAGACGCACGAAACGCTTTTGCTGAGCAGTTTGAGGTGCCTAACACCTACGAAAACTATCAAGAAATGTTGGATACTGAATCGCTTGATTTCGTGAGTGTCTGCACTTGGATTGAACTCCACAAGGACATGGTAATTGCTGCCGCTAACAGCGGCATTCGAGCCATCCATTGTGAGAAACCGATGGCACCTACATGGGGCGATGCTAAAGCACTTTATCAAGCCTGCCTTGATAACGATGTCGTCATAACGTTCTGTCATCAGCGCCGTTTTGGTGCACAGTTCGTCAAAGCGAAACGTTTAGTAAACGAAGGCGCGATCGGGGAATTAAGCCGCCTTGAAGCGGCTTGCCCGAATCTACTGGACTGGGGAACCCATTGGTTTGATATGTTCTTTTTCTACAATAATGACGAACCTGTTGATTGGGTTATCGGTCAAATAGACGTAGCCGAGGAAAAAACCGTTTTCGGTGTTCAAGTGGAGACGAGTGGCGTTTCATGGATACGCTGGAAGAATGGTGTAGAGGGGTTGCTCGCGACAGGTGACGCCGGTTTAGGAGGCTTCGCGAATCGTCTCATCGGCACGAAAGGCATCATTGATGTCGGTGGTAGGGGCGCGGCACCGGTGCGGATGCTTCGAGAGGGTGGCACCGGGTGGGAAGAACCCGACTTAACCGGCTTGGTCGCTGAACGCGACGCAACAATACTCTCTGTCCTGGATCTCGTTCACGGGGTAAAAACCGGACGTGAGCCGGAGCTCAGCGGACGCAAGGCAATTCAGGCGACTGAACTTATCTTTGCAACATATCAGTCGAGCCGACAACGAGCGAAGATTAATTTACCGCTGACAGTGGATGATTCGGCGTTGTTGACGATGGTTGCTAATGGCGATCTGGGTTGAGTGGAACGCCCTGACAGCCGATAGTCATCTATCTGTCGTTTCTGTGATTTTATCAACTTTTATCAACCTAATTGAGATTTTTGCGTCTAACAGATATAAAACGGGTTGCTATACAATGGATTTTTATGTCCGCTGTTACCCTGAGAACATAAAGCCAAATAGTGGGAAGCAATAAAGAAATACGGGGATGTTTTTTATGGTTGTCAGTTTGTAGTTGTCAGTTTTCAGTTAAGAGAATCCCTAACTGAAAACCATGTCTTGGGGCGTTCCAAGTCAGGGAAATTGGTACAGAGCCTCTTTTTAACTGATGACCGATGACCGATAACCGATAACTACTAAAGGGAGAAACGAGTGCCAAGAATTAAAAATAAAGAGGGGTCGGCTGTCAGCCGTCGGCTGTCAGCAGCCCTTGTAAAGCCGACTGCCGAGAACCGATCGCCGAAAGTTCCTTTCAGCGAAGCCCGCAAGCTGAAACTTGCTATCAAATGGCAGGTTTTTATCTGTCTTGCAGTTCTGATGGTGTCTACTGATGTTTGGGCAGGTCTCACAAGTTTATCACTTGATGCAGAGGGTGATACGATTTTCAAGGGGGGGCAGGAACAGTTAACTATTGTTTTTACTGTTGATGATAACACTGCCGCTGATGGAGATTCTTATACTGTTACGGCAAATCAACATCTGATTAGACGTGGAACTGTATCCGCAAACGGGTCGGTTCGTGTCCGTTGGAACGGACGTATTAACAATAGGCAGCTCCCAGACGGAACTTACACAATTAGCGTTACGCTCCACAAGGAGGCTGCACCCGGCGAAGTATTGGAGAGATCCGGGGACGCTATTTTAGACACCAGACCGCCGCGCATCTCCAGCATATTTGCTAACGAAGACCCGAATCTATTGCTTACTAACGGCACTTTTATAAATGTGCCGATGCGGACGATAACAGTCGTACCGGACGTTGATGACGGAAGTCCTGTGGATTTGGGAGCGGAACGGACGAATATCGTCTTAAAAAATGCACGAGGGGTTGTGCGTCGCGGTTACCTCACTTACACAACACAACTGAATTTTAACTTAGGGGACCCCTTAGATGTCCGTTCCGAAAATGGGCGTTATACGGTAACAATTACCGTCGTTGATGAAGCCGGTAATGTTGTTCAGGATACGGCAGAATTTACCTTTGATAACGTGGCTCCGAATTTAACAGCGGTCGCTGGCAGCAGCGGTGCAATCTCCCCTGGTGCCGGTGTTAGCGGACAGTTAGATTTTGTTGAAGCTTCCCTTGTGGATAATTTAGAGAACGGTGTAAATCTCTCTGGTTCGACGATCCACCTGACGGGTCCAGCAGGTGAGATTTTAGGGCGACAGACATTTCCCGGAAAAGATAAGGTGCGGTGGGTATTTCTATCACCTTTATTACCTAAAAACGGTCTTTATGATGGTGAGTATACCATTGAAGTTGTTGGAACGGATAAGGCAGGGAACCAGAGTAGTGTTATTTCTGTTCCTTTTGTTTACGATAACCTTGCACCAGAGATAACTGCTTTGAGTCCAACCCAGGGGGACGGATCTTTTAACCAAATAGGAGATACTATTTACCACAATCAACCGCTTACCCAGATTGTCGCCGCTTTTAGCGATGGCGGTTCTGGTGTCGGAGTCGATTTCGAGAAGAATACGCGGATCCAGTTTAGTGCCATCGGAGATGGAAATACGACTGAAGTGCTCGCGGGTCGTACCTTTGTAGATAAAAATAATACGCAAATTACCTACGTTTTGGAAGAACCTCTCATCAGCCAAGATGGGCGCTACAGTCTTGACATACAGTTCGCCGATACACTTGGTAATATGGGTAACGAAACCTTCCTATTTCTCTATGATACCCAACTGCCGACCCTTGTGTCTACCTTCCCAACAGCCAATGAGACTGTTGCTAACTTATCACAAGTACAAGTGGTGCTGAATGAAGTGACCAGCGGCATTGATTTCACTCAGAGTAGTTTCCGGTTAACGCGGTCTGTCGGCGAAACCCAAACTGAGGTACCCGTTAATATCACAAATAACGGAACGGATACTGCTACCTTAACGGTATTAGAGCCTATTGCTTTAGATGGTTCTGACGATGGTACCTATGCGATAGAAGTTACACCGACTGACCGCGCTGGTAATGTTGGCGCAACTGCTCGGCGTGAATTCTATCTCGTCAGCCAGAGCCAAGTTGAGGTGCTGTTAACAACGCCTGAAACGACGACTGTCAGTAATCTGGAGAGGGTTGGCGTGGAGCTTATTGATTATATCGGTCCAGGCGTTAATCTCAACGCATCAACTATTATAGTCAAGAATCCGCAAGGTGTTGTTGTTCCGGAGAGAAGAATTGAAACGGATGCGACAAGTAACCTCTTAACCTGGAGCACTGATGCAGTAATTCCGCGCGACGGCACAGCAGATGGTGCATACATTATTGCTGCGACGTTCATTGATTTTAGTGGAAAGCGTTTTGCACAGGAATTTCCGATCATTTTAGACACACAGTTTCCAGCGATTGCAAGTGTCCAGGTCGCAACCGAATCCAAATTAGTACTTTCTAAGGATAGTACCACAGATATCGACGTAGGTTTCTCGCAAATCATTGTAACGTTTGATGAGTCTCTCCAAACTACATCACAGAATTTACAGGTTTCGACTGATATTGACTTTGCCAATACAAGTGTTACACTTACCAGTCCAGACGGCGAAAGTATACCTATCAACCGTTTCGATAATGGACAGACTATCCTAACGCTAAATTTCCGAGCCTTGACACAGCCCGGGGAATACGCGCTCTCAATTACGCCAAGAGACCTAACAGGCAACCAAAGCACAGCCCCATTTATCTATAGGTTTCAGATTGAAGTTCCGCTGCCTATTGTGAGTTCGGTTCTAATTGATGGTAAGGTCGGTACAATTGTTTACGTCAGTGGTGAGGCTACTGCAATAGTTGCTACCTTCGCGGATCCGACCGGTGTTGGGTTAGATTTAGGCGATGGTGGTTCAACGATCGCTGTCACCAACGAAAATGGCCTCCCTGCTCCCGGGCTCACTACATCCAATGGAACAAATCAGTTGACATGGGTTCCGATCGTTCTACCGACCGATGGGAGTGCGGATGGGCGTTACACCGTCACTGTCACACCGAGAGATCGGAATGGTAGACAGGGCGAGATTGTTTATCGACAGTTTGTTTTTGACACACAAGAACCTCGCGTAACCGCTGCAAGCCCCGTTAACTTGACACAACTGGTCTCCTATATCGGTGGCATGCTTACACAACTCCAGTTCTCTATTGAAGATGTGGGACCCGCCGGTTTAGAGTTAGAAGAACAAGTGGTTGAACTCTTGGGTGCTGGCGGTGCCCCTGTCGCTGGGACGCTCACTACTGATGAGATAAACAATCAGCTCTATTTTACTTTTCAGACGCCTTTCCCACGGGATGGAAGCGCGGATGCGGACTATCTGATAAAGTTTTCTCTCATTGACAAATCGGGGAATCGCCTTGAGGCCGAGCATAAATTGGTTTATGATTCCCAGGTACCGAAATTGGTGGCCGTCACGATAAATACTGCTTCACCAATGGAGCTTCTACCGAACAAGGTTACCGAGATTTTAGAGCCTATCAGTCGGATGACCCTTAAATTTGAAGATTCAACACGCGTTGATTTTTCCAATACTGTGATTGAGTTGCTCGATCCTGATGGCGCGGCGATTCTACTCACGTTAGAAGACGATAGTATGTCTCAGGTTGTCGCCAGTTTCTTGGAATTGTCTCAGGTCGGGACGTATACCTTAGCTGTAACAGCTCAAGATATAGCCGGTAATGCGGCATCAGGTGCAGCGAGTTATGAATTCATTATTGATATACCGCTGCCAAGTGTTGATAGAGTGATTATAGGTGAGCAGGAGGAAGGGGTCGCTTATGTCAATGCCAGCAATATGGTTATAGTTGCTGCGCTCCTTGATCCAACAGAAACCGGATTAGCCTTTGGGACGCAAGGCTCGCTCATTCAAGTACAGACTCCTGATGGAGCAGTTGTTCCCGGACTTACCGGTTCTAATAGTGTGGATTTGATTGGTTGGGAACCGGCAGCCTTCACCTCTGATGGAAGCACGGATGGCAGGTACAGTGTATACGTCGTACCTATTGACAAGGCTGGAAGGCAGGGAAACACCGTCTATCGTGAGTTTGTCTATGATACCCAAGAACCGCAGATAACTTTTGCGGATCCTGTTGACTTAAGTCAGCCTGTTTCATATATCAGCGACAACTTGACACAGTTTCACTTCAGCGTCCAAGATGTTGGACCTGCAGATCTCGAATTGTCGGCGCAGAAAGTTAACCTGCTTGATGCAAGTGGAAACCCAGTACCAGCGCAACTCACGAATGATACCAGCAGCGAAATCTTTCTCACGCTTGATGAACCCTTATCTCGCAGTGGTAGTATGGATGGAGAGTATACGGTACGTGTCGAGTTAGCGGATAAATCCGGGAATACGTTCAGTGTTGAACATCTCATTGTCTATGATACGCAAGCACCGACCTTGGTGAGTACTGTTCCCGCGGATGGCGCGCTTGTGACCGAGGACCGTACACAGGTGCTGATTACCCTTAACGATGAGGGTGGCAGTGGTATAGATTGGGAAGCGACTGCATTGACGTTAATTAACCCGAATGGCACGCAAATATCGGGTGAACTTGTTAGTAATGCAGCAACACAGTTAACGCTGAATACCAATCAGCTCATTGAGGATGGACGCTACATCATTCGCGTACAAGCCGTTGACCGGGCGGGTAACGGAAGCGCAACCGTCTTTGAACGCAGTTTCCAACTGTCGAGGCGTTTGCCGACGCTTGTTTCAACATCCCCAACAACAGCACCCGCAGATGAGGCGTTTAGCAACGAGGAAATTGATCAGATAGAAGTGACAATCGAAAATGATGATGAGAACCATCTCTCGACGCTTCGATTGCTGAATGCTTCAAATCAAGTCGTTGCTGGACAACAAGTCCGTGAGGCTGACCGGTTGATTTATAACCTCGTCCGTCCACTCGCTGTAGACGGGTCCGATGACGGGATCTATACCATTGAGTTTACACCAATCAGTGGATCGGGACGAACCGGGGATATTCAACTACTGACCTTCACTCACGACACAGAAGTCCCTGAAGTTGAGCCTGAAGCGATTAGTCTTATTGTCGCATCCCCCGAGGTTAATAACTCCTTGACAGAGATTCAGGTTAACCCTACAGATGAACAGTCCGGTATTGATTGGGAAAACGTTGATGAAGAATGGCTCGTCCTTGAACGCGTTTCACCCGACCCAACCAAAATTGACGGACGTGTTGAGGATGACAACCAAGCTGTACTCCGTTTCGTACTCACTGTGCCGCTTGCAGACAACGGATCGGCTGATGGTGAATACCGAATTACGGTTACTCCCAAAGATCAGGCAGGAAACGGTGATGTGTCTTACGAAAAGATCTTTACCTACGACACCAGTCCACCGATGATTGATACCGGGACCTTGCTTCTCAATGACGCACCCTTACTTTTTGATATTGAGGCAGTAGACTATCCGACAGCGATTTCTACGACCAGTGGCGTCGTCATACAAGCAAGTATGTTTGATACAGGCTTAGGTGTTAACCTCGCTCAGTCAAGAATTGTCGTTAGGGGTCCCAATGGTGCCGAACTCTCGGGAAACACACAACAAAATGGTGTGGATACGCTCCTCTTCAAATCTGATGGTTTAACAGCCCAAGGGATTTATCAAGTTACGGTGATTAGTGTCGGAAACGACTCTGAACTCCTCGGATTCGCACCCACCGATTCTATTACAACGGAATTCCTTTATGAAACGACGGTGCCTACTGCCGCTGTAACAAGTGATGGGGGTGAGACTGAACTCACCGATGCAGCACTTCCTTTGGAAGGCACAGCCGCTGACCCAACCGGCACCCAACAAGTCGCGGAGGGCGAAATCTCTGTTCCGGCATCCGGTGTCTGGCTTGTTGAGATCGTCGGGATTGGACCCGATAATCAGCCGATTGACCCGGTCCCTGCTGTTGATGATAGTGACGCCGAACAGGAACCGTGGAGCATTTGGTCGATCGATTTCTTGCCGACGCGTTCTGGTGAATACGATTTGGATGTCCGCGTTACAGACAATGCGGGCAACTACGAAGTTTACGACATCGGAGAATATACCATGTCGGTATCTCTGACATTCCGAGAACCGACGTTTGGTTGGCCGAACCCACTCAGGATCTCCAGAGGGGATGTCGCTTTCTTTTCCTTTGATGTTAACGTACCCCTCGGAGAGACTGTTGAACTTACCTTGAGCATCTATGATTGGAGTGGAGATATGGTCCTCTCGCAAACCTATCCAGATGTTGTATCGGGGCAACGGAACGACCAGTTAGTGAAATGGAATTTGGCGAACCAAGCAGGTAATCCTGTTGCGCGCGGACTCTATATCTTCCGGTTAGAAGCGATCAACGCAGCTGGAAATAGTGCAAACGCTGTCGGCAAAGTACTTGTTGTGGAATAGTTTTTGGTTATTAGTTATTAGTGGTTGGTTATTAGTTATTAGTAAGAGAATTTCCAGTAACAATCCACGCTGCATTAGAGTGATCCAGACGAGGGTGGATTGTTACTAAAGTCCTCTTAACTTATAACTTATAACTTATAACCAATAACTACTAAAAAGGAGAATGTATAATGGAGAAAAGGGGAGCCGTTCTCATTGTAATGGTGCTTCTCATAATGACCGCAGGGGTCCCAATTGCCAAGGCAGTTGATATCCACGACGGTGCTGGGACTGTAGGTGCCGCTTTCCTCAAAATTGAAGGCGGGAGTCGTCCTGTCGGGATGGGTGGGGCATTTGCGGGACTTGCTAACGATGTTAACACCATCTTTTGGAATCCTGCAGGCTTAACCGCCGTTCATGATCAGGAATTGACGGCAATGCAGCATTTTTCGTTCGCCGATATTAACAATCAGTCTATCGGGTACGCACAACGGGTCAACGGGTTCGTCTGGGGTGCGAGTTTCCTCGGCAGTTTCACAGAAATTGAGCGCCGACAGGGACCAACGGAAGACCCGGATAGCACGGTAACTGTCGGTGGGTTCGCTACGGGTTTATCTGTTGCTTATCCGCTCGGTGCAGCCATATCTATTGGTGGTACGGCGAAGATAATTTCGGAGCAACTGGATATTCAGAATGTCTACGGTGCTGCCGCTGATGTCGGTTTAATCCTGCGGCTCCTTGACAATCATCTCGGTATCGGAGTTGCTGTCCAAAATGCTGGCGTTTTAGATGGAGGGGAGAACTTACCGATGGCGCTCCGCGTAGGTCTGGCTTATAGAGCGTGGCAGGAGCCAGAAGCGGGGTCGAAGGCATCGATGCCTGAACGTGAAATGTGGGCACTCGTCGCTGATGCACACCTTCCGCTCATTGATACAAATCCGAGTTTTCACATTGGGGCAGAGCGCTGGTTCTACGGCAGTGTAGCGGCACGGATCGGCTACCGCATCGGCATGAACGAAAATCCGAGTGACGGGCTATCACTCGGTGTTGGTGTCCGACGCAGTGGTGAGGATGCCTTAGCGAATGTTGATTTTCAATTCGACTACGCTTTCGTACCGGATGCTTACGTCGGTAATGCGCATCGTGTCTCCTTCATTACACGGTTCTAAATGGTTATCAGTTATCGGTCTTTAGTTTTCGGTTAAGAGCGGTTTGTAACAATTTTCCCAAACTTGGGACTCCAAAGAGTGGTAAATTGTTACATCAAAGGCTCTGAACTAACAACTGACAACCAACAACTGATAACTATTAAACACTCGCTTCAAGCATTCGTTCGATCGGTGCGCGGGCTTTATCGATCACTTCAGCACTGAGTGTAACCTCGTATTCGCTGAGATCCGCGTTCTGATCAATCGCTTCCAGGATACTCGCAATCTTGCCCAAACTTACCTTTGCCATGTGTGAACATCGGACGGAACACGCTGTCCAGAATTGGACCCCTGGAAACTCCTGTGCCAGGTTCGAGGTTAATTCACACTCCGAGGCGACAAAAGCACGTTCCAACTGATTCGCCGCAACACGCGCCGCAATGTCCTTCATAATCTGACTCGTACTGCCGTAAAAATCCGCTTCTTGCAGAACATTCGGACGGCATTCCCAGTGGGCATAGAGTTTACGGCTGGGATGTCCCTTTGGAATTTCAAAGGATTCGCGGATGCTGAGAAGGTCGGCGAGTGTGAATCTTTCATGAACTTCACAGACGGCGCCGCGCGCAGTATTATCTTTACCGGGATAGACGACCTTTTTCTCGTCTTTCAACTCTTCCTCTAAATTCTGCGCGAAAAAGATGTCCGGCACAAAGATTACTGTATCCCCGGGTAGCGTTTTTGCGATGTGCGCTGCGTTTGCCGATGTACAGCAGATATCTGATTCCGCTTTTGCATCGGCGTAACTGTTCACATAGATCATCACTGGGGCACCGGGATAGAGGTCTTTCAGCTCTCTGACATCTGCCGCACCGAAGTTATCGGCGAGTGAGCAGCCTGCTGTTTTATCTGCAACTAACACCGTCTTGTCGGGGCTTAAGATTTTCGCTGTTTCTGCCATAAACGGCACACCGTTGAAGATTAAATAAGGTGCTTCCGTTTTTGATGCGTACATGCTCAAGCCGAGTGAATCGCCTTGTTCTTCTTTTTCCGACAGTCCGAAGACGAGCGGTTCCATATAGTTGTGACCAAGCATCACAACGTCATGCTTCTGCTTGAGTGTGCGTATCCTGTGAATCGTCTTAGCATGTGCCTCTATATCAAGAAACGTTAAACTCGGATGGTGTCGCTTGTATAATTCTTGCTTAACGTCCTCAATACTGAGGTCGGTTGTACAATCCGGTGTATCTGTTGCCTGAGGGGTTTCTCCGTTAGAACGTATAACAGTCATCTTTTTGGTACGCTCCAGGTCAATTTTAATCGTTCCTATTAGGATACCCGAAAACTGTTCTTTTTGTCAAGGTTAAGACAAAAATGCGAAATTTATGTCAAATTTTCTCTGAGAAAAGAAAAAAAATCTGCGCTTTTGCCCTTGTTCTGTGTCTAATGTGGGGGTTGACCCCGGCTGCGGAGAGTATTTCAGTGAAATTAAGAGGGAAAATTGCGTTGGCTGGGGTTCTGTCCGGTCTTGCGTATGCAACGCACACTCTTATTAAACGCGACAGGCGGGCAGTGGAGAGATTACAACTCCATCTTGGCCCGCCTGAGCGTGTTGTTCAGTTTGAACGCGGATTCGATTTATGGCGTGTGAACTATTACCGGGAGCAGTGCTATATATTTCGGAACAACCGGTTTATCAAATCTGCGCCTTGTGTAGATCTACGACCGAGGTATCGCGTGAATGTTCGTAGTCAGACCTGCACATGCAAGTTCATACCACCATTTTTTATTGATACGCCCGTTTTAGGGTTCCCCATGTGGTCGCGACTTTGCCTTTTGCACTTACGGCGAGCCCCTCAACTTGTATCTTCCGATCATTATCGTCTGGCAAACGAACGTTTGCTTGATCTGGAGCTGTGGCTTTCACGTTAGTGGTTACGAAGATTGCGTCAATCATCGTTGCATCTTCTCGAACTGCGATCCGTAAGAGGGATTCGCCCTCCTCCAATTCCCACTCCCTGTCAAATGTGCCGCCATCTAACCAATGATTGATACGGTCCCAATGCCACGCGGCACCTTGTGCAACACCCCAGCGAAATTCTGTATTACCGGTTTGCTGTGCGTTTTCGTCAGGGTCTGCGGGCTGCCAAGTCACCCAGAAGGAGTCACTATTGCCATCCCATGCAATGACGTGTCCCCAGAGTGCATAGTCACCTGCTTCCGGAATATTAATGATAAAATCAGCGTGCCCTCTATCACCACCACCAGTGACAGGTGCGCCTTCCATCCAGATGAATTTTCCGTCAGAGGCGAGTTTATCATCCGCAATAATCATCGGGTCTACGATTTCATTCGCGAGTTCCGCTTCAAGCGCAATTTCAACCTCTGCACTGAGTCTTGCTGTTCCAAGTATAAATCCTGTTAATATGACCAGCATCAAAATTATGCCGTATTTCATAACAACCCTCCTTTCTTATTTTCGTTATCAGTTATCAGTTGTCGGTTAAGTGTGATTTGTAACAATCTTCCCAAACTTGGGGTGTTCCAAACAGTGGTGAATTGTTGCAGAAATCCTCTTTGACTGATAACCGACAACTAACAACTGACAACTATTGAAACTATCTTGCTGCTTTGAGTTTACCCCAGGTTGTAGCAAGTTTATCTTGCGGTTCAACCGGGACTAAGGAATCCGATGGAATTGGGTCGCGGGGACCAACTTCCGCTTCATCTTCGGAGAGATTGTCGGTGATAAAAATCACATCCAGCATCGTAGCATCTTCCCGAACTGCAATACGAAGTGTAGTTTCGCCTGCCTCCAATTCCCATTCCCGTTCAAATGTACCACCATCAAGCCAGTGGTTGATGCGGTCCCAATGCCATTCGGCGCCTTGTCCGACCCCCCAGCGAAACTGTGTATTCCCAGTTTCTTGTGCGTTTTCGTCAGGGTCTGCGGGTTGCCAAGTCACCCAGAAGGAGTCACTGTTGCCATCCCATGCGAGAACTTTTCCCCAAAGCGCGTAAGTGCCAGCTTCTGGGATAGGGATGATGAATTCTACTGAACCTGCGTCCCCTCCACCGGTCAAGGGAGGGCCTTCCGCCCATACAAATTGCCCACCGGAAGCATCCGGATCATCATCAATGATCATGGGTTCTTCAATAACATCTGCTTCTTCTGCTTCAATTGCCCGTTCATAGCCGTAACTTGTCCCGCTTATTAAGAGTAAGCCAAAGGTGAAAAGTATACCTAATACTAAAGTTGTAAAACGCATAAAGCGCATCTCCTTTTTTTGGGTTATTAGTTGTTGGTTGTTGGTTAAGAGTTCTCTGGGGAGAATCACCCCAAATTTTTCCTATACGCGGAGGACTCAGTCTGTCTTTACTTTGCATTCTTGAGAATACGCTGAGAATCGGTAAATTGTTACATAAAGACCTCTTCACTGATAACTGACAACTATTTGTTATGGGGATCGAATTTTGCCCCATTGTTGAATCTGTAAGTCTGATGGTTCTATTGGCAGCACGTCTGAAGCAGTGTGCCATTTCGGTTGTGCTGCCCATGCACCATTGTTAATTAATTCACGGCGCGCGCTACCATCAGCACGCATCAGGTGGATAACCCATCTGCCGTCCTTCTCAAATTGAAAAGCGATTATATCTCCATTAGATGCATAAGCGGGAACGGCTTCGTCTGTGGGTGTATCCGTCAGAGCTTTCTTGTTTCCACCGTCCACTGCGTCCATGATGTACAAATCTAAGTCGGCGAGGGCTTCCTTTCGGTGCATGGCGGCATATATAATCTGTGTGCCATTGGGTGCCCACGCCGGATAAATGTCCATCAGCGGTTGATGTGTCAATCGCTGCTCGACTCGGCTATGGATATTGACCACGTATATATCCCAGTTGAATGACCGCTTTGAGTGGAAAGCGATGGCATTGCCATCGGGTGACCATGCGGGGATCTCATCTTCAAATGGGTTTTGCGTAAGCTGGATGACCTCATCGTTTTGGAGGTCAAGCAAATAGATGTCAAAATGCCCGCCGCGATTCGATGTGAAGGCGAGACGCTTACCATCGGGCGCCCACGCTGGAGCTTTATCTGTTCCAGGATGATGCGTTAATCGGTGCTGATTCGCGCCGTCTGCCTGCATCACATAAATTTCGTGATTTCCATCCCGCCTTGAAAAGAATGCAATCTGCGTGCCATCGGGTGCCCACGTCGGATAGTAATCCGCCGCAGGATTACGCGTAAGATTCACTGGCGGTTTCCCGGCGGTATCTGTCAGATAGATTTCCCAGTTCCCGCTCACGTCCGAAGCAAAGGCGATCGTTATAGGCGACTCTGGTTGGCACAAAGCACTATCGATTAAAAGGGCAAACGCCAAAAAAAGACCACTCTGACATACTAACAAAATTCGCATTTTTTGTCTATATTTTTTTAAGGGTTATTCAATTCCACTGTAGGAGGCGGGGAATGCCCTATGGCATTCATACCTGTTCCAAATCCCGACTCCAACAACCGGCAACCAATAGCCACATATCAAAATTTCCCGTCGCGTACCTCAAAATGCGTCGGTTTGTGAAGCGTTGTGCCACCTATCCTGACCCATTCTGCTATCCACTCAATCATTTCTCCTAAAGAGACGCGAGGGTATCCAAACAGTTGATGGCATCGAGAGGCATTGCTCAATAGGGCAGTTTCCGCTTCTTCACCTTCAAAACGCGGCGATTTGTTAAAGCGTATTCCAAAACATGAGGCAAGGTATCGGACAGAAACAGTCTCCGGACCCGTCACATTGAGAATCAACGGTGGGCTTTGACAGTGTGCGAAAGCCCGTAAAGCAACCGCATTCGCATCGCCTTGCCAGATTACATTTACATTTCCCATTTCCAGAGAAATTGGTTCTTCGGCGTAAACTTTTTCAGCGATATCCAACAGTATACCGTAGCGGAGGTCTATCGCGTAGTTCAGTCGCAAAATTGCCATCGGCGTACCGAACTCCGATGAAAAATAGGTGCATATCCGCTCACGGCTCAGGCACGATTGCGCGTATTCACCAATCGGAGCAACCCGTGAATTCTCAGTTGCACCACCGTGAGAAATTGGTGTCAACGGATAGACGTTCCCTGTTGAAAAAACGGCCAGTCGGGAGTTGCGAAACTTTTCTGCTACACGTCCCGGCATATAGCCGTTCATCGCCCACGTCAGACTTTCATTCCCTGTGGAACCGAACTTCCTACCTGCCATCAGAATCACGTTTTGGGTGTCGGGAAGGTCTTGGAGGCTCTTTTCCGAAAGCAGATCAGCGGCGATTGTTTCGATACCGGCTGTTTGTAAGTTTTCTTGTACGCCGGGTGTCGAAAAGCGAGAAACCCCAATCACGCTTTTGGCGATACCTGCACAGTCGATGGCGCGTTTCGCCTGTTTGGCGAGTGTCGGTCCCATTTTTCCGCCGACACCGAGGATAAGGATATCTCCTTCGAGTGCAGCGAGTACGGCTATCACTTCATCTGTCGGTTCGGATAGATATGATTCTAATTGGACTTCAGTTTTTATCAAGGGAGGATCAGGTATGTTTAAGGGACAAGCCCTGGAGCCTGTCCCGTCGTTTTTCGGTTAATATTCAGCCTTGATGTTTGCCCATGTGGTACTCAATTTTTCCTTAGGATCAACGGCAAATAGAACACCTTTGTTCATATCAGCGTTAATCTCATCCTCACTCAAGGCACGCGTATAGAAGGCGAATTCATCAATAAACCCATTGAGGTATTGAATATCTGCTTCGTTATCCTTGCAGAGGACAATGGCACCTGCTGCTGAGGCAAAGATTGTAAACTTTCCACTCCACGCGTCTTCACCTACCACTTTGCCGTTGAGATAGGATTTTTGAACTTTACCATCATAAGTGCCAGCGATGTGCACCCACTTTTTAGTTGGTAGAACTGGGATGGGGGTACGGTGTTCCGTGTTTTTGGTATCGTAGATGTAAAACACCATATCCGCAGCTCCTTCAATGAAGGTTTCGGCGGGCCACGCTCCTGCAGCATTCAATGATTCCCATATCTGCTGTGTATCACCCGTCGGTGCATTAATCATTACCCAATGTTCCACGGTCATTGCTGTAAGTTCAACATCGGTGAGACCGGGGACTTCTGGTGGCGTTTTAATAGCACTTGTCGAGCCATCACACTCCATTGCACCACCGAGTTTGCCCTCCTTGCTCCAGTCTGCCCCGTCGACTTCAGCATCAAACCCGTTACCGGTGTCGTCCTTAACCTCTTTGTCATCATCTTCATCGAAGGAGTAATAGATTAGTAGGTCGGGGTCGTTCCGAATCGCTTCAACGTTTGCTGAAAATGCAAGGACAGCACACAAAGCCAACCAAAAGAGTAACCTGTTCATCGTGATTCTCCTTTTTTAATAGTTATCAGTTGTCGGTTATCGGTAATAAATCGAAGTCAAGTTATCTATGCGACTTAATATTCGCCCAAGACGTAGTGAGTTTTCCTGCCGGTTCTACAGGCGTCAGGAATGACGATGCGTCTTGGTCCATGCTCGCTTTAATCTCGTCAGCCGAGAGGACCCGGTCCCAAAGCCGAACCTCGTCTACACTCCCTGTCCAGGCTTCGCCGCCCCAGGTACCGATGGTCACCGCACTCGTATTTTCAGCCGGAGCCACCGGATTGCCGGATTCTTCGGAATACGTCACTTCGCCATCGACGTAGATTTCTACTAAGCCGTTATTGTCGTCTGTGTGGGTATAAGCGAGATAATACCATCTGCCTAACGCTAATTCTGTTTCGTTATCGTTAATATCTAAGAATCCCCCTGCTGCACCATTTGTCCAGACTTTAATACCGTTTGAGGGATTCATGCCGAACCCGAACCCGATGTGTCGAGTTGCGCCGGTTTCCCGCGTACCGAAAATAATAGCGTGTGCGTTTGGGAGTCTGTCGAGCTGCACCCATGCCGCCTGTGTAATTGCGCCTTCGAGATGGAACGCAGCATCGTCTTCAATCAGGACGTGATCTGCAGCCGCCGCGAATTGGGGTGCTTTGCCGAATTGCCCATCAATCCATGTTGCGCCGCCCATCACTTCGCCTTCAAAGCCGTTTGCCGAAAAGTCTTGTGTCACGCTACCAGAGCCTTCATCAAGGGGCATATATAGAACAAGCCCATCCATTAAATCAGCGTGAACGAATGCCGCACATAAGAGTAAGCAAAAGGTGATTATTGAAAAGATTTTCATTAGGTCTCCTTAACTAAAAAGTGAAAAATCTAACATTATACTGGAATACCAAAAAACGAAGGACAACAATTGCCTTCACCTACCTCAATCACATTCTAACAGATTTACATTTCTGTTTCAACGGAGAAAATTTTGCGTATTGAAACTTAGGCAGGCATTATGGAGATATACTCTTTGCACAACGGAATCCGAGCGCGCCGATACCGGCATACGTAGGACTCGTGCCGTGGCGGTTTGAGACACGCAACCACGCGGGTTCACTGTTCCATCCACCACCCCGTAGGACTCGAAAGTCTATGATGTTCTCGAAATCGTTGACAATCTCCGCAACATTATTCGCCCCTGCAGTCGGATTACGACGTGGGGAATTGGCATAGAAATCAACCTCATATCCATCAAGGCACCACTCCCAGACGTTTCCAGCGATGTCGAACACACCGTAGTCGTTAGAAGGATACTCACCGATAGGCGTTGTTTCACCGATGTTTTTGCCGTAGTTTGCCCTGTTGAAATTAATACCGTTACCCCACGGGTACTGCTTTCTTTCTAATCCGCCGCGCGCTGCTTTCTCCCATTCCGCCTCTGTTGGTAAACGTTTGTCTACCCAGACTGCGTAAGCCATCGCAGCGTACCAACTCACATAACGCACAGGATGATCACTTTCTCCAAGCGGATGGTTGTTTCCGTTCCAATCGTTCAGATAATTATCATCAGCGAATCTGCCGTCAATACGATCTTTTTGCCACGCTGGATTCGCAAGCACGAAATCCTTGAATTCCGCATTCGTTACCTCGTTTGCGTCTATATAAAACGCGTCGAGATGCACCGTATGCACCGGTTGTTCGTCGTTATCCGCATCACCATCGTTGCTCCCCATCTGAAACTCGCCTTCTGGAATGAGTACCATTCCGTCTGGAATGATGGGTTCAGGTTCAAGCGGAATTTTAGGTTGCAGTTCAGAGACGGGTTCAGCTGCTGGCTCGGCGGTCACTAATTCTGCTGGTGGACTCTCCTCATCTTCTTCACGCGTTCCACAACTCATTGTGTAAACAGCCAACAGACATGTGAGTATTAAACCTAAGGGTATAAATAAATTTTTCATGAATGTTAAGAAGCCTTTGCTTTAGTAAACCTCCAGATAATTATCGGTTTCCCACTGGCTGATACTCAAGTGGTAGTCCCGCCATTCCTTACGTTTCACCTGAATGTAATAATCAGCGTATTCGTTTCCAAGTGCGTTTTTGATGACTTCGTCTTCTTCAAGAGCGTCAACAGCATCGCTGAGGGTCGCCGGTAGAGAACCGATACCTCGCCTTTCGAGTTCATTTTCCGGCACTTCATAAAGGTTGTCCTCGTTTTGTACACCCGGGGCAATCTGATTTTCGATGCCGTACAGACCCGCGGCGAGCATCACCGTCGCTGCGAGATAAGGATTCGCTGCCCCATCGCTTAATCGGTTTTCGATACGTCCAGGTGCTGGGATCCGAATCATCTGCGTTCGATTGTTTGCGCCGTAGGTAACATAAACCGGTGCCCATGATGAACCCGAACGCGGGGGTTTCCGAACCAAACGTTTATAACTATTCACCAGTGGATTCGTGACGGCTGTTATCGCCTTCGCGTGTTTGAGGATACCTCCCGTGAACCAGTAAGCGAGTTTGGACAAGCCGTTTTTATCGTTCGCGTCAAGAAACAGATTCGTCTGATTATCAGTATCCCAGAGACTCATGTGAAAGTGTGCGCCGTTGCCTGTCAAATTTGTGAATGGTTTCGGCATAAATGTTGCCAGCAGTTCCCGTTCCTCAGCGATTGTTTTGACCATCCACTTAAAGAAAGTATGTCGATCTGCTGTTGTGAGTGCGTCCGCATACGTCCAGTTCGTCTCAAACTGACACGTTCCGTCTTCATGGTCATTCGCGTAGGGTTCCCACTTCAATTCTTGCATATATTTGATGAGCGTGGTCATCATGTCGAGATTGCGATACAACGCTCTTAGATCGTAACACGGTTTATCCAACGTATCGAGTTTATCCCATGGGGCATACTGTCCTGCTGCGTCCTGCTTCAAAAGCATGAATTCCGCCTCGATACCGACATTGAAGGTGTAACCCATTTCTCGTGTCTTCTCTAATTGCTGTCGTAGAATGGTCCTCGGACAGTAGTGCCACGATTGTCCCTCAACGTACATATCCCCCGCTACCCACGCTAAATTTTTCCGCCACGGCACGATTGTCAGCGAATTAAAGTCAGGGATGCTCGCCATCTCAGGATCGTGCGGGTATTGTCCTATCTCTCCAGCGGCAAAGCCTCCAAAGCCTGCCCCCTCTTCCGCCATATCCTTAAGGTGCGTTGCTGGGATGACCTTCGCCTTCGGAGCACCGCTCATCTCTACGAAAGAGCAGATGAAAAACTCAATGCCGTTCTCTTCGACTAAACGTTTGACCTGGTCCTGGGTCATAAAATGATTCTCCAAAATTGTAGCACAAACTGTTAGTTTGTGACGTATGCTGCGCAAACTAACAGTTTGCGCTACGAGTAGAGACCAGTGATTTTATTATAGAACTCGCGTTAATATAAAAATGATAACTACAAAATGTAAAACATGATACTATTATAACTGAAGTCCTGAAAATTTCAAGGAGTTTGTGGAAAAGAAAAGTCAAGTACCCAAGTCTGAAGACTTGGGCTTGGTAGAGCATTAGCTCCAACAAGCCAGTTGTAGCAACTGATTTCTCGTTTCATAGAGGATGGTAGCCCATACCTCTCCACGAAGGGCGCAAGCCGCCCTATAAAGTATATTTAAAGCCGCGTTGTGGTCGCGGTCGAGTTTGAGTCCACAGGATTTACAATGGAACAGACGTTCAGACAACTTCAGTGTAATAGGCGATTTCTGACAACACTCCGAACAGGTTTGGCTCGTGTTCTGCGGCGGCACTTGATGGAAGTGTTTGCCATCGCGCTTTGCCAACCAGTTGCACCAGTCAAAGAACATGCCCCAAGACGCATCCGAAATAGACTTGGCAAGGTATCGGTTCTTGACCATGTTGCTTGGCTTCAGGTTCTCGGCGACGACCGCGTCAAAGCCGTTGTGGTGAAAAAGTTTGTAGGCGGTCTTGGCGATAAAGTCAAGGCGTTGACAAGCAACAATATCGGACTGTTTTGCCAACGCGTCTTTTGCCTTATACCATCTTCGACTTCGGTACTGCTTACGCGACAACTCACGCTGAAGTTTCGCGAGTTTGCGTTCAGCTTGTCGATAAAAGCGAGGATTCGGGACTTTTTCACCTTCAGAAGTCGTCAGAAAGTCGTGTGTGCCGACATCCACACCACAAGCGGATTTTGGAACACATTTCAACGTGTCAGGCACTTCGCAAACGATAAAGACATACCAGCCCCGCGCCGTCTTTTTCAACGTGACCTCTTTCGGGTCTCCGATGAACCGACGGTGCTGACGGATTTTGACTTCACCGAGTTTCGGCACTTTCAACAGGTTCTGCCGTCTCCCTGTTTCACGAATAGGGGTCTGACGAACACGTTCACCTGTTTTAAGCTTGTGTTTTCGCAAACTCCACGTCAATGATCGCACAGAGGATTTGTAGCGCGGGTATCCTTTTTTCTCCGCACCCTCTTTGCAACGGCGTTGAAAATGCTCATGGGCTGCGTTAACTCGCTTGATCGTCGATACCTGCATATCCTGGGGATGTTCGGAATAGTGAGAGGTGGCAGCGCGCAGGTGCTTCAGATGGTTAATCTGGTCATAAAGCGATACAGAGATACGTCCATAGTCCCACATCTGATTGCGCATCTGGAGCATATAGTTCTGCAACTGCTTCTGATGGCGCAACTCCGCAAAAAGCCAACGTTCCTGTGCTTGCGTCGGATTCGCACGGTATTTAAAGGTTCGTTTCATGGTCTATCACGTATCACGCTTTTAACCCCTTCACAGTGGGTAGGCAGACACGCCACCTTGCGGTGACGCTGTGAATGTCTGCCAACGTGATATGTTTATTAAACCACAGTTTACTAAAAATGTCAAGTGTTTTTTCAAAAAACGTTATAGACTTACACACGAGGGCGGATTTTCCTCCCAAGTCTAAAGACTTGGGTTTCCAATCCGTAAACTTTGATGAT